>NZ_MCGQ01000051.1 GCF_002242805.1 Streptomyces diastatochromogenes | reverse complement strand
CGACCCCACCCTCCTCGCGGCCGCCCCCGCCCGCCTCACCGCCACTCCCGAACGGCACCCGATCCCGCACCCGCAGCGTCCCGGAGAAGATCCGCGCATAGGCGATCTTCTCCCCCGCCGGGCCCCGTTCGACCTTGAACACCGTGCCGGACAACGGGGCGTCCGGGTCGCCGGTGGCGGGCGGGAGCAGGCGTTCGATGCCGGTGATCAGCTCGGGCACGCCGGCGCCGGTGATGGCGGAGCCGAAGTAGACCGGGTGGACCAGGGCCTGCCGGGTCTGGGTGGCGAGGGCGGTGTGGAGGCGGCCGTCAGGGACGTCGCCCGTCACGTAGGCGGTGAGCAGGTCGTCGTCGTGGTCGGCGAGGGCGTCCAGGGCGGACGGGCCGAGGCGGGGGACGAAGCGGGCGTCGCGGGTGCCGAGCGCGGTGGCCGTCCCCATGGGGACGAGCGGCACGGCCAGCCTGCGGGCGAGTTCGCGCAGCACGGCCTCGTCGCGGGCGCCCCGCCGGTCGATCTTGTTGACGAAGACGAGGGTGGGGATGCGCAGCCGGCGCAGGGTCCGCATCAGCACCCTGGTCTGCGCCTGGACGCCCTCGACGGCCGAGACGACCAGGACGGCGCCGTCCAGCACGCCGAGCACCCGCTCCACCTCGGCGATGAAGTCGGGGTGACCGGGGGTGTCGATGAGGTTGACGGTCACCGAGTCGAGCGGGAACGACACGACCGCCGACTTGATGGTGATCCCGCGCTGCCGCTCCAGCGCGAGGGTGTCCGTCCGGGTGCTGCCGGCGTCGACGCTGCCGATCTCGTCGGTCACTCCGGCCGCGTGCAGCAGCCGTTCGGTCAGGCTGGTCTTACCGGCGTCTACGTGCGCGAGAATTCCGAGATTGAGCAGATGCACTGAGCGTGATGTCCTTCGGCATGGGTGGGATTCCTTCCTGGGTGGACATGCACGCAGTGCGCATCGCCGGTCCTCTCTGTGTGACGGCGGATCAGGAGCAGTGCAGCAGGGCACCTCCTCGACAGCAATGGATTAATGTTCAACAAAAGCCCTGTCGTAGCGCTCGCCGCCTCCAGTGCGCGGTCATAGAGTGACGTACATCACGTCGATCTGGCTGATTCTCGCTCCTGCCCCACGGTCTGGAGGGCACATGACCCACATCAAGGTGAACGTGGACGGCACGACGTACGAGGACGACGTGGAACCCCGTCTGCTCCTGGCCCACTACCTGCGCGACCGCCTCGGCCTGACCGGCACCCCGATCGGCTGCGACACCTCGAACTGCGGCGCGTGCACGGTCGACCTGGACGGGGAGACCGTCAAGAGCTGCTCGGTGCTCGCCGTACAGGCGGACGGCGGCACGGTGACCACCGTCCAGGGGCTGGCCAAGGACGGGGAGTGGACCGCGCTGCAGCACGCCTTCCACGAGCGGCACGGTCTGCAGTGCGGCTACTGCACCCCCGGGATGATCATGGCGGCGCGCGATCTGCTGAGCGAGAACCCGCACCCCACCTCGGACGAGGTCCGGCAGGCCCTGGAGGGCAACCTGTGCCGGTGCACCGGTTACCAGAACATCGTCCGCGCGGTGCTCGCCGCCTCCGGGCAACAGGTCCCCGAGGAGGCCACGGCATGACCGATCAGGCCGTCGAACACGAGGTCGGCCGCTCCCGGCTGCGCAAGGAGGACGCCCGGCTGATCACCGGCCAGACCAACTGGACCGACAACATCCAGGTCGCCGGACTGCTGCACCTGGCCATCCTGCGCAGCCCGATGGCCCACGCCCGCATCACCCGGATCGACGTCTCCCCCGCCCTCGAACGCCCCGGTGTCGTCGCGGCGTTCAGCGGCGCCGATCTCGCCGAGGGGCTGGGCTCGCTGCCCTGCGCCTGGCCGGTGACCGAGGACATCGTGCTCCCCGACCACCCGCCGGTCGCCGTCGACGAGGTCCGCTACGCCGGTGACCCGGTGGCGGTCGTGGTGGCCCGCGACCGGTACGCGGCCGCCGACGCGCTGGAGGCGATCGAGGTCGACTACGACCCGCTGCCCCCGGTCCTGGACCTGGAGGCCGCACTGGCGGAGGGCGCCCCGCTGGTCCACGCCGACAAGGGCACCAACCGCTGCTACACCTGGCCGCTCGCCACCGGCGGGAGCTTCGAGTCGGTGCGGCAGCGCGCCGAGGTCACGGTCAAGCGCCGCTACCACCAGCAGCGGCTCATCCCCAACGCCATGGAACCGCGCGCGGTCGTCGTCACCCCGCTCGCCGCCTCCGGCGAGTACACGGTCTACTCGGCGACCCAGATCCCGCACATCCTGCGGATCATGCTCGCCGTGGTCACCGGGATCCCCGAGCAGAAGCTGCGCGTGGTCGCCCCGGACGTGGGCGGCGGCTTCGGCTCCAAGCTCCAGGTGTACGGCGAGGAGGCCCTCGCACTCGCGGTCGCGCGCAAGCTCGGCCGTCCGGTGAAGTGGACCGAGTCCCGCTCCGAGGGCTATCTCGCGACCCACCACGGGCGCGGCATGATCCAGGACATCGAGGTCGCCGCGACCCGCGAGGGCAAGCTGCTGGGCCTGAAGGTGGACCTGCTCGCCGACATGGGCGCGTACCTGATGCTGGTCACCCCGGGCATCCCGCTCCTCGGCGCCTTCATGTACCCGGCGATCTACAAGATGGACGCCTACGAGTTCAACTGCACCGGCGTCTTCACCACCCGCACCCCCACCGACGCCTACCGCGGCGCCGGACGCCCGGAGGCCACCTTCGCCATCGAGCGGATCATGGACGAGCTGGCCGCCGAGCTGGGCCTCGACCCGGTGGAGGTGCGGCGCCGGAACTGGATCCGGCACGAGGAGTTCCCGTACACCTCGATCGCCGGGCTGACGTACGACAGCGGCAACTACGAGGCGGCGACCGAGAAGGCCCTCGCCCTGTTCGGGTACGACGATCTGCGCGCCGAGCAGCGCGAGCGCACCGAGCGCGGGGCCCCCGTACGCCTCGGCATCGGCGTGTCGACGTACACCGAGATGTGCGGGCTGGCACCGAGCCGGGTGCTGCGCGACCTGAGGTACGCGGCCGGCGGCTGGGAGGCGGCGAGCATCCGCATGCTGCCCACCGGCAAGGTCGAGGTGGTCACCGGCACCAGCCCGCACGGGCAGGGCCACGAGACCTGCTGGAGCCAGATCGCCGCCGACGTGCTGGGCGTGCCGTTCGACGACGTCGAGGTGCTGCACGGCGACACGCAGGCGGCACCGCAGGGCATGGACACCTACGGCTCGCGGTCGCTGTCCGTCGGCGGTGAGGCCGTGCACCGGGCGGCGACGAAGGTGGTCGAGAAGGCCCGGAAGGTCGCCGCCCATCTGCTGGAGGCGAGCGAGCAGGACCTGGAGTTCACGAACGGCGTGTTCTCCGTGAAGGGCTCCCCGGAGGCGCACAAGAGCATCCAGGAGATCGCCTTCGAGGCGTTCACCTCGCACGATCTGCCCGACGGCGTCGAGCCGTCCATCAACGCCGAGACCCTGGTCGACCCGGAGAACTTCTCCTACCCGCACGGCACCCACCTGTGCGCGGTCGAGGTCGACACGGAGACCGGGCGGACGCGGATCAGGTCGTACGTCTGCGTCGACGACGTCGGCCGGGTCGTCAACCCGATGATCGTCGAGGGCCAGGTGCACGGCGGGATCGCGCAGGGCATCGCGCAGGCGCTGTACGAGGAGGCCGTGTACGACGCCGAGGGCAACCTCGTCTCCGGCACCATGGCCGACTACCTCGTGCCGTCGGCGGCGGACCTGCCGGACTTCGTGACCGGCCGGACGGAGACCCCGGCGGCCTCGAACTCCATGGGGGTCAAGGGAGTCGGGGAGGCCGGGACGATCGCGTCGACGCCCGCCGTGGTCAACGCCGTCGTGGACGCGCTCAGGCCGCTGGGCGTGCACGACGTGCGGATGCCCTGTACCCCCGAGCGGGTGTGGCGCGCGGTGAAGGAGGCGTCGGCATGATTCCCCCGGCATTCGAGTACGCCCGTCCGACCAGCGTCGACGAGGCGGTGAGCGTGCTCGCCGACGCGGGCGAGGAGGCGAAGGTGCTGGCCGGCGGGCAGAGTCTGCTGCCGCTGCTGCGGCTGCGGCTCGCCTTCCCTGAGCTGGTCGTGGACGTGGGCCGGATCCCGGAGCTGCGCGGGGTCCGGGAGGACGGCGACACGCTCGTCATCGGCGCGCTGACCACGCACCACGACGTGATCCGTGACCCGCTGGTGCGCCGGCACGCCGGTCTGCTCGCGGAGGCGACGGCCACGGTCGCCGACCCCGCGGTACGGCACCGGGGCACCCTGGGCGGCTCGCTCGCGCACGCCGACCCGGCGGGTGACCTGCCCGCGGTGGTGCTGGCGCTGGACGGCGAGATGGTCGTCGCCGGGCCGAGCGGGCGTCGTACGGTCCCGGCCCGGGACTTCTTCGTCGACTACCTCCAGTCCGCCCTGGCCCCCGACGAACTCCTGGTGGAGGTGCGGGTGCCGAAGACGGACGGCTGGAGTTACCACTACGAGAAGTTCCACCGGGTCGCGCAGGCCTGGGCGATCGTCGGCGTGGCCGCGCTCGTACGGCGCGACGACGGGCGGATCGCCGAGGCGCGCATCGGGCTCACCAACATGGGCTCGACCCCGCTGCGGGCCACCGCGGCCGAGGAGGCGCTGGCCGGCGCCGACGGTCTCGATGCCGTGGCGCGGGCTTGCGAGGCGGCGGCCGAGGGCACCCGGCCGTCGCAGGACCTGTCCGCCTCGCCCGAGTACCGGGAGCACCTCGCGCGGGTGCTGACCCGGCGGGCGGTGCTGACCGCCGGCGGAATGGGGTGAGCGTCGATCACCCGGATGGACGACCCGGAGCAGGTGCGGGGCCGCCTGGAGGAGACGGGGTACCTCGTCGACGAAGGGCTGGCCGTCACCTGCTTCCTGGCACTGAGGCTGCACCGGCCGCTCTTCTGCGAGGGCGACGCGGGCGTGGGCAAGACCGCGCTCGCGACCGCCCTGGCCGGGGCGCTCGACGCGCCGCTGATCCGCCTGCAGTGCCACGAGGGCATCGACGCCTCCCAGGCCCTGTACGACTGGGACTTCCCGCGTCAGCTGCTGCACCTGAGGGCCGCCGAGGCGGCCGGGGTCCACGACGCGGACCGTCTGGAGAGCGAGCTGTACGACCGGCGCTTCCTCATCGCCCGGCCGCTGCTGCTGGCGCTGCAGACGCAGCCGTCGGTGCTGCTGGTCGACGAGATCGACCGGGCCGACGACGAGTTCGAGGCGTTCCTGCTGGAGCTGCTGTCCGAGTACTCGGTCACGATCCCGGAGCTGGGCACCCTGCGGGCCGACGAGCCGCCGGTGGTCGTACTGACCTCGAACCGGACCCGGGAGGTGCACGACGCGCTGAAGCGGCGGTGCCTGTACCACTGGTTCGACCATCCCTCCTTCGCCCGCGAACTGGCCATCGTGCGCACCCGGTTGCCCCAGGTGTCGGCACGGCTGGCCGAACAGGTCACAGCCCTGGTGCAGGCCCTGCGAGGCGCGGACCTGCTCAAACCCCCCGGCGTGGCCGAGACGATCGACTGGGCCGAGGCCCTGAACGCGCTCGGGGCGAACGAGGTGGACGCCGACCTGGCCGTGGCGACACTGGGCTCGGTCCTGAAGTACCGGGAGGACGCGGACCGGGCCCGGGGCCTCGATCTCGCGGCGGTCCTGGCGACGCGGGGGACGTGAGCGCCATGACCGAATCAGGACGCAACGGGAAGGGGCCTTCGGGGAACGGGGAGCATGGTCCTCGCGGCCCGGGGGACGTCGGCAACACGGCCGGATCGGAGACCGGGCACCAGCCTCCGCGCGGACCGGCGGGTGTGGTCGGGACGGGTGAGGGCGGGGCCGCGGCGGCGGATGCCGTGTTGCTCGGGTTTGTGCGGGCGGTGCGGGCGGCGGGGGTCGAGGCGAGTACCGAGCGGGCGTACGCCTTTCTGCGGGCTGTGGACGTGCTGCGGCCTGGGGTGCGGGCCGATGTGTACTGGGCGGGGCGGGCGACGCTGTGCGGTGGGCACGACGATCTGGAGCGGTACGAGCGGGTGTTCGCCGCGTACTTCGGGCCGTCGGGCGAGTCCGCCCGGCCGGTGGTGCGGCACGCTCCTCCGCCCCGGCTGCGGCTCGTGACGCGGGACGCGCCCGCCGGGAGCCGTGCCCCGGGCGAGGGCGAGCCCGCGGGGCCGCCGACGGCCACGCTCGCCAGCGCCACCGAGGTGCTGCGGCACCGCGACGTCGGCGAGCTGGACGCGGCCGAGCGCGCCCATCTCCACCGGCTGCTGGCCGCGTTCGCGCTGTCCGGGCAGACCCGGCGCTCCGCGCGGCGGCGGCCGGCCCGGCGCGGGGACGTCGACCCGCGCCGCACCGTACGGGAACTGCTGCGGCGGGGCGGGGAGCCGGCCCGGCTGCGGCGGCACGCGCGCGTGGACCGGCCCCGCCGGGTCGTGCTGCTCGTCGACGTGAGCGGGTCGATGGCGCCGTACGCCGACGCGCTGCTCAGGTTCGCGCATGCCGCGGTGCGCGGGGGCCGCACGGAGGTGTTCACGATCGGCACCCGGCTCACCCGGGTGACCCGGGAACTCTCGCACCGCGACCCGGACCTGGCGATGGCGGCGCTCGCGGCGGCCGTCCCCGACTGGCGCGGCGGCACCCGGCTGGGCGAGCTGCTGCGGGAGTTCCTCAACCGCTGGGGCCAGCGCGGCATGGCGCGCGGCGCGGTCGTCGTGCTGCTCTCGGACGGCTGGGAGCGCGATGATCCGGAGCTGCTCGGCGCGCAGATGCGCCGTCTGCACGGGCTGGCGCACCGGGTGATCTGGGCGAACCCGCGCAAGGCACGCCCGGGTTACGCGCCCCTCGCGGCCGGGATGGCGGCGGCCCTGCCCAGCGTGGACGACTTCGTCGAGGGGCACAGCCTGGCAGCGCTGGAGCGGCTCGCGGCGGTGGTGCGCGGGGCGGAGGCCGAGGGGGTCTCCGTGGCGCGGGTGAGAGGAGCGGAGCGTGCGTGAGATTCTGCCGGCGCTGGAACGCTGGTACGCGGCCCGGATCCCGTTCGGTCTGGCCACGGTCGTCGCGGTCAGCCGCAGCGCACCGCGCGGACCCGGCGCCGCCATGGCGGTGGGGTCCGACGACGAGGTCGTGGGCAGTGTGTCCGGTGGCTGTGTCGAAGGGGCGGTGTTCGAGCTGGCGCAGGAGGTGGTGGCGAGCGGCGAGGCACGGCTGGAGACCTTCGGGTACAGCGACGAGGACGCGTTCGCGGTCGGGCTAACCTGCGGTGGCGAGATCACGTTGCTGGTGCGGCCGGTGACGCCCGAGACCGACCCCGCGTTCGGGGCGGTCGCCGGGTCCGTCGCCGCGGGTGAGCCGGTGACCGTGGCCACGGTGGTGGACGGGCCCGCCCCGCGCGGGGCCACGCTGGCCGTCTGGCAGGGCACCGAGGCCGGCACGCTCGGTACGGCCGGGCTCGATGTCGCGGTGACCGCCGACGCGCGTGGCGAACTCGCCCTCGGCGCCTCGCTGCTGAGGCACTACGGGCCGCACGGGGAGCGCCGCGAGGACGCCGTCACGGTGTTCCTGCAGTCGTTCGCGCCACCGCCGCGCATGCTGGTCTTCGGCGCCATCGACTACGCGGCCGCGGTGGCCCGCATCGGCGACTTCCTCGGCTACCGGGTCACCGTGTGCGACGCCCGCCCGGTCTTCGCCACACCCAAGCGGTTCCCGGCGGGCGTGGAGGTCGTCGTGGAATGGCCGCACCGCTACCTCGGGGGCGCCGAGACCGACGAGCGGACGGTGATCTGCGTCCTCACCCACGACCCGAAGTTCGACGTGCCGCTGCTGGAGGAGGCGCTGCGCCGGCCGGCCGCCTACATCGGGGCGATGGGCAGCCGCCGTACCCACGACGAGCGGCGTGAACGGCTGACCGAGGCCGGTCTCACCGAGGCCGAGCTGTCCCGGCTGCGCTCGCCGCTCGGGCTCGACCTGGGCGCCCGTACGCCCGAGGAGGTCGCCGTGTCCGTCGCCGCCGAGATCGTCGCCCTGCGCTGGGGCGGCAGCGGCGCGCCCCTGACCACGACAGCCGGGGCCATCCACCCACGCGCCACGCCCTGAGGGCGAGGAGGAAGTCATGGAGCTGCACCACGAGTTCACCGTCCCCGTCGCGGTCGACGACGCCTGGCGCGCGCTCCTCGACATCGAACGCGTCGCACCCTGCCTGCCGGGGGCGGTGGTGGAGGAGTACGACGGCAAGACGGTGACCGGCTCGGTGAAGGTCAAGGTCGGCCCGGTCTCCCTGGCCTACCGGGGCACCGCGGTCTTTGAGGAGCAGGACGCGGCGGCGCACCGGATGGTGCTCGTGGCGAGCGGCCGGGAGACCCGGGGTCAGGGCACGGCCCGGGCGACGGTCACCGGCACGCTGAGCGGACGCGACGGCGGTACGGCGGTGTCGGTGCGGACCGACCTGACGGTGACCGGCCGCCCGGCGCAGTTCGGGCGCGGCCTGCTGTCGGAGGTGGGAGACCGGCTGGTGGGCCAGTTCGCGACCTGCCTGGCGCAGCGGCTGACCGAACAGCCCCCGCAGACCGCCGAGCCGCCCGCCGAGGAGGAGGCGGCGGAGCCGCTCGACCTCCTGCGGGCAGCCGCGGTACCGGTGGCCAAGCGGGCCGCCGTCGCGGTGGCGGTGGGCATCGTGCTGGCGCTGGTCGCCGTGCGGGCACGACGGTGCAGGCGGGCCCGGTCCCGGCGCCGGTAGCCGCGGCCCGCCCCGGGCATCAGGCGCGCTCCACCACCAGCGCATGCAGATGCTCGTCGTGCCAGCCGTCGGCATGCAGCAGCGAGGAGCGCATCGTGCCCTCGAAGGCGTAGCCGAGCTTCTCCGCGACGCGGCAGGACGCCGGGTTGGCGACCGCGTGGCACAGGCGCAGGCGGTGCAGGCCCAGGTCGTCCAGGGCCCAGCGGCTCAGCCTGCGGGCCGCCTCGACGACGATGCCGCCGCCGCGCGAGTCGGGCAGCACCCAGTACATGATCTCGGCGGTGCCGCCTGCCAGGTTGACGTCGTGGAGCCCGGCGAGCCCGAGGGGCGGGCCGCCGGGCCGGGCGATGGCCCATACGGCGCCGGTCTCGGAGCGCCACCGCTCGTGCATGCGCTCGATCCGGGCCCGCGCCTCGTCACGGCTGCGGACGGAGAACAGGTTCCACAGCTGGATCGCCGGGTCTTGCCCGGCCGTGAGCAGCGCGTCGGCGTCGGCGTCACCGGACCGCCAGGGCCGCAGCTCCAGGCCGCCCGGCAGGCCGAGGACGGGCTGGTCGCGCTCGGCCATGCTGCCCGCGGGTACGACGTCGGGTATGTCGTAGTCGGAGATCATCGACGCATCGTGCCACAGCCCTACTGACGCCGCGGCAGAAGCCGCAGGGTGACGTCGGTGAGCGCGCCGCCGGCGAGGGTCGCCGTGAGGTAGGTGCAGTGCGGCTGTCGGCGGCGGTCGGTCGGGGAGCCGGGGTTGAGCAGCCGCAGTCCGCCGGGGGCGACGGTGTCCCAGGGGATGTGGCTGTGGCCGAAGACCAGCACGTCCAGGTCGGGAAAGCGGGCGGCGCAGCGTGCCTCGCGGCCCTGTGCGGGGCCGGTCTCATGCACCACGCCGAAGCGCAGGCCGCCCAGTTCGGCGTATGCCACCTCGGGGAGCCTCGCGCGCAGCTCGGGGCCGTCGTTGTTGCCGTACACACCGATCAGCCGACGGCTGCGGCGCTCCAGCAGGTCGAGGGTGGCGGTGTCGACCCAGTCACCGGCGTGGAACACGACGTCCGCGTCCGGGAGTTCGGCGAGCAACTGGTCCGGGAGCCGCTTGGCGCGCTTCGGGAGATGGGTGTCGGACATCAGCAGGAGACGCACCCCACCAGCGTAGGCAGCCCGGGACGCACGCCCGATAATGTTCAGGCAAAACTGAACAGTCTGAACTGGACAGTTCCTCCTGACGGTCCTACGCTGACGGCATGGCTCATATCTCGGACTCCGCGGCCCGCACCGCGCGCGACCTGCGCGTGGTGTTCAGCCGGCTGCGGCGCCGCATCCGCGAGGTCGCGCAGGACTCCGACCTGACCCCGCCGCAGGAGTCGGCGCTCTCCCTGGTCGGCAAGCACGGAGCGGCCACGGCCAGCGCGCTGGCCGCCGCGGAGGGCGTACGGCCCCAGTCGATGGCGACCACGCTGGCCGCCCTGGACCAGCACGGCCTGATCCGGCGCGCCCCGGACCCCGACGACGGCCGCCGCCAGCTGGTCACCCTGACCGAGGCCGGTCGAGCCCGGGTCGAGGGCAACAAGCAGCTGCGCGAGGAGTGGCTGGCCCGCGCCTTCGAGGACCGCTACACCGAGGAGGAGCGGCAGACCGTCCTGAAGGCGCTGGAGCTGCTGGAACGGCTCTCGCGGCCGTGATACCGAGGCTCACCCCGCGCACCGGGCGGACCGCCCGCCCCTCCCCCACCGGATTCGACCGCCGGCTGATCGCGCCGATGGTCCTGGGTTCCGTACTGAACCCGGTCAACTCGTCGATGATCGCCGTGGCGCTGGTGCCGATCGGCGTCGCCTTCGGGGCGCCGCCCGCCGAGACGGTCTGGCTGGTCTCGGCGCTCTACCTGGCCACGGCCGTCGGCCAGCCCGTCATCGGCCGGCTGGTGGACATGTACGGCCCGCGCCGGCTCTATCTCACCGGTGCGGCCCTGGTCGGCGTCGCCGGCCTGCTGGGCGCGTGCGCGCCCTCGCTCGGCTGGCTGATCGCGGCCCGCGTGCTGCTCGGGTTCGGGACGTCGGCCGCGTACCCGGCGGCGATGCGGCTGACCCGCACCGAGGCCGAGCGCACGGGGCAGGACAGTCCGGCGGGCGTGCTGACCGCGCTGGCCGTGGCGAGCCAGACGGTGGCGGTGGTGGGCCCGGCGCTGGGCGGACTGCTGATCGGGTTCGGCGGCTGGCGTGCCGTGTTCTGCGTCAACGTGCCGCTCTCCGCCGCCTGTCTGATCCTGGGCACGCTGCGGCTGCCGGGAACCGAGGGGCAGCGCGGGCGCGGCGTGGATCTGCCCGGCATGGCCCTGTTCGCCGTGCTGCTGGTCGCGCTGATGCTGTTCCTGATGGACCCGGGCGCCGGCCGCTGGTACCTCCCGGTGCTGTCCGCCGCCGCTGCCGCCGCGTTCGCGGTGCGCGAGCTGCGGGTGCCGGACCCCTTCATCGACCTGAGGGTTCTCGGCGGCAACGGCCCGCTGCTCGCCACCTACCTGCGCCAGTTCCTGGCCTACACCACCGCCTACGCCTTCATGTACGGATACACGCAGTGGCTGCAGCAGGGCCGCGGGCTGGGCGCCGCCACCGCCGGTCTCGCGCTGCTGCCGCTGTCGGTGGCCGCACTCACCGCCGCCACGCTCACCGGGCGCCGTGAGGCGGTGCGCGCCAAGCTGCTCGTGGGCTCGGTGCTGCAGATCGCCGGCAGTGCCGTGCTGCTCCTGGTCCGCGCGGACAGCCCGCTGTGGCTGCTGCTCGCGGTCGGCGTGCTGCTCGGTGTCCCGCAGGGCCTCGTCGGGCTGGCCACGCAGAACGCCCTGTACCGGCAGGCCGACCCGGAGCGGATCGCGTCGGCGGCCGGACTGCTGCGGACCTTCATGTACCTCGGCGCGCTGGGCGCGTCCGCCGCCACCGCGGTGTTCTACCCGCACCGCGCCGACACGGCCGGGCTGCACGGCCTGGCCCTGTTCATGCTCGCCGGCTCGGCCCTCCTGCTGGCGACCACCCTCCCCGACCGTTCACTCGGCCGGCCCACCCCCCGAAAGGCCTGATCGCCCCATGTCCGTCAGCACCCTCGACCCCCGTACCGCCCTCGTCGTGATCGACCTGCAGAACGGCATCGTGGGCATGCCCACCCAGCCGCACGCCGCCGCGGACGTGGTGGCCCGCACGGTCGAACTCGCCGAGGCCTTCCGGGCCCGCGACCTGCCCGTGGTCCTGGTCCGGGTCTCCTTCGCGCCCGACTGGGCGGACGCCGTCCCCGGCCGGACCGAGCGCCAGGCGCGCGGTCTCTCCTTCCCGGAGGGCTGGGACGTCATCGTCGACGAGCTGTCCGGCCACCCCGGCGACATCCGCGTCACCAAGCACAACTGGAGCGCCCTGTACGGCACCGACCTGGACGTGCAGCTGCGTCGTCGCGGCATCACCCAGATCGTGCTGACCGGCATCGCCACCAGCATCGGCGTCGAGTCCACCGCCCGCGACGCCTACGCCCACGGCTACCACGTCACCCTGGCCACCGACGCCATGGCCGACAGCGACGCCGAGGCGCACGCGGGCAGCGTGGAGCGGATCTTCCCGCGGCTCGGCGAGAGCGGTACGACGGCGGAGATCCTGGAGCTGCTGGCCAAGACCCACGCCTGACCGGTCAGTTGGGGCAACCCTGGTGCGGGCGCGCGTCCGCCCGCACCAGGGACCGGGTTAACATTCGGCCACGCGCACCGTGCCACCCAGGCCACGGAAAGCGAACCAAGGGGGCTCGGAAGCCGGATGCCGGTCAAGGTCAGCGTCGTCGTACCCGTGTACAACCCGGGGCCGTACATCGAGGACTGCGTCGCCTCGCTGCTGCGGCAGTCGCTGCCCCCCGACGAGTTCGAGGTCCTCTTCGTCGACGACGGCTCCACCGACGCCACCCCGGCCCGGCTGGACGCGCTGGCCGCCGAGCACCCGCACATCAGGGTCATCCACCAGGAGAACTCCGGCTGGTCCGGCAAGCCCCGCAACGTGGGCATCGACGCCGCCCGGGGCGAGTTCGTGATGTTCGTCGACAACGACGACCACCTCGGCGACGAGGCCCTGGAGCGGATGTACGAGTACGGGGTGGAGAACAAGGCCGACGTGATCGTCGGCAAGATGGCCGGGAAGGGCCGCCCGGTGCCGGTGGAGCTGTTCCGCCGCAACCACCCGTACGCCACGGTGGACAACGCCCCGCTGATCGACAGCCTCACCCCGCACAAGATGCTCCGGCGCTCTTTCCTGGACCGCACCGGGCTGAGGTTCCCGGAGGGCCCGCGGCGCCTCGAGGACCACGTCTTCATCGCCGAGGCGTATCTGCGCGCCGACAACGTGTCGGTGCTCAGCGACTACGTCTGCTACTACCACGTCAGACGCGAGGACGCCTCCAACGCCGGTTTCCGGCGCTTCGAGCCGGTCGGCTACTTCAAGAACCTCCGCGAGGCCCTGGACTTCGTCGAGCGGTACACCGAGCCCGGCCCGCTGCGCGACAAGCTGCTGCGCCGCTGGCTGCGGGTGGAGATGGTCGAGCGGATGAGCGGGCGCCGGCTGCTGGCGATGCCGGACGACTACCGGCGCGAGCTGTTCCGGGAGATGCACGCGGTGGTCGTCGAGCGCTTCGGCCCCGGCGTCGCCTCCGGGCTGCGGCCGGGCCCGCGGGTCGTCGCCGCGCTGATCCGGGAGGACCGGTACGACGACCTGGTCGCCCACGCCGAGTGGGAGGCCGGCGTCCGGCCCAAGGCCGTGCCGACGGGCGTCGAGTGGCACGACGGGACGCTGCGGGTGCGGTTCACCGCCGAATACACCGATGCCGACGGCCCGTTGACCGTCCGCCCCGACGGGCCGCGGCCCTCGGCCGACGGTGCGCCCGCCGACCTCGCCGAGGCGGTGTCCTGGCTGGCCACGGCCGCCGCCGACGGCTTCGAGAAGGCGACCCTCGACCTGGTCCTGCGCGACCGGGAGACCGCCGCCTCCTTCTTCCAGCCCGTGGAGGTCACCCGGGAACGCGTGGCGGCCGGGGACGGCCGGACCCGGCTGGTGCTGCGCGGCACGGCCACCGTCGACCCCGCCGCGGCGGCGGACGGCGCCCCGCTGCACGGCGGGCTGTGGGACGCCTACGTCCGGGTCGGGCTCGGCGGCTGGACCAAGGAGTGCCGGCTGGGCCCCGCACCGGCCGAGCGCCGCACGCTGCCGCCCGCCGGGATCCTCGCGCACCGGGTCGTGCTGCCGTACTGGACGAAGCAGCACGCCAACCTCTCCCTGGACGTGGACCGCGCCTCCAAGGCCCTGGGCCTGACCGCGCTCACCCCCGCCGACGCCACGGTCTCCCCCGACGACCTGCTGACCGTCGCCCTGCCCCTGTACGTGCCGGACAGCGCCGACGTCACGGTCCGGCTGGCCGACACCGCCTCGGACCGCACCTTCCACCAGGCCTCGGAGCTCGTCCCCGCGGACGGCGCGGGCTCGCTGCTGCAGGTCTGGGTGCCGCTGCGGCAGCTGCGGAACGCGACCTGGCGGATCGAGGTGTGCCTGGTCGGCGGCCCCGGGGACCGGCGCTTCCACCGGCTGCCGCTGGTCCTCAGGGTGGGCCGGGCCCGGGGCGATGCGGAGGTGGCCCGTCCGGCGCCGCCCGGTCTGCTGCGGCGGCTGCTGCGCAGGGCTCGGGGCATGCTGGGAGCGGCGCTGCAGAAGACGACAGGGAAGGTGTGACGGAGTGCGACAGCTGGAGATAGCCGACTCCTGGGTCCTTGAGCCCAAGGCGTTCCCGGACGAGCGGGGCAGCTTCCACGAGTGGTACCGGGGCGAGGAGTTCCGGGAGGCCACGGGCTACGACCTCACGCTCGCCCAGGCCAACTGCTCGGTGTCCCGGCGGGGCGTGCTGCGCGGCGTCCACTACGCCGACGTACCGCCCGGGCAGGCCAAGTACGTCACCTGCGTGCGCGGTGCCGTCCTGGACGTCGTGGTGGACATCCGCCTCGGCTCGCCCACCTTCGGGCAGTGGGAGGCCGTACGCCTCGACGACGACAACCGGCACGCCGTGTTCCTCGCGGAGGGCCTCGGGCACGCCTTCATGGCGCTGACCGACGACGCCACCGTGGTGTACCTGTGCTCGACCGGGTACGCGCCGAAGCGCGAGCACGCCGTGCACCCTCTCGACGCCGACCTGGCCATCGCCTGGCCGGAGGGCATCGAGCCGGTGCTGTCGGCCAAGGACGCCGAGGCGCCCACGCTCGCCGAGGCGGAGCGGTCCGGGCTGCTGCCCACCTACGCGGACTGCTCCGCCCACTACGAGCGGCTGCGCGGCCGGTAAGCCGGCCGCCGGGTTCAGCGGCCGGCGCTGTACGGGGACACCGCGCGGCGCAACTGCTCCCAGCCGCGGGAGCGCTTGGTCCCGCGGTTGCGGGCCGCGACGAGCGGCTTCCAGAAGCCCGCGCCGAGGAACTCCTCGGGCTTGGCGGCCGTGGTGCGCTCCAGGACGGACTCGGGGACCTTCTGCGGGTCGGGGACCTCGAACTCCGCGATGATCTCGTCGTACTTGTCCTTGAGCACGGTGTTCTCGGGGTCGGCGCCGAAGACCACCAGCTGGCCGGTGGGCGCGGTGTCGACCAGGACCGTGACCAGGTCGGGGCGGTGGCGGTGCAGGATCTCGACGAGCTTGTAGACGTCCCCGGTCCAGGCGTTGGTGTGCCGGTCGCGGGCGGCCTCGTCGATGTTGCGCGGCAGCATGTCGTCGAAGACGATCACGCTGGCCCAGTCGGAATGCTGCTCGATGTTGATGAAGTCCCGCAGCGCGTACTCGAACAGGTGCATGCCGTCGATGAACGACAGGTCCAGTGTGGTGCGCTGCCAGTAGCCGAAGGGGCTGCGGTTGCGGGCCAGGTTGCGCAGCGGGTGGCGGCCGCCCCTGAGGTGCGCGAGGGGGTTGTCGCGGGCGAAGAAGTCGTCGCTGGTCGCCTTCGCCAGGTGCACGTCGCAGCGGATCTCCGTGACCACCTTGAACGCCGGGTCGATCGCGATGCTGGGCACCCGGGACAGCGTCAGGCTGCGGCCGTCGTTGACGCCGATCTCCAGGTAGTTGCGGTTCGCGGTGACCTTGTGGAGTTCCCGCAGGAACTCGTGCCGTTTCACTGGGACATCTCCTTGCGGATGAGAGGCAGGGCTTCGGACAGGGCGGACCGCCAGTCCCGCGGCGGTGCCAGACCGGCCTCCCGCCAGCGGGCGTGCCCCAGGGCGCTGTAGGCGGGCCGGGGCGCGGGCCGGGTGAAGGACCGGCTGTCGGTGGGGCGCACCCGGTCCGGGTCGGCGCCGGCCAGCCGGAACACCTCGCGGGCCAGCTCGTACCAGCTGGCCTCGCCGGAACCGGTGGCGTGGAAGACGCCGTGCGCGGTGGTGGCGCCGAGGTCCGCGATCCGGGCGGCCACGTCGGCGCTCCAGGTCGGCTGCCCGCGCTGGTCGTCGACGACGTCGACGGTGTCGCGGCGGGCCTCCAGTTCGAGCATCGTGCGCACGAAGTTGCGGCCGTGGACGCCGTACAGCCAGGCGGTGCGCACCACGGCCGCGGCGCCCGGGAGTTCGGCCAGTACGGCCCGCTCCCCGGCGAGCTTGGTGCGGCCGTAGGCGGTGCGCGGGGCCGGCGGGTGGTCCTCCGGGTAGGGGGTGGCGCGGATCTCGCCGGAGAAGACGTAGTCGGTGGAGACGTGGATCAGGCGGGCGCCGCGTTCGGCGCAGGCGCGGGCGAGCAGCCGGGGGCCGTCGCCGTTGACGCGCAGGGCGCGTGCCTCGTCGGTCTCGGCGTCGTCGACGGCCGTGTAGGCGGCGCAGTTGACGACGACGTCGGGTCGGTGGGCGTCGAACGCGCGCTGTACGGCGTCGGGTTCGGTGATGTCTAGCGTCACCCGGTCGAGTCCGGTGACGTCCTCGCCGCGGTCCAGCAGCTCCCGGACGGTGTCGTGGCCGAGCATCCCGCCCGCGCCGGTGACCAGCCACCTCATCGGGCACCCTGCTTCTTCAGCGGCTCCCACCAGGCGCGGTTGTCCCGGTACCAGGCGACCGTGTCGGCGAGCCCGGTGGTGAAGTCGCGGCGCGGGCGGTAGCCGAGTTCGTCCCGGGCCTTGCTCCAGTCGACCGAGTAGCGCAGGTCGTGGCCCTTGCGGTCACTCACGTACGCGACCCGGTCCCAGCCGGCACCGCACGCGTCCAGGAGCAGGCCGGTGAGTTCCCTGTTGCTCAGCTCGGTGCCGCCGCCGATGTTGTACACCTCGCCGGGCCGGCCCTTGGTGCGCACCAGGTCGATGCCCTGGCAGTGGTCATCGACGTGCAGCCAGTCGCGGACGTTGCGCCCGTCGCCGTACAGCGGGACGTTCAGACCGTCGAGCAGGTTGGTGACGAAGAGCGGGATAACCTTCTCGGGAAACTGGTGCGGCCCGTAGTTGTTGGAACAGCGGGTGACACGGACGTCCAGGCCGTGGGTGCGGTGATGGGCCAGGGCGAGCAGGTCCGAGGACGCCTTGGACGCGGAGTACGGCGAGTTGGGCGCCAGCGGGTGCGTCTCCGGCCAGGAACCGGACTCGATGGAGCCGTACACCTCGTCCGTGGAGATGTGCACGAACGGGCCGACACCGTGCCGCAGCGCCGCGTCCAGCAGGGTCTGCGTGCCGACCACGTTGGTCCGGACGAACTCCCCCGCCCCGTCGATGGACCGGTCGACATGCGACTCGGCGGCGAAGTGCACCACCTGGTCGGCGTCCGCCATCAGCTGGTCCACCAGGCCCGTGTCACAGACGTCACCCCGCACGAAGTCGAGCCGGGGATGGTCGGCGGGGAGGTTGGTCAGCGTGCCGGCGTAGGTGAGCTTGTCCAGCACGGTGAGGGTGGGCGCGTCGGGCGAGTCGTCGGCGAGGAGCGCGCGGACGTACGTGGAGCCGATGAACCCGGCGGCGCCGGTGACGAGGAGGTTCATGAACGGATCTGCACCTTGCTGTGGTCTCCGAGGACTAGACGGTGGGCGCTGGGTACGCCGGACGCCGGGGTGACCTCGACGTGCCGGCCGATCAGCGAGGACTCGATACGGCCCACCCCGGTGATCGAGGAGTCCCGCAGCACGATGGAGAACTCCAGTTCGCTGTCGGTGATCCGGCAGTTCTCCGCGATCGAGGTGAAGGGGCCGACGTAGGAGTCGCTGACGACGGTCCCGGCTCCGATGACGGCCGGGCCGACGATCCGGGAGTTGGTGATCCGCGCGCCCTCCTCGATCACCACCCGGCCGACGGTCTCGGACGCGTCGTCCACCTCGCCGTCGACGCGCCGCCGCACGCCTTCGAGAACGGTCCGGTTGACCTCCAGCATGTCGCCGACGTCGCCGGTGTCCTTCCAGTAGCCCTCGATGACGGTGGACCGCACATCGGCCCGCGTGTCGATGAGGTGCTGGAGGGCGTGGGTGATCTCCAACTCGCCCCGCCGGGACGGACCGATGGCGCGTACGGCCTCGTGGATCGCCGGGGTGAACAGGTAGACGCCGACGAGCGCGAGGTCGCTCCTGGGGTGCTCCGGCTTCTCCTCCAGGCCGATCACCTGGCCGTCCGCGTCGAGTTCGGCGACGCCGAAGGAGCGCGGGTCGGGGACGTAGGTGAGGAGGATCTGGGCGTCGGGTCGGCCGGCCCGGAACGCGTCGACGAGGTCGCGGATGCCGCCGACGACGAAGTTGTCCCCGAGGTACATCACGAAGTCGTCGTCGCCGAGGAAGTCCCGGGCGATCAGCACCGCGTGGGCGAGTCCGAGGGGGCGCTCCTGGGGGATGTAGGTGACGTCGAGGCCGAACTTCGACCCGTCGCCGACCGCCTCCTCGATCTCCGCCGCGGTGTCCCCGACGATCATCCCGACCTCGGTGATCCCCGCTTCGGCGAGGGATTCGAGGCCGTAGAAGAGCACGGGCTTGTTGGCCACCGGCACCAGCTGTTTCGCCGAGGTGTGGGTGATCGGGCGCAGTCGGGTACCGGCTCCGCCGGAGAGCACCAGAGCCTTCATTGGCCATACCCTAACGGTGATCGTCCGCATCGGACCTTCGTTTGTCCTACTGGTTTGTCACGACGGTGTGGCTCTGGTGCCGTCGGCGATTCACGTGCTGTCCATGCGGTACCGTCACCGGCGATGACGGAACTACCCGACATGTCGGACACCAGAGGGATCGTCGCGCGGTACACGGCCCCCGCCCCGCGGCCCGGCCGGACCCTGCTGCGCTGGGCCGTCACGACCGATCACAAGGTGATCGGCCGGCTCTACATGGTCACGGCGTTCTGCTTCTTCCTCTTCGCCGGACTGCTGGCCCTCGCGATGCGCGCCGAACTGGCCCGGCCGGGACTGCAGTTCCTGAGCGAGGAGGGCTACAACGAGTTCTTCACCATCCACGGCACGATCATGATGCTGCTGTTCGCGACGCCGATGTTCGCCGGGTTCACGAACGCCGTGATGCCGCTGCAGATCGGCGCGCCGGACGTGGCGTTCCCGCGGCTGAACGCGCTGTCGTACTGGATGTACCTGTTCGGCGGGCTGATGGTGGTGTCCGGGTTCCTGGTGCCGGGCGGTGCCGCCGCGTTCGGCTGGTTCGCGTACGCGCCGCTGAACAGCGCCTACTTCGCCCCCGGCGCGGGCGGCGACCTGTGGGCGATGGGGCTGGTGGTGGCCGGTGTGTCGACGACGCTGGGCGCGGTCAACTTCATCG
Source organism: Streptomyces diastatochromogenes (assembly GCF_002242805.1). Lineage (GTDB taxonomy): Bacteria > Actinomycetota > Actinomycetes > Streptomycetales > Streptomycetaceae > Streptomyces > Streptomyces diastatochromogenes. The sequence continues at coordinate 56,544 of NZ_MCGQ01000051.1, read as the reverse complement.
CGACGATCCTGTGCCTGCGCGCGCCGGGCATGACCATGTTCCGGATGCCGATGTTCACCTGGAACGTGCTGTTCACCTCGATCCTGATCCTGCCCGCGTTCCCGGTGCTGGCGGCGGACCTGCTGGCGCTGGAGTCGGACCGGAAGTTCGGCTCGCACGTCTTCGACGCGGCGAACGGGGGCGCGCTGCTGTGGCAGCACCTGTTCTGGTTCTTCGGGCATCCCGAGGTGTACATCGTGGCGCTGCCGTTCTTCGGGATCATCTCGGAGATCATCCCGGTCTTCTCCCGCAAGCCGCTGTTCGGCTATCTGCCGATGATCGGGGCGACGATCGCGATCACCATGCTGTCGGCGGTGGTGTGGGCGCACCACATGTTCGCGACCGGTGCGGTGCTGCTGCCGTTCTTCTCCATCATGTCGTTCCTGATCGCGGTGCCCACGGGCATCAAGTTCTTCGCCTGGATCGGGACGATGGTCCGCGGGTCGGTCTCGTTCGAGACGCCGATGCTGTGGTCGCTGGGGTTCCTGGTGTCCTTCCTGCTGGGCGGGTTGAGCGGGGTGCTGATCGCCTCGCCGCCGCTGGACTTCCATCTGACCGACTCGTACTTCATCGTCGCGCACCTGCACTACGTGCTGTTCGGGACGGTGGTGTTCGCGATGTTCGCCGGCTTCTACTTCTGGTGGCCGAAGTTCACCGGGAAGATGCTGGACGAGCGGCTCGGGAAACTGCACTTCTGGCTGCTGTTCCCGGCGTTCCAGCTGACCTTCTTCGTGCAGCACTGGCTCGGCGAGGAGGGGATGCCCCGCCGGTACGCGGACTATCTGCCCTCGGACGGCTTCACGCTGCTCAACACCATCTCGTCGGCGGGTGCGTTCCTGCTCGGCGTCTCCACGCTGCCGTTCCTCTACAACGTCTGGCGCACCTCCACGAAGGCCGAGAAGGTCACCGAGGACGACCCGTGGGGGTGGGGACGTGGCCTGGAGTGGGCGACGTCCTGCCCGCCGCCGCGCCACAACTTCCGGGCGCTGCCCCGGGTGCGGTCGGAGTCGCCGGCCTTCGACCTGCACCATCCGGAGGTCGTGCGGCAGGCGGAGGAGGAGGGCCTGCGATGAGGACCGAGGCGATGCTGTTCGGCGGGGTGGCGGTGTTCTTCGGCGGGTCCGCCGCCCTGTACGGGGTGTGGTCGCAGGACGACACGGGCACGACCGTGCTGGTCGTCGCGTGCGGGATGGCGGCACTGGTCGCCTTCTTCTGTCTGATCCAGTACCGGCGCCGGGGGAAGCGGGCGCAGGACCGTCCGGACGCGGAGGTGGCGGACGGGGCCGGGCCGGTGGCGTTCTTCCCGCACGAGAGCCTGTGGCCGATCGTCACCGCGCTCGGGTTCGCGGTGGCGGCGACCGGCGTGGTCTTCGGGCTGTGGCTGTTCCTCATCGGTCTGGGCGTGCTGGCCCGCGGGGTGTTCGGGATGGTGTTCCAGTACGTCCACCGGTGAGCGGCCTGCGCGGTGCGCCGGGCCGGAACCGCTCGACGGGCTCGTGGTCGCTGTCGTAGCCGCCGGTCACGCTCTGCCGGATCTCGCCCGTGGACACGCCCTCGGCGAGGCGCCGGCACTCGGCCTCCGTCAGCGCCCGGCACAGCCAGCGGGTCACCAGGAAGGCGAGGACCGGGGCCACCACGAGGGCGACGCGCAGCACCCAGGTCAGGGCGTTGACGGAGATGCGGAAGGTCAGGGCGATGATGTCGTTTCCGCCGGCCAGCAGCAGCACGGCGTAGAAGACGGTGCCCGCCACGCCGAGGCCGGTGCGCACGGGGCGCTCGCGCGGCCGGTCGCACAGGTGCTGCTCGTGCTGCCACTCCCCGGTCAGGCGCTGCTCCACGAACGGGTAGGCGTACAGCACGGTGAAGAGCAGCCCGGGCAGGACGACGGCCGGAAGCAGCACGTTCCACATGAGGGTGTGTCCGGCCAGGTTGGTCTCCCACGCCGGCACCAGCCGCAGGGCGCCCTCCAGGAAGCCGACGTACCAGTCGGGCTGGGAGCCGGTGGAGACCACGTCGGGGCGGTAGGGGCCGTAGTTCCAGATCGGGTTGACCTGGGCGAGGCCGGACAGCAGCACGAGCACGCCGGAGACGGTGAGGGCCAGCCCCGAGGTGAGGGCGGTGAAGTGCGGGAGGAGCGGCTTTCCGAGGGCGTTGCGGTTGGTGCGGCGGGGGCCGCGCCACTGGGTGTGCTTCAGATGGAACACCAGGGTCAGATGCACCGTCACCAGGGCGATGAGGGCGCCCGGGAGGAGCAGGATGTGCACCGGGTAGAGCCGGGTGATGATGTCGTGGCCCGGGAACTGGCCGCCGAAGACGAAGAAGGCCACGTACGTCCCCACCACCGGGAGGGACAGCATGATGCCCTGGGCGATGCGCAGGCCGGTGCCGGAGAGCAGGTCGTCGGGGAGCGAGTAGCCGGCGAAGCCCTCGGCGAGCGCGAGGACGAACAGGGTGAGCCCGATCGCCCAGTTCAGCTCGCGGGGCCGGCGGAAGGCGCCGGTGAAGAAGATCCGCAGCATGTGCAGGCCGATCGCGGCGACGAACACCAGCGCGGCCCAGTGGTGGGCCTGCCGGATCAGCAGTCCGCCGCGCACGTCGAAGCTGATGCGCAGGGTGGAGTCGAAGGCCGCCGACATGAGCACGCCGCGCAGCGGCGCGTAGGAGCCGGCGTAGACGACCTCGCGCATCTCCGGCTGGAAGAAGAACGTCAGCCACACCCCGGTCACGATCAGCACGAGGAGGCTGTAGAGGGCGAGTTCACCGAGCAGGAAGGACCAGTGCTCGGGGAAGGCCTTGCGCAGCAGCGCCCCGCCCTCCAGGACCGGCAGCCGGGCGTCGGCAGCGTCCGCGAGCCGCTCGGCGCGGCGGCCGGCTCGGCTCATGTGTCCTCCGCTGCCGCCGCCCGCTCCACCTCGGCCTCCACCTCGGCGCGCGGCCGGCCCGTCTCCCGCGCGTACTCGCTCACCGCGGTCTGCAGGTCCCGGGCCAGCTCCCGCCAGGCGCGCAGGGCCGTCTCGTAGGTGTCCGACTGGGCGCCCGTCATCCCCCGCTCGGCGGGCGGTCCGTAGGTGTCGCGCAGCTCGTCGACCATGCGGTGCGCCGCGTCGGCCGCGCGCTCCTTCTCCACCAGTTCCTCGAAGGTGTGTGCCACGACAGGAGACCCTAGGCACGGCGGGCCCGCGGGCCCCTCCGACCTGCCGGGAGCGGCCCCGACCGCTACCCGAGTGGCCGTCAGGCGTCGGGTACGACGTCGGCCCACACCTGTTTGCCGCCGCTGACCGGCACCGTCCCCCAGGCCTCCGACACCGCCTCCACCAGCAGGATGCCGCGGCCGCCGGTGGCCTCCCAGCCGATGTTGGTGGGCTTGACGGGGCTGCGCGGCGAGGCGTCGGCGACGGCGAGCCGCAGCCGGTGGTTGACCAGGCTGAGGTCGAGGCGGACCTGGCCGTCGGTGTGCACGAGGGCGTTGGTGACCAGCTCGGAGACGACGAGGAGGGCCGTGTCCATGGTGTCGGGCGAGACGCCCCAGGTGCGCAGGGTGCGCCGGGTGAAGCGGCGGGCGTGCCGGACGGCCTCGGGGACCCGCCACACGGTCCAGGTCTCGCGCAGCGGGCGTACGGCCATGCCGTCGTAGCGCATCAGCAGCAGGGCGACGTCGTCGCCGCGGTGGGCGCCGGTGAGCAGGGCGTCGGCGACGAGGCCCAGATGGCCGGGGTCGGCGGCGGCGAGTTCGCCGGTGAACCGGTCGAGGCCTTCGTCGATGTCGGACTCGGCGGACTCCACCAGGCCGTCGGTCGTGAGCGCGAGGACCGTGCCGGGCTGGAACCGGAGCGGTGCCATCGGGAAGTCGGCCTGGATGGACACACCGAGCGGCGGGCCGCCCTCGGCCTCGACGATCTCGGTGGAGCCGTCCGGGTGGCGCAGCACCGGCGGCAGATGACCGGCGCGCACGTACCAGGCGGTGCCCTGCTCCATGTCGACGTCGACGTAGCAGCAGGTGGCGAAGAGGTCGGTCTCCATGTCCAGCAGCAGCCGGTTGGCGTGCGCGACGACGACGTCCGGGGCGTGGCCCTCGACGGCGTAGGCCCGCAGGGCGGTGCGCATCTGGCCCATCAGGGTGGCGGCGCCCGCGTTGTGGCCCTGGACGTCGCCGATGACGAGGGCCACGTGGTTGTCGGCGAGCGGGATCACGTCGTACCAGTCGCCGCCGACCTCGAGCCCGGCGGTGGTGGGCAGGTACCGGGCGACGGCGACCGCGCCGGGCAGCCGGGGCAGGCGGCGCGGCAGCAGGGTGCGCTGGAGCATGCCGACGAGTTCGTGCTCGGCGTCGAAGGCGTGGGCGCGCAGCAGGGCCTGGCCGGTGAGGCCCGCGCTGGCGGTGAGCAGGGCGCGCTCGTCGGGGCCGAACTCGTGCGGGCGGTCCCAGCCGATCAGGCAGGCGCCCGCCATGCGGCCGGCCGCGGGCAGCGGCAGCACGGCGAGGCCGCCGGGGCCCACGTCGGCGAGGGCGGGCTCCAGCGGTGAGCCGGCGGGCCAGATCCGGGCGCGGCCCTTGCGCAGGGCGGCGGCCAGGGTCGGCATGGCGCGCACCGGTGCGTCGGGCCATTCGCTGCGCCACTCGCTGCGCCACAGCTCGGGCCAGGCCTCGGGTTCGGGCGGGTCGAGGACGGTGACGACGAGGCGGTCGTTCTCCAGCTCGGCGAGGGCGATGCGGTCGGCCTTGAGGGGTTTGCGCAGGGCGGCGACGACGGCCTGGCCGACGTCCTTGACGGTGCCGGCCATGGCGAGGGCGGCCGCCAGGCGCTGCACGCGGGCCACGTCGGTGACGTCGGAGCGCAGGGTGGAGGCGTCCGCGACGGTGCCGACGAGCCGGGACGGGCGCCCCTCGCCGCCGGGCAGCAGCCGGCCGCTCAGCCGGAGCCACCTGGGCGGGCCGGAGGGCTGCAGGATGCGGAACTCCAGCTCGCGGTCGCCGACGGACATGTGGTCGGCCTCGACCACCGACATCAGGGCGGGCAGGTCCTCGGGCACGGTGAGGGCGAGCAGGGTCTCCACCTTGCCGTCGAACGCGTCCCGGCCGATCCCGAACAGGCTGAGGATCTCGTCGCCGACCTCGACCCGGCCGGTGTCCATGGCCAGGCTGAACGCGTCGCCGGGCAGCTCGCCGGTGTCGGCGGCCGGGCCGGTCCGGAGGGGCACGGCGACCGCCCGGGCGATCAGCTCCAGGCAGGCCCGGTCGTCGGTGCCGAAGCCGCCCGGGTGCTCGCTGACGGCGAGCAGACAGCCGCTGCCGGCCGCACCGAGCGGCAGCGCGCCGACGGAGAACTCTGCCGACGGTGTGCGGCGGGCCTCGGGGCAGTCGGCCAGCTCGTCCGGGCCGAGCCACCCGGGCCGCCCGGTGCGGTGGACCTCGGCGACCGGGGAGCCGCCGGCGGCCGGATAGCCGTCGCGCAGGCCGTACAGCGTGCGGGGCAGGCCCGCCGACTCGGTCAGGTACAGCACGGAGGGGTCGTCGCCGGGCACGTAGACGCCCACGAACGCCGCCCCGGCGAACACGAGTGCCTGTTCGAGGACCCGGCGCAGTCGGTCGGGAGAGGCGGGTGCGGCGAAGAGTGTTTCCAGGGCGATCTCGGCACGCTCGGCTCTCGTTCTGCGCACCGCAGCACCCTCACTGGCCACTTCGCCATTACAGCGCGTATGGGCCGCCTGCGCAGCCCCTGTGAAGGCTCCGCGTGCCGTCCGTGCGGACGTCGCTCGAAAGCCGCCGAACACATCTTTACCCATGCGTTCCGCACGGTGATCTCGTGACAGTCGTGACTGTCCGCGACCGTCCGCCTGCTGCGAGTGTCTACCGGGTCGACCGGAGGAGGGGGCGGGAGCCGCATGGACAAGCGGTACGAGGTGTACGCGCTGACCGACGGGCACTTCTACGACACGCCCGACCGGCTGTCGGCGGACGGGAGCGAGCCCGCGCCGCTGTTCGCGACGGCGCGTCGCGCGGTCCCGGACGGCTGGCACGCGGCGCGCTCGGGCGACTGGCTGACGCTGACCCCGCTCGGCGAGGACGGCGCGCCGCTCCCGTCGCCGGCCCAGGGCTGGAAGATCCACTCCTCGGCGACGACGGCGAACGCGGAGCGGATCGCCCGGATCGTGTGGGACTACTGCGTGCCGCGCCGCATCCCGTTCAAGTTCGTGCCGTCCCCGCATCTGCTGCACCTGCGCAACGCCAAGTACGCGGGCCGCGACACCAGCGGCAAGTTCGTCACCGTGTACCCCGCGGGCGAGGAACAGCTGCACGAGGTGCTGCGTGAGCTGGGCGCGCTGCTGGAGGGCTGCGAGGGGCCGTACATCCTGACCGACCTGCGCTGGCACGACGGTCCGCTCTATGTCCGCTACGGCGCCTTCGCGCGCCGGTACGTCGTCGACGAGCGCGGTTCGCTGGTCCTCGCCGTGGCCGACGGCGAGGGGCGCCTGGTCCCGGACCGGCGGACACCGTCCTTCCAGGTGCCCGAGTGGGTGACGCTGCCGGCGTTCCTGCGGCCGCATCTGGAGGCCCGCAACACCACGACGGTGGGCGAGCTGCCGTACCGCATCGAGAAGGCGCTGCACTTCTCCAACGGCGGCGGGGTGTACGTCGGCACGGACACCCGGGACGGGCGCCGGGTGGTGCTGAAGGAAGGGCGTCCGCACGCGGGGCTCGCCGCCGACGGGGCGGACGCGGTGGCGCGGCTGGCGCGGGAGAAGGCCGCGCTGGAGCGGGTCGCCGGGACGGGCGTGGTGCCGGAGGTGCGGGACTGGTTCACGCTGGGCGACCACCGGTTCCTGGTGATGGACCACCTGGAGGGCCGCCCCCTCAACTCGTTCTTCGCCGAACGGCATCCGCTGCTCACCCCCGACCCGGATCCGGCGAAGGTCGCGTCGTACACGGCGTGGGCGCTGCGCATCCACCGGGCGGTGGAGCGGGCGGTGGCGGTGGTGCACGCGCGCGGGCTGGTCTTCCACGACCTGCACGTCTTCAACGTGATGGTCGCCCCGGACGAGGAGACGGTGTACCTCATCGACTTCGAGGCGGCCGCCCCGGCCGCGGAGAACGGCCGGCAGACGGTGGCCCACCCCGGCTTCTTCGCGCCGCCGGACCGCCGGGGCACGGACGTCGACCGGTACGCGCTGGCCTGTCTGCGCCTCGCCCTGTTCCTGCCCGTGACCACGCTGTTCGTGGTGGACCGGGGCAAGGCGGCCCATCTGGCGGACGTCATCGCGGAGCAGTTCCCGGACGTGCCGCGCGCCTTCCTGGACGAGGCGGTCGCGGAGATCACCCGGGAGACGGCGGGCCGGAGCACACCCGCGCCGCCGGTCGTGCCGGGCGACTGGCCCTACAGCCGGGACTCCATGGTCAAGGCGATCCTCGCCTCCGCGACCCCGGAGCGCGACGACCGGCTCTTCCCCGGCGACATCGCCCAGTTCTCCGACGGCGGCGGCCTCGGGCTCGCGCACGGCGCGGCCGGGGTGCTGTACGCGCTGGAGGTCTCCGGCGCCGGCCGGTACGACGAGGGGGAGCGCTGGCTGCTGGACCACACCGCCCCGCCGCCGCCCGGCACCCCGCTCGGCCTGTACGACGGTCTCGCGGGCGTGGCCCTGGTCCTGGACCGGCTCGGCCACCGGCAGCGGGCGCTGGACCTGATCGGCGGCGTCCTGCGGGAGAACTGGCGCCACCTCTCCTCCGACCTGCACGGCGGCCTCGCCGGACTCGGTCTGGTCCTCGGCCACCTGGCGGCCGCGACCGGCGAACCGGCGCTGCGCGACCGTGCCGCCGAGGCCGCCGAGATCCTCGTACGACGCCTCGCCGAACCGGTCCCGGACCCGCCCCGGCGCCGGGCCGGGCTGCTGCGGGGCGCGAGCGGGCCCGCGCTGTTCCTGCTGCGGCGGTACCAGGAGACCGGTGAACCACGGCTGCTGGCAGCGGCGACCGAGGCACTCCGGCGCGACCTGGCCTGCTGCGTCGTCCAGTCGGCGGGCGGCGCCCTGGAGGTGGACGAGGGCTGGCGCACCCTGCCGTACCTCGGCGACGGGAGCGTGGGGATCGGGCTGGTCCTGGACGACTACCTGGCGTCGGCGGGCGACGCCCTCGCCGAAGCACCGGACACCACAAGGGAGTTCGAGCAGGCCCGGGCCGGCATTCTCACCGCGGCAACCTCCCGTTTCTACGCACAGCCCGGTCTCTTCCAGGGCCGCGCCGGCATGGTCCTGCACCTCGCGCGGAGCACCGCGCCGGGCGCAGGCCGGGAGCGGCTGGCGCAGCAGATCGACGGGCTCGGCTGGTTCGCGATGGCCTACCAGGGCCAACTCGCCTTCCCCGGGCACCAGATGATGCGGCTCTCCATGGACCTCGCCACCGGAACGGCAGGCTGCCTGCTCGCCCTCGCGGCGGCCCAAGACGCCGGGCGCTCGGCGCACCTGCCGTTCCTTCCGCCGCCACCGGCGGCCCCCACCCGCGGCTCCGCCACGGAGTCGTGACACAACCCCGTCCCCAATGAAGGGAAAGGACACGAAGATGGCACTTCTCGACCTGCAGACCCTGGAGTCCGACGAGCTGTCCCACACCGGCGCGAGCACGGTGAGCCTGCTGTCCTGCGTGTCGGCGGCGAGCATCCTGCTCTGTCTCTGACCGGGCCGGTGAGTCCACGGCTCCGGGCAGCCCTCTCCCCCGTCTGGGAGGGGGCCGCCCGGAGCCTTCCCGTCCGCTCCGACGCGAGGCCGCAGCCGATGACGCCCTCCCCCGACGCTCCCGCTCGTCTGCCGCGTGCCGTGCTCCGGCACGGCGGCGCCCGCTGTGCCGCCCTGTGCGCCGTGAGCGCGGCCGCGACGGCCGCCGGACTGCTGCTGCCGGCCGCACTCGGCCGGACCCTCGACCTGCTGCTCGCCGACGCCCCGGCGGTCCGCTGGGTGGCCTGCTGCGCGGGCCTGGTGCTGCTGATCGCCGTGCTGGACGGATGCGCGGGCGTGCTCACCGGCACGGTCGACGCGCGGTCCACCGCGTGGCTGCGCCGCCGGGTCACCGGGCAGGTGCTGGCCCTGGGCCCGCGCGCGGGCGCCCGGTTCGGCGCCGGGGACCTGGTGGCGCGGCTGGTCGGCAACGCCGCGCAGGCCGGGACGGCGCCGGCCGCGCTGACCGCGCTCATCGCCGCGCTCGCCGGGCCGGTCGGGGGCGTGGTGGCGCTCGGCGTCATCGACCCGTGGCTGGCGGCCGTGTTCCTCGTCGGTGCGCCTGTACTGGCGCTGTTGCTGCGGGCGTTCGCCCGGGACACCTCGGCGTGCGTGGCCGACTACCAGCGGGTGCAGGGCCGGATGGCGGCCGCTCTCGCCGAGGCGGTCGGCGGCTTCCGCACCATCCGGGCCGCGGGCGCGGAGGACCGCGAGACGGCCCGGATCCTCGCACCGCTGCCCGAACTGTCCCGCGCCGGGCACCGGATGTGGCGGGTGCAGGGGCGGGCCGCCGCACAGGCGGTCACCGTGGCACCACTGCTGAACCTGGGCGTGGTCGCGGTCGCCGGGCTGCTGCTCGCCCACCACCGCCTGTCGGTCGGCGAGGTGCTGGCCGCCTCCCGGTACGCCGTCCTCGCGACGGGAGTCGGTGTGCTGGTCGGTCAACTGGCCGCGCTCTCCCGGGCCCGGGCGGCCACCGGACGCCTCGCCGAGGTGCTGGCCGAACCGGCGCCCCGGTACGGCACCCGAGGGCTGCCGCCCGGCTCCGGGCGACTGGAGCTGCGCGGCGTGACGGCGAGCCGGGGCGGCCGTACCGTCCTGGACGGCGTGGATCTGCTCATCCCGGGCGGCACGACCCTCGCCGTGGTCGGCCGCTCCGGCACGGGCAAGTCCCTGCTGGCCGAACTCGCCGGCCGACTCGCCGACCCGGACGCGGGCGAGGTCCTGCTCGACGGGATCCCGCTGCGTGACCTCACCCACGCCGACCTGCGCCACGCGGTCTCCTACGCCTTCGCACGCCCCGCCCTGCTCGGCACGACCATCGAGGACACCATCGCGTTCGGGCTCACCACGCCCTCCCCGGCCCGGATCCGGTCGGCCGCGCGCACGGCCCGGGCCGACGGCTTCGTCCGCCGCCTGCCCGACGGCTACGCCACCCGCTGCGCCGACGCGCCCCGCTCCGGCGGCGAGTCCCAGCGCCTCGGCCTCGCCCGCGCTTTCGCCCGCGGCGGCCGCCTGCTGATCCTCGACGACGCCCTCTCCAGCCTCGACACGGTCACCGAGCACCAGATCGCCCAGTCCCTGCTGGCGCCGGGCACGGGCCCCACCCGCCTGCTGATCGCCCATCGCACGGGTACGGCGGCCCGCGCCGACGCCGTCGCCTGGCTGGACGGGGGCCGGGTCCGGGCGGTGGGCCCCCATGCCGAGCTGTGGCGGGACGCGGAGTACCGGGCGGTGTTCGGGGCATGAGGGCGCGGACACGGGTCCTGGGATCGGTACGGGCGCGCTGGAGAGTCCTGGTCCGGCTCGGGCTCTGGTCCGTGCTGGAGGCCGGGCAGACCTTCCTGATCGGCTATGCGCTGGCCCGGGCGCTGGACGACGGGTTCCTCGCCGGGGACGCACGGGCCGGTCTGCTGTGGCTCGGCGCGGCCGGGCTCGCGGTGGGCGCCGGGGCGTACGGGACCGGGCGGGTGTACGGCGTGGTCGCCGCGCTGGTCGAGCCGGTCCGGGACCGCCTGGTGGCGAGCGTGGTCGGACGCGGGGTGCGGGAGGCGGACGCCGGGGCGCTGTCCCGGCTCACCCAGCAGGTGGAGATCGCGCGGGACACGCTCGCCGGACTGGTGCTGGTCTCCCGCTCCTTCCTGTTCACCGCCTCCGGCGCGCTGATCGGCCTGTTCTCGCTCGCCCCGCTGCTGCTGACGGTCGTCGTGCCCCCGCTGCTGGCCGGGTTGTGCCTGTTCGCGGCGACCCTGCGGCCGCTGGCCCGGCGTCAGGAGGCCTTCCTCGCCGCCGACGAAGCGCTGGCTGAGGACCTGGGCGCGGTCTGTCCGGGGCTGCGGGACGTGACGGCCGCCGGTGCCGAGGCACGGGTGGCGGCCGGCGTCGCGGAGTCGATCGACGCGGAACAGCGGGCCGCCCGCGCCCTGGCCCGCTGGAGCGTGGCCCGCGTGGCCGCCCTGGCGGTGGGCGGCGAGCTGCCGGTGGTCCTGCTGCTCGCCACCGCGCCCTGGCTGCTGGGCCACGGCGTGACGCCGGGTGCGCTGGTCGGTGCTCTCGCGTACGTCACCCAGTCCCTGCTCCCCGCCCTGCAGAACCTCGTCCACGGCCTGGGCACCAGCGGGTCCCGGCTCACGGTCGTCCTGCGCCGCCTGGCACCGCCGACGGCCTCCGGGGTGCGACGGCCCCAGAACCGGAACAACTCCCTGCGGGCCACGGGGACCCCGCCGCCCGGCGCCCCCGCCCTGGCCCTCACCTCCGTCACCTTCGCCTACGGCCTCGCGCGCGAACCCGTCCTCGACGGACTCGACCTCAGCGTCCCCGCGGGGGCACACCTCGCCGTCGTAGGACCGAGCGGGATCGGCAAGTCGACGCTCGCGGGTCTGGTCGCCGGGCTGCTGGAGGCGCGGGAGGGGGTGATCCGGGTGTACGGGCACGCCGTTCCGGGGCCGGAAGCCGCCGCTTCCCGGGTGCTGATTCCGCAGGAGGCGTACGTCCATGGCGGCACGCTCGCCGAGAACCTGGGCCTCTTCCGCCGGGACCCGGTGCCGGAGGCGGAGCTGCTGGCCGCCGCCGAGGCGGTCGGCCTGACCCCCCTGCTGCGGGCGCTCGGCGGCCCCGGGGGCAGGGTCGACCCGGGCGCGCTGTCGGCGGGCGAACGGCAGCTGATCGCGCTGACCCGGGCCTATCTGTCACCCGCACCGCTCGCCCTGCTCGACGAGGCGACCTGTCATCTGGACCCGGCGGCGGAGGCCCGTGCCGAGCGGGCGTTCGCGGCCCGGCCGGGCGGCACGCTGGTGGTCGTCGCCCACCGCATCAGCTCGGCCCGCCGCGCCGGCCGTGTCCTGGTGCTGGACGGCCCGCGCACCGCCTGCGGCACCCACGACGAGCTGCTGCGGACCTCGGCCCTGTACCGGGACCTGGTCGGCGGCTGGACGGCTGAGCCCACCGCACCGGTCCGCTGATCACACCCACCCCTCGCCCCGGGATATCCGGATCGCGTCGACGCGGTTGCGTGCCCCGGTCTTGCGGGTGATCGCCGCCATGTAGTTGCGTACCGTGCCGTGGGACAGGTGCAGGCTGCCGGCGATCTCCGCGATGGACGCCCCGCCGGCCGCCAGGGACAGCACGCTCAGCTCGCGTCTGGTCAGCGGCATCTGGGCCGCCTTGAGGAAGCCGAAGCCCAGCGACGCATCGACGAAACGTTCCCTCTCGGCGACGCTGCGGATCGCGCGCACCAGCCCCTCCGGTGAGCCCGCCTTGTCGACGAAGCCGAGCGCACCCGCCTCGGCCGCCCGCTTCAGCAGCCCCGGCCGATTCGCACTCGCAAGCACCACCAGCGCCGGAGGCCGGCCCCCGGTGCCGGGCGGGCAGAGGTCGCCGAGCGGCGGCACGCCATGGCCCTCGGCGCAGTCCAGGTCCACCGCGCACACGTCCGGGCGCACGGACCGCACCCGTGCGGACGCGCCACGCCAGGGTGTGTCCTCCACGTGCAGACCTGGTTCCCCCCGTAACCACTCCGCCAGGACCGATCGCACCAGACACGCGTCGTGCACCAGCAGTACCCGGATCACTGCCCGCCCCTCCAGTCGGCCGTACTTCGCCCCGTATCGCCGTGCTCACGTCTTCAGATGTTCAGCGCGTGCCCCATTCTTGGGCGCGTTCGCCGTTCGCGGGCGCGCAGAATCGGCCATCAAGGTGCGCGGGGGCGCACACACGGCGCCCGTACACCGCCGCGCGCTTCGGCTGCGGGGGCATGGTCCGGTCCGGACGGGGTATCCGGAGGCCCCCGGGGCAACCGGGTGCCTGCACAGGTCAGGGCTGCCGCCGAGGGCGCGCGAAGGGCGCTCGCCGTGCGCCGCACGCCCCCGCGAGGGAGCCTTGACCCCGAGACGCGACGCGCGGCCCGGCGAGGAGGTGGTCGGCGTGTCCGACGGGCCAGGGCCGGCACAGGCACCGGCGGCCGCCAGGGCCGAGGTCGGCCGACCGCTGCTGTCCATCGCGCTGGCCTCGATGATCGAGGACGTGCACGCGCACTCCGGCGCGGTGTACCTGCTCAGGCCCGATCAGCCGGTCCTGGAGATGGCGGTGATGGCGGGCATGCCCCGCGCGTTCGCGGCGCCCTGGGAGCGGGTCGGGCTGAGCGCGCCGATCCCGGTCGCGGACGCGGTGCGCGAGCGGCGTCTGGTGTGGGTGGGCGGCGAGGAGCAGATGGCGCGCTGCTATCCGCGGATCTCGGTGGTGCTGCCGTACCCGTTCGCGCTGGCCGCGCTGCCGGTGGCGACGGCGGGCACCGTGTACGGCGCCGTGTTCGTGACCTGGCCCGGTGCGCATCCGCCGGAGCTGGCCGACTGGGAGCGCGAGCATCTGACGGCGGCCTGCGAACGGCTGGCCCTGCGACTGGAACGGGCCGCCGCGCAGAACCTGCCGATCGGCCCCGAGGCCGACGTGCTGGCGACGCCGCTGTCGGGCGTGGCGGACACGCTGGGGGCGGTGGAGGCGGCGCGGATGGTGTCCCGGCTGCCGTACGGGCTGATGTCGCTGGATCTGCACGGCCGGATCGCCTTCGCCAACACGGCGGCCGGCGAGCTGCTCGGCCGGCCCGCCGGGGAACTGCTCGGCGTTCTGCCGTGGGTGTCCGTGCCGTGGCTGAACGACCCGATGTACGAGGACCGGTACCGGGCCGCGCTGATCAGCCAGCAGGTGACGTCGTTCGTGGCGCTGCGCCCGCCGGGCGAGTGGCTGTCGTTCCGGCTGTATCCGAGCACGACCGGGCTGAGCATGCGGATCAGCCGGGCGCGGGCGGTGGCGGAGATGGCGCGGGAGGCGCCGCAGACGGGGCCCGGTCCCTCGCGGCTGGTGACCATCTCGCAGGTGCTGAGCCTGGCCGGGGCGCTGACCGAGGCGGTGGGGGTGAAGGATGTCGTGCAGCTGGTGTGGGACGAGGTCGCCCCGTCGGTCGGCTGCCAGGCCATGGTGATCCTCGGCTCACAGGGCGGGCGACTGCACGTGCTGGGGCACCACGGGTATCCGGCCCCGTATGTCGTGGAGCGCTTCGACGGGCTGCCGTTGAGTGAACGCACCCCGGGCACCCACGTCCTGAACAGCGGGGTGCCGGCGTTCTTCGACTCGCGGGAGCAGCTGGAGCGGCTGTACCCGCACCGGCAGGAGACCCCGGACGGGTTCGCGGCCTGGGCGTATCTGCCGCTGATCGCGTCCGGGCGGCCGGTGGGCACCTGTGTGCTGGCGTACGCCGAACCGCGGGTCTTCCCCGCCGACGAGCGAGCGGTCCTGACCAGCCTCGGCGGCCTGATCGCGCAGGCCCTGGAGCGTGCCCAGCTGTACGACGCCAAGCACCGGCTGGCGCAGGGGCTGCAGGAGTCTCTGCTGCCGCACTCGCTGGCACCGCTGCCCGGTATCGAGGCGGCCGCCCGCTATCTGCCGGCCACTCAGGGCATGGAGATCGGCGGCGACTTCTACGACCTGGTGCCGACCCGGCCGCTGGCCGCGGCGGTGATCGGGGACGTGCAGGGGCACAACGTGAGGGCGGCCGCGCTGATGGGGCAGATCCGCACCGGGGTACGGGCGTACACCACGGTGGGTCAGGCGCCGCAGGAAGTGATGCGCAGCACCAACCGGCTGCTCATCGACCTCGGCGCCGACCTGTTCGCCAGCTGCGTGTACCTGCGGCTGGACCCGGTGCAGGGGCAGGCCGTCATGGCACGCGCCGGGCATCCGCCGCCCCTGCTCCGGCGCCCGGACGGCCGGGTGCGGGTGCTGGACCTCGCCGGTGGCCCGCTGCTCGGGATCGACGCGGAGGCCACGTACCCGACGACCGAGGTGTCCCTGGCCCCCGGCTCGGTCCTCGCCCTCTACACGGACGGTCTCGTGGAGTCCCCCGGCGTCGACATCGAGGACTCCCTGGTCGACCTCGGCGCACTGCTCGCCGAAGCCGGCGACCAGCCGCTGGAGAACCTGGCAGACGAACTGGTACGACACAGCGCGGCGGCACGGGAACGCGTGGACGACGTGGCGGTACTGCTGCTGCGGGCCCGCGGGGACGATTGACCGACCGGGCGCGACGACTGCCGCCGACGCCACGATTGTGGCCGGGCTCCACGACCGTGGCCGGGCTCCACAACTGTGGTCCGGCCCTCCCGCCGGAGGGCCGGACCGTCCCTGCCGGCCGGAACCGCGGTGGGCCGGTCAGGGAGTCTGGGAACGGCTCGGCCCGTCCCGCCGAGGGAATGGCCGGCGGTTCCCGGTGGGGGGACGGGCTGGCGGATCCCGGTAGGAGCACGGGCTGGCCGACCCCAGAGGGAGCACGGACCGGCCGACCCCGGTGGGGGGACAGCCCGCCGGTTCCCGGTGCGAGACGGCCCGCCCGATCCCTGTACAGGGAGAGCCCTGCCGATCCCGGTACCGAACAACCCGCCCGATCCCAGCGCGGGACCCCGAGGTCCCGCCAAACGAAGGGCTAGTGGCTCCCGGTCAGGGACGACGATCCGTCGCCCGTGCCCTCGCCGGACTGGTCTCCGGTGCCTGTGCCGTCGCCGGTGCCGGACTGGTCGCCCGCCGAGGCGGACGGGTCGGCGGAGCCGCCGATCTGGTCGCCGCCCGCCTGATCACCGGCACCCGCCTGGTCCCCGGCCGAGGCCGAGGGGTCGGCGGTGCCCGCCTGGTCGCCTGCACCCGCCTGGTCCCCGGCACCGGCCTGGTCCCCGGCGCCCGCCTGGTCGCCCGCGCCGCCGCCGTCGCCGAGGGTGGCGCCGGTGGCCTGGAGGGCCGCGGTGACCGGCTGGAAGAAGGTCTCGCCGCCGCTTGTGCAGTCGCCGCTGCCGCCGGAGGTGAGGCCGACCGCGCCGCCGTCCTGGGTGAACAGGGAGCCGCCGCTGTCGCCGGGCTCGGCGCAGACGTTGGTCTGGATGAGGCCGTTGACGGTGTCGACGCCGTTCGGGTCGGTCTCGCTCTGGAAGTTGACGGTGGCGTCGAGGCCGGTCACCTGGCCGTTGTGCAGCCCGGTGGTGGAACCCATCCGGAAGACGGTCTCGCCGACGGTGGCGTCCGCGGCCTGGGTGATCTGGACGGTCTGGCCGTTGCCGACGTTGACGTCGCTGGGCGCCTGGGTGGTGGCGTCGTCGTACTTCACGAGCGAGAAGTCGTTGCCCGGGAAGGTGGCCTGGTCCACGGTGGCGATGGGCTGGCCGTTCTGGGAGTCCGACCAGTCCTTGGCGGCGACGCCGCAGTGACCGGCCGTCAGGAAGGCCGGGCTGCCGTCGGAGGCCTTGACGTTGAAGCCGAGGGAGCAGCGCACGTTGCCGCCCTGCACCTGGGAGAAGATGGCGTCGCCGCCCGACACGAAGGTCTTGAAGGTGCCGGCGGACTTCTTCAGGCTCGCCATGCCGGAGCCGAGGCTCTGCACGGTCGACTGGAGCCGGTTCCACTTGGCGCCGGTGACGCTGGAGTCGGCGGTGACCACGACCTTGTCGGTGCGCGGGTCCACGGCCCAGGCGGTGCCCGGGATGGTCGCCTTGGTCTTCAGCGTCCGTGCGGCGGCCTTGAGTTCGGAGGTGCTGTTCTCCACCTGCCGGACGACCGCGCCGGCCTTCTGCGCCTGCTGGATGATGTTGTTGTCGCCGCTGACCACGTTGACGACCAACTGCTGCTTGCCGCTGTCGTAGTAGGACCCGGCCAGCGCGTCACCGAGCAGCTTCTGCAACTGCGCGGAGAGATCCGAGGCGGCCGAGGCCTTCAGGGTCTTCGCGGTGCCGGCGGCGCCCGCGGCATCGTTCTTGTCCTGTGACGCGTTGGCGTTGGGCAGCAGGAGAGCCGCCGCTCCGAGCGCCGCGACACCGCCCACCGCTATCGCTGCCTTGCGCTTGGGCATTCGCTTGTGACTCAAACTTCTCGACCTCCTGGGGACGGGGGTCTGCCGCTGTCGGGCAGTTGATCGGGGGCGCCTGGATGGCTGTAGGTACGGCCGGGTCATGCGGTGCGTTCAATTCCGTTCGCCAACTTCCGCCCCCTGGAGGCGAATCGGCCACGCTCCGCGTGTCGCCCCGCTCGGCCGGGAAGAATCCCCCATATGACGATGACCACCGCCGAAGCCGACAAGATCCTCTCCGCCAACTTCGCCCCCTGGGTGCTCGACCTGGGGCTGTGCGTCGAGGCCGTGGGCGAGGACCGCGCGATCCTGCGTCTGCCCTGGTCGGAGCGGCTGGCCCGGGAGGGCGGCGGGCTGTCGGGGCAGGCGCTGATGGCGGCCGCCGACACGGCGACGGTGATCGCGGTCTCGGCCGCGCGGGGCGGCTTCGTGCCGATGACGACCGTGCAGCAGTCGACGTCGTTCCAGCGGGCGGTGACGGGTTCGGATGTCCTGATCGAAGCGGTCCTGACCAAGCTGGGCCGCCGGATGGCGTTCGCCGACATCACGTTGAGCGACGCCGCATCGGGCGCGCTCGCGGCGCGTGCGAGCACGGTCTACGCACTGATGGGCTGACACGCTCAGCCACTGATCGGTAGCGGTCCGTTCCGATCACGTACCGGAATCCCTGCTTCAGGGAATCTGCACATCGAATACTCAACCAAGTCACCGGAGTCGGCGGATCTGCACAACCGCTTACCGCCGGTCACACCTTTGGTGCGGAGTGCCGGATTCGCCCGCGCGGCCGCAAGAGCCGGTTTGCGCCGATGCCGTGCGGCATGTGAAGGAGTCGCCGACAAGCCGTGCGCACACCTGCACGCTTGGGGCGCGGCGCGGGCCAAGTGCGCTGGTGAGAGCCCTGGTTGATTGGAAGCGCGGCCCGCGTGCGTGCTTTGATCCATCGCATCGCGGGGGTCCCCCGGGCTCCCGGAGACGGGCGTTCCGGCACCCGCGGTCGCGGCCGTCGTCTGTCCCCAGAGGGGGCCGCTCCCCCTTGTGAAATATCCATACGAAGGGAAGTTCCACCATGAACTCCACCCCCCAGGTTGAGACCGTCGAGATCTCGGACGCCGAGCTGGACAACGTCTCCGGCGGCCTTTCCGTGAACGCCCTGAACACCGTGACCGGCGCCGTCAACGGCGTTGCCCCGGTTTCCGGCGCGGTGGACACGGTCATCGGCACCGTCCAGGGTGTCACCGGCCTGAACGTGGCCCCGATCACCAACCTGGTCGCCGGTCTCTGACCGCACCGCGGTGTCACCGAAGTCCCGGAGCCGTCCCACGGCTCCGGGACTCTCGGGTGCCCGAAGGCGTCAAGGCGCCCCGGGGCGCCCGAAGCAGGTCGTAACGATGTCTCTCCACGGGTGAGGGAAGTTCCGTGCAGTTCCGCCAACAGGCCCTCGCCAAGCTCCAGTCACCGGAGGAGCTGGACCTTCCGGTGCGGCTGGCCCGCCCCCAGGGCTGGCTCGCGCTCGGCGTCACCGTCGTCGTCATGGCGGCGGCCTCCGTGTGGGCGGTGACCGGTTCGGTCACCTCCACGGTCACCGCGCAGGCCATCCTGACCCACGGTCAGGGCAGCTATCTGCTGCAGAGCCCCGTGGCCGGCCAGGTCACGGCCGTACTCGCCCAGCAGGGCGAACGGCTGCCCGCGAACGCCCCCGTCCTCAAGGTGCGCACGAGTCAGGGCGACTCGGTGGTCCGCACGGTCGCCGCGGGCCGCGTCACGGCGCTCGCCGCCACCATCGGCCAGATCATCCAGACCGGCACCAACGTGGCCGCCGTCGAGAAGGCCGCCCATGCCTCCGACCCGCTGTACGCCACCGTGTACGTCCCCGCCGAGAACGCCGCCGCCATCCCGGCACACGCCTCCGTGGACCTCACCGTGTCCTCGGTGCCGACCCAGCGGTACGGCGTGCTGCGCGGGCACGTGAAGTCCGTGGACCGGACCGCCCAGTCCGCCCAGTCGATCGCCGCGTTCCTCGGCGACAGCCAGCTCGGCGAGCAGTTCACGAAGAAGGGCCGCCCGGTGGCGGTGCTGGTCGCGCTCGACACGTCGTCCGGCACGAAGAGCGGCTACCAGTGGTCCTCCGCGGACGGGCCGCCGTACAAGCTCGACTCCATGACCCTCGCCTCCGGTTCGATCCGGCTGGCCGACCAGCGTCCCGTCGATTGGCTGCTGCCGTGAGCACCACCCAGGAAACCCGCGGCCGCAGACGGGCCGCCCCGGCCCGGCGCCCGGTCCCCAAGTCCCGCGGCGGCACGGTCCGTACGCCGACCGTGCTCCAGATGGAGGCCGTCGAGTGCGGTGCCGCCTCCCTCGCGATGGTGCTCGGCCACTACGGCCGGCACGTCCCGCTGGAGGAACTGCGCATCGCCTGCGGTGTCTCCCGCGACGGCTCGCGCGCCAGCAACCTCCTGAAGGCGGCCCGCAGCTACGGCTTGACCGCCAAGGGCATGCAGATGGACCTGGCCGCCCTCGCCGAGGTGACGGCACCGGCCGTCCTCTTCTGGGAGTTCAACCACTACGTCGTCTACGACGGCATGGGCCGCCGCTTCGGCCGGCGCGGGGTGTACATCAACGACCCCGCCAAGGGCCGCCGGTTCGTGCCCATGGAGGAGTTCGACGGCAGCTTCACCGGTGTCGTGCTGGTGATGGAGCCGGGCGACGGCTTCACCAAGGGCGGGCGCAGGCCGGGCGTGCTCGGCGCGATGCCGGCCCGGCTGCGCGGCACGGCCGGAACCCTGCCGGCCGCCGTACTCGCCAGCCTTCTGCTGGTCGCGGTCGGCGCGGCGATGCCCGCGCTCAGCCGTACCTACATCGACATGTTCCTCATCGGCGGCCAGACCTCGCTGCTGGGCGTGCTGTTCGCCTCGATGGCCACCTGTGTGCTGCTCACCCTGGTGCTGACCTGGCTCCAGCAGGCCAACCTGCTGCACGGCCGGATCATCTCCTCCACCCTCTCCAGCGCGCGCTTCCTGCGCCATCTGCTGCGGCTGCCGGTGACGTTCTTCGCGCAGCGCTCCCCGGCCGACCTGGTGCAGCGGCTGCAGTCCAACGACCAGGTCGCCGAGACCCTGGCCCGCGACCTGGCGGCGGCGGGCGTGGACGCGATCGTGGTCGTGCTGTACGCCGTGCTGCTCTACACCTACGACCCGCAGCTGACGTTCGTCGGCATCGGCGTGGCCCTGCTGAACGTGGTGGCGATGCGGCTGGTCATACGGCTGCGGGCGACACGGACGGCGAAGCTGCGCGCGGACACCGCACGGCTCACCAACACGTCGTACACCGGTCTTCAGCTGATCGAGACGATGAAGGCGACCGGCGGCGAGGACGGCTACTTCCGCAAGTGGGCCGGGCAGCACGCCACCACGCTGGAGGAGCAGCAGCGGCTCGGCGTGCCGAGCGCCTGGCTCGGGGTGGTCGCGCCGACGCTCGCCACGCTCAACAGCGCGCTGATCCTGTGGATCGGCGGGATGCGGGCGGTCGAGGGGCATATCTCGGTCGGTCTGCTGGTCGCCTTCCAGGCACTGGTCGCCCGCTTCACCGCGCCGCTCACCCGGCTCAACGGCGTGGCGGGCCGTATCCAGGACTTCGCGGCCGACGTGGCCCGGCTCAAGGACGTGGAGAACTTCCAGGCCGACCCGCTCTACGCCCGCCCCGGCGGCAGCGACTCGACACGCCGGCTGCAGGGGCACGTCGAACTGGAGAACGTGACCTTCGGCTACAGCCCGCTGGACAAGCCGCTGCTGACCGGGTTCGACCTGACCGTGGGCCCGGGGCAGCAGGTGGCGCTGGTGGGCGGCTCGGGCAGCGGCAAGTCGACGGTCTCCAGGCTGATCTCGGGCCTGTACACGCCCTGGGACGGCGTGATCCGCATCGACGGCCGCCGGCTGGAGGACATCCCGCGCGGCGCGCTCGCCTCCTCGGTCTCCTTCGTGGACCAGGACGTGTTCCTCTTCGAGGGCTCGGTCCGCGACAACGTGGCCCTGTGGGACCCGTCGATCCCGGACGAGGCCGTGGTGGAGGCGCTGCGGGACGCGGCCCTGTACGACGTGGTGATGCGCCGCCCCGGCGGCGTCCACAGCAAGGTGGAGCAGGACGGCCGGAACTTCTCCGGCGGGCAGCGCCAGCGCCTGGAGATCGCCCGGGCGCTGGTGCGGCGGCCCAGCATCCTCGTGCTGGACGAGGTGACCAGCGCGCTGGACGCGGAGACCGAGCTGGTCGTGATGGACAACCTGCGCCGGCGCGGCTGTGCCTGTGTGGTGATCGCCCACCGGCTGAGCACCGTCCGGGACAGCGACGAGATCGTGGTGCTGCAGCACGGCGCGGTCGTGGAGCGCGGGCGGCACGAGGAGCTGGTGGCGCACGGAGGCGCGTACGCCGCGCTGGTCAGGGAGCGGTGAGATGACGACCGTCGGCGAAGGCGACCTGGTGCTCGGTGCGCTGGGGTCCATGGGCACGCGCATCGACTGCGCGGGCTTCAACCGGCTGGACCTGGAAGGCCCGCAGGTGCTGTGGCTGGTCGCGGCCGGCGCCCTGGACCTGTTCGCGGTGGACGCCGCGCAGCAGGGGCACTGGCACCACCTCGGCCGCCTGGAGGCGGGCGCGCTGCTGCTCGGCCCGGTCGCCGGGCCCCAGCACACCCTGGTGGCGCGCCCGGCGCGGGACTGCGTGGTGCACCGGATCAACCTGCGCGAGCTGTACCAGCCGGCCAACACCCAGACCTGGTCGTACGACGAGTACGGCAACCCGCAGTACGTGCCCCCGGCGTCGAGCCCGCTGGAGTACGCGGTCGCGCTGGGCGTCGGCCGCGGCCTGTCCGTGCTCTTCCAGGCGCCGATGGCCGAGGAGCGGTCCGCCGCCCCGGCGGACGACGACGTGTTCTGGATGCAGGTGCCGCCGGGCAGCGTGCAGTACGGCGCCCTGTACGGCGCGGAGGCCACCGCCGACCTGCTGATGGACCCGGCACTGTGGCAGAGCATGGTCGACCAGCAGTACCGGCTGCTGACCGCGCTGGACCGGTGGATCGAGCAGCTGGAGCGGACCCACGAGACGCGGACGGCCGCCGGGATCAAGGCCGGTGAGGCGGTCCGCGCCCAGGCCGACCAGACCCTGCTGGCCTCCATCGGCAAGCGCTCGGCGCGTCGTACGACGGCCGCGGACGCCGACGCCAGCCACGCGGCCTGCAGGCTCGTCGCCGAGGCGGCCGGGATCACCCTGGCCGAGCCCGCGCAGAGCGGCACCGAGAGCGAACGCCTCGACCCGGTCGAGCGGGTGGCCCTGGCCTCCCGGGTGCGCACCCGTGCCGTACGTCTGGACGGGCGCTGGTGGCGGGAGAACGTGGGCCCGCTGGTCGGGCACCGGGCGCTGTCCGGGGCGCCGGTCGCGCTGCTGTGGCGGCGCGGCGGCTATGTGGCCGTGCACCCGGGCACCGGACGCGAGACGCCGATCGAGAAGGCGAACGCGGAGGAGTTCGAGCCGCGCGCGGTGATGTTCTACCGGCCGCTGCCCGAGCGGCGGCTCAGTCCGCTCGGGCTGCTGCGCTTCAGCCTGCGCGGCACCCGCGGCGACGTGCTGAACCTGATGCTGGCCGGGCTGGTGACGGTGGCGATCGGCGCGCTGGTGCCGATCGCCACGGGCAAGGTGCTCGGCGAGTACGTGCCCAAGGCCCAGACGGGTCTGATCGTCCAGGTCTGTCTGGCGGTGATGATCAGCGGGGTCGTGGCGGCCGCGTTCACGCTGCTGGAGAACCTGACCATCCTGCGTCTGGAGGGCCGTATCGAGTCGGCGCTCCAGCCGGCCGTCTGGGACCGGCTGCTCAGGCTCCCGACCCGGTTCTTCACACAGCGCTCCACCGGTGAACTCGCCAGCGCCGCCATGGGCATCAGCGCGATCCGGCGGCTGCTGGCGGGCGTCGGCCCGGTGGTCGCGCAGTCGGTGACGGTCGGTGCGATGAACCTGGGGCTGCTGTTCTGGTACAGCGTGCCGATGGCCATGGCGGCGATCGGCATGCTCGTCGTCATCGCGGCCGTGTTCCTGGGGCTCGGGCTGTGGCAGGTGCGCTGGCAGCGCCGGCTCGTGACGCTCGGCAACAAGCTGAACAACCAGGCGTTCCAGACGCTGCGCGGCCTGCCCAAGCTGCGGGTGGCGGCGGCGGAGAACTACGCGTACGCCGCCTGGGCCGGGGAGTTCGCGCGCAGCCGGGAACTCCAGCAGAAGGTCGGCCGGATCAAGAACCTGACCTCCGTGCTGGGCGCGGTGTATCTGCCGGTGTGCACGCTGCTGATGTTCATGCTGCTGGCCGGTCCGGCCAGGGGCGCGATGTCGGCGGCGGCGTTCCTCACCTTCAACACGGCGGTGACGATGGTGCTGACCTCGGTCACCCAGCTCACGGGTTCCTTCGTCTCGGCGGTGGCCGCGCTGCCGCTGTTCGAGGAGATCAGGCCGGTCCTGGACGCCACGCCCGAGGTGCGCACGGCGAGCACCCGGCCGGGTCCGCTGTCCGGCGCGGTGGAGGCCCGCCGCTTGTCCTTCCGGTATGCCGACGACGGCCCGCTCGTCCTGGACGACGTCTCCTTCGCCGTCCGCCCGGGCGAGTTCGTGGCGATCGTCGGCCCCAGCGGCTGCGGCAAGTCCACGCTGCTGCGCCTGCTCATCGGCTTCGACAAGCCGGTCTCGGGCAGCGTCCTGTACGACGGCCAGGACCTGGCGGCCCTCGACCAGTCGGCGGTGCGCCGGCAGTGCGGGGTCGTGCTCCAGCACGCGCAGCCGTTCACCGGCTCCATCCTCGACGTCATCTGCGGCACCGAGCCGTACACGCCGGAGGAGGCGATGGCGGCGGCCGAGATGGCGGGTCTGGCGGAGGACATCAAGCGCATGCCGATGGGCCTGCACACGATCGTCGCGGGCAACGGCGCGATCTCCGGCGGGCAGCGGCAGCGTCTGATGATCGCCCAGGCGCTGATCCGGCGCCCGCGCATCCTGTTCTTCGACGAGGCGACCAGTGCTCTCGACAACGACACCCAGCGCATCGTCATCGAGAGCACCCGCAAGCTCAACGCCAGCCGCATCGTCATCGCCCACCGCCTGTCCACGGTGCTGGACGCGGACCGGGTCGTCGTGATGGAGGACGGCAAGGTCATCCAGCAGGGCCCGCCCGCCCAGCTCCTCGCGGACACCACCGGGCGCCTGCACGAGCTGGTGCGCAGGCAGTTGGCGTAGGGCGTCCGGCGCCGCCGGCCGGGTCGCCGCGCTGGTTCCCCCGGGCGACCATGGATCCCGGGGGCGAGCACGGGAGACGCCCATGACGGACACCGAGGTGCTGATCGCCGGGGCGGGCCCGGTCGGCCTGACCGCCGCCCTCGAACTGAGCAGGCGGGGTGTCGCCTGCCGGCTCGTCGACAGGCTTCCCGAGCGGTTGCCGTACGCCAAGGCGGTGGGGATCCAGCCGCGGACGCTGGAGGTCTGGGACCGGACGGGCGTGGCCCGCGCGGCCCTGGACGCGGCCGTACCGCTGCGCGGACAGCTCACCTACGTGAACGGCGCCGAACAGGGGCGCATGGAGATGTCGCTGCCGCCCGAGGTGCCGTACGGGTTCGCGGCCCTGCCGCAGTACGAGACCGAGCGCATCCTCGAAGAGCATCTCGCCCGCTTCGGCGGACGCATCGAGCGCGGCACGGAGTTGCTGTCCTTCGTCCAGGACACCGACGGTGTCACCAGCCGGCTGCGCACCGCGGCTGGCGAGGAGCAGGAGGTCCGCTCGCTCTTCCTGGTCGGCTGCGACGGCGCGCACAGCGTCGTGCGCAAGACGCTGGGGCTCTCCTTCGAGGGCGGCGCGCTGCCGGAGGAGTACATGCTGGCGGACGTGGAGGTGGACTGGGACCTGGCACCGGGCTGGACGGTGCGCTCGATGCACCACACTCCCGACGGCGAGGTGGACGACCTGCTCGTGTGCATCCCGCTGCCCGGCCGGTGCCGCTACCGCATGTCCATGCTGGTCCCGCCGGAACTCTCGCCGCGGGACCGGCCCGAGGCGGCAGACGCGGTCGCCCACGGCCTGGAGACCGAGCGCGCCCCGCGCCTGGAGCACGTCCAGGCGGTCCTGGACCGGCTGTCCCCGCGGCCGACGACCGCGTCCGCGATGCGCTGGTCGTCGGTGTTCCGGATCAGCCACCGCATCGTGGACCGCTACGGCGAGGGCCGGGTCTTCGTGGCCGGCGACGCCGCGCACATCCATCCGCCGACCGGCGCCCAGGGCATGAACACCGGGATCCAGGACGCCTACAACCTGGGCTGGAAGCTGGCCCTCGCGACGCGGGGCATCGCCCGCCCAGGACTGCCGGCGAGCTACGACACCGAGCGCAGGCCGGTCGGGGAGGAAGTGGTGGGACGCACCCTGCGGCACGCGACGCAGGGCATCCAGGCCGACCCGGACGATCCCGTGACCGTGGGACTGCGGGAGGCACAGTTGCTCATCGCCTACCCGGACAGTCCGCTCGTCGAGCCGGGCCCGGCCGCCGGTCCCGGTCCTGCCGCGGGCGAGCGCGCGCCGGACTGCGGCGGCCTGCTGGACCCGCTCGCGACCTTCCCGCTGCGCCTGTACGACGTGCTGCGCGAGCGCGACCACGTCCTGCTGCTCCACGCGGCCTCCGCCGACGGCACCAAGGGTTTCGAGGAACTGGCCGACACCGCGCGCGGTGTCGCACACGGCCAACTGACCTGCTACTGCGTGCTGCCGGAAGGCGTGGACGCCGGCCCCCTGCCCCTGCCGGTGCTGCGCGACAGCCGTGGCGAGTTCCGCGAGCGGTACGCGACCGGCGGGAGCGACGCGTTCCTCGTACGCCCGGACGGCTATCTCGGCGCCCGGGTCTCCCCGGCCGACCCCGGGCCGCTCTCCGCAGCGCTCACCCGGGTGTTCGCCGCCTGAGAGTCAGTCCAGGCCCGGCACCGGCGCGCCCGAGGGCACTCCGGCCCCGATGTAGCCGTCGTAGAACTCCTTCCAGGGCGCACTCGCCCCGGCATGGGGCCCCTCGAAACGCTCGCCGCGGGCCTTGGCGTCCAGGGCGGCGAGACAGACCTCCCAGCCAGCGCCGTTGCGGGCGGCGGTGTTCTCGGCGACGAGGACGTTGGTGAGGGTGAACCGGGTGCGTCCTTCGCCGGCCTCCGCCAGGTCGAAGTGGAGTTCGTCGCCGCCCCACTCGAAGGAGAGGTGGCGGGGCGGGTCGACGGCGAGCACCTTGCCGGTGCTCTCCGGCATGTCGGGATCACCGCTGAACCGGATGGCGCCGCCGGGGCGCAGGTCCATCTCGGCGCGGGAGGGGAACCACGCGGCGAGTTCGACCGGGTCGGTCACGAAGTGCCAGACGCGGTCGACGGGGTGGTCGTAGGTGCGGCTGAAGCGGACGGCGGGGCGGCCGTCGTCGAGCGTCAGAAAGGTGCCGGTGAGGTCGACGGACATGGTGCTCGGTCCTTCGCGGTGGGGGTCTCAGGTGTCGTCCGGCGTCGCGTCCGTCTCGTCGAGGCGGCGGCCCAGCGCGTCGAGGCTGCTGTTCCACAGCCTGCGGTACGGCGCCAGCCAGGCGTCCAGGGCGGCGATCGGGGCCGGGTCGAGGGCGTAGACGCGGCGCTGCGCGTCCTGCCTGACCCGCACCAGACCGGCCTCCCGCAGCACCTTCAGATGCTTGGACGTGCTCGGCTGGCTCAGCCCGCATGCCTCCACGATCTCCCCGACGGGCCGGGGCCGCTCCAGGAGCAGAGCGACGATGGCCCGCCGGTGGGGGTCGGCGAGAGCGGTCCAGAGCGCGGTGTCGGACATGAGACCAATATGCCTCTGCGGTTATATTCCCGTCAAGGAATGCACGATCCCGGCCTTCGGAGAGGGCAAACGAAACGTTGCCGTTTCGCTGAAACTGTTCTAGCCTCGATGTGTACGAAACGGTTTCGTTTACGCGGCCTGTGCGTGCGCCCCCTCGAATGCCCTCTTGAACGACCTCTCGAACGACTTCCCTGGAGTGGTTCCCCATGCCCCAGAAGACCCTGACCGACGGCCCCCGCACCGGGGCCCTCGCGAAGGCCCACGCCGAGGCCTCGGGCAAGCGGTGGTGGATCCTCGCGATCATCGCCGTCGCCCAGCTGATGGTGGTCCTCGACGCCACGATCGTGAACATCGCCCTGCCGTCCGCCCAGGCCGACCTCGGCTTCTCCGACGGCAGCCGGCAGTGGATCGTGACCGCCTACGCGCTGGCCTTCGCCTCACTGCTGCTGCTCGGCGGCCGGATCGCCGACCTGTTCGGCCGCAAGCCCGCCTTCCTCGTCGGCGTCGTCGGCTTCGCCGCGGCCTCCGCGCTCGGCGGTGCCGCGAACGGCTTCACCATGCTGGTCGTGGCCCGCGCCCTGCAGGGCGCCTTCGGCGCGCTGCTCGCTCCGGCCGCGCTGTCGCTGCTCAACACCACGTTCACCGACGCCCGCGAACGGGCCCGCGCGTTCAGCGTGTACGGCGCCATCGCCGGTGCCGGCGGTGCGGTCGGCCTGCTGCTCGGCGGTGTGCTGACGGACGCGCTCGACTGGCGCTGGACCCTGTACGTGAACGTGGCCATCGCGGTCGTCGCCTTCGTAGGCGGCTGGGTGCTGCTCGGCAACCACCGCGACGCGGCGAACGCCAAGCTGGACGTGCCGGGCACGGTCCTGGTCGCCTCCGGTCTGTTCTCGCTGGTCTACGGCTTCTCCAACGCCGAGACCCACGACTGGGGTTCGCCGCTGACCTGGGGCTTCCTGATCGCGGGCGGACTCCTGCTGGCGGCCTTCGCCTGGTGGCAGACCCGGGCCGCGCACCCGCTGCTGCCCCTGCGCATCCTGCTCGACCGTGACCGGGGCGCCTCGTTCCTCGCGGTGCTGATCACCGGCGCCGGCATGTTCGGCGTGTTCCTCTTCCTGACCTACTACCTCCAGCTCAACCTCGCCTTCAGCCCCACCAAGACCGGCGTGGCGTTCCTGCCGATGGTCGGCGCGCTGATGGTGACCGCGCAGCTCGGCTCCACGGTCCTGATGCCCCGGATCGGCCCGAAGGCGGTCATCCCGCTGGGCTTCGCGATCGCCACGGCCGGCATGGCCTGGCTGACCGGCATAGGCGTCGGCTCCCACTACGTCAGCGCGGTGCTGCCGCAGCTGATCGTGATCGGCGTGGGCCTCGGCCTGGTCATGCCCACCGCCATGCAGCTGGCCACCGGCGGGGTCGCGGCCGAGGACGCGGGTGTCGCCTCGGCGACCGTCAACGCCATGCAGCAGGTGGGCGGTTCGATCGGTACGGCCCTGCTGAACACCCTGGCCGCGAGCGCCGCCACCGACTACCTGTCGGGCCACAACCCGGCGAGCAAGCTGGTGCAGGCGCAGGCGACGATCGAGAGCTACACCACCGCCTTCTGGTGGTCGGCGGGCTTCTTCGCCGCGGGCACGGTCATCGCGTTCCTGCTCTACCGCCGCGGAGTGCCGCAGCAGGACGCCGGGGCCGCACCGGTCGTCCACATGTAAGGCCGGGTTCCATGATCCGAGGGGCCGCCGTCAGCAGGGAGACGGCGGCCCCTCCGCGCTGTCATGGTGGAGGTGTGCGCAAGGCGTCGGCGGCGCTGGGCAGCGCCCTGTTCCTCGTCGTGATCTCCGGCAGCGCGGCCGTGCTGGTCCCGTGGTGGCTGACCGGCGGCTGGCAGGCCGGTGACTGGTGGCTGCCACTGCGGCTGCTCGGGCTCGTTCCCCTGGCGGCAGGGACCGCCGTCATCCTGGAGGCCTTCACGCGGTTCGCCCTGGAAGGGCTCGGCACCCCGTCGCCGCTCGCGCCGCCCACGCGGCTGGTGGTGAGCGGACCGTACCGGTACGTGCGCAATCCGATCTACCTCGCCGTCGTCGCCGTGCTCTGCGGCCAGGGCCTGCTGCTCGCCCGGCCGGTGCTGTTCGGGTACGCGGCCGGGGCCTGGGTGCTCACCTGGGCGTTCGTGCGCTGGGACGAGGAGCCGGGGCTGGTGCGCCGGTTCGGCGCCGAGTACGAGCGCTACCGGCGGGCGGTGCCGGGCTGGTGGCCGCGGCGCACGCCGTGGCGGGGTGCCTGAGAACGCGTCGCCGCCCGCCACGGCAACTGTCCGTGTACGGGCGGGCGTTGGCGTCGTCACCCCTCGTACGACACGAGTCACCAATACGTGGCGTCGACACCTGTTGAAACCAGTTGTTTTTCGCCGCTCCCCGGGACGACCCCCCACAGGCCGTACCCAGGGAGCGGCATGGTGCCCGGTAGCCGGCGGGAGGCCCCACTCCGCCCGTCGGCACCGGTACGAGATCGCGGGTTCCCCGCTCCAGGGG
Organism: Streptomyces diastatochromogenes; assembly: GCF_002242805.1. Taxonomy (GTDB): domain Bacteria; phylum Actinomycetota; class Actinomycetes; order Streptomycetales; family Streptomycetaceae; genus Streptomyces; species Streptomyces diastatochromogenes. The sequence goes on along the minus strand of NZ_MCGQ01000051.1, from coordinate 27,038 downwards.
CCGCACTCCCCAGTTGCGAGCCTGATCCGGCGATACGGGGACCGCGCGATCCCGGTCCCTAGAACGCGAAGACGCTGCTGTTCAGCGCATCCTTCATGCACGTGTTGCCGAAGGTGCGCTCATACGCCACGCGTTTGCCCTGCCAGACGCCCTGGACCGTGACGACCACGGGGTCGTACAGCTTGGTGCACCAGACGTCGTCCCGGGTCTGCAGGGTCGTGAGGTCGCCGCCGATGCCACGCAGTTCGGCGCAGGCCAGGGCCGCGGCCGGGTGGGTGCCGGAGGCTGTCGGGGCGCAGTTCAGGGTGACGGCGCGCTCCGGAGTGGCCGTCGCCGCGTTGTCGCCGTGGCCGGTGGTGAGGACCAGCGCCGAGGGGGCGTAGAGCGACGACGGGCCGGCAGCCGGTGCAGCGCCGGCGGCCCCGGTCAGGGGTCCGCAGACGGCGGCGGCCGTGAGGCCGAGGGTCGCTGCCCAGCGCGCGGTGTTCCGCATTGTGTGCATCCTTCCGCTCGAATAGACGGGTCGCGCGCTCCGGGCCGGTGGGCTCCGGAGCGGCGAGCGACACTCTGCCGAGTCCGCCGTCGAAACACACATCGAACCCATGGCTTTCAGTAACCTTGCGTGTTGAATCAGTGGCGTGAAGTCACGGAAATCGAACACGTCGACCGCATGACTGAGCGGTTCTTGATCGTGGGCGGCGGTCGGATGGCCGAAAACCACCGCTTAGTTAATAGGCCTGAAACATTCCGACTCTGCCCTCGGCGAACCCCTTCGTGACGCCTTGTGTTCATGAACTGGTCGGAGTAATCGTCATTACATGATTACGACAGAGCAGAGAGAGAAGCTGCGCGGCTGGTTCGCCGGCCGGTTGCCCGACGGGCTCTTCGAGGAACTGGTCGAGGTGACCCCCGACCGCGAGGAGATCACCGTGATCGGGCGCATCCCGGAGCCCCGGCTCGTCGAGGGCGCCTCGGACGCCGAGCGGGAGACCGCCGTACGGGCACGCATCCAGGAGTTCCGGGAGCGGACCCGCGAGGCCAGGATCGAGGTGGCCCGGGAGGCCGAGCACCTGTTCCGCCGGAAGGTCTCCTGGGGCGTGGTGTGCGGTGCGGAGCGCGCCCTGTTCACGCATGTGGCCGCGCCGGTGATGACCCGGCTGCGGCAGCCCGAGCGTCAGGTCCTGGACACCCTGATCGCCGGGGGTGTGGCGCGCAGCCGCAGCGACGCCCTCGCCTGGTGCGTACGCCTGGTGCAGCGTCACACCGACGACTGGCTGACCGAGTTGCGCGAGTCCCTGGAGCACGTCCAGCGGGTCAGGGCGCAGGGACCGGACAGTGAGGAGGTGGCCGATTCCTCCACTGACGACGGCGAAGATGGATGAAACGTCCTCTGGCAGGGGTCTTGCCCGGCGCCGTACCGTCGGCAGACCCCTCCGGGACGGCCTCCGCCCGCGTCGCACACCCCTGCGGCTGCGACGGTCGTCCGCCACCGCCGCGCCACGAAGCGCTCCATCGCCGCATCCTCGCTGGAGCCCGCCTTGACCCCTCAGTCCCCCGACTCCCCCACCGCGCCGCCGCCGTCCCTCACCGAGGTCGAGCCCTACGGCGTCGAGCGCATCCCCGACGCGGACCGCACCGCGACCTCGCTCGACCTGTTCCGGGTCGCCTTCGGCGGCGCCAACACCTTCTCCACCTGCGTCCTCGGCGCGTTCCCGATCCTGTTCGGGCTCTCCTTCTGGCAGGGGCTCGCCGCCACCCTCCTGGGTGTCGTCGCGGGCGCGCTGATCCTGTGCCCGATGGCCGTGTTCGGCCCGGTCAACGGCACCAACAACGCCGTCGCGTCCTCCGCACACCTGGGCGTGCACGGCCGGGTGGTCGGCTCGTTCCTGTCGCTGCTCACCGCCGTCGCGTTCTTCTCCATCTCGGTGTGGAGCTCGGGCGACGCCCTGGTCGGCGGCGCGCACCGGCTGTTCGGCCTGGAGCGCGGCACGCTGTCGTACGTCGTCGCGTACGCGCTGTTCGCCGGGCTGGTCCTCGCGGTGTGCGTCTACGGCTTCCGGTTCATGCTCTTCGTGAACAAGATCGCCGTGACCTCGGCGACCGTGCTGTTCCTGCTCGGCGCGATCGCCTTCGCCGGTGACTTCGACGCGTCGTACGCCGGTGTCTTCACGGCCTCGGCGGACGCGGCGACCAAGTCGCTGTTCTGGCCGTCGTTCATAGGCGCGGCCCTGATCGTGCTGTCCAACCCGGTGTCGTTCGGGGCGTTCCTCGGCGACTGGTCGCGCTACATCCCGGCGGACACCCCGCGCCGCAAGGTGGTCGGGGCCGCGTTCCTCTCCCAGATCGCGACGCTGCTGCCGTTCGTCTTCGGCCTGGCGACCGCGAGCATCATCGCGACGAAGGCGCCGAAGTACGTCGACCCGGCCGCGCCCGACTTCGTGGGCGGACTGCTGGCGATCTCGCCGAGCTGGTTCTTCCTGCCGGTGTGTCTGCTGGCCCTGATCGGCGGCATGTCGACGGGCACCACCTCGCTGTACGGCACCGGCCTGGACTTCTCCTCGGTGTTCCCGAAGCTCTCCCGCGTCCAGGCGACGCTGCTGGTCGGCGTGCTGTCCATCGCGTTCATCTTCATCGGCCGGTTCGGCCTGGACCTCGTGCAGTCGATCTCGACGTTCGCCACGATGATCATCACGTGCACCACGCCGTGGATGGTCGTGATGATGCTCGGCTTCTACACCCGCCGCGGCTGGTACGACCCGGACGCCCTCCAGGTCTTCAACCGCCGTCAGCGCGGCGGCCGCTACTGGTTCGCGCACGGCTGGAACTGGCGTGGCATGACGGCCTGGTGGGTGGCCGCGGTGATCGGTGTCCTGTTCACCAACATCCCGGGCCAGTTCGTCGGACCGCTGGGCGACCTGGCGAACGGCGTCGACATCAGCCTGCCGCTGTCGCTCGCGGTCGCCGCCCTCCTGTTCCTGGCGCTGCTGCGGCTCTTCCCCGAGCCCCGGGCGGCGTACGGGCCCGAGGGTGCGCGCCTGGCCCGTACCGTCGAGGCCCCGGTGCCGCCGATCACCGGTCCGGGCGCCCCGGTGGACGAGGTGTCTCCCGCGCTCGCGGCCGAGGGCGGACGATGACCGGCTGGCTCGACCTGTCGGTGCCCGTGGTCACCGGGATGCCCGTGTATCCCGGTGACCCGGAGGTCACGGTCTGCCCCGCCCTGCGGGCCCCGGCCGACGGCGTCAACGTCCTGGCCCTGCATCTGGGTTCGCAGTCCGGCACCCACGTCGACGCGCCGTACCACGTCGACGACGCCTGGCCCCGCCTGGACGAACTGCCGCTGGACCGGTTCGCCGGCCCCGCGGTCGTGGCCGACGTACGGGGGCTGCCGCCCCGGTCGGCCATCACGCCCGCCCTGCTGGCCCCCGCGCTCGACGCCCTCGCGGCAGCACCGGGCGCGATGCTGCTGCTCGTGACCGGCTGGTCGGCGCACTGGGGCACGGAGGCGTACCTCGCCCACCCGTGGCTGACCCCGCAGGCGGCCCGGGATGTGGTGGAGGCAGGCGTGCGCACGGTGGCCGTCGACGCGCTCAGCGTCGACCCGACGCCCGAGCCCGGCGATCCGCATGCCGGTGCCGGCCTGCCCGCCCACCGCGTGCTGTGCGGCGCCGGCGGGGTGATCGCCGAGAACCTCACGGGGCTGGAGCGGCTGGTGGGCGCGGAGGCGGTGGAGGTCTTCCTCTTCCCGCTACTGCTGCCCGGGGCGGACGGCGCTCCGGTACGGGCGGTCGCCCGGGTCGGCTGAACGCCCGCCATCGGAATGGTCAACTCCGTTCATCTGCGGAGGAGTTGCCTGATCCATCGGGTACGTTGACGGCCATGACCGACTTCGTATTGGTGGCAGGCGCCTGGCTGGGGGCGTGGGCGTGGGACGAGGTGGCGGCCGACCTGCGCGCCGCCGGCCATGAGGTGCACGCCCTCACCCTGTCCGGGCTGGCCGAGAAGAAGGGACTGCCCACGGGGCAGCAGATCCACGTCCAGGACATCGTCGACGAGGTCGAGCGACTGGATCTGCGGGACGTCGTCCTGGTCGGGCACAGCTACTCGGGCGTGCCGGTCGGGCAGGCGGCCGAGCGGATCGGCGACCGGCTGCGCCGCGTGGTGTTCGTCGACTCCAACCTGCCGGCGGACGGGGTGTCGTTCCTGGACGGCTTCCCCAGCGACCACATCCGTGCCGCTCTCACGGAGCACGACGGCGTGTGGCCGCTCCTCGCCCCGGCGGCCTACGCGAACCAGGACCTCACGGACGAACAGATCGCCCGTCTCGTCGGCGAGGGCACCCCGCACCCGGCCGCCACACTGACCGAACCGGCCGTGCTCAAGCGCCCGCTCGCCGAGTTGCCCGCGACGTACGTCAAGTGCGTGCTGGACGGCCGCCCGCCGCTGCCCGCCGTGACCGAGGCGCTGACGGGCGGGCGCTGGGAGCTGGTGGAGCTGAACACCGGTCACTGGCCCATGTTCTCCACACCCCATGAGCTGGCCGGAATCCTGGGCGAGGCGGCCGGCCGCGCCTGAGGGCCGCCTGTCGACGTGTACCTACCCGCCAGTATCGTCGGGCCGCAGCGCGTACTCAGCGACGAGAGGCGGACGGCCGGATGGCGAAGCACTGGGCGGACTTCCAGTACGAGATCTATCTGAACGGGATGACTGGGGCCGTGCCCCGGCTCCCCACCGATCTGACCCGGCTGGAGGAGCTGGCCGAACACCGGCTCGGGCCCGGCCCGGTGGGCTATGTGGCGGGCAGCGCGGGCGACGGCAGCACCGCGCGCGCCAACCGGGCGGCCCTCGCCCGGCACCGGATCGTGCCGCGCATGCTCCGGGACGTACAGGAGCGCGACCTGTCGGTGCGGCTGCTGGGCCGCGCGCTGTCTGCGCCGCTGGCCCTGGCTCCGGTGGGCGTGCTGTCGATCATGCATCCGGACGCCGAGTCCGCGGCCGCCCGGGCCGCCGCGGCGCAGGGCGTGCCGTACATCCTGTCGTCGGCGTCGAGTACCTCGATGGAGCAGGTGGCGGAGGCGATGGGGGACGCCGAGCGGTGGTTCCAGCTGTACTGGGGCAAGGACCGTGAGGTGACCCGGAGTTTCCTCGCCCGGGCCAGGGCGAGCGGGTTCTCGGTGCTGGTCGTCACCCTGGACACCCCGCTGCTGGCGTGGCGGCCGCGCGATCTGGACCAGGCGTATCTGCCGTTCCTGCACGGGGTGGGCACCGCCAACTACTTCACCGACCCGGCCTTCCGGGCGGGCCTCGACAAGCCCGTGCACGAGGACCCGAACGCGGCGGTGCTGCACTTCCTCGGCCTGTTCGGGGACGCCGGCCACACCTGGCCGGACCTGGCGTTCCTGCGCGAGCACTGGGACGGGCCGATCGTCCTCAAGGGCGTCCTGCACCCGGACGACGCCCGGCTCGCCGCGGACGCCGGGATGGACGGGGTGGTGGTCTCCAACCACGGCGGCCGGCAGGTGGCCGGTTCCGTCGCGGCGGCCGATGCGCTGCCCCGGATCGCGGACGCGGTCGGCGACCGGCTGACAGTGCTGTTCGACAGCGGGGTGCGCACCGGCGACGACGTGTTCAAAGCCCTCGCCCTCGGCGCCCGGGCGGTGCTGCTGGGGCGGCCGTACGTGTACGGGCTCGGCCTGGACGGACAGTCGGGCGTGGAGCACGTCATCCGCTGTCTGCTCGCGGAGCTGGACCTCACGCTCGCCCTGTCCGGGCACTCCACTCCGGCGACGGTCACGGCGAGCGACCTGATCGAGGCGCCTGCCTGAAGTCGCTCGCGTCGGGCGGCACACCCGGTTGGCGCCGCCGGCGCATGGGGTACCGCCGGCCCGTGGGGTACCGCGGCCCCACGGGCCGGCGGGCCGGCGTCACACCGTCGGGCGTGTCGCGCCGTGAGCCCATGCGGCACCAGCGGCCGGTGTCACACCGCCGGCCCGAGTCACGCCGCAAGCCCGACCAGCACCGCGGGCCGGTGTCACACCGGGGCCCGAGTCACGCCGCCAACCCCAGTCGCGCCGCATGCCCGACCAGCACCACCGGACGGTGTCACACCGCCAGTCCGAGTCCCGCCGCCAACCCACGCGCCACCACCAGCCAGCGTCACACCGTGGCCCGGCGTTCGCTCGCGTCTCGCCACCGGCCCGCAGCGAGACGCGGCCAAGAAAAGCTACGTGCCCGTCCCCGGCAGCTCCGCCGGTCGCGCGGACGGGCCCTCGGTGCCGGCGATCGACAGGGAGCCGGGGCTCGCCGACGGTCCGTCGGTCAGCCAGCGCTGCCCGGCGGAGCGGTCCCGGACCTTGACCACGATGTCGGCGCCCGCGGTGTCGCCGGTTGTGGCGAGGGCGAGGGTCTCGTCCCAGCGGGGCAGCAACTCGCCCTGCACGGTGAGGTCGTAGCGCACGTCGTCCCCGCGCCGCGCGCCCACGTCGGCGCAGGTGCCGAGGATGACGACGCCCGCGTCGGCGTGCGAGTCCAGGCAGAGGCCGGAGTCGGCCGCGCTGCGCAGCAGCCCGTCGGTCTCGTACGTCCACTGCTGGGTGCGCGCGGTGGAGCAGACGGCGAGTACCGCGCTCGCGCCGGCCGCGGGCTTGCCCTTGACGTCCAGGCACAGGTCGGCCGCGGCGTTGTGCAGCCGGGTCGGCCGGCCTGCCGCGGGCAGACCCGCCGTGCCGGGGGTGCCGGCCGAGGCGGGCGCGGACTGGGCTTCGGTGCCGGGAGCCGCGCCCGTGGAGGCGACCGGGTCGGTGCCGTCGCCGGAGTCCGGCCACACGCTGAGCGCGAGGACGGTCGCGAGCAGCCCGGCCGAGGCGACCCCGACTCCGGTGAGCAGCGTCCTGGACGACCAGCCGTCGCCGGGCGCACGGCGCACGCGGGTCCTGGCGAGCGTCCCGGAGTCGCCGCCGTCGCCCCGGCGGCGGCCGCCGGGCACCGGGACCCGGCCGAGCAGTCCGGGCTTGCCGCCGCCGCGTCTGCGGCCGCCGGAGCGCCGGGAGGTGCCGCGGGTGCGCGCGGGGCCGGGCCGTCGGCGGCCGGGGCGCGACTCCAGGTACCGGCGGGCGCCCCAGCCGAGGACCGCCTCGGCGAGCAGCACACCGAGTCCGGCCTCGATCTGGCCCAGTTGCTCGGCGGCGTGCCGGCAGTAGGGGCAGACGGCGAGATGCTGCTGGACGTCCGGCAGGAGTGCGCCGCCCCGGCGGATCGGTACGTCGAGAAGCCGGTTGTAGTGACGGCAGTCGGTGCTCGGGGCGAGTTCCCGGTGGGCGCGGACACAGCCTTCCCGGAATGTCTCGCGGGCCTGTTCGAGAGCGGCCGCCGCACTGTCGATGTCCATGCCGAGCAGTCCCGCGGGAACGTTTATCGGCTCGGCCTCGACCTCGGTGTGCCACAGCAACGCCTGTTCGAGCCGGGGAAGACTCTGGAAAGAACGTTCGGACAGGGCGCGGTTTTCCGGTATCAACGACTTCGCCGTCCGCATACCGCGGCCCCCGGCGGGTTTCTGAAGGCCCGGCAGTACGGCGGATATCCGGTCCGTGGCGGACCAGTTGACGACGGTGTCCCGGACAGCCACCAGCAGGCGGGGCCGGATCGCCTCGGCGGGTTCGCCGAGCGCGAGCCGGCCGAGGACCTGGTGGAAGGCCGCGGCCGAGACCATGTGGGCGAGAGGCCCGGGTGCGGCCAGGCAGACGACCGCGTAGTCCTGGACCGGCTGCCAGTGCCGGGCCATCAGCAGGGCGGCGGACCGGGAGGCCTCCGCGTCGGAGCCGGCGCGCAGCGGCGCGGCGAGGGACTCGTCCGACTCCCCGGGATCGCCCCCCGGGGGCGGATAGGGCGGACGAGGAGGGTGGGGGGTGGGCACTGAACGGATTCCTTTGTGCGTATGGCGCGTTGGCCCCATCTCGGGGATGCGCGCACGGGGAGCGGGAATTCGCCGGTGCGGCACTACCGGCCCGGTTCCCCAACTGCCGAAAGGACCCCGACGATTACCCCCCGCACGGTCGTTTCAACCCTTGCACAACTTCCACACATGCAACAAGGCGCACGTACGACATCGGACAGTTTGAAGGAAAGTCAGAAATCGGCAGGGGTCCCAGGTCCGCCACGAAGGCTTTCGGTTTTCCGTGCGCCCCGTGTGAAGGGTGCGCCCACACCCATCGGCCACGCACGCTCCCGGGGTGCGCGGCCCGGTAGTGGACTGGGGTCCGGCCCTCTCCGAAGGCCCCGCGCAGGACGGCGGCTCTCCTGCGCGAAACCGGCCGCCGGCCCCGTTCCTCCCGCCCGCGGCCGGCGGCCCCGGCGGCTTCCCCCGCCGGCCGCGGCGGTGCCAGATTCTGCCCGGATCAGATCTGCCAGGAGCGGAGCCGGTCGGCCGCGCCGTACACGTCGGTCTTGCCGGAGATCAGGTCGCGGGCGAGGTCCACCAGGGCGCCGTAGGGCGGGTCGATGCCGACGCCGCTGACGAACATGTAGGCGACGGCGGTCGCGCAGGCGAAGCGGGCGTTGGCCGCGGGCAGCGGCTTGAGCACGGCGAGGGTGTGCAGCAGGGCGGCGGCCCGCCAGGCCGGGTCGGAGTCCACGCCGAGCCGGGGCGGGTCGACACGGTGCCGGGCGACGGCGGCGACGAGCGCGGAGAAGTCGTCGACCGTGGGCTGGTCGGGCAGGACCTCCTCGTGGCGCTGGAGCAGCCACGGGACGTCGATATGGATGATGTCCGACATCACTCAGGCGGCCTCGCCCTTGGCAGGGGCCTCGTCGTCGGGGAACGCGGCCGCGAACTCCTCGGCATGCGCGGTGAAGAAGCTCCGGAAAGCCTCCGCGCCCTCCTGCAGCGCCCGGTGCCGGGCGATGTCGGCGGCGGCCGCCTCGCGTACGAGGGCCTTCATCGACGTACCCCGTTCCTTGGCGATCTGCCGCAGGTCCTCAAGTTCGCGTTCGCTGAACTCCACGTTGAGAGCTGGCATGCCCACACGGTACCGCGCGGGTACTCACCCGTAAATATCAGCAGGTCAAGTGCCATTTCCCGCGGTACCTGCGGGGTGTAAGCGCCATGTCCGTTTTCCGCCGGTGAGACGGCGCGGGGCGCAGCAGACTCGACATCGGACACCGAGAGTCAGGAGATCCGATGAACACGCACACCGTCCGCACCACCTGCCCGAGCCCGCTCGGGGAACTGCTGCTGACCGGTGAGGAGTGCGGCGGCCGCTTCACTCTCACCTCGCTGTCCCTGCCGGGGCGACGCGGCACGCCCGCCGTCCGTGCCGAGGACCGCGACGACCGGGCGTTCGCCGAGGTGCGCCGGCAGCTGGACGCGTACTTCGACGGCCGCCTCACCCGCTTCTCCCTGCCGCTCGCCCCCGTCGGCACCCCGTTCCAGCTGCGGGTGTGGCAGGCGCTGGAGGACATCCCGTACGGCCGCACGACCAGCTACGGCGACCTGGCCGCGCGGCTCGGCGTGCCCCGGGCCGAGATCCGCGCGGTGGGTCAGGCCCTCGGCGCCAATCCCCTGCTGCTGGTGCGCCCCTGCCACCGGGTGATCGGCGCGGACGGCTCGATGCGCGGGTACGCGGCCGGCGTGGAACGCAAGGTATGGCTGCTGACGCACGAGGGCGCGCTGCAGCCGGCCCTGGTGTGAAGGAGGGAGGCGTCATGGGATTCACCCCGGCCGAGGCCCGCCGTCGCGTGGCCGGCACCGACTGGGCCGCGCTCGCGGCCGAGTTGGACGAGCACGGCGGCGCGCCCACGGGCCCGCTGCTGACCCCCGAGGAGTGCGCCGACCTGGCGGCCCTGTACGACAAGCCCGAGCTGTTCCGCACCACCGTCGATCTGGCCCGGCACCGGTTCGGCTCCGGCGAGTACCGCTACTTCACGCACGACCTGCCCGCCCCCGTGGCCGCGCTACGGGCCGCCCTCTACCCACGCCTGCTCCCCGTCGCCCGGGACTGGGCGGCCCGCCTGGACCGTCCCGCACCCTGGCCGGACTCCCTGGCCGAGTGGCTGGAGCGCTGCCATGCCGCCGGCCAGGACCGGTCGGCGCAGATCCTGCTGAGCTACGGTCCGGGCGACTGGAACGCCCTGCACCGGGACGTGTTCGGCGAGCTGGTCTTCCCGCTCCAGGTCGTCGTCGCGCTGGACGCGTACGGCACCGACTACACCGGCGGCGAGTTCCTGCTGGTCGAGCAGCGGCCGCGCGCCCAGTCCCGGGGCACCGCGACCGCCCTGCGGCAGGGGCACGGCCTGGTGTTCACGACCCGCGACCGACCCGTGCGCACCCGCCGCGGCTGGTCGGCCGGAGCGATGCGGCACGGGGTGAGCACCGTGCGGTCCGGCCATCGGCGCACCCTGGGGCTGGTGTTCCACGACGCCGCCTGAAACGGCCGGGTTCCGCCGCCCTCCGCGACCCGACATCACCAGACGCGCCGTTGGAGTTCCCTCACATATCAGCGCAAAACGTGTCTTATTTCATTCATGCACACACCTTCGCGGCGTACCCTGCTCCGAGCCCCGTTCGCTGCCGCCGGCGCGGGACTGCTGGCTGCCTGCACCGACTCCGGCTCCCACCCCCGCACCGGCTCCAGCTCCCGCCCACGGGGCGCGTCGGCCGGCCAAGGGGACTTCGTTCCCCCGGGGCCCAAGGGATATGTCGAGCCGTCGGGTCCGGAGGTCCGGGCCGCCGAACGCAAGCGGGGCTCCGGCCCGGTGCGCATGCTGAAGATGACCGCAGCCGAGACCACGCTGGACCTGGGCGGGCGGCACGTGCGGACCTGGGCCTACCACGACCAGCTGCCCGGACCGCTGGTGCGTATCACCGCCGGCGACGTCCTCAGTCTCACCCTCGCCAACCGGCTGCCGACCACCACCACGCTCCACTCCCACGGCGTGCGCATGCGCTGCGACATGGACGGAGTTCCGGACCTCACCCAGCGGGCCATCGCCACGGGGACGGACTTCACCTACCGGTTCACCGTCGCCCATCCGGGCACCTATTTCCTCCACTCCCACGTCGGACTCCAGCCCGACCGCGGTCTGTACGCCCCGCTCATCGTCGACGACCCCAAGGAGCCCCTCAAGTACGACAAGGAATGGATCCTCATGCTGGACGACTGGCTCGACGGCATGGACGGCTCCACCCCGGACGGGGTGCTCGCCCAGCTCACGCCGGCGGGCATGAAGATGGGCAGCATGGCCATGGGCCCCGGGCAGACCGGTCACGGTTCCGGCAAGCCGGCGAGCCCGCACGCCGCGCCCTCGCACAAGTCCGCCGGCCCCTCCCGCGTGTTGCACAACTCGCACAGCCAGATCCTCCGCGGCGAGGCCGGCAGCGTGAACTACCCCCTCTACCTCGCCAACGGCCGCATGCCCACCCAGCCCTCGACGTTCCGCTGCCGCCCCGGTGACCGCATCCGGCTGCGCATCATCAACGCCGGCTCCGAAACCGCCTTCCGGGTCGCGCTGGAGGGCCACCGGCTGACCGTCACGCACACCGACGGCTACCCGGTGGAGCACAGGGAGACCGACACCCTCCTCATCGGCATGGCCGAGCGCTACGACGTGCTCGTCACCGCCAAGGACGGCGTCTTCCCCCTCGTCGCGCTGGCCGAGGGCAAGAAGGGCCAGGCCCTCGCCGTCCTGCGCACCGACAACGGGAGAACCGTTCCCCCGGCCGACGTCCGCCCGGACGAGCTGGACGGGGAGATCATCCCGGCCCGCCGTCTCGTACCGGCCGACTCCGTGGCCCTCGAGGACCGCGAACCCGACCGTGAGATGCGCGTCAGGGTCACCGGCACCATGGAGAAGTACGACTGGGGCTTCGACCACCAGCAGTACGACGAGCGCCAGCGCCACCCGGTCCGCGCCGGTGAGCGGGTGCGGCTCACGCTCATCAACGCCACCGACATGTGGCACCCCCTGCACCTGCACGGCCACACGTTCGCCCTGACCGGCCTGGACGGCCTCGGCGCGCGCAAGGACACCTCCATCGTCCTCCCCCACCGCAAGCTGGTCGTCGACTTCGACGCCGACAATCCCGGCCTCTGGATGCTCCACTGCCACAACCAGTACCACTCGGAGAGCGGCATGATGACCATCCTCGGCTACCGCAAGTGACCGGGTGAAGCGGACGACACGCCCCCTAGCCCTGGTCCGCCGCGAACGAGGCCATCCAGGCCAGCGCCGCGTTCCAGTTGACGGCCGTTTCGTTGGTGGACCAGGACTGGATGTCGTCGATGTAGCAGAACTGGCCCGTGCAGCCCTTCAGTCTGCTCTGTGCGTACGGGTCCTGGATGCCCGAGTTGGCGCCTCCGGCGAGGGTGCCCGGCGGCGGGTCCGGCAGGTTCGGGTCGAGTTCGCGGGCGTACCAACGGCTGTGCTGGTGATGGGAGTTGACCTCGCCGTAGCCGGTGACGTACGAGGTGTTCAGCGCGTTGCGGCCGAGGATGTAGTCCATGCTCTCCAGCGCGCCGTCCCGGTACTTCGCCGCGCCCGTGAGGTCGTAGGCGGTGGCGATGACGTGCGCGTTGTTGAGGACCTGGGCGTTGGAGCCCCAGTCGTAGAGGTTGCCGTCGGGCGCGTAGGGCATGCCGTACGGCTGGGAAGCGGCTGTCGCCAGGTAGGTGCGGGCGGCCTTGATCACCGACCGGCGGACCCGGTCCCGGCCCGGCAGCCTGTTGGGCACGGTGGCGAGGTCGAGGCGGCCGGCCGCCGCCGTGCGGCCCCAGTCGAAGCCGAGCGGGCCGAAGATGTCGGCGGTGTGGACGGGTGACGTCAGTACGAAGTTCGCGAACTCCCGTTCTCCGGTGGTGAGATACAGCTCCGCCGCCGCCCAGTAGAACTCGTCGGAGGCGTTGTCGTCGGCGTAGGCGCCGCCGCCGGTGCCGTCGTTCGGGTCGGGGTAGATCTCGGGGTGCGCGAGCGCGGCCTGCCAGGCCTTGCGTGCGGCCGTGAGCGCCTGCGCGGCGAACGCCCGGTCATAGGGTCGGTACAGGCGGGCGGCCTGCGCGGCCGTCGCCGCCAGGTTGAGCGTGGCCTGGGTGGTCGGGGCGTGCAGCTCCCGCTTCTGCGGGTCGTCGCTGGGCAGCAGGGGCAGCCCGGTCCACTGGGCGTCGTGCACCTTGCTGTGGGCCATGCCGGCGAGCGGCTGCCCGTCCGGGACCTGCATCTTCAGCAGGAACTCCAGCTCCCAGCGGGCCTCGTCGAGGACGTCGGGCACGTTGTTGCCGCTCTCGGGGAGGTCCAGGCTCCCGTCACCGAGCCGCCCGGGCCGTCCGGTGCGGGCCGGCAGGGAGCGCTCGTAGGTGCTCAGCAGCTCCCAGGTGGAGATGCCGCCGTTGACGACGTACTTGCCGTGGTCGCCGGCGTCGTACCAGCCGCCGGTGACGTCCAGGGTGTAGTCGCACAGGCCCGGTTGGCAGGGCACGTTCGCGTCGCCCTGGTTGGGGGCCGCGTTCAGGTGGCCGGCCGGGCGGCCGTACCCGGGCCGCAGGTCGTCCCGGATCTCGATGCCGCTGCGCTGGGTGTAGTAGTACTTCAGCGAGTCGAGGCGCAGTTGCTCGTAGGCGCTCGTGCCGATGTCGAAGGGGCGGCTCGTGTCCCCGTCGGCGACCAACGTGAAGTCGGTGCCGCGGCCGCGGAAGGCACCGAAGTCGATCGAGTGGACGTTCTGCCCCGAGGAGACGTCCGTGCCGCGCGGTACGGTCCAGCCGTGGGCGACCGTTCTCCCGTCGGCGCTTCTCAGCTGCCAGGACAGCGGGGCGGTGGCGTCGGTGACGAGGGTGGCGTTCTTCGGTCCGGCGGGCAGGTAGGCGACCTGGTTGACGCGGACCCGGGGGCCGGTGTCGGGCTCGTACACCTCCCGGACGGTGCGCTGCCCGGCGTCGGCCGGGCCGGACGGCAGCGCGGTGAGGGTCAGCGTCAGCAGGGCGGTGAGGGACAGTAAGGCGGTGCTGCGTCGTTTCACGTCTGGGCTCCTCGGGAGGAGGTGCGGGTGGCGCCCCGGGTGGGAGCGCTCCCAGATGCGGACGCACACCATGCTTCTTCCAGACATGACACTCCGTCAACGGTCCGGACGGGGATGCCTGTGCAGGCCGTCCCCGCCCGGACCCTCGGCCGGCCTCAGACGTCGAGCCGGCCGATGCGCACCGCTCCCCTGGCCTCGCCCGGGTATGCGCTGGTCAGCGTGAGGCGCACCCGCGAGCCGCGTACCGCGTCGAAGGTGATCACCGTCGGGCTGTCCGAGACGGTGGCCCAGTCCACCTTCGCACCCGTCACCGGCACGTACGCACGGCCGTCCCACACCGCCGCCTCGGCCTTGGCGGGCAGGGCGTGCGTGCCGTCGACCGTGAAGGAGACCGCGATCCGGTCGACGGTCGTGGCCCGCCCGAAGTCGACCGACACCCAGTCCTCGGCGCGGGCCCCGTTGAAGGCGGGCAGCAGGGCCGTCGCGGACTTGGCGAAGGCGTTGGACCAGCCGGTGGCCGGGTCGCCGTCCAGCATCGCGGCGGGCAGGGTGTCCGGACGGCCGGAGTAACTGGCGTCCGCGACCGGGTAGTTGGGTGCTGCCGGATAGCTGGGCCCGAAGTCGGGCGCGGCGGTGGTGGCCGCGCTGCGCGCCGGTGTGGTGCGCACGCTCACCGTGCCCTTGCGCAGGCCGTCCACCCGTGCCGTGACCTTCAGGGCGCCCGGCTCACTGCCGGAGCGGACGATGGCGAGGGCCTTGCCGTGGAAGGCGGTGCGCGTGTCGGCCTGGTAGCGCTCGGCGCTCTCCTCGCGGCCGTTGTCGAGGCCGGCCAGCGAGCCGCCGGTCACGTCGAAGGCGATGAGGTGCTCGGCGTCGGGCACGACCACTCCGTGCGCGTCCACGATGTCGGCGGTCACGAAGACCAGCGAACGGCCGTCGGCGGAGAGGGACTTGCGGTCGGCGGTGAGGCGCACAGCGTGCGGGGCGCCGGCGGTGCGCAGCACGTCGGTGGCGACCACCTTGCCGTCCCGCCGGCCCACCGCCTTCAACTCGCCGGGCCGGTAACGCACTTTCCAGGTCAGGTGCAGCTTGCCCGCGCTGCCGTTGGGGCTGGTGTAACTGCCCGGGTAGGGGCCGTCGGTGAAGGTCTTGTCGTCGCCGGTGGCCTCGGTGGTCTCCAGGTAGCCGCGGCCGTCGGTGGTCTTCTTGACGTCGAACTCCCGTACCCCGAGGGACTCTCCGTCGAGGAACAGCTCGACCGACGGCACGTTGGCGTACGCCCAGACCTCGACCGTCTCGCCCTCCTCGTGGTTCCAGCTCATCGGCAGCAGATGGACCATCGGCTCGGTCGTCCACTGGCTCCTGAACAAGTGGTACATGTCCTTCGGGAAGCCGGCCGTGTCGACGGCGCCGAAGAAGGACGCCTTCACCGGGAAGACGTCGTACGGGGTCGGCTCGCCGATGTAGTCGATGCCCGACCACAGGAACTGCCCCGCGAACCACTTCCGGTCCCGGTCCTTCTTGTGCCCGTACTCGCCGCTCATCGTCCAGGAGGCGAGGTTGTTGTCGTAGGAGGAGACGTCCCGTCTGCCCGGCGTGTGGTTCTCGCCGGTGTTGAGGTGCTCCGGTTCCTGGTACGCACCCCGGGTCGAGGTCTCCGAGGAGGACTCGGACTCGAAGAGGAACAGGTGGGGGTACTTGGCGTGCAGGGCGTCGACCGATCTGGCCGTGTTGTAGTTCAGGCCCAGGCCGTCGAGCTTGGCGAGCATGCGGTCGGCCGCGGAGCCGGTGGCGGGCACGCCGTGGTACTTGTTGGAGCCGATGACGACCGGGCGGGTGTCGTCGGCGGCCTTGATCGCGCCGATGATCCGGTCGGCCATGGCAAGCCCGGCGGTCGAGGTGGAGTCGGGGATCTCGTTGCCGATGGACCACAGGACGACGGCGGGCGAGTTCCGGGCGGCCAGCACCATCTCGGTGGCGTCCTTCTCGCACCACTCGTCGAAGAACCGGCCGTAGTCGTACCGGGTCTTGCCGGTCTTCCAGCAGTCGAAGGCCTCCACCATCATCACGATGCCCAGCTCCTCGCAGACCTGGATCATCTGCGGCGAGGGCGGGTTGTGCGAGGTGCGGAAGGCGTTGACGCCCATCGACTTCATGATCGTCATCTGCCGGCGGACCGCGTCGAGGCTGATCGCCGCACCGAGGGCGCCCTGGTCGTGGTGGAGGTCGACGCCCTTGATCTTGGCGGGGGTGCCGTTGAGGGAGAAGCCCTCGTCGGGGTCGAAACGGTAGGTGCGGATGCCGAAGGGGGTGCGGTACGTGTCGGTGACGCGTCCGGCGGTGCGCAGTTCGGTGTGCAGGGTGTAGCGGTGGCCGGGGCTGGTGAAGTCCCACAGGAGGGGCTCGGGGACGGTCAGTTCGTGGGTCTCGGTGGCCTGCTCGGAGACGGCGACCGTGGTGGACGTACGGGCGACCGTGCGGCCGTCGGGACCGGTGATCCGGGAGCGGACCTCGACGTCGGTGCCGGTGCCGGACTCGTCGAGCACGGTGGTGGCGACCCGCACCACGGCCCGCTCGGCGCTGACCTCGGGCGTGGTCACGTACGTGCCCCAGCGGGCCACGTGCACGGGCTCGGTGATCACCAGGCGGGCCTCGCGGTAGATGCCGCTGCCCGAGTACCAGCGGCTGCTCGGCAGCTGGTTCCGGACCTTGACCGCGAGGACGTTCGGGGTGCTCCCGTCGGTGTGCACCAGGTCGGTGAGGTCGAGGGCGAAGCCCGTGTAGCCGTAGGGGTGGCGGCCGGCCTCGGTGCCGTTGCAGTAGACGTACGAGTCCATGTAGACGCCGTCGAACTCCACCGAGATCCGCTTGCCGGCGAGGGCGGGCGGCAGGGTGAAGGCCAGCCGGTACCAGCCGAGGCCGCCCGGGAAGAAGCCGGTGCCGCTGGTGGTGCCGTGGTCCGTCGTGGGGGTCTGCTCGATGCTCCAGTCGTGCGGTGCGGCCACCTCGCGCCAGGCCGAGTCGTCGTATCCCGGCTCGGCGGCCTGTGCGTAGGCGCCGGTCGGGTCGGTGATGCCCCCCGGGTTGACCAGCGCGAAGCGCCAGCCGTCGCGCAGCGGGACGGTGTGGCGTCCCGGCGCGGCACCGGACGCCCCGGCGGCCGGTGCGGCCGCGGCGTCCGGGCCGCCCAGGAGTGCTCCGGCCGCGGGCGCTGCCGTGGCTGCGACCAGAACCGATCTGCGAGTGACCGTCATGGCGGCTCTCCCTCATCAGGGCCCAGAAGTACTCACAACTGATCGTGAACAAACAGATTCTGACGGTCTGCCACACACGATCGTCAAGGGTGCGGGACCCGGCACCTGCCCTGCCCGGCACTTCGGCCGGAATTCCCCCTTGACCGCGTTCCGACCGCGTTCCGACCGTGTCCGACGGATCGGCCCGGTCGCCGGGGGTCGTGGTTCGCGGGAGTGCGCGACGCACTACGCTGGAACGCAAGTGGTGCCACCTGTTCACTGTGAGTGTGCGCTTGGGAGCGGCGACGATGAGCCGGGTCTATCCGTTCGACGATGCGGCGACGGCCCGGGCTGTCATCGACGACGACGGGACGCTGGTGGAGTGGAACGAGGGCGCGCGGCGTCTGCTCGGCCACCCGGCCGACGACGTCGTGGGCCGCCCCGCGGCCCGGCTGCTGGCCGGGGACGGCCCTCTGCCCGCGCCTTCCGGCGTCCGCTGGCAGGGGACGCTCGGATTGCGCCACCGGGACGGCCGTACGGTCTCCGTGTGGCTGCTCGCCCACCGCCGCCCCGCGCGCGACGGGCACGGCGACGGCTGGCTGGTGGTGAGCCCGCTGACCGGCGGGGAGCCTCCCGCGGCGAACGACCCGCTGGCCGTCGCGGGCCTGATCCAGTCACCGTGCGCCGTCGCCGTGTACGACGACGAGCTGCGGCTGCGGCAGATGAACGCGGCCATGACCGAGATCTCGGGCCTGCCCGAGGACCGGGTGCGCGGCCTCAGGCTCACGGAGATCAGCAGCGAACCGCAGGGCGAGGAGCTGGAGCAGGGCCTGCTCCAGGTGCTCACCACCGGGCGGCCGCTGGACGTCCAGACCTATGTGCGCACCGGCGGCGAGGAGCGCGCGCATGCCTGGCTGGCCCGGCTGGCGCCGGTCACCGACGCCGAGGGGCGGGTACGGGGCGTGTGCCTGGCCGCACACGACGTCACCGACATCCAGCGGGCCCGGCAGCGGCTGCAACTGGTGAACGAGGCCAGTGTGCGCATCGGCTCCACGCTCGACGTCACCCGTACGGCGCAGGAGCTGGCGGACGTGTGCGTGCCCGCGCTCGCCGACTTCGTCACCATCGACCTGCTGGACCCGCAGGAATACGGCGGCGAGCCCCCGGCCGGCATCACGGCCCCGGTGAACCTGCGCCGGGTCGCCCACCAGTCGATCCTCAGGGACATCCCGGAGGCGGTCGCCCGGCCCGGGCAGCTCGACGTGTACCCGGACTTCTCCCCGCAGGCCGACTCGCTGACCGCCGGCCACACCATCCGCAGAACGGTGGCCGCGGGCGACATGGACCAGTGGCTGACCTGGAGCAGGGTGCGCGGCGAGCGGGTGCGCGAGTTCGGCATCCACACCTCGATGTCCGTGCCCATCCAGGCGCGCGGGCTGACCCTCGGGGTCGCGGTCCTCACCCGGCACCGGCGCCCGGACCCGTTCACCGACGACGACATGCTGCTGGCCGAGGAGATCACCGCCCGGGCCGCCGTCTGCATCGACAACGCCCGGCGCTACTCCCGCGAGCGCGAGACCGCCCTCGCCCTGCAGCGCAGCCTGCTGCCCCGCACGCTCCCGCGCACGGCCGCCCTGGACGCCTCCTCCCGCTATCTGCCGGCGGCCCGGCACGGGGTGGGCGGCGACTGGTTCGACGTGATCCCGCTGTCCGGGATGCGGGTCGCGATGGTCGTCGGGGACGTCGTCGGGCACGGCATCCAGGCCTCGGCCACCATGGGCCGGCTGCGTACCGCCGTACGCACCCTGGCCGACATCGACCTGGCCCCGGACGAACTGCTCACCCACCTCGACGACCTGGTGGTCCGGCTGTCGGAGGAGTCCGGCGGCGAGGGCAGCCCCGGCGAGGTCGGCGCCACCTGTCTGTACGCCGTCTACGACCCGGTGTCGCGGCGCTGCACGCTGGCCCGGGCCGGGCATCCGCCGCCGGTGGTGCTGAAGCCGGGCGGCGAGCCCCACCAGCTGGACCTGCCCGCCGGTCCCCCGCTGGGCCTGGGCGGGCTGCCGTTCGAGTCGGCCGAGGTGGGGCTGCCCGAGGGCACCGTCCTCGCCCTGTACACGGACGGTCTGGTGGTGTCCCGGGAGCGCGCCGGGGACTCCGGCCGGCAGCAGCTGTTCCAGGCGCTGCGGGGCTACGCGGACTCCCTGGACGAGACCTGCGACCACATCCTGCAAGCCCTGCTGCCGCCGGGCGGCACCAACGACGACGTGGCGCTGCTGCTGGCCCGCACCCGGGGGCTGGCCCCCTCCCAGGTGGCGACCTGGGACATCCCCGCCGATCCGGCGCTGGTCGCACCGGTCCGCAAGCAGGTCGTGGACCAGCTGGAGCGCTGGTCGCTGAGCGAGATCGGGTTCACGACGGAGCTGGTGGTGAGCGAGCTGGTCACCAACGCCATCCGCTACGGCGCCCACCCGATACGGCTCAGGCTGATCCATGACGCCGCCACGCTGATCGTCGAGGTGTCCGACACCAGCCACACCGCCCCGCACCTCAGGCGCGCCAAGATCTTCGACGAGGGCGGCCGCGGGCTGCTGCTGGTCGCCCAGCTCACCCAGCGCTGGGGCAGCAGGCACACCGCGGAGGGCAAGACGATCTGGGCGGAGCTGTCGCTGCTCGAAGAGGACCAGTAGAGGTTCAGTAGCCCCGCAGCCAGGGCCGGACTTGTTTGCGGGCCTCGTGCAGCCGGGACTTGAGCGTGCCGAGGGGGATGCCGATGCGCTCGGCGACCTCGGCGTACTCCAGCTGGCAGATGTCCCGGTAGACCAGGGGCGCGACCAGGTGCGGATACTCGCGCTCCAGCCGGTCCAGGGCCTCCAGCAGATCGATCCGGGAGCCCGCGATGACACTGGTGGTGCGCGGGTCGATGTGCTCGGCGGGCTCGATGGCCGCAGGCTGCTCGGCCGCCCGCCGCTTCAGCTCGCGGTACTTCTGCCGGCAGCAGTTGGCGACGACCGTGTACAGCCAGGTGCTGAAGCGGCTGCGGCCCTCGAAGGCGGAGATGTGCCGGGCCACCTGGAGCAGCACGTCCTGGGCGGCCTCCTCGGCGTCCTCCCGGCACGGCAGGAAGCGCCCGCAGCGGCGCACCACCTCGGGCCGCAGCTCGGTCAGCAGCCGGTCCAGGGCCGCGCTGTCGCCCGCCGCGGCACGCCGGGCGAGGTCTTCGGCCGTCACCCCATCCTGCACGTCAGGGTCCCCCTCGGAGTCGATCTCAGGGCAGGCATGATAGTCGTATGCACTCCCTGGAGCGGATCGGCCGCTACCGCCTCGAACGACCCCTGGGCACCGGCGCCTTCGCCACGGTGTGGCTCGCTCACGACGACGAGCTGGCCGCCCTGGTCGCGGTGAAGGTCCTCGCCGAGAACTGGGCCCACCGGCTCGACATCCGGGAGCGCTTCCTGTCCGAGGCCCGGCTGCTGCGACGGGCCGGCTCCAGCCGGGTGGTGCAGGTCTACGACATCGGTGAACTGCCGGACGGCAGGCCGTACTTCGTGATGCAGTACGCCGACGGCGGCACCCTCGCCGATCTGCTGGCGGACGGCCCGCTGCCGGTTCCCCGGGCGCTGGTGCTGACCGCGCAAGCCGCGCGCAGCGCCGCAGCGCTGCACGAGGCGGGCATCGTGCACCGTGACATCAAGCCGACCAACGTGCTGCTGCACACCGCCCCGGACGGCGAGCGGCGGCTGCTGCTGGCCGACCTGGGCCTGGCCAAGAGCCTCGCGCAGGCCTCGGTGCTCACGCTCGCGGCGGGCTCGGCGGGCTATCAGCCGCCGGAACAGGCCGAGCCCGGGGAGGGCATCGACGCCCGCGCCGACGTCTACAGCCTGGGCGCGGTGGGCTACGAGCTGGTCACCGGGACCGTGCCGGGGCCGCCGGGGAAGGTCGTGCCGCCCCGGCGGCTGCGGCCGGACCTCGGCGAGGACGTCGAGCGCGCGCTGCTGCGCGCCATGGAGCCGGACCGGGAGCGGCGCTGGCCGGCAGCGCACGTGTTCGCGGACGAACTGGAGCGGCTGGCGGCGGCCTCCGGCGTCAAGCCGGGCCGGCGGCTCGACGGCGTCCGGGGCCGGCTCGGCACCGGGACGCTGGTGCTGGCCGCGGTACTCGCCGCCGGGGCCGCCGCCGTCACCGTCACGCTGGTGCTCCAGCGGCCCCATGCCGCCGAGGAGACCGCGGTCAAGGACTCCACCGGCCGGGTCACCGTGCAGGTGCCGGCCGGCTGGGCCCGGCAGGTGCGCGACTCCGGCTGGGACCCGCGGGCGCTCGGGCTGCCGTCGGGGCACGAGCCGGGTCTGGTGGTCGCCGACGACCTGGCGCACTGGTCCGACCTGAGGACGACGGTCGACGGCGTGTTCCTCGGGGTCAGCGAGCACGGCGACGTCACCGCCCGGGTGAACGCCCTCGTCCACTCCGGCTGCCACGACTCCGGCAGCCGCACCTTCACCAGTGCACGGTGGAAAGGCCTGATCCGGACCTGGAACGCCTGCCCGGACGGCGGCACCGTCACCGAGTCCGCGCTCGGCCCGGCGGACGGCTCCACCCGGCCGCAGGTGTATGTGCAGGTGCGCCAGCAGGGCGGCGGCGACGCGACCGACGCCATACTGCGCTCCCTGCGCGTCACCTGACCCGGCGTTCGGGGTCGGCAGCGGTCAAATCGGGGAAAAGAACCCCGCGAGGCCCGAACTTTTCCGGTGGCCCGGGCATCGGAGTGTGATGACGGCGCACCCGGCGCCGAAGGCACGCGTGAGCCGCGTGCCGTGACCATCCAGGAGTGTTGAGCGACATGGCGTACTCATCCCGGTCATCGCAGCGCGGGGTCCTGCTCGCGGGTGCGGTGGCCGCACTGGGCCTCCTGACCGCCTGCGGCAGCCACGACATCCACTCCACACCCCAGACGGTGCCGGGCACGGCCGGCCCGGCGACCGAGACCGCGGGCGACTCGCCCTCCTCCGGCACGTCCGCCACCGCCTCCGCACCCCACGGCGGAACGTCGTCCGCCGCCCCGGGCACGGCCACCTCCTCCGGCACCAAGACCGAGAGCGCCGGCACCCGCTGCCACACCTCCGAGCTGCGCGCCTCCGTCGGCCGTAACGACCCGGGGGCCGGCCAGGAGAACTTCCCCGTCGTGCTCACCAACAAGTCCGCCCGGACCTGCACCCTGCGCGGCTATCCGGGCGCGGCCTTCGTGAACGCCTCCGGTGCCCAGCTCGGCCCGGACCCCAAGCGGTCCGAGGGCTCGCCGGTGACGGTGACGCTGCGGCCCGGCGCGAGCGCCTGGGCGGGCCTGACCTTCTCCAACCCGGAGATCAGCGGCGCGAACACGGCCACGCCGGCCGCGCTGGTGGTCACCCCGCCGGACGAGCGTGACCCGCTGAAGGTGGCATGGACGGCCGGGGCGGTCCCGGTCTCCGGGAACTCCTCCTCCGTCTTCCTGACCGTCTTCAACTCCGGCACCGGCGCCTGACCGAAGCCACCTCCAAAACCCCGCTGTCCGCTCCCGGGCAGCGGGGTTCGTCATGAGCGCGCCACAAGTGTCACAGGACGGCAACACGTCCCGGACGCCGCGATCTTTCCGCGGGGACCCCTCATCGAACCCGTCGACCGCACAGCGAGAAGGCTCCGCAGGGAGCCGCGACGAGGAAACCGGGGAAGAACATGAGCGGCATTTCACGCAGGCGTGTGCTGACGGCGGGGGCGGCCGCGGGCGCCCTCGGGGCCCTGTCCGCCTGCTCCACCGCCGGCGGGCTGTCCGTCGGCGGGAAGGACCCGGAGTACGGCAAGGGCACCAAGCAGGCCCGGCCGGTCAAGCTCATCGGCGACGGGTCCACCGCCGACACCGGCGCACAGCCGCACCAGCCGAAGCCGGTCCGGCTGAAGCCGGGCCAGAAGCCCCCGCAGTTCGTGGTGTTCTCCTGGGACGGCGCGGGCGAGCTGAGCAACCAGCTGTTCTCCCGGTTCCGCAAGGTCGCCTCCGACCACGGCGCCAAGATGACCTTCTTCCTCAGCGGCATCTACACGCTGCCGGAGTCCAAGAAGGAGCTGTACCGCCCGCCGCAGCACGCGGTCGGCGCGTCCGACATCGGCTACCTCGCCGACCGGCACATCCACGCCACCATCCAGCAGGTACGGGCCGCCTGGCTGGAGGGCCACGAGATCGGCACCCACTTCAACGGGCACTTCTGCGGCGCGACCGGGGTGCGCAACTGGTCGCCCGCCGAGTGGCGCAGCGAGATCGACCAGGCCATCGACTTCGTCACCAAGTGGAAGACGAACACCGGCTTCTCCGACCTCGAACCGCTGCCGTTCGACTACCGCAAGGAGCTGATCGGCGGCCGCACCCCCTGTCTGGAGGGCCAGACCAACCTGCTCCCCACCGCGGCCGCGCTCGGCTGGAAGTACGACGCCAGCTCCCCGGGCGGGCTGCAGATCTGGCCGGGCAAGGTGCAGGGCGGCCGCATCTGGGACTTCCCGCTGCAGTCCATACCCTTCGCCGGCCATTCCTTCCAAGTGCTGTCGATGGACTACAACATGATGTTCAACCAGTCCAGCGGGAACCCCCTCGGCGACCGCACCCAGTTCGACGCCTGGCGCGCCCAGGCCAGAGACACCTACCTGGCCGGGTTCCAGCGGGCGTACGACACCAACCGCGCCCCCTTCTTCATCGGCAACCACTTCGAACGCTGGAACGGCGGTATCTACATGGACGCCGTCGAGGAGGCGATCGGCCGGATGGCGGAGCACGACGACGTACGGTTCGTGTCCTTCAAGCAGCTCGTGGCCTGGCTGGAGGCGCAGGACCCGGCGGTGCTGCGCAAGCTGCGCACGCTGGTGCCGGGTCAGGCCCCGGTCGGTGGCTGGGACGAGTTCCTGGGCGCGGCGGGCACCCACTCGTCATAGTCGATGCTCCGGCGTTTGTTTTCATGGGCGGGCACCATCCGATCGCTCCCCGAGGACCCGCCCTGAACACCCCACTCGCCGAAGCCCTGTCCGCCGTGCTGCTCGTCGCCGTGCTCGCCTGGGCGGTGGTACGGCCCTTCGGGTGGCCCGAGGCGGCGCTGGCCGTCCCGGCCGCCGCGATCGCGATCGCCACCGGGGCGATCTCGCTGGACCACGCCCGGGCCGAGGCCGAACGGCTCGGGCCGGTGGTGGGGTTCCTGGCGGCCGTGCTGGTGCTCGCCCATTTCTGCGATGTGGAGGGGCTGTTCCAGGCGTGCGGGGCCTGGATGGCGCGCTGGGCGGCGGGCCGCCCGGTGCGCCTGCTGACGGCGGTGTTCGCGCTGGCGTCGGCGATCACGGCGGTGCTCAGCCTGGACGCCACGATCGTGCTGCTCACCCCGGTCGTCTTCGCGACGGCCGCGCGCACGGGCGTACGGCCGAAGCCGCACGTGTACGCCTGCACGCATCTGTCGAACACGGCGTCGCTGCTGCTGCCCGTCTCCAACCTGACGAACCTGCTCGCCTTCGCGGCGAGCGGGCTGACCTTCACCCGGTTCGCGGCGCTGATGGCGCTGCCGTGGCTGGCGGCGATCGGCGCCGAGTACCTGGTGTTCCGTCGGTTCTTCGCCCGCGACCTCACCGCGGCGGCCCCGGCGGGCCGGGACACCGGTGAGACTCCGCGGCTGCCGCTGTTCGCGCTGGTGACCGTGGGCTGCACGCTGGCGGGGTTCGTGGTGGCGTCGGCGTTCGGGGTGGACCCCGCGTGGGTGGCGGCCGCGGGGGCGCTGGTGCTGGCCGGGCGGGCGCTGGTGCGGGGGAAGGCGACTCCTGTCACCGTCGTCCGTGCGGCGGCGCCGGCCTTCCTGGCGTTCGTGCTGGCGCTGGGCATCGTGGTGCGCGCGGTCGTCGACAACGGGCTCGCGGACGCGCTCGGACACGTCCTGCCCAGCGGCACGGGGCTGCCCGCGCTGCTCGGGACCGCCGCGCTGGCCGCCGTCCTCGCGAACCTCATCAACAACCTGCCCGCGGTCCTGGTGCTGCTGCCGCTCGCCGCTCCCGCCGGTTCCGGCGCCGTACTCGCGGTACTGCTCGGGGTGAACATCGGCCCGAACCTGACCTATGCCGGGTCGCTCGCCACCCTGCTGTGGCGGCGGATCGTGCACCAGCACGAGCACGGGGTGGATCTGCGGGAGTTCACGCGGCTCGGCCTGATCGCCGTGCCCTCCGCGCTGGCCGTGTCGGTGGTGGCACTGTGGGGGTCGCTGCAGATTCTCTGAGGGTTCCGAGAGCCGAGGGAGGCCGGCCGGATGCGTGTGATCGCCTGGCTCGTCGAGGGCACCTGGCCCGCCTGCGTGGACGCCGTACGCACCCACGCCCCGCACGCCTCCGAGGTGGTGCTGCTGCATGTGACCGGTCCGGACGTGCCCGGGGTGGCGCACGGCGCGTACGCCGGGCTCCTCGGCCGGGGCCATCCCGAACGTGACCCGGGCAGCCGCCTTGAGGCGCTCGGCGGCACTTCGGCGGCCGAACTCCTGGATGCGGCGGCCCAGCGGCTGGGGCGTCCGTGTACCCGCGAGGAGCGGACGGGGCGGGTCGAGCGGGAGGTGGTGGCCGCGGCCGACGGGGCCGATCTGCTGGTGTTGGCCCGGGACGGCGACCGTTCCCGGCTCGGGCCGCACAGCCTGGGCCCGGCCGTCCGCTTCGCCGTCGACCACGCGCCCTGCCCGGTCCTGCTGGTGTGGCCCGAACCGGCCCCGCCTCTCGGGACGATCCCTCCCCCGCCGCCGCACCCTCACCACTGAGCCGCACCGCTCCCGGCTGTCCGACGCTCAGCGGTGGCGGCCCCCCGTGCCGCCGCCGTAGCCACCGCCCCCGTAGCCGCCTCCGCCACCTCCCCAGGTGCAGTAGTCCGGGTATGCCGCGCAGAAGTCGGGGCTGGGGGAACGCGACGGCGTCGGGCTGGACTTGGATGCCGTCGGGGTGGGCGTCGGGGCCGGGGTCTTCGAGGCCTTGGGGGTGGCCTTCGCCGGCGAGGACGGCGCGGGGGTGTTGTCCGCGTCCCAGTTGACGACTTCCATCTGCAGGTCCGGCTTGGCGGTGTCGACGGTCCACCGCTGGGCCGAGTTCGCGGCGCGGTTCTTGAGGACGAGCGCGCCGGAGCCGTCGGTCGCGGCGGGGGTCAGCGCCAGGTCCTGGTCCGAGCGGGGTACCAGGGCGCCCTGGAGCGTGAAGTCGTAGCGGATGTCCTTGGCCGCCTTGCCGGTGGCCGAGCAGGGGGCCAGCCGGACCGAGTAGCCGAGGTGGGAGTCCAGGCACAGGGTGGGGGCGGAGGCGTTGCGCAGCAGTCCGTCGGTCTCGTACGACCACTGCTGGCTCGCCTCCGAGGAGCAGTCGGTGAGTTCGGTCTCCGCGCCCTTGACGGCCTTCTTGCCGACGACGCCCACGCACAGACCCGAGGCGAGGTTGTGCAGCCGGCCGCGCAGCGCGCCCTGGGTGGTGCCGCTCGCACCGGCCCAGGACGGACCCGGCGTCGCGGAGTCCTTGCCCGGCGATCGGGAGGGCGTGCCGCTGGAGGCCGGGGCCGGGTCGTCGCCCGAGCCGAGCACCGACCACAGGACCAGCGGGAGGACGACCAGACCGCTGACGGTGACGACGGCCACGGCGAGGTTGCGCCGACGGGCACGGCGGGCCGCCCGGTGCGCGGAACGGCGGGAGGGGACGGGCGTGGTGGCAGGGGCGGGGGCAGGGGTGGCGAGCGTGGGTGCCGCGAGGGTGAAGGACTCGCCGCCCGAGGGGGCAGCGGGGGCCGGGGG
>NZ_MCGQ01000050.1 GCF_002242805.1 Streptomyces diastatochromogenes | reverse complement strand
GTCCAGCACCGCCTGGCAGCTCTCCTCCGGCGGCCGGTCGGGGTGCCCCGCCAGCGCCTGGCGCAGCAGCTCCATACCCACGTCCAGGTCACGCCGGCGGTCCTCGATGAGCCCGTCGGTGTAGAGGACGAGCTGGGTTCCCTCGGCCAGCTCCAGCTCGGCCGTCCGGAACGGCATGCCGCCGAGGCCCAGCGGCGGCCCGCCCGGCAGCTCGGGGAAGGTGACGCTGCCGTCGGGGTGGACCAGCGCGGGCGCCAGGTGCCCCGCACGCGACATGACACAGCGGCGTGTCACCGGGTCGTAGATCGCGTACAGACAGGTGGCGCCGACGATCTCCCCGGCCGACTCGGCACACGCGGACTCGTCCTGGTCGATGCGGCTCACCAGGTCGTCCAGATGGCTGAGCAGCTCGTCGGGCGGCAGGTCGAGCGTGGAGAAGTTGTGCACCGCGGTCCGCAGCCGGCCCATCGTCGCGGCCGCGTGCAGGCCGTGCCCGACCACGTCTCCGACGGCCAGCGCCACCCGGCTCCCCGGCAGGGGGATCACGTCGAACCAGTCACCGCTCACCCCCGACTGGGCGGGCAGGTAGCGGTACCCGACCTCCAGGGCGCTCTGCTCGGGCAGCGCCCGCGGCAGCAGGCTGCGCTGGAGGGTGACCGCCAGCGCGTGCTCGCGGGTGTACCGGCGGGCGTTGTCGATGTTGACCGCGGCCCGGGCCACCAGCTCCTCGGCGAGCGACAGCTCCTCCTCGTCGAAGGCGTCCCGCTTGGACCGCCAGAAGTTGACCATGCCCAGCCCGACACCGCCGGCCTTGATCGGGGCGGCGATGAGCGAATGGATGCCGAACTCGATGATCTGCTGGGCCCGCTCCGGGTCCTGTGCCTGCCAGCCCGGTGCGGCCGACAGGTCGGTCACCAGCTCGGAGCGGCCGGCGTCGTAGCCGCGCGCCTGCGGGGTGGAGGGCAGGAAGTCGATCAGCCGGCCCTTCTCGTAGAGCGGATGGTCGTCCCGGATGCCGTTCACGGCGACGCGCCGCAGGTCCGTCGCCGTGGGGGCCGGCTCCTCTCCGTGCAGCACGGCGTCGGCCACGTCCACGGTGACGAAGTCGGCGAAGCGCGGCACGGCGAGCTGCGCCAGCTCCTCGGCCGTACGAACCACGTCGAGGGTGGTGCCGACGCCCAGTCCCGCGTCGTACAGCAGCTCCAGCCGCTCCCGGGCGGCCTCCGCCCTGCCGGACACCGCCTGCAGCTCGGTGGAGTCGCGGAGCGTCACCACCGAGCCCCGGGGACCTCCCGCACGGTCCGTCGGCCGCTGGTTGACCGCCAGCAGCCGTCCTCCGGCGAAGTGCACCTCGTCGGTCGCCTCGCGCCCGGAGACCAGCAGCTGCGTCATCTCGGGGTCCAGGACCGACAGCTCCCGCACGTCTCGTCCCTCGGCCTCGGGGGGCAGCTCCAGCAGCCGCCTGGCCTCGTCGTTGGCCAGCAGCAGCCGCCCGTCGTCAGCGACGATCAGCACGCCTTCCCGCACCGAGTGCAGCACCGTGTCGTGGTGCTCGTACATCCGGGTCATCTCGGCCGGGGCCAGGCTGTGGGTCTGCCGCCGCAGCCGCCTGCCCACCAGGGCCGTCCCGCCGGTCGACAGCACGAGTGCTCCGGCACCGGCGGCCAGGATGATCGGCAGCTGCCGGTTCACCTCGCTGGTCACGTTCTTGACCTTCAGCCCGGCGGAGACGAGCGCGACCACCTTCCCGTGCGTGTCCTTGATCGGGACGGTCGCCTGGACCTCGTGGCCTAGCGGGCCGTGGACGCTCTCGGTGTAGACCTGCCCGGCCAGTGACGGTCCGATCCTGCCCACGAACCGATGGCCGATCTTGCTCGGAATGGGGTGGGTGTAACGGATCCCCTTGGTGTCCATGACGACGATGAAGTCGACGCCCGCGCTCTTGCGCCCCGCCTCCGTGAGCGGCTGGAGCACCTTCGACGGTTCGGGGGTCTGCAGGGCCTGGAGGACGCCAGGAGAGTGCGCGAAGGTCTGCGCGACGGCTATGGACCGCCGCTTGGCCTCCGTGCTGGTGTCACGCTCCGACTGCAGGACAAGGGCGAAGACGGCGCAGACCACAAGTACCACCACCAGCGCCACCTGGAGGACGAAGACCTGCCCGGCAACGCTACGGGGGCTCTTGCCGTTCACTGCACGCTGCGAGATGTGCCTGAATCGGGCCAAAAGGTCCCACATGCGATATTTCTAGCACCGGCCTTTCTGGGTGACTACGTCTGGTCCAAGCGATGGACATCACATTCCGACTGGTATGCCGGTCCTTTTGCCCATGCCGGTCCTTATGTCACAGCGCCGGCGACGGGCGTTTACACCTGACGCCTTGCGCGCTAGCTTCACGCACTAGGGGTGGGAGCGCTCCCATAGGTCCTCATGGCCCTGTCGCGGCCCAGGTGGACCGGAACCCGCCCGGACCGCGCGGGCGCGCTTCCGCCCTGTCCTCCTACGGTACGACTGCGACCACACCGAGAGGTGAATGTGTCATGTCTACGACAACTCGGGCGGGCCTCCCGAAGCGCCCCCGATTACCCCACCCCACCCGCAACACAGCCCTCCTCCTCATCCTCCTGGCCCTGCTCGCCACCCTCCCCGCCCTCGGCCTGATCCTCGCCGCGAGCACCCCGGCCTCGGCCCACGGCACCCCCATGAAGCCGGGCAGCCGGACCTTCCTGTGCTGGCAGGACGCGCTCACCGACACCGGGGAGATCAAGGCCGTCAATCCGGCCTGCAAGGCGGCGCAGCAGGTGGGCGGCACCACGCCGTTTTACAACTGGTTCTCGGTGCTGCGCTCGGACGGTGCCGGCCGCACCCGCGGCTTCGTGCCGGACGGCAAGCTGTGCAGCGGCGGCAACCCCAACTTCACGGGCTTCGACCTGGCCCGCGACGACTGGCCGGTGACCCATCTGACCGCGGGCGCCACGGTCGACTTCTCCTACAACGCCTGGGCGGCGCACCCGGGTTGGTTCTACGTGTACGTCACCAAGGACAGCTACGACCCGACCAGGCCGCTCACCTGGGACGAGATGGAGGACCAGCCGTTCCTGATCGTCGACCACCCGCCGCTCAACGGCACCCCGGGCACGGTCGAGGCCAACTACTCCTGGTCCGGCAAGCTTCCGTCGAACAAGTCGGGGCGGCACGTCATCTACATGGTCTGGCAGCGCTCGGACAGCACGGAGACCTTCTACTCCTGCTCCGACGTCGTCTTCGACGGCGGCAACGGAGAGGTCACGGGGGTCCACGACCCCGGCCACCCCACCGAACCCCCGCCCGGCACCTGCACCGCGAGCCGGAAGACCACCGGCACCTGGCCCGGCGGCTATCAGTCCGAGGTGACGGTGACCAACGGCGGTGACGTCCCGATGCTCGGCTGGATGGTCGACTGGACGCTGCCCGCCGGGCAGTCGGTGGCCAGCCTCTGGAACGGTAACGCGACCTACACCGGCCAGGGCGTGATGGTCCACAACGCCGACTGGAACGGTTCGCTGAGTCCGGGGCAGAGCACGACGTTCGGCTACGTCGTCCAGGGCTCCGGCGGTGACGACTCCACCACCCTTCCCTGTCAGGTCGGTTGAGCCGCTCTGGGCGGACCCGGTGGCCGTGCGCACCGGGTCCGCGAGCCGGGCAGGTGAGGGGGGTGTGTCCCTGCCCGGGTGGTGCCGGCTTGTGGCGGTGAGGCCTGGGCGGGCCTCGACCGTGTGGGGCGCGACAACGTTGTCGTATGGTCTGTACATGACTCTACCGCCTCAACCGACAACGATGTCAACCCACTTGGGGTAACCCGACCGGGTGATCCCGGCGCGCGCCTGCGGGGGCGTACGCGGTCTTCCGTGCTACGGGTGGCGCACGTTACTGTCCCTGCGGCTTGTGCGACCTGTGGTGCGCGACCCGTCCGTCAGGAGGAAGGGCCGCGCCATGCGATTCCGTCCCACGTCCCTGCTGCTGGCCGCGGTACTCGCGACCGGCGGCGCCACCCCCGCCCTCGCGGCGACCGCAGCTCCCCCCAGTCTCGTCAAGGACCCGACTTCGTACGTCGATCCGCTGATCGGCACCAGAAACGGCGGCAACGTCTTCCCGGGCGCCGTCGTGCCGTTCGGCATGTTCTCCTTCAGCCCGGAGAACACCAGAGGCGACGCCACCCGTACGGCCGCGCCCGGCGGTTACCAGTACGACGCCACCCGCATCCGCGGTTTCAGCCTGACCCATATGTCCGGCACCGGGTGCGCGGGCGGCAGTGGCGACATCCCGCTCTTCCCGTACGCGGGCGAGGTCACCTCCTCCCCGGCGAGCGACACCAAGGACGCCGTCTACGCCTCGGACTTCCGGCACGCCGACGAGACCGCCGCGCCCGGCCGCTACCAGGTGGGCCTCGCGTCCGGCGTCACCGCCGACCTCACCGCGACCACCCGCACGGGCTCGGCCCGCTTCACCTACCCGGCGGACAAGCCCGCCTCGCTGCTCGTGCGCACGGCCAACTCCGAGGTCGGGTCGGAGGATTCCACGGTCACCATCGACCCGGCTACCCGGACCGTCTCCGGCTCCGTCACCTCCGGGAACTTCTGCGGCTACCTCGACCCGGAGGGCCGACGCTCCTACTACACCCTGTACTTCACCGCCCGCTTCGACCGCGACTTCACGGCCACCGGCACCTGGCAGGACGACAAGCTGAGCCCCGGCTCCGTGCATGCCTCCGGCGGCACGGGCGGCTTCTCGCACGGCGGCAGGCCGGTCGCGGGCAAGGGCGCCGGAGCGTATGTGCGGTTCGCGCCCGGCACCGGCCCGGTGAACGTCAAGGTCGGCATCTCCTACGTCAGCCAGGCGGGCGCCGAGGCGAACCTCGCCGCGGAGAATCCGCCGGGCCGTTCCTTCGACGCCGTCCAGGACGCGGCGCGGCGGGCCTGGCGCGACCGGCTGGGCGCGGTCCGGGTCGGCGGCGGCAGCGAGGCCGAACGCACCACCTTCTACACGGCGCTGTACCACTCCCTGCTGCATCCGAACGTGATCAGCGACGCCGACCGCGGATACCGCGGTGCGGACGGCAGGCCGCACACCGTCGACCGGCGCCACCACGCGCAGTACGGCACCTTCTCCGGCTGGGACGTCTACCGCGACCAGGTCCAGCTGCTCACCCTCCTCGACCCGCGCACCGGCTCCGACATCGCCCAGTCGCTGTACGAACTCGCCGGGCAGAACGGCGGGACCTGGGACCGCTGGCTGCACGGCGCGAGCGGCACCCACGTCATGAACGGCGACCCCTCGCCCACCGCCCTGGCCGGCATCCACGCCTTCGGCGGCACCGGCTTCGACCTCAAGGGCGCCCTGGACTCACTGGTCAGGGCGGCGACCGTACCCACACCGCAGGACCTGTCCGCGGCCGGCAAGCCGGTGCTGTCCGTGGGCCAGCGCCCGTCGCTCGACAAGTACCTGAAGCTGCACTACATGCCCAGCGTCTCCAACGCCTGGGGCGGCGCCGCCGAGACCCTGGAGATGTCCACTGCGGACTTCTCCCTCGCCCAACTCGCGGCGGCGGCAGGGGAGAAGGACACGGCGGCCGCCTTCGCCCGCCGCGCCCAGTGGTGGCAGAACAACTTCAACATCGCGGCCGACCCGGGCGGCGGCTACGTCGCCAACCGCAAGGCCGACGGCAGCTGGGTCACCGGCTTCACCCCCGACACCGGCAACGGCTTCGTGGAGGGCACGGCCGCCCAGTACACCTGGATGGTCCAGCACGACCCGGCGGGCCTGTTCGCCGCGATGGGCGGCACCGACAAGGCGCTGGCCCGACTGGACGACTTCTTCCACACCGGCGACGGGGGCTGGGCCTTCACCGGCCAGGGCGGCACCAAGTCCGAGCTGGACAACGAGCCGTCCGTCAACGTGCCCTACCTGTACGACTACGCGGGCGCCCCCTACAAGACGCAGGAGACCGTCCGCGCGGCGATGAGCCGGCTCTGGTCGACCGAGCCCGGCGGCATCCCCGGCAACGACGACCTCGGCGCGATGTCGTCCTGGTATGTCTTCTCCGCGCTCGGCATGTACCCGCAGGTGCCCTCCCGGGCCGAACTCGTCCTCGCCTCACCCCTGTTCGAGCGGATCGAGATCGACCGCCCCCAGGGCAACCACATCTCCATCCGTGCGACGGGAGCCGCGGCCGACGCGCCGTACATCCGGTCCCTGAAGGTCAACGGGCGGGCCGGTGACCGGCCTTGGCTGCCCGCCTCCTTCGTGCGCGACGGCGGCCGCCTCGACTACACCCTCTCCACCACGCCCGACCGCACCTGGGGCGCGGCCTCCCCGCCGCCGTCCTTCCGGGAGGGCGAGCAGCCGTACCAGATCGGGGTCGGCCCCACCGCCGCCACGGTCGCACCCGGTGACAGCGCGAAGATCGGCATCCGCGCGCTGGCGCTGAGCGGTGGCACCGGCCCCGAGGTGCGCTTCCGGGTCGAGACCCCCTCCGGTGTCACGGCCACGCCCGCCGAGGGCACGGTCACCGACGGCTCCCAGGAGATCACCCTCACCGCGGCGAGGGACGCCGGCCAGGGCTTCTCCTCCGTCAAGGTCACGGTGACCTCGGGCGACACCTCTTACGAGCAGCCCGTCTCCCTCACCGTGGCCGCACCGGGCACCCTGCTCGCCGCCTACAACAACACCGGTGTCTCCGACGACGAGGGCGAGCACGACGAGGCCGACTACGACGGCGGCGGCTGGAGCTACTCCCGCCAGGCCCTCGCCGCGGCCGGACTCACCCCGGGCGGGCAGAGCACCGTCGACGGTCTGACCTTCACCTGGCCGAACTCGCCCGCCGCCCGCCCGGACAACGCCTCGGCCACCGGCCAGACCATCGAACTGGCCGCTCCCGCAGGCAAGTTGTCCTTCATCGGCAGCGCCGTCAACGGCAACCAGCAGGCCAAGGCGACCGTCACCTACACCGACGGCACGACCGACACCGTCGACCTCTCCTTCACCGACTGGACCGTCGGCGGTGGCGGCGGCACCGTCCAGTACGGCAACGAGGTCGTCGCCAAGACCGCGTACCGCAATGTCGCGGGCGCCGACAAGGACCCGGTGGCGACGTACGTCTTCGCCACCGAGCCGTTCGCGGCGCCGGCCGGCAAGACCGTCCGGAGCGTCAAGCTGCCGGAGAACACGGACCTGCACGTGTTCACGCTCGCCACCGGCTGAGCGCCGCACACACGACAGGGGGCGGACCCGAGCGGGCCCGCCCCCTTCTCCGTGCCGCGGTCAGGCCAGCAGCTCCACCTCCGCCAGCGTCGACTCGCCGTCGAGGACCAGGCGGTACTTCGTGTACGAGCCCGGGGAGGCGATGGTGAACGCCCGGGTCTGGCGGTCCCAGGTGAACGTCTCGCCGGAGCGGTGGTCCAGGGTCTGCCAGGTCGTGCCGTCGGTGGAGCCCTGCAGGGTCCAGCCGGTCGGCGCCTTGGTGTGGTCCGCCGCTGAAGTGAGCGTGTACTGCACGGGCTTGACGGCATCGCCGACCGGCAGGTCCACCGAGGTGACCGTGGCGCTCGTCGCCGACGTGTTGTCGAACAGGGCGCCGTCACCCTTCAGCACGTCCGCGCGGGGGGTCGGCACCTTGTCGTCCTGGGTGATGGAGACCGGCGCCGCGTTCTTGCCCGTGCCCCAGGCCGAGGGCTTGGACCCCATGAAGAACTCCAGCACCCCGCCCTTGGCCAGCAGTGAGTGGGGGAGCGAAGTTGACGTCCAGGGGCGGCCGTTGACCGTCACGCCCTGCACGTACACGTTCTGCGCGCTGTTGCGCGGCGCCTTGATCACCAGGTCCCGGCCGTTCTCCAGGTGCACGGTCGCCTTCTTGAACAGCGGGGAACCGATGGCGTACTCGCCGCTGCCCATGACCAGCGGGTAGAAGCCCAGCGAGGAGAAGAGGTACCAGGCCGACTGCTCGCCGTTGTCCTCGTCGCCGTGGTAGCCCTGCCCGATCTCGCTGCCCGTGTAGAGCCGGGTCAGCGCCTCGCGGACGTTCGCCTGTGCCTTCCAGGGTTCGGCGGCCGCGTCGTACATGTAGATCACGTGGTGCGCGACCTGGTTGGAGTGGCCGTACATGCCCATGCGGACGTCCCGGGCCTCGGTCATCTCGTGGATGACGCCGCCGTAGGAGCCGACGAAGTCCGGCGAGGCGGTCTCCGGGGTGGAGAAGTACGCGTCGAGCTTCTCCGCGAGGCCGCTCCGGCCGCCGTACAGGTTGGCCAGGCCCCGGCTGTCCTGCGGGGCGGTGAAGGCGTAGCCCCAGCCGTTGGTCTCCGTGTAGTCGTAGCCCCACACGCGCGGGTCGTACTTCGCGGAGTCCATCCGCCAGTCGCCCTGGGCGTCACGGCCCTGGAAGAAGCCCGCCTTGGAGTCGAAGAGGTTGACGTAGTCCCGGGCGCGGTTGAGGAAGTACTGGGACTCCTCCTGGTAGCGCTTCTCGCCGGTCTTCTTGTAGAGGGCCTCGCCCATCCTGGCGATGCCGTAGTCGTTGACGTAGCCCTCCATCGCCCACGACAGGCCCTCGTGCGTGTCGGTGCTGGTGTAGCCGAGGAACGGCGAGGTGCTCATGCCCTTGCGGCCCACGCCCGAGGACGGCGGAACGACCGTCGCGTTCTTGACCGCCGCGTCGTACGCGGCCTTCGCGTCGAAGCCGACGCCCTTGACGTAGGCGTCGGCGAACGCCACGTCCGAGGAGGTGCCGGTCATCAGGTCGGCATAACCGGGGGAGGACCAGCGGGAGGTCCAGCCGCCGTCCTTGTACTGCTGCACGAACCCGTCGACCATCTCGCCCGCCTGAGAGGGCGTCAGGAAGGAGTAGGCCGGCCACGTGGTCCGGTAGGTGTCCCAGAAGCCGTTGTTGACGTACACCTTGCCGTCGACGATCTTCGCGCCGGTGTGCGTCGGGGTGTCCGGGCCCGGCATGGGCGAGAAGGGCGAGGCGTACTGCGCCTTCCCGTCGACCGTCTCGAAGCCGGAGTTCGGGTACAGGTACAGCCGGTACATGCTGGAGTAGAGCGTGGTCAGCTGGTCCGGGGTCGCGCCCTCCACCTCGACCTTGCCGAGCAGCTTGTCCCAGGTCCGCTGGGCCTGCGCCTTGACGGTGTCGAAGGAGGTGCCGTCCGGGATCTCCTGGCGCAGGTTGTCCTTCGCCTGGTCGACGCTGATCAGGGAGGTGGCCAGGCGCAGGGTGACCGTGCGGTCCGCGCCCGCGTCGAACCGCAGGTAGCCCTTGACGCCGCTGGAGGCGCCGTCCGTCACCGGCTTGTCGAAGACGCCGTACACGAACAGCCGGGTGGCGCCCGTCGAGAGGCCCGACTTCACGTCCGAGTAGCCGGTGACGATCCCGTGCTCCTTGTCCAGGGTCAGGCCCGCCTGTTCGGTGACGTTGTCGAACAGCACACTCGCGTCGTCGCCCGGGTAGGTGAAGCGCAGCGCGGCCGCGTGGTCGGTCGGCGTCATCTCCGCCTTCAGGCCGTTCTCGAACCTGACGCCGTAGTAGTACGGCCGCGCGGTCTCGTTCTCGTGCCGGAAGGCCAGCTCCCGTGCCTCACGGCCGGTGTCCGGGGTGCCGGTCACGGCGGACGGCATCAGCTGGAAGGTCTGCCGGTCGCCCATCCACGGACTCGGTTCATGGCTCGCGCTGAACGCCTGGATCGTCGGCAGGTTGTCGCTGTTGTTCGCACGTGCGTACTCGTACAGCCAGCTCAGCGAAGACGCGTTGGTCACCGGCGTCCAGAAGTTGAAGCCGTGGGGGAGGGCCGTGGCCGGGAAGTCGTTGCCGCGCGAGAAGCTGCCGCTGGAGTTGGTGCCGCGGGTGGTCAGCGCGTAGTCCGACAGGTGCGCCTTCGGCTTCTCCGGGGCCACCGGCCTGAGCGCCACGTCGTCTATCCAGCCCCGGAACTTCGCCGGGCCGTTCGGGGAGTCGTACGCCACCAGGATCCGGTCGACGGTCTTGCCCGCCGCCACCGATCCGATCCGCGAGGCCACGTTGTTCCACTGGTTGACGTAGAGCACCTTCGCCGCGCCCTGCCCGCGCGGCGACAGCGGGAAGCCGTGCTGGTCCCGCGCGCCCAGGTCGCTCAGATAGGTGCCGTCGGTGAAGGCCAGGTCCACGGAGACGTCGGTGGCGTCGTAGTCGCGGTCGCCGTCGGCCATCGAGGGGAAGATGCGGTACGACAGCTGTGTGTCGGCGCCGACCTTCACGTTCACGTCGAAGACCTTGTTGTACGAGTACGCCCGGCCGGCCGCCGTGTGCCGCCCGGCGTAGCGCAGGGCCCGCTTGCCGGTGAAACCGGCCCGCGCCTTGGCGGTGGGCGAGCCGCTCGGGCCCTTGTCGACCAGCGACAGCATGTCCTGCGGCACGGGGCCGCCCCCGCCGCCGGTCGAGAACTGCACGTCGGCGATCTGCAGGATGTCCGGGGCGCCGTTGTTCTTCGTCACGTCCAGCCGGAAGTGCTGGTACTCGCCCGGCTGGGCCAGGTCGTACGACTTGGTCTGGAAGCGCTCCGGGAAGGACTCGCCGGAGCGGGTGTCGATCGTCTTCCAGTCCTTGCCGTCCGTCGAGCCCTGGAGCGTCCAGTCCTTCGGGTCGCGCTCGTCGAAGTCGTTGGCCGAGGTGAGCGCGTACGTCACCAGCTTGACGGGCTTGTCCAGGTCGAACTCGACCCAGCCGGTGGGCTGGAAGGTCAGCCACTTGGTGCCGGGCTCGCCGTCGACGAGGTTCTCCTTCACCTCGCCCGCGCCCTCGTTCTCGCCACTGGCCCGGACCTCGGTCACGTGGTCGGTGACATTGCCCGGAATGCCCGTGCTGTAGCCGCCGTCCACACCCGAGGCGCGCTTGCTCCCGTCCGCCGCCGTGTCGACGGTGTTCAGCCAGTCCGGCACCGGGTCACCGGTCTCGAACGAGGATGCGAACTCCTGGTCGGCGGCCGCGGCCCTGGCCGGCAGGGCGACCGCCGCGCCCTGCGCGCCGACGGCCATGACAAAGGCGGCCGTGAGGACGACCGCCGGACCGTATCTGTGCCGAGTTCTCCGCTGCCTCTTCCGCTGCATCTACGGATTCCCCTCCTGCGCTCCGCTCTGGACAACGTTGTCAACTTCGTGCGCAGGAACCAGTAGGTGGTCAAGTGGCCCTTGATGTCAAGGGTGTTGGGTGTGGCATTCAGGGGCCTATGTCGCCGATTTTCCGGCCGCGGTACCCACAGGTCGCTCATATTTCCGGGAGGTCTCAACTCGGAAAAGACCCACTGCCAACCTTGCATTCGATCTTGCTCCGCTGGCGGGAAGTGGACTATACCTGTCGGCGTTTCCCGCATGACCCTGCACTACCCGACCGCGGTGCCGGGGAGGATCCGGTTCACCGCCTGAGTCCTGGAGAAGGCGAGGACTTGAGCATGGGATCCACTGCGCACCACGGTGGCGAAGGTGTCGGCCGCCGCGATCTGATCAAGCGT
Organism: Streptomyces diastatochromogenes; assembly: GCF_002242805.1. Taxonomy (GTDB): domain Bacteria; phylum Actinomycetota; class Actinomycetes; order Streptomycetales; family Streptomycetaceae; genus Streptomyces; species Streptomyces diastatochromogenes. The sequence continues at coordinate 40,359 of NZ_MCGQ01000050.1, read as the reverse complement.
TCGGCCGCGATCGGTCTGGTGGCCGCCCCCGGAATGGGTCTGCTGTCCGCCTGCGCGAGCAGCGGCGGCTCCGGACAGGACAAGGCGAAGACGGGCAAGAAGACCGCGAAGAACCCGCTCGGCGTCAACGAGACCGCGAAGATGGAGTTCGTCCTCTTCGACGGCGGTTTCGGCAAGGAGTACGCCCAGGACGCGGTGAAGATCTATCAGAAGGACTTCCCCAAGGCCACGGTGAAGTTCTCCGCCACCCAGAAGATCCAGTCCACGCTCCAGCCCCGCTTCAACCAGGGCAACCCGCCGGACCTCATCGACAACTCGGGCGCCGAGCAGATGGACATGGGCGTGCTCGTCGGCAAGAGCCAGCTGGCGGACCTCACCCCGCTGCTGGACGCGCCGTCGTACGACGACCCGAACAAGAAGGTCCGCGACACGCTGCGCCCCGGCATCGTGGAGATGGGCCAGTTCGACGGCAAGCCGGTCTGGATCATGTACTACGCCTACACGGTCTACGGCGTCTGGTACTCGCAGAAGGCGCTGGACTCGCTGGACGCCACGTACCCCGAGACCTGGGACGAGATGCTCGCGGTCTGCGAGAAGGCCAAGAAGAAGGGCATGGCGGGCTGGACGTACGCGGGCAAGTACCCGTACTACGTCCCCTTCTCGCTGTACCCGATGATCGCCAAGGTCGGCGGCCGCGAGGTGCTCGACGCCATCGACAACCTGGAGCCGAACGCCTGGAAGCACCCGGCGGTCAAGGCGTGTTTCGAGGCCTACTACGAGCTGTACAAGAAGGGCTACATCCTCAAGGGCACCCCGGGCCTGGACCACATCCAGTCGCAGACCGCCTGGGCCAAGGGGGAGGCGCTGTTCATCCCGAACGGCTCCTGGGTGGAGAACGAGTCGGCCAACGTCATCCCGGCCGACTTCAACCTCGCGGTCTCCGCGCCCACCGGCATCGACAGCTCGGACAAGATGCCGTTCGGCACCATCTGGGCCTCCGGCGGTGAGCCCTTCGTCGTCCCGGCCAAGGCGGCCAACGCCGAGGGCGGCATGGAGCAACTGCGCATCATGCTCTCCGAGGCGTCCTCGAAGAACTTCACCGCCAAGGTGAAGTCGCTGACCGCGTACAACGGCGGCACCACCGGCATCACCCTCACCCCGGGTCTGAAGTCGGGTGTGGCGGCGCTGGACAAGGCCGGATCCAACGTGGTGAACCCGCGGCTGCAGGACTGGTACGTACAGCTGCAGAAGGAGAAGATCGGTGTGGCCGGTCTCGGCGAGATGATGGCCGGCCGCCTCACCCCGGCCGAGGCCGTCAAGAAGATCCAGGGCTTTGCCGACGAGGCCGCCAAGGACACCTCGATCAAGCACTACAAGCACCAGTAACCAGCACCTTTACCGCACCGGAGTGGCGATGCAGCACGGCAAGTACCGGTTCATCGTGGGGTTTCTGGCACTGCCCCTGGGACTGTACGCGCTCTTCGTGGTGTGGCCGTTCATCCAGTCCATCTACTACTCGTTCACGGACTGGACCGGCCTCAGCCCCGAATTCAAGATGGTCGGCTTCGACAACTACAAGCGGATGTTCCACGACGACATCTTCTGGAAGTCGTTGCAGCACAGTCTGCTCTTCGCTCTGGTGCTGCCACTGGTGACCATCGGGCTGGCGCTGTTCTTCGCCTTCATGATCAATGTGGGCGGACGGCGGAGAAGGGGCGGCCCCGTGATCTCCGGGGTGCGGGGCTCCTCCTTCTACAAAATCGTCTATTTCTTCCCGCAGGTGCTGTCGATCGCGATCGTCTCCCTGCTGTTCGCCTTCGCGTACAACCCGGACAGCGGCGCGATCAACTCACTCCTGCGCGGTGTCGGCCTCGACAGCGTCCAGCCGCTCTGGCTGGGCGACCCGAGCCTCGCGCTGTGGTGCGTGATGGCGGTGCTCGTGTGGTCCACGGTCGGCTTCTTCGTGGTCCTGTTCTCGGCGGGCATGGCGTCGATCCCGGCCGAGCTGTACGAGGCGGCCCTGCTGGACGGCGCGAGCCGGGCCACCACGTTCTTCCGCGTCACCCTGCCGCTGCTGTGGGACACGGTGCAGTCCGGCTGGGTCTACATGGGCATCCTCGCGCTCGGCGCCGAGTCGTTCGCGGTCGTACAGATCATGACGACCGGGCCGGGCGGTCCCGACTACTCGACCACCGTGATGGTCCTGTACGTGTACCAGAAGGCGTTCCGGGACGGTCAGGCCGCCTACGCCACCACCATCGGCGTCGCCCTGCTCGTCGTCACGCTCGCGTTCGCCGCGATCGTGATGCGGCTGGGCCGTCGCGAGCGGCTGGAGTACTGAAGCCATGAAGACGACCGAGACCTCCGCCCCGCTGCCGGCCGAGCCCGGCGCGACCGTCTCCAAGGTCGACGTGCCGCCGGCGCTGCCCGCCGGCCGGAAGAAGAAGAAAGAGGGCACCGTCCTCAACGTCTTCTCCCACGGCATGCTGATCCTGTGGGCGTTCATGGTGGTCATGCCGCTGCTGTGGGCGGTGATGACCTCCTTCAAGGACGACGGAGCCATCTTCAACTCGCCCTGGTCCCTGCCGGACAAGCTGCACTTCGACAACTGGGCGCGGGCGTGGACCGACGCCAACATGAGCGACTACTTCCTGAACACCGTCCTGGTGGTCGGGGGCTCGCTGATCGGCACCCTGGTGCTCGGCTCGATGGCGGCCTACGTCCTGGCCCGCTTCGACTTCCCCGGCAACCGGTTCATCTACTACCTGTTCATCGGCGGCATGAGCTTCCCGATCATGCTGGCGCTGGTCCCGCTGTTCTACGTCGTGAACAACATGGGGCTGCTGAACACGATCCACGGCCTGATCCTGGTCTACATCGCCTACTCGCTGCCGTTCACGGTCTTCTTCCTCACCGCCTTCTTCCGCACCCTGCCCACATCCGTGGCGGAAGCGGCCTTCGTCGACGGCGCCTCGCACACCCGTACGTTCTTCCAGATCATGCTGCCCATGGCCAAGCCGGGTCTGATCAGCGTGGGCATCTTCAACTTCCTGGGCCAGTGGAACCAGTACATGCTCCCCACGGTCCTCAACACCGACCCCGACAAGCGCGTCCTCACCCAGGGCCTGGTCCAGCTGGCGGCCAGCCAGGGCTACAAGGGCGACTGGTCCGGCCTCTTCGCGGGCCTGGTGATGGCGATGCTGCCGGTCCTGGCGGCGTACATCATCTTCCAGCGCCAGGTGGTCGCGGGCCTGACGGCGGGCGCGCTGAAGTAGCGGCCCTCACGAGGAGCGCACCCAGCTCAGCTGTGCCTCGCTCAGCGGGGGAGCGAACCCTTCCGGAAACATCAGCATGCGCGGATCCGGCCACATGTTCTCGGCCCCGTGCTCCGCACAGTGCAGCGCGATGAGGTGATCCCCTTCCCCACAGGCCTCGTGCCGGTAGGCCCGATCATGCGTCCGGCAGACGTACCAGACCGACGTGCAGTCGTCCCCGCCACCCGGCTCATGAAATCCGGGATCCCGCACGATCATGGTCACCGGCTCCTGCCGGTTGAACCGGGGGATGGGCCGGGGATCACGCCACAACAGTCGGGGTGGAAGCATCCCCCCATCCTGCCGCGCGCCCCGCTCGCCCGGGTCCGGCTCCCGAAGGAGCGCACTGTCGCTGGGCTGTAGGGCAGGGGTATGCGCGGGGGATGCTCTCGGAGTCCTGCGCGGGTGGTCGTCCGTTGGTGCAGTCCGCCGGGCGGGTCCGGCTTTCGGAGCGGCGCCCCGTCGCCGGGGTGCCCTGCAGGGGTACGCCCGCGACGCTCCCCGAGTCCTGTGCCGCCGTGCGCCTCGCGCTCGCCCGCCTCGCCGCCCACCGGCCGGGCGCTCGCGCACCGAGCCCAGCGCCAGGTGCTGAGGCGGCCCCGTCGAACGCGCGCGGCGGTGGCGTACGTGGCGGCGACTCAAGGCCCGGGCCGCGGTGTTCGAGGCGAGGCCGCCGGCACAGCTCGCCTCGGTCGCGCGCCGCCCGGCGGATGGCTGCCGAGTACGTGCGCGACGCTTCCCGAGTCCTGTGCTGCCGCGGGCCTCGCGCTCGCCCGCCGTGCCCCCCACTGGCCCGGCGTCGCTCGCGTACCGTGCCCGGTCGTCCAGTGCCAGGTGCCGAGGCGGCCGGGCCGAACGCGCGCGGTGGCGGCTCAAGGCGGGAGTCACGGTGTGCGAGGGGAGGCCGCCGCCTCGGTCGCGCGCCGCCCGGCGGATGGCCGTCGAACCCCCAGGGCGGACCGGCTCGCGGCACAGTGACTCTTCGCACCCGCGATTCGCACGCTGCCGTCCGGTCGTCGGTCACGGCACGGTCACGTTCCGCCCCTCGGGATTCCGGGGCTGAACGATCCGCCGGCCCCGCACGCCAACTCTTCCGCAGCCCTCGAACCCCGCCCGGAAGCCCTGTCGGAACGTGCTTCCGCCCTGCTCGGGGGTGGCGTACACGTGTCCTGGGGGTGTCCGGTGCGGAACCGGAGAAGCGAGAGCGATTTCCGTCAAGGACTTGACTGCGGTAACCCGTACAGCCGAGCTTGGAGTTCATAACTTGTAAGTGGCCCGGTTCCGCAGATGTGACCTGGGCCACGGGCGGCGCAGGGGCCGCCCGGCCGATGGCGGGAGTGGATGGGTCGATGGAGACTCCGGGGTCGCAGTCGTCGCTGCACCGAGCCAACCTGGAACGAGTCGTACGGGCCGTGCGGCTGGCAGGGTCGCTCACGCAGGCGGAGATCGCGCGGACGACCGGCCTGTCCGCGGCGACGGTCTCCAACATCGTGCGGGAGCTGAAGGACGGCGGGACCGTCGAGGTCACGCCCACGTCGGCGGGCGGACGACGGGCCCGCAGCGTGTCGCTGAGCGGAGACGCCGGCATCGTGATCGGCGTCGACTTCGGGCACACGCACCTGCGCGTCGCGATCGGGAACCTCGCGCACCAGGTGCTGGCCGAGGAGTCCGAGCCGCTGGACGTCGACGCCTCCGCGACACAGGGCTTCGACCGGGCGGAAGAGCTGGTCAACCGCCTGATCGCGGCCACCGGCGTGGATCGGTCCAAGGTGGCGGGAGTGGGGCTGGGCGTGCCCGGTCCGATCGACGTCGAGTCGGGGACGCTCGGGTCCACCGCGATCCTGCCCGGCTGGGGCGGCACCAAGCCCGCCGAGGAGATGCGCGAGCGCCTCGGCGTGCCCGTGCACGTGGACAACGACGCCAACCTGGGCGCCCTGGGCGAGCTGGTCTGGGGCAGCGGCAAGGGCGTGCGCGATCTCGCCTACATCAAGGTCGCCAGCGGTGTCGGCGCCGGTCTGGTCATCAACGGGAAGATCTATCGCGGCCCGGGCGGCACCGCAGGCGAAATCGGACATATTACACTCGACGAATCCGGCCCGGTCTGCCGTTGCGGCAACCGTGGCTGCCTGGAGACCTTCGCGGCCGCGCGCTACGTGCTCCCGCTGCTCCAGTCCAGCCATGGCACCGACCTGACGATGGAAGGCGTCGTACGGCTGGCCAGGGACGGAGACCCGGGCTGTCGTCGGGTGATCGCCGACGTCGGCCGCCACATCGGCAGTGGAGTGGCCAATCTCTGCAACCTTCTGAACCCGAGCCGGGTGGTCCTGGGCGGTGATCTCGCCGAGGCCGGAGAGCTCGTTCTCGGGCCCATCAGGGAGTCTGTCGGCCGCTATGCCATCCCGAGTGCGGCGCGCCAACTGTCGGTTCTCCCGGGGGCACTTGGGGGCCGTGCCGAGGTGCTCGGAGCGCTCGCTCTCGCACTCAGCGAGATGGGCGATTCGACCCTTTTGGACGGCTCTGCTGCCGGCACGCTGTCCGCCGCCACGCCTGCCTTCACTTAGAGAACGATTGGCACCGTTGCCATCTCGTTAAGGATTTACTTCTTGACGTCGCACGTGTGGCCGAGTTGACTTCCAGCCACCTCGGCCGCAACGACGCGGCCTCGTCAGGGAGGTTTCAAAGAGTGAACATGCGTATGCGTCGTGCGGCCTTCGCCGTTGCTGCTGGTGCCATGGCCGTCTCGCTGGCCGCCTGTGGCAGTGCCAAGGAGTCCAAGGGCAGCGACAGCTCTTCCTCGGCGCCCGCCAAGGGCGACAACATCAAGGTCGGCCTCCTCCTTCCGGAGAACAAGACCGCCCGCTACGAGAAGTTCGACAAGCCGCTGATCGAGAAGAAGATCAAGGAGCTGACGAACGGCAAGGCGGACTTCCAGTACAACAACGCCCGCCAGGACGCGAACCTGCAGGCGCAGCAGGTCGACACCATGATCACCAACAAGGTGGACGTCCTGATCCTGGACGCGGTGGACGCCAAGGCCATCCAGAACTCCGTCCAGAAGGCCGTGGACGCCGGCATCAAGGTCGTCGCCTACGACCGCCTCGCCGAGGGCCCGATCAGCGCCTACACCTCGTTCGACAACGAGGAGGTCGGCAAGACCCAGGGCACCGCCCTGCTGAAGGCGCTGGGCAGCAAGGCCACCAAGTCCTCCAAGATCGTCATGGTCAACGGCTCGGTCACCGACCCGAACGCCGCCATGTTCAAGAAGGGCGCGCACTCCGTCCTCGACGGCAAGGTCACCATCGCCAAGGAGTACGACACCAAGGAGTGGTCGCCGGACAACGCCAACTCCGAGATGGAGGCGGCGATCTCCGCGGTCGGCAAGGGCAAGATCGCGGGCGTCTACTCCGCGAACGACGGCATGGCCGGCGGTATCATCACCGCTCTGAAGGCCGCGGGCCTCTCCGTCCCGGTCACCGGCCAGGACGCCGAGCTGGCCGGTGTGCAGCGCATCGTCGCCGGTGAGCAGTACATGAGCGTCTACAAGCCGTACGCCCCCGAGGCCGACGCCGCCGCCGAGATGGCCGTCGCGCTCGCCCAGGGCAAGTCGCTCGACTCGGTCGCCAAGGACAAGGTCTCCTCCGGCTCCGCCAAGGACGTCCCGTCGGTCCTGGTCCCGGTCACCTCGCTGACCAAGGACAACATCAAGGACACCGTCATCAAGGACGGCGTCTACACGGCCGCCGACATCTGCACGGGCAAGTACAAGTCCGCCTGCGACAAGCTCGGCATCAACTAAGCAGCCCCCCAAGTCCCTTCCCGATCACGGGCATTCGCACTTGAATGCCCGTACGGGAGCGGACGGACTGCCCAAGGCTCCTCCGGCGCCCCGCGCATCAGACAGCCCCGCAAGCTCGGTGCGGGGCGCCGGACGGAACTCCCCCCAAACTTCTGCACAACCTCCCGCCGGGTCAGGCGGCGAAGGAGATGGTTCACGTGTCCGCTACGCCCGTGCTGGCGTTGCGCGGGGTCTCCAAGCGGTTCGGTGCCGTTCAGGCGCTCACCGACGTAGAGCTTGAGGTCCACGCCGGTGAGGTGGTCGCCCTCGTGGGCGACAACGGTGCCGGAAAGTCCACGCTGGTCAAGACGATCGCCGGCGTGCACCCCATCGATGAGGGCGTCATCGAGTGGGGTGGCAAGGCTGTTTCGATCAGCAGGCCGCACGACGCCCAGGCCCTGGGCATCGCGACGGTGTACCAGGACCTCGCGCTGTGCGACAACATCGACGTGGTCGGCAACCTGTTCCTCGGCCGTGAGCTGAGGAAGTGGGGTGTCCTCGACGAGGTCGAGATGGAGCGCCGCGCCCGCGAGCTGCTCACCACGCTGTCGATCCGCATCCCGAGCGTCCGCATCCCGATCGCCTCGCTCTCCGGCGGTCAGCGCCAGACCGTGGCCATCGCGCGTTCGATGCTCGGCGACCCCAAGCTGGTCATCCTCGACGAGCCCACCGCCGCCCTCGGTGTCGAGCAGACCGCCCAGGTCCTCGACCTCGTGGAGCGCCTGCGCGAGCGCGGTCACGCCGTCATCCTCATCAGCCACAACATGGCGGACGTGAAGGCGGTGGCCGACAAGGTCGCCGTGCTGCGCCTCGGCCGCAACAACGGCGTCTTCGAGGTCAAGTCGACCTCGCAGGAGGAGATCATCTCCGCCATCACCGGCGCCACCGACAACGCCGTGACCCGCCGTGCGGCGCGCACGTCCGGGGAGGTTTCCAAGTGAGCATCGACAAGACCTCCGCGAACGTGGACGAGACCCCCGACGCGCCCGTCGTGAACCCCGAGGCCGCGGCCGCCGCGGTCACCGCGGTCGACCCGCGCCTGCTGGTGCGCGAGCAGGGCCTGCTCGGCTACTGGACCGAGTTCAAGCGCAAGATGAAGGCCGGCGAGCTGGGTTCCCTCCCGGTCGTCCTGGGCCTCGCGATCATCTGCGTGATCTTCCAGGTCCTCAACTCCGAGTTCCTCTCCGCGCAGAACATCAGCAACATCACGGTCACGATGGTCGGCACGGGCATGATCTCCGTGGGCATCGTCTTCGTGCTGCTGCTCGGCGAGATCGACCTGTCGGTCGGCTCGGTCAGCGGCGCGGCCAGCGCCCTCGCGGCCGTCCTCACGGTCAACCAGGGCTGGCCCGAGTGGCTGGCCGTGCTCGTCGCCATCGCCGTCGGTGCCGCCATCGGCGCGCTGCACGGCTTCTTCTTCGCGGTGCTCGGCGCGCCCGCCTTCGCCGTGACCCTGGCCGGTCTGCTGTTCTGGCTGGGCTTCATGCTCAAGGTGCTGGGCGAGGACGGCACGATCAACCTCGACAGCGACGGTCTGATCGGCAAGCTGACCACGTACACCTTCACGGACGTGGCCGCCGCCTACGGGCTCGCGGTCGTCGTGGTCGCGCTGTTCTTCATCAGCTCCTTCCTGGGCAACCGGCGCCGGGAGGCCGCGGGCGTCCCGTCCCGGCCGCTCAGCGACACGATCCTGCGCACGGTCCTGCTGGCCGTGGTCTCCTTCGCCGCGGCCTACATGTACAACCAGTACAAGGGTCTGCCGCTGGCCACCGTGATCTTCGTCGCGTTCCTGGTCGGCACGGACTTCGTGCTGCGGCGCACCGCCTACGGTCGCAAGATCTTCGCGCTCGGTGGCAGCGTGGAGGCGTCCCGGCGCGCGGGCATCAACGTCACCGCGGTGCGGATCTCCGTGTTCGCGATCTCCGGTGGGTTCGCCGCGATCGGTGGTCTGTTCCTGGCCTCGAAGATCGCGTCGGCCAACCAGAGCGCGGGTACGGGTGACCTGCTGATGAACGCGATCGCCGCCGCGGTCATCGGTGGTACGTCGCTCTTCGGTGGGCGTGGTCGTACGTGGAACGCGCTGCTGGGTGTGCTGGTGATCGTGTCGATCCAGTACGGCCTTCAGCTGGAGTCCATCGCGGAGCCGGTGAAGTACATGATCACCGCGGCTGTGCTGTTGACCACTGTGGTCATCGACTCCATCACTCGCAAGACGCAGAAGACGGCGGGCCGCGCGTAACGCCCGCCTTCGAAGGGCCCGGCGCCACCACTGGGATCCCCATGGTGGCGCCGGGCCTTTTCATGTGTTCCAGCGGTGTTCTTTTGTCGCGGCATATCGCGTGGTTTTCTTTCCGCCACTTTTGGGTGCTTGCCGCTCCCTTTCGGGGCCGGCCTGGTGCTCGCACCTGCGGCGCAGGCCAGCGGCTACGGTGGCAGCGGCAACCTGATCGACAAATTTCCGGTGACCTACAGCGGCAGCACGTTCGGCAACGTCTATCTCGACCAGGCGGGTCCGGTCAGCATTTCGGCCGCCGGGCACTGCATCCTCATTTACGGCCGCATCGGCTGGGCCGGTAACACGGGTGGTGCGTTCGACATCGGCCACTGCGGCTGACACACGACGTACGACGCCGGCGCCCGGCCCTGCGAAGGTGCCGGGCGCTGTCGTGTCGCGCAAAGCATGAACATTAGACTCGGGCGAGCCCGGCAACAGCTCGATCAGCTCTACTTGCAAGGAGGCACGGGTGCCGCTGCTGACCCGCATCAGGGGACCGCGCGATCTGGACCGGCTCAGCCTGGAGGAGCTGGACCAGCTGGCAGGGGAGATCCGGACCTTCCTCGTCGACGCCGTCTCCAAGACAGGCGGCCACCTCGGCCCCAACCTGGGCGTGGTCGAGCTCACCATCGCCCTGCACCGCGTCTTCGAGTCCCCGAAGGACAAGGTGCTGTGGGACACGGGCCACCAGTCCTATGTGCACAAGCTGCTCACCGGCCGGCAGGACTTCTCCCGGCTGAAGATGAAGGGCGGCCTGTCCGGCTACCCGGCGCAGGCCGAGTCCGAGCACGACGTCATCGAGAACAGCCACGCGTCCACCGTGCTCGGCTGGGCCGACGGCATCGCGAAGGCCAACCAGCTGAAGAAGCGGGACAGTCACGTCGTCGCCGTGATCGGTGACGGTGCCCTGACCGGCGGTATGGCCTGGGAGGCGCTCAACAACATCGCCGAGGCCAAGGACCGCCCGCTCGTCATCGTCGTCAACGACAACGAGCGCTCCTACGCCCCGACCATCGGCGGTCTCGCCAACCACCTGGCGACCCTGCGCACGACCGACGGCTACGAGCGCTTCCTCGCCCGGACGAAGGACATCCTCGACCGCACCCCGGTCGTCGGAAAGCCGCTGTACGAGACCCTGCACGGCGCCAAGAAGGGGCTGAAGGACTTCATCGCCCCGCAGGGCATGTTCGAGGACCTGGGCCTGAAGTACGTCGGCCCCATCGACGGACATGACATCGAGGCGCTGGAGTCCGCGCTGGCCCGGGCCAAGCGGTTCGGCGGCCCGGTCATCGTGCACTGCCTGACCGAGAAGGGCCGCGGCTACCAGCCCGCCCTCCAGGACGAGGCCGACCGCTTCCACGGCATCGGCCCCATCCACCCCGACACGGGCCTGCCGATCAAGGCCTCGGGCGCCGACTGGACCTCCGTCTTCGGCGACGAGATGGTCGAGCTGGGCAAGGAACGCGAGGACATCGTGGCCATCACGGCGGCGATGCTGCAGCCCGTCGGCCTGAAGAAGTTCGCCGACACGTTCCCCGACCGGATCTACGACGTCGGGATCGCCGAGCAGCACGGCGCCGTCTCCGCGGCCGGCCTGGCCCACGCCGGTGTGCACCCGGTCTTCGCCGTCTACGCCACCTTCCTCAACCGCGCCTTCGACCAGGTGCTGATGGACGTGGCCCTGCACAAGTGCGGGGTGACCTTCGTACTGGACCGGGCCGGCGTCACCGGCACCGACGGCGCCTCCCACAACGGCATGTGGGACATGTCGATCCTGCAGGTCGTGCCGGGGCTGCGGCTGGCCGCCCCGCGCGACGCCGACCAGGTGCGGGCGCAGCTGCGCGAGGCCGTCGCCGTCGAGGACGCGCCGACCGTGGTGCGCTTCTCCAAGGGCGCCGTGGGTCCCGCCGTACCGGCCGTGGGCCGGGTCGGCGGCATGGACGTGCTGCGCGAGCCGGGAACCGACCGCCCGGACGTGCTGCTGGTCTCCGTCGGCGCCCTCGCCCCGATGTGCCTGGAGATCGCCGGCCTGCTCGACAAGCAGGGCATCTCCACCACCGTCGTCGACCCGCGCTGGGTCAAGCCCGTCGACGAGGCGATGGCCCCGCTCGCCGAGCGGCACCGGGTCGTCGTCACCGTCGAGGACAACAGCCGCGTCGGCGGTGTCGGCTCCGCCGTCGCCCAGGCCCTCCGGGACGCGGGCGTGGACCTGCCGCTGCGCGACTTCGGCATCCCGCCGCGCTTCCTCGACCACGCCTCCCGCGCCGAGGTCATGGCCGAGATCGGGCTGACCGCGCCCGACATCGCCCGCCAGGTCACCGGACTGGTCGCCAAGCTGGACGGCCGGTTCGACCGTACGGCCGACGAGGTGGACGCCGTAGAACCCGCTCGCGACTAGGCACGTACGGGACAAGCACCCGTAGGGCCGGTTTCGCCCCCTTCCAGGTGGCGGACCCGGCCCTTTTGCGTTTACCTGCCTGTGCCGGGGCATACGCATCCCCAGCCCTCTCGATCATGTCGAGGACGACGAGCGTGTGGGAGGAAGGCCCGTGAGCAACAGCCTCTTCCGAACGAAGAAGGTCGAACAGTCCATCCTCGATACCGAGGAGCCAGAGCACGCGCTCAAGAAGTCCCTGACCGCGCTGGATCTGACCGTCTTCGGCGTCGGTGTCATCATCGGCACCGGCATCTTCGTCCTCACCGGCAAGGTGGCCAAGGAGACCGCGGGCCCCGCGGTCTCCTTGGGTTTCGTCGTGGCCGGCGTCGTCTGCGCCCTCGCCGCGCTGTGCTACGCGGAGTTCGCCTCCACGGTCCCGGTGGCCGGCTCCGCGTACACCTTCTCGTACGCCTCCCTCGGCGAACTGCCCGCCTGGATCATCGGCTGGGACCTGGTCCTGGAGTTCGCGCTCGGCACGGCGGTGGTGGCCGTCGGCTGGTCCGGCTACATGCGCTCGCTGCTGGACAACGCGGGCTGGCACCTGCCCGCCTACCTCGGCGGCCGGGACGGGGCCACCGGCTTCGGCTTCGACATCCTCGCCGCCGCGCTGGTCCTGGTGCTCACCGCCATCCTCGTCATCGGCATGAAGCTGTCCGCGCGGGTCACCGAGGTCGTCGTCGCCATCAAGGTGACGGTCGTCCTGATCGTGATCGTCGCCGGTGCCTTCTTCATCAACGGCGACAACTACAAGCCGTTCATCCCCAAGGCGGAGACCGTGCCGGCGGGCAGCAGCCTCAAAGCGCCGCTGATCCAGCTGATGTTCGGCTGGGCGCCGTCCAACTTCGGTGTGATGGGCATCTTCACCGCCGCCTCCGTGGTCTTCTTCGCCTTCATCGGCTTCGACGTCGTGGCCACCGCCGCCGAGGAGACCAAGAACCCGCAGCGGGACATGCCGCGCGGCATCCTCGGCTCCCTGTTCATCTGTACGACGCTGTACGTGGCGGTGTCCATCGTCGTCACCGGCATGCAGCACTACAGCAAGCTGTCCGTCGACGCCCCGCTCGCCGACGCCTTCAAGGCCAACGGACACCCCTGGTACGCGGGCGCGATCAGCTTCGGCGCCGTCATCGGCCTGACCACGGTCTGCATGATCCTGCTGCTCGGCCAGACCCGGGTCTTCTTCGCGATGAGCCGCGACGGCCTGCTGCCCCGCTTCTTCTCCATCGTCCACCCCCGCTTCCGGACCCCGCACCGGCCGACCATCCTGCTCGGCGGGCTCATCGCCGTGATCGCGGGCTTCACCAGCCTGAGCGAACTGGCCGAACTGGTGAACATCGGCACCCTGTTCGCCTTCGTCGTCGTCGCACTCGGCGTGGTCATCCTGCGTCGCACTCGCCCGGATCTGCACCGCGCCTTCCGCACCCCGTGGGTGCCGTTCATCCCGATCCTGTCCGTCGCCGCCACGCTGTGGCTGATGCTCAATCTGCCGGCCGAGACCTGGCTCCGGTTCGCCATCTGGATGGTCATCGGCTCCTTTGTCTACTTCCTCTACGGCCGCTCGCACAGCCGCCTCGGCCGGCACGAGGAGACCACCATCGGCGAGGTCATGCACCGGCCGCCGAAGGGCGACGCCGAGTAACCGTCACGGTCCCCGCACCGGCCCCGTATGTCCCGCTTCGGCGGGAACTGCGGGGCCGGATAACGTGCTCCCCATGCTTGCCGCCCCGCTCGCCCCCGCACGGACCGTGGTCACCCGGACGGCGTACTGGACGCGGCTGCTGCCCGCCCTCGCGGCCCTGGCCTGCATCACCCGGGCCCCCTCCTTCGTCCGGCCGCTGTGGAACCCCGACGAGGGATACCTCGCCGTACAGGCGCGCCTCCTCGCCCATGGCGGGCACCTGTACGAGACGGTCGTGGACCGCAAACCCCCGCTGGTGCCCTGGCTGTACGAGGCCGCCTTCGCGGTCTGCGGCTCCGGCTCCCTCACTCCGGTCCGGGTGCTGGCGGTCCTCGCGCAGACGCTCACCGCCGTCCTGCTGGCCTCCCTGGCCCGGCGCCGCTGGGGCGACACCGCGGGCCGCACCACGGGGGTGCTGTACCTGCTGATCTCGGTCGGACTCAACCCCGAGGACGCGCAGGCCGCCACCTTCGAGGTGTTCATACTGCCCGCCACGGCGGCCGCCCTGTGGTGCGCGGACCGCGGCCGCTGGGGTGCGGCCGGGGCCGCCGTCGCCTGTGCCTTCCTCGCCAAGCAGACCGGCGGCGCGGTGCTGCTGCCGGTGGTCTGGCTGCTGCACCGCGCGGGCACCCCGTGCGCGGGCGCGCTGCGGCTCGGGGCCGGGTTCGCCGTACCGGTGCTGTGCGCGGCCCTGGCCACGGACCCCGCCGGGTTCCTCTTCTGGACGGTCACCGGCTCCGCCGCCTACGCCTCCTTCACCGGCTCCGAACTCCACGTCCTGGGCCGTGGCGTGGCCAACGCCGTGCTCCTGGCCGTGGCCTGCGCGGGCCTGATCCCGCCGGTCGTACGGTCCCTGCGCACCGCCCGCACCGGCGCGGCCGACCTGTGGCTGTGGCTGGCTTCCTCGGTCGTCGCCGTCACCCTCGGCTTCCACTTCTTCGGCCACTACTACCTGCAACTCACCCCGCCCGCGGCCCTGCTGGCCACGGCCGCGCTGCGGACCCTGCCCCGCGAACGGCTGCCGGGCGCCGTGTTCACCTCGGCCTGCTGCTGCGCCCTGTTCCTCGCCTGGGGCCTGCTCGCACCGCGCCCCGAACTCACCCACGCCCAGCGCCTCGCGGCCGCCCTCGCCCAGCGCACCGCGCCCGCCGACCGGGTCCTCGTGTGGGGCATGCACCCGGAGACGTACTGGCTGGCCCACCGCACCCCCGCCACCCGCTACCTCACCGCGGGCCTGCTCACCAACTACAGCGGCGGCCGCGACGGCCCCCAGGTCGGCGAGAAGTACGCGGTCGAGGGTGCCTGGCCCGTGTTCCGGGCGGAGCTGGCCGCACACGCCCCCGCCCTGGTCGTCGACGACTCCCGCGGCGAGCCGTACGCCCCCGACCGCGTCCCGAGCCTGCGCCGGCTGCTGGCGGCACGGTACGAGGAGGTGGGGCGGGTCGACGGGGCGGTGTTCTACGCCCGGACTCCGCACGGCTGAAGGGGAGTTGGCGGGTCGCGGTCCGCATCCCCCTGTTATGCTCGGTACAGCGATTTGAACACGTTCAAATGAGGGGGAACACATGCCTGCGCCGACCACGCCCGGCCGAACCGACGACTCACCCGCCGTCGCCCTGGGCCCCACCGCACTCGTTTTCGGGCTCATCGCGGCCACGGGCGCATGGCCCAGCCTCATGCTCGCCGTGCTCCCGTGGTCGTTCCTCGCGGGCGGCCTCGCCGTCACGTTCGGCCTGATGGGCATCCACTACGCCCGCCAGGGCATCGGCCGCATGTGGACCGCCGTCACCGGAACCGTCCTCGGAGCCACCGGACTGGCCGGCTTCCTCACCCTGTTCGCGGCGCTCGCCTAGGGCGGATCCCGGGTCCTCAGCCGAGGACCGCGCGCGGCCCGGTCACCTCCGCGCCCAGCTCGGTCACCCGGCGCCGCAGTTCACGGTCGGCCGTGACCACGAGGCGGGCCCGGTGGGGGTTCTCGGCGGCCAGCTCCACGATCCGGTCGTCCCCGCTGCCGCGCGCCTCCGTCACCCGTACCCCGGGCACGGACTCCACCCCACGGGCGGCGCCCTCGACGACGAGCACCAGCTCCACGGCACCCTCGTGACCCGGCAGCCCCTCGCGGGCCAGCCGGTCCCGCAGCCGCTCGGCGGCACCCCTGCGGTCCCGCCACCAGCCGTCGGGCCGTGACCCGACGACGTTCGCGCCGTCGACGATCACGAGCAGCGGTCCGTCCGGGCCCGGGGAGCCGAGGGGGTCGTTCATGGCGCAAGGGTCCCATGTCACCCGTGCGGGGGCGGGCCCCGGCGTCCCGCCCCGGCCGCTTAGAGTGAACCGGTGAACGGCGACTGGCTCCTCCGCGGCCGCGACGGCCGGCTCAGTGCCTACCAGCTGTCGGGCGACGCCGTCCTGTGCCGGGCGGAGCGCGGCCCGGACGGCCCCTGGACCGACCCCCGCACGGTGGGCGGCGACCAGAAACTCCACCCCGTCCTCGCCGTCGGCCAGGGCGCCGACGCCTACGCCCACCTGGTCTCCTGGCGGCCCACGACCAAGGGCGAGTCGGGCCTGGTGCACTCCACCCACTTCCGCCCGCGCCTCGCGGCCCTGGACTGGAACCCGATCGGCCACCCGAACAAGAAGGGCGACCGCACCGGCACCCCCGCCGTCGCCGTGGACGCGCAGGGCCGCGCCCATGTCTTCGTGCGCAACAACGGCGGCGGGGTGAGCCTGCTCGCGCAGAAGGAGAAGGGCGGCTGGGATCCCTGGCGGGACCTGAAGGGCAGTGGGGTCCAGGACGGCCTGGCGGCGGTGACGGGGGAGTCCGGCAGGGTCGAGCTCTACGCGGCCGCCCCGGGGGCCGTCCTGCACTGGCGTCAGGAGGAGCCGGGCGCCCAGCCGGTGCTCCGGGAGACCCTGGAGACGGGAGTGCGCCCCGGCACCCTGCACGCCCTGGCCACGTCCTCCGACGGCACGACCCTCTACTACACCGACGACTCGGGCGACCTGTGCGCCTGGCGCCCCGGCACCAAGCCCGTCACGGTCCTCCCCTCGGCGGGCCCCGGCCCGGTCGCGGCGGTCCGCTGCGACCTCGACGGCCACGACTGCACGCTGCTGGCCCAGCGCTCGGCGAGCGGCCGGGTCGCCTTCGCCGCCTACCCCACCGAGCTGGAGTCGGCGGGCGCGTGGTGGGCGGAGTCGGGGCCGCGGCTGCCGGTGGACGCGCTGGTGTCCCTGGCCGTGGACGAGGACGACCGGGTGGTGGCGGCAACGTTGTCCCCGTCGACCGGCCAACTCCTGCTCACCAAGCGGAAGGACGAGCCGGGGCTGGCGCTGGAGGCGTGGCGCCAGGTGTGACGACCGGCCGCCCGGGCGCCGGGTGTGCACATGATCGCCACACCGCGTTCGTCGAACGTTCGACCTATGATGAGGCGCGCTCGGCCTCCCCCGTGCAACAGGTGTTCGGGAATCGGCAGGTCAACCACGCCGGGCGGCAGGGAAGGGGCGGGTCACGTCATGCGGACCGGATCCGGGCGCGGCACCGCCCGGCGCAGAGTTGCCGACCGCGTCGTCGCACACGCGCAGACGACGCAGGGGCACACGGCCGAGGCGACGGTGGCGGGCCGCTGGCTCGTGCTCGGCAAGGACGGCAGGCTGACCGCCTACGCCCGCACCCGTGCCGGCCTGCTGCGCTGGACCGAGACCCGGCCGGGCGGCCCGGACTGGACGGGCCCCGACTTCTTCCCCGTGCCGGACCTGACCCATCTGTCGGTGGCCCAGGGCGCCGACACCTACGTCCACTTCGTCGGCCGGCGCGAGGTCCCCAAGGGCGACGGCCCGCCCGCCGTCGACATCGTGCACGCCCTCCAGTACCAGACCGGCCGCCCCGTGACCGAGTGGCGGTCGCTGGGCAATCCGCACAAGGACCGGGAGCGGGCCGTCCGCTTCGGTGTCCCGGTGGCCGCGGTCAGCGCCTCGGGACGCGTGCACGTCTTCGCGCGCAACGCCGGCCGCGGGCTGATGCTGCGCCGTGAGGGCCCCACCGGCAAGTGGGAGCCGTGGCAGGACCTCAAGGGCAGCAAGGTGCACGACGGACTGGCCGCGGTCGCCCACGCCTCGGGACGTATCGAGGTGCTGGCGGGCGGCGAGCAGGACGTCATGTGGTGGCGGCAGGCGGAGGCCGACGGCGACTTCCGGCAGGAGCCCAACATCCCGCTCCGGGTGGCTCCGGGCACGGCGTCGGCGCTGGAGACGGCACCGGACCGGGCGTCGTACTACTGGGCCGACCCGGACAGCGGCGGGCTCGTCGCCCATCGGCCCGGCGGCTGGGTGATCCCCCTCGGCGGCGCACCGGCCGGGGACCCGGTCGCGCTGCTGCGTGCGGTGCTCGACGGGTACGACTGCACGGTGCTGGCCCACCGGGACATGGACGGGCAGGTCGTGCTCGCCGCGTGCGGCGTGGAGAACGAGCAGGCCGGCCTGTGGTGGTCGCCGACCGGCGAGCACTGCATCGGCGCCCCGGCGCTCTCCCTCGACGCGTACGGCCGGATCGTGCTCGCCGTGATCGCGCCGGACGGAGCGCTGCACATCGCCCGCCAGGCCGGCGGCCCCGGCCTGGCGCTGTCCCCGTCGGTCCGCGTCTGACGCGCCCGCGCCCCGGGGCAGGGGCCCTAACCTCCCGTCGCGGGCGACTTCTTCGCCGACTCGGGAATCTCCTGGTCCTTGCGCAGCGCCTGCCACAGTTGGCCGGCCTGCGGCTGGGCGGCCACGACGCGGTTCGGGTCCTGGGTGTCGTACCGCACCGGCAGCATGATCGTCTCCATGGTGGACGGGTCGACGCCGTTCATGCTGCGCCCGAAGTCGGCGAGCTTGGTGAGGGAGGCGAGGCCCGAGTCGGTGGTGAGCGACTCGGTGAGCTTGTCGGCGATCCGGAAGGCCTTGGTGGGGCTGCCCAGCAGGTCCTGCTTCTTGATCTCGCTCAGCAGGGCGATCAGGAACTGCTGCTGGAGGCCTATGCGTCCGAGGTCGCTGCCGTCGCCGATGCCGTGCCGGGTCCGGACGAACTGCAGGGACTGCGTGCCGTCGAGCCGGTGGGTGCCCGCGCTCAGGTCCAGTCCGCTGGACTTGTCGTGGATGTCCTGGTCCACGGTGACGGTGACCCCGCCGATCGCGTCCACGAGCCCCTTGAAGCCCGCGAAGTCGATCTCCACGAAGTGGTCCATCCGCACCCCGGACATCTGCTCGACGGTCTTGACCACACAGGCCGGACCGGCGAGCGAGTAGACCGAGTTGAACATCACACGCTTCGCGGACGGCAGCGCGGAGCCGTCCTTCCCGGTGCACTCGGGCCGGGTCACCAGGGTGTCGCGCGGGATGCTCACGGCAACCGCCTTCTTACGTCCCTCCGGTATGTGGATCACCAGCGCGGTGTCCGAGCGCGCCCCGGAGACATTGCCCGTGCCCAGCGAGGCGTTGGCGCCGGACCGTGAGTCGGAGCCGAGGACCAGGAGGTTCTGCCCCGAGGTGGGCAGCTTCCGCGGCCGGTCGTCGCCGATCGCCTTCTCCAGGTCGACGCCCTTGATGTTGCCGTTGAGGTCGTTGTAGAGCCAGTAGCCGACGCCGCCCGCGGCCAGCACGAGCAGGACGAGACTCAGCGCTATCCAGCGCCACACGCGCCGGCGCCGCCGTGGCGGTTTGGCCCGGCGGCCCGCCGGCGCCCGCCGTGATCTCCGGGGGCCCGTATCCGTCAGGGCGTCCGTCATTGCCTCGGTTCCTCTCTCGTGCCGGCTCGATGCCGCGGTACTCAGCAGCTCAGGGCACGAGTGGGGGGGTTGGACCGGGCCCGTCTGCGGTGGTGGACAGACATCCACCGGTCATCAGACGTTCAACGAGACGTAAGGGTTGTATGTGTTTTCTGTCATTTACGGATCAAGTTGACAGCCATGTAAGCGCTTGATGAGATGTGCCGGTCCTGTGAAGGTTAAATTTTCGGTATGAACCGCTACGGCCTCGTGCCGTCGCGTCGACGTGGTCGCGAATCGAGCCGGGGGGCACGAGGGCGAGCGACCACCGGTACTCGCCCTTGGTCTGGTCCGGGTGAGGAGAGGGAGGGGTGGCTGTGCTGGTGCGTGCGTCGGCCCGTGGGGGGCGAGCGGCGTGACGACCGTCTCCGATCATGCTCTCCGGCAGGGGGCCGGCCAGGTGGGCCGTACCCCGCGAGGAGCAGCAGCACCGCGGCGTCCCGCCGAGGCCGGGCCCACCACGGTCACCGCGGAGCACGGCGACGTCTATGTCGAGCCGGGACTGACACCGCTTTCCGCCCGCGAGGCCAACCGCTCCGCGCTCACCGCCCTGCTCGACTCGGCGGGCGTCCCGCACTTCGCCGTACGCGGCACCTCCGACCACGGCACGGTCGTCGCCGTCGCCGAGGAGGACCGGGACCGGGTGCTCGGCGTGGTGTTCCGCGGGCTCGGCCAGTACCCGGGCCACCTCAGCGTGATCGACCCGGACGCGCCCCGGCCGGCCAAGCCCGTCTCCTCCCGCGATCCCCGGGCCTGGCGTGACGTCACCGGCGCGCGCGTCCTGCAGATCAGCTGGTCCCGCACCGACCCGGGCCGGCATCTGCTGCTCGGGCACGAGTACGGCTGCGCCATCGAGTTCTGGCAGCGGCAGGGCACGTACCTCCTCGCGCCCCGCGCCAACCGCGCCACCTGGGCCGTCGCCGCCGACGGCGGGAACGTCCTGGGCTCCGCCCGGCTGTTCAGCCGGTTCGTCTCCGACTGGACCCCGCGCCACCTCGCGCCCGCGCTGCCCACGCGCCCCGAGTTCCTGGTGAACTGCGCGGACGACATCGCCTTCCCCGTCGACGCCGTCTACACCTGGGTCGACGGCAACGAGCCCGCCTGGCAGCAGCGCAAGGCGCAGGCGAAGGGCGAGGTCTACCACGCGGAGTCCGCCAGCGACGCCCGCTTCATCAGCCGCGACGAACTGCGCTACTCGGTGCGCTCCCTGCACCTGTTCGCGCCGTGGATCCGCAACATCTACATCGTCACCGACGACCAGGTCCCGGCCTGGCTGCGCGAGGGTGTGCCCGGACTGCGCATCGCCACCCACCGGGAGATCTTCCGCGACCGGTCGGTGCTGCCCGTGTTCAACTCGCACGCGATCGAGTCGCAGCTGCACCACATCGAGGGCCTGGCCGAGCACTTCCTGTACTTCAACGACGACATGTTCATGGGCCGGCCGGTGGCCCCGCACGCCTTCTTCACGCCGAACGGCACGGCCCGCTACTTCCCCTCGCGCAACCGCATCCCGCAGGGCCCGGTCACGGAGACCGACACCCCGGTCGACGCGGCGTGCAAGAACAACCGCGCCCTATTGAAGGAACGTTTCGGCAAGGTCATCACCCAGCCGATGGAGCACATCCCGTACGCGCTGCGCCGCTCGGCGATGGAGGAGGCCGAGCAGGACTTCCCGGAGGCCTGGGCACGCACCGCGGGCAGCAGGTTCCGGGCGATGACCGACCTGTCGCCGACCTCGTCCTTCGCGCTCTACTACGCGGCGCTGACCGGCCGGGCCCAACCGGGCTCGATGCCCTTCACCTACCTCCAGCTGGCCGTGCCGGACCTGGCGGACCGGCTGCAACGGCTGCTCGACGGCCGCGACCAGGACTCCTTCTGTCTCAACGACGCCTTCTCGACACCCGAGGACATCGAGGCACAACAGGAGCTGCTGGACGGCTTCCTCGATTCCTACTTCCCCACCCCCAGCCCCCACGAGCGATGAAACGGAGTTCATGACGTGTCGGACCCGACGTCCATGAGCTCCGCGGTCAACGTCTACAAACGCCTCGTCCCCCAGCCGGTGCGCTCCGCCGCCGCCACCACGGTGCCCGTGGGTGTGCGGCGCAAGGTCAAGCGGCAGCTCGCCCGCACCCTGAGCCGCCGCGAGGCACGGCTGCACCGCAGGGCCCTGCGCCGGGTGCGCAGGGCGGAGTTCGGTCACTCCGAGCGCCGTACCCAGGCACCCGACGGCCGGGTCGGCCATGTGCACACCGGCCTCACCGCCGACCGGGCCCGCCGGCTCGACCACGACCTGGTCACCCAGGCCCTGGACGCCGCCGACATCCCCTGGTTCGCGGTCCCGGCGCTCGACGACCGCCGCATCTGCCTGGCCGTCGACCAGCAGGACAAGGGCGCCGTCCGCCGCGTGCTGCGCGCGCTGCTGGAGGAGCACACCGGCTACGTCGTCTCCGTCTCGCCCGCCCAGAACGACACCCGGGACGTCCCGGGCAGCCATGTGAAGGCGTGGAAGCACTACGGCAAGGCCAAGGTGATCCGCCTGACCTGGCTACGCACCGAGCCCACCGGGAACCTCTGGGTGGGCGAGGACCAGGGCGTCGAGATCGAGTTCTGGACCGCCAACACCGACCTGCCCGCCGAGCGGCTGATCGGCCCGCGCCCCAACCGGGTCCAGCGCGCCGTGCCCAGTGACGCCCCCGGCGTCGAGATCGGCCTCGACCGGCTGTCCGGCTACTGCGACATCGACGGCGACCTGGAGCCGACGATCACGCTGGAGAACTTCGACGTCCCGCGCCTGGAGGAGATCACCTTCCCCGTCGACGCGGTCCTGCTGTGGCAGCACCCGACCCCGTGGGGCGAGGAGCTGCTGCGGGCCGCCCTGCGCTCCCTGCACCAGTACGCCCCCTGGGCCGACGTCGTCCACCTGGTCGCCGAGGCGGAGCCGCCGGCCTGGCTGCGGGCCGACGACCGGCTCACCGTGGTCCGCGCCCGGCCGGGCTCGGAGTGGCATTTGCACCAACTGCCGGATCTCGCGGAGCACTTCCTGCTGCTGCGTCCCGGAGCCCTGCTCGGCCGGCCGGTCCGCCCCTTCGACTACTTCACCCCGAGCGGTTCGACCCGCCCGCGGCGCGGCCCCTGGAACGCCCAGGAGTCCTTCGCCCCCTGGACCCGTACCGCGTACGCGGCCACCGGCCGGGTCACCGCCCACGGCTACGCGCACGGCCCGCAGCCGCACCGCGCCGAGACGCTGGCCCGGCTCAGGGGCTCCGGCGCCGCGCCGCTGCCCCTCGACGACGGACAGCGGCTGCCCGCCGTACCCGGCACACACCCCCTGGACGGCGTGGTCCACCACTTCGGGCACACCGCCGGACTGGCCGACCCCTCCGGCGAGGCGTCGGTGGCGCTGCACGCGGCGCTCCCCGACATCGGCACCCATCTGGAACGCCTCCTGGTCCGCCGCGACACCCAGCAGATCCAGCTCTTCGGCCTCGGCACCGAGGAGGCGCGCGTCCGCGGCGGCACCCAGGCCGTCGTGCGCTTCCTGCACCGTTACTTCCCGGTCCCCAGCGTCTTCGAGCGCGACCACCACCACACCGACGAGGCGGGCGACCAGCCGTGAGCATGGGCAACGCCGAGGCCTCCGCCGCGGTCGGGGCGTACCGCACCCTGGTTCCCGCGGGCCTCAGACGCCGTATCGCACGCCGGGTGCCGATGGGCCTGCGCATGGTGCTCAAGCAGCTGCTGCGCCGGCTGCACACCGTCAACCTGGGCGCCCGGCTGCTGCGCGGCGCGCGGGCCCGCCGCCGCTGGCCGCACCTGTTCGGCGCGGGCGAGCGGCTCGCCGTCCTCGCGGGGCACGGCGCCCGGATCGCCCTGGTCCGGCCGACCGTGTCGCCGCTGGGCCTGCGCGAGGCCAACCTCGAACTCGTCGTCACCGCCCTGGAGGAGGCCGGCGTCGACTACTTCGCCGTACGCGGCACCTCCGACTTCCGCTCCTGCCTCGCCGTCGCCGAGGCCGACCGCGCCCGGGTCGGCCAGGTGCTGGAGCGCTGCGCCGAACACAGCCCCGTCTACCTGCGCGCCTGCCGCGGCGAGGCCGCGCAGGGCCACACCGCGCTGGCCGGCTCGCGCGGCGGCCGGCAACTGGTCCGCCGGGCCGCCGTGCTGCGGGTCGGCATGGTGTGGAGCGACCCGGCGGGCTCCCTGGTCCTGGGCCTGGAGCACGGCTGCGACATCGAGTTCTGGCGGCCCGAGGACGGCCGCCTGCTCGCCCCGCGGCCCAACCGCGTCACCGAGGACGTCGCCCTCGACGAGCCCCGTGTCACCGTCCCCGTGAGCCGGCTCACCGGCTTCGCCGCCCTGCACACCCGCCGCACCCGCGCGGTGCGCACCATCCGGCCCTGTGCCGACCCCCTGCCCGAGGACGTGCGCTTCCCCGTGGACGTCGTCTACACCTGGGTCGACGGCAGCGACCCCGACTGGCAGCGGCGGCGCGGCGCCTACGGCGCGGGCGGCTACCACACCGAGTCCGCGAACGCGGCCCGCTACATCAGCCGCGACGAACTGCGCTACTCCCTGCGCGCGCTGGAGCAGAACGCCCCCTGGGTGCGGCACGTCTACGTGGTGACGGACCGCCAGCGCCCCGCCTGGCTGAACGACGGCCACCCGCGCCTCACGGTCGTCGACCACGCGGAGATCTTCGAGGACCCGTCCGCGCTGCCCACCTTCAACTCGCACGCCATCGAGAGCCGCCTGCACCACATCAAGGGCCTGTCCGAGCACTTCCTCTACTTCAACGACGACATGTTCCTGGGCAGCCCCGTCACCCCGCAGGACTTCTTCCTGTCCAACGGCATGACCCGCACCTTCTTCTCCCCGTCCCAGGTGCCCCGCTGGGACCTCAGCCCCGTGGACCGCCCGGTCGACGCGGCCGGGAAGAACAACCGGCGCCTGCTGCTGGAGCACTTCGGCACCGCCATCGTGCAGAAGCTGCGGCACGCCCCCTACGCGCTGCGGCGCAGCGTGCTGCACGAGATCGAGCGCGAGTTCGCCGAGGAGCACTGGAACACCTCGCACAGCCGCTTCCGCAGCGCCACCGACATCTCCATCCCGTCCTCCCTGTACCACTACTACGCCTACTTCACCGGTCGTGCCGTGCCCTCGAACATCACCTTCGCCTACCTCGACCTCGCCAAGCCGGAGATCCAGCGCCGGCTCGGCATCCTGCTCGCCCGCCGTGACCGGCAGGCGTTCTGCATCAACGACACCCTCTCCGACGGTCACGACATCGACCGCCAGACACGGATGCTCGACACGTTCCTGCGCGCCTACTACCCGGTGCCGAGTCCCTTCGAGCGCCGGGAGGGCGAGGTCCGGTGAAGATCTCCTTCCTGATCAACAACATCTATGGCATCGGCGGGACCAACCGCACCGTCATCAACCTCGCCGAGGCGCTCGCCGTCCGGCACGAGGTGGAGATCGTGTCGGTCTTCCGGCGCGCCACCGCCACCAAGTTCGAGATCTCCCCGCGCGTCACCGTCCGCGCCCTCGTCGACCTGCGCCCGGGCTCCGCCGACCGCGGCGCCGCGGGCAGCGACGAACCCAGCGAGGTCGTACCGCGCCAGGAGGAGTTCTACGCGCAGTACAGCAAGTTCACCGACGGGCGCATCATCCGCGAACTGCAGAAGACGTCCGCCGACGTGGTGATCGGCACCCGGCCCAGCCTCAACCTCTTCGTCGCCGCCCACACCCGCGACGGCGCCCTGCGCGTCGCCCAGGAGCACATGACCCACCTGGCCATCCCGCCGGCGGTGCGCGCGGAGATGGCCCGGGTCTACCCGCGGCTGGACGGGATCACCACGGTCACCGACGCCGACGCCCACTCCTTCATGGAGAACACACCGATCCCCGGCATCCCCGTGGTCGGCATCCCCAACAGCGTGCCCGAGCCGTCCGTCGAGCCCTCGGACTGCTCGCGCAAGGTCGTCGTCAGCGCGGGCCGCATGCACCCGATCAAGCGCTACGACCTGCTGATCCGCGCCTTCGCCGAGCTGGCCGAGGAGTTCCCCGACTGGCAGCTGCGGATCTACGGCGACGGCGGTGAGGCCGGCAGGCTGCGCGGCCTGGTCACCGAACTGGGCCTGACCGGGCGGGTGTTGTTCATGGGCGGCTTCTCGCCGATCGAGTCCGAGTGGGCCAAGGGCTCCATTGCGGCCGTCACCTCCAGCGCGGAGTCCTTCGGCATGACGCTGGTCGAGGCGATGCGCTGCGGACTGCCCGTGGTCTCCACCGACTGCCCCGTCGGCCCCCGCGAGATCCTGGCCGACGGCGAGGACGGCTTCCTCGTGCCCAACGGCGAGGTCGAGGGCATCGCCTGGGGCCTGCGCCGCCTCATGGCCGACGAGCCGCTGCGCCGCGCCATGGGCGCCGCCGCGCTGCGCAACGCCGCCCGCTTCGACCCGTCGGCCGTGGCCGACCGCTACCTGGAGCTGTTCGAGGACGCCGCCCGCCGCCGCGCCGCCGCCGAGCGCGGCTACCGCGCCCCCGCCGGACCCCGCAAGGCCGCGACCGAGCAGCTCACCGTGCCCCCGGCCGCCCTCGGCGCGGCCACCGTGGACGTCACCGCCGACGACGCCGGCTACCTGCGCTTCGCCGCCGACGGGCCCGGCGAGGGCCGCCGCCGCTGGCAGTTCGTGCTGCGCCACAAGCCCACCGACGGCGACCGCCGCCCCGACCTCCCGCTGCGCACCTCCCGCACGGACCTGGACAACGGCGGCACCCGCTACACCGCCGTCCTCACCCCGGCGGCCCTCGACGACCTCGGTGACGGACGCTGGCAGGTGACCATGGCGTCCGCCAAGGCGTCGTCCGTCCACATGAAGGCCGGCGTCCGCGACACCCGCGCCCTCATCGACGCCCGCGCCCGCCTCGTCGCCCGCCCCCCGACCGGCCCGGTCGGCTGGAACCTGCCCTACGCCCAGCCCAACGGCCGGCTGATGCTGCGCACGCTGCTGCGCGAGGAACACGCCGAGTGCACCGGCGTGGAGGTGGCGGACGGCGCCATCACCGTGCGGGGCGTGCTGTGCGGCGGACGGCGGATCGAGCCGGGCGCCCTGTTCATCGTCAGCCGCCGCGGCCGGCACGGGGGCAGCTTCTCCGTGCCCGTCGAGGTCCTGGGCCGTCAGTCGTTCCGGGCGGCGGCGCCGCTGCGCCGGGTCGTCGACCACCGCCTGGAGCGCTGGGAGGACTGGGACTGGTGGCTGCAGCCCGACCCGTTCGACCGCCGCAAGGTGCGCGTCTGCCACCTGCTGGAGGACTTCCCCGACGTCAAGGGCGCGTTCGTCTACCCGTCCGTCCCGCTGGTCGGCGAGGAGGCCTCCGCGCATGTCGTGGTCCACCCGTCCCGCCCGGTGTGGGTACGGCCGTACTGTTCGGCGTCGGGCGCCATGGCGATGAACGTGGTGGACCGATGAGCCCGACCGCCCCGAGAACCCTGGTGAACCCGACGCCCGAGGAGGCCCGATGACCACGACCACCCGCTCGATCCTCCACATCGTCGCCCACCAGGACGACGACCTGTACTTCATGAACCCCGACCTGGTGCGCTCCCTGCAGGACGGCGACCGGATCACCACCGTGATCCTCACCGCGGGGGAGGGCGACGGCATCAACGTCGACACCGACGAACCGCAGCGCCGCGCCGTGCCGCCGGACTTCGCCCGGTACAGCACCGAGCGCGGCTGCGGGCTGCGCTCCGCCTACGCCCGGATGGCCACCGGCGACCGCGACCACCCCTGGCGGCGCGAACCCGTCGACCTCGTGCCCGGGTTCGCCGCGGAGCGGTTCACACTCGTCGACCACGACTCCGTCTGCCTCTACTTCCTGCAGCTGCACCAGGGCGCCCCCACCGAGCGCGGCACCCGCACCCGGCTCCACGAACTGTGGGAGGGCGCCCTGCGCACCCAGCCCACGCTGCCGGTGCACGGCTGCACCGTCGGAGAGGTCCAGCACATCACCCGCGAGCAGGTGATCGCCGCCCTGACCGCGCTCCTGGGCCACGCCCGCCCCAGCACGGTGCGCACCATGGACCCCGACCCCGAACACGACGGCGGCCGCAGCGAGTTCGTCTGCTCCGACCACGTCGACCACACCACCGCCGCGCAGTTCGCGCTCGCCGCCCTCACCCGGCACCGGGAGGCGGGCCACACCCCGGTCGTCGAGCACTACCGCGCCTACGCCAACCGCTTCTGGGGCTACAACCTCGACTCGGCCGCCGTCACGGAGAAGGGCGAGTACCTGGCCACGTACGGCGGCCTCGACGCCCCCACGGTCTGCCCGCACGGCACCTGCCAGACCTGTGGCGACCGGCAGCTGGGGCCGAACCCGTACCGCAGCACGCACATGCGGAGCGCCGCCTACCGCTACTCCCCGACGACCGACTGGCTGCGGCTGGGGCCGGGCGGGCGGCTCAACGCCTTCGGGGTGCTGGCCGGCCGGCTCGCCTTCTGGACGGAGACCGGTCCGGCGAGCGGCGAGTGGAAGGGGCCCTTCGTCCTCGGTGACGGCTGGATCGCGCCCACGCTCGCCGTCACCGGCCTGCCGGGCGGCCCGGCCGAACTCGTGGCCCTGCGCCGCCAGAACGTCGTCGGCAGCGGGGTGACCGTGGACGTCGTGCACACGGTCCAGGACCCCGGCGGCAACGGCTTCAGCGGCTGGCAGACCCTGGAGAACCCCGACTGGGCGCACGGCGACGGCCGCCGTCAGCGCGAGGTGGGCGTTCCCTCGGCGGCGGTCGACGCGGCCGGCCGGCTGTACGTCTTCGTCCGCACCTTCGACCAGGGCATCGCCGTCCGCCGCCGGGACACCGACGGCACCTGGTCCCCCTGGGAGGCGATCGGCGGCAGCTTCGTCCAGGACGCCGGCACCGCGCTGGTCACCGAGCGGGGCACCGTGGAGCTGTACGTGCCGGGCAAGAACACCGTGTGGCGCTGGCACCAGGCCGAACCCGGTGGTCCCTTCCTGCTCGACGAGACCCTGCAGACGGGCCGGCCGGCGACCGGCGGGATCACCGCCGTCGACTCGGGCGGCGGCCGTACCTGCCTCTACTTCCGGGAGGCCGGCACCCAGCAGGTCATGGCCTACCGCCAGCACGCCGACGGTCGCTGGCCGGGCTCCGGCGCCGGACTCGGCGGCCACGGGGGCACGGGCGCCGTCGCCGCGCTGTGGGCCCCCGAACGCGGCGCCCGCGAGGCCTTCCTGGCCCATCGCGGCAGCCGCGGCCGGCTCGTCGTCTCCCTGCCGGACCGCGACAAGAACGTCTCCGGGACGCACTGGAACGAGTCGGGCGAGATGGTCGCCCACGCCCCGGCCCTGGCGTACGACGCCGCGGGCGCCCTGGTCGTGGCCGTCATCGGCACCGACGGACAGCTGCACGTCCGCCGCCAGCTGTCGCCGGCGGTGGGCAGCCCGCTGGGGCCCTGGCTCGCCTGAACGCCACGTCTCGCACATGACAGAGGGCCTCCGCCCGGAAGCGGAGGCCCTCTGTCATGTGCTTCGGTGTTACGCCGGAACCGACGCCACGCCCGGAGCCAGGAACTTCTTGCCGTTCACGCGCTCCGAGACACCCTCGCGGTCCAGGTACGGCGTGATGCCGCCCAGGTGGAAGGGCCAGCCGGCGCCCGTGATCAGGCACAGGTCGATGTCCTGGGCCTCGGCGACGACGCCCTCGTCGAGCATGAGCCCGATCTCCTGCGCCACCGCGTCCAGCACCCGGTCGCGCACCTGCTCCTCGGTCAGGACGGAGTCGCCCTGCTGCAGCAGCGCCGCGACCTCCGGGTCCAGCTCCGGCTTGCCGCTGTCGTAGACGTAGAAGCCGCGCTTGCCCGCCTTGACGACGGCCGCGAGGTTCGGGGAGACCGTGAAGCGGTCCGGGAAGGCCCGGTTGAGGGTCTCCGAGACGTGCAGACCGATCGCGGGGCCGACCAGCTCCAGCAGCACCAGCGGGGACATCGGCAGACCGAGCGGCTCGACGGCCTTCTCGGCGACCTCGACCGGGGTGCCCTCGTCGATGACGTTCTGGATCTCGCCCATGAAGCGGGTGAGGATGCGGTTCACGACGAACGCCGGGGCGTCCTTGGTGAGGACCGCGGTCTTCTTCAGCTTCTTGGCGACGGCGAACGCGGTGGCCAGCGAGGCGTCGTCCGTCTTCTCGCCGCGGACGATCTCCAGCAGCGGCAGGACCGCGACCGGGTTGAAGAAGTGGAAGCCGACGACCCGCTCGGGGTGCTGCAGCTTCGACGCCATCTCCGACACGGACAGCGAGGAGGTGTTGGTGGCGAGGATCGCGTGCGCCGGGGCGACCGCCTCGACCTCCGCGAACACCTGCTGCTTGACGCCGATCTCCTCGAAGACCGCCTCGATGATGAAGTCGGCGTCCGAGAAGCCCTCGGCCTTGTCCAGGACACCGGTCACCAGCGCCTTGAGGCGGTTGGCCTTGTCCTGGTTGATCCGGCCCTTGCCGAGCAGCTTCTCGATCTCGGCGTGGACATAGCCCACACCCTTGTCGACGCGCTCCTGGTCGATGTCGGTCAGGACGACCGGCACCTCCAGGCGGCGCAGGAAGAGCAGCGCGAGCTGGCTGGCCATCAGACCGGCGCCGACGACGCCGACCTTGGTGACCGGGCGGGCCAGGTTCTTGTCCGGGGCGCCCGCGGGACGCTTGCCGCGCTTCTGCACCAGGTTGAACGCGTAGATGCCGGAGCGCAGTTCGCCGCCCATGATGAGGTCGGCGAGGGCGACGTCCTCGGCGTCGTAGCCCTGCTGCAGGTCGCCGTTCTTGGCGGCCGCGACGATGTCCAGGGCGCGGTAGGCGGCCGGAGCGGCCCCGTGCACCTTGGAGTCCGCGATGAAGCGGCCCTTGGCGACGGCCTGGTCCCAGGCCTCGCCGCGGTCGATCACCGGACGCTCGACCTCGATGTCGCCCTTGAGGACGTTCGCGGTCCAGATCAGCGACTGCTCCAGGAAGTCGGCGCCCTCGAAGATCGCGTCCGCGATACCGAGGTCGAAGACCTGCTGGCCCTTGAGCTGCTTGTTCTGGTTGAGGCTGTTCTCGATGATCACCGAGACGGCCTTGTCGGCGCCGATCAGGTTCGGCAGCAGCGTGCAGCCGCCCCAGCCCGGGACCAGGCCCAGGAAGACCTCGGGCAGGGAGAACGCCGGGATGGCCTTCGAGACGGTCCGGTACGTGCAGTGCAGACCGACCTCGACGCCACCGCCCATGGCGGCGCCGTTGTAGTAGGCGAAGGTCGGCACGGCCAGGCCCGCGAGGCGCTTGAACACCTCGTGGCCGCCCTTGCCGATGGCCAGCGCGTCCTCGTGCTTCTTCAGCAGCTCGACGCCCTTGAGGTCGGCGCCGACCGCGAAGATGAACGGCTTGCCGGTGACACCGACACCGACGATCGTGCCCTCGGCCGCCTCCTTCTCGACCTGGTCGACGGCGGTGTTGAGGTTCGCCAGCGAGGCCGGGCCGAAGGTGGTCGGCTTGGTGTGGTCCAGGCCGTTGTCCAGCGTGATCAGCGCGAAGCGCCCGGCACCGAACGGGAGGTCGAGGTGGCGTACGTGCGCCGACGTCACGACCTCGTCGGGGAACAGCTCGGCGGCGCCCTTCAGGAGTTCGGTGGTGCTCACTTGTCGCCTCCGGCGTCCTTGTGGTGCGGGTTCTCCCAGATGACCGTGGCGCCCATGCCGAAGCCGACGCACATGGTCGTGAGGCCGTAGCGGACCTCCGGCTGCTCCTCGAACTGGCGGGCCAGCTGCGTCATCAGACGGACGCCGGAGGAGGCCAGCGGGTGGCCGTACGCGATGGCGCCGCCGTACTGGTTGACGCGCGCGTCGTCGTCGGCGATGCCGTAGTGCTCCAGGAAGGCGAGCACCTGGACGGCGAAGGCCTCGTTGATCTCGAAGAGGTTGATGTCCTCGATGGAGAGACCGGCCTGCGCCAGGGCCTTCTCGGTGGCCGGGATCGGGCCGTAGCCCATGACCTCCGGCTCCACGCCCGCGAAGGCGTACGAGACGAGACGCATCTTCACCGGCAGGTTGTGCTCGCGGGCGAAGTCCTCGCTCGCGATGATCGAGGCGGTGGCGCCGTCGTTCAGACCGGCCGCGTTGCCCGCGGTGACCCGGCCGTGGACGCGGAACGGCGTCTTCAGACCCGACAGGTTCTCCAGGGTGGTGCCCGGACGCATCGGCTCGTCGGCCGTGACCAGGCCCCAGCCCGTCTCGCCGGCCTCGGGGTTGGTGCGGCGCACCGAGATCGGCACCAGGTCCTGCTGGATCTTGCCGTCGGCGTACGCCTTGGCGGCCTTCTCCTGCGAGCGCACGGCGTACTCGTCGGCGCGCTGCTTGGTGATCGTCGGGTAGCGGTCGTGCAGGTTCTCCGCGGTCATGCCCATGAACAGGGCGGACTCGTCGACCAGCTTCTCGCTGACGAAGCGCGGGTTCGGGTCCACGCCCTCGCCCATCGGGTGGCGGCCCATGTGCTCCACACCACCGGCGATGACGGCGTCGTAGGCGCCGAACGCGATCGAACCGGCGGTGGTCGTCACGGCGGTCAGGGCGCCGGCGCACATGCGGTCGATGGAGTAGCCGGGAACCGACTGCGGCAGACCGGCGAGGATGCCGGCCGTACGACCGAGGGTCAGGCCCTGGTCACCGATCTGCGTGGTCGCGGCGATGGCGACCTCGTCGATCTTCTTCGGGTCCAGGCCGGGGTTGCGGCGCAGCAGCTCCCGGATCGCCTTCACGACGAGGTCGTCGGCGCGGGTCTCGTGGTAGATGCCCTTCGGGCCCGCCTTGCCGAACGGGGTGCGGACGCCGTCTACGAAGACGACATCCCTGACGGTACGAGGCACGATGGCTCTCCTCCAGGGTGCGGGATGGCACTGCTGCGATGCGCTGAGCGCGCGCTCAGGCCCCATGCTACTTATGAGTAACGTAGCTGCCCAGTCCTGCAGGGGGGAGCGGTGAACGTCACATCTTCGGAGGTGCCGTCGAACCTCTCGGAGTCAGTACCGGAGTCGGTACAGGATGCGACCCAGGTCCTTCCCCCGTGATCACCCCGAACAACGTCCGCGCCGCATCCGCCCCGAACCCGTGCACGTCATGGCTCATCGCCGACAGCGTCGGATGCGTCAGCCGACACAGCTGGGAGTCGTCCCACGCCAGCAGCGAGACATCGCCCGGCACGCTCAGCCCCATCTCCGCCGCCACCGAAAGCCCGGCCACCGCCATGACGTCGTTGTCGTAGACGATCGCCGTCGGCCGGTCCACCGGCGCGGCGGTCAGCAGCGAACGCGTGGCCCTCGCCCCCGCCTCCCCCGAGTAGTCGGTGGTGACCTGCCAGGCCCCGGCCAGCTCCAGGACCCGGGCCGCCTCGTCGAACGCGGCCGTACGGATCCCGGTGTGGCCGAGGGCCGCCGCCCCGCCGACCCGGGCGATCCGCCGGTGCCCGAGCGCGGCGAGATAGCGCACGGCCTCGGTCACGGCGGTCGCGTCGTCGGTCCAGACGGAGGTGAGCCCGCCGGTCAGCGACGGATGCCCGACCGCCACCACCGGCAGCCCCAGCCGCTCGGCCGCGGCCACCCGCGGGTCGTCCGCCCGGAAGTCGACCAGGATCGACCCGCCGATCTGCCGCCCCTTCCACCAGGAGTCCAGCAGCCCGGCCTCCTCCTCCGGACTGCGTACGAGCCGGAGCAGCAGCGAGCAGGAACGCTCCGTCAGTACGCTCTCCACCCCGGAGATGAACTCCATGTAGAAGGGTTCGAGCCCCAGCATCTGCGCGGGCCGGCAGATCGCCAGACCCACCACGTCGACGCGGGCCCCCGCCAGCGACCGGGCGGTCAGGCTGGGCGCCCAGCCCAGCTCCCGGGCGGCCGCGAAGATCCGGTCCCGGGTGGCCTCCGACAGTCCCGGCTTGTGGTTGAAGGCCAGCGACACGGCCCCCTTGGACACGCCCGCGCGCGCGGCGACGTCCTTGATCGTGACCCGGGGGCTGGGCGTCGAGGTCATCCGGCGGGCTCCATGCAGTAGAGGGCGGAACGGGCGGCGGCCGGGTCGGGAGTCTGCCAGCCGCGCACACCGATGGTGACCCGTTCGCCGGGGAGCAGGGTGACAAGACCGTGATCGGCCCGTGCCTCCGGCTGCAGCCGGTCGGCCTGCAGGAGCAGATCCCGTACGAGGGTGTGGGCCGTCACCGTCACCGCGCCCGGCGCCACGGTCACGTCGAACTCCGGTCGGGGATAGGGGACTTCACGATCCGGCACGGGAAAGTGCACGGCCCTGAGTCCGTCCGCGTCGGCCACGAGGAACTCCTTGGCCCCGGCGGGCTCCAACTCCCGGGGCACCGCGACGATCCCCACCGTCCGCGCCTCCACACCCAGCTCAACCCTCGCCTCCCCGACCGCCCCACCCTCGACGGACATCCGCCGCAGCCTCACGACCCCCGTCCACGCCTCCGCCCCCTGATTGGCGGCCGCCAACACCAGCCCGGACTCCCGCACCTGGAGCGTCAGCAACCGATCCGCGTACAGCCGTTTCAGCTCGTGATACAGCGGCTTCTCCCGCCCGTCGCCGTCGATCGCCGCCCAACTCGTCACCGGCCAGCAGTCGTTGAGCTGCCACACCACGGTTCCCGCACACACCGGCCAGTGCGACCGCCAGTGCTCGATCCCGGCGGCCACGGCCCTCACCTGATTGACCTGCATGAGGTAGTGCCAGCGGTCGAAGTCCCCCTCGGGAAAGGCGAAATGACGCTCAAGGCCTCGCCTCAGCTTCCCGTTCCCGTCGGCGGCCTTCTGATGGTGCAGTACACCAGGGGAGTCCGCCGCGAGCTCCTCCCCGGACAGCGCACGCGCCAACGTGGCGAACGCGGGCGGCGCCTGCCAGCCGAACTCGGCCACGAAACGCGGCACGGTCAGCCCGTAGTCGGCGTAGTCCTCCCGGTTCCACACCTCCCAGGAGTGATGGGTGCCGTGGGCCGGGTCGTTCGGATGACGGTCCCAGGAACCCGACCACGGGCTGCCCGCCGTGTACGGCCGCGTCGGGTCCAACTCGGCCACCACACGCGGCAGTACACCCAGGTAGTACCCCTCGCCCCAGGAGTTCCCCGCCAGCCGCCGCTCCCAGTCCCAGTCCCGGAAACCCCACAGGTTCTCGTTGTTGCCGTTCCACAGCACCAGCGACGGGTGCGGCATCAGCCGTACGACGTTCTCCCGGGCCTCCGCCTCCACCTCGCCGCGCAGCGGCTGCTCCTCCGGGTAGGCCGCGCAGGCGAACGGGAAGTCCTGCCACACCAGCAG
Organism: Streptomyces diastatochromogenes; assembly: GCF_002242805.1. Taxonomy (GTDB): domain Bacteria; phylum Actinomycetota; class Actinomycetes; order Streptomycetales; family Streptomycetaceae; genus Streptomyces; species Streptomyces diastatochromogenes. Next base: position 5,672 of record NZ_MCGQ01000050.1, on the reverse strand, counting down.
GCCCAGCTCGTCGCAGGCGTCGTAGAAGTCCTCGCTCTCATAGATCCCGCCGCCCCACACCCGCACCAGGTCCACGCCCGCGGCGGCCGCCTGCCCGAGGCGCCGCCGGTACCGCTCGCGCGTGACGCGGGACGGGAACACGTCGTCCGGGATCCAGTTCACGCCCCGCGCGAACAGCCGCTCCCCGTTCACCACCAGGGTGAACCCGGTGCCGTGCGCATCCGGCCGCCGGTCCAGCTCGACGGTCCTGAAGCCGATGCGCCGCCGCCACACGTCCAGCACCTCCTCGCCATGCAGCAAGGTCAACTCGACGTCGTACAGCGGCTGTTCGCCGTAGCCGCGCGGCCACCACAGCCGCACGTCCGGCACCCGCAGCCGTACCACCCCGCTCGACCCGTCCAGCGCGGCCCGCACCACCCGGCCGCCCACCCGGGCCTCGACGCCGAGCGAGGCCTCCACCCGGGACCGCTCCACCTCCACATGCAACTCGACTGCGCCCGCGCCCTGTTCGACGGTCACCAGCGGGCGCACCCGGCTGATCCGGGCCGTCGACCAGTGCTCAAGCCGCACCGGCCGCCAGATCCCGGCCGTCACCAGCGTGGGCCCCCAGTCCCAGCCGAACGAGCAGGCCATCTTGCGGATGTACTGGTACGGCTCGTCGTACGCGGCGGGCCGCTCGCCCAGCCGGTCGCGCACCGCCCCGGCCTCCGTGTAGGCGGAGGCGAACCGCACGGCGAGCCGGCCCCGCAGCCCGGTCGCGTGGAAGCGGTGGGAGCGGTGCATGTTCCGCACCCGGCCGAGCAGTTGACCGTCCAGGGTGATCTCGGCGGCGGTGTCCAGACCCTCGAAGACCAGGTCGGTCTGCTCATGCCCGGAGGCGGCCCGCAGTTCGGTCTCGTACGTCCACTCGCGTCGTCCGACCCAGGCCACCTCGGTCTCGTTCCGGCCGAGGAAGGGGTCCGGGATCACCCCGGCCGCGAGCAGATCGGTGTGCACGCACCCCGGCACCCGGGCCGGAAGCACCTGCCCTCCGTGGCGCAGGGTCCAGCCCTCGGTGAGCGGTGTGGCCTCCAGCATGCGGCACTCCCTTAACCGGTCTATTCCAGCACTGGACGTGGTTTTCGCATCGTTGGCGGGATTGGGACTTTACCGGTTGAGAAAGCGCTGTCAGAGTGCCGAACCAGCCAACCCCGCACGTGCTCGTCCGTCCCTCAGATACGGAGCTGATGCACATGAACCGCCGTACGACCCTCGCCACCGCCGTGGGAGCCGCCGCCCTGCTGCTCGCGGGCTGTACCGGTACAGGAGGCTCGACCAAGGGCGCCGACGCCAAGGCACCCGCCGACCCGGCGAAGGTGAGCGGGACCATCACGGTCCTCACCCAGCGCACCGACCTCGTGCAGGACGGCACGATGGACCGGTACGCGGCCGCGTTCAACAGGACGTACCCGAAGGTGAAGGTGAAGTTCCAGGCCCTCACCAACTACGAGGCCGAAGTCAAGATCCGCATGAACACGGAGAACTACGGCGACGTCCTGATGATCCCCGGGGTCATCAAGAAGAGCGACTACCCGAAGTTCTTCGCCTCCCTCGGCACCCGGGCCGAACGGTCGAAGAAGTACCGGTTCACCGGCTTCACCACCGTCGGCGGCAAGGTCTACGGCCAGAGCCCGATCGGCGTCACCCCCGGCTTCGTCTATAACAAGCGCGTCTGGAAGCAGGCCGGGATCACCCGATGGCCCACCACCCCGGCCGAGTTCCTCGCCGACCTGAAGGCGATCAAGCAGAAGACCGGCGCCGTCCCCTACTACACCAACTTCGCCGCCCAGTGGCCCCTGACGTCCTGGACCTTCGTCAACGGCTCGGTCCACTGCGACACCGGCGCCACCACCGAGCTGGCCGAGGGCAACCCCTGGGCCCAGGGCGCGGACCTGCGCGTCGGCGACACGCTCCTCTACGACATCGTCCACCAGGGCCTCGCCGAGAACGACCCGACGACCACCAACTGGGAGGCTTCGAAGGCCCAGTTGGCCAAGGGGAAGATCGCCACCCAGTGGCTCGGCACCTGGGCGGTCATCCAGTTCCAGGACGCGGCCAGGAAGGCCGGCCAGAACCCCGACGACATCGGCTTCATGCCCTTCCCGGCCCAAGTGGACGGAACATTCTGCGCAGTTGTCGGCCCCGACTACAACCAGGCCGTCAACGTCCACTCCCCGCACAAGGAAGCCGCCCGAGCCTGGATCGACTGGTTCACCGACAAGTCCGGCTACGACAAGGACAACCTGGCGATCTCCCCGCTGAAGGACGCCCCTCTGCCCACGGTCCTCAAGCCGTACGAGGACGCGGGCGTGAAGCTCATCGAACTGGACGACACGGCCGGCGCCAAGGTCAAACTGATCGACTCCGAGTCGGAGGTCGGCATCAACGCCCCCGACTACCGGCAGAAGCTGGTCGACCTCGCCCGCGGCGCCCGCAAGGGCAGCCTCGACGACTTCCTGAACGACCTCGGGAAGAAGTGGACCGAGGCCCAGCGGACGGCGGGATCCTGATGCGGCACTTCCCGCGCGCCCTCACCCCCTGGCTGTTCCTGCTCGCCCCCCTCGCCCTCCTGATCACCTTCACCTACGCGCCGATCGTCAACATGGTCGCGTACAGCTTCACCGACTGGGACGGCGTCAGCCCCGAACTCCACTACACGGGCGCCCACAACTACGCCGAGATCTTCACCCGCCAGGACCTCTTCGAGGTCTTCTTCGTCAGCGGCTACTACCTCGTCGCCTCCGCCGTCCAGATCGTCGCCGCGCTCTACTTCGCGACGATCCTGAGCTTCAAGGTCCGCTTCCGGAACTTCTTCAAGGGAGTGCTGTTCTTCCCGTCCCTGATCAACGGGGTGGCGATCGGCTTCGTCTTCCTCTACTTCTTCCAGGACGGCGGCACCCTCGACACCGTGCTGCGCCTGTTCGGCGTCCACACCGACCACGCCTGGCTGGGTTCCCCGGTCTCCGCGAACATCTCCCTCGCCGGCGTCTCCGTCTGGCGCTACATGGGCCTGAACTTCGTCCTCTTCCTCGGCGCCATCCAGTCCATCCCCGGCGAGCTGTACGAGGCGGCCGAACTGGACGGAGCGAGCCGCTGGCACCAGTTCCGGTACATCATCGCGCCCGGCATCAAACCGGTGGTCACCCTCACGGTGATCCTCTCGGTCTCCGGCTCCCTGTCGGTCTTCGAGGTGCCGTACATCATGACCGGCGGCGCCACCGGCACCGAGACCTTCGTGACACAGACCGTGAAGCTGGCCTTCCAGTACAACAAGACCGGGCTCGCCTCGGCCGCCGCGGTCGTGCTGCTCCTGATCGTCCTGGCGGTGACCTGGCTGCAGCGCCGGTTGGTACCCGACTCCGCCGACAACCGGATGGACCTCGTATGACGCGCCGCATCGCAGCCCGCGCGCTGGTGTACGCGACCCTGATCGCCGCGACGGTCGTGGTCCTGCTGCCCCTCGGGGTCGTCCTCCTGACGTCCCTCAAGTCCTCGCGGGAGATGGCGGACGACAGCGGGGCGCTCACCCTCCCCGACGACCTGCTGAACCTGCACAACTACGCGACGGCGTTCCAGGACGGCCGGATGCTCCAGGCCTTCGGGAACACGCTCTTCATCGTCGTGTTCGCCATCGGCGGCACGGTCCTGATCGGCTCGATGACGGCCTACGCCATCGACCGCTTCACCTTCCGCTTCAAGAAGCTGGTGGTGGCCCTCTTCCTGCTGGCCGCGCTGGTCCCCGGCGTGACCACCCAGGTGGCCACCTTCCAGATCGTCAACAGCTTCGGCCTCTTCGACACCCGCTGGGCGCCGATCGCGCTCTACATGGGCACGGACATCGTCTCGATCTACATCTTCCTGCAGTTCGTCCGCTCGATCCCGATCTCCCTGGACGAGGCGGCCCGCCTGGACGGCGCGAACGCGTTCACCATCTACCGGCGGATCATCTTCCCGCTCCTGAAACCGGCGATCGCCACGGTGGTGATCGTGAAGGGAATAGCCGTCTACAACGACTTCTACATCCCCTTCCTCTACATGCCCTCCCAGGATCTTGGCGTGATCTCGACGTCCCTGTTCCGCTTCCGCGGCCCGTACGGCGCCCACTGGGAGATCATCTCGGCGGGAGCGGTCCTGGTGATCCTGCCGACGCTGATCGTCTTCCTGGCGTTGCAACGCTTCATCTACAACGGCTTCATGAGAGGTGCGACCAGGTAAACGCGCCCCAAAGGGGCGCGGGGAACTGCGCGAGCAACTCAAGACGACCCGCAGCCGCCGTACGCGACAAAGCGCTACGGCGGCTAGGCACCGGCACCCGCCAGCGCAGCAACCAGCACAGGCGCAACCTGCTCCACCTGCCAAGCCCGCGCGCCGAACCCCGCAAGCGCGTCCTCCACGGCCTTCACGTCGGCAGACGGCGGCTCCCAGCAGATCCTCCGCACCGTGTCCGGAGAGATCAAGTTCTCCTGAGGCATGTTGAGCTGCTCAGCCAAGGCCGACACCCCCGCCCGAGCCGCGGACAGCCGAGCCGCGGCGGCGGGGTCCTTGTCGGCCCAGGCCCGAGGCGGCGGCGGCCCGGCGACCGGCTGTCCCGGCTGAGGCAACTGCGACTCGGTCAAAGCCTTCGCCCGATCCACCGCCGCCTGCCACTGCTCCAGCTGCCGACGCCCCATCCGATGCCCGAACCCGTTCAGCGCGGCCAGCGCATGCACGTTGCCGGGCAAAGAGAGCGCGGCCTCCACGATGGCCGCGTCCGAGAGAACCTTGCCCGGCGACACATCCCGTCGCTGGGCGATTCTGTCCCGCGTCTGCCACAGCTCCCGTACGACACCCAGCTGCCGACGCCGCCGCACCTTGTGCATGCCGGACGTACGGCGCCAGGGATCCTTGCGGGGCTCGGCGGGCGGCGCGGACGCGATCGCGTCGAACTCCTGGCGCGCCCACTCCAGCTTGCCCTGCCGGTCCAGCTCCTTCTCCAGGGCGTCCCGCAGGTCGACGAGGAGTTCCACATCCAGGGCGGCGTAGCGCAGCCACGGCTCGGGCAGCGGGCGGGTGGACCAGTCCACGGCGGAGTGCCCCTTCTCCAGGACGAAGCCGAGGACGCCCTCGACCATGGCGCCGAGACCGACCCGCGGGAACCCGGCGAGCCGGCCGGCCAGCTCGGTGTCGAAGAGGACGCTCGGCACCATGCCTATTTCCCGCAGGCAGGGCAGGTCCTGGGTGGCGGCGTGCAGCACCCACTCGACGCCGGACAGCGCCTCGCCCAGACCGGACAGGTCGGGACAGGCGACGGGGTCGATCAGCGCGGTGCCGGCGCCCTCGCGGCGCAGCTGCACCAGATAGGCGCGCTGGCCGTAGCGGTAGCCGGAGGCACGCTCGGCGTCCACGGCGACGGGGCCGGAACCGGCGGCGAAGGCGGCGATCACCTCGGCGAGGGCGTTCTCTTCGGCGATCACCGGCGGAATGCCCTCGCGGGGTTCGAGAAGTGGCGTCGGCGCCCCCGTCACAGAAGATCCGGCGTCGTCCGGAGGAGTGCCTCCGGTGGTGCGCAGGGCGCTGTCTGCTGCGGTCTCTTGGGCGTCGGTCACCTGTCAAGGGTATCCGTGTGTGGACAGCGCCCGTCGACGGAACGTTCC
>NZ_MCGQ01000049.1 GCF_002242805.1 Streptomyces diastatochromogenes | reverse complement strand
TGGCACCGGCCGGGGTGCTGGACGTGGCGGCATTCGAGGCTCGGCAACGACAGGTCCTGGCCAGTGGGGAGGCGCTCGTCGCCACAGAGGTGCGCGCCCACGATTCCGAGGCCCCACATCGGAACCAGGCGTTCTCGGAAACGATCGTGCCGCTGCGCAGCAGCTCGGGGGAGGTCATCGGACTGGCGCACGCCGTGTTCGAGGTGACCGACAGGGTCAGGGCCCGGGAGCGGTTGGCGCTGGTCAACGACGCGAGCGCGAAGATCGGAAGCACTCTTGACGTCCTGCGCACCGCGCAGGAACTGACCGATGTCGCCGTCCCGCTCTTCGCCGACCACGCGTTCGTCAACCTGCTCGACCCTGTCTTCGGCGGCGAGGAGCCGGTACTCGGACCCATCGCCGAGACGGTGCCGCTGCGGCGGGCGGCGACTTCCTCCGTTCTCGAAACCCCGGCGGAGGTAGTGGTCGCCACGGGAGAGGTCGACTCGTTCACCTCGGGACCGGGTGCCCTGTTCGGCCGGGCGCTGGCCACTGGCGAGCCCTTGTTTCTGACAACGGAGCAAGTGATCGCCGAGCTCGCCCCGGTCGATCCCCGACGGGCCGCCCTTGTCCGCGAATACGGGACCCACTCGTATCTTCTGGTGCCGATGTTCGCACGAGGCGCCCCACTGGGGGCGGCGGTCTTCCTGCGCTTCAGGCGTGCAGATCCGTTCGAGGCGGATGACGTGCTCTTGGCCCAGGAGTTCGTGGCGCGTGCGGCGGTATGCATTGACAACGCGAGGCGATACACCCACGAGCGGGCGACGGCGATGGCGCTCCAACGCAACCTGCTGCCACAGCAGTTGCCACTGCTCCGTGCCGTTGAAACGGCGTCGCGCTACCTGCCGGCAGGCACTCGTGCGGTGCTCGGGGGAGCGTGGTTCGATGTGATTCCGTTGTCGGGCGCGCGTGTGGCATTGGTGGTGGGCGATGTCCCCGGGCACGGCCTGCATGTGGCTGTGACCATGGGGAGATTGCGCACCGCGGTGCGGACGCTCGCAGATCTCGATCTGTCGCCCGAGGAACTGCTCACCCACCTGGACGACCAGATCAGCCGGTTCCAGGACGAGCACGGGGAGGGACTCGCCAGTGGAGCGGCCGGCACATCATGTGTGTACGCCGTCTTCGATCCCATCTCACGCCGGTGCGCCATGGCCCGGGCGGGGCATCCCCCGGCCGCCCGTCTCTCGGCGGACGGGAAGGTGGAGCTCCTCGATCTGCCCGGCGGCCCTCCCCTTGGGCGTGGTGGAGCTCCATTCGAAAGTGGCGAGGTGACTCTCAACGACGGGGACGTCCTCGTCCTGCACACCAACCGTCCGGAGGAGACCGCGAAGGACGGCGCCGGGACAGATCTCACATGGCTTCGCGAGGCGTTGTCCGAGCCTCAGCTCGCCGCATCTCCCCGGCTCGACGGCATCTGCGCCTCGGTGGTCCGCCGACTGCCGCCGAGCCGCCCGCAGGATGACACTGCGCTGCTCGTGGCACGTGTACGCGGACTGCATCCGGACCGCCACATCACCTGGCAATTGGCCGCCGAGCCCGAGGTCGTGGGCGAGGCACGTGCGCTCGCGACCCGGAAGCTGGCTGAGTGGGACCTGGAGGAGCTGGAGTTCACCACCGAGCTGGTCGTCAGCGAACTGGTCACCAACGCCATCCGCTACGGCAGCCCGCCGATCCAGCTGCGCCTGATCCGGGACCGCAGCCTGATCTGCGAGGTGTCCGACGCCAGCAGTACCTCCCCGCACATCCGGCGCGCGCTGGAGACCGACGAGGGAGGACGAGGGCTCTACATGGTGGCGCAGCTCGCCCAGTTGTGGGGGACCCGCTACCACGCCCGTGGCAAGACCATCTGGGCCGAGCAGGCCCTTCCGACGGCAGCGGTGCCGTGACGACGTAGCCCGTGGGCGCACGGGTGCGACCGGCCGCCTGGGCCACCCCTTCGTCGTGCCACGCCTCTGCGGTCCTGCGCGGCGAACCGGCGCAGGACCGCAACGCCGCTTGCCCTCGCGGGCCGCTACTCGGGGCCGGAAGTCCCGGTCTCCAGCAGTGTCCCGCCGTCCCAGCAGACGCCCACCTGCCGGTAGTAGGCGCCGATCAGCTCCCGCACCTCCAGCCGGGCCAGTTCCTCCGTCGGCGCGTCGAAGAGTCGAAGTTCGGCGTCGGCGGCCCAGGGCTGCCCGCCCTCGAAGGACGCCGCGCCGGTCTCGATGAGTTCGTCCAGCGCCAGCCCCTTGCCCTTCTCTATCGAGGGCAGCCAGCGATGGTGGGCCATCGGGTGGCCGTTGACAAAGCCATTGTGCTCGGCCGGTTCACGCAGTGTCACGACGGCCTCGGCCAGTCGTCGGTCCGCCGCCGCCAGCGTCGCCCCGAACGCTGCACCCTGCTCGATCCGCGGCGCAGGGCCGTACGGGTGGGGACGGGTCATGTGGATCGAGCCGAGCTTCTTGGGATACCCCTGGTGGAAGCCGCGCGCGATGGCGAAGTCCTTGTCCACCCAGATGTATACGCACCGGGAGTACGTCGTCCCACGGTACTTGCAGCGCACCACCGCGAAGCACTCCTTGTACTGCGAGCGCACCGGGTCCAGGAGCTCTTCCCTGGAACCGCTGCACGACTGCCAGTCGGCCCAGATGAGAGCGACGGCTCCCGGATCCTCGTCAGCGAGCCCCAACGGCTGGGGAAGCAGCTCGGCGACCCGCGCGGGATCGGTCCTGTACTCGATGGTGATCAGGTCGCCGGAGTAGTACCACGGTGGCGAAGGAACGAGCGAGGAACGGCCCGTGGCCGTCTTGGGATGGAAGAACCCGCGGACGCCGGTCATGTGAGACTCCTTGTTTTCGAATGAGACGAACAAATCATTTGGACCCATACAATGGACGCGCGGTGAGGCGTCACACCTGGTCAGGCAGGAAATGTGGAGCGCGCCAGGCCCCCAAAGTCGATCACCTGGGCCGTGCCGTTGATGCCTGCCGAAGCAGGTGAGGCGAGGAAGAGGATCGAGCGGGCGATGTCCTCCGGGCGGTGGACCTGGTAAGGCTGTCCGTCGAAGCCCTCCTCGTCCAGCCCTAGATCGGCGCGCGACATCGGGGTGTCCACCACACTCGGGCAGACGCAGTTCACCCGGATCCGCTCCTGGTCGAGGTCGACCGCGAGCGCCTTGGCCAGCATGAGCACACCGCCCTTGGACGCGCAGTAGGCCACCATGCCGGGCGCCGCGACGAAGCCGGAGTCGGAGGCGACCATGACGATCGCGCCTCCGCCGTTTCGGCGCATGAAGCCGGCCGCGTGCTTGGCGAGGAGGAACTGCCCGGTGAGATTGACGTCGACCGTGTGCGCGAAGTCCTCCCGGCTGGTGTGGACGGCGTGTTCCCCCATCGGGCCGGAGACCCCCGCACAGCCGATGGCCACATCCAGTCCGCCGAAGCGGCCGGCTGTCCGTCCCACAGCCTGGGCGACCGCTGCCTCTTCCGTGATGTCTCCTTGATGCCAGAGCACATCGTCGGGCGCCCAGGCGGGCCGGGGTGCCCGGTCGATCACCGCCACGCGGGCACCTTCGCCACGGAAGGCGGCGACGGTCGCCCGCCCGATTCCGCTGGCCCCACCGGTTACCAGCACCGCGCGGTCCTTCAGTTCCAGATCCATGTCAGATCTCTCCTCTGCCGCTACGGGCGCGTCGCGCGGAGTGCGACATCGAAGTCGAACGGAATGGTGCCCGGGTCGATGGCGGTGGTGCCACCATCGACGGTCAGCACCGCCGCGTTGACGTAGGAGGAGTGCGGGCCGAGCAGCCACAGCACGGCGTCGGCGATCTCCGACGCGGCGGCAGGCCGCCGTTGCGGCACCACATTCGTCACCTGCGCGTACGCCTCTTCGCGGTCGAGACCGAGTGGTTCGCCGAACTCCCGCATCTCCTCGTCCGCCATCTCGGTGCGCGTCCATCCAGGGCAAACGGCATTGGCTCGGACCCCACGCGGGCCGTAGTCCGCGGCGATGCACTGGGTGAGCATCGCCGCACCAGCCTTGGACGCGGCATACGCGGCCGCGCCGGTCGGCGCTCTCAGCCCGGCGACAGAGCTGACGGTCACCCACGCGCCCCGCGACTCCACCAAGTGCGGCAGGGCGCATCTGGCCAGCAGAAACAGTGCGGTGAGGTTGGTACGCACGGTGGCGTCCCAATCCTCGTGGGTCAGGTCGAGGATGCTTCCGGGACGCATCACCCCGGCGTTCGCCACCACACCGTCCAGTCGACCGTGCTCGTACACGACCTGCGAGACCAGTCGCTCGACGTCCGCGGGCGAGGTGACGTCGGCGGTGTACGGGGTCGCGCCGGTGGCATCGGCGACCTTCTCCAACGGCTCGCGGCGTCGCCCGCAGATCGCGACACGGACTCCGGCTGCGGCCGCCAGCTCGGCGATCGCCGCGCCGATTCCGGTGCCCGCCCCGGTGACCAGTACGACAGATTCCTGATCAAGCGTCATCGCTGGTCCTGCCGACGTCCGACGACCACCGCGATCACCACGGCCACCACGAACCATCCGAGCGCGAAGTACGTCGCGTACACCGTGGGTGCGGGCACCTTGTACACCGAGCCGAACAGGGCCCCGGCGGTGAGCAGGACACCCACCACGGAACACACCCACACCACCGGGCCCGAAGTCTGGCCGCGCAGGCCGCGCGGCGCGCCGATGGCCATCATCAGGTAGATGGCGGCCAGGCAGAAGACGCCGAAGGTCGAGAACCAGGAGTACACGGCCAGGTACGAGGGAGCGCCGGGCAGCGCCAGCAGCTTGGGGAAGAGGCCGGACATCGCGATGACCGCCAGGTAGACGGCGCCGACGAGCACCGTGCCGCCGCTGGGCGTGCCTCGCCGCGAGCTGAGGGAGGCGAGCGACCTGGGCAGCCAGCCGTCACGGGCCATCGTCAGCACACCACGGGTCGCGGAGACCGAGACGCCGATGTAGACGGCGGCCATGTCGAGGAAGATCACCAGCTCGACCAGGCGCCCCCATGTGGTGGATCCGTAGCCGCCGGGCCCGCCTCCGGCGAGTGTGTTCAAGGGGGCTCCTGCCGCCTTGGTCATGGCGTCCAGGTCGAAGTGGAAGCCGGCGACCTGGGCGTAGGTGCCGAGCAGGAAGAAGACCGCCGCGGCGAGGACGGAGAACATCACGGCCTTGGGGATGTGGCGGTGCGGGTCCTTGGCCTCCTCGGCCAGGTTGGCCGCCGCCTCGAACCCGGTGAAGAGCAGCACTCCGTAGAGCACGGCGAACATGATCCCCGCCCAACCATCCTGCGACGTATGGGGGTTGAATGCCCTGACGCTGTTTCCGTCGCCCACCTTGAAGATCAGGTAGACGAAGAAGACGAGCAGCACCCCGACCGAAACGAGAGCGAGCACGAGCTGGCTGCGCACCGAGAACTCCACGCCGACGTACACCGCGGCGATCAGGCCCGCCAGCAGCAGGAGTTGCCAGCCCCACACGGGAAGCGGCTCGATCGCGAACTCGGCCTGCAGAGTGTCATGGAGGTAGCCGCCGATGAGGGGACCTATGGCGGCACCCAGGAGGAGCACTCCGGCGTAGTACATCAGGCCCGCGGCGGCACCTGCACGTCTGCCGAGGCCGAGGGTCACGTAGTTGTAGAGCGAGCCCGCCGCCTTCACCCGGCGCGCGTAGGCGGAGACGATCCAGCCGAGTGCAAGCATGCCGACGGTGGCCAGCAGTACGGCCAGCGGGGCGGCGGCACCTGCCCCCCGTCCTGCGGCGTTCACGCCGATGAGCAGCGGCAGCAGAATCGACACGGAGAAGACGGGCCCCATGAAGCCGACCGACTGTGCCACGACATCGATGAGTGACAAGCCGTCGTGTCTGCGCTCTGCGGGGGATCCGGGTGGCTGGGTCATTGTGTGCTCCGTCCGGGGAGACAGGCCGTCGAGGCGAAACCGGCGTGAGGGAGCCGAGAACAGTGCGCCGGCATCGGATGCGGCTGCGCACTCGAGCGGTGGGGAGGGGTGAGGGTTGCGCTGTCGGACCTCGACCGAAGGCCCTAGGGGAGGCGGTGAACGTTCCGCGTTCCTATTCGTTTGGGCCCGTACGATACCCAGAGGGTTCCACTCCCACAAGAGACCCGTGAAGGCAATCGCGCCCCGGCCGCAGATCGCGACCGGGGCGCCACCTTCGAAGGAGCCACTCGGCTACGGGCGCGGCCGCCGGCCGGAGCGGCGCGGGGCAGGCTCCGCACCACCCAGCAGCTCACGGCGCCGCCCCTCCCCAAACTCCTCAAGTTGCGCAACCACGGCGCGCAGCCCGTCCGCGAGCTGACGGCACTCCTCCACCGTGAGCCGTGAGACCACGAAGGCCTCCTCCGTATTGAAGGCAGGGAAGAGATCCTCCATCAACTTCTCCCCCTCAGGGCTCAGCGAGAGGAGGACGCGCCGACCGTCCTCGGGATGGATCGAGCGGGTCACCAGCCCCCGCGACTCCAGGGTGCGCGCGATCCCGGTCAGCGTCCCCTTGGAGATCCCCGCCTCCTCCGCGACGGACCAGGTCTCCGACTCGCCCCAGATCCAGAGCACCCAGAGCACGACGAACCCCGTCCAGGTCAGCTCGGAAGGGCGCAGAACCGAGTTCTCCAGGTGCGACCGCACGGCCGCGGCCGCTCGATGGATGTTCGCCACAGCCGCCATCTGCTCGCGCTGCAGCTGGAAGCCGCTGAGCTTCGCCTGGACTGCACGCTCGGTCTCCACGATGGATCGATGGCCGGCCACGGACTTCCCCTCACATTCTGGTGACACGCACGCCACCTGGACATTCGTTTGCTGCCAAATGTAACCGTCGGGCCTTGAGTCCGGGACGCATCAAGGGGGCGGACGAAGGCGAGATCCGCCAGAAGTTGCGACCCGCCTCTTGCGGCGGGACCACACGACTCCTATCGTTTGGCACCAAACGAAGGACGTCCGCCTACAAACCTTGATCACAAGGGCACAATGGTGACCTAGGCGGAAATTTCTTGTTACATCATGACTTTCTCTGCGCCCCCGAGGAGCGAACCGTGAGCGCCGAAACACCCCCGCAGATCCGCCAGAGAATCGATGCGCTCGCCGCCCAGGGGATCGACGTCGTACGTGTCGCGTATCCCGACCTGATCGGCTCCGACCGTGGCCGGGACGTCCTGTTGCACCACCTGCCCAACGCGATCGGCCATGGGATCGCCTTCTGTCGGGCCATCTACCACACCGCCGCCCTTGGCGATCACTCCGACATCCCCGGCGGCCTCGACGCCGGCATGCCCGACATCTCCGTACGACCCGACCTGGCCACCCTCGTCCCCCTCCCGTGGGAACCCGGCGTCGCTTGGTGCATCGGTGACGCACGGGATCCGGAAACCGGCCGACCCGCACCCGAATCACCCCGGGATCTGCTGCGCCAGGTCACCGGACGACTGCGGGAGAGCGGGCTGACAGCCGTGGTGGGCCCCGAACTGGAGTATGTCCTGCTGGACCCCGATCCGGCCTCACCCACCGGCTGGCGCCGCTATGCCGACGCACCGGGCAACGTCTACACCGTCGGACGCAAGGGCGACCCCGACGGACACCTCCTGCGAACCCTGCGCCATCTGCACGACCTCGGGATCGGCGCCACCAGCGGCAACCGGGAGTTCGACGGCGGCCAGTTCGAGATCAACCTCGACCACTCCGAGGCCCTGGACGCCGCCGACCGCGCCTTCCGTTTCAAGGCTGCCGTCAAGGAACTCGCCCGCGTCGAAGGCCGGTTGGCCACGTTCATGGCCAAACCGCTGAACGACGGCGGTGGTTCCGGATTTCACCTGCACCTGTCCGTCGTCGACAGCGAGCAGCGCAACGTCTTCGACGACCCGGATCAGCCCCACGGGCTGTCCGCCACCGCGCGTCACGCGATAGCCGGACTACTCACCCACGCTCCCGCGCTCGCCGCCCTGTTCAACCCGACCATCAACTCCTACAAGCGCTTCGGCCCCGACACCGCCGCCCCCTGGCTCATCGACTGGGGCCTGGACAACCGGGGCGCCATGGTGCGTATCCCGCCGGAGCGCGGCAGCGCCTCGCGCCTGGAGATCCGCCTCGGCGACGCCACCGCGAACCCCTACCTCGCCATCGCCGGCCTGGTCGCCGCCGTCCACCTGGGCATCAGCGAAGCGGCCGAACCCCCCGCCCCGATGAGCGGATACGGATACGACGCGACCAGCGCCCCGAAACTGCCGACCCACCTCGGTGAGGCGCTCGACGCGCTGGAAGCCGACCACCAGCTCACCGAAGTGCTCGGCAAACCCTTCGTCGACTCCTTCCTCACCTTCAAGCGCGACGAGCTGAACCGGTTCCGGAGCTACGTCACCGACTGGGAGTTCCGCGAGTACGCCCACCTGCTCTGACCCGCGGCCCTCGCCACCTGCCCCCCCGCTCAGCCCTGCATGGAGCACCGTTGAAAGCCCCCATACCCCGTATGCAACTGGTCCTCAGCGAGAACTGGACCCTCACCTCCGGACGCGACCTGCCGACTCTGGTCCGCTGGGCCAGAGAGGCCGAGGACGCCGGGTTCGACTCCGTCATGATCAGCGAACACATCGTGCTCGGCCCCGACGCCGGCGCGAAGGGCCTGATGCCCAACCCCCGCGAGTACGCTCTCCCCGGCAATCAGGACCCCTTCACCCCCTGGCCCAACTCCCTTCTGCTGCTCGCCTCGATCGCCTCCGTGACCACACGGCTGCGTCTGGCCGCCGCGGCGATCCTCGCCCCACTGCGCCACCCGCTGCTCCTGGCACGGGAGTTGGGGACCCTGGACCTGCTGTCCGAGGGACGCTTGATCGTGCTGCCGACCGTGAGCTGGAGCCGGGACGAGTACGCCGCACTGGGCGTGCCCTTCGACAAGCGCGGGCAACTCCTCGACGAGCACCTGGAGATCTGGGAACTCCTCTGGCGCGAATCCCCCGCGACGTACGAGGGGAAGCACTACCGCTTCCGGGACGTCTACTTCGAGCCCAAGGCCCACCGCCCGGAAGGCCCCCGGATCTGGTTCGGCGGCAGCGGGATGCACGACGCCCTCACCCGTAGGCTCGTGCGTCACGGTCACGGCTTCAATCCGCTCGGCCGTCCCACACCCGAGAACATGGACAAGCTCAGAGCCGCCATGACGGAAGCCGGACGCGACATCAACGAGCTGGAACTCGTCGGCGGCACCCGTGCAGTCTTCCCCGACAACAACTCCTGCGCGGACCTCGACCAGGCGCTGGCGCACATTCCCGCTCAGCTCGAACAGGGCTTCACCACTTTCTGCATCAAGCCCTCCCAGTTCACCGATGACCCGGACAGCATCGGCAACTTCTGCCGCCAGGTCATGCGCCGCGTCCACTCCCTGGTCTGACCGTCCGGAATCACCGCTCGCTTGCCCCCAACCGCCGCCCGGCCCTAGCCCCACGCTCCACCGGCGTCCCCCGCCGGAAGCCCCTCCCCAGCAGGAGCCCCTCATGTCCGTCCCCGCCACCACCCAAAATCACTTCCTGGCCGTCTACCGCGTCGTCATAGGACTGCTCTTCACCTGCCACGGCATCGCCAACCTCTTCGGCGTCATGGGCGGCGCCGACGGCCATGGCGCCACCGTGCCGACCGGTCTGTGGCCGTACTGGTACGCGTCTCTCATCCACCTGGTCTGTGGCCCTCTTCTCATTGTGGGCCTGGGCAGCCGCTCCGCCGCCGTCATCGGTTCAGGGGCCATGGCCTACGCCTACTTCACCGTGCACCTGCCGACCGGTCTCTGGCCGATCGCCGACGGCGGCGAGGCGGCCACACTGTTCTGCTGGGCGCTACTGGTCATCTCCGTGTTCGGCCCTGGCGCCTGGGCCCTGGACGCGCTGCTTCCACGCCGGCGTGGGCAGGCCGGGCAAGCCGCAGCCTCCGCCGTCTGAGGCAACCGCCGCGGATGGCGTTCGGAGCCGGGCATGCTCCGGGGCACACCCATCCCAAGCCACGCCCTCCTTCCCCATCCGCGGCATCCGCCCTTGTCCCATCTCGGCGGCGATCGGCGCGACGCGCCCGAGGCACTTGGTCACGGTGCACTGGCTCGGCCGTGAAGTCCCGCGCGTTGCGCCGACGCATCCAGCTCTATGCCCGCGCCCACCTCCTCGGAAGTCATGCCTTTCTTCGGACGCCGCAGAAGCAACGCCCCCCGCCTCCCCCCGGAGCTCGACGACATCGCCGTCGGAAACGCCCGTCGGAGACTGACCGCGCCCTCCTCCCCCGCGCAACTCGACCTCGCGGTCGCATTGGTGGAGGACCTCGTCCATGACGCGGGGCACGATTGGGACCGGCGAACGCACCGCCTCGCCGTCCTCGCCGAAGCCGCCGGGCAGGGGCTGCCCCACGCCTGGCGGCGGCGTCGGCCTGGGTCCCAGGACGCCCTCGTCCTCCATGCCTGGTCAGATCTGGTCCATGCCCGGCGTGACGGCTCCGCCGGACGGCTCACGACCGCGATCGACACATGCAACCGCGCCGCTGAGCTCAGGCCGGCCGATCCGGTTCCGTGGGTCGTCCTCCTCGGCCTCCTGCGGCTCCAAGGCCGTCCCGCGACAGATTTACGGCCGGTGTGGTGGGAAATCAAGGACCGGGATCCGTGGAATCGCGAAGGGCATCTGCAGCTGTTGGGCTACCTTTCGCCTGAGGAGTGCGGGTCCAGCGCCAAGAGCATGGACTTCATCGAAGAGGTGCGGGCGACAGCTCCCGTTGGCTCCCCGGTGTGCGGTCTGGAGCTTGTCGCACTTGTCGAGCGTTACCAGCGGACCATGTCGAAGGGCGGGCTCGAGGCTCTGGGCGCGAACTTTCTCTGGACACAACAGCAAGCTGCTCGGGCCCTTGATCACGCCGTCGCCGGCTGGCTACAGCCCGGATTCCTGTGCCACGCCGCGGCTCTCGCCGACCTCAACATGCTTGCATACGCCCTCATCCGAGCAGATCGCCTGACAGAGGCCGCCGACGTGCTCCGTGCCCTCGGCGGGGTGGCGACAGCACGGCCTTGGGGCTGGGACGGGGATCCCCTGGAACGTTTCTCGCACTGGCACACCAGGCTCCTGGGCTGAGCACCCGCGACGGCTCCCCACTGCACCTCCTCATTCACACCTCCGCTGTCACGGTGTGTCGCTGACTCCCCCATGCGGACAGGCATCGCCCCCGTCTAGGAGAGCTCATGACTTCTCTCACCGAAGCCGATCAGGACGGCATACACGCAGCGGCCCTCTCGACCGTCCTCCTGCGGGTGTTGACAGGCATCGGCCTGGCGCAGCTCGGCCTGTCCACGGCGCTTCTGACGCCGGTCTTCCTCACCCTCCCGGAGAAGATGAGCGCGATCACGCCGAACAGGAAAGCCCAGGCTCTGTCGCTGGTTCTCGTTTTCGGTGCGATCTTCGCACTGTTGGCCGCCCTGCTGTTCGGGCATCTGTCGGACCGCACCACGTCACGCTTCGGCATGCGTCGGCCGTGGGTGGTGGGCGGCCTCGTCAGCACCGGCGTCGGGTTCAGCCTCATCACGGCGAGCACCACCGTGACCGCGGTTCTCGCGGGCTGGTGTCTGGTTCAACATCGATCCTGGCCATCGGCAGCGGCAACCACTAGGCCGCGCTGTTCATCGCCGCCACCTTCTTCACCGTGATCGCCGCGTTCGCCGTACTCCCCGTGAGAAGGGCCCGCTGATGAGTGGAAACCGCCTTCTCAACTCCGTCGCAATCAAGCCCGTGAAAGGAACGACGTGACCTCTGTGATCGACCCTGACCTGAGCAGCCCGGACGGCACCGACGCTGAGTCCACAGATCCGTGGCATTGCTCGCCTGTCGTGGACGACCGGGTCGAGGCCCTCCTGAGGGGGATGACCCCGGCCGAGAAGATCGAGCTCGTCACCGGCGACATCAACGTCGACTACGGCTTCTACAAGGCCCCCTCGCCCGCCTCGGAATCCCCGCGCTGACCATGTGCGACGGCCCCTACTGGCATGTCGCGGCAGGCGGCTGGGTGACCCCGCCAGGCCCGGTCACCATCGAGGTGGGCACGCCGTCGCGGGACATCCGCCTCGTGACCGCTCGTGGTACGGGCGACGGGACAGTAGCCCTTCATTTCCCGCGCGCAGCATGCCTGTTGCTCGGCCGAACCCCCATGACGCTCCGGGGCCGCGCAGATTGCCTCCCCCTGCGCGGCCCTGGAGTCCCGCGCGCTCTGGTCCGGCGGCCGGCGACGCCGACGGAGGAGCGTCGATACCCGAACTCGGCTTGGCTGTAGTCGAGCTGGTATAGGCGTGCCCCGTAGGATCCTTCTGTTTCGGTCTTCGTCTCACAGATCGAATATCGAAGCAGAGCGAGCCGGCCGGCCTTTAGGGTCCCGGCATGTCTGAGATACGACTCCTGGTCATGATCACTTGTCTCCCCGGACGCGGTCAGGAACAGGCCGACGCCTTCACCCGTCTCGCCCCTCTCGTCCGCGCCGAAGACGGGTGCCTCCACTACGACCTTCACCGCACCGACGACCCCGACCGGTTCGTGCTGCTGGAGCAGTGGGCCTCTCAGGAAGCCCTCGCTGCTCACGACACCGCTCCTCACATGGTCGAGGCGGACGCGGCCAACAAAGCCTTCCGCGCGGGCCCGGTCGACGTGATCCGGTTGCACGCCGACCCCATCGCCTGACCACGCGAGAGCCCCGCTGCACCCCGAGGTAGGGATCTCAGTTCCCGCGTCCGTGTGAGTGGCCGCGCTCCGGCTCTGACCGAACCACGACCAAGATCACACCAAGTCAGCACGGGAGTCAGCACTGCACCGTTAAATCACCCGTAAATACGCCTCTCGGACAGCGCTCGTTTCGGCCGCTTCAAGCGGCCCAACCACCCTTCATTGAGCGGGCATGCTGGCCACACGCATAGCCAACCCCCAAACTATGTTGTCCCGCCACATGTGCGCCTGACCTGCATGTTTCTACCGTGTGCCGACACGTACCCGCCCCCACCGCGAACCCGGTCACAAAAGTCAGCACGGAACCAGCACCGGAACTCAACCGCGCTGGTTGGACCAAGCAGACGAGAGCTCCGTGCGGGACGAGGCTCGGATTCCAGAGCCCGGCGGGACTCACGGACTGTAGTCACTTTCCGGTTTCCAGGCGAGCCAACGCACGTAGCTACATGACCGCGCGTACGCCGACCCCGCTTCACCAACAGCCACCCGGAAGTCGCTGGGAGGTCAGCCGGTCCGGTCGAGCACGCTCCAGGCGAGAACCTGGGCGGCGCACCCTCCTTGCTCCGCCCTGCGACGCATCCGGCCCCGGGCACCCGGTGCCCGCTGTGCGGCCCCATAAGGTGAGCTGTGGGGAACGAACATCGACGCGGGTGAGCAGGTCACCGGCTGAACGGGGGGCGACGGCGTGGCAGGACTGGTGGGCAGGTCGTCGGAACTCGCACGGCTGGACGCCCTGCTTGCGGACCTGGGCCGGTCAGACCTGGCGAAGGTCGTCGACATCGTCGGTGAACCCGGCATCGGGAAGAGCAAGTTGCTCGACGAAGTGTGCGCGCGGGCCCGCACAACCGGGTTCACCGTACTGCGCGGCCGGGCCACGGAGTACGAACAGCACGTCCCCTACCAGTTGTTCAGCGACGCGTTGGCCGACCCCGGCCCACAGGACGCCGACCCCGCCCTCGCCGAAGCGCACTCGGTGCTGTCCGGCATCCGGAAGGGGCCGGGCGACGGATCCGCCGAAGGCACCGCCGCCCGGTTCGAGCTGCATCGTATGATCGCCGCGTTCCTGACACAGTTGGGTGAGCAGGGTCTGGTGCTGGCCCTGGACGACCTGCACTGGGCGGATCCCGCCTCCCGCGAGCTCGTGGACCATCTGATCCGGCACCCTGCGCGCGGACGCGTCCTCCTGGTGGTGGCCCGGCGGGTCCGGCAGACACCGACCTCTCTGACCGCGGCGCTGGCGCGCGGCGCAGCCGGCGGAGCCGTGCTCCAGCTCACCCTGGAGCCGCTCTCCGAGCAGGAATCCGTCCTGGCGCTGGCTCCCGACGTTCCCGAGGACCGGGCCAAGCGGCTGCACGCCGCCAGCGAGGGCAACCCCCTGTATCTGTTCGCCCTGGTGCACGCCTACCGCACAGGGGTGTCACCGCACGGCCTCACGCCCGACAGACACGGTGACGCCCTGGACCCGGCCGGCGTACCCGGTGGGCTCGCCGCGCTGCTGCTCGACGAGTTGGCCACGCTCACCGGGCCGCAGCGCCGGACCGTCGAGGCGGTCGCGGCGCTCGGCGACCACGCGACGCTCGGCATGCTGGCCGTGGCGACCGGGCTGTCCCCCCAGGACATCGAGAACGAGACCGGTGCCCTGGTCGTACGGGATCTGCTGCGCTCCGGACCGGACGGCCGGTGGGCGCTGCGCCATCCCCTGCTCCGGGCCCTGGTCTACGAGGGAACCGCGCCGGGGTGGCGGGCCGAGGTCCACCGCCGGGCCGCGCGCGAACTGGCCCGTGGCGGCGCTCCCGCCACCGAGCGGGCCCGCCACGTCGAACGGTCGCTGACCGGCTGGGACCCCCAGGCCGCACAGGTGCTCGTCGAGGCCGCCGCAGGGTTCGCGGCGACCGCGCCGGCCACGGCCGCCCATCTGCTGGATGTCGTCCTCACTCATATGCCGGACAGCCCCGACCGTTTCGGACAACGCGGCGAACTGGTCCTGGCCCGCGCCCGCGCGCTGGGCGTCAGCGGGAGCCTCCAGGAGAGCCGGGACCTGCTGCACATCCTGATCGAGACGGCCGGCAAGGGCCATCCTGAACTGCGTACGCAGGCCGTCGCCCAGTGCGCTGTGATGGAGCGGCACCTCGGCCACTCCCCCGAGGCCACCGCCCTGCTGCGCCGTGAGCTGTCCCGCGATCCGGGCCCGTCCCCCACCCAGGCGGTCTCCCTGCGACTGGCTCTCGGGATGTCCGCCCTGCTGACCGCGTCCTACCCGGAGGCACGCGAGGACGTCGCGCAGGCTGTCGCCGTCGCGCGTTCCCACGACCATCCGACCGGCGAGGCGGCGGCGCTGGCCCTGGCAGCCCTGGGCGAGGCGTACGAGGGGGAGACGGAGGCGGCGGCTCGTTTCGCCGATGCCGCCGGTTCACTCGCGGACGCGCTGACCGATCCCGGTCTCGCGGATCTGTGCGAGGCGCTGGTCTGGCTGGCCTGGGCGGAAACCCTGCTGGAGCGCTACGGCGACGCCGAGCGGCACATCACCCGAGGGCTCCGCATCGCCCGCCGCACCGGACAACTCCACGTCCTGCCCCACCTGTTGACGAGCCGGGCCTTCGTCCACCTCACCACCTGCCGGCTGCCGTCCGCGCTGGAGGCCGCCGAGGAGGCGGAGTCCATCGCCCGGGCCGCGGGCAGCGACGAACTCCTGGGCTTCACCCTGGCCATCAAGACACTGGTGCTGTTGCTGGTACGTCCGCTGGGGGACGGCAGTGCCCTGTCCACCGGCGAGGAGGCCGTCGCCGCGGCAGGCCGGAGCAGGGGCTGGTGGTCCTCCCTGGCCTGGTGCATGCTCGGGCACGCGACGTACGCGAGCGGAGACCCCCACCGCGCGCAGGAGGCCATCACGACGGCAGGCGGCGGCGCTGAACTGCCGTTGCTGCAACCGTCGATCCGTCCGGGTCAGCTCGACACCCTCGTGGGCGCGGCCCTCGCCGCCGGTGACGTGGACCAGGCCGTGCGCTGGGCCGCACAGGCGATGCGCGAGGCCGACCGGCTCCATCTCGACGGTCAGCGCGCGGCCGCCCTGCGTGCCGAGGCCTCGCTGGTCGAGCGCCACGGCGACACCGGCACAGCCGTACGGCTCCTCGAAGCGGCCGCAGAGGAATACGTCCGCTGCGGCCAGACCCTGTGGGAGGCATACTCCCTGCTCCGGGCGGCGCCCCTGGCGCAGCGCATCGGGCAGGGGGCGCGCGCCGCCGTGATGTGGCACCGGGCCCACCGGATCGCCGTCGCCGGCGGTGCACGCCTGCTGGTGGACCTCGCCGAATTGATCCGCCCCCAGGTGATGACGGAGACGGCGACGGTGCCGGCGCAGCTGGCGGAGCTGACGGCCCGTGAGCTGGAGGTGGCCGAGCTCGTGGCGCGGGGGCTGAGCAACCAGGACATCGCCGCTCGGCTCCACCTCAGCCGGCGCACCGTCGAGACCCACCTGTCCTCCATCTACCGCAAGGCGTCGGTGCCCTCCCGCGCGGCCCTGGCCGGACTCATGACCCGCGTCGGACTGGGAGCCGGACCCTGAACGACGTCCGGTGATCAGTTGGGACGCGGCGAAACACGTAGGGAGTTACGTGTTTCCACTGAGGCCTCTTCCCCTCGCGGCCGTCTACGTTCGGCAGTCGGACGGATCAATCGGTGCAGAGGGGACTGCGTGAAGAGCAACACCCGGGTTGTGCGGGGAAGTTGGGTGGCGCTCGTGGTGGCGGGGAGTCTGCTGGCCGGGTGTTCGGCACAGGGGGCGGACGGCGGCTCCGCGCGTCGAACGGGGTCTCCCACGCACACCGCGGCGCCCCCGTCGGGCGGCTCTTCCGCCACCCCCGCCTTCAGACCCGACGCCGACCTCGTCCCGAGGACCTCGAAGGACGGGCAGGATCTGGTGGACTCCGTGGTGTTCGCTCCGGGCGACTGGGGCCGGGGCTTCGTCGCGCAGGACCCGGCCGAGAGCACCCCGGGCACCTGGGCCGTGCTGGACGACAACTGCCGCTGGGAGCGGCCGAAGCTCCCCCGAGGCGTACTGGCCGGCCTGTCCCGCTACAGCCGGCTGCCCGCAGGCGGAGGGAAAGGTGCCGTCAAGGTGACGGCCTCGGCCACCGTGCACTCCTCCGTCCTCGGCGCCGACGACCAGCTGAGCACCACGCTGGAGGAACCCCTGCGCTGCCCGGAGCAACAGACACGAGCCGACGAACGGATCACGGGGCTGAACTCCCTCGGCACCCCCTTCGGCGCCCGCGAGCAGGACTACGCCGACGACTCGGTACTGGAGGCCGGTCAGTACGTCGGGAAGGGCGGCAACGCCCAGCCGTACCTGTGGATGGTCGCCCGGCTGGGCACGGTCGTCGCGGCCGTCTCCGTGACGGGCGGAAAGGGGCACCCCCAGGAAGAACTCCAGGGACTGGGCAGCACCGCCCTGGGTCAGATGCTGGTGCGCGTCCGGCAGCGATTGAAGGGGAAGTGATGGAGCCGCTGCGTACCTCGGACCCGTCCCGGCTGGCGAGCCATCGGCTGCTCGGGCGGCTCGGCGCGGGTGGGATGGGTGTGGTCTACCTGGCCCGCTCGGCCGGCGGTGCACTGGTCGCGCTGAAGGTGATTCAGGCCGAGTACGCCGAGGACGCCGGATTCCGGGAGCGTTTCCGGCGCGAGGCCGAGACGGCCCGCCGGATGACCAGCCCTTGGGTGGCGTCTCTGGTGGACGCGGACCCCGAGGCAGCGGCGCCCTGGCTGGCCACCGTCTTCGTGCCGGGGCCCTCGCTGGGCGAGGCCGTCGCCGCACACGGGTCGCTGCCCGTACGGAGCGTGCGGGTGCTGGGCGCCCGGCTCGCCCAGGCGCTGAGCGACCTCCACGCGGTCGGTCTCGTGCACCGGGACGTCAAGCCGGGCAACGTGCTGCTGGCGCTCGACGGCCCCCGGCTGATCGACTTCGGTGTGGCCCGCGATCTGCAGGACACCGCGCTCACGTCGACCGGTGTCGTGGTCGGCACCCCCGGCTTCCTGGCACCGGAACAGGCCCAGGGCGGGCGGGAGGTGGGCCCGGCCGGCGACGTCTTCTCGCTGGGCTGCGTGCTGGCCCACGCGGCCACCGGCCGGCCCCCGTTCGGTACGGGCTCCCTCGACGCGCTGCTGTACCGAACGGTGCACGACACCCCGGATCTGGAGGGTGTTCCGCAGGAGCTCGCCGAAGTGGTGCGCGGCTGTCTGGAGAAGGACCCGCGGCAGCGGCCCACTGCGGAGGCGTTGTCGCAGGCCCTCGCGGACACCGAGCCCGCCGACCCGCGGGAGATCCTCCGGGCGGTACGTCCTTCCGCACGGCAGGATCAGGAACCCGCTGACGAGGACTGGTTGCCCGAGCCGTTGATCCGGCTGATCGCCGAACGGTCGGCCGCAGGGCTCGGGCTGCCCGCCGTCGATGACACCGAGGTCGCCTCCGAGTCCGCCGACACCACCGCGGCGGACGACGCGGACGCACAGCCATCGGGTCGTGCCGTCGGCAGACGCCGTCTCCTCGTCCTCACCGGGGGCGCGGTGACCGTCGCGGCCGGAGGCGGTCTGGCCGCCTGGGCCGCTCTCTCCGGTGACGGCAAGGGGAACGGCTCCACCGCCGCCCCGACGGCAAAGGGGCCCGTGCACACGATCGGCCTGCACGCCGATCTGAGCGGTGACCACAGGGCGGTGGGCCGGGCTCAGGAGCGGGGACTGCGGCTCGCGGTCGACGAGTTCAACTCCCGTGGCGACAGGCCGTTCACGCTCGCCGTGCGGACGGTGGACGACGGCGGGGTTCCGGCCAGGGCCCCGGCGGTGGCCAAGCGGCTGGTCACCGACCCTTCCGTGCTGGCCGTGATCGGTCCCACCACGGACGACACCGCCCTGGCCTCGCTGGCGACGTACGACACCGCGGCACTGCCCCTCATCGCGGTGTCACCCGGCGCCACCGTGCTGGGCGTGACGGGCAGCCGGTCCTTCCTCCACGCCCGCGTGACGGACACGATCCTGCCGTTCTATCTCCGCGCCTACCTGCACGGCACCGCGAAGTCGCACACGATCGGGATCGTCGACGACCGGGCGGCGGACGCGTACGGGTGGGAGATCAGCAGCGCGCTCTCCCGCATGCTTCACCAGGACCGGCAGCCGGTCGTCCCCAAGGTGGTCAGCGCGCTGCGCAGGGACTTCGGACCGACGCTCGACGCCCTGCTCGAGGGTGGAGCGGACTCGGTGGTGTTCGCCGGCTACCACGACCGCGCCGCGCTGTTGGCCAGGGAATTGACGCACCGTCACTTCGCCGGCGCGCGAGCCGCCGCCCAGGGAGTGCTCGACACCCGGTTCCTGTCCGCCGCCGGGGAGGCGGCCGACGGCTGGGTGGTCGTCGCCCCCGTCATGGACGCCTCCGTGGCACCCGAGGCCAAGGCGTTCGCGGCCGCGTACCGCAGGCGTTTCGACGCCGAACCGCAGCGGTATGCCGTCGAGGCGTACGACGTGGCCCGGTTGATCGTGCAGACGCTGAGTTCGCCGTCCGCCGGGCGCGTGACCCGGCAGAACCTGGCGACGGCGCTGCGCGGGGCCTCGTACAAGGGGATCACGAAGAACTTCGCCTTCGACAAGAAGACGGGGTCACTGGTCATCGACGGCCGCGGCGTCTATCTGTGGAAGGTCGACGGCGGCCGGTTCAGGTACCAGGGCGCGGCGCCGTTCCAGGTGTCCACCTGATGGGGCGTTGATGGAGCCGTTGCGCGGCGCCGACCCGGCCGGGATCGCGGGCTACCGGCTGCTGCGCCGGCTGGGCGCGGGCGGCATGGGCGTGGTGTACCTGGCCCGCTCCGGCTCGGGCTCACTGGCCGCTGTGAAGGTCATCCGCGCCGCGCATGCGGACGATCCGGGTTTCCGGGCCCGCTTCCGCCGTGAGGTGGAGACGGCGGGCCGGGTCACCAGCCCCTGGGTCGTACCGCTGCTCGACGCGGACCCGGACGCGGAGTCGCCGTGGCTCGCCACGGCGTTCGTGCCGGGCCCCTCACTGGCGGAGGCGGTCGAGGAGTGCGGGCCACTGCCGTACCGCTCGGTGCGGTTCCTGGGGGCCCGTCTCGCCGAGGCGCTGGAGGCCGTGCACGGGGCAGGTCTGGTGCACCGGGACGTCAAGCCGGGCAATGTGCTGCTCGCGGTCGACGGACCGCGGATGATCGACTTCGGTATCGCCCGGATGCCGGAGGACACCGCGCTCACCGCCAGCGGGATGGTGGTCGGCTCCCCCGGATTCCTCTCCCCCGAACAGGCCCGGGGACGAGGCAGGGAGATCGGCCCGGCCAGCGACGTCTTCTCGCTCGGCTGTCTGCTGGCATTCGCCGCGACGGGCGAACGCCCCTTCGGCCGGGGCTCCGCGGCCGAGGCGCTGGTGCGTACGGTCCACGACGAACCCGACCTGGACGGCGTACCGGCACCGCTGCTGCTGTTGCTGCGGAACTGTCTG
Organism: Streptomyces diastatochromogenes; assembly: GCF_002242805.1. Classification (GTDB taxonomy): domain Bacteria; phylum Actinomycetota; class Actinomycetes; order Streptomycetales; family Streptomycetaceae; genus Streptomyces; species Streptomyces diastatochromogenes. The sequence continues at coordinate 133,440 of NZ_MCGQ01000049.1, read as the reverse complement.
GCCAAGGAGCCGGGCTCCCGGCCCCCCGTGGCCGACATCCGGCGAGTCCTGGACGGGACGGAGCCCGACGACCGGAACAGCGAGGGCGGGGGCTGGTTGCCCGAATCGTCCACCCGGCTGATCGCGCGCCGTTCGACCGCCGCTCTCGCCCTGCCCGCCGTCGAGGCGACCGAGGTGTCCGGCGCTCCGCCCGGCATCGACACCGTGCACGACTCGGAGGAGCCGCCGAAGGGCGCCACGCGACGCCGCTTCCTGGTGCTGGGCTCGGCCGCCGGGGTTCTGGCGGCGGGCGCGACGGCGGCCTGGTGGACGGCGGACCGCCCCGGTCGTGCATCGACGCGCGGCGGCGGCACCCGGCTTCCGCGCACGGTGGTCGCCCTGCACGCCGATCTGACGGGAGGACACAAGGCAGCAGGACTCGCCCAGGAGAACGGTGTCCGGCTCGCCGTCGACCATCTCAACTCCCGTACCGACCGCGGCTTCGACCTCGCGCTCCAGGTGCACGACGACGCGGGCAGCCCGACCCGGGCGCGACGGATCGCGCGGCAACTCGCGGCCGACAAACGGGTCCGCGCAGTGATCGGACCGACCACCGACGCCTGTGCCGAGGCCGTTGTCGCCGAATACCAGAAGGCACTGCTGCCCGTGGTCTCCGTGTCGGTCGGGCTCGAAGGAGTGACGTACCGGACGTACGCGGCCACCCGGCCCCCCGACCGCAACCTGGCGGCGCCCCTGGTCGCGTACCTCGTCCGCACCGCCCGAGCCCGCAGGACGGTGCTGATCGACGACGCGGCCGAAGGAGACTTCAGCTGGAACATCTGCGCATCGGTCGGTGACGCCATGCGCTCCGGGCGGCACGCGACGACCCGGCGTACCCTCGCCGCCGAGGACGACACCGCCGACGACTTCCGTGCCCTCGCGGAGTCGGTGGTCGACGCGGAAGCGGACGCGGTGGTGTTCGCCGGCGGACATGCGCGCGCCGCGAAACTGGCGGTCGCGCTGCGCGGCGCCGGCTACTCGGGGGTGCGACTGGCCACCGAGCGCGCTCTCGACCCCCGCTTCCTCGCCTCGGCGGGCAACGCCGCCGAGGGATGGGTCTTCGCCACCGCCTTCCTCGATCCGACGCGTGTGACGGCCGCGAAGTCCTTCGTCACCGCCTACCGCGAACGCTTCGGCACCGCCCCGCCCTGGTACTCCGCCGAGGCCTACGACGCGGCGCTCTTCGTGGGCCGCGCGATGACGACGCCGGGCGCGTCCGGCGCGGCACGCGGCACGATCGTGGGACGGCTGCGCGACATCGACTACCGCGGGATCACCAAGAGACTGCGCTACACGTCGTCGAGCACCGGCTACACCGTGAAGGCGCTGTACCTCTTCCGGGCGTCCGGCGGCCGATTCCGCTTTCTCGGCCAGTACGAGGACGCCACGGCCTGAGCCGGTGCAGGGACGGGAAGCGACCGGCCCGCCCGACCGCGTCAGGAATCCTCGATGGCTGTCACGTAGGTCCAGCCGTGCCGAACGTTTCCGCGTTCCCGGCAGTCGACGCGAGTGACGTCGGGCCCTCCGTTGCTGCGCGAGAGCAATCCGCTGATCAGCGTGCGGTACGCGAAGAACAGCGTCGCGGCCACGGTCACGACGAAGGCCATTTCAGGCCCGTACCCCGTGCTCGTGGCGGTGCGGGTCACGTGGAAGAAGCCGTAGCCGCTGAGGACCGTCGCCGGCGCGCACACCTTCCACAACAACCCGTGCCTGCGGCGCTCACCGCGCACTTCGGCGAACGACGGGAGCGTCACCAGGAGTCGAGCGCCGCAGTGGTCGCACGTCGCGTGGGCCTCGTTCCTGCGTTGCTCGAACCGCTCCAGACGGCCCGCGTCGTCGTTGGTGAGGGCGATCGTTCGCGTGTGGTTGTGACCGCCCTCCTGGGTGACGATGTGCGTGATCCTGTACTCGAAGGTCCCCGACACCTCTGCGGCCACGGCTCCCGCCCCTCCCCCTGGTCCGGTTCACCTTCGATTCTCGGGCCCCCGCGGCGGCGTACCGCCGGGATCGCACCACCCGGAACAACCCTGTGACGCCACTGGGAACTGCTGCTGACGAAGGACTACCGCCGCCCTGCGGCCAGGTACCGGGCCCGCCACTGCGGCAGACAGTCGTGCAGGTACAGCACGAAGGGGATCCACCAGATCAGATCGTTGGTGACGAGGATGACGCCGGAGGCCAGGGGCCACTCCCCGGTGAGGGCCAGCCACAGCCAGCCGAGCGGTCCGAGGACCTTGCCGGCCAGGCCGACCGCCGCGACGGCAAGGCCTTCGGCGGGGCGGAGGGCCACGTCCAGATAGAGAAGCCCGTACAGGCCGAGCACCATGCCGAGCGTCATGAAGATCTGCGGGTGGTTCTGCGGGGGCATGCCGGCGATCCGGAACAGCCATTGCGGGTCGACGGCCGCGTAGCAGCCCCAGACGATGTTGTAGACGCCGGCCGCCGCGAAGACCCGTCGGTGCAGTCGCTCACGGGGAACGGGAGAAGTCTCGCTCGATGGGAACACGGCCCTATTGTCGTGTCCACGTAGCGGTAGCATGCCGCCGCATGGGGGAATCGAACATCGTCGTGGTCGGGGGCAGCGGCTTCTACGGCCGGTACGTCGTCGCTGATCTGCTGCGCCGTCCCGACGTCCGCGTCACCGTCGTCTCCCGCAGACCGCCACATCCCGCCTTCGCCTCCGACCGGGTCCGCTGGGTCGCCGGCGACCGCGACGCTCCGGAGCGGCTGGGCGACCTCCTGGGTGACGCGGTCGCGGTCGTGCACTGCGCGGGCCCGTTCCAGGCCATGGACGGCGCCGGCACCCACCCGCTCGGGCCGCTGCGGGCGGCGGTGGCCGCCGGGGTTCCGTACGTGGACATCTGCGAGGACCGCGGCTTTCTGCGCGCGGCGGCGACGGTGGCCCGCTCGGCGACGGCTCCCGTCCTCACCGGGGCGTCCGTCGTACCCGGCCTCCAGGCACTGATCGTCCACGACCTCGCACACGGCATGGACCGTGTCGACGGCGTCCTGTGCTGTGCCGCTCCCGACACCCGGCGCCACCGCGGCCCAGCGATGTTCGAGGCGATGATGCACGGCGCGGGGCTCCCGTTCACCGCTCCTCGCGGGGGCGTACCCACCGTGGTGCACGGCTGGTCCGAACCCGAGTGGACCGTGTTCCCGCCGCCGGTCGGCAGACGGCTGGTGCACCAGGTGTACGAGATGGCCGACCTGGACGTCCTTGCCGAACTGTGCGGCGCCCGCACGATCGCTTTCAAGGCCGGTACCGAATTCACCGTCGTCAACCGGGCTTTGGGGCTCTTCGCCGCGCTGCGGGCCCGCACCGGGCGGCCCCGCGCCACCCGGCGCTGGACCCCGCTGGTGCGCGCGGTGTCGTGGCTCGTCGGCCGGGTCGGCGACGAGGCAGGCGGCTTCACGGTCACCGTGAGGGGGGAGTGCGGCGGGCTGCCGGTCACCCGCCGACTGGGCATGACGGCCCGGCAGGACGGCGGCCGCATTCCCTCACTGCTCGCCGGCATCGCCGTCGACCACCTGCTGGCGGGCCGGCTCCGCACCACCGGCCTCGTCCCGCTCCACTCCTGGCTGGCACCGCACGAACTGCGCGCGGCGCTGCGCGACCGCGGGATCGACCTGTGGCGGAGCGACGACGAGGACGGCTGGCGCCCTTGGGAAGAGTGACGAGCCGTCAGGCCGCCACCTCCCGTGTGTAGGCGTGGTGCTTGCGCTGTCCAGCCGATCGGCAGTCGTCGCCGGCAAGCGCTCCGAGATCCGACAGACGTAGCCCTCGGACGTGCGGAGATCTTCGGCGGTGCGGGCGCGCCCACGCCGTGGCCGGCGTCCCAGCGGATGAGCCGCGGGGTGCCGGCGGCGGCCTGGCTGCGAGACGGAGTCGCCCTGTCTTGGGTGCAGGTGCCGGATCGGATCCGTCCATTGCTTCGTGACCTTCCGGCCGTACGCGGACGCCGCCCCGCCCGGCGTCAACGGTGCGAGCCCCTTCTTCCGACGGTGCCTGGACGGGAGCGGAGCGTTCAGACCGGGCTTGCGGGGTGCGCCGCCGTCGAGGACCGGGGCGGCCATGTCTGTGATGAGAGGATGCCGAGCACGTAGGCTCGGGCGACCAGCGCCGGCCGGGTGGCGGCGTCGAGCAGGGCGCGCAGGCGGCTCAGGTGGTAGTCCAGTGTCTGCCGGGACAGGCGCAGCGTCCCTGCGATGTCCGCGTTGCTGTGCCCGGCCGCCAGCAGGGCGAGTATGCGGACCTGGGCGGCCGTCAGGTCCGGTCGGGCCTGATGTGGCAGGCCGAGGTGAGTGCCGACGGCCCATACGCCGGACACACCGGGGGTGGTACCGCACACGGTGCTCAGATGGATTCGGGCCCGGCGCCGCCGGCCGTCCCGGTCGACGAGTACGGCACAGGTGCGGGCGCTTCGGCGCCGGCCACTGATCAGGTCGTCCCAGATCCGGTGCAGGGCGCTCCGTTCGGGTGTCCTGGCGAGCAAGGTGTCGGCCGGCAGGCCTATCAGGTCGGAGAGCCGGATGCGCAGGACATCGGCGACAACGGTGCCGGCCTCGCTGACCCGGCCGTCCGGGGTCAGGCGGACGCAGAGCAGTCCGCTGTGGTCGCGCAGGGCCTGTAAGTCGGCCTCGGCCTGGTGTCGTTGGTCCAGCACCTGGGCGTAGTCGGTGACGTCGACGTAGATGCCCGCGACACAGCGGGCCGCGCCCCAGCGGACGGGGAAGCGGTAGCCCGCCGCACGGCCCGAGCAACCGTCGACGCGCCGGTAGGTGAGGGTGTGCCGTACCGGCCGGCCGCGCATCAGGACCTCCTGGTCGAGGGCGAGGAACCGGGTGATGTCACCGGCTTCGTCGACGTCGGCGAGGTGACGGCCGATGACGGCGTCGCGCGTGGTGCCGTACAGGTGGGCGTAGGCATGGTTGGCCCACAGGTAGCGGCCCGTGGCATCGCGCACGAATGCCGCGGCCGGAGCGAGATCGGCGAACGTGGCGTACGGGTCGTCGCCCGGCCGGTCGACCACTTCGATCGCCACTCCCCTGCTGCCGTGCCGTCCCGGCGCGCCGCCGAGTTCCGGCCAGTGGACGTGGAAGGTTCTGCCCTCGAAACACGCACGGTACGGGCCGCAGCCGGACGCGCTGGACGGGCCGCCGCCGTCCGCGTGGAGGGCCTCGAGGAATCGGCGGGTGGCGCGCCGGTCGTCGAACGCGGCGCCCCCGCTGTCGACCACGCCCAGGCCGCTGTCGGCTTCCCACCAGGACACCGCAAGAGGCGCGAGTAACGCCTTGAAATCAGCTTCGTCCACGTCCAACTCCTTCAATCCTGCACCACATCACTTTGGGTGACACCTCATGCGTATCCCGTAGGGGAGGGGGCATGCGAGCGGGGCGGACGCTCCGTGCTGTGCGTCGGCGGCTCATCGGCGGCGCTAGCGCATGACCACACCGTCACCTGGCGCGGATCGGCGGCAGCAGTAAGGCATTTGCCTGAGTGCTTCGGGAATCTCGGCACCTCGGACGCGGGCAGGTGCTGGTTCGCTTGAAGGAGACGGCGCGGGCGGCCCAGTGGCCGCCCCACGACATCAAAGGAGTTGGAGTTCCGTGAACAAGGTGCTGTACGTGCATGCCAAGGGCGGCCCTCCGGTGGGCCATGCCCTGACGCGGGTGGCCGCGAGGTCCGCGGTGCACCTACTGGCGCTCAGCGAACTGCCCTCCTCCGTGGCCTCTGACGCTGCGAGGCTGTGCGCGTCGGTCGTCACACCCCTCGACGCCCGCGGTGGCGACCTGGTCGAGCTCATCACCGCCCGAGCCCGCGAGGTGGGGGCGGACGCTGTTCTCACCTTCTCGGAGTACGCGGTGGTGGCGGTCGCCGAGGCGTCCCGGCGGCTCGGGCTGAGGGGTGCCGGTCCCGCCGCCGCCCTCGCACGCGACAAACGCCTGATGCGCGCCGCGTGGAAGCGCCGCGGCATACCGCAGCCGCGGTTCCGCGCCGTCACCAGTGCGGCCGAACTGGAGCGCGCGACCATCGAGTTGTCATGTCCACTTCTTTTAAAGGCGGCCTGGAGCGCCGGCTCGACCGCACACCAGATCATCGAGCGGCCCGCGGACGCGCCGGCCGCCTGGCAGCGGTCGCGCGCGGTGATGGCCGAGTCCGCACTGCTCGGATTCGCGGAACTGCACGTTCCCGGCGCCTCGGAGGACTTCATCGTCGAGGAGATCGTCAGAGGGTGTGCCGAGGAGTGGTTCGACGGCCCCGGTTGGGGTGACTACGTCAGCGTCGAGGGCGTGGTCGTCGACGGAGAATTCCGTCCCGTCTGCCTGAGCGGGCGGATGCCGACGGTGGCGCCCTTCACCGAGCGCGCCGGTATCACCCCGGCCGCCGTCGGAAGCGAGGCCCAGCACACCATCGTGGACCTCGCCCGGCAGGCCGTGGATGCCCTGGGGCTGGAGAACTGCGGCACCCACACGGAGATCAAGCTGGGCAGGGAAGGCCGTATGTGGGTCATCGAGACGGCCGCGCGGTTCGGCGGGGCGATGACGGTGCCGCAGATCGAGGAGGTCTTCGGCCTGGATCTGGTCGGTATGTTCACCGACCAACTGCTCGGCGGCTCACCCGCCTGGCCCGCACGGGCGTTGACACCCGAGGATGCCACGGGCGCGGCCGGATCGCTGGTGGTCCTCGCCGTGCAGGGCGACGGCACCCCTTGGCCCCGCCGCCATCGATGGGACGCCTCGGCGGTCGTCCGTTCGGCGCCGGTCAGCGCCGGCAGCACGCTGTCCGTCGTCCGCGAGAGCTCTCTGCCGGACGGGGCCCCCGTGCCGGTCTACGAGCCTGCCGCCGGGGCCAACACCATGGCGGGCCTGTGCCTGTTGTCGGCGGACCGGCCGCAGTCCGTCGTCAGCGACTTCACCGCCCTGGTCGACGCGCTGCCGCGCATCCTGCCCACGGACGCCACCGAGGGGGCCCGGCCATGACCCGCGCACCGCACCAGGCCAACCTCCCCGACACGGCGGGCGATCGTACCGTCGTCGGCGCCAACCTCTCGCTGCCGTTGTTCCGCGCGCTGTCCGGCGTGCTCGCCGGACACCCGTACCTGAAGATCGTGGTGGACAGGTCCGAGGACACCTGGCACCTGCTCGACACCCGGGTGCACCCCTTCCACGTCGACTACATCGCCACGCGCATCCTCGGCATGAGGACGGACGAACTCGACACCGCTCTGGACGCGTTCAACGCATCCGTGTACATGGCGCCTGACCGCCGCTTCCTGCTCGGGGTGCTGTCCCTGCACAGCGACGAGGACGCCGAGGGCTCCGAGCGGCCCTTCCTGGTCCTGGAGACGACCGAGGCGGACACCATGCACGCCGCTCTGCTGGAGGAGTTCTACCACTACGTTCGCGCAAGGGTGGACGGGCGGCTTCCCCTGCTGCTGAAACCGGCGAACCACGGGCAGGAGCACGAACTCGCCTCGGTCAGTGAGGCACGCGTGCCGCGCATCCTCAGCCAGGAGCTGTTCGGCAACCGGACCCGGACCTGCCTCAACCCGGGCGTGGCCGAAGGCCGACTGCGCTGGTTTCGCCATCTGGCGGAGTACCGCAGCGCCGCCCCACAGCTCGGCTGGGCGGACATCGTCGCGATGGCCTGCCTGCCCGATGACGTGCCCCGGGTGGCGGGGTTCGTCAACACGGAGCCCACGACGCCGCTTTCGCACACCAACGTCCTGGCGTCGGGCTGGGGCATCCCGAACGCCATCGTCCGCGACCTGGACGCTCTGGTGCGGCGGGACGGACTGGACGGCGCATGGGTCCGCTACCGGGTGTCCGAGGACGCCATCACCCTGGAGCGGCTGTCCGACGCCCCGGTCCTGGAGAGGCCGGTCTGGCACCAGCAGCGCATCCGCATCGACGCACCCCTGCTGGCCGAGGCGCCGATCATGGCTCTGCACCGGCTGCGGCGCGCCGACCGCGACAGCTACGGCACCAAGGCCGCCAACCTCGGCGAACTGCACCATGTCCTGGACAGCCGTACGGCGGACCTGACCGCGTTCTACGCACGCCAGCGCCCGCCGCGGCCCGATCTGCTCACCCACCTGGCCCTACGGCTCGGCGAGCCGGAAGCGCCCGTGGAACGGCTGCAGGCCGCGGCGGCCGAACGCGTGGCGGCCACCGTCCGGGCACCCGAGGGGGTGGCGCTCCCGTTCCGCCTGCACCATCTCTTCCTGACCTCGTCGGCCGCTCTGCAGCAGGGCATCGGCAAGCTGAAGATGGCGCTCGAACTCGAAGCGCTCGACGTGATCGACTCCCTCTGTCTGGACCTGCAGCGCCTGATGCACAGCACGCCGATCCCCGGCGAGGTGGCACGGGCCGTCACGGGCGCGGTGCCGGGTCTGCCGGCCGACGGACGTCGTCTCGTGGTGCGCTCGTCCTCCAACGCCGAGGACCTGCCCGGTTTCTCGGCCGCCGGGATCTACGACTCGGTGACCACCGTGCGCGGTGAGGAGCAGTTGCTGGACGCGGTGCGGCAGGTGTGGACGTCGTTGCTGTCGCCACGGAGCGTACGTCTGCGGCACGAGGCCGGCATCGTGCTGGACGACACCTACATGGGAGTGATCATCCAGCAGTACGTGCCCGCCGCTCTCGGGGGTGTGCTGGTGACCTGCAATCCGACCCGGCGTGAGGACTTCCGCAACGTGTACGTGAACTGCACGGCCGGTTCGCCGGAGCGGGTGGTCGACGGCACGGTCCTGCCCCACCAGTACTTGTACAACACGGTCGAGGGCGGCGGGCGCACCGTGGACGTCGGCTCGTCGGGGGAGGACTTCCCGTCGGACACCCGCACGTCACTGGGCGAACTGGCCTTGGTGGGGCGTCTGCTGCAGTCCCACTTCAGCGCGGCCGACCCCGACGACGCGCTGGACATCGAGTGGCTCATGACCACCGAGGGGGCGTTCCATTTGGTCCAGGTCCGCCCGTACGCCCGGTGAGGCGCTCCATGACTTCTGTGTGGCGCCGCTCCGCGGATCCGGCCATGAGCACGGCCGCCCGCCGCATCATCCGCCTCAACAACGGGTTCCAGCTGTTGTTCAACCTGTTGTGGTGGATGCCCGTGTTCTACGCCTACCAGCGTGCCGCGGGTCTGTCGGACGGCCAGATCTTCGGCATCCAGAGCATCTACTACGTCGCCTTCTGCCTGTTCGAGATACCCACGGGAGTCGTCGCCGACCGCGCCGGTGCCCGCAACTGCCTGCGCGCGGGCGCGGTGGTCATGACGGCGGCGAACATGGTGCCGGTGCTGGCGCCCTCGTACCCGGGCTTCCTCGTGCACTTCCTAGCGATCGCCGCCGGGCGCTCCCTGACCTCGGGCGCGGCGAGCGCCTGCCTGTACGACGGCTTGCGCGCCGAGGGAGCGGACGCCCACTACCTCAGGGCGGAGGGAACGGCGCGTGCCCTCGGGCTCGCCGCCAAGGTCGTCTGCTGGCCGCTCGTCGGACCGCTGATGTCTGTGGCCCACCAGTCGCCGTACGTGCTCAGCGCGGCGAGCGCGGCGGGCTCTCTCGGCTGCGCCCTCGCCCTGCCCCGGATCGCCGCCGGCGCCACGGGCGCGGGGGCGAGCACTCGTGGGCGGCGGAGGGGAGCTCTGCTGCGGGACACCGGCGCCGCCCTGCGCACCCTTCGGTCGTCACCGTGGCTGGCCCTGCTCATGGTGCAGGGCGTGGCGGTCTTCACGCTGTCGCGGATCTGCCAGGTCAATCTGTTCCAGCCGGTGTTGCTCGAGCACGGCATCGCAGAGAGCAGCCACGGCAGTGTCCTCGCGGCGATGACGGTAGCCGAGGCGGTGACCTCCGCCCGGCCCCAGTGGCTGAGCCGGCGGCTGTCGCCCGCGGCCTGGGTGTCCCTGCTGAGCGTCGCGCTCGCCGCCGCACTCGCCGGCACGACTGTCGGCGGCCCGTGGGCCGTGGCCGGGCTGCTGTGTGCGTTCGCTGCGATCACCGGGTTCGGCTATCCGGTGCAGCGCAAGCTCATCAACGACGCCATCCCGAAGGGGGCCCCGCGTGCCACGCTGCTTTCGGTGGAGAGCATCGTGGACCGCGGCGTGTGTGCGGTGGCGGCAGTGGCCGCGGGCGCGTACCTGGCGGCGGGCCGGCTCGACGCGCTTCTGTGGCAGTCCGCCGCGGTCACCTGCGTGCTGATACCGGTGCTGCATCTGGCTCTGCGCCGCGTGAGTCCGGCGTCGGCCGCGCGTGGGACGCGTGGAGCGCACGGTGCCGACGCGGCCTCCGCCAAGGCAGTCGCACAGCCGGTGGAGGAGCCCGTTGCCCTGCCCGTCGACGAGGGCGTGGCCCCGCACCCCTGAGCCGCCCCAGGCGGCTGACCGCGCCTGGGGGCACACACCCCCAGCAGGCCACCGGGTGCGGCACCGGCAGTGAAGTCGAGGGCCAGGGGCGGCACCGGGGGGTCCCGGCTGCCGCCCCTGGCCTGTGGGGATCAGCTCACGTTGACTGCGGACCAGGCTGCCTCGACCGTCTTGTACTCGGTGCTCGAGGCACCGTAGAGGTCGGATGCCGCCTTGAGGGTGCCGGCGCGGGCGCCCTTGTAGTCGGTCGTCGAGGTGAAGTACGCGGTCAGCGCCTTGTACCAGATCTGCAGCGCCTTGTCCCGGCCGATGCCGGTGACCTTGGAGCCGTCCTGGGTGGGCGAGTCGTAGCTCACGCCGTTGATCGTCTTCGCGCCGCTGCCTTCGGACAGCAGGTAGAAGAAGTGGTTGGCGACGCCGGACGAGTAGTGCACGTCCAGGCCGCCCACGCTGGAGGACCAGTAGTCGGCGGAGCCGCCGTCCTTGCTGGGCTTGTCCATGTAGCGCAGCGGCTTGCCGTCGCCGTTGATGTTGATCTTCTCGCCGATGAGGTAGTCACCCGGGTCGGACGAGTTGTCGGCGTAGAACTCCACGCCGGTCCCCATGATGTCGCTGGTCGCCTCGTTCAGACCGCCGGACTCACCGGTGTACTCCAGCCCGGCGGTGTTGGACGTGACACCGTGGCTCATCTCGTGCCCGGCCACGTCGAGCGCGGTGAGCGGGTCCTTGTCGCCCTCACCGTCGCCGTAGGTCATGCAGAAGCAGCTGTCGTCCCAGAACGCGTTCACGTACGACTTGCCGTAGTGCACACGGGAGTACGCACCCACGCCGTCGTTCTTGATGCCGCTGCGGCCGAAGGCCTTCTTGTAGAAGTCCCAGGTCTCCTGGGCCCCATAAGCGGCGTCCGCGGCGGCGGTCGCCGCGTTCGACACCGTTCCGTCGCCCCAGGTGTCGCTGGACTGGGAGAACAGCGTGCCGTTGCCAGAGGTTCCGTGGTCGAGGTTGTTGGTCTTGTGACCACCGCGCGAGGCGTCGGTGAGGGTGTAGGACGAGCCTGACTGCGTCGTCGACAGGTCCACCTTGCCGCTGTAGTGGGTGTTGCCGACGCCGGTCTCTATGCCCTGGTACTGGAAGAGCTTCTTGCCGGTGGCGGCGTCGGTGACGACGTGCAACTGGTTCGGGGTGCCGTCGTCCTGCAGGCCGCCGACGACCGTCTCGTAGGCGAGAACGGGCTTGCCGCTCACCGCCCATACGACCTTGCGCGGAGTCTGGTCCGCGGCGGTCTTCGCCGACCCCGCCGCCTTGGCCAGGCCCAGGGCCTGCTTCTCGGCCTTGGCGGCGGCGATCCGCGGCGTGAGCGAGGCAAGCTTCAGCTTCGCCTTCGTGGCAGTGGAGACGCCCTCGGTCCTGCCGGAGTTGGTGGTGTGGACGACCAGGTCGCCGCCGAGCACCGGCAGGCCCGCATACGTGCGCTCGTAGCGGGTGTGGACGGTGCCGTCCGCATCCTTAACGACGTCCTTGACGACCAGCTTCTCCTTGGCGCCGAGACCTATGTGCTGCGCGGTCCGGGCCGCGTCGGCCTGCGCCTGCCGGATCAGCCCCGTACGGGCGGCCGCCGACAGCGTGACCGGAGCTGCGGCGAGGCGGGCGGGACCGGCGGTGGGCCGGGCGGTGGCAGTGGTGGTGAGCGCGGTGCTCAGAAGTGCCGTGGTGGCGGCGACGGCTGTGGCCGCGGCCAAAGCGGTGCGCCGGTGGCGTGTGTCGCGGGAGGTCACACAAGCTCCTTTTGTGGGGGGAACGTCCGGCCGGTATGGGGCCGACCGGGACGGTTGTGGATGTTGTCGTGCTCGTGCGGCGGTTGGAGAGAGGGTGGCATGGATGGCATGGACATGCCATCACCATCAAGATGACGTCGACGACAAAGCGCCAATCCCCGAACGAGGTCCGAGGCTGGCTCACGGCATGCCGACTGCAGCCCTCGCGGACGCTGCATCCGCGCGGGCCGGCTCTTCCTGGTCGGCGGGCCTCAGCCTCCGGACACGCTTGATGAGCGCGTCACGCATGGCGTACGCGCACCAGAAGACGGGGCCGCCGGGCTTCCGATCAGCCGACGCGTTCTCCGACTTCGAATTGTTCGAGGACTCCGACATACCATCGGCACCGGACGCCAGAGGGCGGTGCGGGAGGCTCAGTCAGGGCCTGCAGCGGCACCCGTTCCGCTCAGGGGCAAGGCAGTGGCAGGCAGGCCGAAATCGGCGGGGTGCATGAAGTCTCCATAGGGCGTGGGGGGTTGGAGATGCACACACGAGGCAACCTCAGCCTCGACAGGATCCGCTACGCGCGTGGACCAGATACGACAACTCCCCCACCCTGCCTTCACCAGCAGCGCACAGAGCCAGACCCGGACCGTCCCCACACCCGCTTCTTTCCCTTGGCCGCCGTTCCCACGTCTCGTCCTTCACGGTGTGCCATGTCATCAGACGCCGGGGCATTCTCTTCGACCGCGCCGTGAGCCAGTGAGATGAGCGTGCCGTCGCGATCGACAAGCCCCTAAGGCACCATCCGCTCGACCAAGATGACACCAAGCGCAATGACATGTAAGCGAGGGACGCTTTCAAGAAGTGACCCGTCGTTGTCGCACAGCGCAGCGGGTGGCAGGAAGCGGTGTCCGCATCGAAGGTGAGAGCATCCGCTCCATGGAGAATGGAGATGGTCGGACGGCTCGGTGGTGGGCGGCGCTGCGCCGCGTTCCGGTTGTCGTCTGGGACGACGACGTAACGGACTGGGCCGCTGCGCTGACCTATTACGCCGTGCTGGCCCTGTTCCCACTGCTGCTGGTAATCCTCTCGATCCTGGGTCTCACCGTGCCCACAGCCAAGCCGGAGGTCATCGACCGCATGTCGCAGGCCGTCCCGGTCGCGTCCCGCGCTCTGCTGCGCAGCGCCCTGCGGCAGATGGCCGGACAGTCGTCAGCGGCATGGACGCTGGTCTTTCTCGGAGGTTCGGCAGCCCTGTGGTCAGGTTCCAGCTATCTGAGTGTCTTCCGCCGGGCGTTGCACGCCATGCATCGGATCGATGCGCACCGGCCGGTCTGGCGAACCGCTCCGCGCATCATCGCCACAGCCCTCGTCCTGATCACCCTGCTTCTGACGTCGACCCTGGCGTTGTTCCTCACCGGCAACCTGGCCCGGCGTCTGGGCCGTGCACTGAATCTGGGGATCGGGCCGCAGGCCGCCTGGGACGCACTTCGATGGCCGGTCGCGGCCGCGGTTGCCGTCGCCCTGGTGCTGGTCCTGTACCGCTCGGGCCCTGCGTCCTCCCGCCCCGTGCGGAAGATGGCGCCGGGCGGCATGCTGGCGGTGGTGCTCCTGTTGAGCGTCTCGCTCGGATTCGCTGCCTACACCTCCCACGTCAGCACCTATCACCGTCTGTATGGTTCACTGGCCGGTGTCGTGATCTTCCTGATCTGGCTGTGGCTGTCCAATCTGGCCCTTCTTGTGGGCGCGCAATTCAACGCAGAGCTGGGGAAGCCCGCTCTTGGGGAAAGTACCGATCCTCCGTCACCTGCGGCGCCCCGCCCCTAGCTGACGGCAGGTACAGGCGCCTCGACACGCACGTGCTGACCCCGCCCGGCTGTCGGGCTACCGGCCGTCAGGTGGTGCTGAGCATGCCTTCGCGCAGGCGTGCCAGGAGACGGGAGATCAGCCGGGAGATGTGCATCTGGGAGACGCCCAGACGTTCGCCGATCTGGGCCTGGGTGAGTTCCTCGACGAAGCGCCAGTGGATGATCTTGCGGTCACGTTCGTCGAGTTCGGCGATCATCGGGGCGAGGGCGTGGAAGTCCTCGACCAGGCCGAAGGCGGCGTCCTCGTCACCGATGAAGTCCACAAGCGCGGACTCGCCCTCCTCGCTGCCGCCCAGCGCCGCGTCCAGGGAGGCCGACTTGTAGCCGTTCGAGGCGAGTTGGGCCTCGACGACCTCGTCCTCCGGAAGGCTCATCAGCTCGGAAAGCTCGTTGGTCGTCGGTGCACGGCCCAGGAGGTGTCGCGGAAGAACCGCTTGATCTCGCCGACGATGTAGGGAATGGCGAAGGTGGTGAACTCCACCTCCCTGGTCAGCTCGAACCGATCGATGGCCTTGATCAGGCCGATCATGCCTACCTGGACCATGTCCTCCATCTCCTCCGGACCCCGGCTGCGGAACCGGCCGGCGGCGAAGCGGACCAGCGACATGTTCATCTCGATGAGCGTGTTGCGCGCGTACTGGTGCTCGGACGTGCCCTCTTCCAGCGTCGCGAGCTGCTCGAAGAACAGCTTCGACAACTCCCGCGCATCCTTGGGCGTGACGTGCGAAGGGTCGGCGATCTCCGGTACGCCCACCTGCTCGGCAGTCTGCACGGTCGTCGTCGCCATGATGTGCCCCTCCCAATCGATCAGCCTTGTCTCAGCCGGTCCACGCTCCGGCAAGCACTCGGGTACCCCGTGCGCCGACCAGCACTCTTGTGCCCTCCGCCAGTCGGCTCGGTGGGAACGCCGGGAACCCCGGTCGCCGCGCACACCTGGGACGACTGCTCCATCGTCCGGGCCGACGCGATCGCCCATCTCGGCGCGCTCGACCTCCCCCGAACCGTCGCCGCCAGCCTCATCGGCGCCACCGTCGAGTGGTACGACAACTCATCCGCTCGGGGCTAGGAGTTGCGTCTCCACGATTGGCTCGATGCAGCGTGACGCATCGAATCCAGGCACCGGCAGGGCCAAGAACACTGTGGGCCACTGCCCGGCACCCTCACCCGCCTGACGATGGACGACGCCGCCCCTCGATCGCCACGGACGGGTGTCGACCGAGGCCTGGGCAGAAAGCCCGCGCCCCGGTTAGGTACCGGCCTGCGTGATTGCACCGATGCCGAGGCGACGCGGGGTGCGACAGGCTTACCGACGCTGCACCGAAACGGCCTGTACTGGTCAGGACGTTCCGCACTGTGCGGGCGGTGCGAGGTGGGAGGCAGAGTGGCTCAAGCCGTACATGCTCACCATGTCGGCGCGGTCCGGGCGTTCGCGGAGCGCCTGCTGGCGTCGGTGATCGATGACGCGCCGGTGTGGGCGGCGAACGGTGATTTCGCCTGCTCGCCCATCGGTCTGTGGCTCGCGCTGTCGGCCGTTGCCGCGGGGGCACGGTCGGAGACGGCGCAGGAACTGCATGAGCTGCTCGGTGCGGCCGGGCCGGAGGCCGCCTCCGCCGCCACCGAGGTGGCCGCCCGAGTGACGCAAACGGAAGGGCTGGCCGTCGCGACGGGCGTGTGGTCACGGATCCCGGTCTACCGGGATTTCCGGGACGAGCTGCCGGACATCAGCTTCGGTCACCTGGACCCCGCCAACCCCTCGGCGATCAATGCCTGGGTACGAAGGGCGACCGGCGGAATCTTCCGTGAGCTGCCGGACTGTCCGGACGAGGACGACCTGCTCCTGCTCGTCAACGCGCTGACGGTGGAAGGCAAGTGGGCATCCCGGTTCAAGCAGCAGAACACCGTCGACCGGACCTTCACCGACGCTCAGGGCGTCGAGCACCTCGTCCCGACCATGGCCAAGACGCTGCCCGGGCCCGAGTACGCCTGGACGGTGGAGGCCCCCTCCGGTGGCGCCGCGGACGAGGTGGATGTGGTGGCGTTGCTCTGCGATGCGGAGCCCGGTCGGCTGCCGCTGCAGGTGAGTCTCGTGCGGGGAGCGCCGGGCCGGGGCCCCGCGGACGTCCTGCCCGCCGCCTGGGCGCCGCACGAGCACCGACGGCCGGTCGACGCGGACGAGGTCACCATCGCCGTCCCGCGGCTCCACCTGCGTACGCGTCTGGAGGCGGAGCGACACCTCGCCTCGCTCGGCGCCCCCCTGTCCGTGTCCGCTCGCGCCGACTTCTCCGGCATGTCTCCCGAACCACTCCGTATCGCCGGGGTCACCCAGGAATCGGTACTCAGGATGGATGAGGAGGGTGTGCGAGCGGCGGCCGTGACGCAGGTCTGGAAGAACACTCGGAGCGTCTCGGTCCGCGTACCGCGGACCAGGCACATCGCGTTCGACAGGCCGTTCGGCCTCGTACTCTTCGCCGGTAGCAGCGGACTACCCCTGTTCACCGCGTGGCAGGCGTCCGCGCCCCGGTCGCCCCATTCCTGACATGGAGCGACGAGTCGTGAAGGGAGTCCGGTCGGCACGGCGTTCATGCCCGTCCGGCTCCGGCACACAAGGGGGGAGGCAGGGGTTGGTGAAGCTGCTGAGCGGCGAGTACTGGAGGCAGGCGGTCCGCGCACGGGCGGACACCGACATGCGGGGCGTCGTGTGGCCCGCCTCCTTTCCGCACGCGCCCAGGGCCCGGGTCACGGCTCACGCGCTCGCCGTGCTCGTGATCGTTACCGCGGTGTGCGGGACGTACATCATCTTCTACTGGGCCGATGACCCACAGGTCGCCGGCCGGTACCGCGTCGACGCTCTGTCTCGGGGCGCGTGCACGATGGCGATACCGGTGCTGTCGATGTGCAGGGTGTTGTCCCGCGCGGTGCGGGGCCGGTTCGGCGCGCTGTACTGGCTGCTGTCCGCCCTGGCCTGGACGACAGCGACGATGGCGGTCCCCTTGCTGGTAGCGGGAACCGCCGTGACGAACGACAACGACTACTGCACGGCCCTACTGCCCGAGCATCCGCTCGCGGGCCATGCGCTGCCCGCGAGTCTGCTGGCCGCGCTTGCCGCGGGCTCGGCCTCCGCGTGGATCGCGTGGGCGATCTCTCACGGCCGGATACGGCCGACGGCTCTCTACACGGCCTGGCTCGTCACCGTCGCCGTCGTCGTGGTCCTGACCCTGGCCCCGCAGTTGCACTCGGCCCAGACCTGCGGTCCCGAGTCAGGAGCCGCGGCGATGCCCAGTGGCGTTGCCCGGGAGTACTCATGGTGAGTTCGCTGATCGTGCTCACGCTCCGTCCCGTGCTGTACGGGACCGTTGTGTACGCCGTGCGCAGACGTGAGGCTCTGGCCCCCTTGCCGGTCCCTCCGCCGCCTCAGGAGTTGGCCGCGGCACTGGTGAACCTGCTGCTGGGCAAGGGCGCGGTCACCCCGCAGACACGTGAGAAGTCCCTGACCTGGACGCTGAGGATCGCCGCGGGACTTGCGTGGGTGGGCGTTCTGTACGCCTGCTCAGGATTCGACCCGGTCGTGTTCGACGTGGTCTTCAAAGCGACCGTCCTGCCCTCGGTACTGCTGCTGTTGTGGTTCCAGTGGTTCCCGCGCAGGTCCCGCTAGCGTCTTACGGCCGCCGGCCGGCAGGCGTCGGCGCGGTCGTGGCGGCTCTCTGGCTGCCTGCTCATCGCCGGATCCAAGCGGTCCCCGCGGAGTTGGCCTTCCGCGGTGCGGTCTTTCTGAAATGTCAGGAGTGAAGAGCTGCTTGTCGGAGCAGACGGTTATCGTGCGCTGCATGGCTCACGATGTTCAGGTCGGCGATTTGTCCGCCGCGGGTTCGACGCTGCCGGCTGACCGGTTGAATGTCGGGATCTCCGACACCGTCGACGCGGAGGGTCCGCAATCCTCTGAGCCTGACGGCGCCGCACTCGCATCCCATGGGGTACCTGCCCTTGCTCGTCGCCTGTTCGGCCGGGCGGCTCAAGTCGAGACGCTGGTGGCGGCACTTGCCGATGTGCGGTCGGGTCGAGGACGGGCGATCGCACTCGCCGGGGAACCGGGCATCGGCAAGAGCGCGCTGATGTGGACGGTGGCCGCACATGCCCGGGCGACCGGCATCCAGGTGCTCGCGAAACACGTTCAGGGCTCGGACGCGCCCTTGCTTCCGGACACCCTGGACCTGCTGACCAGGGTCGACTCGAACCGCCCTGCAGCGCAGCAGGCACCCTCCCCCGCTCTGTTGGCAGCTGTGGACGACCTGCACCATCTCCCCAGCGACCGGATCGCGGACGCGGAGCGGCTGATTGAGGCGGCCGCTGTCGGTCCCGTGTTGTGCCTGATGGCCTATCGGCAGCGCCAGCTCTCGCCCGCGCTCGCTTCCGTACTGTCCCGCGCGGCATCAGCGGGCCTGCTGGAGGTGTGGCACCTCGGCCCGCTGTCCCAGGAAGAGGCCGAGGAATTGCTCCGTGACCATCCCGACGTGAAAAACGTCGACGAGGTCTGGCATGAGGCCATGGGCAACCCCCAGTACCTCAAGGTGCTCGCCACCAACGGTGAGGCGAGCACCGACGCGGGTATGGCGATCCTCGGTGAACTGGCCGGTCTCGACCGCACCACTCTCACCACGGTCCAGGCCGCAGCGGTCATCGGCGAGCGCTTCCACCCTGAGCTTCTCGCCTCGGTGGCGGGCCTGGCGATGCCGGAGACCATGCGCGCGCTCGATTCACTCACCCGCCTGGACCTGGTCCGGCCTGTCGAGCCCGCCCCGCAGCTGTCGCTGCGTCATCGGGCGGTGGGGGATGTCGTCTACCACCGGCTCGAACCCACCGTGCGCTTCGTCCTGCACCAACGTGCCGAGAGGGCACTGGCCGAGCGGGCGGCTCCCATCACACAGCGCGCGCATCACATCGCACGCGCCGCCGACCCGAGCCAACCGGAGCACGTCACGACCTTGATAGCCGCGGCACGCGACTCGCTCCACACCTCCCCCCAGGTGGCAGCCCGCCACCTGCGGACCGCCTTGTCGCTGATCAACGAGGGCGAACCCCACTGGCACGAGGCGCAGGTCCTGTTCGCCCGCACGCGGCTGCTGACCGGAGACCCGTCCGAAAGCCGAGCGCTGCTGGATGCACTGCGTTCGTCCATTCCCGGCCAACCGCCCCGCGACGCGAGCGCGATTGCCGATTCCAGCCGCATCGAACGACGGCTCGGCCACTACTCCGAAGCCGGCGCCATCGCCCGCTCCGGACTCGAAGCGCTGGCCGACAACGACACCGCGACCGCCGCTGCCCTCCACACCGAACTGGCCGACTACGCCTACGACCGGCAGGACTACCAGGCATCCCGGAAGCATGCCGAAACGGCCGCGGAGATTGCGCGCAGGCACCATGACCGCGCCGGTGAAGCCAAGGCCCTGGCGCAGGCCGCCGTCGCCCACCTGTTCACAGCCGACCAGACCGCGGCACAGACGACGGCGACCAGGGCGGCCGAAATCATCGACGCCGCCTCCGACGCCACCCTCCTGGCCAACCTGGAGGCCACACACCAACTCGGCATGACCGAGGGCATGCTCGGGCGGCTGGCCGACGCAGAACGCCATCTCGCACGCGGTGCGGCACTGTCCCGGCGCACCGGACAGACGTACATGCAACGGGAGATACTCTCCACGCTCGCGAACACCCAACTCCGTTCCGGAAACCTGCGTCGTGCGCTGGTGACACTCGACGAGACCGCTCGCCACGTGGAAGGCCTCGGCGGACCCGCGGCTCAGGCGATCATCGCGATGGTGCGGGCCGAGATCCTGTTCTGGCTGAACAGCCCCAGCGATCTTCAGGAGGTGCTCGCACTGGCCGAGCACGCCGAAGCCCTCGCCAGCACCTCCCCTTTCGCCTGGGCCGTCAGTGTCCGCTGCTTCCACGCGGAGTTCGTGCTGCTCACCGGCGACGCGGCACGCGCCCGGTGGCTCCTCACCGATGCCGCGGGAGGGCCCGAACTGCCCAGGCTCACCACCTGGCGCAAGCCGCGTTGGTGCGACACCCTCGCACAGGCGGCGCTTGCCGAGGGCGACCACGTGTCGGCCGAACACTGGGCGCGACTGGCAGAGGTCTCCTACGGACAGCTTCCCTCCACAGGCCGACGTGGCTTCCCCCTGCGCGCACGCATGCGGGCCCACTCGTTGAACGGAGACACCGATCGGGCGGTCAAGTGCGCACACGACGCCATCGCGGACTTCTCAGCCGGCGGTCAACGCATCGAGACCTGCCGGACACTGCTCGCGGCAGCGGACGTGTCCCGGGCCGCAGGGCGAACCGATGAGATGGACAGCCTGCTGGGCCGGGCCGGGGACCTGGCCCAGCAGTGCGACTCGGCGCGTCTGGCCGCTGAAGTCGGCGACCGGCGAAGCAGAGTTTCCACGCTCCCCGGTTCAGCCGGCGCCGACGACGCGCTTGGCGTTCTCACCGGACGGGAACGGGAGATCGCCGGTCTTGTCAGCACCGGGCTGACCAACCAGGAGATCGCCGCCACTCTCTTTCTCAGCGTGCGGACGGTGGAGAGCCACCTGGCCCGGATCTATCGAAAACTCGACGTGCCCAACCGTGCGAGCCTCACCCGCACCATGCTGAACGGCGGTAGACCGGACGAGCCGCTCGGCTGCTGACTCACCCGAGCCGTCCGGCGTGCCCGACAACCCGCCGTGTGTGCCGGTGCCTTCGACCGTGCCGCGTCGGCCGTGCCACACCGGCGCCAGGATCCCCGGGTCCTGCTGCCCACGCCGCTCCCCGGCCCGCGGCCCGCACGAGCACCTTCACCACCCCGGCCCCTTGAGCCGGGCGCTACTTGACGTCGACGTAGTCGTCGGCCGACGTGGAGGCGGCGGTGGTCTTGCTGGTCGCGAAGGAGAAACGGTAGTAGCCGTCGGCCGTGGCCTTGGTGGTGGTCTTGAGCGCGCCGCCGGCGCCGCTGGTGACCGTCTTCAGGGTGGTGTAGGTGTGGCTGCCCTTCTTCCGGTACTGCAGCAGCACCTTCTGTCCTGTGGCACCCACGTACGTGCCGTCGTTCCAGTTGGCGCGCTTCAGCTTGCCGGTGACGGTGATGGTCTTACCCTTCCTCACCGGTTCCGGGGTGGCATCGAGGGTCAGCTGGGAGGCCTCCTTGATCCTGGTGGTGGCGACGTCGTCGTTGTAGCTGGCGTTCGCGTAGAGGTCGTAGCCGCCGAGGAACAGCTTCCAGGTCCCAGCGACACCGTTGTTCTTCAGATCGGAAGCCGCGTTGATGTGGAAGACGGCCTCGCAGCTGTAGACGCCGGTCCGGGTCGTCGACTCGGCGCAGACGGGGTCGTCGCCGGTACCCAGAGAACCGGTGATGGTGTCCGTGCTGGAGCTGTCGGTGCCCTGCCAGAGAAAGGCTTCCGTGAGCGCGACGCCGCTCGAACTGGTGGCGGTGTACGTGACGATGACGGTCTTCTTGGTGGCGACGCCCAGGACGATGTCCTTGCCGCCGTTGATGACGGCCTTCGAGAAGGTGATGTTGCCCAGCGAGGTGTTCGGGTGAGCGGGCTTCGCGGTGAAGTCGCCGAACCCAGCGGACACACCCGGACGCTCCGCCGCCTGAGCGACTGCCGGAAGAGCGAGCGCGGACACAACGATGGCACCGGAAACAACGGCGGCCGTGGTGTGCGTACGCATGAGAATCCCCCTGATGTGGAGAGTGGCCCGCCGAAGTATCTTCCGGCCGGGCCTGTTGGCACGTGCAAATCGGTCGAAAACCGATAGAGATATCGCCCTTCAACGCCAAACCTCGGGCCGTGCAGCACGTTGAAGGGCGTGAATCTCACTGGTGCACAGTACGCAGCACAGGGCACGGCCCCGCATCCGCGCAATCACGCAGTCCACTACGCAAGTCCGCCGCAAAACCCGCTGAACGGGTCGGCATGAGCAAGGCAGCCCGAGCAGGCGCGGTCCGCCATCACCATGTCGGGTCGAGACGTTCTGCGGGGCGAACCGGTAGCCGCGCCGGCCGGTGACGATCACGGAGCCGGAGGGGCTTGCTCCCTCAGTACCCAGACGTCTGCGCTGCTGTCGGCTGACGGTCGTGCCGGTCCGCAGCAGCAGCGCCGTCAGCAGAGCCTGCCGGCGAACCGGACCCTCCAGTTGTACGTCGCGGCGCCAGGCCCGGAGCGGACCGAGCCCAGCGAACCGGAGCCGGCTGCCGCCCGTTGGCAACTCCCCCTCGATAACACGCAGGGGGGTATAGGCCCCGGATCCCTCGTTCCCCGGGGGACATGGTCGCCAAGTGGATGGTGTTCAAGCTCGTCGCACCCGCCCAGGCCCGCTGGCGTGCCTTACGGTCCACCCGGAGCGACGTGGCCGGCTCAGCCGAGGGTGGGGGAGGCCGTGATCGTCCGCACCGTTCCGCCTTGGCTGGGCTTTCGTGCTGCGGCGCGGGGGCTGCGTCGGTGTAGATCAGCACGTCATGACACCGATCGCCCGCCAAAGTGTGCAAGGCCTCGCCGACCGCGGCATGCCTTACTGTCCGCGTTCACCACGTGATCCGCTGATGTGGGCGAAGCGACTCCCGGTGTTATTCAATGAGGTGTGCCGTCGGGGATCTCGGGGCCCCGTCGGACGGGTCCGAGTACGGCCCCGGCGCTGCGCCGGGGATTGCTGAGAGAGCCGCATGCACTCCACACCGTCCCCTTCGTCTTCTTCGCCGTTCGACCTGGTCAGCAGCGCCCTGGGGCGCTATATCCCGAGCGGCGGAGCGGCAGCGGCCGCCGGTCCTGCCGACGCGCAGGGGGACCGCACCACCAGCCGACGCGTATCCGACAACGCGGCAGCCAGCCGTCAGGATCAGATTCTCGGCGTGGTCAACCTGGACAGGGATCTGAGAATCAGCCGCTGCAATCTGGATGCCCCCGTATTCGCGGGTCTGGACGCCGTAGTCGGAAGCCCTTTCGTCGATCTCCTGCCTCCCGGGGACGTACCGACGGTCTCACGGCGGTTGCGGCAGGTCCTGGAAACCGGTGAAGCGCACGTGGCCCGGATACAGCGCCTGCATCGCGGCGACGGGTCGGAGCTGGTGGTCTCGCTGAGCATCCTGCCCGCCGCGGTGCCTCAGGAGGGCCTGACCGTCTCCGTGATCGCCATGGCCAGGAGGCTGCATCTGTACGCCGCCGAGACCGCGATCGGCACCTCGCTGGACATCGGCGAGACCGCGCAGTCGCTGGCGGAGTCCCTGCTGGCCTGGGGAGACGTGGCCGCCGTCGACCTCGACTTCGCCGTGTGGACAGGCGAGGGAGTCACCGAGCAGGCGCAGGGGCGCATCCGGCTACGGCGGGCGGCTCTGGTGCCGGACCGGGCGTGGCCCGAGGGCTACGTGACTCCGGGCGACGATCTTCCCAGCGACGCGAGTCGCCTGCTGGCACAAGCGGTACGGCGGGATGATGCCCCGCAGGCCATCGTCATACCCGACCGGGAGGCGGTCGAGCGGGTACTCGGCAGTCCGCGAGTGCTGCGCGCCCTGGTGCCCGGTGGCCGGTCGGCGGGTGTGGCATGCATACCGCTGGTCCTGGACGGCGCGCCGCCTGTCGTACTGGGCGTGGCGGAGGTCTGGCGGCGGGCGGACTCCCCCTTCCGCGACAGCGAGCTGTTCGACCTGCAGGAACTGGTGGCCAGGACCGTCCATCACGTCGACCTGGCCCGTCAGCACCAGCGCGAGCACAAGCAGGTGCTGGCGTTGCAACGCCGGCTGCTGCCCCGGACCGGCGGCGACACCATCGAGATCGCCAGCGTCTACCAGCCCGCCACCCCCGACAGCGCGGGCGTCGGCGGCGACTGGGTCAACAGCTTTCCGCTGCCGGACGGCCGTACCGCACTGGTGGTCGGTGACGTCGTCGGGCACGGCCTGGGAGCTGCGGCAACCATGGGCCAGCTGAGCATGGAGGCCCGCGCGCTGCTGTCCGCGGGGCTGGCGCCCGACGAAGTGCTGGAGCACCTGGACGAGACCGTGGCGCTGCTGGACGACGCGGAGTCCGGGCTGGCAGCCGGCTACAGCGCCCTCGGGTCGACCTGCTGCATCGCCCTCTACGACCCGGTCAGCCACCACGTGGCGCTGTCCAGCGCCGGACACCTCCCCCCGGTCCTGGTGTCCCCGGACGGGCACGCGGGCCCGCTCGCGGTCCACCCCCATCCCGGCCTGGGCACCGAGTTCGCGCTGCGGGAGCCGTTCCACGTGCACACGTTCGCCGCAC
The DNA here is from genome assembly GCF_002242805.1 of Streptomyces diastatochromogenes. Taxonomy (GTDB): domain Bacteria; phylum Actinomycetota; class Actinomycetes; order Streptomycetales; family Streptomycetaceae; genus Streptomyces; species Streptomyces diastatochromogenes. The sequence goes on along the minus strand of NZ_MCGQ01000049.1, from coordinate 109,136 downwards.
CCCCGGGCTCCCTGCTCGCCCTCTACACCGACGGCCTGGTGGAGGATCCGGCCGTGTCGATCGACGAGGGCATCAGCAGGCTGGCGGACGCCGTGTCCACGGTGCACCCCTGGGACGCCCTGCAGCAGGCCGCACGGCACGTCGTCTCCGCGCTGGCACCCGTGCACCAGCGCGACGACGTGACCCTGCTGATCGCGCGCATGATCGGCTACCGCAAGGGAGACACCGCGACCTGGCGGCTGCCCGCCCGCGACGACGCCCCCGCCCGTGCCCGCGCGCAGGTCTCCGCGCTGCTGCGGCAATGGCGTACCAGGGACGACACCCGGGACAACGCCCTGCTGCTGATCAGCGAGCTGGTCACCAACGCGGTGCGCTTCGCCACCGGTCCCATCACGGTACGGCTGATCAGGGCCGGTCACGGCCTGCTGTGCGAGGTGGGCGACACCGGCAACGGCAGGCCACGTCTGAGCCGGGGCGGCCTCCTCGACGACGGCGGTCGTGGCCTGCACATCGTGCACAGGCTCACCACCCGGTGGGGGGTGCGGTGGACGGACACCGGCAAGGTGGTCTGGGCGGAAGTCGCGAGGTGACGCGGCTCAGGGGCGAGGGCGCGGCCGGCGTGCGGGCGACGAGGCTACGGGCGGCGTACCCGTCACCCGACGCCACCGACGGTACGGACGGTGCCCTCAGCGGTACCGGTGGCATGACCGGTGATGCGGACGGCCCGTTTACTGGTCCGCGTGGCGCGGGCACGCGCTACAGCCACTCCCCTTCCAGGGCGGTGGCGGTGAGGCCCGGTGCCGCCGCGTACAGCACGGCGCGACTGCCTGGCTTCTGCCCGGCGTCGTGCGCCCGCCGCATGATGTCGAACACGGCGGCGCCTCCGCGGTTGCCGCTGGTGTAGCTGTCCCGGCTGTAGTCCAGCAGCCCCGCCGGCCACGCGTCGGGCATCGTCTGCTCCATGTACTCGAGCACCCGGGTCCCGCCAGGGTGCGCGAGCAGCACGTCGGGGTGCCAGGAGTCGGGGTGGTCCTGGTAACGGACACGCAGCCACTCCCACATCGCGGTGACCGTCTCCTGTACGGCGCGCGGCCCGCGCCGGTCCATCACGAAGTGGGTGCCGTCCGACCGCGTCTCCAGGCGGTGCAGGTCTTGGGTGCCGGGCAGGGTGTGGTGCCAGGCTGCGTCCAGCCGCAGCACCGACTCGCGCCTCGGGCGACCCGTGACCACCGCGGCGACCGCGGTGTCCGCGAACAGCAACCGGACGATCAGGGACTCGAGGGTGTCGTCCGCGGGCTGGTAGGTCGTGCTCAACGCCTCCGCGATCACGACCAGGACCACCCGGTCGGGGTCCGCGGCTACGAGGTCCGCCGCCAGTGCCAGGGAGCGGGTCCCCGCGATACAGGCCCACTGCGTGGCCGGCAACAGCATCACGTCGTTGCGGAGCGAAAGCTTGTTGGCCAGGGCGATGTCCAGACCCGGCAGCGCCGGGGTGGTGGAGTGACTGGTGATCAGGCAGTCGATGTCCGCGGCGTCCAGCCCGGCGATCTGCAGGGCCCCGCGCGCCGCACGCTCCCCGTAGGACTGCACGGCCTCCCAGGCCGGCGCGGTGCGCTCCTGGACAGTCTGTGGCGTGGGTATCGCGTCAAGTGCGGCGATCACGCGGTCCACGTCCTGCTGGGTGAACCCATCGTGTGCCAACGCCTCTTGGGCCGACCCGAGGCCGACAGCCCCCAGGCCACCGCCGTTACCGGGCGCGACGGCGGTCTCCAGCGGCAGCATCCACCCGCGGGTCTCGATGCCCGTGCTGGCCGCGATGCCGTCGATCCGCGGCGCCCACGCCGCGTGCGGATGCCGGTTGCGCACCTCCGCAACGATCTGACTGGTCTCCACGGCGTGCTCGCCGTGAATCACGGCAGGAGGACAGAGGTAAGCGGCCATAATGGGGCACCTTTCCGGGGGGAACAAGCGGGAATGTCGCGAGTGCTGTGTCATGGGTCACTTTGAAACTTCGCGCCCAAGAGGTTGCCAATAGGCCCCACTTCGGGAACCCGTATCCGTTTTGAGCATGGACGCTAAATGGACATTTCCGCTGTGATGCAGACAACTTCGGCGACCCTTGGATTACGTGACGCGGCACACACCGCTGAAACAGGCGCCGTCAGAGCGTTCCGCCGGTCCTACCTGACTTACCGTCAGGCAGGAGACCTGGTCGCTGCGGTCGTTGACCGACCAGAAGGAGCCGATGACGCGAGGAAACCCGGCGAGCCGGAAGGCGCTGGCCCGCAACAAGGTGAACGTCAAGCAGGTGCTCACCGCCTGGCCGGACATGCTGCGGGTGGCCGGCTCCCTGGTCACCAACCAGGTCCGCGCCTACGACCTGCTGCGGATGTTCGGCCGGGAGGGCCACGGAGGGGCACAAGATCAGCGCCGAGGACGTGGCCCGACTGTCCCCGCTCAAGCTCACCCGCCAGGCCCTGCCGACTGTCCGCCCGGTCAACCACGTCCTGGACGACAGCGACATGATCATCCGCACCCAGGAAGGCGAGGCATCCGCAGACACGGCAGCTCACACCGATCGCGGTCGCGACGGAGGAGTTGGCCAGGTCGAGCCCGTCGGATCGGACGAGTCGGTGGGCATGGCGGATCGCGGAGCCGAGCCCAAGGGGAGCTTTCGAACGTGTCGTTCACCCCGGACTTTTCTGGGACTTCCGGCCGCATCAACGGGTACGAGCGTGCGCCAGCCGAAAGGCAATTCGCCCAGGTCAGTGACTCGCAGCCACCCATCGCCGCAGGTCACAAGGCTGGCGCGTCTCTTTGGACGAACGTGCACCGCACCCACGAGCGGCGCCTGCCTGGCGCACATGGCCTCCGCAGCAACCGCTCCCCCACCCCCCGCCAACCTCCCCCGCATCGTCGCCGCCAGTCTCATCGGCACCACCATCGAGTGGTACGACAACTCATTCAATCGGGACTAGGACCTGCGGTTTTGCCGCCGCGGCGGCCTCAAAGTCAGCACCGAACCAGCACGGGAACTCAAGCGTGCTGGCTGGGGCAACATTCGAGGGCTCTACGCATCATCAGGGAGGAGATGCGACGACCAGCAGGTCTCACAGACTGTAGTCAACGTCCCGATGCGCGGGCGACCGTTCCCCATCACCGTCGGGAGCGGTACACGAGCCGGCAGCGCCGGACGTGAGCAGGCCCTTTGAGGCGGTCACGTCCGGGCTGAGACAGCCTGTTTCACGCCGCTGGTTGCTGTTCATTTCTTCCCCGCTGGGGGATCTCGTCGGCCAACTCGTACGACGCCAACCATGACCGGGACGGACGAATTTTCCGGCAAGGACCGGGCCGGCGCCGGACCGTACTACCTGCTCTTGATTTGTACGCGCTTGATGTTCACCGGCAGCGTCGGAAAGCCGTCTCCCGGCCCGTTCTGGTCGTCCTCGCCGCCCACCGCGATCTTCTGGAGCACGTCGAGGCCCGCGGTCACTTTGCCGAACGGCGTGTAGGCGGGTGAGAGTTTGGTGTCCTTCCAGACGAAGAAGAACTGGCTTCCGTTGGTGTTGGGCCCAGCGTTGGCCATCGCCACCGTCCCGGCAGGGTAGGTCGCCCCGGTCAAGTTCTCGTCGGGGAAGGAGTAACCGGGTCCGCCGCTCCCGGTGCCGGTCGGGTCGCCGCACTGGAGCACGTAGATGCGCGCGGTGGTGAGCCGGTGGCAGTGCGAGCGGTCGAAGTAGTCGCGCTGGGCGAGGAACTTGAAGGAGTACGTGGTGCAGGGAGCCTTGTCGGTCAGCGCCCTGAAGGTGATCGCGCCCTGGCCGGTACGCAGCGTCGCGCTGTACGGCTTGGCAGCCTTCACCGGGTCGAAGACCGGTATCCCCTTGAAGTTGTCTGCGGGAACGGCCGGCGTGTAGGTGCAGGCGGCCGACGGCGCGGCAGGGGGCGAGGTGTCGGCCGCGGCCTGCGTCGCAGTGCCGAGGAGGAGCAGGGCGGAGGCGGCGAGCAGGGCGCTTGGCTTACGGAACACGAGACGGTTCCCTTCGGGTCAGCACCTATGGGTATGTCATGGCCGCCTCATCCTGCCCGCTCCGTCGTCCGGGTGAAACCCCTGACCATGCACCGTCAACTTGGGCGGGCGGGCGCCACGGCAACCGGGTGGCAGGACACGGACAGCACGACGGGCGGTCCTCTAACCGGCCCGCCGGCCGCGGCCCGTCAGGTGTCTCGCATGACCAGCCAGCCCGACACGCTCTGCGCCCCCGTCGAGGAAGCACGGTGGTCCCGTGGTGCCACGAGCCCCACTACGGGCAGACTCCGGCGACACCGGAGTCCGCCCGCACACTTCCTCTCCGCCGACGGTCAGGAAGGAGTGGCACCATGGCGCACATGTTGAACTACAACCTCGCCGTCCCCGATGTGGATGACGCCGGTGTCCTGTCCGCGCTGGTGGCTGAGGGTGACGAGCTCGACGTCCTGGTCAGGGCAGTGGACGACTGGTCCATACCGACACCGGCACCGGGCTGGACGGTCGCCCACCAGATAGCCCACCTCGCGTGGGCGGACGCGAACGCACTCAGCGCCTTACGCACTCCGGACGCGTTCGGCGCCGAGCTCGGGCGGGCGGAAGCCGAAGGCAGCGGGTATGCAGACAAGGCCGCCGCCGCGGGAGCGGCCAAACCGCGGTCGGTACTTCTGGACGAGTGGCGGGCCGGTCGAGCGGAACTGGCGGCGGCACTGCGCGACACGCCATGGGACCACACATTCCCCTGGTACATGTCGGAGGTGACCCCGGCCCTGATGGCGCCCCTTCGTCTGATGGAAACCTGGGCACACGGGCAGGACGTCTTCGATGCTGTGGGCGTGGCACACCGCCCGACGGATCGACTGCAGCACGTGGCGTCGCTGGGGGTGTTGGGACGGGCGCTGTCCTTCGCCGCGGTCGGACTGCCTGAGCCGGCGGACCTCTTCCGCGTCGAGCTGACAGCACCTGACGGACGGACCTGGGTGTGGGGCCCTGAGGCTGCCGCGCAACGGGTACAGGGCGGCGCTGTTGACTTCTGCCTGTGTGTCACCCGGCGTCGCTCCTGGGCCGAGACCAACATGACGGCGACCGGGGAGGACGCCCAGAAGTGGCTGGAGGTGGCGCGCGTCTTCCTCTGAAAGCGTGTCGGGGTGCCTGGGGCATGCGAGACGCGTGACGGTTGCGATCTGCCCTCCAGACACGGCGACGGTCCCGATCACGTGGTGTGTGCCAGTGCGACAACTCCGAGGCCGTCAGCGGCCCATGCTCGGCGTAATCAGCTGGCCGCCCGACAGGCTCTAACTGATCGTTTCAGAATGAAGCACTTGGCCAGAAGTGTCGGCTCTTGCGGCTCGCATAGGCTGGCCGGTCTCATCCGATGCACCGCGACGAGGATCAGCCCATGCGCAGCAGCACCAGGATCCGCCTGATCGAGCCCGCCGACGCCGCCCCGATAGCCGCGCATCGGGTGCGGGACTTCGAGGCCTTCCGGCCGTGAGAACCGGCCCAGCCGGCCGACTTCTTCACCCCGGAGGGCCAGGCGGAGCGGATCGACAGACTGCTGGCCGGATACTGGATCGCCAGCTTCGCCCAGGATCAAGGGCACGCCGGGCGCGCCGTCGGGCTTGTGCTCCGGGTGATGACGGACGAACTCGGGTTGCACCGCGCCGAGGCGTCCACCCATCTGGAGAATCTGCCGTCGCAGCGGGTGCTGCGCCGCAACGGGTTCAGTCCGTACGGCGTCGCGCACTCCTCGATCTTTCTCGACGGGAGCTGGCGGGACGGGCTGCTGTGGGAGCGGGTCCTGGGCGACTGACTGATCGTTGCACAACGAGGTCCGCAGGCGGCGGAGGCATATGAGGCTGCAGGCCAGTTCGAGCAGGCCCTGATGGAGGTCAGCTCGTCTTTCGTAGCGGATGCGGAGTCGTTTGAACTGGTGAAGCCAGGCGAAGGCGCGCTCGACTACCCAGCGGAACTTGCCCAGTCCGGAGCCGTGGGCGGCACCGTGTCGGGCGATCACGGGTTTGATGCCGCGTTTCCACAGCAGGCGGCGGTACTTGTCGAAGTCGTAGCCCCGGTCGGCGTACACCGGGGCTTGCGCCGGGGGCGTCCCCGCAGGCCCCGGATCGGGGGAACCGCGTTCAGCAGGGGCAGAAGCTGGGTGACGTCGTGCCGGTTGCCGCCGGTGAGCGTGACGGCGAGCGGGGTTCCGTGCCGGTCGACGATGAGGTGGTGCTTGGAGCCGGGGCGCGCCCGATCGACCGGTGAGGGACCGACGTGGTCCCCCCTTTGAGGGCCCGGATGTGCGAGCCGTCCACGGCACAGTCGTCCAAGTCCAGCAGGTCGGCGCGGCCTGCACGACCGAGAGAGGCGTTGGCACGGAGCAACGCGATGTCCGATCTGCAACAGGGCTGCCGTGCAGCCATGGCGGGCCTCGGTGACAGCACCATCAGAAGCCGGGGGCGGAGCCGGCGAAGAACCACAAGGCGGCTGTGTACCACATCAGTGCGATGGCGGTGACCAGGGCGCCGCCGGCGGCCGGAAGCGCCCAACCGGGCAGTCGGCGGCTGTGTACCACCAGTACCTTGGCGACGAACGCGCCGTACAGGACGCAGCCCGTAATGGAGTGCACCGCCACTCGACTGCTCGTGATCTGAACTCCGTAGGCGGTGATGCAGTGGTATGCGATGGGCAGCGAGAGCAGAAAGGCAAGGAGGCCAATGAGCCGGTGTGTGGGGTGCACCCGGTGCGGCGCAACCCCCGCTCCCGGTAGGCGCCGGTACATCCACAGCCCGAGCAGCAGTTGGACGACCGCGAGTGCCATGAGAGCGCTACCAAGGAGCGCCTTGAGATCGTTGACGCCGACGCCGTGCCGCCCGAACAGGCCGCTGGTGTAGTCGGGTGTGTGCGTGCGACCGAACGCATACACCCCCACCGCGACCGCGACCGGCAGCAAAGCAGCCAACAGGCCCTCCACCGTACGTGCGGGACGCCGCATCCGCGCGCCCGTGTGTCTGGTCATCAGTCCCCGATCAATCGGATTCGATCTTGCTGCTCGTGTCACCCGCGAAGCAGCGGCGCCGCCTTGAGTGTGTGCGGGAAGTGGGCGGCGGCCAGGCAGGCGCGCATGCTCCGCCGCCGGTCGGCCTAGTCGACTCAGCGGCCTTGGGGAGGCAGAACGTGCGCCCCTTGGCGTCTTCCAGACAGGGGCCGAGCTTGTCCGGCTGGGACAGCCGCTTGCAGCAGCCAGCGGCACGGCGGTAACCGCCGGCACTGCCGCCGCAGCCATTCCTTTCATGAGTTCCATGGTGTCGGACGGCGCGTCCCGGCAGTCGCGGGAAACGACCGCAGCGGACCTCATCTCCCAGTTGGCCCCGGATGCTCGGGCGCTGCCAACAGCCGCGGGCCCTCGGCGCGGAGGATGGCTGCTCTCTGAGCGCGGCCAGAAGCCAGTGGCACCCGATGCGCCGGGACCACTGGAGTCTGGCCACTGCCATGCAGTGCGTGGTTGTCGCGCGGTGGGGGCGGTCAGAGATGACGTGCCACGCAATCGGCCACCTGGGTGCCGAGTTGCTGGCCCGCGCGGTTGTCGAGGGAGGTGTGCTGGCCGGACCAGATCCGGCTGAGCCACGCTTCGGTGGCGGCGTCCTGGAAGCCGGCGAAGGTTCGGGTGACGCCCTTCGACGTCACCGCGAGATGATGCCGCGCGCCGTAGACCCCGGCGAGCGTCGTTGCCGCAGCCTGGCTGAGAGCGCCGTGAGCGCCGGGATAGGACGGATCCGGTGCGGTCGGCAGCAAGGGGGTCCAGTGGGGATCGCCGACGATGCCCGGATTGTAGTGCGTACCGCCGAGCCGGATGGCGGTCACGGGCCGCCATATGCGGTAGGCGTACTTGGCGTCGTACATCGCGATTGTGGTGTCGGCGAGGGACAGGTCGAGCCGGGCGAAGACCTTCACCGCCTTCTCCAGGGTCGCGTTCTGGGAGGTGACAAGGCCCTGCGCGACCTGGTTCCAGACGTTCCAGACGGGTGCCGCCGCCCAGAACTTCGCGGCCGCGGTCTGATCGGGGGTGCGGGTGGTACTGGTCTTGCTCCCCAGGCTCTTGACCTCGTTCAGGGCGGTGGCGTACGCGGCGCTGTTGACGGCCGGCGGTGCCGCCGGGCGGAACTCGTGTCCGCTGGCCAGTACGAACGGCTTGACCGAGCCCCAGTTGGTGAACACCGGTGCCGGGAAGTTGGGAGGGGTGGCCCGGTAGGCACCGGCCTTGTCGCCGGGACGGAACCGCGGCGGCTTGGCCGAGGACCCGTCGCTGGACCGCAGGCTGATCAGTCGGCGGGCGACCTCGGCTCCCACACCCATGCCCGCCTGCTTGCTCGGGCCACCCGGAATCGCGGACAACTGGCTGCTCAGCCGCTGGTCCACGCCTGCGCGCTTGGCCGGGTACAGGGCGACCAGCACATCGTGGGCCGCCTGGTCCGCCGCGGCATCCGCACGAGCGCCTGCCGGCGCCGACACCGAGAACACGTAGGCGGGGCCGGCCCGGGTGATCGATACCACCGCGTCGTACTCGGCAGCCTGGAGAAGCGCGAAGCTGCGCGTGGACTGGACGGTGGACGGCTGCGCCATCGGATCGCTGAGGATGGTGATGAGCTGGCGGTTCCACTCCACGACCGGCATCCCCGACCCCTTCGCGGCGGTGTGCAAGGCCGCCGAGTGAGCGGTGGTGGACCCGAAGGCCGGGCTGGTGAGTCCGGCCGCCAGCGCGGCTCCGGCAAGTATGGCGAGGCTCTTCTGCTTTCCACCCATGTTCTGTGGCTCCTTGTCACTGGTGGCGGGCTGTGGCAACTGGCGGTCATGCACGTGGCTCATCTGGGCCAGCCACGTGGGCGTGATGGTGTCGGGGTGGTGCGGGCCGGCCACCGGGTCGGGATGGCGGCGGTCGGGGAGGACGAGTTGTTCGGCGGGTTCTGCGGCAGCTGCGACCGGGCCGGGGCCGCGGGCTCGACCAAGGCCATCCGGTCCATGAGGGCGGTCCGGCGTGGCAGCAGCCGGGCGCGTTCGGGGGCCGGGCGGGGCGTCGATGTCCTTGCCGCTGTTCGGGCTGACGTCCACGCTCAGACCTCCGCCGGTACGCAGGGGCCGGCTCCGCAGCTTTGGCACAGCACCGTGTCGTGGTGGGGGCCGCCGTGATCGAGGGCCGATGGGTGTGCCGCGGACCGCATAGGCACCTGGGCAGGGCCCGGGCAGCCGTCGATGGGGCATGGCTTGTGGGTCGCGAAGGCCCACTCGGCTGCGGCGCCGGGTGACCCGGCGCCGCGGCCGCCCCCGGTAGCCCGTCGCCGTGCTGCAGTACCGGCCCCGACAGGGGGTCGCAGCTCGTGCGGAGCGCCCGGCCCGGTCATGGCGAGCACCTCAGGCAGGCGCGGACTTCGCGGCCGCCGCGTGTCTGGCGGACCTCGGTCGACTGGGCGAGGTACTGGACGATGCCAGTGCCACGGCCGTGTTCGTCCGGGGCGATATCGGGGCGATGGCGCTCCACGGCCGGCCCGGAGTCAGTGACCACGATGTGCAGAGTTTCGTGGTCGAGGGCGAGCAGCAGGCTCATGCGCTCATGGCCGTACTGGGCAGCGTTGCCGGCGAGTTCGTCGACGATGAGAACGGCGGAGTCCCGCTCGCCCGCGGGCACACTCCAGGTCTCCAGCAAATCAGCCGCGAAGTGACGAGCGGCGGAGACGTGCGCCTCCTGCGCCGGCAGGGTGAGCAGTGCCTGGCGGCGGCAGGGCCGGCCGAGCAGTGAAGTCGGGCTGGCGGAGTCGGTCACAAACATGGTCTTCTGGCTCTTCCGTGGATGTGCGGGGACCGGAACGGCGTGACAGCAAACAATTTCGAGGCGGTCGGTAGGCCAGATCTTGATCCTGCGCGGGCGCGCTCATTCAGTTCCACGGACGACGCACGCCGGACGGTTCGAGCTATTCGCCCCTTTTGTTCGGATTCTTGCGAGTCATGTCAATGTCGGCGACTGTCTGGGCTCAGCCGCCTCTGCCCAGAGCTCGCGGCCGCACGGCCGGACCGGGCACCGGCAGCTCGGTCCCCTCGCCCGCGGGCTTCCGGACGGCCCTGCGGGAGCGTCGCGCCGTAGGGCGGGACGGACGTCCCTGCCCGCATCTCGGCTGGGTCGCGGTCCTCGCCATGCAGACGTGCTGGATCCTCTCTTCCGGGCGGTAAGGAGTTCGGGGAAAAAGAGGAGTCGTGCACGCCCCGTCAGCCCACTCACGCATGAAGTCAGCTGCGAACTGGGCCGGTTCGCCGGAGCGGGGGCGAGAGTGACCAGGGTCCGGATACCGTTGGCGCGTCGCGGGAAGGACCAGGGCGCCGGCTTTCCCCTCCTCCAGCCATGCCCGCCGTGTACGCGACCGGCACCCGAGGGGCCCGGCGCAGGGTGGCCGAGCTGCCACTGCGGAGGTCGCGTGACGGATGTGGGCCAGAGCCCCATGACCGAGTCGCAGAACTGCCCCGATACCGACGCAGTCCCCCGATGACAGGTCGTGCAGGCGATGCAGCCACAGCAGCTGACCGGCCTCGCGATGTGTGGGACCACAGCGGACAGATCGATCGGATGGCTGCTTGAACCCGCCCCTCGACCCGCTGGCCGTGCACCCGGATGGCCTTCACCTTGATCAGCCTGGCCGCGGAGGTGATCTTTGCCGGCCGGCGTGGGCCGCTTCGACCACCAACCTCCGCTCGCTTGGTGCCGATCAGCCCTCGGTCATGGAGGTGCCGGTGTCGACCTCCGAGGCCGCCGCGCCCATCGGCCGGGAGCCCTTGTCGGGACGGTCCCGCCGATCCCGGAGCCGTGCGGTGTGGTGGCATCGGGCGACGACGGTGACCACGAGCATGCCTGTGAGGTGTCACATCGCCAGGGTGAATCTAGCGGGCTTCGGCTCGCTCTCGACAAGTCGCTCGGCTGGTAGTCCTCGTGGTTCACGCCTCCTCCCCCTGTGCAGCCCCGTACCGGCCATCCCATGTGGTGGCGGCTCCGCGAAGATCCTCTACATCCGGCTTCCCATAGATGTTGATGGTGGTCTTGACCGACCAGTGGCCCAGCCAGCCCGAGACCTCGTGGCTCGGGACACCCTGGGCCAAGGCAGTCGAGGCGAAGAAAGTGCGCAGGCTGCGGGGCATGAACTTGGACTTGCCATCCGCATCGACCAGGCCGAATCGCGTCGGGACCCGGCTATGACCCGAGCTGAGACGTGGTAAGGAGCGGCTGCGGATCTGCGGAACGGATCGACTGGGCCGCGCCCGTCCACATGATCGGCACCTGGCGCGGGCGAGGGCTCGGTGCGGCTGCTGAGGGCCGGGGGCACCCAGAGGTGAGCGGTGCCCCTGTCCGAGGACGTGCCGGGCACCACTCACAGTCAGGGCGGGGGCGTGCCAGGGCCGGACTGGCCCGACCGGCGCCACAGCAGGATCACCAGGGTGCCGCAGAGCGTCAGCAGGTAGCAGGAGAAGCCTGCGGTGGTGAAGGTCAGGCGGCCAGGATGCTCAGGGCGAGCGCGGTCTTTGCCTCCGTGGTGATCCACCAACCGACCAGTGCGCCAAGGGAGAGGGCCGCGCAACAGAGTTCGGGCGGGCTCGGGCGGGCGCTTCGGAACCCCGGGCGGCTGAGGGCGCACAGGAAGACCAGCAGCGGGCCGAGCCCCACGCTGAGTGTGGTGAGCGCGGGCAGGCCCGCGTGGCAGGCGACTTGGGCGGCGAAGGCCACGCCCGGTGCGAGGGCCCACAGCAGCCAGGTGACGGGGTTGGGCCGGACCGATCCGCGCAGCGTTCGCAGCGCATGGACGCCGCTGCCGAAGAGATTGAGAACCGCCCCGGTCGGCACCGCGAACGAGCAGAGCGGCACCCGTTCATCCCTCGCTACCGCCGGTCGGCCAGAGCACCTGGTGGGGAGTGAAATTGAGAAGCGCCCTGGTGGGCTCGTACCGGCGCTGCCAGATAGGAGTGGTCGAGCCGCTGGTGGCGGGCACGGTGGCAGACCAGTCCGCCGGGCAGCCACGCCCGCTCTTGAGGCAGGGCGTGTGAGGGGGTACTGGAGAACCCGTACGCCGATTCCCGCCGTCACACGTCCGGGAGCAGATCCAAGAGGTGGCATCGGCGGTCCGCATCCACAGCGGTGCCACGGTGCTTTCTCGCTGAGTACGGAGTGCATCAAGCGGCCTGCCCCTCTTCGGCAGGGCACACCCGGTCAGGATGGCGCTTACACCCGGGGGGCCGGGCCCGACGCCCGATCCTGGGCAGCAGTGGCCCGATCACCGCCCCGCTTCGTCAGATCGCGGTATCCCGCCTCGGTGGCCGGGAACTCGCCGGTGGCAAGCACCGTCCCCATCACGGAGAGCGCCGCAGCCACATGGGCATCCCGGTGCGTATCCACTCCCAAATCCACCTTCCCCGCAGGGCGACGACGGGACTGCGCAGCAGGCGGCGTACTGGGCGTGATCGGGGCGACCCAGCCAGGGGTCTGCATCGCCATTTCTGTCACACCCGTATCACGAACACCATCGACGCACCGGGATCACAAGGCCCCCACCTGCACAAACGGCATCGTTTCGGATCACGTGGGCGCCAGAAGACGGTTCCGCCTACCTGTGCCAGGTGGGACCGTCACGGCTCAAGGCGTGTGGCTACTCCCCCGCGCGGCCGGTCTCGCTTTCCGTGGCCGGATGCAGATCCGAGTTCAGCCCGGGCCAGGAAGTCGCGCCTGGCTAGCGGATAGCCCCTGCCAGAGGAGGCTGCAGAGCGCAGTGCCAGACGGTGCCAACGTCACGCCGGGGCGCGAGCGATGCACCAGCGGCACCCCTATCCGGCTTCGACTGCTTCTTGGCGCTGAGCGGCGGCCCAGCAGGAGTGGCGCTTTTCGACCCGGCCACTAAGTAGTAGAGGTGTCGACGGGCCATCCAAGCAAGGCGCTTACAACTCCGGGGCTTCGCGTGAGCCGCGGCCCGAGAGCAGTGCGCCCCGCAGGCCAACCCGCCACTGCGACGCCCGATCTGCGGTCCATGTCAGACTTCTACGCTGCGTAGTCGGCACCAAACCAGCACGGGAGTCAGCACGGCACCTCCAAATCATTACCAAACAGTGCAATTCGGGCAGCGCCCTTCGCGCCCTCGTTGAGGCCACCGCGGAGGCCCCGACACCACCTCCATGGTTGCCGCACGCACTCCCATGCCCAAAACTATGGTGCCCCACCACATACGCCTCTCACCTGCCCGTTCCTACGGTGTGGCGACACGCAAACGTCCCCGTCGAACGCCAGGAAGTGGTACCGATGTCGTCGCCCGCAACCGCTCCACCAGCCCCGTCCCACCTCCCCCGCATCGTCGCCGCCAGCCTCATCGGCACCACCATCGAGTGGTACGACTTCTTCCTGTACGGCTCCGCCGCCGCGCTGGTGTTCAACAAGTTGTTCTTTCCGGACTCCGATCCGCTCGTCGGGACGCTGTTGTCGTTTCTGACGTATGCCGTCGGCTTCGCGGCCCGCCCGCTGGGGGCGCTCGTGTTCGGGCACTACGGTGACCGGCTGGGCCGCAAGAAGTTGCTGGTGCTGAGCCTGCTGCTGATGGGCGGGGCGACCTTCGCCATCGGGCTGCTGCCGACGCACGCGACCGTCGGCGCCGCCGCGCCCGTGCTGCTGACCGCGCTGCGTCTGGTGCAGGGGTTCGCGCTGGGTGGCGAGTGGGGTGGCGCCGTACTGCTGGTGTCCGAGCACGGGGACGCGCGGCGGCGTGGATTCTGGGCCGCGTGGCCGCAGACGGGGGCGCCCGCCGGGCAGTTGCTGGCGACCGGTGTGCTGTCGCTGCTCACCGCCGTGCTCTCGGACGACGCCTTCGGCACCTGGGGCTGGCGGATCCCGTTCCTGCTCTCCGGTGTGCTGGTGATCGTCGGCTTGTGGATTCGTCTCTCCGTCGATGAATCACCCGTCTTCAAGGAGGCGTTGGAGCGGTCGGAGTCGCGCCAGACCGGCGAGGCCGAGAAGCTGCCGGTCGTCTCCGTGCTGCGGCACCACTGGCGGGACGTGCTCGTCGCCATGGGCGCCCGCATGGCGGAGAACATCAGCTACTACGTCATCACCGCCTTCATCCTCGTGTACGCCACCACGTCCGCCGGCGTCTCCAAGCAGACCGCGCTGAACGCCGTACTCATCGGCTCCGCCGTGCACTTCGCCGTGATCCCGGCCTGGGGCGCGCTCTCCGACCGGGTCGGGCGACGGCCCGTGTACCTGCTGGGCGCGGCCGGCGTGGGGCTGTGGATGTTCCCGTTCTTCTCGCTCGTCGACACCGGCTCGTTCGGGTACCTGGTGCTCGCCGTGACCGTCGGACTGGTGCTGCACGGTGCCATGTACGCGCCCCAAGCGGCCTTCTTCGCCGAGATGTTCGCCACCCGGATGCGGTACTCCGGTGCCTCCATCGGTGCCCAGTTCGCCTCGGTGGCGGCCGGTGCGCCCGCCCCGCTCATCGCCACCGCGCTGCTCTCCGACTACGGCAGCTCCACCCCGATCGCCCTGTACGTGATCGCGGCCGCCGTGCTGACGCTGATCGCCGTGGGGGTGGCCCGGGAGACACGGCACCGGGATCTCGCCCAGGTGGAGGCCGGGGACGGCGATCAGACGGCCGTGAGTCCGGCGGCAGAGGCACGGTCTGCCTGACCCGCGCGGACGGCGCGAGCCGAGGACCGGCCCCCCCTGCGGGGGCCGGTCAGTGCCGTCTCGGTGCCGCCAACCGGTGCAGGCGCAGGGCCAGTTGGATCTCCAGGGCGCGGGCGGGGCTCTGCCAGTCCTCGCCCAGGAGGCGGCCGACGCGCTCCAGCCGTTGGGCGACCGTGTTCACGTGCACGTGGAGTGCGTCCTTGGTGCGGGCCGGGCTCAGCCCGCAGGCGAAGTACGCGTCCAGGGTGCGCAGCAACTCCGTGCCGCGGCGCTCGTCGTAGGCCACGACCGGGCCGATGGTGCGGTCGACGAAGCCGCCGATGTCCCGTTCGCCCGCGAGGAGCAGGCCGAGGAAGCCGAAGTCCTCGGCCGCCGCTCCGTCTCCGTCACGGCCGAGGAGGTGCAGCGAGTCCAGGCAGCGGCGGCCCTCGGCGTAGGCGGCGGCCACGGTGTCGGGGTGGGCGGCGAGGTCGGTGACGGGGGCGGAGGCGCCGACCGTGACGGGCTGGTGGACGGCCGTGCCGAGGTGGCGGGCGGTGCGCCGGGCCAGGTCCGTGGCGGTGTCACCGGTGGCGAGCGGGAGCAGCAGGACCGTACCGCCGTCGCGGGCGGCGGCCAGACCCTGCCGGGTGGCGGCGAGGTGGGAGGCGGCGGACCACAGGCGGCGGCGGGCGGCTGCCTCCTCGTCGGCGTCGGCCGCCGGGCCGTCGAGGCGGGTCGCGAGGACGACGTGGGTGGCGTCCAGGTCGGCGTGCAGCCGGGCGGCGCGTTCGCGCAGCAGGCGCGGGTCCCGGTCGCGGGCGTCCAGCAGGTCGTCCAGCAGCTCGCCCCGCACACGCTGTTCGGCCTCGGCGGCGGAGCGGCGGGCCAGCAGGAGCAGCGAGGTGACCATCGCCGCGCGTTCCAGGGTGCGCTGGTCGACCGGGTCCAGGCCGGGGTGGCCGCGCAGCACCAGCGCGCCGAGGAGTTCGCCGCCGGCGGTCACCGCGGCGATCCAGTCGCTGTCGTGCCGTACGGCGTGCCCCTCGGCGCGGGATGCCTCCAGCGGCTCGGCCGGTGCCGTACCGGCCTCGGTGAACTCGACTGTTCCGTCCAGTACTTGGGACACGGCCGCGGCCACGTCGTGGACTCCGCCGCCGCGCAGCACGAGTTCGGCGAGCCGGTCGTGCACCTCGGAGGCGCGCTCGATGACGGCGCTGCGGTCCCGGATGATCTCGTTGGCCTGCTCCAGTCCGGCCAGGGCCGAGCGGGTCTCGGTGAGCAGGTTGGCGGTGTCGATGGCGGCCGCGGCGAGCGCGGCGAAGGAGCCGAGCAGGGCGATCTGCTCGCGTTCGAAGACGCGGGCCCGCCGGTCCGCGGCGAAGAGGACGCCGATCACGTGCGGGCCGAGCATCAGCGGTACGCCGAGGATGGCGACCAGGCCCTCGTCGCGGACGCCGGCGTCGATGGAGAGGGTGTGCTGGAAGCGGTCGTCCTGGAAGTAGTCGTCGGTGACGTACGGCCGCGCGGTCTGGGCGACCAGTCCACCGAGCCCCTCGCCCATGCCGAGGCGCAGTTGCTGGAAGCGGGCGGAGACCGAGCCCTCCGTCACGCGCATGTAGGTGTCGCCGCGTGCCGGGTCGTTGAGGCTGAGGTAGGCGATGTCCGTGCCGAGCAGGGAGCGGGCGCGCTGCACGATCGCCTGGAGGACGGCGTCCAGGTCCCTGAGGCCGGCCAGGTCGTGGGCGGTCTCGAAGAGCGCCGACAGTTCCGCCTCGCGCCGGCGGCGCCCTTCCAGTTCCGAACGCACGCGCAGGGCGAGGAGCTTGGCGCGCTCCAGCGCGGCGATCCGGTCGGCCGGCCCTCCCTCGGCGCGGGCGAGCAGCACCGGCTGCTCGTACGCCTCCACCGGGGCGTCGCGGGCCAGCAGCTCGAGGTACGGGGCCCCCGCACCGGCGTCGGACACCCCGGTGGCGCCCTCGGTGGTGGGGCGCTCGGCCGGCTGGACGTGATCGCGAGACATGGTCACAGGATTCCGCATCGGCCGCCCGACCCGTCGGGCCTGTGGAAAACTCTCCGGCCGGGCCCTGCCGGCCCGCTCAGTGGGCCGTCCATCCGCCGTCCATCACCAGGGAGGTACCGGTGACGAAGGACGCCTGCGGGCCGCACAGGTAGGCCACGGCCTCGGCGACCTCCTCCGGTTCGATGAGCCGCTGGACGGCACTGTCCTTGAGCAGGATGTCGGACAGGACGCGCTCTTCGGGGATGCCGTGTGCCCGGGCCTGGTCGGCGATCTGCTTCTCGACCAGGGGGGTGCGCACATAGGCCGGGTTCACACAGTTCGAGGTCACACCGTGGGGGGCGCCCTCCAGGGCGGCCGTCTTGGAGAGGCCTTCGAGGCCGTGTTTGGCGGCCACATAGGCGGCCTTGAAGGCCGAGGCGCGCAGTCCGTGGACGGAGGACACGTTGACGATCCGGCCCCAGCCCTGCGCGTACATGTGCGGCAGGGCGCCGCGGATGAGCCGGAACGGCGCCTCCAGCATCACGGTCAGCACCGTGTGGAAGACGTCGGGCGGGAACTGCTCGATGGGGCGCACCAACTGCAGCCCGGCGTTGTTGACCAGGACGTCGGTGCCGGCGGCGGCGTGTTCGGCGGCGTCCAGGTCGGTGAGGTCCAGGACGTGCGGTTCGACGGTGCCCGCCAGGTCCCGGGCCCGTTCGGCCAGTGCGTCCAGGCCCGACGCGTCCCGGTCGACGGCTCTCACCTTGGCCCCGGCGGCCGCCAGCCGCAGCGCGCAGGCGCCGCCGATGCCGCCTGCGGCGCCGGTGACGAGGGCGGTACGGCCGCCGAGGTCGAGCGAGGGTGCGTGGGGGCCGGGCAGGGGGCTGGACTGGGTCATGAGCCGACCCTAAGCAGCGCCCCTACCTGACCACATGTGGTCACACCCCATACTTCATTCAAAACTCGTGGTGTCGAACCATGTGGGTTCATCGGACAGGGCCTGCTTGATCCGGATCAGCTGGTGTTCGTCCATCGTCGGCAGCGCGTCCACCTCGAACCAGCCGACGGCCAGCGACTCGTCGTCGTTGACCCGTGCCTCGCCGCCGACGGCCCGGCAGCGGAAGGTGATGTCCATGAACTGGCAGACGTCGCCGTTGCCGTACGTGATCCGGTCCCCGGACTTCACCATGACGACCCGTTCGGCGACGCACCGTACGGCTGACTCCTCGTACACCTCGCGCACGATGGCGGCGGCCGGCTGCTCACCGGGCTCCGGGATGCCGGAGAGCAGTGCCCACCGGTGGTTGTCCGCGCGCTGCCCCAGCAGGATCCTGCCCTGGTCGTCGAAGACGACGGCGCTGACCCCGGGGAGCCAGAGCAGTTGGTGGCCCGCCGAGGCCCTGATGGTACGGATGAAGTCGGGAGTAGCCATGGAACCGACCCTAACGGGCCGGTTCCCTCAGTCCGCGGGATTCCCTGGGCGGACTGCGGACGTATGGCTACGCGTCACCCGCGCGCCGGGCCCGTATCCCTGACCCGATCGCCCAGCCGAGCCCACCCGCGGCAACCAGGACCAGGGCGATCTCCGGCAGGATGCCCAGCTTGGTCGCGGGCGTCTCGGAGGTGCGCAGCGGGACCTTCTGGACGAGGTAGGCGGGCACGAACATGCCGGTCTTCTGGGTGATCTTCCCGTCCGGCATGATGATCGCGCTGACGCCGCTGGTCACCGGCACGGTCACAGTCCGGCTGTGCTCGACGGCGCGGATGCGAGACATGGCGAGCTGCTGGTAGGTCATCTCGCTGCGGTCGAAGGTGGCGTTGTTGCTGGGCACGGAGATCATCTCCGCGCCGTGCGTGACGGTGTCCCGCACGGCCCAGTCGAAGGCGGCCTCGTAGCAGGTGGCGAGGCCGACCTTGGCGCCGTCGAAGTCGAACACGCCCGGCTTGCTGCCCCGGCTGAAGTCCTGGCGGACCATGCTGGTCCAGTTCTTGTTGATCGCGCCGACGAGCCCGCGGAGCGGGAGGTACTCGCCGAACGGCTGCACCTGCCGCTTGTCGTAGGTCTGCGTCGGTCCCTTGACCGGGTCCCACAGAATCTGCTCGTTGAGCAGCTTGCCGTCCCTCTCGACGACCCCGCCGACCGAGATCGGCACCCCTACGGCCTTGGCGGCCTCGTCGATGACAGCGGCCGCGTCCGAGTTGGTGAAGGGGTCGATGTCGGAGGAGTTCTCCGGCCACAGCACGTAGTCGGGCTTGGCGACCTTGCCCGCCTTGATGTCGGCGGCGAGCTTGAGGGTCTCGCGCGCGTGGTAGTCGAGGACCGCCCGCCGCTGGGCGCTGAACTCCAGGCCCGCGCGCGGCACGTTGCCCTGGATGACCGCGACGGTCGCGGTGCCGTCCTCGGCCTTGTCGCTCACCAGCGGCTGGGCGGCGACCGCTGCCGCCACCGGTACGGCGACGCTCAGCAGCGCGGCGGCCGCGGCCCCACGGCGGAGGGTCTGGGTGCGGCGGCGCTCGACGATCAGGCGCCCCACCTCGTACAGGCCGAATCCGCACAGGCCGACAGCGAAGCCGAGCACCGGGGTGCCGCCCACCGCGGCGAGCGGCAGGAAGACGCCGTCCGCCTGGCCGAAGGCGATCTTGCCCCAGGGGAAGCCCCGGAAGGGCACGCGCGCGCGTACCGCTTCGCCGGCGATCCAGACGGCGGCCGCCCACACCGGCCAGGCGGGCAGCTTGGACACCGCGGCGACTCCGACGCCGACGAGGGCGACGAAGACCGCCTCGATGGCGACCAGCGCGAGCCAGGGGCCGGGGCCGACCTCCACGCCGGTCCACACGAGCAGCGGCAGGAGGAAGCCGAGTCCGAAGAGGTAGCCGAGGCCGAGCGCCGCCTTCCAGGTGCGGCCGCGCAGTACCCAGGCGAAGCCGGCGAAGGCAGGCAGGGCCAGCCACCACAGGGGGCGCGGCGGGAAGCTGACATAGAGCAGCACTCCGCAGAGCGCGGAGGCGGCGGCCGGGACCAGGCGCTGCAGCCGGCGGCCGCGCGCGCTCGGCGCGGGGGGCGACTCGAGCCGGCCGGACTGGTCCACGGAAGTTGCGGTGACGGTCACCCGGGGAGTGTACGGCGGTTGACGTTGGGGCCGACAGCACGGGCTGGACGAGCGGTGCCCCTCACCTGCGCCGTGGCGGAATCACGATGTTCCTGCGCCGCTCGTGCCCAAATCGGTCATCAGCCGTTACGGTGTGCCCGAGCCTCAGCGGTGCGGCCGGTCCCGGTGCGTGCGGCCGGGGCCTGCCACAGGTCGGGGGACCGGGGTGCGAGGGGCGACGGGTGGGGTCGACGGGGACGAGGTCCGCGACCGGTGCGGACGCTTTCAGGGGTAGACGAAACGTTTCTGACGGGGCGGGCATGATCCTGCTGGGGTCGTGCGCCGCCTGGTCACTGATCACGGCGGCGGCCCACGACGGGCGGCCCGAGGGGGTGCTGCTCGCGGTACTCGCCGTGGTCGCCGGTTACGCCGCGGGCCGGATCTCCGGGGCGCTGCTTCCGGTGGCCGCGCCCTGCGCCGGCGCGGCGGCCGGACTCGCGCTGGCCGTGCTGCTGCCCGACCTCTCCCCCGGTCCCCGGTACGCCGCCCCGCTCGGGCACGCCGGGGCCACCGCCGCCCTGCTGGCACTGGCCACCGGCGCGGCGTGCTGCGCCGCCTGGGCCGCGCGCGGGCCCGCGTCGCGGCTCGGGCTGCGGCTGCTCGCCGTCGGAATCGTGCTGACCGGGGCCGCAGTGGGCTCGGCCGTCGGCTGCGCGGCCAGTGCCGCCGTACTGCTCTGCTCGCTCGCCGCGGGCTCCATGCCCCGCCGAGGCGTCGGAATCGCGGGGCTCGCGCTCGCGGCGGCCCTGGTGGCGGGGACGATCTGGGCGGTCGCCGCCGACGCCCTGCCCGGCGGCCTCGCCGGGGCGCTGGAGAGCCGGTTCACCCCGCACCGGGTCCAGCTGTGGCAGGACGCGCTGCGGCTGGCCCGCCGGGACACGGGCCTGGGCGTCGGCCCCGGCCGCTTCGGCGAGCTGAGCGACACCGCGCCACAGGCCGTGCTGCCCGACGGCAGACCGCACTCGGCGCTGCTCCAGCAGGCGGCCGAACAGGGCCTGGTCGGGGTGCTCCTGCTGGCTGCCGGGTTCGGCTGGGCCCTGTACGCCCTGTGGCGCACCCCGCGCTCCACACCGGTCGCCCTCACCGCGGGCGCGGCCCTGACCGCTCTGGCCGCCATCGCCTCCGTCGGCAACGCGCTGAGCTTCACCACGGTGACCGCGGGCGCGGGGCTCCTGGCGGGATGGGCTACGGCTCGGCCGTGGGCCGGCGAGTACCCGGAGCCGTAGGGAGGCGTTCCGGTGTTCCGGCGCTTTCTCGGTGTGCCCGAACGAGCCTGCTGTCTCGGTGTGCCCGAATGAGCCCGCCTACTCGGTGTGCCCGAACGAGCCTGCCGGCATCAGCGCGCGGTGCCGGGTGTGATCGTCCGCAGCCGGTCCCTGATGGCCCGCACCGCCGCTTCCGCGTTGTCCACGGTGATCGTGAAGGTGTGGCCGTCCCACAGACGCAGCACGATGCCCTCGCCCCGGCGGACGACGACCGCGGTGCCCTTCTCGGGGCGCCACCGGTAGCCCCAGCCGCCCCACTGGCGCGGGGTGACATGGGCGGTGAAGTCGGCCCCGGCGACCTCGGAGAGCGGGATGCGGCGGCGCGGCACGCCCATGTGGCCACAGCGCACCTCGACGCACTCCTTGTCGAGCTTGAGGTCCACGTGCACGAAGGCGAGCGTGCCGAAGAGGACGAGCAGACCGGCGGCGATGCAGCCCACGACGGACATCACCAGCGGGGCGACGCCGGAGGTCCAGGCCGAGTCCACGGCCAGCACGATGCCGAGCGCCATGCAGGCCGCGCCGCCCAGCGCCAGCAGCCACTGCACCCGGTTGGTGGCACGCCCCGTCCACACGTCGGGGTGCGAGGCGTCCTCGGCGTCGCGGTGCTTCCTCATGTTTATGAGGTTACTCAGGTTTCGCTCCGCGGGTACCGGCTCGCAGAGGGTGACCGCGCCGGGCGGCCCACCCCGTGGAAGCGCCCGCCCCAGGTCACCGCCGGTCGGCGAGCGGGCCGGCGGCCGGCAGCAGCCGTCCTTCGGCATAGTGCAGCGCGGCCGCGGGCAGCGTGCCCTCGCGTCCGCTCAGCAGCACCGTCAGCGTGCCCTCGGCCGGGGCCTCGGGGGCGGGCTGCTCGCCGATTCGGCGCAGGGCCTGGGCGGCCACGGCGCCGGCGGAGCCGTGCAGCACGAGCGGTGCGGCACCGGGACGCTGGACGGCGGCGCGGATACGTTCCGCCACCAGCTCGTAATGGGTGCAGCCCAGGACGACGGTCGTGACATCCTGCGGGGTCAGCGCGGCCGCGGCGGCGACCGCCGCGTCGATGGCCGCCTCGTCCGCGTGTTCCACGGCCTCGGCGAGCCCCCAGCAGGGCACTTCGGTGACCTTGACGCCGTCGGCGAAGTCCTCGATGAGTCCGCGCTGGTAGGGGCTGCCGGTGGTGGCGGGCGTGGCCCAGATGGCGACGGGGCCGCCGCCGGCGGCGGCCGGCTTGATCGCCGGGACCGTGCCGATCACCGGGATGTCGGGCTCCAGGTGGTCGCGCAGGGCGGGCAGGGCGTGCACGGTGGCCGTGTTGCAGCCGACGATCAGGGCGTCGGGCCGGCGGGCCGCGGCGGCCTCGGCGACGGCCAGGGCACGCCGGGTGAGGTCCTCGGGCGTGCGCGGCCCCCAGGGCATGCCGTCGGGGTCGAGAGAGAGGACGAGATCAGCGTCGGGGCGCAGGCGCCGTACCGCGACGGTGGCCGCCAGCAGGCCGATTCCGGAGTCCATGAGCGCGATCTTCACCCGGCCACGATAGACGATACGACCTTGCAAGCCGGTGCGGTGGGGCAGACTGCGCCCGTGAGCGCGATCGTGTGGACCGCCGTCGTATCCCTCGCCGCCTGGTGCTGGCTGTTGCTGTGCCAGGGCTTCTTCTGGCGCACGGATGTCCGGCTGCCCCCGCGTCGGGATCCTGCCGCATGGCCGTCGGTCTGTGTGGTCGTGCCGGCCCGTGACGAGGCCGGCGTCCTGCCCGCGAGTCTGCCGTCGCTGCTCGCGCAGGACTATCCGGGGCGGGCGGAGGTCTTCCTCGTGGACGACGGGAGCGCGGACGGCACCGGGGAACTGGCCCGAGAGCTGTCGCGGCGGCACGGCGGGCTGCCGCTCACGGTGGACTCCCCCGGCGAGCCACCCGCGGGCTGGACGGGCAAGCTGTGGGCGGTGCGGCACGGCATCGGCCTCGCACGCGCGCGTGGCCCCGAATATCTGCTCCTGACGGACGCGGACATCGCGCACGCTCCGGACAGCCTGCGTGAGCTGGTGGCGGCGGCCCGCACGGGAGGGTTCGACGTGGTGTCGCAGATGGCGCGCCTGCGGGTGGAGAGCCTGTGGGAACGGCTCGTGGTCCCGGCGTTCGTCTACTTCTTCGCGCAGCTGTATCCCTTCCGGTGGATCGGCCTGCGGGGGTCGCGGACGGCGGCGGCCGCCGGCGGCTGTGTCCTGCTGCGCGCGGACATGGCCGAGAAGGCACGGATCCCGGACGCCATCCGGCATGCCGTCATCGACGACGTAGCCCTCGCGCGCGCGGTGAAGGGCAGCGGTGGTCACATCTGGCTCGGGCTGGCCGACCGGGTGGACAGCGTGCGCCCCTATCCGCGGCTGCACGACCTGTGGCGGATGGTCTCGCGCAGCGCGTACGCCCAGCTGCGGCACAACCCGCTGCTGCTGCTCGGCACGGTCGCCGGGCTCGCCCTGGTGTACCTGGTGCCGCCCGCGACCGTGGTGTCGGGCGCGGTCGCGGGCAGTACGGCCACGGCGGTCGTGGGCGCGGCGGCGTGGACGGTGATGACGGGGACGTACGTGCCGATGCTCCGTTACTACGGGCAGCCGCTGTGGCTCGCACCGCTGCTGCCGTTCATCGCGTTCCTCTATCTGCTCATGACGGTCGACTCCGCCGTGCAGCACTACCGGGGGCGCGGGGCGGCCTGGAAGGGCCGCACGTACGCGCGTCCGGACGCCGTGCCCGACGAGAGCTGACCCGGCTACTTGCGTCCAGGGGTCCAGTTCATGCCCCACCCGTAGGCGCGGTCTATGGTCCGCTGCGGGCTCACCCCGCGCTCCGGTACCAGGTAGCGCGCCTCGCGCTGGACGACGAGGTCGCCGCCGGTGTTGGTGATCAGGGCGAGTGCGCACACCGTGGAGGGGACCGTGCACTCGTCCAGCGAGAAGTCGATCGGGGCACCGTGCTGGGGCTGGAGGGTGACCGTGGCGTGCAGGTCGCCGAAGGAGGCCGCGCCTTCGTAGATGGTGACGAAGACCAGGATGCGCCGGAAGTCCTGTTTGTGGTCGAGGTTGACGGTGAGGTTCTCCCCGCTCGCCACGGCGCCCGTACGGTCGTCGCCGTCGAGGTGGATGTACGGCGGCCGGTGCAGGGACCCGAAGGCGTTGCCGAGTGCCTGTACGACGCCCTTGCGGCCGTCGGCGAGTTCGTACAGGGCGCACAGGTCGAGGTCGAGGTCCCGCTGGCCGGCGCCCCATCGGCCGCCCCAGCCCGGGAACTGCTTGCGCACCTGCCAGTTGAGGTTGACCCGCATGGCACCGGAGGTGCCGCCCTGCTTGGCCAGGGAGACGGACGGGGCCGCCTTGGTGAGCGTGACCTTGGAGAGGCGGACCGGTGCGGCCGGAGGGGTCGCCGGGGGCGGCGGCAGGGGAACGGGAGCGGTGGTCGGCGGCGGCAGGGTCGCCGCAGGCGGGACCGGTGGCACGGCGGGGGATGCCGGAGGCGGGACCGGTGGCGCGGCAGGGGATACCGGAGGCGGTGCGGCGGCCGTGCGAGGCGGCGCGCTGTGCTGCGGTTCGTCGACGGTGATACCGAAGTCCGTTGCCAGTCCTTCGAGTCCGCTGCTGTAGCCCTGGCCGACGGCGCGGAACTTCCAGCCGCCCTGGCGGCGGTAGAACTCGCCGAGCACGAAGGCCGTCTCCACGGTCGCGCCGGGGCTGTCGAAGCGGACGACCGCGCCACCGGCGGCATCGGTCACTTCGATGTAGAGGTCCGGGACCTGCCCGAACGTCCCGCCGTCCGCGGAGGCCGCGAGGACCACCCGCTCGATCCCGCTCTCCACGCGCGCGAGGTCCACGAAAAGGGTGTCGGTGACGCGCCCCGCGGCGGTCCGCTTGCCCTCGTGACGGACCGCGCCGGAGGGGTGCGCGGGCTGGTTGTAGAAGACGAAGTCCCCGTCCGAGCGAACTTTTCCGGTCGCTAGCAGCAGCGCCGAGGCGTCCGCGTCGGGCACGCCGGGTCCGGAGCGCCAGCCCAATTCGACGCGCAGGGCCGCGGTCGGCACCGGCGCATTCGATCCTTTCGGCATTGACATGTCCGCCCCCATCGCGTCTCGGCGTCCCGGACCTGCCCGGGCTCCCGGGATCATCCCTACCCGCCCAACCTATTCCCGGGGACAGCGAACTCCCATGAGCGGCACAGGAAGATCGCCGGTCAACCGCCGGTAACCCGACAGGAACTCGGCATTTACACGATCCAAACCTTGCACGGCGTCCATTTTTGCCAAGTTCGCTCGGATTGGGGATCCCGAGTCACTGCCGACACGGAAAACAACCCTCTTATCGGTCTCCCCAACCAGCACATCGTGGGCTTAACTTATGTGCCATGACCTCCCCCCGCTCCACCTATGGCGGCGGCTACTACTCCGCCTCCTTCCCGGACACCCCGATCTACGACTCGCTCGTGGCCGAGCGGGGCACCCCGCAGATCGCCCCGATCCGGGTCCCCGCCGCGTACGACACGGGCAGCAGCCTGCCCGCGCTGCCGTCGGCACTGCCCGCCCTCCCGGCGGCACCGTCCCACCAGGTCCCCTCCTACGGCTATCCGCAGGTCCAGCCCGCCCCGCTGCAGCAGGCGCCCACGGCGTACATCCCGCAGCAGGCGAGCGCGCCGCGCGGCTATCCCGGCCCGCAGGCCCCGCAGCAGCCGCGTCCGATGGCGGCCGGCACGGGGTACGAGGCGATGCGCCCCGCCGCGCCGCGCCCCGCACCGGCTCCTTACCAGGACCCGTACAACAACCAGCAGTACCGCGGCTACTGACCGGCCGGCACCGCAGCTGCCGACCGGCACACCCCCGGCTGTCGGTGCCACCTGGCACGATGGCGTCATGGGGAACGCCGAACTGCAGTCGATCCACGTCCATCCGGTCAAGGCGTTCCGGGGTGTCACGCCCCGGGAAGCCGTGGTGGAGCCCTGGGGCCTGGCCGGAGACCGCCGCTGGGCCCTGATCGACGACGGGGGGAAGGTCGTCACACAGCGCGAGCAGCCGCGTCTCGCGCTGGCCGCCGCCGAGCCGGTGCCCGGCGGCGGCGTTCTTCTGTCCGCGCCCGGTCAGGAGCCGCTCACGGTCGCCGTCCCGGAGCCGACGGCTACGGTGCCGACGCACGTCTTCGGCACGAAGGTGGAAGCGGTTTCGGCCTCCGACGCGGCTCACGACTGGTGTTCCGGCTATCTGGGTGCCGATGTCCGTCTTGTTCACATGGACGATCCGGCCACCCGCCGTCCCGTCGACCCCGAGTACGCGCTGCCGGGCGAGACGGTGAGCTTCGCCGACGGCTACCCCCTGCTCGTCACCACCGTCGCCTCCCTCGACGCCCTGAACTCCCTCATAGCCCAGGGCGACGACGCCGCCGAGGGCCCGCTGCCCATGAACCGTTTCCGGCCCAACGTGGTCGTCGCGGGCACCGAGGCCTGGGCCGAGGACCACTGGACGCGGATCGCCGTCGGCGAGGTGGTCTTCCGGGTCGCCAAGGCCTCCGGGCGCTGCGTCGTCACCACGACCGACCAGGACACCGCCGTACGCGGCCGTGAGCCCCTGCGCACCCTCGCACGGCACCGCAGGGTCGGCACCCGGCTGCTCTTCGGCCAGAACCTGGTGGCCCTCACGCCCGGCACGATCCGGGTCGGGGA
Organism: Streptomyces diastatochromogenes; assembly: GCF_002242805.1. Lineage (GTDB taxonomy): Bacteria > Actinomycetota > Actinomycetes > Streptomycetales > Streptomycetaceae > Streptomyces > Streptomyces diastatochromogenes. The sequence continues at coordinate 82,344 of NZ_MCGQ01000049.1, read as the reverse complement.
CCCGGTGCGGGTGCTGTCGTAGCGAAACGGCCCGGCGGGCGGGGAACCCAGGGGCGGGGCCCGGTCGTTGAGACGTCGTGAGAATTGCGTGAGAGGCCCGGGGCCAGGAGTGATCTCGCTCTCTCCCAGCCCGGGCCGGGGGGTGAGCGGCTCCGTCGGGGGTTGTCACGGAGCGGAATGGGGGTGGGGACGTGCGAGCAATCCGCGGCCTGTGGCGCTGGCGGCGCAATCCGCTGCGCCGCGCGACCGATCTGGCCGAGGCCTGGGCGGCCCTCGTGGCGCTGGTGCTGGTCACCGTGGCCGCGCCCGTGATCGGCTGCCTGGTCGGCGCGGCCGCCCAGGACTCCCTGCAGCGCTCCGTGCGGGAGCAGCAGCACACCCGCCACCTGGTCACGGCCACCGTGGTCCGCGGGCTGGGCAGCGCCCCGGTGGAGACCGACCCCGACACCAGCGCCGCGCACGAAACCCGCAGCCGCGTCGTCGCCGACTGGACGGCACCGGACGGCACCCGGCAGCACGGACCCGCCCTGGCGAACCTCAAGTCCCCGCACGCGGGCGACCACTTCAGACTCTGGACGGATCCGCACGGCCGAATAACGGCCCGCCCGCTGGACTCCCCCACGGCGACGACGCACGCGGTGCTCGCCGGGTTCGGCGCGGCCCTGCTGACCGCGGGCCTGGTCGAGAGCGGCCGGCGCCTGATCGTCTGGCGCATGGTCCGCCGCCGGTACGCGCGTTGGGACCAGGCCTGGGACCGGGCGGGCCCGGACTGGGGCAAGGCGGGCACCGGCAGCTGACGGCCTTCCGTCTCTGGTCAACCCACCACCCGCGCGCACGCTACGGTGGACCGGCCGACTCGCTTCGGCATCAAAACCCGCGTACTACGAGGTGGGGGCACAGCAACGCCATGGCACAGGGCACGGTCCAGGTGACGCACACCGGTACATCGCGGTGGCGGCGCCGCACGGGTGAGTACGCTTCGCTCGCCGCAGCCCTGGAGGCCGCCGCCGACGGTGACGTCCTCACCATCGCCCCCGGCACCTACCGGGAGAACCTCGTCGTCCAGCGGTCGGTGACCCTGCGCGGGCCGGAGGGATCGCCGGGCTCGGTGCGGATCGCGCCCGTGGACGGGGTGCCGCTGACCGTGCGGGCCTCCGCGGTGGTGCAGGACCTGCACGTGGAGGGTCAGGACGCGGCGGCGCCCGCCCTGTTGGTGGAGGAGGGCACGCCCGAGCTGATGGACGTGCGGATCGTCACCCGGTCCGCCGCGGGCATCGAGGTGCGGGGCGGGGCGCGTCCGACCGTACGGCGCTGCACCGTGGACAACCCGGCCGGCATCGGCATCGCCGTCCTCGACGGCGGTGGCGGGGTGTTCGAGGAGTGCGAGGTCGTCGCGGCCGGGCAGGCGGGTGTGGCGGTCCGCGGCGGCGGCCATCCCCGCCTGGAGCGGTGCCGGGTGCACCACGCCTCCGGCACCGGGCTGACCGCGACCGGCGAGAACTCCGCGCTGGAGGCGGTCGGTTGCGAGGTGTACGAGGTCCGGGGCTCCGGGGTGCAGGTCACCCAGCGGGCCACGGCGCACCTGACCGACTGCGATGTGCACCGCACCACGGCCGACGGTGTCACGCTCGACACGGACGCGGTGCTCACGCTCGCGGACTGCCGGATCCACGACATCCCGGAGAACGCGGTCGATCTGCGCTCCCGTTCGGTGCTCACCCTGACCCGGACGACGGTCCGTCAGTTCGGGCGCAACGGTCTGTCGGTGTGGGACCCGGGCACCCGGGTGGACGCCAACCAGTGCGAGATCTTCGACAGTACCGGCGACTATCCGGCAGTGTGGGTGAGCGACGGCGCCACCGCGGTGCTCGAGTCCTGCCGGGTGCACGATGTGCCGGACGCGCTGTTCGTGCTGGACCGCGGCTCGCGCGCGGACGTCGTGGACAGCGATCTGTCCCAGGTGCGCAACACGGCCGTGTCGGTGAGCGACGGCGCGACCGCGCAGCTCGACGACTGCCGGATCCGGGAGGCCGCCACCGGCGCCTGGTTCCGCGACCACGGCAGCGGCGGCACGCTCAGCAACTGCACTGTGGACGGCACCCAGACCGGTGTGATCGTTACCAAGGGCGCCGACCCGACCATCGAGCGGTGCACGGTCGACTCCCCGGCCGAGGCGGGTTTCTATGTGTCCGCGGGCGGCCGGGGCAGCTTCCTGAACTGCCGGGTCAGCGGCAGCGGCGGCTACGGCTTCCATGTGATCGACGGCTGCCGTACGACGCTGAGGAAGTGCCGTACGGAGCGGTGTGCGCGCGGCGGTTACGAGTTCGCCGACGCGGGGCCGGATACGGGGGCCGGGACGGGCCCGGTCGTGGAGGACTGCACGAGCGACGAGAGCGGCAGCCTGAAGCCACCGCCGGCCCACGAGACGGCCGTACAGGCCTCCTCCCCCTCGCCCGGACTGCTCGGCGCGATCCCCGGGCAGCGCACCACGGAGCAGGAGCCGCTGGTCGCCGCGGCCGAGCCGGAGAAGCCGGCCCGGACGTCGAAGGCCGTGCTCGGTGAGCTGGACGCGCTGGTGGGCCTGGAGAGCGTCAAGCGCGAGGTGCGGGCGCTGACCGACATGATCGAGGTGGGCCGGCGTCGGCAGCAGGCGGGTCTGAAGGCGGCCTCGGTCAAACGGCACCTGGTCTTCACCGGCTCCCCCGGCACGGGCAAGACGACGGTCGCCCGGCTGTACGGCGAGATCCTCGCCTCCCTCGGGGTCCTGGAGAAGGGCCACCTGGTCGAGGTGTCCCGGGTCGACCTGGTCGGCGAGCACATCGGCTCCACCGCGATCCGCACCCAGGAGGCGTTCGAACGGGCGCGCGGCGGTGTGCTGTTCATCGACGAGGCCTACGCGCTGTCCCCGGAGGACGCCGGGCGGGACTTCGGCAAGGAGGCCATCGACACGCTGGTGAAGCTGATGGAGGACCACCGGGACGCGGTGGTGGTGATCGTCGCCGGCTACACGGCCGAGATGGAGCGGTTCCTCTCTGTCAACCCCGGTGTGGCCTCCCGCTTCTCCCGGACCATCACCTTCAGCGACTACGGCCCCGACGAACTGCTCCGGATCGTGGAGCAGCAGGCCGACGAGCACGAGTACCGGCTGGCGCCCGGTGCTTCGGAGGCCCTGCTGAAGTACTTCACGGCGATCCCGAAGGGCCCCGCCTTCGGCAACGGCCGTACAGCGCGCCAGACCTTCGAGGCGATGGTGGAACGGCATGCGAGCCGGGTCGCGCAGCTGGCGGACCCCAGCACCGACGACCTGACCCTGCTGTACGCGGAGGACCTGCCGGAGCTGCCCTAAGAGCCCGGCGCCCCCGGTACCGGGCGCTGCCCCGGGAGGTCCGGGTGCAGTCGGGCCAGCAGCCGGGTTCTCTCCCGCGCGAAGGCCGGGTCCGCCTGGTAGTCGGAGTGGCCGAGGATCGGGGCCGGGAGCGGGTGCTGGGGAGTGCGGCCGTAGGCGAGCGGGTCCCTCAGGGGCTCGTGGTCGACCTGCGGGCCGCTGTCGCCGGGGAGGCGGACGGGGCCGCCGATGGGGTCGGTGCGGCGGTAGAGGTTGCGCCAGCAGGCCACGTCGGCGTGCAGGGCGGTCAGGGCCCGTGGGCCGAAGTGGGCCGGGAACCAGCGGCCGTACAGGCGCTCCAGCGGGGAGCCGTAGGTGAGCAGGGCGACCCGCTTGCGTACGGACGGGGTCAGCTGCCAGGCCGCGGCCGCGGCCAGGACGCTGCCCTGGGAGTGGCCGGAGAGGACCAGGCGGCCGCCGGTGTGCCGGGTCCAGGTCGCCATCCGCCAGGTCAGGTCCGGCACCGCGCGCTCGGCGTAGCAGGGCGGGGCGAAGGGATGGGCGGCGCGCGGCCAGAAGGTGCCGACGTCCCACAGGATGCCGATGGTGCGCCGGGCGGAGGCGTCCCGGTAGGCGCGCCGGGCCCAGGTGACGAACAGCAGGAAGCCGACGCCGACCAGCCAGGAGCCGAGCGTCTGCGAGGTCTCGGCCACGGCCTGGACGACGTCGTAGGTCCGCCGGGCCGCGCCTTCCGGGGGCTGTCCGGTGGCCAGGGCGCCGGCCAGTGCGGCGGCGCCGAGCAGCAGGGTGGTGGCCGCGAGTACGGCGATGACCAGCGGTGCCCGGTCGGTCAGGGTGGCCATGGCGCGGGCCTGGGCGATGGCGCGGGTGCGGGACGGGTCCTCGGGCTCGCCGGGGTGCTCGTCGCGTACGCGGTCGCGTTCGGCGCGGGCGAGCCGTGCGGTGCGCAGGGCCAGGTGGGCGGCGACGGCGAGCAGCACCGCGAGGATCGGCGGGATCGCGGACGCCTGCCAGGTCAGCAACACCGGAGGCCCGTCGAGCAGGGCCCGGGTGCCGTCCAGCCAGTCGGCGACCCGCTGCGCGACGCCGCCGGACATGACACCGCCGAGCGCGCAGGCGAGCAGCGCGACTGCCGGCCCGCCGAGGCCGCGCATCCCGGCGTGCCGGTCCGGGTGCCGGCGGTACAGGTCGTGGGCGACGACGATGAGGACGACGACGAGCAGGCCCTGGGCCAGCATGAGGCCGCCGAAGGCCGGGTCCCCGGGCAGCCGCCCGGCGGAGCGCCAGCCGGGGCGGGACCAGCCGGCGTACAGCACGGTGAGCAGCAGCAGGCCGAGGGCGCCGAGCGGCAGGCGGCGTACGAGGTGGCGGTCGAGCTGCTGGTCGAGGCGGTTCTCGCTGCGGCCCCGGCGGCAGACCACGCCCACCACGGCGGCCGCGCAGCCGAGCAGCGCCGCGGCGAGGATCCAGCTGAGTGCGTCCAGGGCCGCGGGGCCGCCGGAGCGGTGGTCGAAGCGGGCCGCGGGTGTGACGACCGCGGCGGCGACGGTGAGCAGGCCCGCCGCGGTGTGGGCCGCGCGCAGCCGGGCCACCAGGCGCCGGCCGTACCAGAAGCCGGGCCGGGCGAGGGCGCTGCCGTCGGTCTCCGGCTCGGGGTCGCGGGACATCGGCCGGTGGGACTCGTACGCGCTCCAGGTGCGGTGCGAGAGGTACCAGAGCAGGGCGGTGAGCGCGGCCGGGACCGACGCGGCCAGGGCGAGCCGGCGGCCGGGCAGGCTCCACCACCCGTCATCGGTGGCGGCCGGCGAGAGGAAGCCCAGCCAGGAGTGGCGGTGGGCGCAAGCGGCGACGCCCGCGCACTGCCAGGCGACCAGGTCGAGGGCGACCTCGCAGGCCGCGGCCACCAGCAGCACCGTGAGGGTGAGGGCGGCCAGGCGCACCAGGAGGCCGTAGAACCGCACGGTGCGTCCGCGGCCGTCGGCGGCGGGGCGCATCCAGTGGGCGAGGTTGACCACCATGAAGGGCAGTAAGAGGAGCCATAGGGCGCGGCTGCCGTCGCCGGAGGTGAGGTTGCACCAGACGTACGCCTCCTGCACCGGCTCGCTGTGCGGACCCTGCCCGGCCGGGGCGTCCGCGGTGTGATCGGCGCGCCGGAAGACCGCGGCCGTGTCGTCGCCGGTGATCCGGACGGTGCGCGGGTCGTCGAGCATCTTCTCCGGGGTGGTGCCGCCGACACCGTGCACCAGGAGTTCCAGCTCGGGCTCCGCCTGTGTGGCCTGCGCGGCGGGGCGGTCCGTCTCCCGCGCGGCGATGCGTTCCTGTGCACGTTCCACTGTTCTCGCACTTCCCCCGTGACGCGCCTCAAGGCATGTGTTCGTGCGCGCATCAGGATCTCCGTTTCGGGGGCGGCGTACACCTCTCGTCACGGAATCTCCCCGATCCGTGTGACGACGGGTGGGAGACGTGATGCCCGGATGTGCCCGAATGACATGAGCGCGTCGTAACAGGTAGTGGCACAACCGGTACCCTCCCGTGAAAGGATGGGACCGCCGCGCACCGGAGACGGATGGAATGTCCAGGTCGGAGTAGGTGCGGCGGGCGTGTCGGACGGATTGCGGCGAAAGGACCGGAGCGTACGTGAGTGAGAATCAGAACCTCCTCGCCGAGCAGCGCCGCGCCCTGATCGTGGACGAGGTCCGGCGCCGGGGAGGCGTGCGGGTCAACGAACTGACCCGCAAGCTCGGCGTGTCGGACATGACCGTCCGCCGCGACCTCGACGCGCTGGCCCGCCAGGGCGTGCTGGAGAAGGTGCACGGCGGCGCGGTCCCGGTGGTCGAGGCGAGCACCCATGAGCCGGGCTTCGAGGCCAAGTCGGGTCTGGAGCTGACCGCCAAGGAGGACATCGCGCGTGCCGCCGCCCGGCTGGTCACCCCGGGTACGGCGATCGCCCTGTCCGGCGGTACGACGACCTACGCGCTCGCGCAGCACCTGCTGGAGGTGCCCGATCTGACCGTGGTGACGAACTCGGTGCGGGTCGCGGACGTCTTCCACTCGGCGCAGCGCACCTCGGGGCAGCGCCAGGGCGCGGCCACGGTGGTGCTGACCGGCGGGGTGCGCACCCCGTCCGATTCACTGGTGGGCCCGGTGGCCGACCAGGCGATCACCGCCCTCCACTTCGACCTGCTCTTCCTCGGGGTGCACGGGATATCGGTCGAGGCGGGCCTGTCCACGCCGAACCTCGCGGAGGCCGAGACCAACCGGCGGCTGGTGCAGTCGGCGCGCCGGGTCGTGGTGGTGGCCGACCACACCAAGTGGGGCACGGTGGGCCTCAGTTCGTTCGCCGCGCTGGAGCAGGTGGACACGCTGGTCACCGACGCGGGCCTGCCCACCGAGGCGCGGGCGGAGATCTCCGAGCATCTGCGGCGGCTGGTGGTGGCGGGCGAACCGGAAGAGGACGAGGACATCTGACAGGGCGTCAGCTAGACTGCCCGGCGCAACGCCCCACCTTCACGAGGGAGTTCGTCGCCATGGCTCACCGTCTGCGCCCGGTGGAGATCGACTTCGTCGAGACCGCCCCCGTACGGCTCGTGTTCACCCGGGACATCGCGGCCGCCCCTGACGCGGTCTTCCACGCGCTCGCCGAGGACGTGCCCGGCTGGCCGGAGTGGTTCTCGGCGGTGTCCTCGGCCCGGCCGACCGAGGGCGGGCGCGAGGTACGGCTCCGGGGCGGCACCCGTTTCGAGGAGTCGGTGCTGGTGGCGAAGGCGCCCGAGGTGTACGCCTACCGCGTCGACGTGACCAACACCCCGGGGGCCCGCGCCTGGATCGAGGAGTGGCGGCTCACCCCGGCCGGTACCGGGACCCGGATCCGGATGGCCTTCGCCCTGGACGGGACGGCCGCGTTCCGCCTCGTGTGCCGCCTGGCCCGCCCCGGGGTGGGCCAGGCGTTCCGGAACGCCGTGACGGCACTGGACCGGCGGCTGGGCGGATAGCGCACGCCGCCGCGGACCCCCGCGATCAGCACGAAGAGTGAACGGTTCGCCGCGCCCGGGCCGGCAGTCCACGGATGCGACCGGAGCAGGCCGCACCCATGCTGGAGAGGGCCATGCAATCCGGACGAACGCGAGGAATTCCGTCATGACTGCCCAGCCCGCCATCGGCGACGTCGTTCTGGAGCCCGCCTCCCGGGAACTGGCCGACGCCACCTCCCAGCCGCCCTTCCTGTACGAGATCGGCGTGGAGAAGGCCCGCAGGGTCCTCGACGACATCCAGGCGCAACCGATCGAGAAGCTCCCCGTCGACGAGGAGTGGGTCACCGTGCCCTTCGACGTCGACGGCGTGCGGGCTCGGATCGTACGGCCGCCGGGTGTGGCGGAGCCGCTGCCGGTGGTGCTGTACATGCACGGGGGCGGCTGGATCCTCGGCAACGCCGACACCCACGACCGACTGGTGCGCGAACTCGCGGTCGGAGCCCGGGCCGCCGTCGTCTTCGTCGAGTACACCCGCTCGCCCGAGGCGCAGTACCCGGTGGCCCTGGAGCAGGGTTACGCGACCGCCCAGTGGATCGTCCACCACGGCGCCCCGCGCGGGCTCGACGCCTCCCGGCTCGCGGTGGCGGGCGACTCGGTGGGCGGGAACATGACCGCGGCCCTGGCCCTGCTGGCCAAGGAGCGCGGCGATTTCCGCTTCGTCCACCAGTCGCTCTACTACCCCGTCACGGACGCCGGGATGGACACGCCCTCCTACCGGCAGTTCGCCCAGGGCTACTTCCTCACCGCCAGGTCGATGGAGTGGTTCTGGGACGCCTATCTGCCGGAGGCCTCCCAGCGCTCGGCGATCACGGTCTCACCGCTGCGGGCGAGCCTGGAGCAGCTGGCCGGGCTCCCGCCGGCGTACGTGGTCGTCGACGAGGCCGACGTACTGCGCGACGAGGGCGAGGCCTACGCGGCCAGGCTCCGGGCCGCCGGTGTGCCGGTCACGACGGTCCGCTACGACGGGATCACGCACGACTTCATGATGCTGAACCCGCTCAGCGGCACGCAGGCCACCCGTGCGGCCGTGGCCCAGGCCGTCGCGGTGCTGCGCAAGGCCCTCGGGACCGTGGAGTGGTAGGACGCGAAGGACCGGCTCAGTCCGGCCACACGCCCGTGGCCAGCAGGGACTCGATCGCCGCCGTGTACGGGGCGATGTCCAGGCCCTGTTCCTCCAGCCAGGTGTCCGAGTAGTACTTGTCGAGGTAGCGGTCCCCCGGGTCGCACAGCAGGGTGACCACGCTGCCGGTGCGGCCCTCGGCCACCATCTCGGAGACGATCTTCAGCGCGCTCCACAGGCCCGTGCCCGTCGAACCGCCCGCCTTGCGGCCGATGGCCCGCTCCAGGGCGCGTACGGCGGCCACGCTGGCCGCGTCCGGGACCTTCATCATCCGGTCGATGGCGCCGGGCACGAAGCTCGGCTCCATGCGCGGCCGGCCGATGCCCTCGATGCGGGAGCCGCAGTCGCAGGTGACGTCCGGATCACCGGTCGTCCAGCCCTCGAAGAAACAGGAGTTGTCCGGGTCGGCGACACAGATGCGGGTGTCGTACTGCATGTAGTGGACGTAGCGCGCGAGGGTCGCCGAGGTGCCGCCGGTGCCGGCCGTGGCCACGATCCAGGCAGGCTCCGGGAACCGCTCCAACTCCAGCTGGCGGAAGATGGATTCGGCGATGTTGTTGTTGCCGCGCCAGTCGGTGGCCCGCTCGGCGTAGGTGAACTGGTCCATGTAGTGGCCGCCGGTCTCCACCGCGAGGCGGGCGGACTCCTCGTACATCTTCCGGGAGTCGTCCACGAAGTGGCACTGTCCGCCGTGGAACTCGATCAGACGGCACTTCTCGGCGCTCGTCGTGCGCGGCATGACCGCGATGAAGGGCACACCGATCAGCTTGGCGAAGTAGGCCTCGGAGACGGCCGTCGAGCCGCTGGACGCCTCGATCACCGGGCGGCCCGGGCGGATCCAGCCATTGCACAGACCGTAGAGGAACAGGGAGCGGGCCAGCCGGTGCTTCAGGCTGCCGGTGGGGTGCGTCGACTCGTCCTTCAGGTAAAGGTCGATGCCCCACCGCTCGGGCAGCGGGAACTTGAGCAGGTGCGTGTCGGCCGAGCGCTGGTTGTCGGCCTGGACCTTGCGGACGGCATCTTTCAGCCAGTCACGGTAGGCGGCGTCGCTGCGGTCGACGTCGAGGGTGGCGCCGGTCCGGGTCTGTGGGGTGGTGCTCACGGCGGGGCTCCTTAGGCTGGGCACCGACCGCGCCTCGCGCAGCCGGCACCTCGATCATAAGCACCTTCCGCACCGCTTCCCACCTGCATAAACGCATCTTTGAGCCACCCAAAGACAGGCTGGGGCACGCCCCCGGGTGGCCCCCGGGGGGCGCATTGGCGCGAGTGCTCCGGCCCTCCGTCGCACGCGCCCCGTGCGTACTGGTGCTCCAGACCGCATCGGGGCAGACTGCACCGGACGGGACGATCGTCCCGAACACGGGCGCACACTGGATCACGAACAGGGGCGCACTGGACCAGCAGAGCCGGTACGACCGGACACGGGCCGGATCCGGACCCACGCGGGCCGGGGTCCGGCGAGCGACGCACAAGGGGGCGGCGAAGGATGGCGGAGCCGGAGTTCACGGCCACGGGCGTGCGGATAGGCAAGCGGATGCGTTCGCTCACCCGGGCCGGAAAGGTCCGGATCAGCGACGGCAGGGTGGAGTTGCTCAACAGCTACGGCAGCGAGATCGACAGCGCACCCGTGCAGGCGGTGCGCGCCTCCAAGCCGTGGTTCGCCCCGGAGGACCGGGCGCTGGCGGATCTCAACGGCAACCGGTACCTGCTGACGCTGGGCGAGCAGGACCCCGCTCCGGGCGAGCCGGGGCCACCCGCGGCGCGGCGGTTCATCGAGGCGGTGCGCCGGGCGGCCGGGCGCGGCGGCTGAGCCGGGCCTGACCTGCGTCTGGTCGCGGCGAGTTGCGGGAGTGCACGCGCTGCGTCACGCTGGTCTCACGTCACTCTGGGTTTACCGGCGATAACGCTGCGAACCAGCCCGCCGGCCACGACAGCAGGCGGACGTTTGGACGCAAGCACCCTGCTGGATCCGTTGTTCTCCGTGTTCCTCCGGTTCCTCCGGACCTCACATCGGGGAGTCGCAGCCGTGATCAGTCATCCAAGCAGGCACTGCACGGTGGAGCTCCAAGCCCTGCCGTCGCGGATCGGTCAGGTCCGCAGAATCGTATCTGCACAGTTGCGCTACTGGCATTTGGACCCGTTGATAGACCGGGCCGCGCTCGGTGTGACCGAGCTGCTCAGCAACGTCCACCGGCATGCCCGGCCCGACAAGTCGTGCACCGTCGAGCTGGAACTGCTGGTGGACCGGCTCACGGTCTCCGTGCGCGATCACGATCCGCGCCTTCCGGTGGTGGCCGACACGACGGACGCCTCCCCCCTGGCCACCTGTGGGCGGGGCCTGGCGATGGTGGCCGCGATGAGCGAGAGCTGGGGGGCACGCCCGGACGGCGACGACGGCAAGATCGTGTGGTTCACGCTGCCCGCAACGGCCGTGGCCCATCTGCAGCAGCCGGCTCGCTCGCCGCGTCCCACGGCCGAGCCGCAGCCGGTGCCCCGGCTCACGGAGGTGCAGCCGGCACCGGCCCCGGTCGCCGCTGCTCCGACCCCCGTGGTGGCCCACGCCGCGGCACCCGCTCCCGCCCGGTCGGCCGTCCCCGGCTGACCGGGCGGTGAGTCGATCGCCTGCCGCGGTGGCTACCGCTGCACTTCCGAAGGGCGGCGCCGCACGGCGTCTCACTCGGTGGCGATCGCGCGCAGTACGTCCAGGCGGGCCGCTCGACGGGCCGGGCGCAGGCCCGCGAGGGCGCCGGCCGCCAGGCCGACCAGGACGACCACGGCGAGTCGGGCGGGTGGGAGTGCGAAGGCGAACGCGGTGTCGCTCGCGCCGTCGGAGGCCTTGACCAGGACCCAGCCCAGGAAGCTGCCGAGCGCGAGTCCGCCGGCCGTGCCGAAGGCGGCGACCAGGACCGACTCCCAGCGGACCATGGCCCGCAGCTGGGCCCGGGTCTGGCCGACGGCCCGCAGCAGGCCCAGTTCCCTGGTGCGTTCGTGGAGCGCCAGGGTCAGTGTGTTGGCGATGCCCAGCAGGGCGATGACCACCGCGAGGGCGAGCAGGGCGTAGACGAGCGTGAGCATCATGTCGATGCCGCCGGCCGAGGACTGCGCGTACTCCTCCCGGGTCTGCACCTCGGGGTTGCCGTACCGGGCGGCCACCTTCCGCACGGCCGCCTTGCCCGCGTCGGCGCTCACGCCGTGCTCGAAGGTGACGGCGATCAGCGTGTCGGCGTCCTGGGTGCGGTGCGGTGCCCAGGCGGCGCGGGTGATGACGTAGTCGCCGGCGAGTTCGGACTGGCCGTAGACGGCACGGACGGTGAAGTTCTGCGTCCTGCCGTCGGTGAAGGTGAGCCGGGCCGTGTCGCCGGTGTGCAGACCTTGGCGGTCGGCCTCCGCACGGGTCAGCGCGATGCCGTCGGTGCCGAGGTCGCGCAGGGATCCGGTGACCGTGCCGAGGTCGAAGGTGCGGGCGAGTGCGGCCGGGTCGGTCACGGTCAACGCCCGCCCCCTGCCGTCCACTTCGGCGACCCCGCGGCCGAGTCCCACCGCCGTGTCCACCTCGGGCAGCCGCTGCAGGGCGGGGGCGAGCCGGGGGCTGAGCCCGCTGCCGCCCGCGCCGAACGAGGGCGTGCTGACGGCGACGTCGCCCGCGAAGGACCGGGACACCGTCTGGTCCATGGTGGCCTTCAGCGAGGCGCCGAACACGGTGAACAGCGACACGACGGCCACGCCGATCATCAACGCGCTCGCGGTGGCGGCCGTCCGCTTCGGGGTGCGCAGGGCGTTGCGCCGGGCGAGGGCGCCGGTGACACCGCGGACCCGGTCCAGGGGTGCGCCGAGGAGCCGTACGGCCGTGGTGGCGGCGACGGGGCCCAGCACCACGAAGGAGACCAGGGCCAGCAGCGCGCCGAGGCCGGCCGGCCACACGGACGGTGAGACGAGAACGCCGGTGAGGGCCGCCGCGAGAGCCGCGGCGCCGAGGACCGTTCCGGCGACCGCGCGGAAACGGGACGCACCGGAGGAGTCGACGGCCGTCTCGCGCAGGGCGGTCAGCGGGGCGGTGCGGCCGGCCCGTACGGCGGGCAGCAGCGCGGAGCCCAGGCAGACCACGATGCCCACGGCGAGCGGCAGGGCCATCGACAGCGTCTTGATCACCAGGTCGCCGTCGGGGAAGGGGAATCCGATCGCCGGGAACAGCGCCTGAAGCCCGGCGGCGATGCCGATGCCGCCCGCGAGCCCGGCGCCCGAGGCCGTGACGGCGACGACGCAGGCCTCGGCGAGAGCGGCCGCGGACACCTGACGGCGGGAGGCGCCGAGGGCGCGCAACAGGGCGTTCTCGCGGGTGCGTTGGGCGACCACGATCGCGAAGGTGTTGTGGATGGAGAACGTGGCGACGAGCAGCGCGACGCCGGAGAAGACGAGCAGGAAGGTCGTGAAGAGGGTCAGGAACTGGCTGGAGATCATGTCGTTGTTCTCCTGCGCCGACTGCTGGCCGGTGATGGCCTCGACTCCCTTGGGCAGCACGGGAGTCAGCCGCCGGACCAGTTCCTCCTGGCTCACCCCGGGGCCCGCCCGCACCTGGATGCCCGCCGCCTGGCCGGGCCGCGCGGTGAGGTACTTCTCGGCGTCGGCCTGGGTCATGCCGGTGAAGGTCACCTGGGCCATGCCGTCCTGGCCGACGAAGGTCGCGAGGCCGACGATGGTCACCCTGACCGGGTCCGGGGTGCGCAGGGTGGTGGTGTCACCGATCTTCAGGCCGCCCTTCTTCGCGGCTCCCCGGTTGACCACCACCTCGCCGGACCGCGCGGGGAGGCGGCCCTCGGCGAGCTGATACGGGTTGAGCTTCGGGTCGGTGATCCAGTTGCCGGCGAGGGTCGGCGGGCCCTGGCCGCCGACGGGTTTTCCGTCGGCGCCGACGAGTTGGCCGGCGCCCTGGATGTTCGGGGCGGCGGCCGCCACGCCGGGGACGCGCTCGACGGTCCGCACCAGCGAGGTGTCGACGGGCCGCCGTACGCCCTGGGCCTCGCCGGGGGTGGTGATGGCGTCGGCGCCGCGTACGACGGCGTCCGTACCGCTGGTGGCCTCGCCGAACATGGAGCCGAAGCTCGCGCGCAGCGTGTCGCCCATGACCAGGGTGCCGGCCAGGAAGGCGACGCCGAGGAACACGGCGAGGAACGTGCCGGCGAAGCGCCGCCGGTGCGCGCGCAGGGAGGTGAGGCTGAGCCGGAGCGATGCGTTCATGACCGCACCTCGAAGGCCTTCATGCGGTCCAGGACCTTGTCGGCGGTCGGGGAGGCCATGCGGTCGACCAGCCTCCCGTCTGCGAGGAAGAGGACCTCGTCGGCGTGGGCGGCGGCCACCGGGTCGTGGGTGACCATGACGACCGTGCGGTCCATCTGCCGTACGGCGCGGCCCAGGAGGGCGAGGACCTCGCCGCCGGAGCGGGAGTCGAGGTTGCCGGTCGGCTCGTCGGCGAAGACGACGTCCGGGCGGCCCGCGAACGCCCGCGCCACGGCGACGCGTTGCTGCTGTCCGCCGGACAGCTCGGAGGGCCGGTGGTGCAGCCGGTCGCCGAGCCCGACGACACCGACGAGCGCGTCGATCCACTCCCGGTCACCCCACCGTCCGGCGAGGTCCAGGGGCAGGGTGATGTTCTCCTCGACGGTCAGCGTCGGCACCAGGTTGAACGCCTGGAAGACGAAGCCGACCCGGTCGCGGCGCAGCAGGGTCAGCCGGCGGTCGTCCAGCGCGCCCAGCTCGGTGTCGCCGATGTAGGCGGCGCCCGAGGTGAGCGTGTCGAGGCCGGCCGCGCAGTGCATCAGGGTGGACTTGCCGGAGCCCGAGGGGCCCATGATCGCGGTGAAGCGGCCGGCGGGGAAGTCGACGTCCACGCCGTCCAGGGCGTGTACGGCGGTGTCGCCACCGCCGTACACCTTCACCGCGCCCACGACGCGGGCCGCCGTGCGCAGGGCGGTCGTGGTCATGCCGCACCGCCCTTGCCGATGCGGCCGAACTGCTCCTCCAGGACGGAGAGGCGGCGCCAGTACTCGTCCTCGTCGATCTCGCCGGAGGCGAAGCGGCGGCCGAGGACCGCGAGCGGCGAGTCGCCGGCCGGGCGTGCGCCGTCCATGGGCCGCCAGGGGCCGCCGCGGCCGCGCCAGACGGTGCGGCGCAGGAAGGTGACGGCGCCGATCACGACGACCGCCCAGATCAGCGGGAAGAACAGGATCCACGGGCCGGGTCCGCCGTCCCAGTTCGCCAGGGTCTGCATCTCGGGTTCAACTCCCTTGTCGGCAGGGTCTCGGGGTGATGCCACGAGGCTCCCTCCGGCAGGGGGTCCGGGTCGTCGTGCGGCCGGCGGCAGTGCGCGTACCTCCGCGGGAGTACGACGGTGGGACTCGGCTGCTCCCGAAGGACTGGTGGATTGTAACTACTAGTATGTACAGTGATCCCATGAGCACCTCGGAGCGACTGATCGAGTCCACCCGCGAGCTGCTGTGGGAGCGCGGCTACGTGGGCACGAGCCCCAAGGCGATCCTGGAGCGTGCGGGGGCCGGCCAGGGCAGCATGTACCACCACTTCAAGGGCAAGCCGGACCTGGCGCTGGCGGCGATCCGGCGGACCGCCGAGGAGCTGCGGGCCACCGCCGAGGGCGTGCTCGACGGGCCGGGCACGCCGTACGAGCGCATCGAGGCGTATCTGCTGCGCGAGCGCGATGTGCTGCGCGGCTGTCCGATCGGCCGGCTGACCATGGATCCGGACGTGATCGCGAGCGACGAGCTGCGCGCGCCGGTGGACGAGACGATCGCGTGGATCCGCGCGCGGATCGCCGGGATCGTCGAAGAGGGCAAGCGACAGGGGCAGTTCGCGCCCGGCCTGGACGGCGAGGAGATCGGCGCGGCCGTGCTCGCGACCGTGCAGGGCGGCTACGTACTCGCCCGCGCCTCCGGCTCCCCCGCCGCGTTCGACGCCGGCGTCCGTGGCCTGCTGTCCCTGCTCGCACCCCGAACTCCCTGACTGGAGAACCGATTTCCGTGCACATCACCAGACGGCGCCCCGACAGCGTGCAGGGTCCGGCGGAGAACTTCACCGGCTCGGTGTGGCTGGACGAGATAGCCGCACCCGCCGCCCCGTCCCGGCTGCGCCTGTTCAACGTCCACTTCACGCCCGGCGCGCACACCGCCTGGCACCGGCATCCGCACGGCCAGGTGCTGCACGTCCTGGAGGGCGAGGGGCTGGTGCAGCGCAAGGGCGGTGACGTGGAGGAGATCCGTGCGGGCGACACGGTGTGGATCGAGCCGGGCGAGTGGCACTGGCACGGTGCCGCGCCGCGCACCTTCATGACCCACCTGGCGGTCGTGGAGGCCGCGGAGGACGGCACGACGACCGAGTGGCACGAGCACGTGACCGACTACCCCGCCTGAGACACATGACCAACACCCCCGCCTGAGAAGGGAATCGCGACATGCACGCCATGCAGTACGAGTTCACCCTCCCCGCGGACTACGACATGGGCATCATCCGCTCCCGCGTCGCCCGCGTCGCGCATCTCCTGGACGACTGGGACGGCCTCGGTATCAAGACATACGTGCTGCGCGAGCGCGGGGTGCACGGCTCGCCGGTGAACCAGTACGGGCCGTTCTACCTCTGGAACACCGTGGAGGGCATGAACAGCTTCCTCTGGGGAGGCGCCTTCCAGGGACCTGTCGACGACTTCGGGCGGCCCGCGATACGTCAGTGGACAGGCCTGGCCTTCGAGGAGGGCGCCGCCGCCGGCTCCTTCGCCGCGTATGCCGTGCGGCGGCGGCGACCGGTGCCGGACGGCGTGGAGTTGGCCGCGTTCATGGCGGACGCGGCGAGCGAGACCGGGCGGCTGGCCGCGGAGGACGGGGCGGTGCTGGCTGCGGCAGCGGTCGACACGCGCGCGTGGGAGGTGGTCCACTTCTCTCTCTGGGCGCACGACACGCTCAAGGCCGAGGGCGACGTGTTCGAGGTGCTGCACCTGTCGGCGCCCGGCCGGGGTGACCTGCCGCGTGGGCGGCAGTGGTGAGCACCGTCCGTACGGTCCTCGGTGACCTGCGTCCCGAGGAGCTGGGCGTGTGCGACGCGCACGATCATCTCTTTCTGCGCAGCCCGCAGTTGCCGGGCCTGGAGCTGGACGACGTGTCCGCCGCGCGGGCCGAGCTGGCGGCGTTCCGGGCGGCGGGCGGAGGGTCCGTCGTGCAGTGGACGCCGTACGGCATGGGCCGGCGGACGGCGGACCTGCCGGGGCTGTCCCGCGCCACGGGGGTGCACCTGGTCTGTGCGACGGGGCTGCACCAAGCGGCGCACTACGCCCCGGAGTCGCTCGACGGGCTGCGCGGCGGACTGTCCGAGCTGTTCGTCACCGAGCTGACGGAGGGCATCGGCACCTCGGGGGTCCGGGCCGGGCTGATCAAGGTGGCGGGCGGCTTCCACGCCCTGGACGCGCACGCCCGCTGGACGATGACCGCGGCGGCCGAGGCCCACCGCGCCACCGGTGCGCCGATCGCCGTCCACCTGGAGCTGGGGACCGGCGCACTGGACGTACTCGACCTGCTGTGCGGCGAGTTGGGTGTGCCGGGGCACCGGGTGGTCCTCGGGCACCTCAACCGCTCCCCCGACCCGGTGGTGCTGCGCGAGGCCGCCGCCTCAGGGTGCTGGCTGGCCTTCGACGGGCCGTCCCGCGCCCACCACGCCACCGACTGGCGGATGCCGGAGGCGGTCCGGGCCCTCGCGGAGGCCGGGTACGGGGACCGGCTGCTGCTCGGCGGGGACACGGTGGTCGCCGGGGCACGGTCGGTGGACGGCGGGCCCGGGATGCCGTACCTGCTGCGCCGGGTGCGGTCGCGGTTGACGGAGGCGGTGGGGGCGGGCCTGGTGGACCGGATTCTCATGGAGCATCCCGGGCGGGCGTTCGCGGTCGACTGGAAGTGACCGGCCGGTGGCCCGATCGTGTGGATCTCTGTCCCTCGGGACGGTTTCGGCGTCGGCGGCGGTCCGGAGGATGGGAGTCGGTACACCGCCGACCTGCTGCCCGAGGAAGTGAGACCGCCATGGCCCTGGAGATGCGCGACCGCTGCGAGCGCTGTGAGACCGCCGGGCTGCCCGCGGACGGTCCGGCGCGTATCTGCTCGTACGAGTGCACGTTCTGTGTGGCGTGCGGTGAGGCGATGGGGCAGATCTGTCCGAACTGCGGTGGGGAGCTGGTCGCCCGGCCCCGGCGCGTGGCGTCGTAGGTCCGAGCCCCGTTCCGTTGTCAGTGCCGCTGGCTAACCTGCGCGTATGACCTCGACCGATGATGACCGCCGTTTTCCCGTCGCGCTCGCCGCGGCCCTTGCCCAGCCGTTCGAGTACGACGACGGGGACGGGGTCGACTTCGAGCCCTTCGACGCGTTCGTCTCCGCCGGGGAGACGACCGACTGGTTCCGGTCGTGGACCGGCAACAAGGAGGTGAGCGGCGATGTCTTCCGGGTGTTCGGCATGGACGGCACCGGAGGGTACGCGGCGTTCTGGCTGGTCCGCCCGGGCCGGGAACTCGCCGACCAGCCCGTCGTCTTCCTCGGCTCCGAGGGCGAGACCGGCGTCGTCGCGCGTGACCTGTCCGACTTCCTGTGGATCCTGGCCGACGGCGTCGGCCCCTTGGAGGCGATCGACGCCTACGACACGGGCATCGACTCCCGCCCGAACGCCGAACTGACCGCGGTGGCCGAGCGGTTCGCGCCCGAACGCAGGCAACCGGCCGCGACCCTGATAGGGCTCGCCCGCGAGGAGTTCGGCGGCTTCGAGGAGGAGATATCCCGGCTCTGCCGGTGAACCGGTGGCGCGGTCGGAGGCTGCGCGGGGTCCCCTACGCGACCTCGACCAGCGCCCCCAGCGGATCGTCCAGCACCGGCTGCCAGGCCAACTCCGCCGCGCCGACCAGGCTGTTGTGGTCCAGGGTGCAGGGCAGGATGGGGACGCCGCCGCTCTGACCCCACAGGCTGCGGTCGGCGACGACCGCGCGCAGGCGTTCGGGGTCGGCGTCGAGGAGGGTGCGGTGCAGGCCGCCGAGGATGATGCGGTCGGGGTTGAGGATGTTGACCAGGCCGGCGAGGCCCAGGCCGAGGCGGTCGATCAGGGCCTCGGCGGCGGTGCGGACGGCCGGGTCGGCGTACTGGGTGCGGAGCAGGTCGTTGGCCTGCTGGAGCAGGGAGACCTCGGGGCCCGGGTCGCGGCCCGCCTCGATGAGAAGGGCCAGCGGGTCCGCCTCGACGTCCAGACAGCCCCGGCTGCCGCAGTGGCAAGGGCGGCCCTCCGGGTTGACGGTGAGGTGGCCGACCTCCAGGGCCAGGCCCGAACTGCCCGTGTGGAGGCGGCCGTCGAGGACCAGGGCCCCGCCGACGCCCCGGTGTCCGGTGGCCACGCACAGCAGGTCCCGCGCGCCCCGGCCCGCACCGTGACGGTGTTCGGCGAGCGCCGCGAGGTTGACGTCGTTGCCCGCGAAGGCGGGGCCGGTGATGCCCGCGGCGCGGACGCACTCGGCGAAGATCCGGCGGACCGGTGCCCCCACCGGCCAGGCCAGGTGGAGGGGGTTGAGGGCCAGGCCGTCGGGTTCGGCGACGGCGGAGGGGACGGCCAGTCCGGCGCCGACGCAGCGGCGGCCCGTCGTACGGAGGAGTTCGGCGCCGGCCTCCACCACAGAGCCCAGCACCTTCGCCGGGTCGGCGTCGACGGTCTCGCAGCCGGGCGCGGTCGCCACGATCCGCCCGCCGAGGCCGACCAGCGCGGCCCGGAACCCGTCGGCATGGACCTGCGCGGCCAGCGCGACCGGGCCGTCCTCGGCGACCTCCAGCCGGTGCGAGGGGCGCCCCTGGGAGCCGGCCGCCGCGCCCGGCCGGGCGTCGACCCGGATCAGCCCGAGCGCCTCCAGCTCGGCGGCCACCGCCCCCGCCGTCGCCCGGGTGACCCCGAGTTCGGCGGTGAGCACGGCCCGGGTCGGCGCCCGCCCCGTGTGCACCAGCTCCAGCGCGGGTCCGAGCGCACCGCGCCCCCGGTCCAGCCGCGCCCTCGAGGTGGTCCCTTCCCCCGCCTTCCGGGGGTCCGCCGTGCCGCTCATGAGGGTGAGTCTCCCATGATCCGCAGCTGTCGTGGCCGGTCCCGCGATCTACAGCCCGCTCACCCTCAGGGTGATGTTCAGCCGCCCGGCGAGACCCAGCTCCGGCGGCCCCGTACCGGGGTGCACGCGGGGCACGCCGTGGTGGGCGAGCCGGGAGGGCCCGCCGAAGACGAACAGGTCGCCGCTGCGCAGTTCCACATCGGTGTACGGCTTCTTACGGGTCTCCGTATTGCCGAAGCGGAAGACGCAGGTGTCGCCGAGGCTCAGCGACACCACCGGAGCGTCCGACTTCTCGTCGGCGTCGCGGTGCATGCCCATGCGGGCGTCGCCGTCGTAGAAGTTGATCAGCGCGATGTCGTACGGGTCCGCCGGTACCGCTTCCGGGCCGAGCGCGTCGGCCACGGCGGCGCGGGCCATCTCGCCGAGCCAGGCCGGGAAGGGCTTCACGGGGGCGCCGTCGCCGTCGACGACCGTGCGGCCGTAGGCGTACGGGTACCAGTGCCGGCCAGGGCACCCGGGATTGTCCCGTACGGCTCGACCGCAGTTCGGGCACCGGCGTACGGGACCCCAGTGCCAGCCCAGGCAGACCTGCCGGGCGGTCATCGTGCCGCCGCCGGGCGTGTGGACCGTGCGCAGCCCGGCAGGGGGGCGCGCCCAGTCACGGCAGGCGGCCAGGAGCGCGCGCTGCCGCTCGGCGGGCAGCCAGTGCGGGACGTGCACGGCGCCCGGTGCGACCTCGGCCCGCTCCCGCGGAAACAATTCCACGTCCATGCGCTCCATCCTGCCCGAGCGCCGTCCGACCGGGCCTGAGCTGCGGCTCGGCTAGCCTGGGGGGCGATGAACGACCGTATGACGACTCCGTGGGGCGAGTTCGAGCTGTCCCGCTTCCCCGAGGATCCCCGCGACCCGCTGCGTGCCTGGGACGCCTCCGACGCGTACCTGCTGCGGCATCTGGCCGAGGAGGGGGTGCCGCTCTCGGGCGCGGTCGTGGTGGTCGGCGACCGCTGGGGCGCCCTCGTGACGGCGCTCGCGCGGCACCGGCCGACGCAGATCACCGACTCCTTCCTGAGCCAGGAGGCGACCCGGGCGAACCTGGCGCGGGCCGGCGTCGAGCCCGGTGCCGTGAGCCTGCTCACCACCCAGGACCCGCCGCCGGAGCGGGTGGACGTGCTGCTGGTGCGCGTGCCGAAGAGCCTGGCGCTGCTGGAGGACCAGTTGCTGCGGCTCGCTCCCGCCGTGCACGCGGACACGGTGGTCGTCGGCACCGGGATGGTGAAGGAGATCCACACCTCCACGCTGCAGCTGTTCGAGCGGATCCTCGGGCCGACCCGGACCTCGCTGGCCCGGCAGAAGGCCCGGCTGATCTTCTGCACCCCGGACCCGGCCCTGGAGCGGCCCGCGAACCCGTGGCCGTACGGCTACGACCTGCCGGAGGACATCGGCACGGTCTCCGGGCGCGCGGTCGTCAACCACGCGGGCGTCTTCTGTGCCGACCGGCTGGACATCGGCACCCGGTTCTTCCTCCAGCATCTGCCGGCCACGGGCGGCGGGCGGGTGGTGGACCTCGGCTGCGGCAACGGCGTCGTCGGTACGGCGGTGGCGCTGGCCGATCCGCAGGCCGAAGTGCTGTTCGTGGACGAGTCGTTCCAGGCCGTGGCCTCGGCGGAGGCGACGTACAAGGCCAACGGGGTGCCCGGGCACGCCGAGTTCCGGGTCGGGGACGGGCTGGCCGGGGTGGCGCCCGGCAGTGTGGACCTCGTCCTGAACAACCCGCCGTTCCACGCCCACCAGGCGACGACCGACGCGACGGCGTGGCGGATGTTCGCCGGGGCGAAGCGTGCGCTGCGCCCCGGCGGCGAGCTGTGGGTGATCGGCAACCGGCACCTGGGGTACCACGTCAAGCTGAAGCGGCTGTTCGGGAACAGCCGGCTGGTCGCGAGCGACCCGAAGTTCGTGGTGCTGAAGGCCGTCAAGCGGGGCTAGCACCGGGCTCTCGGCCCAGGACGCCGATGATGCGCGCGACCTCCCGGGCCATCGCCTCCCTGCCCACGCTGAGGTACTTGCGTGAGTCGACGGCCTCCGGGTGGGCGGCGAGGAAGTCCCGGATGGCGCTGGTCATGGCCGCGTTCAGGGCGGTGCCGACGTTGACCTTGGCGATGCCGCCCGCGACGGCGGCGACCAGGCCGTCGTCCGGCACGCCGGAGGACCCGTGCAGGACCAGCGGGACGGTCAGCGCGGCGGACAGCCGCTTGAGCAGTCCGTGGTCGAGGGCGGCGGAGCGGGTGGTCATGGCGTGCACGCTGCCGATGGCCACGGCGAGGGCGTCGACCTCGGCGCGGGCGACGAAGTCGCGCGCCTGGTCGGGATCGGTGCGCGCACCGGGTGCGTGGGGGTCCAGCGCGGGCCGGCCGTCCTTGCCGCCGACCTGCCCCAACTCCGCCTCGATCCACAGCCCTTGGGCGTGCGCCCAGTCGGCGGCGGCCCGGGTCGCGGCCAGGTTCTGGGCGTAGGGCAGGCGGGCGGCGTCGTACATCACCGAGCTGAACCCGGCGCCGTGCGCCTGGCGCAGCAGGTCGTCGCTCTGCACATGGTCGAGGTGCAACGCGACAGGTACGTCCGCGCGTTCGGCGGCGGCGACGGCCGCGCGGGCGAGCGGCAGGAGCCGTCCGTAGCGGAATTTGACGGCGTTCTCGCTGACCTGGAGGACCACGGGTGCGCCGGTGGACTCGGCGCCGGCTATGACGGCCTCGACGTGTTCCAGGGTGATGATGTTGAAGGCGGCGACGGCGGAGCGGGCTTCGGCGGCGCGGCTGACCAGCTCGCCGGTGGTCGCGAGGGGCACGGCTTGGCTCCCTTCCGGGGTGCGGTCAGTCGGCGAGGATCACCGAGCGGGTGAGGTGTCGCGGCCGGTCGGGGTCGAGGCCGCGGTGGGCGGCGACGGCGACCGCGAGGCGCTGGACGCGGACGAGTTCGGCGAGCGGGTCGAGCGTGCCCTCGACCCACCGGGCGCCCGTGGTGCGCACCTGTTCGCCGAGTCCGGGGGGCGCTTCGCCGAGCATCCAGGTCGCCGTGCCCTCGGTGGTGACACTGATCGGCCCGTGCCGGTACTCCATCGCCGGGTAGGCCTCGGTCCAGGACAGCGAGGCCTCCCGCATCTTCAGGCCGGCCTCGCTCGCGAGACCGACGGTCCAGCCGCGGCCCAGAAAGCTGAACTGGGTGCAGTCCACGAGCCCTTCGGGCAGAGGAGATACGAGGGCCGTGCGGGCGTCGGCGACGACGGCGTCGGTGTGCAGGCCGAGGTGGGCGCGCAGGAGGGTGACGGCGGTGGTCGCGAACCGGGTCTGGACGACGGAGCGCTCGTCGGCGAAGTCCAGCACGACGAGGTCGTCGGCGGCCGTCATCACGGGAGTGGCGGGGTCGGCGGTGAGGGCCGTCGTCCGCGTGGCCCCCCTCAACTGCCCGAGCAGGTCCAGCACTTCGGTGGTGGTGCCGGAGCGGGTGAGGGCGACGACCCGGTCGTACGACCGCCCGCGCGGGAACTCGGAGGCGGCGAACGCGTCCGTCTCCCCCAGCCCCGCGGCCTCCCGCAGCGCGGCCACCGCCTGCGCCATGAAGTACGACGTCCCGCACCCGACGATCGCGACCCGCTCCCCCGCACCCGGCAGCGCGTCGCCGTGCCGCCCCGCCTCCTCGGCCGCCCGTATCCAGCACTCGGGCTGACTGTTCAGCTCGTCCTCGACATGGCTCATGCCACACCCTCCCCTTGCTGATTGTTCCTGCAAGATATAGCGAGCTTTCGAGCACAATCAAGCATTCGAGCACAGGGAGGGGTGCGCTAGGGTCGCCGGAGAGACGGAGAACGGAGGCTGCGGATGTCCCGGGACGCCCGCTGGAAGGCGCTGCTGGAACTGCTCGTCGAGCGCGGTCGGCTGGAGGTCGAGGAGGCGGCGGCCGAGCTGGAGGTGTCGGCGGCGACGATCCGCCGGGACTTCGACCAGCTCGCCGAGCAGCAGATGCTGGTGCGCACCCGGGGCGGTGCCGTGGTGCACGGGGTGTCGTACGAACTGCCCCTGCGCTACAAGACGGCCCGCCGCGCCTCCGAGAAGCAGCGGATTGCCAAGGCGGTGGCGGATCTCGTGGCGCCGGGCGAGGCGGTCGGGCTGACCGGCGGCACGACCACCACGGAGGTGGCCCGCGCCCTGGCGGTGCGCGGCGACCTCGGCACCGGCTCGCCGGCGCTGACCATCGTCACGAACGCCCTCAACATCGCCAACGAGCTGGCGGTACGCCCGCAGTTCAAGATCGTGGTGACCGGCGGGGTCGCGCGCCCGCAGTCGTACGAACTCATCGGTCCGCTCGCGGACGGCGTGCTCGGCCAGATCACGCTCGACGTGGCCGTCCTCGGCGTGGTCGCGTTCGACGTCACGCACGGCGCGGCGGCACACGACGAGGCGGAGGCGGCGATCAACCGGCTGCTGTGCGAGCGCGCCGAGCGGGTGGTCGTGGCCGCCGACTCCAGCAAGCTCGGCCAGCGCGCGTTCGCCCGCATCTGCGCGGCGGAGCTGGTGGACACGCTCGTCACCGACACGGCGGTGGGGCAGGACACCGTGCGCCGCTTCGAGGAGGCGGGTATCCGGGTCCTCGCGGTGTGACGCTCCGGCGCGGGGCGTCAGAAGCCGCTGCGGTCGGCCTTCACGAACCCCGCGCCGCGCTGGTCGTTGCAGCCGGCCACCGCCTGGCCGGCCGGGTCGGGCCCGGCCTGCTGGGCCTGGAGCGCCACGCTCACGAGGGTCAGCAGCAGGTCGACGTCGCTCGCGGCGTCGAGCCTGAGGGTCACCCACTGCGAGCCCGGCACGATCCGGATGGCGCCCGTGTGCCTCAGGTCCTTGGCGAACCGGCGGATGGCCCGGTCGGTCAGCCGCAGATCGACATCACGGTCGGAGTGGAAGTGGGCGATCTCGCCCTGGGCCGAACGTACGGCCTGTCCCAGGCCGCAGCTCGGGACGGCCTGTCTCAGGTCCGGCCAGGTCGCCAGTTGCGCGAGCGCGCGCGAGGCCAACGTCATGAGGCCATCATGGCCTGCTCACCCGCCCGCAACCAGCTCGTGAGCAAGCATTAACCGACCTGTAGCCATGACCGTTCCGGACGCCGCCGGGTGTGTCCGCATCGCGAACAGGGGCCGTCCGAGGCCTGGTTGACCCCATCCGGCTTCACCGGGATCCGGAAATCATCGCTGGTCAGAGGTGCTTCAGGGGCACACTCCGCCTATCGGATGCTGTATGACGAACAGCCTCACGTGTGACAAACCCGCGCGCCTGTTCTCATTCCTCGGCGCCTCGGCGGGTGATGGCCAGCCACTCCGGCGCCTGCTCGGCGTCGCTGTAATTGTCGTGCCAGTTCCACCATGCGTACGGCGGGGTCTGGGGATAGCCCTCGGGCGAGTCCTCCCAGGTCTCCTGCCGTCCGAGCGCGGTCATGTCGAGATAGTTCCAGGTGCTCCCCATCGCCTCGTCACCGCGGTTGTTGATGAAATAGGTGCGGAACACCCGGTCGCCGTCACGGATGAACGCGTTCGTGCCGTGCCACTCGTCCACACCGAAGTCGGCGTCGAATGCGTCGGTCAGCGAGTACCAGGGAATCCTCCAGCCCATCCGTGCTTTCACCCGCTCGATGTCCGGCTGCGGCGCGCGCGAGACGAAGACAAGAGTGGTGTCGCGGGCATTCAGATGAGCCAGGTTGCCGACATGGTCGGCCACCATGGAGCAGCCGCGGCAGGCATGGCCGGGCCAGCCGAACACGCCGGGCTCGAAAAAGGCGCGGTAGACGATCAGCTGACGACGACCGGCGAACAGATCGAGCAGGGTCGCCCTGCCCTCGGGGCCGTCGAACTCGTACTCCTTCTCCACCGCCAGCCACGGCATGCGCCGACGCTTGGCGGCCAGTGCGTCACGGGCGTGGGTCAGCTGCTTCTCTTCCACGAGCAGCTGCCGGCGCGCGGCCTCCCACTCCTCCGACGAGACGATCGGGGGTGTCTTCATGGTGGCGTTCACCTTCCAGGGGGTGACCCGGGCACCGCTGCGGGCCCCGTACCTCCAGGGTCGAACGCCACCGACCCGCTCGCATCTTCGGCAGAGTGAAGGCGCGGGGTGAGGGCTTTTCGTGATGAAGAAGAATGCTCGCGACGAAGACAAAGAGGCGTACCCACTCCTTGCCACTTTCAACGTATAGCGCACAGGGGGGCTTGCGGCAAGGCCCCGGTCGTAGCGCAGAATCACTGGCCGAGGCCAGAACCTGAGGAAATGGGAGATTCACGAACTGTGCGTTCTTTTGTCGAAATCGGAGCTGGTGCCATGACCCCCCTGACCACCAGCGCGTTCGACCTTCCCGGCCATCTCGCCCCCAAGGCCGACCCGATGCTGATCGCCGGCGACGAGCGGCACTTCACGGCCGTCGCGGAGAGCCTCGAGCAGACGATCGCCGAACTGTCCGACCGGCTCGACGACTTGCGCAAGGCGCCCGGCGGCCTGGGCCGCGAGGCGATGGAGCGGGACGCGGAGATCCACCGGGTGACCGGTCGCCTGCGCACCTTGCGCCGCTACGGCCTGGACCTGTGCCTCGGACACATTGTCGGCGCGGACGACTCCGAGCCCGTGTACATCGGACGACTCGGCCTCACCGACAGCGCGGGTCGACGGCTGCTGATCGACTGGCGCTCCCCCGCGGCCGAGCCGTTCTTCGCGGCGACCCACGCCAGCCCGATGGGGCTGGCGAGCCGCCGCAGGTATCGGTGGACCCGGGGCCGGATCAGCGACTACTGGGACGAGGTGTTCGCCGCCGACGGCCTTGAGGGACACGCCGCGCTCGACGACCAGTCCGCCTTCATCGCCAGCCTGGGCAGCACCCGCTCGCCCCGGATGCGGGACGTACTCGCCACCATCCAGGCCGACCAGGACGCCATCATCCGGGCGGGATCCCGCGGGGCTCTCGTCGTCGACGGCGGTCCGGGTACGGGCAAGACCGTGGTCGCTCTGCACCGCTCCGCGCACCTCCTCTACTCCGACCCCCGCCTCGGTCACCGTCGGGGCGGCGTGCTGTTCGTCGGTCCGCACGAGCCCTACCTGGCCTACGTCGCCGACGTCCTGCCCAGCCTCGGAGAGGAGGGCGTGCAGACCTGCACCCTGCGGGACCTGGTCGCCGAGGGAGCCGGAGCGGCGGTCGAGGCCGATCCGGACGTGGCCCTGCTGAAGTCGTCCGCGGACATGGTGAAGGCGATCGAGAAGGCCGTCAGGTTCTACGAGGAGCCGCCCACGGTGGGGATGACGGTCACGACCGACTGGGGCGACGTCCGGCTGAGCGCCGAGGACTGGGCCGAGGCGTTCCAGGCTCCGGAGCCGGGCACCGCGCACAACGACGGTCGGGACCAGGTCTTCGAGGAGCTGGTCGCGATCCTGCTGGACAAGCTCGACAGGGAGGACGTCACCCTCGACCAGCTCCGCGCGGCGCTGCGGCGTGACGAGGAGCTGGTCACCACCCTGCACCGGGCCTGGCCGCTGCTAGAAGCGGCCGACCTCGTCGGGGACCTCTGGTCGGTCCCCGCCTACCTGCGCATGTGCGCGCCCTGGCTCGGCCCCGACGACGTACGCAAGCTGCGGCGCAAGGACGACCCGCAGGCCTGGACGGTGTCCGACCTGCCGCTCCTGGACGCCGCACGGCAGCGGCTCGGGGACCCGGAGGCGGCGCGGCGCAAGCGACGGCAGGAAGCCGCTCTCGCCGCCCAGCGTGAGCGCATGGCCCAGGTCGTCGACAATCTGATCGCGGCCGATCACGACGGCGAAGGCCTGATGACGCAGCTGCGCCGAGCGGACTTCCAGCGCAATCTGGTCGACGAGTCCGAGCTGCCCACGCTCGACCCGGACCTGCTCGCGGGACCGTTCGCGCACATCGTCGTGGACGAGGCCCAGGAACTGACCGACGCGGAGTGGCAGATGCTGCTGCTGCGCTGCCCGTCCCGGAGCTTCACCATCGTCGGGGACCGGGCCCAGGCCAGGCACGGGTTCACCGAGTCCTGGCGGGAACGGCTGGAAAGGGTCGGTTTCGACCGGATCGACGTGACCTCCCTGAGCATCAACTACCGGACGCCGGAAGAGGTCATGGCCGAGGCCGAGCCGGTCATCCGGGCCGCGCTCCCGGACGCCAACGTGCCGACCTCCATCCGCGCGACCGGCGTCCCCGTGGTCCAGGGATCCGTCGCGGAGCTGGACTCGGTCCTCGACGCGTGGCTCACCGCGCACGCCGACGGGATCGCCTGCGTGATCGGCGATCCCACGTTCCGGGCGGCGTCGCCCCGCGTGCGGTCGTTGACCCCGGAGCTGTCGAAGGGGCTCGAGTTCGACCTGGTCGTCCTCGTCGACCCGGAGGAGTTCGGCACGGGCATCGAAGGAGCGGTCGACCGCTATGTCGCGATGACCCGGGCGACCCAGCAACTCGTCATCCTCACGAGCTGACGTCGGCCGAGGGACACGGCGACTTGAACCCCATGACCTAGTCGCGGAGTGTTCTGGGCAGCCCGAACAGCGGGAAGCGGGTGACGGCGGAGATCCGGTCGCCCTCCAGGGTGAGCACCACCAGCCCGTACGGTGCGCGATCGGGCTGTGGGGGGTCGCAGAGGTAGGAGCCGAACGCGGGCCGGCCGTTCGCGCGCGTGGGTACGAGACGGAACGCCTGACCGCCCCACCGGGGGAGGGTCCGGTAGAACCGGGAGATGGCCGCGTGTCCCTGGTACTCCAGGGGCTCGGGCGGCATCGTCAGCCACGCGTCCTCGGTCAGCAGCGCGACGAGCCCGTCGACGTCGGAGTTCTCCAGCGCGTCCACGAACCGCCCCGCGAGCCGGCGTTCACGCGGTGAGCGGGGCAGCGGCGCCCGGTCGCGGTCGCGTGCGGGCCTTTGGTCGTCGAGGCTCGTACGCGCCCGCTGCAGGGCGCTGTTCACCGAGACTCCGCTGCTGCCGAACAGGTCGGCCACCTCGGCCGTACGGAAGCCGAGCACGTCGCGCGGCGGCAGGCGCTGGAGTCCGGCCACGAAGGACAGCGCCGGCGCCTCCCTCGTCTCGTAGCGGGCCTCCGGTCCCGGGGCGGTGTCCGGCAGGTCCTCCAGCAGGGCGTCCGAGTAGGGCTCGAACCGGGCCGGTTCGGAGCGGCGCGTGGGCTCGGGCACGTCGAGCGGAGGACGGGCCGGCTGCCGCGGCTGCGGTTGGCGGCCCGTGTCGCGCAGCGCGTTCAGGCAGCGGTTGGTCGCGATGGGTACAGCCAGGCCCGTACCCCCTGACGAACATCGCGGCTGGTGCACTCCTGATCACCAGAGGTAATCGCGACGTCGGCCGGGAGCCCGTTGCGCGGGCCATCTTCGGCGGGGCGGAGAAGGATGAAGGTGCAGCCGGCGAGGCTCTCGGGGGCGGAACGTGCCAGGTCGCGCCCTTCTGCGTTCCCTGCCCGACGCCACCGATGTGAGAGCGAGAGAGACCATGACCGACCACAAGACCGGAACACATGAGGAGTGGCTCGCCGCCCGGCTGGACCTGCTCGCGGCCGAGAAGGCCCTGACGCGCCAGAGCGACGAAGTGGCGCGGCAGCGGCAGGAGCTGCCCTGGGTCCGCGTCGAGAAGGAGTACCGCTTCGAGACCGACAAAGGCACGGCCTCGCTGGAGGACCTCTTCGACGGACGCTCGCAACTCCTCGTCTACCACTTCATGTTCGGCCCCGACTACAAGGCGGGGTGCCCGTCCTGCTCGGCCATCGCGGACGGCTTCGACGGCTCCGTCGTCCACCTCGCGCATCACGACGTCACGCTCTGCGCGGTGTCACGGGCCCCGCTCGCGAAACTGCGGACGTACAAGGAGCGGATGGGCTGGAGCTTCCCCTGGGCGTCGTCGTACGGCAGTGACTTCAACCACGACTTCGGAGTGGCGCACACCGAGGAGGAGTGGCGGTCGGGAGCCGTCACCTACAACTACCGCGAGAACCGGGACTTCCGGCTGCCGCCCGGCGAACAGGGCACCCGGCTGGCCGAGTTCGCGGCGACCGTGGGCACGGACTGGGACACCTACCGGCGCGAGGGACCGGGCATGAGCGCGTTCGTGCGCGAGGACGGCGTCGTGTACCACACCTACTCGACGTACGAGCGCGGCCTCGACGGCCTCTGGGCCATGTACCAGTGGCTCGACCGCGCACCGCTGGGCCGCAACGAGACCGGCCTGTGGTGGCACCGCCACGACGAGTACGACAACGACGAGTAGGACAACCCGGGATCCGCGCGGGGGACATCCGCGGCTTCTCCCGATCACGAAGGAACGTCATGACCATCCGCAACGCCCTTGTCATCGGTGCCGGCGGCGACGTCGGCCGTGCCACCACCGACGCCCTCACCGCCGCCGGAGCCCGCGTCCTGGCCGCCAGCCACGAGCGGGACGCCACGGATCCCGCACAGGTCGCCGCGCTCCTCGCCGAGGCCGACCCGGACCTCGTCGTGGTCGCCGCGGGTACCCGCCCGCGGATGGCGCCGGTCGACGAACAGAGCTGGGAGCCGTTCTCGGCCCCGTGGAACGTCGATATGAAGATCGCCTTCGAGGTCGGCCGTGCCGCCCTGGTACGCCCGCTGCGTGCGCACTCGACCGTGGTGATCGTGTCGAGCGGCGCCGCGCTCGGCGGCTCGCCGCTGTCGGGCGGCTACGCGGGCGCCAAGCGGATGCAGATGTTCCTGGCCGACTGCCTGCAGTCCGCCGCCGACGCCCGCGGACTCGGGATCCGGTTCGTCGCCCTGGTCCCGGGCCGGCTACTGGCCGGCACCCCGATCGGCGAGGCCGCGGCCGCCGCGTACGGCGCCGGGACCGGCCAGTCGGCCGAGGCCTACCTGAAGGAGCACTTCCCGGTACCACTCGGCCCGGCCGGGGTCGCCCGCGCCATCGTGTCGATCGCCGCCGACGAGGAACACCGCCACAGGACACTGCTGGCCGTGACGGGCAAGGGACTTGAGGCGATCTGACCCCTGTGCCGCAAGGGGATTTGTTGCGAACACAAACAAATGCCGAGCGCCCAGCGCGAACCCTGCGCACTGCGCGCTTACTATCCGGTCATGGCAGACATCCCGGACGAATTGATCAAGCTGGAACGTTCCGCCGAAGAGGAGCGGGCAAGGTTGGCCGGCCTGACCGGCGACGAGTACGACGAGCAGTGGCGCCGCTGGCGTACGGCGTCGGAGGCCGTGCAGGCGGCGATCACCGCGCACGCCGAGGCGACCGAGGCCAGCCGGTACGAGGTGGAGCAGGCGGTGAAGTGTGCGGTGCGGCACGCACAGGAGGATCCGGCTGTCGAGTAGCCGGCACTGTCCTGGTGCGCTCCCCCCATGTGCGCATTGCGCCCCACAGCGCAGCCGTGCGCCCAGAGAGGCAAGGCGATCTGTTTCGGTCAGCGGCGCGGGCCTTGATAATGACGTGACGTCATGGGTGGGTCACGGACGGGGGAGGAACTGTGGCGCGCAGACGGGCACTCGACGCACCCCATCGAGAAGTGATCACGGAAATCGCCAGGGATGTGATCAAGGAATTAGCCCCGGAAGAAGTGCCGATGTTCTCGGCGGTCAGCCAGGCATACTTCGCCGATCCTCGACGGGCGGTGTCCGGAAAGGGGTCACGGAGGTCGCCGCTCGGGTTCGGATCCGAAGCGGTCGAACTCATCCTGACGCCGGTCGTCCTGGCCGCCACGGCCAAAGCCGTCGAATGCCTGGCGGAAATCCGCTTCCAGCACGTCACGAGGGAAGGCACCGTCTCGGCCCTGCGACGGATCTTCCGTGTCGGACAGCGCTCGCAGGGCGCACCCGCACCGGATGACGCCGCCGAGGACGCACCCGCACCGGACGACGCCGCCGAGGGCGCATCCTCCGGGACCGCCGCCATCGAATTGCGGCAGGAGGACATCGAACCGCTCAGGCACGTGGTGGAAACGACCCTCCACGACTGTGGGGTCGCTCCGGAGAGTTCCCGGCTGATAGCGGACGCGATCATAGGCCGGTGCCGCGCTCCGCGGCCGACCGGCTAGCACCGCGGCACCGCCATGACCACGAACAGAGAAGCATTCACCGGGCGGCGTGCCGGACAGGAGGCGTCACCCGGGCTTCCCGGCGGTACGACCAGCCGGTTCGTCCTTCTGATCGCGGCTGTGGGTGCGGGTGGGCTGTATGTGTTCCTTCAGGCCTACTTCCTCGTCCCGCAGAACGCGGACTATTTCTTCGGCACCTTCAGCCGGTGCTTCCAGGACCGCCGGATCTCGCTCCCGGACCAGACCAACCAGGGCTACGAGGAGTCGCGGCGCCTGTTGTCTGCCTGTCAGCAGCCTGCCTTCGTCGACCAGGCGCAGTGGGTCGGCATCGGGTTCCTGCTGCTGTGCGCCGTGTCGTTGGCTTGTTACCTCTCGCACCCCTGGTGGGTGACCCGCAGCAGGTGCGAAAGATTTCCGGCCCTGCCGAGCCTGCGCTCGCGGACGCTGTCGCGGTTTCCCTCGAAGGACAAGCCGGAAGAGCGGGAGATGGCGGAGTACCTCGCCGATCTGTGCCGCGCGGTCGACGTGCAGCCCGAGCCCGTCTGGCTGCTGGACGCTTGGGCAGATTCGAAGAACGGGCTCACCTTCGGCCTGCCCCGGCGACGGTGCGTCATCATCGATGACGGTCTGGCGAAGTGTTTCCACGCCGATCGCGACCTGTTCCGCGCCGTGATCGTGCACGAACTGGCGCACCTGCGCAATCGCGACGTGGACAAGACCTATCTGGCCTTCGGCATCGGGTGGGCTTTCCTGATCGTCGCGGTGATGCCCTTCGGAGCGCTGGCCCTGCACAGTGCCTGGTCCGGCGGGCCACCCGTGCTCCCTTCAGGCGCCCTGCAGTACCTCGTGGACGCGCCGCATGCCCTGGGGCTGGCAGCCGCCCTCACCCTGCTCGTCCGCCTGGTGCGGAACTCGGTCCTGCGGGCCCGCGAGTTGCACGCCGACGCCACGGCTGCGGCGCAGGTCGGGTACGAGGGGGCAGCGGCGATCCCCCGGGGGCTACCGGACCGGCCCACCTCGGGCCAAGGCTCCGCACGCGCCGCCTTCGCCCGGCTCACCCGCCGGCTGGGGTACTGGCCGACGCCCGAGACGCGGCAGCGCGTCCTGCGCGAACCGGCCCTGCTCACCCGCCCGACCGTGTGGGAGATGCTGGCTGCCGGAGTCGTGGCGGGCGTCTTCACAGCCAGCGCCGATGACCTGGTGGACACCCTGTTCCGGCTGCTCCTGGGCAAACTCAACACCCTTGCGGGCAACCTGGCGGTCGGCTGCGCCATCGGCGCCGCACTCACGGGAGTGCTCGCCGCAGCCGTGTGGCGCGCCGTCGCGGCGTCCGACCTGGAACCCCGGTCCCCCAGGGCCGCATGGCCGGCGCTTCCCACCGGACTCGTCGGGGGGTACCTCGCCGGAGCCAGCCTGCCTCTGATCACGGACGGAACCGAGCTGCCTGCCACCACGATCGAGGTCCAGGGCTTTGCCTGGCTGCTGAGAACGGGACCGGTTCTGCTGGCCGGGGCCGTGTGCGTCACGGTCTGGCTCGTCTCCGCGGCGCGCGGCCTGCTTCCCCGGGCCCGGGGTCGGAGAGCCCTGTACGCGGTGGTGGCCACGTCCGTCGTCTCCTTCGCCCCGTGGTTCGCCGTCTGGTACTCCCTCCGGCGAGTCGACGCGAGCAACGCGTTCCAGCCCGTCCTGGGGGACGCCCCGGACATCGGCTCCTCGATCGGCTGGTACACGGTGCTCGGCCGCTGGACGGGCTTCACCTGGACGCCGCTCACCGTGCAGGGACAGCTCCCGACCGCCCTGGTGGGCCTGATGCTGCTCTGGCTCGTGCCGCTCGCCTTCCTCCTGTTCTCCGGCAGGGTGAGCGGCACCGATGCGGAGGTCCGGCCACAGATCGGGGCGGCTCTGCTCGTGGGCCTGGCCGGCGGGATCTCCGTGGTCGCCGCCGGCACGGCTCTGCCGTTCCTCGCGCGCACCGCACTGCCGCCGGCTGTCCTGCACTACTCCGGAACGCAGCAGGACACGGGGTTCCCGGCCGTCTACTGGCACACCTACATCGCCCTCGCATGCGTCGCCCAGGGTGCCGTGGCCATGGTGCTCTCCGCGACTGTCCGAAGGCACCGGCCCGCACTGGTGCTGGCCGCCGTATCGCTGACCGCGCTGGCGGCGGCTCTCGGCCGCGCGCCGGCCTTCGCGGTGGTCGGCTGTACCCGCCTCTTCGGCGCGTCCGCCCGCCACTGTTCCGTCCCGTTCGATCCCGAGGTCCTCGCGGGGGACCTGCGGATCATCACCCTGCGCGGGCTGCTGGCCGTAGTTCCCGCAGCCTTGCTGGGAGCCGCCGCAGGAGCGCTCGCCCGGAGCCGGATCCCCGCACCGCGCGACACGCGCCCAGCGGGCGGGTGCCGGATACCTGCCCGGATCCTCGCCCGGACCCTGCCCACGGCCTTCGTCGTCCTCGTCGCAGCCGACGTCGCTTCCGTGGCTCTCGCACTCCCCGCGGACCAGTACGCCTGGGAGATCTGGCTCAGAGGCTGACACCTCACGGCCGCGGCCGGCCGGCCTCACGCACGCCGGCCACGACAGCCGACCCCGTCAGACCGCCGGTCCCGT
Organism: Streptomyces diastatochromogenes; assembly: GCF_002242805.1. Classification (GTDB taxonomy): domain Bacteria; phylum Actinomycetota; class Actinomycetes; order Streptomycetales; family Streptomycetaceae; genus Streptomyces; species Streptomyces diastatochromogenes. Next base: position 48,041 of record NZ_MCGQ01000049.1, on the reverse strand, counting down.
ACTCCCCCTGATCACGAGGCGCGGTGCCAGCACGACCTCGCGCGGCTCCTCGCGTCCCTCGTCGAGCCGCTCCACGGCCGCCCGGACCGCGTGCCGCGCCTGGTCCTCCGCGCTCTGGCTGACCGTCGTGAGATCGACGAGGCTCAGCCGGGAGAGCGCGTCGTCGTCGTAGCCGGCGACCGAGACCCGGCCGGGGACGGCCACGCCCGCACGGGCCAGGGCGGCGAGGACGCCGATGGCGCACTGGTCGTTGAACGCCACCACGGCGGTGGGCAGTTCGCCCTCGTCGAGCAGGTGCCGGGCCGCGCGTTCCCCGGACCGCTCGGTGTTGTCGCCGGACAGGATCCGGACGTGCTGGGCGAGGCCGTGCCGGCGCATGGCGTCCCGGTAGCCGCGGCGCCGGTCGGTGGCGATGACGCCCTTGCCGCCGTCGACGTGGGCGATCGAGCGGTGCCCGAGCGCGACCAGATGGTCGACGACCTGGCCGACCCCGTCGTCGTCCGCGGTCCGTACGACGTCGAGCTGGGCGCCGGGGATACGGCGGCCCACGGCGACCACGGGCGCCTTGCGGTGCAGGGCGGCGAGCGTGTCGGCGGGGGCGACCGGGCCGAGCAGGATGAGCGCCTCGCTGCGGAAGGCGAGCAGGGTCTCGACGGCGGTGTGCTCGTCGCGGGTGCGGGTCTGGGTGCTCAGCACCAGGTCGTAGCCGAACTCCTCGGCCGCCGTGTGCAGGTGCTCGACGAGTTCGGCGTGGAACGGGCTGTGGACGTCGACCATGACACCGAGCAGCCGGCTGCGTCTGCTGGCCAGCAGGCTGGCCGTGCGGTCGGGCTGGTACCCGAGGTCGGCGGCGGCCTTCAGGACGCGCTGCCGGGTGCGCTCGCTCGGGCCGGGCACCCCGCGCAGGACCAGGGACACCGAGGCGGTGGACAGGCCCACCCGCGCCGCCACGTCCTCCAGCCGGGGGCGGGAACCTGCGTCGGCCACTGATCCTCCTGCCGGATTCTCCTGCTGCGACACCCTTGACATGTCGGCGAAACCGGTCCGATAGTACCAGCACTTAAAGCGTTTTAAAAGGTTCTGTTGCCTGGACAAAGATTCGGGTGGAACGCTGACAAAGAGTCCTGTGGAACGCTGATGAAGATCCCAGCGGAACGCCGATGACGACGAAGCACAGCGAGGTGCACGCGCCATGAACCACCGTCTCACCCGCAGCATCACCCCCGTCCTCGCCACGGCCACGGCGGCGACCCTGGTCCTCGTCGGCTGTTCCAGCAGCTCCGGCGGCAAGAAGGCCGAGGAGGCGGCCGGCCGGGCGTCGGCCGGGAAGGCCACGACCCCCCGGATGACGATCGCGATGGTCACCCACGCGCCCGCCGGCGACACCTTCTGGGACACCATCCGCAAGGGCGCCGAGGCCGCCGCGGCCAAGGACAACGTGAAGCTGATCTACTCGAACAGCGAAACGGCCGCCACCCAAGCCACCCTCGTGCAGAACGCGATCGACCAGAAGGTCGACGGCATCGCGGTGACCCTGGCCAAGCCGGACGCGATGAAGGCCGTGGTCGCGAAGGCCGAACAGGCCGGCATCCCGGTCGTCGGCCTCAACGCCGGGCTGGCCGAGTGGAAGAAGCAGGGGTTGCTGGAGTTCTTCGGACAGGACGAGTCCGTCTCCGGCCAGGCGCTCGGTACGAAGCTGAACGGGACCGGCGCGAAGCACGCCGTGTGCGTGATCCAGGCGCAGGGCGACGTCAACCTGGAGGACCGGTGCAAGGGCGTGCAGAAGACGTTCAACGGCACGACGGACACGCTCTACGTCAACGGCACCGACATGCCGTCGGTGAGGTCCACGATCACCGCCAAGCTGAAGCAGGACAGCTCGATCGACTACGTCGTCACGCTCGGCGCCCCCTACGCGCTGACGGCCGTGCAGTCGGTGTCGGAGGCGGGCAGCAAGGCGAAGGTCGCGACCTTCGATCTCAACAAGGAGTTGGTCAACGCGGTCAAGAACGGCAGCATCCAGTTCGCCGTCGACCAGCAGCCGTACCTCCAGGGCTACTTGGCGGTCGACTCGCTGTGGCTCTACAAGACCAACGGCAACTACAGCGGCGGCGGTGAGGAGCCGGTGCTGACCGGTCCGGCCTTCGTCGACAAGTCCAACGTCGACACCATCGCCCGGTTCGCCGCCCAGGGAACCCGCTGAGCCGGGATCGGGCGCCTTCGAGCCCGCTCCATCCGGCACACTCGGCCCCATGGAGACTGCCGAATTCCTCGAGATCCTGGACCGGGAGGGCCGGCTGCTGGCCGCGGCGGCCGAGCGGGCGGGTACCGACGCCAAGGTGCCGACCTGCCCGGAGTGGCAGGTCAGGGACCTACTGCGGCACACGGGCGCGGTGCACCGGTGGGCCACGGCGTTCGTCGCCGACGGGCACACCGCACCGCGCCCCTTCGCCGACGGCCCGGATCTGGACGGCGCCGGGCTGGTGGCCTGGTACCGAGACAGCCACCGCCTGCTGGTCGAGACCCTGGCCGCCGCGCCGGCCGACCTGGAGTGCTGGACCTTCCACCCGGCCCCCTGCCCGTCACCACTGACGTTCTGGACCCGGCGGCAGGCGCACGAGACGGCCGTCCACCGTTACGACGCCGAGGCCGCGCGGGGCGGTACGCCATCGCCGATCGCGACGGAGTTCGCGGCCGACGGCATCGACGAGCTGCTGCGCGGCTTCCACGCCCGGTCCCGCAGCCGGATCCGCACCGAGCGGCCGCGCACGCTGCGGGTGCGGGCGGTGGACGCGGGTGCGGACGCGGTGTGGACCGTACGGCTGTCGGCGGAGCCGCCTGTCACCTCGCGGGACGGATCCGGGGAGGCGGAAGCCGAACTGGCGGGCCCTGCCGACCAGTTGTACCTGGCACTGTGGAATCGGACGCCGGTGCCGAGCGTGACGGGTGATCCCTCTCTCGCGACGCTGTGGCGGGAGCGGTCCGGGATCGTCTGACGTCCCGTCAGCCTTCCTCGGTCAGCATCCGGGCCAGCACCGCGCGCTGCATCGGCCGTACCTCGCCGTGCAGCGCGCGCCCCTTGTCCGTGAGCACCACGCGCACCCCGCGCCGGTCCTCCGGACACATGGCCCGCTCGACGAGGCCGTCCTTCTCCAGGCGGCCGATCAGCCGGGACAGCGCGCTCTGGCTCAGATGGACCCGCTCCGCGATCTCCTGGACGCGACAGGCGCCACCGCCGCCCGATCCCGCGCACTCGGCGAGCACGTCGAGGACCTCGAAGTCGCTGGCGCACAGGCCGTGTCCGTGCAGGGTCCGGTCCAGCTCGCACTGGGTGCGGGCATGCAGCGCGAGCATGTCCCGCCACTGCTCCACAAGCGCCTGCTCAGGCCTGTTCGCTGCCATGAGCGCACCGTAGCAGAGAAACGAGATTATTGCATCGTAATTAAATGCATTTGCATTCGATGCATGCGCATGTAGTGTCGTCGGCATGACCTCTCCGCTCACCACCCCCTCCTCCGAGGGACGCTGGACTCCCCGGCTGTGGGGCACCCTGCTGGTGCTGTGCGCCGCGATGTTCCTGGACGCGCTCGACGTGTCGATGGTCGGCGTCGCGCTGCCGTCCATCGGCTCGGACCTCCATCTGTCCACGTCGACGCTGCAATGGATCGTCAGCGGCTACATCCTGGGATACGGCGGGCTGCTCCTCCTCGGCGGCCGCACCGCCGATCTGCTCGGCCGGCGCCAGGTGTTCCTGGTGGCCCTCGGCGTCTTCGCGCTCGCCTCGCTCCTCGGCGGGCTCGTGGACTCGGGTCCGCTGCTGATCGCCAGCCGCTTCATCAAGGGCCTGAGCGCGGCCTTCACGGCCCCGGCCGGCCTCTCGATCATCACCACGACGTTCCCGGAGGGCCCGCTGCGCAACCGCGCGCTCTCCATCTACACCACCTGCGCCGCCACCGGTTTCTCGATGGGCCTGGTCCTCTCCGGCCTGCTCACCGAGGCCAGTTGGCGTTTCACCATGCTGCTGCCCGCGCCCATCGCGCTGATCGCCCTCGCCGCCGGCCTCAAGCTGCTGCCGCGCAGCGCACGCGAGAAGAACCACGCCGGCTACGACATCCCGGGCGCCGTCATCGGTACCGCGTCGATGCTGCTGCTGGTCTTCACGGTCGTCCAGGCACCCGAGGCGGGCTGGGCCTCCGCCCGCACGCTGCTGTCGTTCCTGGCCGTCGCCGTCCTGCTGACCGCGTTCGTCCTGGTCGAGCGGCGCTCGCCGAGCCCGCTCGTCCGGCTCGGGGTGCTGCGCTCGGGCACCCAGGTCCGCGCCCAGCTCGGCGCGGTGGCCTTCTTCGGCTCCTATGTCGGCTTCCAGTTCCTGACGACCCTGTACATGCAGTCCCTGCTCGGCTGGTCCGCGCTGCACACGGCGCTCGCCTTCCTGCCGGCGGGCGCGCTGGTGGCCGTGTCGTCGACGAAGGTCGGCGCCATCGTCGACCGGTTCGGCACCCAGCGGCTGATCGCGGCCGGCTTCGCGCTGATGGCCGTCGGGTACGCGCTGTTCCTGCAGGTCGACCTGGACCCGGTGTACGCGGCCGTCATCCTGCCCTCGATGCTGCTGATCGGCGCGGCCTGCGCGCTGGTCTTCCCCTCGCTCAACATCCAGGCCACCAACGGCGTGGAGGACCACGAGCAGGGCATGGTCTCCGGGCTGCTCAACACCTCGGTGCAGGTGGGCGGCGCGATCTTCCTGGCCGTCGTGACGGCCGTGGTGACCGCGGCCGCGCCGGCCGACGTCACCCCGCAGGGCGTCCTCGACAGCTACCGGCCGGGTTTCATGGTCGTCACGGGCATCGCCGTGGTCGGCCTGCTGATCACCCTCACCGGGCTGCGCGGCCGGCGTACCCAGCCGTCGATCGTGGTCACCGGATCCACCGTGCAGGAGGCAGAAGCGGAGCGCGTGGCGGTCCGCGACTAGGCGCTCCGCCGGGAGTGCCGCGACGGGCGGTCGGATGTCGGCCGCGCCGTCGTGGCTGGTCGCGCACAGTTCCCCGCGCCCCTTCGGGGGCGCGGGCGCCCGGCGGGGCTGGTTGCTCCGCCGGGCGCCCGTCTGTGAGGCTGGGGGAATGTACGCATACGGGGGACGCCGCACCAACGCCCAACGGGACGCGGCGACGATCGAGATCGGCTACGCACTGGTCAGCGCCGCCTTCGCGGCAGCGGTGCTGTTCGGCGCTCTGGCAGGGCCCGCGCTCCTCTTCGACCTGCCGCATCTGCTGTCCAAGACCCTGCTGCGGCTCGGCATCGGGGTCGCACCAGTGGTCTTCATGGCCCGCGTGGTGAGTGTGCTGGTCCGCTTCCAGCGGGCGGCTCAGCCGAGCCAGCCGGGCCGTACCAGTCCCGACTCGTAGGCGAGGACGACGAGTTGGGCGCGGTCCCGGGCGCCCAGCTTGACCATCGTGCGGCTCACATGGGTCTTGGCCGTGAGCGGGCTGACCACCAGGCGGCGGGCGATCTCCTCGTTGGACAGGCCGATGCCGACCAGCGCCATCACCTCCCGCTCCCGCTCGGTGAGCCGGACGAGCGTGTCGGCCGCCGCGGGCGCCTTGGAGCGGGCCGCGAACTCGGCGATGAGCCGGCGAGTGACACCCGGGGACAGCAGCGCGTCTCCCTCGACCACCGCCCTTACCGCGCGCACGAGTTCGTCCGGCTCGGTGTCCTTCACCAGGAATCCGGAGGCGCCCGAACGGATCGCCTCGAAGACGTACTCGTCGAGTTCGAAGGTGGTGAGCATGACCACCTTCACGTCCTTCAACTCCGTGTCCCCGGTGATGCGGCGGGTCGCGGCCAGGCCGTCCAGCCGGGGCATGCGGATGTCCATCAGGACGACGTCGGGCCGCAGTTCGCGCACCCGGCGCAGGGCCTCCTCGCCGTCGGCCGCCTCCCCGGCCACCTCGATGTCCGGCTGTGCGTCGAGCAGCGCCTTGAAACCGGCCCGCACGAGCGACTGGTCGTCGGCGAGCAGTACCCGGATCACTGGTCCTCCCTGGTGTGCAAGGGCAGTACGGCGAGCACCCGGAAGCCGCCGTCGGGGCGCGGGCCCGCGTCGATCGTGCCTCCCAGCGCGGCCGCCCGCTCCCGCATCCCGGCCAGCCCGTTCCCGCTGCCGCCGGCGTCGGCTCCGGTCGCGGGCCCGTCGTCGTCGATCCACAGCCGGAGTTCGCCACCGCCGTGTTCGTACCGCACGCGCGCGTGCCGAGATCCGGAGTGCCGTACGACGTTGGTCAGGGCCTCCTGCACAATGCGGAAGGCCGCGAGGTCGGCGCCGGGCGGCAGATGCGGAGCCCCGCCCTGGACGTCGACGGTCAGTCCGGCGGCCGCCGCCTGTTCGACCAGTTCCGGCAGCCGGTCCAGACCGGGCGCGGGGGCGCGCGGTGCGGCGCCCGGTGCGCGCAGGGTGTCGAGGACCTGGCGCACCTCGCCGAGGGCCTCCTTGCTGGCGGCCTTGATGGTGGTGAGCGCGGCGCGCGCCTGTTCGGGGTCGCTGTCCAGCAGCGCGAGGCCCATGCCCGCCTGGACGTTGATGACGGAGATGCTGTGCGCGAGGACGTCGTGCAGCTCCCGGGCGATCCGCAACCGCTCCTCATCGGCTCGCCGCTCGGCGGCCTGGGCGCGGTCCGCGCGCTCCCGCGCCCACTGCTCGCGCCGTACCCGGCCGAGTTCGGAGAGCGCGACGATGGCCAGCACCCAGGTGGCGACGACGATCTCCTGCCCCACGCTCGCCGCGGCGTCGCCCCGGGGCGGAAGCCAGCGGTAGAGCCAGAGCGCGACCAGGGCGTGCCCGGCCCACAGCAGGCCGACGGCGGCCCAGGCGGCCCGCCGGTGCCCGGCGACGACGGCACTGAAGCAGCTGACCGCGACGGTCAGGAAGACCGGCCCGTAGGGGTATCCCGCGCTCAGGTAGACCAGGGCCGCCGTCGCCGTACCGAAGGCGACGGCCACCGGATGGCGGTGCCGCCACAGCAGCAGGAGCGAGGCGACGAGCAGCAGCACGCGCGCGTAGCCGTCGAGCTGTACTCGGTGGGGCTGCGAGTGTGCGGCGAAGTTGGAGCCGACCAGGACGAACACGGTGATCAGCGCGGTGGAGCGCCAGGGCAGGCGGGCGGGGTGCGGCTCCGGTCCGTCGGGGCGGTACCCCCACGGGGGCCCGTACCGCCACCAGTGCGAGGGACCGCCTCCGCGCTGCTCTTCCATGCCCGCCACGCTAGACGCCGACGGGCCGCGCGGACGTCAGCCGGGCGAGGTGATCACGGGTACTCCCCGGGGAGTACGACCGCTCGTGCGCTCAGCGCCCGCCGGTGAGCCCCTCCACCTCGGCGGTGAACAGCAGCTCGGGGTCGAAGCCCATGCCCGTGAAGTGGCCGGCGAGTTCCAGGGAGAGGACGCCGTGCAGACGGGTCCAGACGGCCAGGGCACGGCGCAGGACCGACGGCGGGGCGGGGTGGTCACCGGCCCACTGGTGGTGGTCGGCGAGGTGGGTTTCGAGCGCGTCGGGTGAGGCGGTCCCCGGTTCCTCGGCCGCGCACACGTCGAGCAGGGCCGCCATGATCTCCCGGGCGATGGCGGTGGTGTCGTCCGGCGCCCGGTAGCCGGGGACGGGCGTGCCGTAGACGAGGAAGTAGCGCTGGGGGTCCTCCAGCGCCCAGCGGCGCAGCGCCCGGGCCAGGCCGGGCAGCCCCGAGCCCGCGTCGGCCGCGGCACGGAAGGTGTCCGCCAGGCTGCGGTAGGCGTCCCGGACCAGCTCGGTAATCAGGTCGTCCCGGCCGCCGAAGTACCGGTAGAGCGCCGGGCCGCTCATGCCCAGCTCCTTGGCGATGGCGTTGAGGGACAGCCCCGACGCCCCGGCGGTGGCGATCTGCTCCCAGGCCCGCGCCTTGATCTCCGCCCGCACCTGGCTGCGGTACCGCTCCCGTGGACTTGCCGCGCCTGCAGCCATCGCCTTCACCCTCCTCGCCCTGGGGTTTCAACCTATCACTGGCGAGAGAGGTCGTAACGAAACCTGTCGGCGAGAGCTTGACACCGAAGGTAGGGGGAGTCATTTTAGTTATAGCTTCTAACTCAAGCGAAGCGCCCTAGCGCAGCAGCTTCGGCACCCCTTCCCCGATCCGGAGGTCGTCATGGAAAGCAAGGAACTCGTCGAGGTCGTCCTGCCGGGCACGGTCGAGCCCGAGGAACTGCAGCTCCGGCACCGGGACATCCCGCTGCCGGGCGCCGGGCAGATCGTGGTGCGGGTGGAGGCCACCGGGGTGTCCTTCGCGGAGCAGCAGATGCGCCGGGGCCGCTACTACGACCAGCCGCCGTTCCCGTTCGTGCCCGGCTACGACCTGGTCGGCACGGTTCTCACGGCCGGCACCGGCGTCGCGCCGGGTCTCGTCGGCAAGCGGGTGGCGGCGCTGGTCAAGGTGGGCGGCTGGGCCAGCCATGTGGTGCTCGACGCGGCCGACGCGGTGGAGGTGCCGGCCGGGATCGGCGCGGCGGAGGCGGAGACGCTGGTGGTCAACGGGATCACCGCGTGGCAGATGCTGCACCGCCAGGCCCGGGTGCGCAGCGGCGGGACGGTCCTCGTCCACGGCGCGAACGGCGGTGTCGGCACGGTCCTGGTCCAGCTCGCGCGCGCGGCGGGCCTGAAGGTGATCGGCACGGCGTCCGCGCGCCACCACGAGGCCCTGCGCGACCTCGGCGTCACCCCTGTCGACTACCGCACCGAGAATGTCCCGGCCCGGGTCCGGGAGCTGGCCCCCGGCGGAGTCGACGCTGTCTTCGACCACCTCGGCGGGCGCAGCGTGACCGACTCCTGGCGGCTGCTCGCCCCCGGCGGGACCCTCGTCGCCTACGGCAGCGCCACCACCCGGGACGACACGGGCTCCAAGCAGTGGCCCGTCCTGAAGATCCTCGGCCGGGTGTGGTGGTGGAACGCGCTGCCGAACGGCCGCCACGCCTACTTCTTCAACGTGTGGGCGGGCCGCGCCCTGAACAAGGACCGCTTCCGGACCCGGCTGCGGGCCGACCTCACCCAGGTCTTCCACGCCCTGGAGCGCGGCGAGGTCACCGCCCGGATCGCCGCCCGGCTGCCGCTCACCGAGGTCGCGGAGGCGATGCGGCTGGCGGAGTCCGGCACGGTGTCCGGGAAGGTCGTCCTGATTCCCGAGGCGTAGGTGAGGCCGGGAGCCGGGCCCGGCCTACGGGCGTCAGGGGCGCAGGCCCACGCCGTGGGCGAGTCGGGCGGCAGCGTGCCGGAAGAAGGTCTCCCGGTCCTCCACCACCCGGTGGAACTGCCCGAACAGCTCGAACCCGACCAGCCCGAACAGCTCGGCCCAGGCCGCCACCAGCGCCACGGCCGCCTGGGGAGGCAGGTCGGGTGCGAGGTCCGCCGCCATGCGCTCGGCCTCGGGGCGCAGCTCGCCGGGGAGGGGGAGGTCGGCGAGGCCGGGGCGCCGGTGGGCGTCGCGGACGATGCCGATGAGGAGCAGGCCGACCCGGGAAGCGGCCGGGACGGTGGTCTCGGGGGCGGCGTAGCCGGGGACGGGCGATCCGTAGATGAGGGCGTACTCGTGCGGGTGGGCGAGGGCCCAGGCGCGCACCCGCTCGCACACGGCCGTCCAGCGCCGCACATGGTCCGCGTCGGCGGCCGTCGCGTGGGCCGCCTCCGCCGCCTCGCCGAGGGAGTCGTAGGCGTCGATGATCAGTGCGGTCAGCAGCTCGTCGCGGCTGGGGAAGTAGCGGTAGAGCGCCGAGGAGACCATGCCCAGCTCGCGGGCCACGGACCGTAGCGAGAGCTTGGCCGCGCCCTCCGCCGCGAGCTGTCTGCGCGCCTCGTCCTTGATGGCGGCGGTGACTTCGATCCTGGCCCGCGCGCGGGCGCCCTGTGCGGTGCTCATGCCAGCAGTGTGCCACGACGGCAGAGCAGTGCACACAAACAAGAGCGCTGGACAAAAACGAGAGCAGTGCTCTTGCATTGGCGTGCCCGTCTCCCCCACACTGGAGTCAAGCGAGAGCACCGCTCTCCCAACTGTGGGGGTCAGTCACCATGTCGTCGTCTTCGCCGTACTACTTCAAGGGCAGCCCGATGACCGTGCGCGTGAACGGGTTCGTCGGCTGGCTCGCCCGGCACGGGCTCAGCATCGCGGGCTCCGCCGAGCTGTCCGTGCGCGGCCGCAAGAGCGGCGCGATGCAGCGCGTCCCGGTCAACCCGCACACCTACGAGGGCGGGCAGTACCTGGTCTCGGCGCGTGGCCACTCCCAGTGGGTGCGCAACATGCGGCCCGCCGGCGGTGGGGAGCTGCGGGTGGGCCGGAAGGTGCGCGCGTTCACCGCGGTGGAGCTTCCCGACGACGAGAAGCTCCCGATCCTGCGCACCTACCTGGAGAAGTGGGGCTGGGAGGTCAAGGACTACTTCGCGGGCGTCACGGCCAAGTCCTCCGACGAGGAGATCCTCGCGATCGCCCCCGACCACCCGGTCTTCCGGATCACCGTCACGAAGTGACGGCGTCCTCCGCGGGCGCCGCCGCGGCCTGCCCCCGGTCCAGCGCGGTCAGGGCGCGCTGGGCGAGCGGGTGTGCCCGGACCAGCTCACCCAGAGACGTCGAGCCCTGCGTGATGTCCTTAAAGGCCCGCCAGGCGGGACGGAAGCCTGTGAGGGCCGCGTGGAAGACGCCGGGCCGACGCTCGAACGCGGCCAGCATGCGCTTGCCGACGCTCATCTCCACGCCGAGCCCCGCCTTGATCGCGAAGGCGTAGTTCAGAGCCTGGCGACGGGTGTCGACGGCGTCGTGCGCCTCGGCGATCCGGACCGCCCACTCCCCCGCCAGCCGGCCCGAGCGCAGCGCGAAGGAGATGCCCTCGCGGGTCCACGGCTCCAGCAGCCCCGCCGCGTCACCGCAGACCAGCACCCGGCCGCGGGAGAGCGGCGAGTCGTCGGCGCGGCAGCGGGTCAAGTGCCCGGAGGAGATGCTCGGTTCGAAGCCGGACAGGCCCAGCCGGGCGACGAAGTCCTCCAAGTACCGTTTGGTGGCGGCGCCTTCGCCGCGCGCCGAGATGACGCCGACCGTCAGGGTGTCGCCCTTCGGGAAGACCCAGCCGTAACTGCCCGGCATGGGGCCCCAGTCGATGAGCACCCGCCCCTTCCAGTCCTCGGCGACCGTCTCCGGGACCGGGATCTCCGCCTCCAGGCCGAGGTCGACCTGGTCCAGCTTCACCCCGACGTGCGCCCCTATCCGGCTGGCGCTGCCGTCGGCGCCGACGACCGCGCGGGCCAGGACCGTCTCCCCGCCCTGGAGGACCACGGCGACCGTGCGCCGGTCCGGCACCGCCGAGCCGTGCTGCTCGACGCGCTGCACCGTGACGCCCGTACGCAGTTCGGCGCCCGCCTTCTGGGCGTGCTCGACCAGCTGCTGGTCGAACTCGGGCCGGTTGATCAGCCCGAACAGCATCTGCTTGGAGCGGCGGGTGCGGGTGAAGCGCCCGTTGTTCGAGAACGTCACCGCGTGCACCCGGTCCTGGAAGGGCAGGTCGAAGCCGGGCGGCAGGGAGTCACGCGAGGGGCCGATGATGCCGCCGCCGCACGTCTTGTAACGCGGCAGCTCGGCTTTCTCCAGCAACAGCACGCGTCGCCCCGCGACCGCCGCCGCGTAGGCGGCCGAGGCCCCCGCGGGTCCCGCGCCCACCACGACGACATCCCACACCCGCTGCACGTCGTCCGCCGAAGAGTTCTCGCCGCTCACGATGGTCTACTGCTCCGATCAAGCCGTTGCCGCACCTGTCCCCCGCATCCTACGGCGACCGTCGTCGCAGGCCACTGTGGGAGGATCGGTCTACCCAGCCGTACAACGTCGCACCCACGAGGAGCGTGCCCATGTCGTCGAATCCGGTCGCCGAGACCGTCGCCTCGCTGCTGCCCCGGGCGAAGGCGGAGCTGACCGAACTGGTCGCCTTCAAGTCGGTGGCGGACTTCGCGCAGTTCCCGAAGAGCGAGAGCGAGGGCGCCGCGAACTGGATCGCCGACGCGCTGCGCGCCGAGGACTTCGTGGACGTGGCCGTCCTCGACACCCCCGACGGCACCCAGTCGGTGTACGGCTACCTGCCGGGCCCCAAGGGTGCCAAAACGGTTCTGCTCTATGCGCACTACGACGTCCAGCCGCCGCTGGACGAGGCCGGCTGGTCCACCCCGCCGTTCGAGCTGACCGAGCGGGACGGCCGCTGGTACGGCCGCGGGACCGCCGACTGCAAGGGCGGTGCGATCATGCACCTGCTCGCGCTGCGCGCCCTGAAGGCGAACGGCGGCGTCCCCGTGCACGTCAAGGTGATCGTCGAGGGCTCCGAGGAGCAGGGCACGGGCGGCCTGGAGCGGTACGCCGAGCAGCACCCCGAGCTGCTGGAGGCGGACGCGATCGTCATCGGCGACGCGGGCAACTTCCGCGTGGGCCTGCCGACGGTGACCACCACCCTGCGCGGTATGACGCTGGTCCGGGTCCGGATCGACACCCTCGCCGGCAACCTGCACTCGGGCCAGTTCGGCGGCGCCGCCCCCGACGCGCTGGGCGCGCTGATCCGCGTCCTGGACTCCCTGCGCGCCGAGGACGGCTCGACCACCGTCGACGGCCTCGACGCCACGGCGGAGTGGGACGGTCTGGAGTACACCGAGGAGCAGTTCCGCAAGGACGCCAAGGTGCTGGACGGGGTCGGTCTGATCGGTGACGGCTCGGTGGCCGACCGCATCTGGGCCCGCCCGGCCGTCACCGTCCTCGGCATCGACTGCCCGCCCGTGGTGGGCGCCACCCCGTCGGTCCAGTCCAGCGCCCGCGCCCTGGTCGGCCTGCGGGTGCCCCCGGGCGTGGACGCCGCCGAGGCCACCAAGCTGCTGCGCGCCCACCTGGAGACGCGCACCCCGTGGGGCGCCCAGGTGAGCACCGAGCAGATCGGCCAGGGCCAGGCGTTCCGCGCCGACACCTCCAGCCCGGCCTACCGCGCGATGGCCGACGCGATGGCGGTCGCCTACCCGGGCGAGACCATGCAGTACGCCGGTCAGGGCGGCACCATCCCGCTGTGCAACACCCTCGCCGGCCTCTACCCCGAGGCGGAGATCCTGCTGATCGGCCTGAGCGAGCCGGAGGCCCAGATCCACGCGGTCAACGAGAGCGTGTCCCCCGAGGAGCTGGAGCGGCTGTCGGTCGCCGAGGCGCACTTCCTGAGCAACTACGCGGCGGACTGAACCGTTCTGCCGACGGCAGATCGCCCTCGCCCACGGGCGGGGGCGCTGCCTACCGTCGGCGCATGGACGTCATCGAACTGCTCCCCCGCCTCCACCTCCTGCGCTTCACCGTCGGCCAGGCCTACCTCTGGCACGACGGTGCGGAGTCGACGCTGATCGACGCGGGGACGATCGGCGCGGGCCGCGCGATCGCCGACGCGATCACCGCCCTGGGCCGCGCCCCCGGGGACGTACGACGAATCGTGCTGACCCACTTCCACGAGGACCACGCGGGCGGAGCGGGCGAGTTCGCCGCGCTCAGCGGTGCCGAGGTACTGGCCCATCACCTGGACGCGCCGTTCCTCCGGGGTGAACGCCCGGGCCCGCCCCCGCGGTTCGAGGACTGGGAGCTGCCGATCCACGCGGAGGTGTCCCGGCACCTTCCCGAGGGCGAGCCGGTGCGCCCGCGGAGCGTCACGCCGGTGTCCGACGGTGATGTGCTCGACTTCGGCGGTGGTGCGCGGGTGGTCCATGTACCGGGGCACACGGACGGCAGCATCGCGCTGTTCCTGCCCGACGAGGGCGTGCTGTTCACGGGTGACGCGGTGGCGGCCTCGCCGGTCGACGGGGCGGTGATGCCGGGCGTGTTCAACCTCGACCGGCCCCGACTCATGGAATCCTTCCACCGGTTGGCGGCCCTCGACGCGGACGTGGCCTGCTTCGGACACGGTGACCCGGTGGTGGGCAAGGCTTCGGCCGCACTTCGGAAAGCGGCGGACAGCCAGACGGCCACCGGCTGATCCTGGGGGCATGACCTCCCCCGAGCGACTCGCCGCCCACACCCGCATCGCGCGTTCCCTCGCCCCGCTGGACGACCGGGCGCTGGCCGAGCGGGTGGCGGCGGGCGAGCCGCTCGGCACGGGCATCGGCGGCAGAGCCGTACGCCTCCTGGTCGACGGCCGGCCGGTGTTCGTCAAGCGGGTGCCGCTGACGGACCTGGAGCGGCTGCCCGGGAACGAGCGCTCGACGGCGAACCTGTTCGGACTGCCGCCGTACTGCCACTACGGCATCGGCAGCCCGGGATACACCGCCTGGCGGGAGCTGGCCGCGCACACGCTGACCACGGAGGGTGTGCTGGCCGGAGGGTTCCCGGGCTTTCCGCTGCTGCACCACTGGCGGGTGCTGCCCGACGAGCCGCAGCCCCTCCCGGACGAACTCGCCGACGTGGAGCGAGCCGTGGACTACTGGGGCACGGGCGCACGGGAGCGACTGGAGGCCCTGCGGACGGCCTCCGCGAGCCTGACCCTGTTCCTGGAGTACGTCCCGCACACCCTGCACGACTGGCTGGACGCCGAACTGCGCACGGACCGCGCCGACGCGGCGTGCACCCGGGTGGCCGAGGGTCTGACGGAGCTGACGGACGCACTGGAAGGGCATCGACTCCTGCACTTCGACGCCCACTTCCGCAACATCCTGACCGACGGCCGCACGCTGTACCTCACCGACTTCGGCCTCGCGCTCGGCTCCACGTTCCAACTGGACGGCGAGGAGCGGGAGTTCCTCGCCCAACACCGTCACTACGACCGCGTCTACACCGCCTACCACCTGGTGATCTGGCTCGTCACCGCGCTGTACGGATACGGCCGGGAGGAGCGCGAGGAGTACATCCGGGCCCTGGCCGCCGGTGCCCGGCCCGAGGGCGTCCCCCGGTCCGCCGCCGGGCTGCTGACCCGGTACGCGCCCGTCGCCGCCACCATGGGCGACTTCAGCCGGCTGCTCGTGCGGGAGAGCCGGCTGACCCCCTACCCGCACGAGGACCTGCGCCGCGCCTACAACAACTCGATGCTCTCGGCGTAGTGGCAGGCCACCGGGTTCCCGCTGCCCCGGTCGGCGAGGGCCGGCACCTCCTCCACACAGGCCGTGCGCTCGCTCTCGGTGAGCTGGGCGGCGAACTTGGGGCAGCGGGTGCGGAAGCGGCAGCCGCTCGGCGGGCGGACCGGACTCGGTACGTCCCCCTGCACGGTGATCCGTTTCCGGGCGCGTTCCTTGCGCGGGTCGGGCAGCGGGATCGCGGAGACCAGGGCCTGGGTGTAGGGGTGCGCGGGGCGGGCGAACAGCTGCCGGGCCGGGGCGATCTCCACCAGACGGCCCAGGTACATGACCGCGACCCGGCCGGCGACGTGCCGCATCACCGACAGGTCGTGCGCCACGAACAGGAAGGACAGCCCGAGTTCGCTCTGCAGGTCCATCAGCAGGTTGAGAACGCCTGCCTGGATCGACACGTCGAGCGCCGAGACGGGCTCGTCCAGCACGATCACCCGGGGGCGCAGCGCCAGGGCCCGGGCGATGCCGATGCGCTGGCGCTGGCCGCCGGAGAACTCGTGCGCGAAGCGGTTGCCGTGCTCGGGGTTGAGCCCGACCAGCCGCAGCAGCTCGCGCACCTCGTCGGCGCCCCGGGTGCCGTACCGGCCGTGGATCCGCAGGGGTTCGGCGATGATCTCGTGGACGGAGATCCGGGGGTCCAGGGAGGCGTACGGGTCCTGGAAGACGATCTGCAGGTCCCGGCGCAGCGGCCGCATCCGGCGTCGGCTCAGCTCGGTCAGTTCGCGTCCGCCGTACCGCACGCTGCCGGAGGTGGCGCGCTCCAGGTTGAGGACCGTACGGGCGAGGGTGGTCTTGCCGGAGCCGGACTCCCCGACCAGGCCCAGGGTCTCGTTCTCGTGCAGGTCGAAGGAGACCCCGCACACCGCGTGCACATCGCCGACGCGGCGGCGGACGACTCCCCGGGACAGGACGGGGAAGTGCTTGACGAGGTCCCGGACCTGGAGGACGGGTTCCCCGGTGCCGCCGTGGCCCGGCAGCGGCGGAAGGAGTGCGGCGGGCGCGGTCATGCGGGGTCCTCCTCGGTGCTCGGGGCGGTGTCGGCGAAGCGGGCCAGCGCCTCGGCGTCGGCGCCGACCGCGTCGAAGACCTGGTCCGCTCCGGCGCCCACCAGCTCGGCGGCGAAGTGGCAGGCGCTGAGGTGGCCGACGGGTCCCGCCTGGTGCAACGGCGGCTCGGTGCTGTCGCACACCTCCCGGCGCAGCGGGCAGCGCGGGGCGAAGGGGCAGCCCGGGGGCAGGTTCAGCAGGGAGGGCGGGGAGCCGGTGATGGGGGTCAGCCGCTCCTCCTCGCGGTCGAGGCGGGGCAGGGAGCCGAGCAGGCCGAGGGTGTAGGGCATGCGCGGGGCGTAGAAGATGTCCTCGACCGGGCCGGTCTCCACGATCCGTCCGGCGTACATGACGGCGACCCGGTCGGTGTGGCCGGCGACCACCCCCAGATCGTGTGTGATCAGGACGAGGGCCGCGCCGGTCTCGGCGCGGGCGGTCTCCAGCGCGTCGAGGATCTGGGCCTGCACGGTGACGTCGAGTGCGGTCGTCGGTTCGTCGGCGATGATCACGTCCGGGTCATTGGCCATGGCGATGGCGATGACGACGCGCTGGCGCATCCCGCCGGACATCTCGTGCGGGTAGGCGTCGACGCGCCGCTCGGGACTCGGGATGCCCACCGTGCCGAGCAGTTCGACGGCCCGCTCGCGGGCTGCCCGCTTCGTCAGGTCCGGGTGGTGCCGCTGCAACGTCTCGGCGATCTGGTAGCCGACCGGATACACCGGGTTGAGCGAGGTCATCGGGTCCTGGAAGACCATCGCGATGCCGCGGCCCCGCACGTCCGACAGCTGGTTGTCGCTCAGCCCGAGCAGTTCGGCCCCCTCGAACCGCACCGAGCCGCGCACCCGCGCCGAGCGGGGCAGCAGCCCCATCACGGCGAGGGCGGTCACCGACTTGCCCGAACCGGACTCGCCGACGATGCCGAGGGACTCGCCCCGCTCCAGCCGGTAGCCGACGCCGCGCACGGCCCGTACGATCCCGTCCTCGGTCGGGAACTCCACGCTCAGGCCGGTCACGTCGAGGACCGCGCCGGACTCTTCTCCTGGGTCGATGACCGTCACTGTCGCACCCTTTGCTGCCGGGGGTCGAAGGCGTCGCGCAGCCCGTCGCCGATGAAGTTGATGGTCAGGGCGATGGCGATGATGAACGCGCCGGGGATGTAGAAGAGCCAGGGCCGGGTGTCCACGGCCGTCTGCGCCTGGGCGACCAGCAGGCCGAGGGAGGTGTCGGGCGGCTGGACACCGAAGCCCAGGAAGGACAGGGCGGTCTCGGTGAGGATGCCGGTGGCGACCAGGACCGTGGCGT
Source organism: Streptomyces diastatochromogenes (assembly GCF_002242805.1). GTDB lineage: Bacteria > Actinomycetota > Actinomycetes > Streptomycetales > Streptomycetaceae > Streptomyces > Streptomyces diastatochromogenes. Next base: position 30,572 of record NZ_MCGQ01000049.1, on the reverse strand, counting down.
TGACGATGATCGGGCCGAGGGCGTTCGGCAGCAGGTGCCGGAAGATGATCCGCGCGTCCGAGGCGCCGAGGGCCCGGGCCGCCTCCACGAACTCCTTCTCCCGCAGCGACAGTACGCTCGAGCGCACGACCCGCGCAACATACGCCCAGGTCAGCCCCGCGATGACCACCGCGATCCAGTACCAGGAGCCGCCGCTGCGGGAGGAGATCACCAGGGCGATCGCGAACAGCGGCAGGGTCAGCACCAGGTCGGCGACGCGCATCATCACCGCGTCGACGAAGCCCCGGTAGAAGCCCGCGACGGCGCCCCAGACCGCGCCGACCAGGGTGGAGCCGAGGGCGATCAGGATGGCGATCTTCAGCGAGGTCTGGGTGCCGCGCATGATCTGCGCGTAGGCGTCGTAACCGGAGGCGTCGGTGCCGAACGGGTGCTTCCAGGAAGGGGGTTGGGAGTTGTCGGGCGTGTACTTGCGGTACGAGTAGTGCCACAGGTGCGGGCCGACGAACGCCCACAGCACGATCAGCAGGAAGACGGCGAGGCTGATCATGGCGGCCCGGTGGCGCAGGAAGCGGCGCAGCACGAGCTGGGTCTGGGTGCGCTGCCGTACGGTGAACTCGCCGTCCACTCGCGGTCGCTGGGTGCCCGCCTCGGTGTCAGTCATAGCGGATCCTCGGGTCGAGTACGGCGTAGAGGAGGTCGGCGACGAGGTTGAAGCCGATGACGACGACGGCGGAGAGCAGCAGCCAGGCCATGGTCCGGTAGACGTCGAGCGTGGTGGCCGCCTGGACGAGCATCTCCCCCATGCCGTGCCACTGGAAGATCGTCTCGGTGATCACGGCGCCGCCCAGGATGATGGCGATGTCGAGCGCGGTGACCGTGGCGAGCGGGATCAGGGCGGTGCGCAGGGCGTGCCGGGTCATCACCCGGGCCCGGCGCAGGCCCTTGGCGCGGGCGAGCCGTACGTAGTCGCTGTCGAGCACCTCGAGCATGGAGGCGCGGGTGTAGCGGGTCCAGGAGGCGAAGGAGACCAGGGCGAGGGTGATGGTGGGCAGGACGAGATGACCGATGCGGTCGGTGAACTCGTTCCAGCCGGTGTCGACGTCGAGGTACGGCGACTTCTCGCCGATCGTGCCGAGGAACTGGCTGCCGGTCTGCTCGTTGATCCAGATCCCGGCCTGCTTGAGCAGCACGGCGAACCAGAAGACCGGCATGGCGAGGAACAGGAAGCCGAAGAAGGTGATGGTGTAGTCGGCGGCGCTGTACTGGCGGAGCGCGCTGAACACCCCGAAGAGCACGGCCAGCACGAGGGCGATCAGCATGGCGGCGGCGACCAGGGTGACGGTGACCCGGAAGCGGGTGAACAGGTCGTGCCCGATGTCCAGGTTGGTCTGCACGGACGGACCCCAGTCGCCGTGCAGCACTCCGGTGATCCAGTTCCAGTAGCGCTCCACGACCGGCTGGTCTGCGTGGATGTGCCGGGCGAAGGCGGTGACGGCGGCCTTGCTGGGGGCGGGCTGCCGTGAGGTGGCGAAGTTGGCGACCGGATCACCGGAGTTGACGACGACCAGGAACACGATGAACGTCGAGACGATCAGGACGGGTATGGAGACCAGGATGCGGCGCACGGTGTAGGCGAGCATGCGGTTCTTCCCTCGGGAGGACGGGCCCGGTTCTCGGGAGTGCGGGCCCCGGTCCCGGCCCCGGGGTGACCGGGGCCGGGACACGACGGTGGCTGCGGGCGGGGGTTACTTCTTCAGGCCCCACTCGCCGGTGTTGTACGCCGGGCCCACGTTCGTCGAGTTGTTGCGCATGTTCACGAACCGTGTCTGCGCGGCGAGGAAGGTCGGCTTCTGGTACAGCGGGAGCACATAGGCGGCGTCCACCATGATCTTGTCCGCCTGGTTGAGCAGGGCGGCGGACTTGGTCTGGTCGGTCTCGCCGACGGCCTGGTTGATCAGCTGGTCGACCTGCTTGTCGCTGTAGCCGCCGTAGTTGCCGCCGCCCCCGGTCATCCAGGTCTGCTGCGCGTTGGCGCTCGGGAAGGGCGAGGCGACCCAGGCGAAGACGATGATGTCGTACTGGTGCCCGGCCAGCACGGTGCCGAGGTCGGCGGCGCCGATCGGCTTGATGGTGACCTTGACGCCGAGGTTCCCGAGGTCGCTCTGCAGGATCTGGCACTCGCTCTGCCGGATCTGGTTGCCGGTGGTGTAGCGGCAGTTGAAGGGTCCGACCGCCTTGCCGTCCGGGGTCTTCAGCGCGGTCCCCACCCCGGTGAACTTCGCGTCGGTGAGGAGCTTCTTCGCCTTGGCGAGGTCACCGGAGCCCTGCCCGGTGGACGTGACGAGGTCCTGGTAACCGGCCTGACCGGGAACGAAGTTGTGGTTGCCGAGCTGCTTGACCGCCGGGTCGAACTGGCCGACGGTCTTGGCGACGATGTCCTTGATGCTGATCGCGGTGAACATCGCCTGCCGCAGCGCGGTGTACTTGCCGAGCACCGGGTTGTGCAGGTTGAGGTCGAAGTGCTCCCAGGTCAGCCCGTTACCGATGGTGTAGGTGACGCCGGGGATGTCTTTGACCTGGTTGACGAGGTCGACCTCGGGCTGCGGGTAGATGCCCTGCACCTCGTTGTTGCGCAGCGCGATCGGTTCCTGGGTGGCGTCCGTGATGACCTTGAAGATCAGCCGTTGCAGCGAAGCCTTCTTCGCACCCCACCACTTGGGGTCCGGGACATAGGTGGCGTGGTCGTTGTCGACCCACTCCTGCATCTTGTACGGGCCCGCCGTCGCGTACTTGGTGGGCGGGGTCTTCTGGAAGTACTGCCAGCCCTGGGTCAGCTGGGCGGCCGTCATATGGGCGGCGTCGCCCGCCTTGGCGCCGGAGAGCTTCTCGGCGACGTGGGCCGGGTAGAGGGGGTAGCCAGCGCCGAAGAGCTGCTTCCAGTCGGAGAAAGGTTTGTTCATCACGACGGTGACGGTCTTGCCGCCGTCGGAGCCGGTGACGGACTTGATGCGGTCGTATCCGGCGGTGGACTGCGGCAGACAGCCCTTGGTCTGGGTGGAGTCGCTCGCGGGCGGCGGCGGGCAGTCCTTGCCGTCGTTGGTGCGCCAGTAGTAGACGAAGTCGTCGGCGGTGATGGGTGTGCCGTCGTTCCACGCGGCCTTCGGGTTGATCTTGTAGACGAGGGTCTGCGGGCTCGCGCCCGTCTGGGTCGCCGAGGTCACCAGGTCGGTGTTGACGGCGACGGTGAAGTCCGGGTGGGGCACGAAGACCTGGGGCAGGACCACCTCCAGGGCCTCGCCGTTCTCGAAGGTGTTCCCGTTGGTGTCCTGGACGTTCCACTGCTGGATGTTCTTCTCCAGCACATAGGTGAACGTTCCGCCGGCCTTGGTGGTGCCGGAGTTGCAGGTGTTCGCCTTGCCCTGGGTGGAGCAGGACGCGAGACCGGCCGAACCGCCCTGGTGCGGCGTACCGCTCCCACCGCTGCTGCAGGCGGCGAGGATCAGGGTGAGCCCGGCGGCCAGGGTGAGTCCCCTGGCGAGGGCCGAGGATTGCGCGCGCATGTCCCTCCTCCGGCCGGGAGCTGCCCGGCCTTTTCACAGCGGCCGGCGGCCGCGAGGAAACTGAGCTGCGCAACGACGTTAGAACGCTTGTGTACCTTCTTCAGGTTCCTGTTCATACCGGGACGGCGACAATTCACCCTCGCTTTCCCCTCGGAACCTCCCAGTTCGCGCAAAGAGGCGAGATCACGACCCAGAGAAGACAAAATCCCCGCCAACATCACGGATGCGGCGGGGATCTGACGGTATGTCAGGCAGCCTGTCCGGCGACCGGCACGCCGGCCTCCAGATAGAGCGCGGCGCCGCGCTCTCGGGCCCGCAGCGCCCAGCGCAGCCGCTCGTAGCGGACCGGCGGCAGCATGTCGGCGGCCTCCTGTTCGGTCGCGAAGCGCCAGGCGCGCAGCTCCGGCCCCGGCAGCAGCACCCGGGCCGCCTCGGCGGAGTCCAGGCGGCCGCCGTCGAAGAGGAGGCGCAGCCCGCCGTAGCCGGGGGGCGCGGGCCGCTCCCAGTCCACGACGAGCAGCCGGGGCACCTCCCGCAGCCGTATCCCGGTCTCCTCGGCGACCTCGCGCACCCCGGCGCGGGCGGGAGCCTCACCGCGCTCGACGACCCCGCCGGGGAACTCCCAGCCGGGCTTGTAGGTCGGGTCCACGAGCAGCACCCGGTCCTGCTCGTCGAAGAGGAGCACCCCGGCGGCGAGAGTCTCGGCGGTGGGTTCGGGGGTCTGCACGATGTCACAGGGGCCCACGGCGCCGCTGCCGACGGCGTCGGCGATGCGCACGGCGGTCTCGTACGGGGTGAGGGCGCTGGTGTCCACGAGGTGGGCGTCGGCGGTGAGCCAGGAGGCGAGGGCGGCCCGGTAGGGCTCGATGTGGTCGTACGCCCACTGCCGCTGCCGTATCTCGCCGTCGGGCAGGTCCGGCGGGATCTCCCGCCCGGCTATGCGCTCGCGCAGGATCGTTTCCGCCGGGGCGAGGAGCAGATGCCGTACGGGGATCCGGCGGGCGGCGAGACCGCCGAAGATCTCGTCGCGGTACTCCTGGCGCAGCAGGGTCATGGGGACCACCAGGGTCCCGCCCAGCTCGGCGAGCATCGCGGCCGCCGTGTCGATCACGAGCCGGCGCCAGATCGGCAGGTCCTGGAAGTCGCCGACCTCGGCGAGGCGCTTGGGCGGCAGCAGGTGCGAGAGCGCTCCCCCGATGACCTCGGGGTCGAAGAGCGCGCTGTTCGGGATCAGTTCGATCAGTTCCCGTGCGGTGGCGGTCTTCCCCGCACCGAACGCGCCGTTGATCCAGACGACGGTCACGGACTCCCCCTCTTCTGTTGGCCCCCTGTGGCTTGCCCGCTCCACCCTGCCACGGAAACCACATCCCGTTGAGGGCGCGCACACGCGCGTGCCGGTGTCCCGCACGTCGGGGACACCGGCACGGGGCCCGGGGACCGGGCCGGGCTACTCCTGCCCCTGCGCGTGGTCGGCCACGGCGAAGCTGTCCCGGCTGACGAGGTGGTCGACGTGGTCGAGGGTGCCGGAGACGTTGAGGTCACCGAGCGGCCCCTTGTCCGGGGTGTGCGACGCGGCGTGCGACGGGGTGACGGCGGCCACGACGAATCCGGTGGCGAGGGTGGCGATGGCGAGCATGCTGCGCTTCTTCATGCCCTGGATCAACTGTGGAACGGCCCTGGGGTCACGCGGATCACGGCGATTCCGGTCGTCGGATCGACCGTGCTCCGATGCGGCGGTGCCCCGTCCTCCTCGTCGTCCCGGAGCACCAGCGCCGACTGCCGCTCCTTGAGTTCATGCTGCTTGCCCGGCGACAGGGCCCCGTGCAGCTGCTCGAATCCGGTGGCCGAGATCTGCCCGGCCCGCGCCGCGTTGCGCCAGGGCAGCAGGCCCGCACGACCGGCGCGGAGCAGCAGCTGGTCGGCGAAGGCCAGGGCGGTGAGCAGGATGACCAGCCCCGGCAAGGTCATGAAGACGGCGAACCCCATGGGCCGAGTGTCCGGGCGCCGCGGCCCCGGTGGAAACCCCGTGGCCGCGGTGATCACGCCGCAGGTATCGTCCAGCTCCCGGTCTACCGGAAGCCGGCGGACCACGACCAGGAGAACGACGGCCATGACCAGCCCCCGCCCGACGACCACCCTCTGGCGCCCCACCGGTCCCAAGGAGCTGGACCTGGTCCGGGAGCTGGACTGGAGGGCGTGGCCGCCGCGGCTGCCCGAGCAGCCGATCTTCTACCCGGTGCTCAACGAGGACTACGCCATCAGGATCGCCCGGGACTGGAACGTCCGGCACGACGGTGCCGGGTTCGTGACGCGCTTCGAGGTCGACGCGGAGTTCGTCGCCCGCTACCCCGTCCAGCGGGCCGGCGGCGAGACGATCCTGGAGCTGTGGGTGCCCGCCGAGGAGCTGGACGAGTTCAACGCCCACATCGTCGGCCGGATCGAGGTCGTGCACGAGTTCCGGTGAGGCCGCGGGAGGCCGGACGAACCAACAGAACCGAACGCCCGGCCTCTCCGCCGTCCCCCGAAACCCCCTGCCGTCAAGGGATATGACGGAGTATCGAACAACTCTGACGCACCTCTTCCAACACAGTCCGACACGTCCTACCGTAAGCGCGCACCGGTGACACGTACATGCCGTCATTCCACCTCGCGCGAGCCGGAGGAACGTCAACGATGCGTCGCCCTCACACCCGCACCACCCGCCGAAGAGTGGCCGGAGCGCTCACCGCGGGGCTGCTGTGCACGGCGGGCCTGGCCGCCCCCGCCGTCGCGGCCCCCGCCCGGCACCCCGTCGCCGCGCCCTCCCTGGCCGACGGCCTCGCCCTCACCCCGCCCATGGGCTTCAACAACTGGAATTCCACGCACTGCCGTGCCGACTTCAACGAGGCCATGGTCAAGGGGATCGCGGACCTCTTCGTGGACAAGGGCCTCAAGGACGCCGGATACCAGTACGTGAACCTCGACGACTGCTGGGCCCTGCCCGACCGGGACGCGAACGGCAAGCTGGTGCCGGACCCGGCCCGCTTCCCGAACGGCATCAAGGCCGTCGCCGACTACGTCCACGCCAAGGGCCTCAAGCTCGGCATCTACACCAGCGCCGGCATCAAGACCTGCAACAGCGCGGGCTTCCCGGGTGCGCTCGGCCACGAGTACAGCGACGCGCAGCAGTTCGCCGACTGGGGCGTCGACTACCTCAAGTACGACAACTGCAACAACCTCGGCGTCGACGCCAAGCTGCGCTACCGGACCATGCGCGACGCGCTCAGGGCGACCAGCCGGCCCATCGTCTACAGCATCTGCGAGTGGGGCGAGAACAAGCCCTGGGAGTGGGCGGGGGATGTCGGCCACCTGTGGCGGACCACCGGTGACATCAGCGACAGCTGGGGCTCGATGCTGTCGATCCTCAAGCAGAACCTGCCGCTCGCGCCGTACGCCGGGCCCGGCCACTGGAACGACCCCGACATGCTGGAGGTCGGCAACGGCGGGATGACGGACACCGAGTACCGCTCCCACTTCTCCCTCTGGTCCGTCATGGCCGCGCCCCTGCTCATCGGCACCGACCTGCGCACGGCCTCACAGGCGACCTTCGACATCCTGGACAACAAGGAGGTCATCGCCGTCGACCAGGACCCGCTGGGCAAGCAGGGCACCGTCGTGTCCTCCGCGGGCGGGCGCTGGGTCGTCGCCAAGGAGATGAAGGACGGCAGCCGCGCCGTCGCCCTGTTCAACGAGTCCGGCACCGCCCAGCGGATCGCCACGACCGCGAGCGCCGTCGGCCTGCCCGACGCCCCCGCCTACACCCTGCGCGACCTGTGGCAGCACCGCAGCTACAACACCGCGGGCACCCTCGCGGCCACGGTCCCGGCCCACGGCACGGTCCTGCTGCGGGTCTCGGCCGACCCTGACTGGGCCACCCACCCGCCGGCCGCGGAACTCGGCCTGGACGGGAGCCCGTTCGTGGAGACGGGCACCCCGGCGGCTCTGACCACCGACTTCACCGATCTGGGCCGGACGCCCGCGCGCCGGGTGTCCGTGTCGCTGACCGGCCCGGCCGGATGGACCGTACGCGCGACCTCGGCGACCACCGCGACCGTCCTCACCACCGGCAGGTCCCTGCGCACCGGCTGGACGGTGAACGCCCCGGCGGGGACGCCGACGGGGTCGTACGGCCTTGTCCTCAAGGCGAGTTACCGCTCACCCACCGGAGAGAGCGTCACCAGCACCCTCCCGCTGACGGCGACCGTCGTACTGCCGCCGCCCACCGGGACGTCGTACCTCAGCGATCTGCCCTGGCTGTCGGCGACCAGCGGCTGGGGTCCGGTCGAGCGCGACACCAGCAACGGGGAGAGCGCCGCGGGCGACGGTCACCCCATCACCCTGGGCGGTGTGGTGTACGCCAAGGGGCTCGGCGTCCACGCGGAGAGCGAGGTCTCCTTCTACACCGGCAAGGCGTGCGGCAAGGTCACCGCGGACGTCGGCGTGGACGACGAGAAGGGCACGAAGGGCACCGTCGCCTTCGAGATCTGGGCGGACGGCACCAAGGTCGCCTCGACCGGTGTGCTGACCAACGCGCAGCCCGCCCAGCCGCTCACCGCCGACGTCACCGGGGCCCAGGTGGTCCGCCTCGTCGTCACCGACGGCGGCGACGGCATCGACTCGGACCACGCGGACTGGGCGGACGCCCGGCTCAGCTGCTGACCCCGGCTCAGAACGCGCACGCCGGGCTCGGTTGCCGACCGCGGCTCCGAGAACGGACGCCGGGCACAGCCGCCGAGCCTGCCTCAGCCCCCTGCCGCGGTCGCGTCCGGCCTACAGGCCAACGCGGCCGCGGCGACGCTGACGAGCCCGCAACCGTACCCATCCGCGCGGACGTACCCCTCAGCCGCCGAACCGCCCTCAAACCCCCGCCGCAGTCGCATCCGGCCTACGAGCCAACGCGGCTGCCGCGGCGCCGACCAGACCCGCGTCCGTGCCCATCTGCGCGGGCGTGACCGTCAGACGCTGGACGAAGGAGAGGGTCGCGTAGTCGGTGAGGGCCTTGCGCAGGGGCGTGAAGAGGATGTCGCCGGCCTTGCCGACGCCCCCGCCGATCACCGCGATGTCGATCTCCACCAGGGTCGCGGTGGCCGCGATCCCGGCGGCCAGGGCCTGCGCGGCCCGCTCGAAGGAGGCAACGGCGACCGGGTCGCCCTCCCGGGCGGCGGCCGCCACCGCCGCGGCCGAGGTGTCGCCGTCCGGGCCCGGCCGCCAGCCCTGCTCCAGGGCGCGGCGGGCGATGTTGGGGCCGCTCGCGATGCGCTCGACGCAGCCGCGCGAGCCGCACGGGCACGGGTCGCCGTCGAGGTCGACGCTGATGTGCCCGATGTGCCCGGCGTTGCCGGTCGGGCCGGGATGCAGTTGCCCGCCGAGGACCAGGCCGCCGCCGACCCCCGTCGAGACCACCATGCACAGCGCGTTGTCGTGGCCGCGCGCGGCGCCCTGCCAGTGCTCGGCCGCGGTGATCGCCACCCCGTCGCCGATCAGCTCGACCGGCAGGCCCCCGGTGGCCGCGCGCACCCGCTCGACCAGCGGGAAGTCACGCCAGCCCGGCACGTTCACCGGACTGACGGTGCCCGCGGAGGCGTCCACCGGGCCCGCACTGCCGATGCCTATCGAGCCGGCGCGTCCCCACAGGGGCGAGTCGGCGAGGTCGCCGAGCACCCCCTCGACGGCCCGCATGACCGTTTCGCCGTCCTGATGGGCGGGCGTAGCACGCTGTGCGCGTGCCTGGATCCGTCCGTGACCGTCCACCAGCGCGCCGGCGATCTTGGTGCCGCCGATGTCCAGGGCCGCCACGAGGTCGGTGTGCATCAGAGTCAGATCTCCCCGTTGAACCTTGAGAACCAGAAAAGAGGCAGGCCGGTCCAGCGGTGGGGGCGCAGGCCGGAGACAGCGGTGGACAGTCTCTCGCGCATCTGACAACGTTGTCCAGGCTCTATGCTCGACGCCACATCCTCATACAAACGACGGATCTCCGCATCACCCCCGTGGACAACCCGGACGACAGGACAGGACGCCGCATCGTGCCCGAGACCACCCGCCGCGCAGACCGCCCCGCCGACCGCCTCTCCGGGACGCGTTACGGCAACCGTCCCACGATGAAGGACGTGGCCGCGCGCGCCGGGGTCGGCCTGAAGACGGTGTCCCGCGTGGTCAACGGCGAGCCCGGCGTCACCCCGGACACCGAGCGCCGCGTCCAGGAGGCGATCGACGCGCTCGGCTTCCGCCGCAACGACAGCGCGCGCGTCCTGCGCAAAGGCCGTACGGCCAGCATCGGCCTGGTCCTGGAGGACCTCGCGGACCCGTTCTACGGCCCGCTGAGCCGCGCGGTCGAGGAGGTGGCCCGGGCGCACGGCGCCCTGCTGATCAACGGCTCAAGCGCCGAGGACCCGGAGCGGGAGCAGGAGCTGGCGCTGGCACTGTGCGCCCGGCGGGTGGACGGTCTGGTGGTGATCCCGGCCGGTGACGACCACCGGTACCTGGAGCCGGAGATCAGGGCGGGCGTGGCCACCGTGTTCGTGGACCGCCCCGCGGGGAAGATCGACGCCGACGTCGTGCTGTCCGACAACTACGGCGGCGCCCGCGACGGTGTCGCCCACCTGATCGCGCACGGCCACCGCCGGATCGGGTTCATCGGCGACATGCCCCGCATCCACACCGCGGCCGAGCGGCTGCGCGGCTACAGGGCCGCCATGGAGGACGCGGGGATACCGGTCGAGGAGCGGTGGATGTCGCTCGGGGCGACCGATCCGGTGCGGGTGCGCCGGGCGGCCGAGGAGATGCTCGCGGGCCCCTCCCCCGTCACCGCGATCTTCGCGGGCAACAACCGGGTGACGGTCACCGTGGTCCGGGTCCTCGCCGAGCAGTCCCGTCCGGTCGCCCTCGTCGGCTTCGACGACATCGAGCTGGCCGATCTGCTCCAGCCGGGCGTCACCGTCGTCGCCCAGGACGCGGCCGCCCTCGGCCGGACCGCCGCCGAGCGCCTCTTCCGCCAGCTGGACGGCACCCTCGTCCAGCCGGAGCGCATCGAGCTGCCGACCCGTCTGATCACCCGCGGCTCCGGCGAGCTGCCGCCCGCCGGGTGAGCGGCCCGTGACCGGCCGCACCCTGGAGGAACTGGGCCTCGCCGAGGCACCCCGCGACCATCCGCTGCTCTATCCGGGCGCGTGGCCCGCCGGCTCCGGGCTGCTGCACGGCGACCGCATGCTGCCGCTGGACCGCCTGGTGTACGACGACCGGGTGCCGGTCCTCGCGGTCGGCTCCAACGCCTGCCCCGGTCAACTGCGCCACAAGTTACGGGAGTCCGGGATCGACTCACCCATCCCGATGGTGCGGACGCGGGTGACCGGACTCGACGTGGGCGTCTCCGCGCACGTCAGCCGCCTGGGCTATGTCTCCGCCTCCCCGGTCAAGTCTCCTAGCGCGTTACGCGAGTTGTTCGTCATCTGGCTGGACCCGGGGCAACTGGCCGTGATCGACGCGAGCGAGGGCGTACCGCTGCCCGACGGCAACTTCCGCCGGGCCTGGCTGCCCGCACCGGACGTACGCATCGAGCCGACGGACGGTCAGGTGCTGCCCGGGGCGTACGCGTACGTCAACCGGCACGGGGTCCTGCACAACGACGCCGGTGCGCCGCGCCGGCATCCCGGCCAGCACGCCCTGCTGACCGAACTCCTCGGGGAGTCCGCCCCGTTGCGGGAGCTATTCGGTGCCACCCCGGAGGAGTTCTGCGCCCGGGCTCGTGCGGACGCCGCGCTGTGCGCGCGGGGCACCCGGCTGTTCGCGGAACACGCGTGGGTGACGGAGTCGGGGCTGGAGCCGTACGCGCGGCCGTCGGGTCCGGGGCCGTCGGCCGTGTCCGGTACGGCCGACGGCTGCTCGGGGTGATGTCCGCCGGTCAGGAGTGACGGGGCGCGCGTGGGCTCACGTGGCCCGGTTGAAGAGCGCGACGACGCTGCGGTTCTTGTCCATGGTGATCTGGTAGTTGGTGGTGGTGTCGCTCTGCTTCACGCCGTCGACCTCCCAGCCCGCGAACACGAAGCCGGCCGCCGGGTGGGCGGTGAGGGTCACCTGCGTGCCGGGGTCGTAGGGCCCGAACTCACTGACGGTGATGCTGCCGCCGCCTGCCGGGGAGACGGACATCGTGAGGGTGTGCCGGTTGGTCACCTTCGTGGCGCGGTAGTCGGACACGAGCGGGGTGGCGAGCTGGGCGATGCCGGCGTTGTTGTTCTTCGCGTCGCCGAGGATCTTGCCGTCGGCCGTCTTGTTGACGGTGTTGGAGTACTGGTTGATGACCTTGCACGTGGGCAGGCAGGGCGTGTTGTAGGCCATCAGCGTGTGGAACTTGTTGTCGGACGTGATCCAGCCGAAGTTGGTGTCGTTCGGCCCCGGCGGCGTCTCCCCGTTGTTCGCCACGGTCTTCCGGTCGTGCCGCATGCCCAGGTTGTGGCCGATCTCGTGGCCCAGGTTGTCCCAGTCCATCACCGACAGGACGCTCGTGACGGAGTAGGCGCTCTCGCTGGTCCTCGAACTCACGGGAATCGGCAGATCGGCCGAGCCCGAGCTGTTCTCGGCGGGGATGGAGGCGAGCAGGGCCACCAGGTCGGCGCCGAAGTCGTCCCGGAACGCGTGGGCCGTGGCGCCCAGCGTCAGATCGGCTCTCTTGTTGAGCTTGTTGAGCACGGTGTTGGCGTCCTCGTTGGCGACGCCGGACGGCGACGTCTGGTACGAGTGGACGACGTGCACGCTGGCCGGCACATGGCTGGTGGCGAAAGCCTTGTTGAGCTGGCTCACTCCGTAGCGGATCCGGGCCTGGACCTCCGGCACCCCGCCGAGCTCGGTGACGGCCGCGGGGGTGTAGGGGACGAGGAGGTCGATCGCGACCGGGTTGTTGTTGTCGGCCTTGGGCGTCTTCTCCGGGTGCCCGGGACGGCCGGCTCGCGGCAGGGTCACGGTGTCGCCGGGCCGTCCGCTGGGGGGCAGCTTCAGCGTGTCGATCTCTGTCAGGCGGTACTTGCCCGGATGCTTGGGCAGGGGGGTGAACAGGTAGTCCTTGGTGCCGATCTCGATGACGCCGTCGAGGGTGGTGTGGCCGCCGCCGCGCGTGCAGGCTCCGATGATGGACAGGGACACCGTGTTCTCGGGCTTCTTCGGGTCGTACCCGTCCCAGTAGATCGTGCCGTTCGCATCCTTGTGGTAGTAGTCGCGCATCGCGGTGATGCCTCGGGTGCCGGGGAAGAGCCGGAACGTACGGGTCTCCGGCACGCCTTCCTTCTGCGTACGGCACAGGGACGCGAACTCCTTGGCGTTGGCGCGCAGTACGGCGGTGCGCACCACCCAGGGCTCGTGGCCGTACCCGCCGTCCGCGGGCGGCGCGGCCTTGGCCAGGGGAAGGGGCGCGAGAAGAGCGGTCGCCGCGGTACAGGCGACCAGCAGGGAACGACGCATGGGGGACGTCAGCCTTTCTGTGGGGGAACGTGCCCCATGATCAGCGTCTGTTCGCGTCGTGCCGTCGAGCGCGGGGTCGCGGGAGGGATGTCGCCCGGAGGTTCATCCGGTCAGCCGCCTGCGGACCCGACCGGGGTCGCGCGCCGCAGGGGGGCGCCGCCCGGACGCGCAGCCGCCCCCGTCGCCCTTCTCGTCGGGCACCGGGGGCGGCTCGTCGTGTCGCGGGACGCCGCTACTTCGCCGAGGCCGTCAGGTCGCCGCGCCGGGGCGCCGCGAAGCCCTCCAGGTCGGCCCGGGTCAGGCCGGTGAGGCGGGCGACCTCGGCGATGTCGAGGGCGCCGCAGTCCAGGCCGCGCAGCAGGTAGCCGCTGAGGGCCTTGGCGGTGGCGGGCTCGTCCATGACGTCGCCGCCCGCACGGTTGGCGTAGCGCGCGAGCCGGCCCGCAGCCTGCTCGAAGCCCTCGCGGTAGAAGGCGAAGACGGCGGCGTAGCGGGTCGGGATGTGGCCGGGGTGCATGTCCCAGCCCTGGTAGTAGGCGCGCGCGAGCGCCCGCCGCGTCAGGCCGTAGTGCAGGCGCCAGGCGTCGTGGACCTTCGCCGTCGGGCCGACCGGGAGGACGTTGGTGGAGCCGTCCGAGACGCGTACGCCGGTGCCGGCGGCGGCGACCTGCATGATCGCCTTGGCGTGGTCGGCGGCGGGGTGGTCGCTGGCCTGGTAGGCGGCGGAGACGCCGAGGCAGGCGCTGTAGTCGAAGGTGCCGTAGTGCAGGCCGGTGGCGCGGCCCTCGGCGGCCTGGATCATGCGGGCGACGGTCGCGGTGCCGTCGGTGGCCAGGATGGACTGGCTGGTCTCGATCTGGATCTCGAAGCCGAGCCGCCCGGCCTCCAGGCCGTGCGCCTTCTCGAAGGCCTCCAGGAGGCGGACGAAGGCCGTGACCTGCTCGGCGTACGTCACCTTCGGCAGCGTCAGCACCAGGCCCTCGGGCAGGCCGCCCGACTCCATCAGGCCGGTGAGGAAGACGTCGAGGGTGCGGATGCCCCGGTCGCGTACCGCGGCCTCCATGCACTTCATGCGGATGCCCATGTACGGGGCCGCCGTGCCGTTCTTGTAGGCCTCGGCGATCAGCCGGGCGGCGCGGGCGGCCGTCGCGTCCTCCTCGGCGTCCGGGCGGGGACCGTAGCCGTCCTCGAAGTCGACGCGCAGGTCTTCGATCGGCTCGCGCTCCAGCTTGGCGCGGACGCGGGAGTAGACGGGCTCGGCGAGGTCGTCGGACAGGCCGAGGACGGCCGCGAAGGAGGCCGCGTCCGGGGCGTGCTCGTCGAGGGCGGCGAGGGCCTGGTCGCCCCAGGAGCGGATGGTGTCTGCGGCGAAGGCGTCACCGGGTACGTACACGGTGTGGACGGGCTGCCGGGTGCCGGGGTCTCCGGGGTAGCGGCGCTCCAGTTCCGCGTCGACCGGCGCGAGGGAGGCGCTGATCTCCTCGCTGACGGCGCCCGCGAGGCTCGTCGCCACCTTCTCCTGCTGACCCATCCCACACCCTCCATATTTCCGCTCTACGGAATCAACAATCCGTAGAATGAAGTTATCCGGGGACTTCGAGCTGGTCAACACCATGTCCACGCGGCGCCACTCCGACACCTCGCCGAGTTCACGCCCCTCTCACGCCGCGATGTCACACTTCTCCCCGCACGACTCGCCCGGCCGTTCCGTCGAAGGAGCCTCCGTGCCGAACCGCAGCCGAGTCACGCGCCGCCCGGTCCTCAAGGCCGCACTGGCCGCAGCCGCCGTCACCGCTCCCCTGTCCAGTACAGCACTGCCCGCCCCGTCCGCCTCGGCCGAGGAACACCGGGCCCGCCCGCTGGGGGTCATGTCCTTCAACCTGCGTTTCGCGAGCAGTGCCGAGCCCAACAGCTGGGCCGTCCGCAGACCGGTGATGCGCGCACTGCTGCACCGCGCACACCCTCATGTCATGGGCACCCAGGAAGGCCTCTACCAGCAGCTGCGCGACATCGACTCCGACCTCGGACCGCGCTACGACTGGATCGGGACCGGCCGCCAGGGCGGCAGCCGCGGCGAGTTCTCGGCGATCTTCTACGACGCCCGCCGCCTGTCCCCGGCCGAGCACCACACCTTCTGGCTCTCCGGCACCCCGGAAGTGATCGGCTCGAACACCTGGCGAGCCGCGTTCCCCCGCGTCGTCACCTGGGTGCGCTTCCGCGACCTGGACGACGGCGGACGGGAGTTCTACGTCCTGAACACCCACTTCGATCACGCGAGGCAGTCCGCGCGCGAGCACAGTGCCGTCCTCATGGCCCAGCGGATCGCCGGCCTCGACCGTTCGCTGCCGGTCGTGGTGACCGGCGACTTCAACGTCGCCGCGCACAGGAACCGGGTCTACGACACGATGCTCGGCGCCGGTCTCGTCGACACGTGGGACACCGCCGCCGAGCGCGGCGCGCCGTACGGCACGTTCCACGGCTACAAGCCGCTCGTCCCGAACGGCGACCGCATCGACTGGATCCTGGCCACGCCGGGGGTCACGACCCGGCGGGCGGCGATCGACACCTTCTCCAGCGACGGCCAGTTCCCGAGCGACCACCTGCCCGTGCAGGCCTGGGTCACCCTGGGATGAGCAGAGGCCCCCGTGACCGGCGCGCGGTCACGGGGGCCTCGTACAGCCTGGCGGCGATCAGCCCTTGCGGGTCTTGATCTCCTCGGTGAGCTGCGGGACGACGTCGAAGAGGTCGCCGACGACGCCGTAGTCGACCAGGTCGAAGATCGGGGCCTCGGGGTCCTTGTTGACGGCCACGATCGTCTTCGAGGTCTGCATACCGGCACGGTGCTGGATGGCGCCGGAGATGCCGTTGGCGATGTACAGCTGCGGGGAGACCGACTTACCGGTCTGGCCGACCTGGTTGGTGTGCGGGTACCAGCCGGCGTCCACCGCGGCACGCGAGGCACCGACGGCCGCACCGAGCTGGTCGGCGAGGGCCTCGATGATCGAGAAGTTCTCCGCGCCGTTGACACCGCGGCCACCGGAGACCACGATCGCGGCCTCGGTCAGCTCCGGGCGGCCCGTCGACTCACGCGGCGTGCGGGCGGTGACCTTGGTGCCGGTGGCCTGGTCCGAGAAGGACACGGCCAGGGCCTCGACCGCACCGGCGGCCGGGGCGGCCTCGACGGCGGCCGAGTTCGGCTTGACCGTGATGACCGGGGTGCCCTTGATGACGCGGGACTTGGTGGTGAAGGACGCGGCGAACACCGACTGGGTGGCCACCGGGCCCTCGTCGCCGGCCTCGAGGTCGACGGCGTCGGTGACGATGCCGGAGCCGATGCGCAGCGCCAGGCGGGCGGCGATCTCCTTGCCCTCGGCGGAGGACGGGACCAGCACGGCGGCCGGGGAGACGGCCTCGTAGGCGGCCTGCAGGGCGTCCACCTTCGGGACGACCAGGTAGTCGGCGTACTCGGCGGCCTCGTGGGTGAGGACCTTCACCGCGCCGTGCTCGGCGAGCGCGGCGGCGGTGTCGGCGGCGCCGTTGCCCAGCGCGACGGCGACGGGCTCGCCGATGCGGCGGGCCAGGGTCAGCAGCTCCAGGGTGGGCTTGCGGACGGCACCGTCCACGTGGTCGACGTAGACGAGGACTTCAGCCATGGGATTGCTCTCCTGCGTAACGAAGTTGAGGGGCGGTCAGCGGGTGCGAGCCTTAGATGAACTTCTGGCTCGCGAGGAACTCAGCGAGCTGCTTGCCGCCCTCGCCCTCGTCCTTGACGATGGTGCCGGCCGTGCGGGCCGGACGCTCGGCCACGGCCTCGACCTTGGTGTACGCGCCGTCGAGACCGACCTCCTCGGCGTCGATGTCGAGGTCGGACAGGTCCCAGGACTCCACCGGCTTCTTCTTGGCCGCCATGATGCCCTTGAAGGACGGGTAACGCGCCTCGCCCGACTGGTCGGTGACGGAGACGACGGCCGGGAGGGAGGCCTCCAGCTGCTCGCTGGCGGCGTCGCCGTCACGGCGGCCCTTGACCGTGCCGTCCTCGACCGAGACCTCGGAGAGCAGGGTGACCTGCGGGACGCCCAGCCGCTCGGCCACCAGGGCCGGGACGATACCGCCGGTGCCGTCGGTGGACGCCATGCCGGAGACGACCAGGTCGAAGCCGGCCTTCTCGATCGCCTTGGCCAGCACCAGGGAGGTGCCGATGGCGTCGGTGCCGTGCAGGTCGTCGTCCTCGACGTGGATGGCCTTGTCGGCGCCCATCGACAGCGCCTTGCGCAGCGCGTCCTTGGCGTCCTCCGGGCCGACCGTGAGAACGGTGACCTCGACGTCGTCGTCCGAGTTCTCGGAGATCTGCAGCGCCTGCTCGACCGCGTACTCGTCGAGCTCGGAGAGCAGACCGTCCACGTCGTCGCGGTCGACGGTCAGGTCATCGGCGAAGTGCCGGTCGCCAGTGGCGTCGGGCACGTACTTCACAGTGACAACGATCCTCAAGCTCACGCCGGCTCTCCTACTGCATCGTCATTTCCGGGCTGCCTCTTGCAGGCAGCATAGGCGCCTCAAGCGGCCGATCCCGGTCGGGGCGTCCGCGCGCTCCGACCGAAATATTACTCGTCAGTACACCCAGTTCCTGCCCGCTAAGCAAGCGCTTTGAACTGTGACCTTCGCAACGCAGCGTAACCGGAACTCGACGGCTTCGCAGGGCGGGAGGGGCGTGATCAATCCCGCAGGCCGTTGAAGCGGCCCTGGTGGTAGAGAAGGGGACGCCCGGCGCCCGCGGAGTCGCCGAGGACCACCTCGGCGAGCACGATGCGGTGGTCACCGGCCGGGACGCGGCCGACGATCCGGCAGACGAGCCACGCCAGTACGTCGTCCAGGACGGGTACGCCGTTCGGGCCCTCCCGCCAGGCCGTGGGCGCGCCGAAACGGTCGGCGCCGCTGCGGGCGAAGGTGGCGGCCAGGTCGCTCTGGTGCTCGCCGAGTATGTGGATGCCGATGTGCTCCCTCTCGGCGACGGCGGGCCAGCTGGAGGCGCCCGTACCGATGCCGAAGGAGACCAGCGGGGGTTCGGCGGACACGGAGGTGAGAGAGGTGGCGGTGAAGCCGACCGGGCCCGAGGCGCCGCGCGCGGTGATCACCGCGACACCGGCGGCGTGCCGGCGGAAGGTGGAGCGCAGCAGGTCGGGCGAGGCGAGCTGGAAAGCGCCGAGATCGGGCGAGGCCGTCATGGAGTTGTCCTTCTGCGAGGGGTGACGAGCGGGGCCGGTGCTGTTTCGGTCAACAGCGCGGACAACACGCGCTCGACGTGCGGACCAGGTCGACGTGGACCCGCCCGAAGAGAAGGAGTTCGGTCGGCATAGGGTCAGGCTGACGATAGGTGGCGTGCGCAGTCAAGTTCGTTTCGGGATCTGGGAGATGCCTCACCGTGCGCCCGAGCGGCCTCACACCGCTTCCCCCAGGGCGGCGATCACGTCGGCCTTGCGCGGCTGTCCGGTGGCGCGCCGCACCACCCGGCCGTCCGCGTCCAGGACCAGCACGGTGGGCGTCTTGAGGATCTCCAGCTCGCGTACGAGGTCCAGATGGGCCTCGGCGTCGATCTCGACGTGGGTGACGCCGGGGACCAGTCCGGCGACCTCGCCGAGGACGCGCCGGGTGGCCCGGCAGGGTGCACAGAAGGCACTGGAGAACTGTACGAGCGTGGCCCGCTCACCGAGTTCGCCGCCCAGCTCGGCCGCTCCGAGCCGCCTGCCGTCGTCCCGCCCGCGCACCCGCACTCTCCCGCTCCGCCGCTTGTGCAGCACTCCGTAGGCGCTCGCCACGGCGAGCACCGCCACGCACACCATCAGTCCGGTCATCTTCTGCACCAGCATTCATGAGACTGCAAAGATTCCCGCCTCCCCATGGAGTTTCCGTTGCGGAATGCTTGATTCATGGAGATCGATGCGAGGGGGCCCCGCTTCGCGGCGGCCGTGACGACCGTCGTACTGGCGCTGGCGCTGATCACGCAGAGCGCCTGGGTACTGGGCTGGCAGACGCTGGCGTTCGCGCTCGGCGCGGCGGGCGGGGTGAGCCGGTCGCCGTACGGCCGGCTGTTCCGGACGCTGGTGCTGCCGCGGCTCGGACCGCCGACGGAGTTCGAGGCGCCGGAACCGCCGCGGTTCGCGCAGTCCGTGGGCCTGTTGTTCGCCGGGCTCGGACTCGTCGGGTTCACGCTGGGTCCGGCCTGGCTGGGGCTCGCGGCGACCGGGGCCGCACTCGCCGCCGCCTTCCTCAACGCGGCGTTCGGGTACTGCCTGGGGTGCGAGATGTTCCTGCTCCTGAAGAGGGTCACGGTACGTACGGAGTAAAGGGGGCTTAAAGACCGAGGTAGGGACTAGGCCGACGTGACGAGGATCTCGCCGCCGCGGGGCACCAGGACTGGCTACCCGTCCGTTCTTCGGGCACGATCTGCGAGACGCCGTAAACCTACGGCTGCGTAACTTTCCCGCCGGGAGCCCCCCCCTTTCCCGAGCAGAGCAGAAAGGGCCCACCCCGCCCATGGCAGAGCTGGTCTACCGTCCCGTCGTCGGTCTCGCCAAGACGCTGTTCAAGGCCTGGGACCTGAAGATCGACTGCGAGGGGTCGGAGAACATCCCGCGCTCGGGCGGTGCCGTCCTGGTGAGCAATCACATCAGCTACCTGGACTTCATCTTCAACGGCCTGGCGGCCCTGCCGCAGAAGCGTCTGGTGCGCTTCATGGCGAAGGAGTCCGTCTTCCGGCACAAGGTGTCCGGGCCGCTGATGCGCGGGATGAAGCACATCCCGGTGGACCGCAAGCAGGGCGAGGCGGCCTTCGCGCACGCGCTGGACTCGCTGAAGTCCGGTGAGGTCATCGGGGTGTTCCCGGAGGCCACGATCTCGCAGTCCTTCACCCTGAAGAGCTTCAAGTCGGGCGCGGCCCGCCTCGCCCAGGAAGCGGGCGTCCCGCTCGTCCCGATGGCGGTGTGGGGCACGCAGCGGCTGTGGACCAAGGGGCACCCGCGCAACTTCCGGCGCAGCCACACCCCGATCACCATCCGGGTCGGCGAGCCGGTCGAGGCCCCGCGCGACCAGTACGCGGGCGCCATCACCCGCCGCCTGCGCGAGCGCGTCCAGGACATGCTGGACGTCGCTCAGCGCGCCTACCCCGCCCGCCCGAAGGGCACGGAGGACTCCTGGTGGCTTCCGGCCCACCTCGGAGGTACGGCACCCACGGTCGAGCAGCTGCGGGCGGCCGAGGCGCGCTGACGCCCGCACCGGCCGCCGCCCGCTTCGACTCCGCGTCGGTCAGGCGGAGGCCCCGGCCGTGGCCGGAGCGTGCACCTCGATACGGGCGCCGGGGCTGAACTTCTCCAGCAGCTCGGCGAGTTCGGTACCCGCCGCCTCCGCCTCCGGGACCGGCATCGGGGCGAGGGTCTCCAGCAGGAAGACGCCGGTGACCGTCTCCTCGGTGAGGCGGGTGCGCGGGCCCTGGCGCCAGTTCCAGCGACGGCAGGTCACGCCGGCCTCGTCGCGCCACACGACCTCGCCCGCGTCGGGGTGTTCGACGACCTCCTCGCCGCCCGCGACCGTGACGAAGTCCTCCTCGCCCGTGGCGCGCACAAGCCGCATCCCGCCCTGGATGCGGTCGATGTCCTCGCCGCCGACCGGGATCAGGTGGGCGACGCTGATGGCGTTGTAGAGGTCCACGAGCAGGTTGATCCGGGGCAGGCCGCCGTCGGCGAGGGCCCGCTTGGCCAGCGCTTCGGCCGAGTTGCGGGTGCGCGACGGCTTGGAGCCGAAGGCGGTGTACATCTCGCGCCAGGCGACCATGTGCGGGTCCTCGTGCGGCGCTCGTCCCTCCAGGCGGGCGGCCAGCCGACGGGCCGCGTCGTCCAGCAGCGCCGAACTCGCTTCGGTGCTGGGCCCGTTGACGAGGTCGTACGCCTCGATCACGACGTGGGTGAAGCCGGGCGCGAGGGCGCGGACCTCGTCGGACACGGTGAGAGTGAGCGTCATCTGCCTCGCCTCAGAGAGTGCTGGGGAGCGTCTTCCACAGGGCCGACCGGTCCGGGGCCGCTTTCAACGCACTGAGGACGGCCGGGTGCGGTTCAGCATACAGGGCTGGATAGTCCACCTCATTGGACGCCGGATCGGGGATCCAGGGCAGCCGCTCGCCCTCCAGGGAGAACTGGGCGTCCACGCCTGGCTTGTTGCCGCGCGGGTCCTGCCGGTGCCATGCCCCGTGGAAGCGTACGGCGACCAGGCCGTGCACGGCGTGGCCGCTGCCGTCGTCGTGCAGCAGCCGTTGATAGCACAGGGCCGTGGGGATGTCCTCGGCCCGCAGCAGGGCCGCCAGGGCGTGCGACTTGGCGTAGCAGATGCCCGTGCGCTGCTCCAGCACGTCCGAGGCACGCCAGGTGACACGCGGGTCGTCGACGTCGGCGGAGTGCGGGATGACGTCACGGACGAATTCATATGCGGCTTGCGCATAGGCATACGAGTCCGCGACCCCGTCGGCCAGTCGGGCGGCCGTCTCCCGCACCACGGGATGGTGATGGTCGATGACCTCGTCGGCGGCCAGGTAAGCGGACAGGTCGGCGGTGTTCTGGATCAGCCCCATGGCACCAGAGCATAGGAATGCGATCACCCGACAGTCAATGACTTTTCAGGTGACCGCATACCTATGCATGTTCGGAGGCTACCGCGCCATCTCCTCCTTGAGCGCCGCCACGAACGTGTCGACGTCCTCCTCCGTGGTGTCGAAGGAGCACATCCAGCGCACGACACCGGCTGTCTCGTCCCAGAAGTAGAACCGGAACCGCTTCTGCAGGCGCACGCTCACGTCGTGCGGGAGCTTGGCGAACACGCCGTTGGCCTGCACCGGGTAGAGGATCTCCACGCCGTGCACCGCGCGCACACCCTCGGCCAGCCGCTGGGCCATCTCGTTGCCGTGCCGGGCGTTGCGCAGCCACAGGTCCTTGGCGAGCAGCGCCTCCAGCTGCACCGACACAAAGCGCATCTTGGAGGCGAGCTGCATGGACATCTTGCGCAGATGCTTCATGCGGCCGACGGCGTCCTGGTTGAGGACCACGACCGCCTCGCCGAACAGGGCGCCGTTCTTCGTCCCGCCGAGCGAGAGGATGTCGACGCCGACCGCGTTGGTGAACGTCCGCATGGGCACGTTCAGGGACGCGGCCGCGTTGGCTATCCGGGAACCGTCCAGGTGCACCTTCATGCCGTGCGCGTGGGCGTGCTCGCAGATCGCCCGGATCTCCTCGGGCGTGTAGAGCGTGCCCAGCTCCGTGCTCTGGGTGATCGAGACGACCTGGGGCATCGCCCGGTGCTCGTCCTCCCAGCCCCACGCCTGCCGGTCGATCAGCTCGGGCGTGAGCTTGCCGTCGGGCGTGGGCACGGTGAGCAGCTTCAGGCCGCCCATACGCTCGGGGGCGCCGCCCTCGTCGACGTTGATGTGCGCGCTCTCGGCGCAGATCACCGCGCCCCAGCGGTCGGTGACCGCCTGGAGCGCGACGACGTTCGCGCCGGTGCCGTTGAAGACCGGGAAGGCCTCCGCGCCGGCCCCGAAGTGGCTGCGGATGATCCGCTGGAGGTTCTCGGTGTAGTCGTCCTCGCCGTACGCCACCTGGTGGCCGCCGTTGGCCAGGGCCAGGGCGGCCATCACCTCCGGATGCGCCCCGGCGTAGTTGTCGCTGGCGAAACCGCGGACCTGCGGGTCGTGGTGGCGACGCGCGTCGGTCCTGGGAGGGTTCACGGCTTCTCGGTCAGCCACAGACGGTTTCCGTTCACTTCGGCGGCGGACTTGCTCCAGACGCCCTCGATGGCCTCGGCCAGGTCCTTGACGTCCGTGAAGCCCGCGAACTTCGCGTTGGGGCGTTCGGCGCGCATCGCGTCGTGCACCAGCGCCTTCACCACCAGGATCGTAGCCGCGGAGGTGGGGCCCTCGGCGCCCTCGGAGAGCCCCGCCTTGTGGAAGTAGTCGGCCATGGCCAGCGTCCACGCCTCGGCCGCGGCCTTGGCGGCGGAGTACGCGGCGTTGCCCGCGGTCGGCTTGCTCGCGCCGGCCGCGCTGATCAGGACGTACCGACCGCGGTCGCTGCGCTGCAGCGCCTCGTGGAAGGCGAGGGAGGTGTGCTGCACGGTCTTGACGAGCAGCAGCTCCAGGAAGTCCCAGTCGTCCAGGCTGGTCTTGGCGAAGGTCTCGCTGCCGCGCCAGCCGCCGACCAGGTGCACCAGGCCGTCCACGCGCCCGAAGTCCTTCTCGATGTGGGTGGCCCAGTCCCGGGTGGACTGCAGGTCGAGCAGGTCCACCGTGTCGCCGGTGACGGTGGCGCCACCGGAGGCGTACCGGGCCGCGTCCACGGCCTCCGACAGACGCTGCGGGTCGTTGTCCGCCCCGACGACGGTCGCACCGGCCTCGGCCAGCCGCAGCAGCGTCGCGCGCCCGGCGGGTCCGCCCGCACCGGCCACCGCGATCACCGCGCCACTGAGCGCCCCGTTCGCGCCGTTCCCCATGATCTTCCCCTCTGAAGCAGTGTTCTGGACGCGGCCGCTCACGCGGCGAGCCGCTCGGCGCTGTCCGCCGTGATGCCCTTGGTGGAGGCGATCACGTTCTTCAGCTTCTTGGACAGTGCCTCAAAGAACATGCTCAGCGGAAACTCGTCCGGAAGCACGTCGTCCACGAGCTTGCGCGGCGGCTGGGTCAGGTCCAGGGCGTCGGGACCCTTGGCCCACTTGGAGCCGGGGTGCGGGGCGAGGTAGGTGGAGACCAGCTCGTAGCCCGCGAACCAGTGCACGAGCTTGGGGCGGTCGATGCCGTCCCGGTACAGCTTCTCGATCTCGGCGCACAGCTGGTTGGTGACCTGCGGGGCGCGCTCCCAGTCGATGGTCAGCTTGTTGTCGGTCCAGCGGATGACGTCGTGCTTGTGCAGGTAGGCGAAGAGCAGCTGGCCGCCGACGCCGTCGTAGTTGCGCACCCGGTCACCGGTGAGCGGGAAGCGGAACATGCGGTCGAAGAGCACCGCGTACTGCACGTCACGGGCCTGCGGGACGCCGTCCGCCTGGAGCTTCACGGCCTCCTTGAAGGCGGTGAGGTCACAGCGCAGCTCCTCCAGGCCGTACATCCAGAACGGCTGGCGCTGCTTGATCATGAACGGGTCGAACGGCAGGTCGCCGTGGCTGTGGGTGCGGTCGTGGACCATGTCCCACAGCACGAAGGCCTCTTCGCAGCGCTTCTGGTCGTGGACCATCGCGGCGATGTCCTCGGGCAGCTCCAGGCCCAGGATGTCCACGGCCGCGTCGGTGACCCGGCGGAAGCGGGCGGCCTCGCGGTCGCAGAAGATGCCACCCCAGGAGAAACGTTCCGGCGCCTCGCGCACGGCGATGGTCTCCGGGAACAGGACGGCGGAGTTGGTGTCGTAGCCCGCCGTGAAGTCCTCGAACTTGATGCCGCAGAAGAGCGGGTTGTCGTAGCGGGTGCGCTCCAGCTCGGCCAGCCAGTCCGGCCACACCATACGCAGCACGACGGCCTCGAGGTTGCGGTCCGGGTTGCCGTTCTGCGTGTACATCGGGAAGACGACCAGGTGCTGCAGACCGTCCGCGCGGCCCGCCGCGGGCTGGAACTGGAGCAGGGAGTCGAGGAAGTCCGGCACCTGGAAGCCGCCCTCGGCCCAGCGCCGCAGGTCCTTCACGAGGGCCTCGTGGTAGGCGGCGTCATGCGGAAGCAGCGGGGAGAGCCGCTCGACCCCCTCGACGACACGGCCCACGGCCGCCTCGGCCTCGGCCCGCTGCGGGGCGCCCTCGGCGTCGAAGTCGATCGATCCGTCCGTCGACTGCCATGGCCGGATCTGCTCCACGGCATCCTTGAGCTCGGGCCAGGCCGGGTGCTCAACGACCCTGGTCAGCGAAGGAACCTGCCCTTCGATACCCGCCTGCACAAGAATTTCCGTCATATCCCATCCTCCACGGGAGAACCTCGCGTATGGACACCGTATGCATACCCCGTTTCTCCCAGCAAGAGGCAGCTCGGGAAATTATTCTGCCGATCCGCATGGTCACCGACATTTTTCCTGTCGGAAACCGTGACGACGGTCACTTTCGTCGCGAGGGCGGAGGGTGTGCGGCTACGGAGGGACCGATCGGATCCAGCCGGTCAATATCGTGGGGACTCGCCCACCCCCGGGTGACCCGGCAGGCGCATACGAGCCAGGCGCCGCATGCGTCGCGCCCCGATCCGCCGCGCAGGTGCGGGTCCATCCCGGGAGCAGGCCATTAGGCTGCGGCCTTGCCGCGCGCACGACGACGTCCCGTCGGGTTCGCCGGCGCCGAGCCGCCGTCGACGGAAGCGAGTTGAACCTTGAACTTCCTTACCATCGGTCACCGCGGGGTCATGGGTGTCGAGCCCGAGAACACCCTCCGTTCCTTCGTCGCCGCGCAGCAGGCCGGCCTCGACCTGATCGAACTCGATCTCCATCTGAGCAAGGACGGCGCCCTGGTCGTCATGCACGACGCAGAGGTGGACCGCACGACCGACGGCACCGGCCCGATCGCCGAGAAGACCCTCGCGGAGCTGCGCGCCCTGGACGCGGGCCGCGGGGAGCGGGTGCCGGTCTTCGAGGAGGTCCTGGACGCGGTGAAGACACCCCTGCAGGCGGAGATCAAGGACGTGGCGGCGGCCAGGGCGCTCGCCGAGGTCATGCACCGGCGGGACCTGGTCTCCCGGGTCGAGGTGTCCTCGTTCCACGACGAGGCGATCGCCGAGATCGCCCGGCTGGTGCCGGGCGTGCGCACGGCGCTGATCGCGAGCCGCTACGGCACCGACGTGGTGGAGCGCGCCACCGCGGTGGGTGCCAAGGCGGTCTGTCTCAACATCCGCCGGCTGACCCTGGAGGTCGCCGAACACGCGCGCGCGGCCGAGCTGAGCATCATCGGCTGGGTGGTCAACACACAGGACCACCTGCGGCTCGCCCGCGCGCTCCAGCTGGACGGCGCGACGACCGACTACCCGGAGATCAAACGCACGGGCCGTTTCACCGCCTGACCCGGCGCCCGATCTCCCGGCTGAACGTCACACCAGGGGCTTGACCAGCAGCTCGAACTGCAGGTCGGCGCGCTGCGGAATGCCGAAGCGCTCGTCGCCGTACGGGAAGGGCGTCATCTCTCCCGTACGGCGGTAGCCGCGGCGCTCGTACCAGGCGATCAGGTCGTCACGGACCGAGATCACGGTCATGTGCATCTCGGTGACGCCCCAGGTCTCCTGGGCCAGCCGCTCCGCCTGGGCGATGACGACCTTGCCGAGGCCCGCGCCCTGCAGCGTGGGGCTGACCGCGAACATGCCGAAGTAGGCGTGCCGGCCGCGGTGTTCGAGCTGGCAGCAGGCGACGATCCGGCCTTCCTGCTCGACGGTCAGCAGCCGGCTGTCCGGCGACTTGATGACCTGGAGCACGCCCTCCGGATCGGTCCGCTGCCCCTCCAGGATGTCCGCCTCGGTGGTCCACCCGGCGCGGCTGGCGTCACCCCGGTACGCCGACTCGATCAGCCCGACCAGCGCGTCGACATCGGCGTCGGTGGCGTCGCGGAACGTCGGTCCGGTGGCGGTGGTGTCCATGGGGTGGTCTCCGATCTCGGGCGCGGCTGAGCCAGGGATGAGGGTAACTCTGCCACTAGAGTCCGGATGCATGGTGCACGTACTGAGCAGCCGGACCCTGCTCCGCCCCACCGACCCCGAACGCTCCCGCGCCTTCTACGGCGAGCAGTTGGGCCTGTCCGTCTACCGCGAGTTCGGCACGGGCCCGGAGCGCGGGACCGTCTACTTCCTCGGCGGCGGCTTCCTGGAGGTCTCCGGCCGCGCGCAGACCCCGCCGTCGCCGGCGGTCCAGCTGTGGCTGCAGGTCGAGGACGTGACCGCCGCGCACGAGGAACTGCTGAGCAAGGGCGTCGAGATCGTACGGCCGCCGGTGCGGGAACCCTGGGGCCTGATCGAGATGTGGCTCAGTGACCCGGACGGCACACGGATCGTGCTGGTGGAGGTGCCGGCGGAGCATCCGTTGCGGTATCGGCCGGGGATCTAGGCCGCCCTGCTGCCCGCCGTGAGCAGGTGGCCGCTGATGCCGAGCAGGGACGGCTGCGACTCGGTCTGTCGGAGTGCTCGCAGGACCAGGTCCCGGCGGGCCGGGTCGTCGAGCCAGTCGGAGACGTCGCCCATCAGCCAGGCGGCGCCTTCCAGGCCGTACTGCCCGTGCGGTGTCAGGCCGGCGTCCGAGAACTCGGCCGGGACGTCGGCGGGCTCGTGGAAGTAGGCCGTCGTGAACAGGGACTTCGACCCGCCGATCGGTCGCATTCGGCCGTCGCCGCCCGCCGCCTCGATCGGCGGCCGCCGCTCGGCGTCGAAGTACCGCCCCGTGTTCAGGCTGTCGTGCAGGGCCGAGTACCGGTTGATCGTGGCGGCCACCACGAGTCCTCCGGGCCGCACCACCCGGCGGGCCTCGGCGAGTGCCCGTACCCGGTCCTCCCGATCGAGCAGGTGGTAGAGGGGTCCGAGGAGCAGGGCCACGTCCACGGACGCGTCCGGCGCCGCCAGGGCACGGGCGTCGCCGACGCGCGCGGTCACGCCGGGCAGACGGGCCGCGCGTTCGACGTGCAGGGACACCGGGTCCACGAGTTCCACCGCGTGGCCGTCGGCGGCGAGCCACTCCGCGTGGACGCCGCTGCCGCCCCCGACGTCCAGGATCCGCGCCGGAGCGGGCGGCAGGAGGCGGCGCAGGACGTCCTGGGTCCGCCACAGCTCAAGGCGTCCGACGCCCGAGCGCAACCGGCCGTCCTCCCCGTCCCGCTCGTAGTACTCCGCGATCTCCTCGGCGAGTGCGGGAGCCCCGGCTTCCGCTGCGTGATCCCTCTCCATCCCGGCAGCCTCGCCTCTCGTACCGGGATCGGACAAGCGAATTCGAGGGGGAGCGTGGTCTCCGGATGGCCGGTGCCCGCGGCCGGGGCTAGCGTGCGAGAAGGGGCCTCCTCGGTCTCCTCTCACACAGCGGGCCCGAGCGACCGGAAGGAGCTGTCATGAAGTTCGACAAGCCGGTGATCGGCGGCCCCTGCTGGACCGAGTTGGGGACCAGCGACCTGGAGGGGGCCAAGGGGTTCTACACGGAACTGTTCGGCTGGCGGCCGGAGACGGATCCGCGGCAGGAGGCGGGCGGGTACACGGTGGCACACCTGGGGGACGCGGCGGTCGCCGCACTCACCCCGCTGTACCAGGAGTCCCAACCGGTCGCCTGGAAAGTGTCGTTCGCGGTGACGGACGCGGACGACGCGGCACGGCGCGTGGAGGAGGCCGGCGGGACGGTGATCCTCGGCCCGATGGACGTCTTCGACGTCGGCCGGTTCGCGGTGGCCCTCGACCCGACCGGTGCGGCGTTCCAGCTGTGGCAGGCGCGGGCCTTCCCGGGCGCCGGCCTGTTCAACTCGCCCGGCACGCTCGGCTGGGTGGAACTGGCGACCCGGGACACCGGCCGGGCCCGGGACTTCTACACCACGGTGTTCGGCTGGAGCGTCAACGCCTCACAGTGGTACACGCAGTGGGGCATCGGCGGGGAGGACTTCGGCGGGATGGCCGACATGGGCGACCGGTTCCCGCCCGAGGTGTCGCCGCACTGGCTGCCGTACTTCGCGGTGGACGACGTGGACGCGACGGCCGAGGTCGCCCAGCAGGCGGGCGGTGCCGTCGTCATGCCACCCACGTCCGTCCCGGACGGCCCCCGCATCGCGGTGCTGCGGGACCCGCAGGGAGCGGCGTTCGGCGTGCACCAGGCCGGCGAGGAGGGCTGAGCGGTCGGCTTTCGGTCGGCCCGGTCGGGACGCCGAGTCACTCCTCGTCGACGTGACGGAGCACCGCGTCGTCGGGGATCCAGGGGAACCGGATGCCCGGGAACCTTGCCGGCCAGGGACCGTACGGGTCGAAGGCGAACACCGCGTCGATGAACGGCCGGGGCGGCAGGTAGCCGTGGTCGGCGACGTAGTGGCCGATGAGGAGTGGCGCGGCGAAGGCGGTTCCCCGGGGGCCGGGGACGCGGATCTCACCGGTTCCGGCGCTGGCGCGCAGGTGCCCGGGCCGGGGCACGTACCAGGGGTGGGAGTCCGGCAGGGGTGTGGCGCAGAGGTCGCATGCGTGCAGGCCCAGCATGGCGTTGACTTCCTGGGCGCCGAGGATGGCCAGGAGCCTGTCCGTGAAGTCCTGGGGCGCCGGGCCGCTGGACCAGGGGCGGCCCGCTTCCAGCCATCCGACGTTGAGTCGGGCGTAGAGCGGTCGGAAGCTGACGAAGCGCATGCCGTCGGTGACATCGCTGAACTGGTCGCCCTCGTCCCAGTAGGCGTAGGGGCTCAGGTCCTCGTAGAACATGCGGTCAGAGCCTGTCCTTCACGCCCGCAGCGCACCCATCCGCCCCTCCAGCCCGCTGAGCAGGTCGGCGAGTAGGGCGGCCAGTTCGCCCTGGCCCTCGGGGGCGAGGACGGACAACACGGCGGTCTCGTAGGAGAGTTGGTCGGGGAGGATGCCGTCCACCAGGTCGCGGCCGGCGTCGGTGAGGCGGAGGTGGGCGACCCGGCGGTCACGGGTGTCGCCGCGCCGCTCGACCAGGCCGCGTTCGGTGAGGTGCTTCAGCCGCTTGGTGACGGCGGCCCCGGAGGAGAAGGTCTCCCGGGCCAGGTCCCCCGGGGTCAGCTCGTGGCCGGTGCGGCGCAGTGCGCCGAGCAGGTCGAACTCCGGGCGGCTGAGCCCGGCCCGGCGCAGCGGGGCGTCCTCGGCCTGCTGGAGGAGGGCGGCACAGCGGTTGATCCGGCCGATGACCTCCATGGGGCCGGTGTCCAGCCCGGGGTGCACGGCGCGCCATTGCCGGACGACAGCGGCGACGGTGTCGCCCCGTGCTGGGCCGCTCTCGGAAGCCCTGGGGTCAGACCCGGCCTCGCTGTCGCTTCCCGGCCGCCGGTCCGCCGGGGCCTCTCCGGCACTTGGGTGCGCCTCAGCGCTACTGCCCTCGGCCCCCTGCGGCCCGTCCGCCTCGTCGGCGCCGGCCTTCGACTGCCCCTCGGGGGCATCGCCCCGAGCCTCGTGCCGCACACCGCCGTCGTCGGCCCCGGCCGTCGACCGCCCCTCAACCGCACCGCCCCCAGGCAAGTGCCACTCTCCCGCCTCGTCGCCCCCGGCCGTCGACCGCCCCTCGACCGGGTCATTCCCGGTCCCGTGCCTCACACCCGCCTCGCCGCCCCCAGCCGTCAATCGCCCCCCGACCGAGCCACCCCCAGCCACGTGCCACTCCCCCGCCTCGCCGCGCCCCGCCGTCGACCGCCCCTCAACCGGGCCACCCCCGGTCCCGTGCCTCACACCCACCTCGTCGCCCCCAGCCGTCAACCGCCCCTCAACCGCACCGCCCCGCCCCTCCGGCCGCCCGCCGGCCCGGCCACCCTCGGAGGTCGATCGCCGCTCAGCCGTAGGCCGTCCGCTCGTCGCAGCACCCCCGGCCCCCG
>NZ_MCGQ01000048.1 GCF_002242805.1 Streptomyces diastatochromogenes | reverse complement strand
CCGCCGTACCCACCACCCCGTACCGACCCGACGCCCCCCACTCCCGCGCCCGCCAGGAAGACCTCGACCAGATCCTGGCCGACCTCGCGCTCGCCGACCGGCTCCCCTTCACCGACGTACCCGAGCCGCTGCCGCCCCGCCGCATCCTGCTGACCGGTGCGACCGGCTTCCTCGGCAGTCACATGCTGCTCGACCTGCTGCGGCACAGCGACGCGCATGTGTACTGCCTGGTCCGTGCGGCCGACGAGGCGGCCGCGACCGAACGGCTCGGCGCGCAGCTGCGCAGTTACAAGCTGCCGTGGTCCTCGGAGATACGCCGGCGCATCACCGTGCTGCCCGGCGACATCCGCCGCCCCCGCCTCGGCCTCACCGACGAGCAGTGGCACACCCTCGCGCACGAACTCGACAGCGTCGTCGGCGTGGCGGCCGCCGTGGACTTCCTGCGCGGCTACCAGTCGCTGCGCGGCAGCAACGTCCTCGGTGCGCTCACCCTCGCCGAGCTGGCCGCGACCGGCCGGCCCAAGCCGCTGCACCACATCTCCTCCATCGCCGTGTTCAACGAGGTCGGCATCACGTCCATGGGCGAGGACGACCCCCTCGCCCACGTCGACCGGCTCATCTCCGGCTACGACCAGTCCAAGTGGGCCGCCGAGGCAGCCCTGCGCCGCGCCCGCGACCACGGGCTCGTCGTCACCGCACTGCGCCCCGGCGGTATCGGCGGCCACACCAGGACCGGCGCGTACAACCCGCAGGACCTCAGCAGCGGCCTGATCTCCGCCTTCGGCCGCTTCCGCACCGTACCGGCGTTCCGCTACCTCAACGCGGCCCCCGTGGACTGGGTCAGCCGGGTCGCCGTCGCCGCGATCTGCGAGCCCGACGCCTGGGGCTTCGACTACAACCTCACCGGCGTGCCCAACACCCTGGACGACGTCGTACGGGACATGGCCCTGGGCGGCATGCACGTCCGCGTGAAGGACTGGGACGAGTGGCGCACCGACACCCTCGCCCGTCTGGAGGCCGAGCCGGTGTCCGAACTGGGCTTCCTCTCCCGGGTGTTGCAGAGCCCCACCGCGCTGAAGCTGTGCGAGGCCACCCTGCAGGGCCCCGCCGCCGACGCCGAACGCACCGACGCCCTGGTCGCCGCCCTCGGCCTCCCGCCCGCCGCCCGGTACGACGCCCAGGCCCAGCTGAAGACCTTCGAGAAGCTCGCCGAAGACGGCCTCGCCCGGCTCCCGCACAAGGACGACCAGCCCTACCTCTGGTTCGCCGAGACGACCGAGGGCACCGTCGGCCCGGTCGGAGCGGCCGCCGCGACCCCCTGCTCGATGGCGCTCACCCTGTCCATCGCCGGCATGTACCAGCTGGTCAAGGAGCGCCGGGTCGACGTCACCGGCGAGGTCACCTGCCCGGCGGTCCATCCCGAGCCGCTCACCGTGGAGCGCGGCGACGTCTGGATCCGCCCCGAGGAGGGCATCCCGCTCCAGCACGGCCTGCGCCACCAACTCCTGCGCTACCGGCTGAGGTTGCGTGACGCGGACGGCGGTCTGTGGTGGCTGGAGGGCCGCAAGTACGCGCGGGCCCGCCGGGACCTGTGGCGGCAGACCCGCGCGCTCACCGTGGAGATCGGCCGCGAGGGCGAGGCCGCGAGTCTGCTCGGCGAGGTCGTCGTACCCGCGGACTCCTACGTCCGCGACCAGATCGACGGCATCAAGGTGGACCCGCGCCTGTCCGGTCAGGAGAAGCGGGCCGCCAAGCTGACCTGGCTCGCCTGGTTCGGCCTGGAGATGGGCCGCGGCCTGCTCGCCCCCTTCGCCCGGGCCGCGGCGGACCTTCTCGACCTGCGCCGCACCCCCACCCTCACGGAGCACCACCGATGATCTTCAGGACCACCCCCTCCCGGACGGCCCGGCCGGCGCTCCGCAGGGTCCGCACCACAGCGGCCCTCCGCCCGCTGCGCCACCGCCTCGACCCGGCCCGCGTCGAGGAGATCCCGTTCCGCACGAGCGACGGCGTCCGCCTCGGCCTGACCCGCGTCGAGACCGGGGACACCGGCCGGCCCGCCGTGCTGCTCCTGCACGGGCACACCGCCTCCGCCGACATGTTCCTGCTGCCCGAGACCCGCAACCTCGTCGACGTCCTCCTCGACGACGGCTACGAGCCCTGGCTGCTGGACTGGCGGGGCAGCTGCCGGCTGCCGTACAACGAGACCGGCCGGCGGTACACCTACGACGACGTGGCGCTGTACGACATCCCCGAGGCCGTCGCTCATATACGCGGACGCATCGGCGAGCGGCCGCTGTTCGCGGTCGCGCACTGCATCGGCTCGCTCACCCTGTCGCTGAGCATGGCGGCCGGGCTGGTACCGGGTCTTGCCGGCGTGGTCTCCCAAGGGGTCTTCCTGACACCGAAGTTGGCCGGTCGTACCTCGCTGCGGATGTCCGTGGCGGGGGAGTTGCTGAAGAGCAGGATCGACCACATCCCGGTCGACTTCCGCAAGGTCGGGCTGTGGTCGAAGTACACCCCGCTGTTCGCACTCGCCGCCCGCAAGGCGAGCTGCCCCGATCCGACCTGCCAGATCCTGCACCACTCGGCCTGGGGCAGCGGCGCCTCGCTCTTCGTGCACGAGAACCTGGCCGAGACCACCCACGACCGGCTCGCCGAGCTGCTCGGACCCGCCCCGCTGTGGATCCTGCCCCACCTGCGCCGCATCGAGCTGGCCCGCAGTGTGGTCCGCTGGCACGACACCGACCACCGCTACCGCGCGCTGCCGCCGAACGCCCTGGACGCGGCCGCCCGCATCGACACCCCCGTGCTGCTGCTCGCGGGCAGCGAGAACGGGCTGTGGCTGGACTCGCAGCGACTGTGCCACGAGGTGCTGGCCCGCCGGCAGCCGCAGCTGGACGTCTCCTACACCGAGATCCCGGGCTACGGTCACCTGGACACCTTCCTGGGCCGGGGCGCCGCCCTCGACGTCTTCGGTCACATCCTCGAATTCCTCGGGGAACGGCGGTGACGGAGGACCGCGCGGCCGGTTACCGTACCGGACAGTAACCGCAGCGCACCCAGGAGGCCCCCATGCCGCAGCTCGACGTCGACGGCGCCGTACTGACGTACGACGACGAGGGCCCGCGTGACGGCGCCGACGTGCCCGTGGTGTTCGTCCACGGCTGGACCGCGAACCGGCACCGCTGGGACCACCAGCTGGCGCACTTCTCCGCCGGCCGGCGGGTGATCCGGCTGGACCTGCGCGGGCACGGGGAGAGCACGGGGGCCGGGGTGCGCACGATCGCGGAGCTGGCCAGGGATGTCCTCGCCCTCCTCGACCACCTGGAGGTGGAGCGGTTCGTGCTGGTCGGCCACTCCATGGGCGGGATGATCTCCCAGACCATCGCCCTCTCCCACGCCGAGCGGGTGGAGCGGATGGTGCTGGTCAACTCGATCGGGCGGATGACCTACAACCGCGGCCGGGGCCTGCTCATGGGCGCCTCCACCCTGGTGCCGTACAAGCTGTTCATCGCGACCAACATCCAGCGGGCCTTCGCCCCGGGGTATCCGCGCGAGGAGGTCCGGGAGTACATCCGCTCCTCCGCCGACACCCCGCGCGAGGTCGTCATGACCCTGTACGGCGCCATGCGGGCCTTCGACGTCCTCGACCGCGCCGGTGAGATCGCCACGCCCACCCTGATGGTGCACGGCTACCACGACATCCAGCTGCCCGTGCGGCAGATGCTCCGGATGGCCAAGGCCTACCCGAACGCGGTCGTGCGCATCATCGACGCGGGCCATGAACTGCCCGTGGAGAAGCCGGCCGAACTCACCGCGGCGCTTGACTGGTTTCTGACCGCGAAGGCCTAGCGCACCAGCCGCTTGGCGAAGTTTTTGCCCGTGGCCGGTTACTGCCGCACCGGCCCGGTGCCACGGCAGTCCTTCGATTTCGCGTAGGCAAAACGCGGCCGAAACCGTGGGGCCGTGTGGGCCGTCCGTGTTACGGCCGCGTTGACCGCCGCGAGCGCCTGACGGAGGCTCGTCGTATAGGTGCTCGATACAACCGGTTCGGCGGCCGCCTTCTGTCCACCCCGGAAAGCGCAGGTGAGCGACGGGGACGGCCGCGAGCCGGAGGCAGGAGGTAGCGCATGTGCGGCATCACCGGATGGGTCTCCTTCGACCGTGACCTGACCGCCGAGTCCACCGCATTGCATGCGATGACCGAGACGATGGCCTGCCGCGGCCCGGACGACCGGGGCACCTGGGCCGAGGGCCCCGCCGCCCTGGGCCATCGCCGGCTCGCGATCATCGACCTCCCCGGCGGCCGCCAGCCGATGTCCGTGCGCACCCCCGAGGGAGCCGTCGCCCTCGTCTACTCCGGGGAGACGTACAACTTCACCGAACTCCGCCGCGAACTCACGGACCGCGGCCACGAGTTCACGACCGACTCCGACACCGAGGTCGTCCTCCACGGCTACCTGGAATGGGGCGACGCCGTCGCCGAGCGGCTGAACGGCATGTACGCCTTCGCCGTGTGGGACGGCCGTCACGGCCGGCTGGTGATGATCCGCGACCGCATGGGCATCAAGCCGTTCTACTACCACCCGACCCCGGACGGCGTCCTCTTCGGCTCCGAGCCCAAGGCGATCCTCGCCAACCCGCTCGCCCGGCCCCGGGTCGCCCTGGACGGCCTGCGCGAGCTGTTCACCCTGGTCAAGACGCCGGGACACGCCGTCTGGGACGGCATGCACGAGGTCGAACCCGGCACCGTCGTCACCGTCGACCGCACGGGTCTGCGCACTCGGGTCTACTGGCGCCTCGAGACCCGCCCGCACACCGACGACCGCGACACCACCATCGCCACCGTGCGCTCGCTCCTCGACGACATCGTGCGCCGCCAGCTGGTCGCCGACGTCCCGCGCTGCACCCTGCTCTCCGGCGGCCTCGACTCCTCCGCCATGACCGCGCTCGCCGCCCGGCAGCTCGCCGAGCACGGGGAGAAGGTCCGCAGCTTCGCCGTCGACTTCGTCGGGCAGGCCGACAACTTCGTCGCCGACGAGCTGCGCGGCACCCCGGACACCCCCTTCGTGCACGACGTGGCCCGGCTCGCCCGCACGGACCACCAGGACATCGTCCTCGACGCCCAGGCCCTCGCCGACCCGGCCGTCCGGGAGAAGGTGATCCGCGCCCGCGACCTGCCGGCCGGCTTCGGCGACATGGACACCTCGCTGCTGCTGCTCTTCCGCGCCATCCGCGACCAGTCCACGGTCGCCCTGTCCGGCGAGTCCGCCGACGAGGTCTTCGGCGGCTACCTGCAGTTCTTCGACGAGGACGTCCGCCGCGCCGACACCTTCCCCTGGCTGGTGCACTTCGGCCGCCACTTCGGCGACGACTCCGACGTCCTGCGCCCCGACCTGGCCAAGACCCTGGACCTGGAGGGATACATCGCCGACGGCTACCGCACCGCCGTCTCCGGCATCCACCGCCTGGACGGCGAGAGCGACTTCGAGTACCGGATGCGGCGGATCTGCCACCTGCATCTGACCCGCTTCGTCCGCGCCCTGCTCGACCGCAAGGACCGGATGAGCATGGCCGTGGGCCTGGAGGTCCGGGTGCCGTTCTGCGACCACCGGCTCGTCGAGTACGTCTACAACACGCCCTGGTCGCTGAAGTCCTTCGACGGCCGGGAGAAGAGCCTGCTCAGGGAGGCCACGGCGGACCTCCTGCCGCGCTCGGTCTACGAGCGGGTCAAGAGCCCGTACCCGTCCACCCAGGACCCGCGCTACGCCCGCGCCCTGCAGGACCAGGTCAAGGACCTCCTCACCCGGCCCTCCCACCCCGTCTTCGACCTGGTCGACCGAGAGCGGGTCCGTCAAGCCGCCGAACGCGACACCCCCGTCAGCACCCAGGTGGGCCGCCGCGGCCTGGAGCGCGCCCTCGACCTCGCCCAGTGGCTGGACCTCTACAACCCGGAACTGACCTTGAACTGAGGCCCCAGCACCGGGCCTGCGACTCCTCGGCCGAGGCTCAGGCCCTGTGGGCGGCTCTCTGAAGCCGGCGACGCGGCTCAGGGTCCTGTCGGCGGCTCCCTGAGGCTGGCCTTCGATCGAGGTCGAGGGGCCGGCGTGTGGTTTCCCGGGACTGACCGTGAGCTGAGGCTCCGCCCCTCGGCCGACTGCTGCCAGCAGGGCCCAGGGTCCTGCTTCCGGCTCCCCGAAGCCGGCCCTCGGTCGAGGTCGAGAGGCCGGTCGGCGATTCCCCCGAACCGACCTTGAGCTGAGGCCCCAGCACCCGGCCCGCGGCTCCCCGGCGAGGCCCAGGGCCCTGTCAGCGGCTCTCTGAAGCCGGCCCTCGTTCGAGGCTGAGGGGCCACTCCGCGGTTCCCCCGGAACTGACCCTGAGCTGAGACCCCGACACCCGGCCTGCTGCTCTCCGGACGAGGCCCAGAGCCCTGCTCCCCGCAGCCGACCCTCAACCGAGGCCCAGCGCCCGGTCCGCGGCCGTCGGCGTCGGCTGCCACCACGTCGTCACCGGCTCCCACACCCGGACCTCGCTCCCGGTGCCGAGCTGCGCAGACGTGAAGGCGCGGCCCCACTGGGAGGCCGACGCGGCCACCGTGATCGCGTCCACCCGGCGGGCCTCGGGGTCCGCCGGGTCGGCGATGGTGCGTACGGCCCCGTAGGCGGTCTTTCCGGCCCCGAGCCGGTACGTGCCGCTGCCGCCCTCCGGCACCGGCAGGGCGGCCCCGTCCAGGTCACCGAAGGTGATCGTGGGCACGCGGTCGACGACGCAGGTCCGGGCGCCGCGGTTGGTCACGCTGACCCGCACCACGGAAGGGTCGTTCAAGGACGCCTTCGCCCGCAGGGTCAGCGCCTTCTCCGCGCAGCGGGCGGTCTTGGCGTGCCCCACGGCCGCCTGGCTCGGCGGCGCGGTGAGCAGCAGGGCCGCCGCGGCGGCGGAGACGGCGGGTACGGCGATGGCGGCGCGGATGCGCATGGCGGGTTCCCCTGTCGGTCACGTACGGGTCCGGCGGCCCAAGGCGCGCCTGACCAGTGTGACGTCCGGGCCGGCCGGGAGGTTGTTCCGGAATCGCACGTGTTACCCGTTTGCGCGGCTTCCGTCATCAATGGGTGGTGTTCGCCGTGGAGCTCCAGTCGTTCTCGTCCGCCGGGCAGGAGCTGCCGCTCGGCGGCAGGGTGCCGTACAGCAGGAAGTCGATGACCTTGCGGTGCACGCAGGTGGACGACGAGTAGCCGGTGTGTCCCTCGCCCTTGTTGTCGAGCACCACGGCCGACGGTCCGAGCCGCCGGGCCGTCTCCTCGGTCCAGCGGTACGGCGTCGCCGGGTCGCCGCGCGTGCCCACCAGCAGCATCTTGGCCGAGTGGACGTTCTTGACCTGGTCACGGATGAACTTCGTGCCCTTGGGGCGGCCGAAGCACATCAGCAGCTGGGTGAGCCGGAAGCGGCCGAAGACCGGCGAGGCCTTGTCGTAGGCGGCCTGCAGACCCTTCAGATCCCTGGTGATCTGCGCTTCGGTGGGCCGGTCGGGATCGTCCGCGCAGTTGATCGCCATCAGCGCGGCCGGCAGGTTGTCCGCGGGGACGTCCTGGGCGTCCACGAGCCCGCTGTCCCGCCGCTCGCCATCCTGGGACTTCCCCCCGCCGCCCTGCCGGACGGGCACGGCGAAACCGCCGCCGGAGGTGAGGCTGAGGAGCCGCCGTGTGTCGCCGTCCTCGACCAGTGAGACGAGCGCACGCTCCAGGGTGGGCCACATCTCCTTGCTGTAGAGGGCCTGCCCGATGGCGCCGACCAGGTCCTGGCCGGAGAACGTGCCGCCGAAGTCCGTGGGCACCGGGTTCTCGTCGAGCGAGCGCACCAGCTGGACGACCTGGTCCCCGGCCGCACGCCGGTCCTGCCCGAACGGACACCCGATGTCCGTCGTACACCAGTCCAGGAAGTCGTCCAGCGCGGTCTGCTGTCCCTCGGCGCCCGCCAGGCCCTGCTCGGACAGCGGCTCGGTCAGGGTGTCCACGCCGTCCAGGGTCATCCGGCCGACCTTGTGCGGGAACTCTGCCGCGTACACGGCGCCGAGCCGCGTGCCGTAGGAGAAGCCCAGGTAGTTGAGCTTCTTGTCGCCGAGGGCCTGACGGATGACGTCCAGGTCCCGGGCGGCGTTCACGGTGCCTATGTGGCGCAGGACCGGGCCGGAGTGCCTGGCGCACTGGTCGGCGGCCCGCCGCAGCTTCTTCAGCAGGGCCTGGGGATGACTGATGTCGGCGTTCAGGCCCATCGCCGCCGAGGCATCCTCCGTGCCCTGGCCGCAGCTGACGGGGGAGGACCGGCCGACGCCCCGCGGATCGAAGGTGACCACGTCGTAGCCGTTGGTCAGCTCCAGAAACTCCTTGCCGCCAGTTGCGAGTGCGGGGATACCCGCGCCGCCGGGTCCGCCGAAGTTGAGCAGCACCGAGCCCCGTGACGTGCCGGTCGCCCGGTAGCGGGCCAGCGCCAGGCCGAGCGTGCCCGCGCCCGGGTGCGCGTAGTCGATCGGGACGGTCACCTTCGCGCACTGGAGGTCCTTGGGCATGTCCGGGCCCTCGCAGCGCGCCCAGGACACCTTCTGCCGGTAGAAGCGGGACAGGTCCGGCTGCGGCTGGTCGGCGGCGGCCGCCGTGGGCAGCCCGGACCCGAGCAGCGCCAGGGTGAGGGCCCCGGCGCCCGCGCAGCGCCGCATGGCGGGCCGTGGGGACAGCTTGACCAGCATGGATCGCCTCCCAGGGCGCACCCGCTGCGGACCGGGGCGGGCGCCCCCGATCACCATATGCGGGCCCTGTGCGGGTCGCCTCCGGGCGAGCGGGACGGTGTCCGATGATCTACCCTTCGCGCCTTCCGTCATGATCAATGATCATTCGATTACTTTGCGTGCGGTTCGAAGGATCATGTCACTCGACGGGGTGAAAGACCGATAAGCCATAACTCGGATGGTTCACCTGCGTTTTCTGGGGTGCGGGTGAGTGCCCGCGACGATGTCTGGAAGGCAGGGAAACCTATGAGACGGGCTACCCGAAACGGGGTGATCGCCGTCGTCGCCGCCTCCGGCGCGATGGCCGTGGCGATGCCGGTGTCCGCCGCCTTCGCGGCCGACGGCGCCGCCGCCGACGGCTCGGCGGCCGGCTCGCCCGGAGTGATCTCCGGCAACACCGTCCAGCTCCCGGTGCACGTCCCGCTGAACGTGTGCGGCAACACCGTGAACGTGGTGGGGCTGCTCAACCCCGCCGCGGGCAACACCTGTGCGAACGGCGGCGGTGCCGGCAAGGGCGCCTCGTCGACGTCCGGCGCCTCGTCCACGTCAGGCGGCGCGTCGGCGCAGGGCGGCACGAAGGACTCGCCCGGCGTGCTCTCGGGCAACGGCGTCCAGCTCCCCGTGCACCTGCCGGTGAACGTCAGCGGCAACTCCGTCGACGTGGTCGGCGTGGGCAACCCGGCCCAGGGCAACCACTCCACCAACAACCCCGGCGATCACCCGACGCCGCCCCCGAAGCCGCCGGCCCCCACCAGGACCCACCCGCCCACCGCGCACTCCGCCGCGCGGCCGCCCGTGGCCACCCTGGCCCACACCGGAACCGACCTGACGGCCCCCGTGGTCGCCGGCAGCGCCGCCTTCCTCCTCACCGGCACGGTCCTGTACCGCCGGTTCCGCCCAGGCCGAGACCGCTGACCCCCACGCCGTGAGCCCCGCCGGACGCCGGCCCGGTGGGGCCCACGGCGTGGGGCCCGGGTCGTGTTCGGCGGGCCTTTCCAACTCCGTTCGCATCACGCCGGCTTGACCTCGCAACGGCCGAACCCCGCGTGGCGCGGCCCGCGTTGATCGGCAAGGATGCTGCGGGCGCGGTCGCCGTACCGCGCCGTCCAGCACGTCCGACCCCCACGGAATGGAGCGCACCGATGACCTCTCCGGCCCCCCAGGACCTCGTCGTCACGCAGGCCACCCTCGCCGACTGGCCGGTGATCAGCGGGTGGGCGGCGGCGGAGGGGTGGAATCCCGGGCTGTCCGACGGTCCGGCCTTCTTCGCCCAGGATCCGGACGGGTTCTTCCTCGGCCGGATCGACGG
This sequence comes from Streptomyces diastatochromogenes, assembly GCF_002242805.1. Classification (GTDB taxonomy): domain Bacteria; phylum Actinomycetota; class Actinomycetes; order Streptomycetales; family Streptomycetaceae; genus Streptomyces; species Streptomyces diastatochromogenes. Next base: position 120,450 of record NZ_MCGQ01000048.1, on the reverse strand, counting down.
TGAGCCGGTGTCGGCCATCTCCGTCGTGAACTACGGCTCCGACTACGCCTTCCTCGGCTGCTACCTGGTCCGCCCGGACCTGCGCGGCCACGGCCACGGCCTCACCACCTGGAAGACCGCCCTGGCCCACGCCGGAAACCGCACCGTCGGCCTGGACGGAGTCGTCGCCCAGCAGGACAACTACCGCCAGTCCGGCTTCGAACTCGCCTACCGCACCGTCCGCTTCACGGGCACCGCGCCGCAGAGCCGGACACCCGAGCGCGTCCGTCCCGCCGGGCCCGCCGACCTGCCCGCCGTCACCGCCTACGACAGCGCCTGCTCCCCGGCCGACCGCCCGCGCTTCCTCGCCGAGTGGCTCACCGGCCCCGGCCACCGCGCGTACGTCCGCCACGACGGCGACCGCCTCACCGGCTACGGCGTGATCCGGCCCGGCCAGGACACCCTGCGCATCGGCCCCCTCTTCGCCGACACCGCCGACGACGCCCGGGCCCTGTTCGCCGCGCTCACCGCCGACGTCACCGGCCGCGAGGTCGCGATCGACGTCCCCGAACCGAACGCGGCCGGTGTCGCGCTCGCCGAAGAGGCCGGCTTCAGCGCCTCGTTCGAGACGGCGCGGATGTACACCGGGCCGGTCCGGGAGCACGCCCGGGAGCGGATCTTCGGGGTCGCCACGCTCGAACTCGGCTGAGGAGGCGGGCGCCGGTCGACGGCTGCCTGCGCGGAGGCGCCGGTCAACGGCCGCGTGCGTGGCAGCGGCGGTGGAGGTCCCGCACCTCCTCGACCAGCTCGGGCACCGGCCCCTCGACGGCCACACCGGGGGCCACCTCGTGCACGGGCAGCGCCCGCACCGGCGCTGCGGGCACGCCCAACTCGGCCAGCCAGGAGCCGAGTTGCTCGGACGAGGCGACGTACACGATGCGGCCGAGCCCGACCCAGGCGTGCGCGGCCGCGCACATCGGGCAGTGCTCGCCCGAGGTGTAGACGGTGGCGGCGGCCCGTTCCGCGGGCGTGAGGTGGGCGGCCGACCAGCGGGCCAGTTCGAACTCCGGATGCCGGGTGCGGTCCCCGGAGGCCACCCGGTTGCGGTCCTCGGCGAGGACCGTCCCGTCGGCCGCCACGAGCACCGAGCCGAAGGGCTCGTCGCCCGCCTCCAGCGCCTCCCGCGCCAGCTCGACGCACCGGCGCAGATGGCCCAGCTCACTGTCCTTCACCATGGGGCACGGACCTCCTCGCAGCACGATCCCCGGCACTGCACGCCACGGGCACCGAGGGTGACACAGCCACCCGGTTCCCGTCCGGCGCCGCACCGTGCCGTACGGCCGGAAAGGCGTGCCGGTACCCCGCCGCGACCGTGGCCAGTGCGAGCACGGCCGCGGGCAGCGCGGTCCAGGGCAGCGCCCCGGCGCCCAGGACGTCCAGCGCCACCCCGCCCGTGAGCGAACCGGCCGCGATCCCCGCGTTGTACACCGTGGTCTGCAGCGAGGTCGCCACATCGGTGTCGGCCGGGCCCGAGACATCGACCAGCGCGGTCTGGATCAGCGTCGGCGCCCCGCCGAAGGCCACGCCCCACACGGCGACGACGCAGACCAGCACCGCGTGCGCACCGGAGCCGATGCCCAGCACCAGCAGGACCGTCACGAACAGGGCCGGCGACGCGAGCAGCGTGGGCCGCAGACGCCGGTCGACCAGGACGCCTGTGAGCCAGGTCCCACCCGCCTGCTCCGCTGCTCCGTTGCTACGACGCACAGGGCCTGCTCCATCCCGGCCGCGCCGACAACGGCTAACGCAGCTACCCCGAGTCCGCCGTCCCGGATGTCCAGCAGATCCGGGGCCTGCTCGACTCGGGCCTCACCACCGAGATGATCCGCGTGATTCTGCCGTACCTCTCCGGGCCCGAGGAGCTGCACTCGCCCGCCGAGTGCGTGACCCCGCGACGGCGGTCCTGCTCCAGGCGCACATCGACCGCATCCAGGCCCGCATCGACTGCCTGGCCCGCAACCGCGACCGGCTCACCGCGTACCTGTCCGTGGTACGGCCGGACGGTGTCGCCCCGGACGTCCGGTAATTCCGTTGCCCGTCGGGGGCGCGGATGCTGGAGTGAGGGCATGGATCATGCCGCGGTGCTCGCCCTGTACGACCGGGACATACGCGAGGGCGCACGCCCCGACGGGCCCGGCGCCCGGATCGAGCGGACCGGCCCGGTCGTCCGCCAGGTCGCCGATGCGCAGGGCTGGAACGGCGTCGTGTGGTCCGCGCTGGACGCGGGGACCGCGGACCGGGCGATCGGCGAACAGGTCGCGTACTTCACCGGCCTGGGCCGCGACTTCGAGTGGAAGCTCTACGGCCACGACCGGCCGGTGGACCTCGGCCCCCGGCTGACCGCCGCCGGATTCCGCGCCGAGCCCGAGGAGACGCTCCTGATCGGCGAGGTCGCCCGGCTCGCCCTGGACGCCGAGCCGCCCGCGGGGATCCGCTTCGTGCAGGCCACCGATCCGGCCGGCGTCGACCTCGTCGTGGACGTGCACGAGCAGGCCTTCGGCACCGACGGCGGCCGGTTGCGCCACCGGCTGCTCGACCGGCTGGCCGCCGACCCCGGCACGGTCGTCGCCGTGGTCGCGCTCGCCGGTGACGAGCCGGTCAGCGCCGCCCGTATGGAGCTGGTGCCCGGCACCCGCTTCGCCGGGCTGTGGGGCGGCGGCACCGTCGAGACCTGGCGGGGCCGGGGCATCTACCGCGCCCTGGTCGCCCACCGTGCCCGCGTCGCCGCCGCCCACGGCTACCGCTACCTCCAGGTCGACGCCTCACCCATGAGCCGCCCGATCCTGGAACGCCTCGGCTTCCATGCGCTGAGCACCACCACGCCCTATCTGTACGGGAGCTGACGCCCCCTCGACCGTGCTCCCTCAGCGACGGGTCCGGGCCCGGTCCAGAGCGGCGATCCCCGCCGCCGCGAGGGCGATCTGGATGAACCACTCGATCCAGTCGGGCCCCTTGGTGTCCGCGACCCCGAACCCGGCGGCGATCGCCGAGCCCAGCAGCGCCGCCACGATGCCGACGACGATGGTCCACAGGACGCCGATGTGCTGCCGCCCGGGCACGACCAGCCGGCCCAGCACACCGATGATGAGCCCGATGACGATGGCGCTGATGAGGCCTGAAATCTCCATGTCCACCCCTCTTCGTCGCGTTCCCCGCTGATGTTCCATGTGCCCGCTCTGACCGGAGGCACTCCGCTCCGCTTATTGCCGGGACTTTCTGTTCACCGGGCCGTCATGCCATGTACCTTTCAATCAATCGACGCGTGTAGAACCCTCAAGCCGGTTCTACGCGCGCAGACTTGGCGCCCGCACCGCCTCTCCCCACCCCTCATGGAGGTTCGCCGGATGCTCGGATCGAGGAGATCCCGCCGCAGATTCACCACCGCCCTGGCCGGGCTCGGGCTGCTCGTCACGTCCGCAGCCCTGCAGGTCGGCACCAGCGCCACCCCCGCCCACGCGGCCACCACGCACCGGATCCTGTTCGACAACGCCCACGCCGAGACGGCCGGCAACGCGGACTGGATCATCTCCACCAGCCAGCCCGACCCGCTCGGCCAGGACTCCTCACCGTCCGCCGAGACGGACTGGACCGGCGCCCTGTCCTCCTGGGGCGTCGACCTGCAGAAGACCGGCGGCTACAGCCTGAAGACGCTGCCGTCGGGCTCCAGCCTCAGCTACGGCGGCTCGTCGACCACCGACCTGTCGAACTTCGACACGCTGGTCCTGCCCGAGCCCAACACGCTGTTCACGACCGCCGAGAAGACGGCGATCATGAACTTCGTGAAGAACGGCGGCGGCCTGTTCATGATCTCCGACCACACCGGCGCCGACCGCAACAACGACGGCGAGGACGCGGTCGAGATCCTCAACGACCTGATGACGAACAACAGCGTCGACTCCACCGACCCGTTCGGCTTCTCCATCGACTCGCTGAGCATCAGCTCCGACTACCCGTCGGCGATCAGCGACAGCAGCGACCCGGTCCTGCACGGCTCCTTCGGCACCGTCACCAAGAGCCTGATCGCCAGCGGCACGACCGCCACGCTCAAGCCCGCCGACAACTCCAGTGTCAAGGGCCTGCTCTACCGCACCGGTTACTCCGGCAACACCGGCGCCTTCTTCCTGACGTCCACCTTCGGCAGCGGCCGCGTCGCCTTCTGGGGCGACAGCTCGCCGATCGACGACGGCACCGGCCAGTCCGGCAACACCCTGTACGACGGCTGGAACGACTCCGGCGCCACCAACGCGGCCCTCGCCCTCAACGCCACCGCCTGGCTGGCCGGCGCGGGCACCAGCGGTGGCGGCGGTGGCGGTGGCGGCACCTGCACCGCCGCCCAGCTGCTGGCCAACCCCGGCTTCGAGTCCGGCGCCACGTCCTGGACCGCTTCCAGCGGTGTCATCACCAACGACACCGGCGAGGCCTCCCGCACCGGCTCCTACAAGGCCTGGCTGAACGGCTACGGCTCCGCCCACACCGACACGCTCACGCAGTCGGTGACCATCCCCGCCGGGTGCACCAGCGCCACCCTGAGCTTCTACCTCCATGTCGACACCGCCGAGACGTCCACCTCGACGGCCTACGACACCCTGAAGGCGCAGGTCCTCAACAGCAGCGGCACGGTGCTGTCGACCCTCGCGACCTACTCGAACCTGAACGCGGCGAGCGGCTACACCCAGCGCAGCTTCAACCTCGCGAGCTACGCGGGCCAGACGGTCACGATCAAGTTCACCGGCACCGAGGGCTCCACCCTCCAGACGTCGTTCGTCGTGGACGACACCGCGCTCAACGTCAGCTGAGCCGTGCGGGGGTGGGCTTCCGGGCCCACCCCCGTCACATCAGGCGGCCGGGACCGTCCGCTCCGGCGTGTTCCAGCCGGAGACCCGCACCCCCGGCGCCGAACCGTGCAGATCGGCGGTCCGGTAGGTGGCGGTCAGCGTCACCGACTCGCCCGGCCACAGGCCGACCTCGTTGTCCGACCACCGCACCGGCAGCACCGGCTTCCCCTGGGCGTCGACCAGGTGGACGTCCGTGAACAGCGACGGCGTCCTGCCGCCGCCCGTGTGGCGCAGGGTCACCGTCGTGGTCGACGTACCGTCGGACGACACGGTCGAGGCCGTGGCCGACACCGGCACCTGGGCCATCGAGGCGAGCCCCTTCAGGTCGGCATAGCCGGTCGTCGGCGTGTAGTACCAGTCGGTCTTCGCCCAGTCGAGCGTGTCGGCCTTGGTGGAGAGCCAGTACACGTTCCGGCTCACCTCCTTGCCGTCCGCGTCGGTCAGGGTCAGCCGGAGCAGGTACGTGGAGGACAGCCCGCCCACCGACGCGGGCAGGGTGAGCGCGGTGCCGTGCGCGCCGCCGCCGTTCACCGTCAGCCCGGTCACGGCCTTGTCGTACTTCTGGGTGCCGTCGGGGTTGAACAGCGTGGCCCGCGCGGTGAGTCCGCCGGCCGAGGCGTTCCGGTTGTTCACGACGACGACCGAGCGGTCGTCGTAGGAGTACTGGACGTGCAGCGGCTCGTTCGCCTTCTTGGCGCCGAAGTAGGCGCCGCCCTGGTCCAGATAGCGGTCCATCAGCTGCCAGTGCAGCGAGGTCCAGCCGCTGTTGAACATCCAGTAGATGACCCCGGTGGCGGGCTTGCTCGCGTCCGTCGCATTGCGCGCGTAGGCCTCGTACTGGGCGCGCACGTTCTCGTACTGGGCCAGCTGCGCCTTGCGCACGTAGTCGGTGAGGCCCGTCGGGGGCCCGTAGCGGCCGGTGAGGGCGGCGTCGTAGATCTTGAGCGTGCCGAACGTGGGCGAGGGTGAGCGGTGGTACTGCCTGGCGTCCGGGTCCCTCCAGAGCGTGTCCAGCTCGGCGGGCGTCATCATCCGGCGCAGGGTGTCGAGCGTGGGGATGTCGGGGCCCGCGCTGGTCTCGGAGTTGAAGCCGGTGGCCCCGCCCTCGCGCTTGGCGTACCAGTAGCCGGGCGGGATCCAGTCGTAGGGCCCCGTCATCTTCAGGCCCGAACTGCCCAGCCGGGGCGAGGAGTTGTCGGAGGCGGCGGGGACCACCGGGGTGGGCCAGTCGGCGGCCTCGAGAGCGTCCAGGTAGTTCTTCTCGATCGTCGCGTCGGGTGCGAAGTCGCTGCCGATCAGGAAGGAGATCACGCTCGGGTGGTCGCGCAGCCGGGCGGCCTCGGCGGCCATGGACGCCTTGGCGACCGGGTAGTCGGCGTCGGTCCACGTGTCGCCGGTCTCCTTGCCGTTGACCTGGCCCTCCCACTTGGAGCAGCACTCCCAGCCCGGCAGCGTGAGCACGCCGTAGCGGTCGGCGAGGTCGAAGAACTCGTCCGGCTCGATGTGGCCTTCCAGACGGAGGGTGTTCAGCCCGAGGTCCAGGGCGTACCGCAGCCGGTCCTCGACGTAGCCGGGGTCCCAGCGCAGGAACTCGTCCGGGGACCAGCCGCCGCCCTTGATGAGCAGCCTGCGGCCGTTGATCCGGTACTGGCGGGCACCGTCGGAGTTCAGCGGCGCCTGCACGTCGCGGATGCCGAAGCTCTCGTGGGCGGTGTCCGAGGCCGTGCCGGACACGGAGGCGGTGAGGTCCAGGTCGTACAGCGGCTGCCCGCCCATGCCGGCCGGCCACCACACCTTCGGGGAGGTGAGGTGCAGTCCGGGGACGTCGGCGGGGGAGAAGGTGACGGTCTTCGTCTCGTGCGCGGCGAGCGGCACGGACCTGGTGAAGCTCGTCCCGCCGACGCTGCCGCTGATCTCGGCCGTGACCGCCGTCCCGGAGTCGTTGCGGGCCTGCGCCTTGACGGTCAGGTCGGCGGTGGCCAGCGACGGCACGGCCAGCTTGGTCACGACGTGTGCGTCGCGCAGCGCGACCGGGCCGCCCCGGCGGACCAGCACGTCACGGACGATGCCCATGTTCCGGTCGGGTGGCGGCTGGAGCCAGTCGAGCCAGCTCATGGTGAGGTTCTTGGTCGGGTCGTTGGGCCGGACGCGGAAGGCGACCGTGTTCGTGCCGGACTTCACCAGCGAGGTGATGTCCAGCTCGTGGTGGGTGTAGGCGCCGACGACGTCGGCGGCCCCGGCCACCTGATGCCCGTTCACATAGACGTCGGCCGCCGAGATCACGCCGCTGAAGTCGAGGTGGGTGCGCTCGGTGGTGTCGGCGACCGTGAAGTCGGCCCGGTACCACCAGGGGACCTGGAAGTCGGCCCTGGGGATCTTCTCCAGGTTGGTGGAGTGGAACGGGTCCGCGTAGCGGCCGTCGGCCAGCAGTGCTCCGAGGACGGTGGAGCGGGGGCCCGCCGGATACCACCCGGTCGCCGGATAGCCGGGGGTGGAGACGGCCTGCGCGGAGTCGCCGACCTTCGCCGTCGACTGGATCGCGTAGCCGGACAGCGGGGTGCTGCTTCCGGCGGCGGAGGGGACCTGGGTGCCCCGGGCGTGCTGCCGGTGCGCCGGGGCCGGATCCCGGGACCCGGCCCAGGCACTGGTGGACAGCGAGCTGAGCAGACCCAGGGCCACGGCGGCCGTGGCGAGGCGGCGTCTGCGGGCGGGACGAGGGAACACGGCGGTCTCCAGGTCGTAAAGTTAGGAAACTTTACTAACCTGCCACAAGCTAGGGCGCGGGGTGAGCGGTGTCAATCACCGTGGCCTCGGCGGCAGATGCGTCAGAGTGCGGCCGTCCTGCGCTCGAACACCATCTCGCGCGCCGTGCCCAGTGCCGTCGCCACCGCGCCCAACAGGACCGCGTCCTCACCCAGTCGGCTGGGTGCGAGCTTCGGTCGCAGCGGAGTGAGCGTGCGCAGATGCTCCCGGACCGGCCGCAGCAACAGGTCCACGCTGTGGCCCACCCCGCCGCCGAGCACGACGAGGTCCGGGTCGAGCACCGCGGCCGCGGCCGCCACGGTGTGCGCGATCCGCTCGCCCTCCAGTTCCACCGCCCGCACCGCGGCCGTGTTGCCCTGCCGGGCCGCGTCGAACACGGCCTTCGCCGTGAGCTGCCCGCGCATCCCGAAGTGCCGCGCGGCCTCCACGACGGCCACCCCCGACACCGCGTCCTCCAGCCGCTCCGGCTTCCGCCGGCCGGTCCAGGGCAGGAACCCGATCTCCCCGGCCAGCCCGTGCGCCCCCGTGAACAGCCGTCCCTCGCTGACGACGCCCATACCGAGACCGGTGCCGATCAGGATGTACGCGAACAGCCGGCTGCCCGCGCCGACCCCGTACGTGTACTCGCCGAGGGCGGCCAGGTTGGCGTCGTTGTGCACCTCCAGCGGTACGTCCAGCTCCTCGCGCAGCCGGTCCAGCAGCCCCGCACGGCCCCACCCCGGCAGATGCATCGCGTACCGCACCCGCCGCTGCTTCTCGTCGTAGACCCCGGGCGTGCCCACCACCCCGTGCACCACCTCCGCCGGGTCCACTCCGGAGTTGGCGACGACCTGACGGGCGGTGCCCACGACCAGGTCGGCGAGGGCGTCCGCACCGCGGGCGGGGTTGCGCACATCCGACCGGGCGACCACCGTCCCGTCCAGGTCGGCCAGCGCGACGCGCAGCCAGCTGCGGCCTATGTCGACGCCGAGCGCGTGACCGGCGGCCGGGTCGGGGGCGTACAGGACGGCGACACGCCCGCGCTCGGGGGCATGCGTGCCGACCTCGTGCACGAGTCCGGCCGCCTCCAGCGAGGCGAGCGCGCTGGACACCGTCGGCTTGGACAGGCCGGTCTCCCGGGCCAGCTGGGCGCGCGACGCGGCGCCGAGAAGGCGCAGCCGGTCGAGCAGCAGCCGCTCGTTGGCGCTGCGCAGCCGCCGGCGGCTCCAGGGCTGTTCGTGCTGCTCTACGGCGTCGCTGGCGGGCATCGCACCATTCTCACGCATTCCTGACGCATGCTTGACGTACCTAGTAAGGCTCCTTAACTTTATCGGCCATCCAGCCTCCACCGGCAGACCCCTCCCTGCCTCGCGTCAGGAGCCCCCATGTCCGGTAGCCCGCCACCCTCGGGTGGCTTCGTCCGCCGTGTCGGCCTGTTCCAGGCCACGGCCATCAACATGAGCCAGATGTGCGGCATCGGCCCGTTCGTGACGATCCCGCTGATGGTCGCCGCGTTCGGCGGCCCCCAGGCGGTCACCGGATTCGTCGCGGGCGCCGTGCTGGCGCTCTGCGACGGGCTGGTGTGGGCCGAACTGGGCGCCGCCATGCCCGGCTCCGGCGGCAGTTACGTCTACCTCCGCCAGGCCTTCCAGTACCGCACCGGCCGGCTGATGCCGTTCCTGTTCGTGTGGACGGCGATGCTCTTCATCCCGCTGATCATGTCCACGGGCGTGGTCGGCTTCGTCCAGTACCTGGGCTATCTCGCCCCCGGCCTGGGCCGGACCTCCGGCGACCTGATCGGCCTCGGCATCATCGCGCTGGTCGTCCTCCTGCTCTGGCGCGGCATCGAGCACATCGCCCGCATCACCGCCGTGATGTGGACCGTGATGATCGCCTCGGTCCTCCTGGTGATCGTCGCCGCGGCCACGGGCTTCAGCCCGCACCGGGCCTTCACCTACCCGGCACACGCCTTCGACCTCACCTCGAACCACTTCTGGCTCGGCTTCGCCGCGGGCCTGACCATCGGCATCTACGACTACCTCGGCTACAACACCACCGCCTACATGGGCGCCGAGATCAAGGACCCCGGCCGCATCCTGCCGCGCTCCATCCTCTTCTCGATCCTCGGCATCATGGCGATCTACCTGCTCCTGCAGATCGGCACGCTCGGCGTCATCGACTGGCAGCGCATGACCGACCCGAAGGACATCGCCTCGACCTCCGTCGCCTCGGCGGTCCTGGAGAAGACCTGGGGCAGGGGCGCCGCCGACACGGTGACCGTCCTCATCCTGATCACGGCCTTCGCCTCGGTCTTCACCGGCCTGCTCGGCGGCTCCCGCGTCCCCTACGACGCCGCCCGCGACCGGGTCTTCTTCCGACCGTACGAGAAGCTGCACCCGAAGCACCGCTTCCCGATGCTGGGCCTGGCGACCATGGGCGTGATCACCGCGGTCGGCTTCCTGATCGGCCGGCACACCGACCTCGCCACGTTGATCCAGCTGCTCACCACGGTGATGGTGATCGTCCAGGCGCTGGCCCAGATCATCGCGCTCTCCGTCCTGCGCAAGCGGCAGCCGACCCTGCGCCGCCCGTACCGGATGTGGCTCTACCCACTGCCCAGCATCGTCGCCTTCGCCGGCTGGTGCGTGATCTACGGGTACGCCGACAAGAACTCCCCCGGCCGCCACCCCATCGAGTGGTCCCTGGCCTGGCTCGCCCTCGGCTGCGTGGCCTTCTTCGTCTGGGCGCGGCTGGAGAAGGTGTGGCCGTTCGGGGAGCGGGAGATCAGCGAGGAGTACGTCCCCGCACCCGTGCCGGACGGTCAGCCTGCGGAAGCCTGACCGCACCAGCGACATTCTCCGTTTCCCGCCCCGCGCCGAGTGAGGTGACTAAGGTTCACCGTGAGCATCGCAACGCAGGTGGCGGTGCTCGACACGGCATGCGGTCGGTGCAGCGGCGCGGGGCCGCACGGGCAGTACTTCGGGGGCGTGAGTGAGCGGTTCGGACACTCCTCAGCTTGTTTTCGTACACGGAATCGGAAAGCTCCGGGACACCGAGGACGAGCGCCGTGCCTGGCTCGAAGCCCTGGCCCAAGGAGCACGCAGGGCAGGGCATTCCGACGCCGTGTCCGGACTGACGCAGGGCTGGCTGGCGGAGGCACGCTTCGCGAACTACAGCGACCTGTTCACCGACGCCGAGGCCCAGGGCCCGGAAGTCGCGGAAGCCTGGGAACCCGACGAGGAACAGGCCGAGTTCCTGGAGGACTTCGTCGAGACGCTCCTCGACGAACTGGGCCGGCAGGCGGCGGAACAGGGGGACAGGCAGGCGTCCGCCGTGATCGAGGACGCCAGGGCGCAACTCCCGCGCTTCGACGACCAGGCACAGGGCGTCGGAGCGTTGATCCGCGTCCTGGGCAGGGTGCTGACGACCGTGCTGCAACTGCCGGTACTGCGCCAGGGCGCGCAGTGGGCGAGCGGCCTGCCGCTGCTGTCGCACCTGTCCCAGGTCGGGCGCTACCTGGACCGGCGCGAGGCCGACGGCGCCGGACGGACCCTGGACGCCCGGATCCGGGAGCGGGTCCTGCGGGGCACGGACCCGGAGCGGCCGCTGGTCGTGGTGAGCCATTCCCTCGGTAGCGTGGTCGCGTTCGAGGCGCTGCGCGACTACCCGGGGCAGGTCAAGCTGCTGCTGACCCTGGGTTCCCCGCTGGCCACCGCGGCGGCGGTGCTCCAGCGCCTGGTCCCGCAGCCGCCCCGCACCCCGCACCGCGTCGAGCGGTGGCTGAACTTCTGGGACCGCGACGACGTCGTGGTCGGACGGCCCCGCATCCAGAACTGGATGCTGCCCAACGCCTCGGGCGTCCTCCCGGTCACCGACCGCGTGGACTCCGACGGCCTGTGGGTCCACACGGCCACGAAGTACCTGCGGCAGCCGGCCGTCGCCGGTCCGCTTGTCGAGGCGCTGCGGAAGTGACCGGCGAGCCCCGGCGCCACGTACTGGTGGTGGGCGCGCAGTGCACGGACATGGGAACCCTGGCGCGCCTGGAGGAGGCCGCCGAGGGCCTGCACACGGTGCTCACGGACCCCGCCCTCGGCGGGTGCACCGCCCGCCCGGGCGACCACGGGTCCCTCCTGGTGAGCGACACACTGGAACCCGACGACGTGCGCAAGGCCGTGTACGAGGCGGTCCGGCGGGCCAAGGCGGACGGCGCCGTGCTGGTCGTGGCGCTGCTCGGCCACGGTTTCACCCCGCCCCAGCAGACCGACCTCCACTACATGGTCGCCCAGTCCACGACCCGGAGCACCATGTCGGCCGTGAACGTACGGCAGTTGCTCGCCGTCGCCGCGGACGAGCCGGGCGTCGAAGGTGTGATCGCCCTCATCGACACCTGCCATGCGGCGGGCGCGGCACCGGACGCCGGCGGCATCGCCGGCGGGGTGCGGGCCGGCCGGACCAGGCTGTCCGTCCTCACGGCGTCCGCGTCCGACCAGGCGGCCCGCGGCATGCGCCTCACCTTCGCCCTGATCGACGTGTTGCGCGAGGGGCTGAACGGGGCCGGCGCCATGGTGTTCGCCGACACCAGACTCACCGAGGAACTGCGCGGCCGTATCGTCGGACAGGTCGTCGGGAGATTCGAGTACGACAACGACCCCTTCGCCCTGGACGGCCTGTGGCTGGCCCGCAACGTGCGCTCCGCAACCGCCGGCGGAGGCGGTGTGGTGGGGCTGGTGGGACGACAGGACCTCGAAGAGGCCGTGACCCTGTGGCGTGCGAACGTGCGCCTGCCCGAACGGTTGACGCTCGGCGAACTCGACGACCTGCACCGGTTCGCACAGCAGGGCAGGATCGAGGGCCCGACCGATTCCCGGTGGCAGGCGCGGGTGATCGAGATGGTGGGCACGCTCCTCGAGTGCGCGCGCACGGTCACCCTCCTCAACAAGGTGCTGGCCGAGGTCCTCACCAGCGACCTGCTCCGGGAAGCGCGTCAGCTGTCCGGCCTGCCGCACGAGGCCGAGGGAACGGAACTGCTGCGCGACCTCGTCGAGTACGCGGCCCTGCGGGCAAGAAAGCTCCACACACCCCCGTGGCAGGCACCGGCACGGCTCCTGGCGGCCCTGGCCCACCTGTCCGAAGCGGACGACGTGATCCCGCGGTTACGGCCGTGGGCACAGGAACACGGTGTGGTCACCGCGTTCAACGACGCTCTCACCGAGTTCGCCCAGCTCCGCCGGCAGGGAGAACTGCGTCTCGTCCTCAGCCTCGCCGGCGCCCTGACCGACTGGCCGGAAGAAGTCGATGCCTGGCTCGTCGGCAGCGGCGAGAAACTCCCGGTGCACGAGCGCTTCCGCTGCGAGCCGGCCGACCGCCCGGGGGTGGGCCGGGCGATGGGCAGAGCCCTGGCCTGGGCACGCGGCCGGCTCCCGGATCCGGAGCAACTGGTCCACGTGGACGTGGCCGCACCCGTCCACCTCCTGGCCCGCTGGCATCCCGAGGAGGCGAAGGTCGGCCGCCACCTCCTGGGCGTCAACAGCACCGTCGTCGTCCGCTGGAGCGGCCGGATGGATCCCGCCGAGGAGAACGCGGAGATGAACGACGCCGCCCGCAGGGCCCTGCGCCGGATGACGGCCTGCGGCGCCGTCCCCGTGGAGTGGATCGACGCGACCGTCCTCGGCGACCGGCAGGGACTCGAACAGAGCCTCATGACCGGGCGGTACGACACCGCGGTCGGGATCGACCACCATCCCGAGACACTGCAGGACGTCCTCGAAGAACTGCTGCCCTACGCGCCCATCATCCTGTGGCCGCGCCCGGAGGCACGAGCGGGCGACGGCACCCTGCGCGCGCTGGTGGACCAGCACTGGCACAGCCTCCCGAACGGCTTCGCCCCTGCCTACCGGCACCGGTGGGCCCGGGAGCACGCCGGATGCGTGACCTGCCTCGGCGAGGTGCGCGCGGTATGGCACGACGAGGCGTGGCTGGAGTTCTGCCGACCCTTCGAGAATCGCGTCGTGGCCGGCCTTGAGGAGGAAGTGTGACCTGGAAGCCCTACTACCGTGGCGACGGCGAGCAGCGGAAGACCCCGCTGGCCGACCCGCCCCCATGGCGCGAGTTTCCCCGTAAAGCGCAGCACCGGCAGTACCAGCCACCGCCCGGCCTCGTCGACGCCGTCAACGCGGCCCTGCACCTGCGCCGCCCGCTCCTCGTCACCGGTCCCGCGGGCTCGGGCAAGTCCACGGTGATCGAGCAGGTGGCGTACGAACTGGGCCTCGGGCAGGTGCTCCGCTGGCACATCACCTCCCGCAGCTCCCTGGCCGAGGCCCTGTACCGCTACGACGCCCTCGGCCGGATCCACGCGCAGAGCCTGCGCGCGGCGATGACCCAGCACGGGGGCGGCCGTGCGGGCCGTGCCCGCAGCCGTGACGACATCGCCCCCTTCCTGCAACTCGGGCCCCTGGGCACCGCGTTGCTGCCCGCTGAACGACCCCGTGCGCTGCTCATCGACGAGATCGACAAGAGCGACCTGGATCTCCCCGGCGACCTGCTGGAGGTGCTGGAACGCGGGGAGTTCGAGATCCCCGAACTCGTGCGCTACCGGCGGCCCCGCGTCATGGTCCGCCAGTGGGACAGCCACGACGAACATCTCGTCGAACACGGGCGGGTGTACTGCACCCAGTTCCCCTTCATCCTCCTGACCAGCAACGGCGAACGGGACTTCCCGCCGGCGTTCCTGCGGCGCTGCATCCGCTACACGATGCCCCCGCTGACCGCGGACCTGCTGCACGACATCGTCCGGGCCCACCTCGGCGACGTGCCGCAGACCGGCGAGGACCTCGTCGTGAACTTCGCCGAACGCATCGCGGCGGGCGAGCACCTCGCCATCGACCAGTTGCTGAACGCGGTGGCCCTGCTCACCGGCGATCAGGCACCGCAGAACGAGCAGTACGAGGAACTCCACGCGCTGCTGGTGCGTGAACTCTCCCGTGCCTGACGCTCTGACCCGCCTCCTGCGGGCGCTCGGCGATGCCCTGCCCCCCGAGGTGGACGCACGCACTCTCGCCGACGCGCTGTGGCTGGCCGCCTCGGGCTCCGTCGGCGCGGACGCACCGCCGACGCGCCCCGCGCCGGCCGAGGAATCGCCCCCCGCACCGGAGGCGGATCCGGCGGCTCGCCCCACGGGGCACGCGCCGTCGGCCGCACGGCCCGGCCCGCGCGGCGCGGAGAGCCGGCAGGTCTCCGCCCGCAGTCCGGGGGCGACCACCACGGTCCGCGGCGTTCCCCTGACGCTCGGCCGCGGCAGCCCGCTGCCGGAGGCCCTGGCCGTCGGCCGGGCCGTCCAGCCGTTCCGGCAGCCGTGGCGCAGGGGCGGCCGCCGCCGGCTCGACATCGACGCCACCGTGGAGCACTACGCGCGCGGTGGCCCGCTCGTGCCGCTGTTCCGGCCCGCGCCGGAACCCTGGTTCGAGGCGGTCGTCCTCGTGGACACCTCGCTGTCCATGAGCGTCTGGGAGGAGACCACACGGGCGGTCACCGGGCTGCTGCGCCGCCTCGGAGGGTTCCGCGCCGTCCACACCTGGAGCCTGGAGTGGCGGGAGGGCGAACCACAGGTCCGTGACCACCACGACCGTCCGGTACCCGCTGACCGGGTGCCCCACCACGGCAGCGGACCCCAGGGCAGGCGGCTCGTCCTGCTGGTCTCCGACTGCGCCGCCCGCGGCTGGCACACCGCCGGCCCATGGCTGCTGCTGCGGGACTGGGGCGGGCAGATCCCCGTGGCGCTGCTCGATCCGCTGCCCCCGCGCCTGTGGCGCCGCTCCGCTCTGAACCTCCCCGCCGTTCGGGTCACCGGCGGCAAGGCCGGCGACCACAACCGCGGGCTCCGCTACCACCTGCCGCCGCGGCTGAAGCCGGACGCGGACGGAGCAGACCTGCTCGGCCCCTGGGCCGCGCTCCCCGTGGTGTCGGCCACCCCCCACTCTCTGGGAGCCTGGGCGAGCACCCTCATGCGAGCCGACCCGCGGGGCTGCGACGCCGTACTCATCCCCGCCACCGGCCGCGTACCCCGCACGCGCACCGGCACGGCCCCCGCACGCCAGACCGACCCCGAGCACCTCGCAGCGGCCTTCGTCCACACCGCACCGACGCCCGCGGTCCGCCTCGCCGTCCTCGGTTCGAGCCTGGCCGAGCTGCCCCTTCCCCTGCTCTACGTGCTGCGTGACCAGGCGGTGCCCGACGCCCGGTACGCCGATCTCGCCGAGCTGCTCACCAGCGGGCTGTTCACGGTGCGGCGCGCACCCGACGGCGATCCGGTGCTCGTGTTCCACACCGCTGCCCAGCAGTACCTGCGCGGCTACCTGACGACCCATGACGTATGGCAGATCGAGCGTGCCTTCAGCCGCCATGTCGCCGCCCACCCGTACGCGCCACAGGGCATCGGCGCCGTGCTCCATGATCCGGCGGTGGTCAGAGAACTGCCCGCGGCGGTACGTCCGTTCGCGAAGGCTGTGCGGGCTGTGCGGCGCATGATCGAGCCATCGGGCGATCCCGTCCTCGACGCGGAAGCGGGAGACCCCGGTGCGGGGGAGGCGACGCCCACCGTCCCTTCGCTGGTACGGCTGCAGATGCTGGCGCACCTCGATCCGGGCACCGAGGATCTCGTGCGCCGTGACGCCGAGGATCTGCTGGCCCACCTGATCGGCTACGTGGAGTCCAGGCTTCCCGCGCCGCAGGGCTACTGGCCGGGGGAGGACACGTACTTCGACGAGGTGTGCGCGGAGGCGGGGAAGGTCAGCGTCGGTGACGTGAGCGATGATCTCGTCCGGTATTTCATCAGCCGTGGCATCGTCCTCAAACGATGCTCGCCGCTGGAGCAGCCTGTCGGGCAGGGCCTGTTCTGGCAGGCGAGCGGTGGTCCCGTGATCGTCAAGATCAGGAAGTCCGGCGCGTTCTCGTGGGACAGCGTGACGGCTGATGTGCGTGCGGACCCCGACGCCGGCGTTCCGGCCAGGTCCCCGGTCGAATTCGTCATGGTCCTCGACCAGTCCGAGAAGCATGAGGGGCTGCACCCGCTGCGCGACTGCGTGGCGGTGACGGAGTCGACGACCGGGCTCCGACGGGTGTCGGTCGTGCTCCGCGTCCAGACGCGACGCGGAAGGGGGCCGCGGGAGAGCCGGGCGGACCTCGTGAACGCCCTGAGGGTCCTGCGTTTCCGCGCCGGGTCTCCGTCGTACGAGGAAGTCGCTCGGCATGCGGCGCAGGCCTCCCCCCGGGTGCTGCTCGACCCGACCACGCTGGCTGGCTGGTTCGACGGCCGGGAAGTGCCCGCCGACGAACGGAGTTTCGCCTGGCTGACCAGCTTCCTGAGACAACGGGCAGGCATCGAGGACGGCGGTGAGCTGTCGTACAGCCTGTTCACGCTGCTGCTGTACAACGCGTTGCAGGAGGAGCGCCGTGAACCCTCCGGCACGCTCGCGGCATCGTCCGGACCGGCACCCCTCGGTGTACCGGTCACTCACGTGCGGGACCGCACTACACCGGGCGTCTTCCCATTCCTGATCGACTCCGAGGACGAGACAGCGCCGCTGTCGCTGAGGCCGCCGTACGTCGAGCGCGACTATGACGCGGAGTTGCGTGCCGCAGTGCGGGCGGCCGCCGACGGAACCAGCGGGCTGGTCATGCTCGTCGGCTCCAGTGGGTCGGGCAAGAGCCGTTCGTGTTTCGAGGCGTTGTCTTTCCTCCCGTCTTACTGGCGGGTGTGGCAGCCCTCGTCGAGCGAGGACCTGGAGGCGGGGCTGAGCACCCCGGGGGCGATCAGACCGCGCACCGTGATCTGGTTGGACGACTCCCAGCGCCATCTCCTTGACCTGACCAACGCCCACGGTGAACGTGTTGCAGAGGAGCTTCTGGCGCGCCTGCGCGATCCCTCAGGCGGGCCGGTACTCATCCTGGGCACACTGCGCCACGAGTCCTGGCACGCTCTCAGGTCTGTCCCTCCGGCCGACGCGCCCGATCCGCATCAACAGGCGCGAGAGCTGATCGACCACGGCACGCGCTTCCTCGTTTCTGCTCAGCTCAGCCCGGAGGAGCTGGCCCGCCTCCGCGCCGCTGCCGCGACCGACCCCAACCTGGCCGAAGCCGTGCGGCGGGCTGGCGACGCGCTGATTCCGTTCCTGGCGAGCGGCAACGCCCAGATCGAGCGGTACGTCGCCGCGCCGCCCGCGCCCTTCGCCCTCGTACAGGCCGCGGTCGACGCACTCCGCTGCGGGCACGGACCGGAGCTGCCGCGGGCCCTTCTGCTGGCGGCCGCTCCCGGCTATCTCTCGAACGGCCAACGGGATCTCCTTGACGACGACTGGATGTCGTCCGCCCTGGATTACCTCAACCAGGGCCCGCCCGGTGCAGAAAGCCTGCTGAAGCATGTGCGACCCGTGCAGGGCAAGGCCGCCTGGTCGTGTTACCGGCTCTCGGAATACATCGAGCGGTTCGCGCGCGCGGCCCGCCGCAACGTCGTACCCCCGGACGCTCTCTGGGAGGCACTGGCAGCGCACGCGTCGATCCCGGACCTGGGGGCCGTGGCCCGCACCGCCGAAGCGCAGGGCGACGACCGGCGTGCCGAACGCTTCCGTGGGCTCGCCCAACGGGCCCGGGCCCGGGACAGCGCGCGCGCGGATGCGGAGTTCGCCGGCTTCCAGGAGGAGGAGGCCCGCACCGAGCAGATCGAGAACACCGCACGCGCCCTGCGAAGCCTGCTGCAACGCACCAACCTCACCCAGACCGAGGCGAGTGCGGCCGTCGACCGTGCCCTGGACTGGTTGCGGACGGACGACCGCACCGAGAGCGCGCAGTTCGTGCTCAACGGGCTTCTCGCGCGGGGCGATCTGTCCGCCGACGACGCGGCGGACGCCGTGCGGGTCGCGCTGGACTGGCTGGCGGAGCACGGGGACACCCCGGGCGCGCAGTTCGTGCTCGGACGTCTGCTGGAGAGGAACGACCTCGGCGTCGCCGCTGCCCACCGGGCCGTGGTGTACGCCCTGAACTGGCTCGCCGCCCTGGGGGACACACAGTGGGCGCGGTACGTCCTGCGTCCGGTACTCCTGCGCGAGGATCTGTCGCGGCGGCAGGTCGCTCTCGCCGTCGACGCGGCGCTGAGGTGGTGGGAGCGCCACGGCCCCACCTCGGCGGGCGAGTTCGTGCTCAGTGCCGCGCTGCGCAGGGAGGACCTGCCTCCCGGGCCCCGCACCCGGTTCGTCGACGCCGCCATCGGCTGGATCCGCGACTCCGGCAACTCAGACCCGGCGAAGTACGTACTGCGCCCTCTGCTCCAGCGCGTCGACCTCACACCCGAGGAAGCACGTGCGGCCAGGGACCTCGGCCTGCGCTGGCTGCGGTCCCACGGCCGTGACCACAGCGCCCAGTTCGTGCTCAACGCCCTGCTGTATCGCCGCGATCTGACTCCCTCGGAGGCGCGCGAGGCGGCGGAGCACGCACTGGAGTGGCTCCACACACACAGTGCCGCCGACCGGTCGGCCCGGTTCGTACTGCGCCCGTTGACGTGGCGCACCGACCTGGGCGCCGATGTGATGGCTCAGGTGGAGGGGCTGCAGGCAAGGGGCGACCAGGACGGCGGGCTCATCCTGCTCGCGGACATCGAGGGCTTCGCCAAGGACTACAGCCAGGCCGACGCGCGACGCCGCATGCACGACGTCTTCCGACGTGTGCTCAGCGACGTGGATCCTCCGGCGCAGACCTGGGACAGAGGTGACGGCATGGTCGTCTTCCTGCCGGGGCAGGCAGACGACACCACCCTGTGCATGGACCTGGTGTCGCGACTGCGTGCCGAACTCGACGATCTCGACTGGAACACGCCCGTGCGTCTGCGGATCGCCCTGCACCACGGCGACGCCGTGCGGTCACCCCACGGATTGGAAGGGCACGCCGTGGTGACGGCGAACCGGCTGGTGGACTCCCCGGCGCTGCGCTCCGCTCTGCGGTCCGCCGTCGGCTCGCCTCTCGCCGTGATCATGTCCGATGCGGTGTACGGCGGCCTCCGCCACGCGCCCCGGGACGTGACCAGTGCGTTCCGCGCCGTGTACGTCAGGACGAAGGAGCGGGTGCTACGGGCCTGGATCCGGGTGCCCGGATATGCGCAGCCACCCGGCGTCGAGGCATGGGCGTGGCGCCCTGGTGACAATGCGGCCGAGTGACGGCGGCTCCTTTCGCTGCTGACCGAGAGATTCGCGGGTAAATCAGCCGTCAGGCCTGGCAATCCCTAGGGGTGCGGTCATGCTGAGGCCGGTCCACCCGGGTGGACCGGCCTCGTCTTCCTTTCGTGGCCTTCACTTCCTTCGACTCCTTCGACGTGGTCCTCCCTTCCTCGTGTCTTGTCCTTATGGCTTGGGGACGCTCTTCGCCGCCGTACCGGCGCACATCAGGCCGAGAACGAAGGCCAGCGCGCCGATGATGACGTTGTTGAGGATCACGCCGGTGTCCGGGCTGCTGCCCACGACCCACGGCGCGATGATCATCCAGACACCCATCGCGCACATGGCCCAGCTGAGGCCGTACATCCGCTCCGGGGCCGTGGTGAACCCCAGTGCCAGCAGGCCTATCGCGATGCCCACGATCAGGTTGTGGGTCGCGAGCGCCGGCTGGCTTGTCGTGTAGTGCAGGATCCACGGGGATGCCGCGCAGTACAGGCCGAGCAGGAATACCGGCCCGTCCACCAGCGCCACATCACGGCCACCGAGCATGCGGGCGTAGCGTGCCCGCATTTCGGAGATATCGGGGTGGGTTGCCATGTCACCCCTGTGCGAGACGTTGGCCATGACTCGTCTCCTTTGTGACGTGCGGGCCTGACCGCGTCTGGTGCGGTGTGCGGTAAGCGCCGCGTACCCAGTTTCCTCTTATTCGCCCTTTATGTGTAGAGGTCGGCGCGTACCTTTGGCCCGTGTGGTCCGGCAGGGAGGAGAGCCCCCGAAGAGCGCCGACTCTCTCCGGGGGCCGACGGAGGGGAGCGTCGCCTCAGCGGCGATCTCCCGGAAACCGCAGCGTTTCCGCATCGAAGAATCCGGCCCGGACCGGCCCGAGCAGGCGCCGGAGCCGGTCCAGGCCGCGCCGGGCGTGGCTCTTCACGGTGCCGAGGGGCCACCCCGTGCGCGCGGCGATCTGGGTCTGGGTGAGGTCCTCGTAGAAGGCCAGACGCAGGACCTCCCGTTGTGGCGCGGGCAGTTGGGCCAGTGCGTGCCGGACGAGGAGGCGGTCCAGCGCTGCCTCGGGGCCCGGTTCGGTGGTGCCGGTGAGTGCGAGGGTCGAGCCCGCGGCCGTGACCAGGAACGCCCGCCGGGTCCGCGCGGACAGGGCGTCGGCGATCCTGCGCCGGGTGATGCAGACGATCCAGCCGGCCAGCGGACCGCGCTCGGGCTGATAGCCGTGCCGCCCCCGCCACACCCCGAGGAACACCTGCTGGGCGACGTCCTCCGCCTCCCCGGCATCGCCCAGCGAACGCCGCGCCAGGCCGTACACGAGCGGGGACCAGCGCCGGTGGATCGCGGCCAGGCAGGCGTCGTCGCCCGTCGGCAGGCTCCGCTCCAGCTCCTCGTCGCTGCAGCGCTCCTCGACATGGTGCTGCATGATCACGGCTCCTCGGATGAGACGGTGCCGTCATCCTCGGAGCGCGGGATCCGCGGCCTCAACCCGCATCGATTCTGCGTCGTATAGTCGCGGTGTGGACGGAAAGCGCGTCGGTGCCGGTCCCTCCGCTCCCCACCGGGGGGCGGCCGAGGCGGGTCTGACCACGGGCGCCCTCGCCCGCCGGCTCGGGGTCTCACCCACCACCCTGCGCTCCTGGGAACGCCGCTACGGCATCGGCCCCGCCGAGCGCGTGGCGGGCCGGCACCGGCGCTGGTCGCCACGGGACGTGGCCGTGCTGGAGACGATGTGCCGGCTGACCTCGGCCGGACTGGCCCCTGCCGAGGCGGCCCGGGCCGCACGGAACGAGGCCTCCGCGGGCGCGCCCCAGCCCCGCGCCGCCCAGGACGAGGCGATCACCGGCGGACCCGCGCCCGCGCACTCCACCACGGCCGCCGCGCCGCCCTCGGGCGACGTGCGCCAGGAGTGCCGTGGCCTGGCCCGCGCGGCGGTACGGCTGGACGCGCCGACCGTGGAGGAGCGGCTGGCCGCCGCCGTGGCCGGGTTCGGCCTCACCCGCGCCTGGCAGGAGGTCATGGTGCCCACCCTGCATGCCGTGGGCCGCAAGTGGGCCACGTCCGGAGACCGCTATGTGGAGGTGGAGCACCTGCTGTCCTGGCACGTCTCCACCACCCTCCGCCGGCACACCCGGCCGCCCGTCACGTCCGCCGGTCCCACGGCTGCGGGCCCGGTCCTGCTGGCCTGCGTGCCCGGCGAACAGCACACCCTGCCCCTGGAGGCGCTGAACGCCGGACTGAGTCAACTCGGCATCGCCACAAGGATGTTCGGCGCCGCCGTCCCCGCGGAGGCACTCGCGGCGGCGGTACGGCGCCTGGGCCCGGCCGCCGTGGTGCTGTGGGCGCAGGCCCGCTCCACCGCGAGCCTGCCGCTGGCGCAGCACATCGTGGTCACCGAGTGGGGGGTGAGGGGAGCCAGGTCGCGGCCGCTGGTCCTGCTCGGCGGCCCCGGCTGGGCGGGCCGGCCCAGTCGCGGCATGCTCAACCCCACGAGCCTGCCCCAAGCCCTCGACGCGCTGGCGGTGGCCTGCCGGCAACCGGGCCGGGAACGGTAGATCGCCCGGCAGAGCGGGCGGACCGTCCTCAGTCGCGTCCGCGGGCCCGCTTGAAGCGGGCCAGCCCGTCGGCCAGTTCGATGATCGGGTCCGGATACGCACCGGCGACCGCCCGCTCCGGATCCCGGAGTTTCCACGGCTCGTGCACCGCGCGTCCCTCGACGCCCCTCAGCTCCTCCACCCATCGCCGGACGTACGTACCGTCGGGGTCGTACCGCTTGCCCTGGGTGACCGGATTGAGAACCCGGTGTGGGCGGGTGTCCGTGCCCGTCCCGGCCACCCACTGCCAGTTCAGCTGGTTGTCGGCCACGTCGCCGTCCACCAGCAGCTCCAGGAAGTACCGGGCGCCCACCCGCCAGTCGACGTACAGCGTCTTGGTGAGGAAGCTCGCCGTCAGCAGCCGGCCGCGGTTGTGCATCCAGCCCTCGTGCCGCAGCTGGCGCATTGCCGCGTCGACCACCGGATAGCCGGTACGGCCCTCCCGCCAGGCCTCGACGTCCTCCCGTGCCGTCTCCAGCGACCGCCAACGGTCGTGCCGCGTACGGTAGTCGGCGCCGGCCGCGGCGGGCCGTGCCGCCAGCACCTGACGGTGGAAGTCGCGCCACGCGAGCTGCCGTACGAACGCCTCCGTACCCGGGCCGCCTTTTCCGCGCGCCCGGTGGACCAGCTCGACGGGGGACAGGGTGCCGAAGTGCAGGTGCGGGGAGAGGCGAGAGGTCGCGTCGCCGGCCAGGTCGTCGTGCCGGTCGGCGTAGGCGGCGACGTCGGTCCGCAGCCACGCGGCGAGGCGCACGCGGCCCTCCGTCTCCCCGCCCGCGGCCAGCCCCCGTGACACACCCGGCAGCGCGGTACGGGACGGCAGCCCCTCGGACGCGATGCCCTCCGGTACCCGGACCGAGCGGGGCGCACGGAGGACGCCCCGCAGCCCCTGCGCCGACCACGTGCGGAAGTACGGTGTGAACACGGCGAAGTGGTCCGAGGCGGCCGGGGTCACCGTGCCGGGGGCCACCGCGCAGGTCACCGTGTCGTGGACGTGCAGCCGCCGTCCGTCCGCCTCCAGGGCCCGCCGCAGCCGCCGCTCCCGGGCCTGCGCGTAGGCGCTGACGTCGGCCGCCAGGTGCACCTCGTCGGCCTCGGCCTCCGCCGCCACCCTGCACACCTCCGTGACGACGTCACCGGAGCGCAGCACGAGCCGGCCGCCGCGCTCGCGCAGCCCGGCGTCCAGATCCCGCAGGCAGTCCGCGAGGAACGCCAGCCGGTTGGGCGCCGCGAACCCCGCGTCCGTCACGCCCCGGTCGTGGACGAACAGGGGAACGACCTCACGGGCGCCGTCCAGCGCGGCCCGCAGGGGCGGGTGGTCGTGCAGGCGCAGATCGGCGGTGAACAGGACGATCGAGACGTACATGGCGCGGCTCCGGGACGCGGGGTGCGGACACTGAGAGGTTCCGGACCGGGGCGGCCGGCGGATGCAGGCGTCGCGGGTGAGCCGGCCCGGCACGGCCGCGCCGATCCCGGGCGGCCCGGCCCACGAAGGAGTACGCGGCCCTCAGCGCGCCGACAGCTCCCGCGCCCGGCGTACGAACGTCGTGTGCAGCTCCCGTGCCGCCTGCGGCACCGAATCGGCGCGGCGGCGCTGGAGCATCAGCAGCACCCGGGTCTTCTCGTCGGCGAGCGGCCGGTGGACGATCGTCCCGCTCCGCTCCAGCGGGTCCCCGACCACGCTGAAGTCCGGCAGAACCGTCACCCCCAGCCCCTCGGCGACCAGCAGCTTTCCCATCTCCGCACCGTCCGTCGAGTACGAGAACGCCGGGGTGCGGCCGGCCAGCAGCCGGTGCACGTACCGGTGCATCACATACCCGGCGCGCATCGCGATCAGCGGAACACCGAGCAGGTCCTCGACGGTCACCACGGACCGCGCGGCGAGCGGGCTGTCCGCGCGCAGACACACCACGGGCCGGCCGCTCAGCAGCTGCGTGGACTCCACGCCGGCGGGTACGTCGTCGCCGTCCAGGTGATTGACCAGACCCAGGTCGAAGCCGCCCTCCACCAGCCCGCGCCGGATCTCCGGCTGCTGCGCCCCCACCACCTCGACCTGGGTGACGGGGTGCGCCGCCCGGAACTCCCGCAGCACGGGGATCAGCAGCGGCACCGTCGCCGCG
The DNA here is from genome assembly GCF_002242805.1 of Streptomyces diastatochromogenes. Lineage (GTDB taxonomy): Bacteria > Actinomycetota > Actinomycetes > Streptomycetales > Streptomycetaceae > Streptomyces > Streptomyces diastatochromogenes. Next base: position 95,920 of record NZ_MCGQ01000048.1, on the reverse strand, counting down.
TTGACCGTGCCGACGCGCACCATCCGGCTGACCCGGTGCTGCTCGCCCGCCGCGGCGCGCAGCCGGTCCACCGCCTCCAGCACGCTGACGATGTGCGGCAGCAACTCCCGGCCGGCCGCGCTCATCGTCGCGCCCGACCGCTTGCGCTCCAGCAGGTCGACGCCCAGCTCCCGCTCCAGATTGCGCACCGTCTCGCTCAACGCGGGCTGGGACAGGCGCAGTTCGTCGGCCGCCCGGCGCAGCGAGCCGAGCCGGGTCACGGCCGCCAGGTATTCCAGTTGTTCGGTCCGCACCACCGCAGAATGCGCGGCCGGGCGGACTGGGTTCAAGGGTTTTCCTGTCACACCCTCGTGAAATTCAATGGTCCGCGATACGAGACCGGTCGGGTTTTCCTTGACTGCCCTCGCGGGCGGCTGCCACGATCGACGGCATGACGATGCGACTGGACCTCACGCGGCGACGCCATGTCGACCTCGCGCGCGTCTCCAGCGCCTCCTGTAGCGCCGCGGCCTGATCGCCCGACTCTCTCCGATCCGCCGCGATTCTTCGCTCTCCCTCCCTTTCACTCTCGCCTGAATTCCGCTGCGTTCGGCACGCGCTGAATTCGGCGTGCCCGGAAAGGCGCCGAGCAATTCCGCAACAGGAGTTCCGCATGCCGGCAGCGCCCGTGCAATGAGGACCACGCCGAACTAGCCGGTGACTTCTACCGGTTGCGCGACCTCTCACTCAAGCCCAAGCCCCTCGACGCCCCCGCTGGAGGCCGGGCTCCCGGAGCCCGGGCCCGGGTCCGTCCCCGCCACGCCTGACTCCCTCCCTCTCTCGCGCCCGTCCCCGTGCGGCGCCCGGCACTCAGAATGAGGCACCCCATGGCCACCGTCCTGTCCGTCTCCGGCAGTCCCTCCGCCTCCTCGCGCACCGGCCGCCTGCTGCGTCACCTGGACCAGCGGCTGATCGCCCAGGGACACCAGGTGATACCGCTGGACGTCCGCACGATCCCGGCCGAGGCGCTGCTCGGCGCCGACTTCCAGCATCCGGCCATCGTCGAGGCGACCGAGCTGTTCGCCCGGGCCGACGGCGTCGTGGTCGGCACCCCCGTCTACAAGGCGTCGTACTCCGGAGTCCTCAAGGCGCTCCTCGACCTGCTGCCGCAGTACGCGCTCACCGGCAAGACCGTGCTGCCGCTCGCCACCGGCGGCTCCACCGCGCACGTCCTCGCCATCGACTACGCGCTGCGCCCGGTGCTGAACTCCATGGGCGCCGCCCACATCGTCCAGGGCTGGTTCACCCTCGACAAGGACATCACCGTACGGGAGGACGGCTCGCTCACCGTGGCCCCGGCCACCGCCGAGGCGCTGGGACAGATCGTGGACCAGTTCTCGGCGGCCCTGGACCGCACCCCGGTCCTGGCGGCGGCGAGCTGAGCACCATGACCGCCCAGGTCATCGCCGACGACGTGGAGGCACTCGCGGTCTCCGCGGCCCTGGCCGAGGAGTTCCGGGCCGGGGCCGCCGAGCGGGACGCCGAACGCCGGCTGCCGCGCGCCGAGCTGGACCGGCTGTCCGCGTCCGGGCTGCCCGCCGACCGCGTCCTGCCCCACCACCTGACCTTCCAGGGGCCGCGCTCGACTCACTGAACCTGCACCGTCACTGGTGCGACGCCCGCACCCGCCCACCCGTCGCCCGACCACCACCCCTCCACGAGGCGCTTCGCGCCGCACCTTTTGGATCGCACGACCCGACCCGCTGGAAGATCCAGCACATCGGCCGGTACGTGCTGACCGGAACCCGGCCGCCCCGACACGGCCTGCTCTGATCGGAGACCCCCACGTGTCCCTCACCTTCCACTGGTTCCTGCCCACCAACGGCGACAGCCGGCACGTCGTCGGCGGCGGCCACGGCACCCCGGCCACCGCCTCCGGCCGGGACCGGCCGCCGACGGTCGCCTACCTGAGCCAGATCGCGCGGGCCGCCGAGGACCTGGGCTTCGTCGGCGCGCTCACCCCGACCGGCGCCTGGTGCGAGGACGCGTGGCTGACCACCGCCATGGTCAGCCAGCACACCGAGCGGCTGAAGTTCCTGGTCGCCTTCCGGCCCGGCTTCGTCTCGCCGACGCTCGCCGCGCAGATGGCGTCCACCTTCCAGCGGCAGACCGGCGGACGGCTCCTGCTCAACGTGGTCACCGGCGGTGAGAGCCGCGAGCAGCGGGCCTACGGCGACTTCCTCGACAAGGACGACCGCTACCGTCGTACCGGCGAATTCCTGCAGATCGTACGGGAGTTGTGGGAGGGCAAGAGCGTCGACCTGAGCGGGGAGCACCTCCAGGTCGAGGACGCGCGGCTGAGCCGGGTGCCCGATCCGGTGCCCGAGGTCTACTTCGGTGGCTCCTCGCCCATCGCCGGGGAGATCGCCGCCCGGCACGTCGACGTCTACCTGACCTGGGGCGAGCCGCCCGCACAGGTCGCGGAGAAGATCGCCTGGATCCGGAAACTGGCCGCACGGCACGGCCGTACCCTGCGCTTCGGCATCCGGCTGCACGTCATCACCCGGGACACCTCCGAGCAGGCGTGGGCCGAGGCGAACCGGCTGCTCGACGGCTTCGACACGGAGACCGTACGGTCCGTGCAGGCGGGCCTCGGCCGCAGCGAGTCCGAGGGCCAGCAGCGCATGCTCGCCCTGCACGGCGGCAGCCGCGACGGCCTGGAGATCCACCCCAACCTGTGGGCCGGCATCGGCCTGGTGCGCGGGGGCGCGGGCACGGCTCTGGTCGGCAGCCACGACGAGGTCGCCGAGCGGATCAAGGAGTACCACGCCCTCGGCATCGACGAGTTCGTGCTCTCCGGCTACCCGCACCTGGAGGAGGCGTACTGGTTCGGGGAGGGCGTACTGCCCCGGCTCGCCGCACAGGGTCTGTGGCGGCATCCCGACGGGAGCACGGCGGCCCCCTCGGCCCAGGTGCCGTTCACGAGCTGAGGGGCAACTCGACCTGGCGGACTGCGGGTTCATGACTGTGGATTCATGACAACGGCTTCGGCCCGCACGGCGTGGTGCACCTGGCCCAGGCGGCCGCGTTCCGCGGCTACACCCCGGGCTCGGTGACACCCCGCGCCGGCGTTCGTGCGCGTGCCCCGCGATGCGCCCTCGGCTCTGCGCCCCGCTTGGGCTGGTGCGCCGGCGCATCGGCACCGCAACGCGCTCCTTCCGTCCGAGCGTCGGCCGCAGTCCTCCTGCTCGACGCCCCGGAGCGGTCCCGGCTCACGCCCCACCGCCGCCCCCCGGTTCCCCGGCCAGCGCCCGCAGATGCGCCCGCCGCGTCTCCGCCGTCTGCCCCTGCACCAGCAGGAACATCCCCTCGCGGGCCAGTCGTTGGGCTCGGCTGGTCAGGGACATCGCGCGGCCGCCGCCGGCCACCACCGCCGCCGTGGTGGCCGTACCCAGGACCTCGTACGCCTCGGCCCGCACGGCCAGACGCTCCGCGGCCCGCTCGAACGGCGCCGGGTGGTCGGCCAGGGCGTAGGCGCGGTGGCGGACGTCGGCGAGGCGGGCACGCAGCGGGCCGGCGGACTCCTCGTCGAGCAGGGACAGCGCCGCTTCCGCGATGCCGAAGACCGCCGGGTTGGCGTTGAGCGTCCTGGCCCGGTCGGCGGGCGCCCACGACGCGTACGGCGTCCGCAGGGCCACCGCCTCCTCGGGCACCCGCAGGCCGTCCAGCTCCAGCGACACCGTACGGGCGGCGGTGAGCGCCGCGAGGCGCAGCGGTGCCGAGGCCCGCAGGCCCGGCTGGTCGCGTGCGTCGACGAAGGCGAACATGGCCTCGTCGGCCTCGGTCAGCCCGGCGAGCAGCATGACGTCGTTCAGGCCCCATCCGGTGTACCAGGGGACGGTCCCGTCGAACCGCCAGCCGCCGCCCTCCCGCCGGACCCGCACCGGGACGCGCGGATGGGCCCGCAGATGCGCGTACGCCACCCCGGACAGCAGCTCGCCGCGCGACAGCGGACCCAACAGGCGTTCACGCACCGGCAGTTCACTCTTCGCCAGGGTCTGCACCGGCGTGTGGTGCTGCGTCTGCACGAACCAGGTCGAGCAGCACGCCCCGGCCAGGATCTCCGCGGTCTCCCGCAGCACGGCCGGCGATGCCCCGGAGCCGCCGTACGCGACTGGCGCGACCACCCCGAGCAGCCCCGACCGCTTCACCGCCTCGACATGGCTCGCGGGGACGCCCTCCTGGTCCACCCGCTCGGCCTCGGGAACGAGCAGATCGGCGGCGAGCCGCCGGGCGCGGACGACGAGCGGATGTGCGGTGATGGTCATGCGGGAGATTCTTCCGAAGATCGCCGGCGAATTTTTCTTCCGGATCCGCGGCGCGCGGTGTCGATCCGGGCTCCGGCCGTTCGTGTAGGAGGTGACAAACACCCCCCACCCCGGGAAGACGCCCGGGTGGAAGCCCAGGAGGAATCATGAAGCACTACCTGCTCAGCGTGGTCCAGCCCGCCGGCGGACAGCCCCCCGCCCCCGACGCGCTCGCCGAGATCATGCGCGACGTCGAGGCCTTCAACGACGAACTGCGTGCGGCCGGAGCCTGGGTCTTCGCCGGTGGCCTGCACGGCCCGGAGACCGCCACCATGCTCCGTCCCAAGGACGGCGACGTCCTCATCACCGACGGCCCCTTCGCCGAGGGCAAGGAGTACCTGGGCGGACTCTGTCTGATCCGGGCCGCCGACCTGGACGAGGCCCTGGAGTGGGGGCGCAAGGCAGCCCTGGCGACCACCCTGCCCATCGAGGTACGGCCGTTCGTGGACCAGCACTGATGGTCGAGGCTCCTGACATCGAGGCCGTCTTCCGCGCGGAGTACGGGCGCGCGGTCTCCGTCCTCGTCCGCTTCCTCGGCGACATCGACCTCGCCGAGGAGGCGGTGCAGGACGCCTTCACCACCGCCGTGCGCAAGTGGCCGGAGACCGGCGTGCCGCCGAGCCCGGCCGGCTGGATCATCACCACCGCCCGCAACCGGGCCGTCGACCGGCTGCGCCGCGAGTCCTCCCGGGACGCCCGGCACGCGGAGGCCGCCCTGCTGTACGCGCCCGACGCACCGCCCGAGGAGGGCCCCGTGCGCGACGACCGGCTCCGTCTGATCTTCACCTGCTGCCACCCCGCACTCGCCCTGCAGTCCCGGGTCGCCCTCACCCTGCGCCTGCTCGGCGGCCTGAGCACCGCCCAGATCGCTCGCGCCTTCCTGGTCCCCGAGCCGACTCTCGCCCAGCGGCTGGTGCGGGCCAAGGCCAAGATCCGCGACGCGGGCATCCCGTACCGCGTGCCCCGCGACGCCGATCTGCCCGACCGGCTCGGCGGAGTCCTCGCCGTCGTCTACCTGATCTTCAACGAGGGCTACACCGGCGACCCCGCCCTGTGCGCGGAAGCCGTACGGCTCGGCCGGCTGCTCGCCGAGCTGATGCCGGACGAACCCGAGGCTGCCGGACTGCTCGCACTGATGCTGCTGACCGAAGCGCGCCGACCGGCCCGGCGGGACACGGACGGCGCCCTGGTGCCGCTGCCCGAGCAGGACCGCGGCCGGTGGGACCGGGGTCTGATCGCCGAGGGCCAGGACCTGGTCCGGCGCTGTCTGCGTCGCAACCGGCCGGGGCCGTACCAGATCCAGGCCGCGATCAACGCCGTGCACAGCGACGCACCGATCGCCGCCGCCACCGACTGGGGCCAGATCCTGCGCCTGTACGACCAGCTGACGGCCGTCGCCCCGTCGCCGGTCGTCGCGCTGAACCGGGCGGTCGCGGTGGCGGAGGTCGAGGGCCCGGCCGAGGCCCTGGACCTGGTCGACTCGCTCGACCTCGCCGGCTACCACGTGCTGCACGCCGTCCGCGCCGACCTGCTGCGCCGCCTCGACCGGCCCGCCGAGGCCGCGGGGGAGTACGCGAAGGCCGTCGAGCTGGCCGCGAGCGAGGCCGAGCGGGCGTATCTGGAGCGGCGCCGACGGGAGCTGGACCAGGGCACGACGTGACCCTCGTCACCGACGACAGCAGGTGGAATTTACTTGGGTACCTGAAAGGTTGGCATTTACATCTGACCGTTCGAGACCCTACGCTCGGGCCGACCCAGCCCGTGCACCACCAGCGAGGCATTCGTGAACCACTCCACCCCCGAGCAGCCCGCCGACGTCGTGGCCCGGCTGCGCGCCACCTTCCGCACCGGCCGCACCAAGCCCGTCGAGTGGCGCACCGGCCAGCTCCGGCGCCTGCGCGCGATGCTCACGGAGAACGGCGCCGCCCTCGCCGCCGCCCTCCACACCGACCTGGGCAAGAGCAGCACCGAGGCCTATCGCACGGAGATCGACTTCACCGTCCGGGAGATCGACCACACCCTGGAGCACCTGGACGAGTGGCTGCGCCCGGAGTCCGCGCCCGTCCCGGCGCACCTCGGCGGCGACGCGACGGCCTGGACGCAGTACGACCCGCTCGGTGTCGTCCTCGTCATCGCCCCCTGGAACTACCCGGCCCAGCTTCTGCTCGCTCCGATGGTCGGCGCGCTGGCCTCCGGTAACGCGGTCGTGGCCAAGCCCAGCGAACTGGCCCCGGCCACCTCGGCCGCGCTGGCCGAGCTGATCCCCGCGTACCTCGACACGGACGCCGTCGCCGTGGTCGAGGGCGGCATCCCGGAGACCACGGCCCTGCTCGCCGAGCGCTTCGACCACATCTTCTACACCGGCAACGGCGCCGTCGGCCGCATCGTGATGCGCGCCGCCGCCGAGCACCTCACCCCCGTCGCCCTCGAACTGGGCGGCAAGTCACCGGTGTTCGTCGACCGCGGCACCGATCTCGACGTGGTCGCGGACCGGTTGGCGCGCGGCAAGTTCCTGAACGCCGGCCAGACCTGCGTCGCCCCCGACTACGTCCTCACCGACCCGGAGACCGCCGCCGCCCTGGAGACCGCGCTGGTCCGCGCCGTCGACGCCCTCTTCGGCGCCGACCCGCAGGCCTCGCCCGAGTACGGCCGGATCGTCAACGAGCGCCACTTCGACCGGATTTCCGCCCTGCTCGACTCCGGCCGGGTGGCGGTCGGCGGCGGCAGCGACCGTACGGACAAGTACATCGCGCCGACCGTGCTCGTGGACGTCGACCCGAAGTCCCCCGTGATGCAGGAGGAGATCTTCGGCCCGATCCTGCCGGTCGTCACCGTGCCCGGCCTGGACGCGGCGATCGACTTCATCAACGACCGCGACAAGCCGCTCGCGCTGTACGTCTTCAGCGAGTCGGACCGGACACGCGGGCGCATCGCCGCCGAGACCTCCTCCGGCGGCCTCGGGTACGGCCTGCCGCTCGCCCACCTCACCGTCTCCGACCTGCCGTTCGGCGGTGTGGGGGAGAGCGGCATGGGCAGCTACCACGGGCGCTACTCGATCGAGACGTTCAGCCACCGCAAGGCCGTGCTGGCCAAGCCGCTCGGCTGAGCGGACGGTTCCGGGGCCGGTGTGCGAAACTCCGCCGATGACCGCTGAAACGATCACCGCGGATGCCTCCGGTACCTTCGAGCTCGGCGACCTGCCCGTCCACCGCATCGGCTTCGGTGCCATGCGGCTGACGGGCAGCGCCGCCTTCCATCTCGGCACCGTCAGTGACCGCGCACGCTCGATCGCCGTCCTGCGCAGGGCCGTGGAACTCGGTGTGAACCACATCGACACGGCCGCGTTCTACTTCTCCTCCCTGCGCTCCGCCAACGAACTCATCAACATCGCCCTTGCGCCCTACGCCGACGACCTGGTCATCGCGACCAAGGTCGGCCCGTTCCGCGACTATTCCGGAGAGTGGGGCACCTCGGCCCGGCCCGACCAGCTGCGCGGGCACGTCGAGGAGAACCTGCGCCAGCTCGGCCGGGACCACCTCGACCTCGTCTATCTGCGCCGGATGGGCCAGGACTCCATCGCCGAACACTTCGGAGCCCTCGCCGAACTGCGCGAGGCGGGCCTGGTACGGCACCTCGGCATCTCGGCGATCCAACGCCGGCACCTGACCGAGGCGTTGGAGATCGCCCCCGTAGTCTCCGTGCAGAACCGGTACGCGCTGGACGTCCCGGACCCGCAGGCCGACGAACTCCTGCGGATGTGCGGCGAACGGGGCATCGCCTTCGTGCCCTACTTCGCCGTCGCGGGCGAGGGCGCCGAGCGCGGCGCGGCCGGGTCGCGCGACGACGACGAGGTGATCGCCGTCGCCCGCGCGCACGGCGTGAGCCCCGCGCAGATCCGCACCGCCTGGACCCTGCACCAGGGCCCGCACGTCCTCGCCATCCCCGGCACCGGCAACCCGGACCACCTGACGGAGAACGTCGCCGCGGCCGCCCTGCGGCTCAGCCAGGAGGAGCTGGAGCGGCTGAACGCCCTTCACGCGCGGGCCGTCTGACGCCCGGCCGGCCGCCCTCGGGCCATCGGTCCCGCGGCGGCCGGCGTTCCGCACCGCGCACCACCCGCCCCGCCGCCACCTTCTGCAGCAGCCCGTACGCGAGCACCGGCAGCAGGATCTGGGGTCGGTCGGGGAGCGCGGTCGTGATCAGCACGGCGCTCGCGCTGCTGTTGTTCATGCCGCAGGCCAGGGTCACCGAGGCGCCGGCCCGGGCGTCCAGGCGCAGCAGGCGCGCGGTGACGCCGCCCAGGGTGAAGGACAGGACGCACACGGTGGCGGCGACGGCCAGCGCGGCCGCGAGCAGAATCGGGCGCGGATGGCGCAGGAAGGGGCCGAGGACCCCGCTGGCGTTCACGTACGTCAGCAGGAGCGAGCCCAGCAGCGCCGCCGGGACCACCGCGCCGAGCAGCCGGTCGCGGGCGCCCGCCGGCAACGCGAGCCGGCCCAGCAGACCGAGTGCGCAGGGCAGGACCACCGAGGTCAGTGCGAAGGAGTCCCCGGCCGCCGAGGCGGTGCCGGCCAGCCGGCCCGCGTAGGAGCCGTGCAGCAGCGGGCCCAGCGCGGCCAGCGTCAGCGGCACGGTCAGCGGGCTGACCAGCGTCGACGCGAGGACCAGCCCGACGGCCGTGGGCTGGTCCCCGTCGCCCTTCGCGGTCCACACCGTCGCTCCGGCCGCCACCGGCATGGCGACCACCAGGATCATCGCCGTCACCATGCCGCTGCCGCCGTCCTGGTCCGGCGACTGCCGCAGCGCGAACGCCACCCCGGGCACGATCAGCAGCGGCGCCAGCACATGCAGGGCCAGCCCGGCGAGCAGTGCGGCGGGCCGGCGCAGCAGGAGGCCCAGCTCCCGCAGCGGGACCTGCAGCCCCGCGCCGAACAGGACCAGGGACAGCAGGAACTGCGGTATGCCGAGGCGCAGCTCAGCGAGTCCGGCGAACCCGAGGGAGTGGGGGTGCCGTAGCCACAGTCCCGGGCCGGGCAGCAGTGCGGCGGCTGCGTACATCACGGCCACGGCCCGGCCCAGACGGCGCCGCAGCAGGCCGTGGGCGCGGCGCGCGGACAGGAGCGGGGAGGGAGGAAACAGGGCGCGCATGTCGGAGAGGCTCTTCCGTCGTCGGGTCCGGTCGGAGACGGAAGGTGCGTATCGCGAAGGCGCGCACCGCGCCGGGCAGACTGGAGCCGTCGAGGAAGGGCAGCGGGCGGTTGGCACACAGCCGTTCGGACATGGTCGGTGGCCCCTCTCATAATGGGCGTGCGGGCGCACGGCCCAGGACAGCGCCTGGCTGACTACAATGGTGTAGACGGTCTTCCGAACTGTAGACGAAGACGGGGTGAGGAACGTTCCCATGACCGACGCCAAGGATGAACGCCGGCCGGCCGGTGAGCTCGAAGCGAGCGTCATGGCCGCCCTGTGGGCCGCCGGCGCGCCCCAGACGCCCGGCCAGGTCCAGCTGACCCTCGGCGCGGACCTCGCACGTACGACGGTGACCACGATCCTCACCCGCCTGCACGACAAGGGGATGGTCGAGCGTAGCCGCCAGGGCCGCGGCTACGCCTACTTCCCGCTCCAGGACGCCCAGGGCCTCACCGCCCGCCGGATGCACACCGAACTCGACCGGGACACCGACCGCGAGACCGTCCTCGCCCGCTTCGTCGCCCAGCTCAGCCCCGACGACGAACGCATCCTGCGGGACCTGCTCGAATCCGACGACTGATGACCCTACTGCTCCTGCTGCCGCTGCTGCTGCCGTTCGCCCTCCCGGCACTGGCCAGGCGGGCCCTGGACCGGCTCGCCCCGGTCGTCGCGCTGTGGGCGGTCACCGTCTGTGCGGTCGTCCTCGCGGGCAGCTCGCTGGCCGCGCTCGGCGCGTTCGTGCTGACCGGCCTGCTCAAGGTGCCGCTGTTCGCCGCGCTCGGCGAACTGGTCCGCCCGCTGCGCACCGCCTCGGACCTCGTCGTGCTGCCCGCCGCCGCGACCTCCGTCGGCGCCCTCGCCGTGTGCGGCTGGACCCTGGTCCGCTCGGTCCTGCGCCAGACCCGCGCCTTCCGGGCCGCCCGCTCGGAGGCCGGGCGCGGACCGGCCGCGGGCGACCTGTGCGTGGTGGACTCGCCCCGCCCGGACGCGTACGCCCTGCCCGGGCGCCCGCACCGCATTGTCGTCACCACCGCCATGCTGCGCAGCCTCGACGCCCCCGAGCGTGAGGCGCTGTTCGCGCACGAGCGGGCGCACAACGAGGGCGGCCACCACTACTTCCTCGCCGCCGCCGAACTCGCGGCGCACTGCCATCCCGCCCTGCGCCCGGTCCGCGAGACGATCCGGCTCGCCGCCGAGCGCGCCGCGGACGAGGCCGCGGCGGCCTCCGTCGGCGACCGGCGCCTGACCGCCCGGGCCATCGCCCGCGCCGCCCTCGCCGGCCAGGCCGCCCGCTCGGAGCGCCCCGACTTCGCCGCAGCGGCGACGACGGGCCCCGTCCCGCAGCGCGTCCAGGCCCTGCTGGCCGCCCCCCGGGCCGCGCACCGGACCGGTCGGCGCATCGCCGCGCTCCTGCTCGCCTGCGCCGCCGTCTCCTGCGTGGCCTCGGTGACCGGAATGGCCGACTTCCACCACCGGGTCGAGGTCGCCCAGGGCGACGAGAACCCCTGACCGGCCGCTCCTCGGACCCGGACGAGACCACCCGTACGGAGGGTGACTGGCGTCCGTTACGTTTTACGTATAACCTCACCCGCTAACCACCCTCACCGGAAGGCTCCGATGCGCCGCGTTGCCCTGGTCACCCTCGTCGTGGACGACTACGACGAGGCCATCCGCTTCTACACCGAGGCCCTCGGATTCCGGCTGGCCGCGGACGAGCCCCGGCCGGACGGCTCCCGCTGGGTCGTCGTGGAGCCCGGTGACAGCCACGGCACCGGCCTGCTGCTCGCCCGCGCCAGGGGCGAGGACCAGCGCGCCCGGATCGGGGACCAGACCGGCGGACGGGTCGGGTTCTTCCTGCACACCGACGACTTCGCCCGCGACCACGCCCGGATGACGGCCGCCGGCGTGACCTTCCTGGAGGAGCCGCGCCACGAGCCGTACGGCTCGGTCGCCGTCTTCCAGGACCTCTACGGCAACCGCTGGGACCTGCTCCAGCCCGCCGACTGAACATCCCCCGCGGCACGCTCCTCCCGCCGCACGCCTCTCCCGCCGCTTCGAACCACCTGCTCAAGGAAAGACCCGCCATGACTGCTACGCGCGTAGACGCCGAAGTGATCCGCCGCCTGCCCAAGGCCGTCCTGCACGACCACCTCGACGGCGGCCTGCGCCCCGCCACCGTCGTCGAACTGGCGGCCGCGGTCGGCCACACCCTGCCCACCACCGACCCCGACGAGCTGGCCGCCTGGTACTTCGAGGCCGCCAACTCCGGCGACCTGGTCCGCTACATAGCCACCTTCGAGCACACCCTCGCCGTCATGCAGAACCGCGAGGGCCTGCTGCGCGTCGCCGAGGAGTACGTCCTCGACCTGGCCGCCGACGGCGTCGTCTACGCCGAGGTGCGCTACGCGCCCGAGCTGAACACCCAGGGCGGGCTGACGATGAACGAGGTCGTGGAGACCGTCCAGGAGGGCCTCGCCGCCGGCATGGCCAAGGCGGCCGCCGCCGGCACGCCCGTCCGCGTCGGCACCCTGCTCTGCGGCATGCGCATGTTCGACCGGGTCGGCGAGGCCGCCGAGCTGGCCGTCGCCTACCGCGACGCCGGTGTCGTCGGCTTCGACATCGCCGGTGCCGAGGACGGCTTCCCGCCCGCCGACCACCTGGCTGCCTTCGAGCACCTGCGCCGCGAGAGCGTCCCGTTCACCATCCACGCCGGTGAGGCGCACGGCCTGCCCAGCATCCACCAGGCCTTGCAGGTGTGCGGCGCCCAGCGCATCGGCCACGGCGTGCGCATCACCGAGGACATCGTCGACGGCAAGCTCGGCCGCCTGGCCGGCTGGGTGCGCGACCGCCGGATCGCCCTGGAGATGTGCCCGACCTCCAACCTCCAGACGGGCTGCGCCACCTCGATCGCCGAGCACCCCATCACCGCGCTGAAGGACCTGGGCTTCCGGGTCACCCTCAACACCGACAACCGGCTGGTCTCCGGCACGACGATGACCCGGGAGATGTCCCTGCTGGTCGAGGAGGCCGGCTGGACCGTCGAGGACCTGCGCACGGTCACCGTGAACGCCCTCAAGAGCGCGTTCATCCCGTTCGACGAGCGCAACGCCCTCATCGAGGACGTGGTCCTGCCGGGTTACAAGTCCGCGCTCTGAACGAGCCCCCGCAGGTAGGCGGCCTGTCCGATGTGCTGTAGGTCGTCGGACAGGACGCTCACCAGCCGCACGCCCAGGGTGACCGGGGGATCCCAGCGCACGTCCACAACCCGTTCGAGATCCTTGGCGGCCAGCCCGCGCAGGGCGCCGAGGGTCTGCTCGTGCACGGCGTCGTAGTACCCGGTGAGCAGGTCGGCCGACTCGACCCGCACCTTCGCGACCTTCGCGGGTGTGTGCCCGTAGCCGGTGTCGTGGTGGGGCAGGTCGAGGCCGAAGCGTTTCTGCCAGTCCTGGGACAGCCACACCTGGTCCAGGTCGAAGGCGTCGGCGATGTGGTCGTCCTGCACCCGGGTCAGGTGCCAGACGAGCCAGGCGATGGAGTTGGCGTCGGGGGCCGGTCGGGAGTGCAGCTCGTCCGGTCCGAGGCCGTCGAGGGCGGCATGGACTTCTTCCTGGATGCGGCCGTAGCCGTCGATGAGGATGTCCTTCGCATGCATGCGTCCACCATGGCGCATCGCGCGCGGTCATGCGTGCGGAATCCGGCTTCCGTGGAAGCCGAACGGCACCCGTCCCGAATCAGCAGGCCTGGGGAGGTGTCAGACCCTCTGTCTCCAGCAGCTGGACCAGGGCGCGGGCCGCGGGACTCGTCGCGCGCTCCGGCGGCAGCAGGGCCACGGTCTCGTACTCCGCCTCGCCCGTGCCCTTCAGCGGGAGCGCCCTCAGCGAGGGCCGCTTGTGCCGGAAGTGCCGCGGTACGACGGCGATGCCGAGGTTCTCGTCGACCAGGTCCAGCAGGCTGTGCACGTCGTTGACCTCCAGCGCGACCGTGCGCCGGACGCCGGCCGTCGTGAAGGCGGCGTCGGTGGTGCGGCGCGGCCCCCAGTCCGGGTGGAAGTCCACGAAGACCTCTCCGGCCAGGTCGTCCGGTGTCAGCACCGCGCCGGCCGAGGCGAGCCGGTGGCTGGGATGGCACAGGACGGTCATCGGCTCGCTGGTCAGCGACACCGAGCGCAGCTGGTCGTCGTCCGCCTGGGTCCGGTAGGCGAAGGCCAGGTCCAGCCGCCCGGCCGTGACCTCCTCGGCCAGCGCGCCCGAGCCCGCCTGCCGCAGCCGGATCTCCACGTCCGGATGGCGCCGCCGGAAGGCCGCCAGCAGCCGCGCCACATGCACCCCGGCGATGCACTGCTCGGTGCCGAGCGCCAGCGTGCCGCGCAGCACGCCCTGCACCGCCGCCACCGCCTCGTGCGCCGAGCGCACCTGCGCCAGGATCCGCTCGGCCTCCACCAGCAGCGCGCGCCCCGCCTCGGTGAGCGTCACCCGCCGGGTGGTGCGGACGAACAGCGGCGCCCGCAGCTCCCGCTCCAGCGCCCGGATGGACGCCGACAGGCCGGACTGGGACACCATGAGGCGTTCGGCGGCCCGGGTGAAATGCTGGTCCTCGGCGACCGCGACGAAGTGCTGGAGATGGCGCAGTTCCATGACTCAGAAGCGTATCCGCTGAATTCCATCGGATTCTCCTGTTGGACCACTGCCAGCGGGCCGCGACAGAGTAGGCACCGGTTCCCCGGAACCGGACTCACCTGTGCCAACCCCTCTGGAGTCGCGTTGTACACCGGACACCCCGACCGTTACGCCGACATGCCCTACCGGCGCACCGGGCGCAGCGGCCTGAAGCTCCCCGCGCTGTCCCTCGGCCTGTGGCACAACTTCGGGCCCGACCGGCCCGTCGAGACCCAGCGCGCCATCCTGCGCCGGGCCTTCGACCTCGGTGTCACCCACTTCGACCTCGCCAACAACTACGGCCCGCCGCCCGGCGCCGCCGAGTCCGCGCTCGGCGAGGCCCTGAAGGCCGACTTCACGCCGTACCGCGACGAGCTGGTGATCTCCACCAAGGCCGGCTACCTGATGTGGCCCGGCCCGTACGGCGAATGGGGCTCGCGCAAGTACCTGCTCTCCTCGCTGGACCAGAGCCTGAAGCGGATGGGCCTCGACTACGTCGACATCTTCTACTCGCACCGCCCCGACCCGGAGACTCCCCTGGAGGAGACGATGGGCGCCCTGCACTCCGCGGTCCAGCAGGGCAAGGCCCTCTACGTCGGCGTCTCCAACTACTCGGCGGAGCAGACCCGCGAGGCCGCCCGCATTCTCGGCGAACTCGGCACCCCGCTCCTCATCCACCAGCCGCGCTACTCGATGCTCGACCGGCGCCCCGAGGACGAGGGCCTGCTGGACGCCCTGGACGAGCTGCGGGTCGGCTCCATCGTGTACTCCCCGCTGGAGCAGGGCCTGCTCACCGGCCGCTACCTCGACGGCATCCCCGAGGGCTCCCGGGCGGCGAGCGACAGCCCGTTCCTGAACTCGGACGCGGTCACCGAGGACCTGGTCGGCCGACTGCGCGCCCTGGACGAGATCGCCAAGTCCCGCGGCCAGACCCTGGCCCAGCTGGCCCTGGCCTGGGTGCTCCGGGGCGGCAGGGTGACCTCCGCCCTGGTCGGCGCGAGCAGCCCGCAGCAGATCGAGGACAGCGTCGGCACGATCCGCAACCTGGACTTCGAGGACGAGGAACTGGCCCGGATCGACGCGATCGTCAGGCCGTAAGCCGCTCGCCGACCACCCGGAGGCGGGCCGCCGCCTCCGGGTGGTCGGCGTACGGCAGCACGCTTGAGCCCGACCGGTTCGCGGGTGCCGAAGAATGCGGCGGACCGTGGCCGGACCGCTTGGGTCCAGCCGCATTTCTCCAGGCTTTTCCGCAGGACGGCGACGCATTCCGCGTCCGCATTTCCCGCCGTGCCGGATTTCCCGCCGTGCCGGACTTCTTGTCGTGCCGGACTTCTTGTCGTCCGCGGCGAGCGGGAAATCGCATCGCCGCCCCGGCCTCAGGCGCCCGGGAGCCGGTCCAGGAAGCCCAAGACCTGCCGGATCCGGCCCTCGCCGTCCAGCGTGATCACGTCGAACCCGGCCACCGGCGCCGAGCCGTCCGCCTCGTTCACCAGTTCCCAGCCGAACCGCGCGGTGTCGTGGTGCCCGTCCACCGCGCCGAGGGGGCGGAACGCGAACCCCGGGAACTGCTCGTGGGCCGCGGCGATCACAGCGGCGATCTGGTCGTGCCCGCGGACGTCGGCGAGCGGGTCGGTGTAGCTGCCGTCCGCGGTCCAGGCAGCGGCGACCGCCTTCTGCAGGGCCTCCGGCTCGGTGGCGTTCCAGGCCTCGAAGTAACGGGCGACGGCGCTGTCGTAACTGTTGGTGTTCACGGTCATGGCGAATCAGCCTCCATCGAGGTCATATCTGCTGGTCAGGAACCGGATCCGGGGTTTCGCCGATCCGGTGTGACCACCATGCCCGAGCCGCGGTGGGTGGGTCGATTACCTCCCGGGTAATGACGGAGGCGCCCTTTAGCCGGTGCATTTTCGGCCAGAGCGGGCGGTGAATATGCCAAGAGACTGGCCGGAAAGTCATGGTGACAGTGTTTCGGGAGTGGCGATACTCGAACATCAGGGGCACTTTCACCGCACAGGAGCCGCACGGAAAGCGAGGGTTCGGCCGGCACCACAGCGATGCGTTCGGGGGAGTGATCGTGCACGACGAATTCCTGTGCCATGTCACCGCGTACGGCATGTGCGGCGGACAGCGTGTCGGCGTACCGCTCGGCACCTATCGCGCACCGACCCTGGCGCTGGCCCTGTGGTGGTTACGGGACCGGGCGTCCTGGATCGCCGAGCGGCTCGACCCGAGCCCGGAGGCCCCCGCCTTCCCGGCGGGTGCGCTCGTCCCGGTCGCGGACACGGTGGCCGACGTCCCCGCGCTGCTGCGCGCCTGGTGTGCCGACGACGTCCAGCAGGAGCTGGTCGCGGACGAGTTGGCCGGCGGACGGCTGGTGCGGATCGCCGCCCACGACGACACCACCGAGTACGAGCTGCTCGCCGAGTCCGTCGACGCGCTGCGCATGCAGCGCACCCTGCCGGCACTCGTCGTACCCGTCGCCTGACACGTGCCACGGGGGTGACGCGCACGCTCAGGTCGCCCGATCGCAGCGGCGCACATGTGAGCGAATCGGTAGAATTCTGGATATGGCGGAGCAGCCGGTCGCCCCGACGTCGCTCGAACTCGTTCTGGAGACCGACACGGGCTCCACGGTGATGACGCCTGGCCACGACTATCACGTCGGACGTGATCCGTTGAGCGACATCGTCTTCGACGACGCCCGGGTCTCATGGCACCATGCCGTGCTGAGCTGCGGCCACGACGGCTGGACGCTCACGGACGCCCAGAGCACCAACGGCACCTACGCCGACGGCCGCCGCATCCGCGAGTGGGACGTCCGCCCCGGCAGCGTCATCCGCTTCGGCAACCCCGACGACGGCCCCCGAGCCGTCCCGCTCGGCCCGCGCGCACCCGTCGCCGACCGCCCCTCGGGGATCTCGCATCCCGAGCTGACCGGCACCTTCCGCACCCCGAGCAGCGTACGGCCGCTGCCCACGCACCCGATCCGCATCGGCCGCGCCGAAGGCAACGACCTCGTCGTCGACGACCTGACCGTCTCCCGCCGCCACGCCGAACTGCACGCCCTGGCGGCCGGCGGCTACGAGATCGTCGACCTCGGCAGCCACAACGGCACCTACCTCAACGGCCGGCCCGTCACCCGCGCCCCGGTCGGCCCTGACGACATCATCGGCATCGGCCATGTCGCGTACGTCCTGGTCGGCGACGAACTCCAGGAGTACGTCGACAGCGGCGACATCTCCCTCGACGTGCAGGACCTCACGGTCGCCGTCGAGCAGGGCAGCAAGGTCCTGCTCGATCACGTCTCCTTCCCGGTGGGGGAGAAGTGCCTGCTCGCTGTGGTCGGACCGAGCGGCGCCGGGAAGTCCACGCTGCTGCACGCCCTGACCGGCCAGCGGCCCGCCGACCACGGCACCGTCCTGTACGACGGCCGGGACCTGTACCACGACTACGCCGAGCTGCGCGGGCGCATCGGCCTGGTCCCGCAGGACGACATCCTGCACCCCCAGCTCACCGTGCGCGCCGCCCTGACCTACGCCGCCGAGCTGCGCTTCCCCGAGGACACGGCGAGGGCGGAACGGCGCGCGCGGGTGGACGAGGTGATCCGGGAACTCGGCCTCGAACAGCGCGCCGACCAGCCCGTGCACAGCCTCTCCGGCGGGCAGCGTAAGCGGGTCAGCGTGGCCCTGGAACTGCTGACCAAGCCGTCGCTGCTGTTCCTGGACGAGCCGACCTCGGGCCTCGACCCCGGCATGGACCGGTCGGTGATGCACATGCTGCGCGGTCTCGCCGACGACGGCCGCACCGTCATCGTGGTCACGCACAGCGTCCTCAGCCTCGACGTCTGCGACCGCCTCCTGGTCCTTGCCCCCGGCGGCCGGATCGCGTACTACGGCATGCCCGACGACGCCCTCGCCTTCTTCGGCTTCGAGCAGTGGCCGGAGGCCTTCGAGGCCTTCGACCGCGACCAGGACCGGGACTGGGCCGGCGAGTACCGCGACTCGCCGTTCCACCGGCACTACGTCACCGAGGCCACCACCCAGCCCCGCCGCCCGGACTCGACGCCGGTCGCCCCCGTACCCCGGCCCCGCCCCCGCAGCCGGGGTGCCCAGCTCGGCACCCTCGTCCGCCGCTACACCGCCGTCCTCGCCGCCGACCGCACCTTCCTCGCCGTCATGATCGCCCTGCCGTTCGTGATGGGCGCCATGGACCGCGCCCTCGCGGGCGGGAAGCTGACCCAGGACACCGCCATGAACGCACTGCTCATCCTGTGCGTCGGCGGCGTGCTCATCGGCGCCGCCAACGCGGTGCGCGAACTCGTCAAGGAACGCGTGGTCTACCGGCGCGAACGCGCCGTCGGCCTGCCCAGATCGGCGTACCTGATGTCCAAGGTCGTGGTGCTCGGCACGATCACGGTCGTCCAGGCCGTCGTCCTCACCCTGGTCGCCCTGCTCGGCGTCGACCTGGGCGCCCCCGGCGGCCACGGCGTCCTGCTGCCTCCCCTGCTCGAGATCACCCTCGCCGTCGCCCTGCTGGCCTTCACCGCGATGATGCTCGGCCTGCTGGTCTCCGCGCTGGTGCGCAAGGAGGAGGTGACGATGCCGCTGCTGGTGCTGCTCGCCATCGTCCAGGTCGTCTTCTGCGGGGCCCTGCTCCCGCTGCACGGCGTACCCGTCCTCGAACAGCTGTCCTGGCTGGTGCCCTCCCGCTGGGCGCTGGGCGCCATGGCCGGCACGGTCGACCTCGCCCGGATCGTGCCCGGCGACCTCACCGCCGACCCCCTGTTCCGGCACTCGGCCGGCGTCTGGCTGCTGGACCTCGCCATGCTGCTGGTGCTGTCCGCCGGCTACGGCCTCCTGGTCGCCCGGCTGCTGCGCCGGCACGAACCCGCCGTGATGCGGAAGTAGGCGGTGCCATGACCAAACAGCAGCCACCCGGATTCCGGCCCACGCACGTCGTCCCGCCGAACGGCATGCCCGCCTGGGAGACCCCGGACCCCGCCCGGCCCACGGTGCCCCTCGACCCGCTGCTGCCCGTGGAGCTGGTGGAGCGGCTCGGCGACTGGGGACACATCCGCTGCGCCAACGGCTGGGCCGCCTGGGTCGACGGCCGCCACCTGATCGCCGTACCCAAGGACCCGCCCGCCGGCGACGGCCCGCCCGCCGGCACCGCGGACCCGCGCCCGCTGCTGGCCCGTGCCGAAGAGGCCCTGGCCGACTACCGGTCCGCGGTGGAGGAACTCGCGGCCGGCGGCCTGGACGGGCAGTCCTTCGGGGACCGCACCCGCGGACTGCGGATCGGGGTCGTGCTGGACGGCGAGTCCATGTGGGTGTACGACGCCGAGGAGGGACGGTGGCTGTACGGCGACGGACGACGGCTGCACACCTACGCCACCGACCGGACGCCGTCGGACGAGGACACCGGGCACGCCCCCACCCGGTTCACGGCCCCCAAGGGTGAGCCCTGATGGCGCGCCAGACGAGCCTGTCCTCCCGCCGGCCCTCGCAACTGATCGGGTGCCAGGTGGCCAACTACCTGGTGCAGAGCGAGATCGGCCGCGGCGGCATGGCCGTCGTCTACCGTGCCCGTGACCTGCGCCTGGACCGCACGGTCGCCCTCAAGCTCCTCGCCCCGGAACTGGCCCGCAACGACACCTTCCGGAAGCGTTTCACCCACGAGTCCCAGGTGGCCGCCTCGATCGACCACCCGCACATCGTGCCCGTCTTCGAGGCCGGCGAGACGGACGGCGTGCTCTACATCGCCATGCGCTACGTCGCCGGCAGCGATCTGCGCCATCTCCTCGACGAGCGCGGCCCGCTGCCGTTCGAGGTCGCCGTACGCATCGCCGCGCAGGTGGCCTCGGCGCTGGACGCCGCCCACGATCACGGCCTGGTCCACCGGGACGTGAAGCCCGGCAACGTCCTGGTCGCCCGGGGCACCGACAGCGACCACCCCGAGCACGTCTACCTCACCGACTTCGGGCTGACCAAGAAGTCGCTGTCCCTGACCGGGTTCACCAGCGTCGGCCAGTTCGTCGGCACCCTCGACTACGTGGCGCCCGAGCAGATCTCCGGCCGGCCCGTCGACGGCCGCTGCGACGTCTACGGCCTCGCCTGCGTCGTCTACGAGACCCTGGCCGGACACCCGCCCTTCGTGCGCGAGGACGACATGGCCCTGCTGTGGGCCCACCAGTACGACGAGCCGCCCCCGCCGAGCGAATCCCGCCCCGACCTCCTCCCGGCCGTCGACGCCGTCTTCGCCAGGGCCCTCGCCAAGAGCCCGGACGCCCGCTACGACACCTGCCGCGACTTCGTCGCCGCCCTGCGCGCGGCCCCGAGCGGCGGCCTCGTCGCCGCCGACAGCGAGGGTGAGGGCGACAGCGACCCGGACACGGAGACCGACCTGCGGACGCAGGCCGAACCCCCACAGCCACCGGAGTGGGCTCAGCCGTTCTTCCGCTAGGGCGTGTCGGCTCCTAGGGCGTCTCCACCCTGCCCCGCCGGTGCACCGGCCGGGCCAGCAGCGCGCCCAGGAAGCCGGCGGCCAGGCCCCACAGTGCCCCGAGGCCCACCGCCTGCCACAGCTGAGGCCGGAGGAACAGCTCCCCGGACAGGCCGCCGCCCAGCTCTCCGATGCCGAGCAGGGACAGGCCGTAGTGCGCCGAGACCCGGCACAGCAGACAGATCATGAGCACCGTCAGGGCCAGGGCGACGGCCAGCCGCAGGGCGTGCTGCCAGGCCCGGACCCGGGCCGGGGAACGCGCCGCCATCAGGAAGGCGACCGCCGACAGCACCACCACGTCGGTGACCATCAGCCACCACATCCCGGTGTCGTAGGCGGTGAGCGTGCGCAGGTTCAGCGTGGAGACATCGGGAGTGCGCAGGATCTGGTCCAGCACATGCGGCATCGGCAGACCGAACGGACCCTCGACCCTGCCGTTCCAGGTGGCGCCCAGACCGAGGGTGAGGGCGAGCCAGACCAGGTTGGGCAGGCCCAGCAGGATCACCGCGAACGTCTCGGCGACGTGCCCGCGCGTCACCGCCGACACCAGCGCGACGACGAGGCCCAGGGCGACGTAGACCAGCAGCAGGACGACCATGGCGTACGCGGCCGGGCGCACCGACTCCTGCCGGCGCAGCAGCCGCCCCGGCAGCGGCGCGCCGGGCGCGACCAGCACGGTCAGCACCAGCACCCCGGCCAGCCACACCAGCCCGAACAGCACGGTCAGCGGCACGTCCGTGGTGAACCCGACCTTCGGCGCCGCGTCGAACAGGCCGGTGAGATCGCTGAGGGTGCCGTTGCCCACGTCCACGGCGAAGGTCTGCCGGGCGGCGAAGGCGAGACCGAGCAGCGCCAGCAGCCACAGCACCGCGATCCGCGCCGCCCATCCCGCCAGCTCCCGGGCCGAGGCGACCGCCCGGTGCCGCAGCGGCCGCAGAAAGCCCGCGCCGATCACCAGGGCACCGGCGAGGGTCACCGACAGCGGGATCACCGTGAGGCCGGCCCGGGTCTCCGCCAGCACACCCGCGTTGCCGGAGAGTTCGAGCGTGCCGCCGACCGCCGCCACCACCGTCGCCATCACCACCCGGGCGAACGCGCCGTCCGGCAGATCCGCCGCGCCGGCCGCCCACAGACCCAGCGCGGCGAGTACGACCATGACGGCCAGCCCGGTCAGCACCGCGGCCGCGGCCTGCACCCAGCCGTGGCGGGCGACGGGCCGTACGGGGACGCTCTCAGGGCTCACCCTGGCCACGCTAGGCAGCGCCCCGGCACCCCGCCCGCCGGGTGGCCCGTCCGCGTCGGCTTGCGAGGCACCTGGGGCAGGAGCACACAATGGGATCATTGTGCAACAGATGCATGGCAAACGGGTCTTTCTTGGACATGAGCCGCGCATCGTGATCTGAGCCGCGCATCGCGACGGGAGGAAGTGCTCGTGAGCGTCGAACCTCCGTCATCCGGCCGCCCGACCGGACCGCCCTCCGGCCCGCTCTCGGGACCCTCCCAGCCCCCCACCGGACCGCCCGAACCACCACCCGGCGGCGGCTCCGGGGCAGGGGACGGCGGACCGCACCGGCCATGGTGGAGGTCCGCGCCGCGCGTGGCCGCCCTCACCGGTGTCGTGGTCGCCGCGGTCGTGGTGGCGCTGGTCCTCACCCGCCCCGGCGGCGGTGGCACCGCGCAGGGCGGCGAGGTCTTCCTGCAGGCCGCGAGCAAGACCGGCCCGGACCCCTTCATGGAGTCGACGGCCACGGAGACGTCCGCATCGCCGAAGACCACCGCCCCGGGAAAGACCTCCGGCCCGGGGAAGACTTCCGCGCCGGCGACCACGGCGTCCCCGGGCACCACCCCCCAGGCGACCACTTCCGCACCCGTCAACCAGATACGCGCGGTCGACGGCGGCGCGCCGGGCCTCTACAGCGGTGTCCAGAACCGCCCCAGCTGTGACGTCGAGAAGCAGATCAAGGTCCTCCAGGCCGACCCGGCCAAGAACCGCGCGTACGCGGCCGAGGCCGGCATCCAGCCCTCCGCCGTCCCCGCCTACCTGCGCTCGCTCACCCCCATGACGCTGCGCGCCGACACCCGTGTCACCAACCACGGCTACCGCAGCGGCTCCGGCACCTCCTACCAGGCCGTCCTCCAGTCGGGCACCGCCGTCCTGGTCGACGGGCACGGCGTGCCCCGGGCGCGCTGCGCCTGCGGCAACCCGCTGACCCCGCCGGTCGCCCAGCGCACCACGCCCCGGCAGACGGGCGACCACTGGGCGTCGTACCAGCCCACGAGCGTCATCGTCGTGCGGCCCACCACGGTGGTCGTCAACGTCTTCGTGGTCTACGACTCCCACCACGACGACTGGTTCCACCGCTACAGGGGCGACGACAGCGGCCGCCGAGACCGGCAGACCAAGCCGCCGCGGGACGCCTACCCCTGGATCGGGCCGACGCCTACGTCGACCGGCCCCTCCAACTCGTCCTCCTCGTTCTTCTTCTCGGAGTCCCCTTCGTCCGAGTCGCCGTCCTCGTCGTCCTCGACCTCTCCCAGCTCGGAGTCGCCGTCGTCGAAGTCGCCGTCGTCCGAGTCGCCGTCTTCGGAGTCGCCGTCTTCGGAGTCGCCGTCTTCGGAGTCGCCGTCTTCGGAGTCGCCGTCCTCGGAATCCCCGTCCTCGGAGTCCCCGAGCTCGGAGTCCCCGAGCTCGGAGTCGCCGTCGTCGGAGTCCCCGTCGTCCGAGTCGCCGTCTTCGGAATCCCCGTCCTCGGAGTCCCCGTCGACCGAGGGCTCCACCTCAGGGCCGCCGTCCTCGGAGTCCTCCGTGTCGGAGCCCCCGTCCAGCAAGAGCGAGTCCGCGCAGACCGGACAGTCGGCGGAGAGGTCCAGTGCCGCGGAGACCAGCGCTCCGGAGCAGCCGCCGGCCGAGAACTCTCCCGCCGAGAACTCCCCGGCCGAGAACGCTCCGGCGACGTGAGCGGGACCACAGCCCCGCTCCGGTGGATGTGACGAAGCTCGCTGTGCGCGTTCGGCGAACGCACCGGGGGGACTGCCGGGCGCGGCTCGGGGTACGAGGAGTGGTGCAACACTGAACGGCCGGATGGGGCTTCCGAGAGAGACGCGCATGACCGAATACCTGGGCGGGGCAGTGGTACCGACTGGTTTCGACGTACCCGTGGAGCCGCTGCGACGCGCGGCGCACTACACCGGCGAACCCGGATGCATCGCCGACGCACGGGCTTTCGCGGCCCAGTTCCTGCAGCAGCTGAGGACCGAGTGGTGCGCCGCCATCGACAGCCGGACCGACGGTGACCTGCTCCTCGTCGTGAGCGAGCTGGTCACCAACGCGGACCGGCACAGCAGCGGCCCGTACATCCTGGAGCTGGAAGGCACGGACACCGCCGTCACGGTGGTGGTGTACGACAGCAGCTCGGCCCTGCCCCGCAGGTTCCCGAGGAACCCCGAGCGCGTCGGCCGGCACGGTCTGGAGATCGTGCACGCCCTGGCCACGCGGGTGACCGTGGAGCGCGTACCGGTCGGGAAGCGCGTGTGCGCGCGAGTGGAACTCGGGTCCTAGGGTGAGGGGGTGAGCAACCAGGTGAGCAACGAAGCCCATGTGATCCCGCTCCGCCCGGAGCCGGTCCGTCCGCAGCCGGTCCGGACGGACGCGCCGGAGCCCGCGCCCAGGGAGCCCCTGTGGCGCGATCTGGTCGGTGAGGTGCTGCGCCGTGAGCGGCTGGCGCAGGAGCGCACGCTCCGGGACGTGGCCGACGAGGCCCGGATCTCCCTGCCCTATCTCTCCGAGATCGAGCGCGGACGCAAGGAGGCCTCCTCCGAAGTCCTCGCGGCCGCCGCGCACGCGCTCGGCCTGGGCCTCGGCGACCTGCTGTCGCTCGCGCAGGGCGAGCTGACCCGGCACACCGGCGCGGGCCGCCGTACGGCCGCGGTGCCGCAGCATCCGTACAAGCCGTACAACGGGTTGTGCCTGGCGGCCTGAGACACGGGCCCCGGTCCGCTCGGCTCAGCCGATGCCCTGCTCGCGCAGTTGCCGGAAGAAGGCCCGGACGTCGGCGACGAGCAGGTCCGGTTCCTCCATGGCCGCGAAGTGCCCGCCCCGGTCGAACTCCGTCCAGCGCACGATGTTCTCGGTCCGGTCCGCCTTGTGGCGCAGCGGGATCTGGAGCTCGGCCGGGAACAGGGCGAGGGCCGTCGGCACCGTGGACGGCTCGGCGGGCCGGGCGGTGCGGCCGCGTGCGTGCGCCCGCTCGTAGTAGAGGCGTGCGGACGAACCGGCCGTGCCGGTCAGCCAGTACAGCATGACGTTCGTCAGCAGCAGGTCCCGGTCGACGGCCTCCTCCGGCACCTCCTCGGAGTCGGTCCACTCGCGGAACTTCTCGACGATCCAGGCGAGTTGACCGACCGGCGAGTCCGTCAGCGCGTACGCCAGGGTGTGCGGCCGGGTGGACTGCAGGACGGCGTAGCCCGTGCCCTCCCGCGACCAGTCCGCCCACCGCCGCCACGAGGCGAGGGTGTTCTCCCGCTCCTCGGGGCCGAGTCGGCTCAGCTCCTCCTCGCCGGGCTCCGTGGCGGCCTGGGCGCCCGGCAGCAGGGTGAGGTGGACGCCGGTCACCCGGTCGGGATGGGCGCGGCCCAGCTCGCGGGAGACGGCCGCGCCCCAGTCGCCGCCGTGCGCGCCGAAGCGCTCGTAGCCGAGCCGCCGCATCAGCTCCGCCCAGGCGTCGGCGACCCGGGCGGCCTCCCAGCCGGGCTGTGTGGTGGGCCCGGAGAGACCGAAGCCCGGGATGCCCGGCACCACGACATGGAACGCGTCGGCAGCCTCGCCGCCGTGCGCCACCGGGTCGGTGAGCGGCCCGACGACGTCAAGGAACTCGACGATCGACCCCGGCCAGCCGTGGGTCAGGACCAGCGGGGTCGCCGCCGGCTCCGGGGAGCGCACATGGGCGAAGTGGATGTGCGCCCCGTCCACGGTGGTGGTGAACTGCGGCCACTCGTTCAGCCGCGCCTCGGCGGCCCGCCAGTCGTACTCGTGCCGCCAGTACCGGGCCAGTTCCCGCAGGTAGCCACCGGGAACGCCGTACTCCCAGCCCGCCCCGGGCAGTTCGGCCGGCCAGCGGGTGCGGTCGAGGCGGTCGTACAGGTCGTCCAGATCGCTCTGCGGGATCGACAGTCGAAACGGCCGGACGGTCCCGGCGGACGCAGATGCCATGCCCCGGATGCTAGTCCGTGGCCCGTACCCAGGAAGCCGATCGGTGCCCGACCGATGAGTTTCGTGGCGGGCACCGGTCGATACACATGACCGTGTTCCACGCTCCAGGAGGTACTCATGACCACCGACGGATTCACCACGTGTCTCTGGTTCGACGGCCAGGCCGAGGAGGCCGCCGACTACTACGTGTCGATCTTCAAGAACTCCAGCATTGGCCGGGTCGGCCGCTACACCGAGGCCGGTCCCGGACCGGCCGGTTCCGTGGTGGCCGTGGAGTTCACGGCCAACGGGCAGAAGTTCATCGCGCTCAACGGCGGCCCGCAGTTCACGTTCAGCGAGGCGATCTCGTTCCAGATCTTCTGCTCCGACCAGCAGGAGATCGACTACTACTGGAACCGGCTCACCGAGAACGGTGGCGAGGGCGGCCCCTGCGGCTGGCTCAAGGACAGGTACGGCGTCTCCTGGCAGGTCGTCCCCGACCGGCTGATCGACATGATCGGCGACCCTGACCCGGAGAAGGCGACCCGCACCAGCCGCGCCATGCTGAGCATGGGCAAGCTCGACATCGCCGAGCTGGACAAGGCGTACGCGGGCGAGTGATCCGTCTCGGGGCGGGCTGGGCCGCTACTCGGCCTCGGCGAGGATCTCGGCGATCACATGCCGGGAGTTCTCCGCGAGCACCGGGTTGGTGTGCCAGTAGTACGGCAGCTGGATCAGCGAGATCGACAGCGCCCAGCCCCGCCCGCGCGCCCACTCGGCGTCGTCGGCGCCCACGGTCTTGCGGAAGGTGTCGCGGGCGGTCGCGGGCAGCAGGTTCCAGGCCACGATCAGGTCCACGGCGGGATCGCCGACCCCGGCACAGCCGAAGTCGATCACCCCGCTCAGCCGCCCGTCGGAGACCAGCACGTTCCCGGGGGACAGATCGCCGTGCATCCAGGCCGGTGCCCCGCCGTGCTCGGGGACGCGCAGCGCACGCTCCCACAGGGATGTCGCCCCGTCCGTGTCGATCCTGCCGGTCAGCTGCTCCAGGGCTGCTCGGGTCGGCTCGTCCCGCGTCGTGAGCGGGGCGCCCCGCTGGGCGGACGGCCCGTCCTGGACGTCGGTCCGGCGCAGGGCCGCCACGAACGCCCCCAGCTCCTCGGCCAGCCGCTCCGGCGACTCGACGGCACCCGCGACCGGATTGCGCCCGTCCAGCCAGCGGAACACCGACCAGGGCCACGGGAAGTCCTCGTCCGGCTCGCCGAGCCCCACCGGCTCGGGCGTGGCCACCGGCAGCTGTGGCCCCAGGCGGGGCAGCCAGCGCTGCTCGTGCGCCACATCGGCGTCGGCGCCGGGACGCCGGGGCAGCCGCACCACCAGCTTCGTCCCCAGCCGGAACATCGCGTTCTCCGTACCGGAGGACGCGAGGCGCCGTGCCGGGAGCGACGCCCAGGCGGGGAACTGCCGGGCGATCATCCGCCGGACCAGCGCAGCGTCGATCTCGATCTCGTCCTCGTGCATCTTCACCGCACACATGGGCACCCATCCAACGGCCCGGCGCGCCCCCTGTCGAACGAAATACCAAGCGGGGCGGTGTCGTTGGACACCGCCCCGCCCATCGGCCGCCGGGATCAGACCCGGTCGGCCACGATCAGCAGGTACTGGAAGCTGCCGTTCTTGTACGCGGTGAGGAACGCGTCCTCGATACCCGTCACCAGGTGGTCGGCCTGCTTGCGCAGTTCCCAGTACGGGATCGTTGCCTCGGTGAGGTCCTCCACATGGACCGGGACGAGGCGGTTCTTGGCCATCGCCCGGAAGTACTCCGACCTCGGGTGGATGTCGCAGATGTAGTGCGCGTTGATCAGGGACACCTCGCGCGAGGCCTGCCCGTAGGTGTCGTTGTAGCAGCCGGTGATCACCACGTACCGCCCGCCGCGGCGCAGCAGCCGGGCGTGTTCGGCGAACAGCAGGTCCAGCTCGACGTACATGGTGGACTCGTTGTTCCACGACGCGGCGTACGCGCCCGACTCGAAGCCGGTGTCGAGCATGTTGCGGTGGTGGTAGCGCACCTTGCCGTCGACGCCCCGCTTGCGGGCCATCTCGTTGGCGAAGTCGGCCTGCTTGGCGGAGATCGTGACACCGTCGGAGTGGCAGCCGTAGCGCAGGTTCGCCACCACGCTGCCGCCGCCCCGGCCGCAGCCGGCGTCGAAGACGCGGTCGGCGGGGGTGAGCGGGCCGAGGTGGGTGGCCAGCAGTTCGGCCTGGGCGTGCTCCAGACGGTGCAGCTCGCTGGTGACCCGCTCCTTGCGCAGGCCCGGGTCGGGCTCGTCGAGTACCGACCAGTCGGCGTCCCCGATGCCGTAATGGTGGTGGTACAGGTCGTCGATCTTTCCGAGTTCGAGGTTGACCGGGTTCTCCTCGGCGTTCCAGTAGTCCGCGACGCGGGTCTGGTACGTGGACTGGGTCGGCACCGGAGCTGACGTGGTGGTCTTCCGAGCGACAGGGGCGGTGGTCAACAGTGACTCCTCGAAGTGCGTCTGACGGTGTTTCGGAGAACTGGTGGGATCACCAGTAGTCGGGAAGGTGGTAGCGGCGGGTGTTGGTCGAGTGCCACTCGTGGTTGCCGGCGAGCCAGGCGGACAGCCCCTGGGCGTAGCGCTCGACGAGGGGCGAGGTGGCGGACAGGAGGGCGGACTCCTCCTCGAAGGCCTCCATGATCCGGTTGTGGATCTCGACGGACTTCAGATAGGCCGCCTTCAGCCCGCGCCGGTCGTTGGCGGCGACCACCTGGGGCAGGTTGAGATGGGTCGGATCGCTCGCCAGCTCCTTGGTGAAGGAGTACAGGTCGTTCATGATCGTGGTGGCGTTGCAGGCGAGGGCGGTGATCCGCTGGATCTCCGGCCGGGCGTAGATCTGCTCGGGCAGTTCGTAGCCGTCCACCGCGTCGACGAGCGACAGACAGGGGCGGAAGTTGTTGAACTGCCGCATGACCAGGTACTCCCAGACCCGCGGCACGTACTTGGTCTCCATCCAGGCGGCCTCGCCCAGATAGCCCATGTGCAGCCGGGCCATGTCGTGCACGAACCGTCCGGTCTGGCTGGGCGTGGCGAAGGACGCGTAGTCCGCGAGGGCGTAATGGTACGAACGCAGCGGACCGTCGGCCCCGATGCCCTCGCGCCACTCCTCCTCCAGCTCCGGGGTGCCGTGGAAGGGATCGAGCGCCGACTGGGCGATGATCAGCGGGCCGCCCAGACCGCGCCGCGATCCGCCCCGGCCCTCGTCCTCCTCGCAGTAGCAGGAGTCGACGATGTTCTCCGCGAGCAGCAGCTTGCCGGCGGCGGTGAGGCGGTCCAGGTCGAGGCCGCCCGGATGCTGGAGTACGACGGCCCGGCCGAACTGGAAGTCCGAGAAGTCCCCGGTCCAGGCCTCGGGAAACAGATCCAGCTCGCGGGCCCAGGTCTCCAGCCGGCGGTCGATCTCCGCGGCCTTCTCCGGGTCTGCGGGAGCGGCGGGTTGGTGGTGCAGTCCGGGGATCACCCCGGTGCGCCGCGGCCTGCGCATGCTCTGGGCGATGTTCGGCGGCCCGGGCAGCGCGTAGGAGTGGGTGGGTGTGCTCATGGCGTGCTCCAGGCCGTCAGTCGGCGGTCCGGCCGAGCTGGACGTTCTCCAGGATCCCCGCGGCGTCGGGGACCAGGATGGCCAGCGAGTAGTAGGCGGTGACCAGGTAGTTGATGATCGCGGCGGTGTCGATGCCCATGAAGCGGACGTTCAGGCCCGGCTGGAACTCCTCCGGGATACCGGTCTGGTAGAGGCCGATGACGCCCTGGTCGGCCTCGCCGGTGCGCAGCGCGATGATGCTGCTGGTGTGGTCGGCGCTGATCGGGATCTTGCTGCACGGATAGATCGGGACACCGCGCCAGGCCGGGATCTCGTGCCCGTCGATGTTCGCGCTGCCGGGCACCAGACCGCGCCGGTTGCACTGCCGGAAGAAGGCCGCGATCGCCTTCGGATGTGCCAGGAACACCTTGGTCTTGCGGCGCATGGAGAGCAGCTCGTCCATGTCGTCGGGCGTCGGCGGCCCGGTGAAGGAGCTGATCCGCTGGCCGTAGTCGATGTTGTGCAGCAGCCCGAACTCCCGGTTGTTGACCAGCTCCCACTCCTGGCGCTCACGGATCTCCTCCACCGTGAGCCGCAACTGCTGCTGGGTCTGGTCCATCGGGTTGTTGTAGAGATCGGCGACCCTGGTGTGCACCCGCAGCACGGTCTGGGTGAGGGACAACTCGTATTCGCGGGGCGCGAGTTCGTAGTCCACGAAGCCGCCGGGGAGCGTCTGCTCGCCGACGTGGCCGGCCTGCACCGGGACCTCCGCCTCGCCCTTGCGGTTCATCGGCTTGCGCTGCTGCTCGACATACGCCTGGAGATGGGCGGCGAGGGACGGCACCCGCTCGGTGAACTCCTGGACGACGCCCCAGGGCAGCGCCAGCACCACGCCCGCCGTCTCCGCCCGCACCGAGGTGAGCCAGAGCGGGTCGGACTGGCCGACCGCCTCGTCGCCCATCTGGTCGCCGTCGGTGACGACCCCGACGATCTCCTCCCCGCCGTACTTGCCGGCCGCGAACCGGGTGAACCGGCCGTGCACGACCAGGTACGCCTCCGTGACCGGCTGCCCCGCCTCGAACAGCACCTGGCCCGGGCGCACCTCCCGGGGCTGGAAGCGGGTGGCCATCTCTCGCAGCACGTCCAGGTCGGGGTAGCCGCGCAGGATCGGCAGCTCGGTCAGCGTCTCGGGGATGACCCGGATGTCGTCGGCGCCGTTCTGCTCGAAGTGCACGCGCCCGCGACCGGTACGCAGCTGCAGACGGCGGTTGACCCGGTACGTGCCTCCCTTGACGTCCACCCACGGCAGGGTCTTCAGCAGCCATCGCGAGGTGATGGCCTGCATCTGCGGTTCGGACTTGGTCGTGGTGGCGAGGTTACGGGCCGCCCGCGTGCTCAGGCTGGTGAGCTGCCCGTCGGTCAGGGGTCCGGGATCGGGTTCCTCGACTGCGGAACCGGTGGCGATGTCCGGAGTGGACACATTCCCTCCTGCGGAGAGGCGAACAGGGGTGATTCGGATCGGTCGGTGGTGCGCGGGGTGCTGGTGCGCTCCGACCAGCCAAACAGGACGCGTGATCTTCGGGTATAGCGCGAAGGGGGCGCTTTTGATCATGGAGTGGTGTAAACCCGCCGTTGAGGGCGTTGCGGGGTGGTGTGCGTGATCGTGCGCCGGGTCCCTGCCCCCGCACGCGGTGACAGCCGTACGTTTGCGCTCAGGAGAGGTCGTTCACCAGCACCGCCGCGCCGTCGAAGCGGCCGGCCTTGAGGTCCTTCAGGGCCTGTGGGGCGCGCGACAGCGGATACGTGTGCGTCTTCGCCCGGACCCCGTGCAGCGCGGCCTTCTCCAGGAACTCGCGGCCGTCCGCGCGCGTGTTGGAGGTGACGCTGCGCAGTTCCTTCTCGTAGAACAGGTCGGTCTCGTAGCGCAGCGGCGGTACGTCGCTCAGGTGGATGCCCGCCACGGACAGGACCCCGCCACGGTCGAGCGCCCGCAGCGCGACCGGGACCAGGTCGCCGACCGGGGCGAAGAGGATCGCGCTGTCCAGGGGCTCCGGCGGCAGGTCGTACGCGTCCCGTGCCGAGGCGGCGCCCAGGTCGAGGGCCAGCCGCCGGGCGTCCGTGCCGCGGGTCAGGACGTGCACCGTGGCACCCTCGGCGAGGGCCACCTGCGCGCACAGGTGGGCGCTGCCCCCGAACCCGTACAGCCCGAGCCGGCCGCCCGGCGGCAGCGAGGCGCGGCGCAGCGCGCGGTAGCCGATGATCCCGGCGCACAGCAGCGGCGCCAGTGCCACGTCGTCCAGCGCGCCCGGCAACCGGTAGGCGAAGCCGGCCGGCACGGTCGTGTACTCCGCGTAACCGCCGTCGGCGTCCCAGCCGGTGTACTCGGACCGTGGGCACAGGTTCTCGGCGCCCCGCAGGCAGTACGCGCACCCGCCGTCGGTGTGCCGCAGCCAGGCCACGCCCACCCGGTCGCCCACCGCGAAACCCTCGACGCCCGCCCCGAACCCGGCGACCACGCCCACCACCTCGTGCCCGGGGGTCACCCCGGGCCGGTGCACCGGCAGGTCCCCCTCGGTCACGTGCAGGTCGGTGCGGCACACTCCGCAGACGCGCACATGGACCAGCAGCTCGTCGTCCCCGGGCACGGGCACCGGCCGCTCGACGAACCGGAGGGGATCCTCCTCCACCGGCCCGGGCCGGGTCACCGACCACGCCCGTGTCGTCCCTGCCGTCACCGTCGACTCCGACATCCCGCGCCCCGTCCCGCCGAAGGCTGCCGTCCCTTTCGTCCAGTGTCGGACGGTTGCCTCCGTTCGGCGCGCGGGCCGAAGGAGGGATGGCTAGCGTGAGGATTCGGACAATCCGCTCACCGGAGAGGGCCCGCGACCATGGCCGTGCAACCTGAAGGAACGCCCTGTTGGGCCGATGCGATGTTCAGCGACCTCGAGGGCGCCAAGAGCTTCTACGGCGAGGTCCTCGGCTGGACCTTCGGCGAGGCCTCGTCGGAGTACGGCCACTACACACAGGCCTACGCGAACGGCAAGGCGGTGGCCGCCGTCGTACCGCCCATGCCCGGCCAGGAGGGGCAGTCGCAGTGGTGCCTGTACTTCGCCTCGCCGGACGCCGTCGCCACCGCGGCCAGGATCCGGGAGAGCGGCGGCGAGGTGCTGATGGAGCCGATGCAGGTCGGCGACTTCGGCACGATGTGCCTGGCTCTTGAGCCCAGCGGTGCCGTGTTCGGCGTGTGGCAGGCGGGCGTCCACGAGGGTTTCGAGGCGACGTCGGTGCCCGGTGCCTACAACTGGGCCGAGGTCTTCACCCGCGACCCCGACAAAACGGACACGTTCCTCACGTCCGTCTTCCCCTACGCGGCGAAGCAGCTCGAGGACGACGGGGTCGACTTCCGTGTCTTCAACCTCGGTGACGACACGGTCCTGGGCCGGATGCGGATGACCGACGAGTTCCCGCCCGAGATCCCGTCGTACATCAACGTGTACTTCGGCGTCGACGACTGCGACGCGGCCGTGGCCCGGGCCACCAAGCTCGGCGGCGTTCTGCGCTTCGGGCCCATGGGCAGCCCCTTCGGCCGGTTCGCGGCGCTCAGCGATCCGCAGGGCGCGAACTTCTCCGTGATCGACACCACGACCACCGAGGGCGACAGGCCCAGCTTCCAGGACGTCTGACCGGGCCCGGCACGGTGGCCGGCGCGGCCATGGCATGATCGACCGCATGCGTGAACGTGTGGTGGCCGCGTGCGACGGGGCTTCG
Organism: Streptomyces diastatochromogenes; assembly: GCF_002242805.1. Classification (GTDB taxonomy): domain Bacteria; phylum Actinomycetota; class Actinomycetes; order Streptomycetales; family Streptomycetaceae; genus Streptomyces; species Streptomyces diastatochromogenes. The sequence continues at coordinate 62,675 of NZ_MCGQ01000048.1, read as the reverse complement.
AAGGGAAACCCCGGGCCGGCCGGATGGGCATGGGTGGTCTCGGACGACGAGCGGACCCCCGCCCGCTGGGAGGCGGGCCCGCTCGGCCGGGCCACCAACAACGTCGCCGAACTGACCGCCCTGGAGCGCCTGCTGGCGGCCGTCGACCCGGACGTGCCGCTGGAGATCCGCATGGACTCCCAGTACGCGATGAAGGCGGTCACCACCTGGCTGCCCGGCTGGAAGCGCAACGGCTGGAAGACGGCCGCCGGCAAGCCGGTCGCCAACCAGGACCTGGTGGTCCGCATCGACGAGCTGCTCGACGGCCGCTCCGTCGAGTTCCGCTACGTCCCCGCCCACCAGGTCGACGGCGACCCGTTGAACGACTTCGCCGACCGCGCCGCCAGCCAGGCCGCCTCGGTCCAGGAAGAGGCCGGCAGCGCCCTCGGCTCCCCGGAGCCGCCGCAGTCGCCCGACACGCCCAAGGCGGCCGCCCCGCGCAGCAAGGCGCCCCGCCGGACCGGCGGCGGAGCGTCCTCGCGCACCATCAAGGCGAAGTTCCCCGGCCGCTGCCTGTGCGGCCGCGGCTACGCGGCCGGCGAGTCCATCGCCAAGAACGCGCAGGGCTGGGGCCACCCGGAGTGCCGTACCGCCGAGGCCTGATCAGCTGTCGAAGGTGTAGAACTTCGTGTGGTCCAGCAGGTCCGACGGGCGCACGTCGTTCCACGGCTTCATCGTGTCGTCCAGGTCGATGACGTCGGGCGTCCCGCCGGTCGGCACATAACCGGCGTCCGGGTGCCGGCGCTGCCAGTCGGCCCACAGCTTGTCGATGTAGGCGTGGTGCAGCCAGAACACCGGGTCGTTGGGGGAGACCCCGGTGGCCATCTGCCCGCCGACCCACACATGGACCCGGTTGTGCAGATTGACCCCGCGCCAGCCCTCCAGGTTGTTGCGGAAGCCGTCGGAGGAGCTGTTGTAGGGCGCCATGTCGTACGTCGACAGGGCCAGCACGGAGTCCACCTCCGCGCGCGTCGGCAGCTCGCGCACGGCCGTGCCGAGCGAGCGGCGCAGGAACGTACGGCCGTCCACGCGCACGCTGATCGGCCAGTTGCCGCCGGTCGCGGCGAACGGGCCGTCCATCACCCGGCCGTCGCTGCTGCGCCCGGTGCCGCCGAGGAAGTCCGGCGCCCACAGCGAGGCGCGCACCGTGCGGTCGGTGCTCCAGTCCCAGTACGGCAGGGCGACCGAGGAGTCGACCGCCTGCAGCGCCTGCTCGAAGTCGAGCAGGAATCTGCGGTGCCAGGGCAGGAAGGACGGGGAGCGGTGGCCGGTCCGCTCGCCGCTGTCGGCGTCGGACATGATGAAGCCGTTGTGCGTGCGGACGAACTCGTCGTAGCGCCCGTTGCGCTTGAGTTCGAGGACGGCATTGACGAACCGGCGCTTCTCGTCGGCGGTCAGGGCGGCCTGGTTCTTGCGTACGGTCATGTGCGTGGTGCTCCGGATGTCCTTGCGGGGGCGGTCAGTTGGCGGGGAACGGCAGCAGCGGGGCGCCCTGCAGCTCGTCCACCGCGGCACGGGCGGCGGCGCGCGGCGTGGGCACCGGGTCGTAGTGGCTGACGACGCTGATCCAGCTGCCGTCGGCGTTCCGCATCACGTGCAGCTCCACCCCGTCGACGAACACCGAGTAGCCGCCGCCGTGTTCGTGGTGGTGACCGCCCATGCTCGACGGACGGCCCTGTATCCGGCGGCCCTTGTAGACCTCGTCGAAGGATGCCGGTGCGCCGTGCTGGTGATCGGCGGCCGAGGCGCCGGGTGCGACGAGCGAGGCGGCCGAGGCCGTGGCGGCCAGCGCGGCCGCCGCGGTGAGCGCGCGGCGCCGGGTTATCTCGGGCATGCGTGTCCTCCTGTGGGGGAGTTCGAGTGGTGACTCCGCATGCCTACCGGGCCGTCCCGGAGGGGAAGAAATCGCCCGGAACCGGTTGGCTGTGATCCGGACAATTAGCCACATGTCGTAGAAGGTTGAAGCAAGATGATCTTGCTGTGGTGAGGGGTCTCTCTGCTGCGGAACGGGGAATTCCTTGCCGGGGCGTCCGGGATTCCGGTGATCTTTCTCGTCCGTGCTCCGCCCGAGTGGCGCGGGTCACCGCGCCAGACTGACGCGATCCGGAAGTCCGGCCGCATCCCTTCGGCCCTGCTACCCTGCGGTGCCGTTCGGGCACGATGGGTAGTCGTCAGGGGTGTGTGCGTGAAGGTCGTCTGTGTCGGAGGCGGGCCCGCGGGCCTGTACCTCGCCATCCTGCTCAAGCGGCAGAACCCCGCCCATGACATCACCGTCCACGAACGCGACCCGGAGGGCTCGACCTACGGCTGGGGCGTGACGTACTGGCGCGGACTGCTCGACCGGCTCCACGGCCACGACCCCGAGTCCGCGCGCGCGATCGAGGAGAGTTCGGTCCGCTGGAACCAGGGCGTGGCCCACGTCCGCGACCAGGTGACCCGGCAGCCCGGCGACGAGGGGCACGGCATCGGCCGCCACCGCCTCCTGGAGATCCTCGCCGAGCGCGCCCGCTCCCTCGGCGTACGGCTGGAGTTCGAGAGCGAGGTCACGGCCGCCGACCTGCCCGGAGCCGACCTGGTCGTGGCGGCCGACGGCGTCCACAGCGCCCTGCGCACCCACCACGCCGGCCACTTCGGCACGCAGCTCGAAGAGGGCCGCAACCGCTACCTCTGGCTCGGCACCACCAAGGTCTTCGACGCCTTCACCTTCGCCTTCGTGGAGACCGGGCACGGCTGGATCTGGTGCTACGGCTACGCCTACAGCGGCGAGGGCAGCACCTGCGTCATGGAGTGCTCCCCGGAGACCCTCACCGGCCTCGGCCTGGACCGGGCGGACGAGGGCGAGGGGCTCGCGCTGCTGGAGAAGCTCTTCGCCTCGATCCTCGACGGCCACCCGCTCATCGGCGGCCGCGGTGCCCCCTGGCCGGCCTTCCGCACCCTCACCAACCGCACCTGGCACCGCGACAACCTCGTCCTGCTCGGCGACGCCGCCCACACCACCCACTACTCCATCGGCGCCGGCACCACCCTCGCCCTCGAGGACGCCATGTGCCTCGCCACCGCCCTCCGCGAGCACGCCACCCTGCCCGCGGCACTCGCCGCCTACGAACGGCAGCGCAGCTCCGAGCTGCTCTCCGCGCAGAGCGCCGCCCGCTACAGCGCCCAGTGGTACGAGAACCTGCCCCGCTACATCCACCTGCCCCCGCACCGCATGTTCGCCCTGCTCGGCCAGCGCCACTCGCCGCTGCTGCCGTACGTGCCGCCGCAGCTCTACTACGGCATCGACAAGGCGGCAGGCCAACTGGAGGTGCTGCGCAGGCTCAAGCGCTGGCTCGGGCCCAGGGCGGCCCGCGCCCTGCACGCCCGCTCGACGGCGCACCGGAGCTAGCGCGCTCCGCTCTCTCCACCCTCCACCGCGGCTCCCCCCCCACCTTCCGCCGCGGCTTCCCCCATCTTTCACCGCGGCTTTCCCCCCACCGAAGGAGTCTTCGTCATGGCCGTACCCGTCTCGTTCGACCACGCCTCGACCGGCTACAGCCTGGAGCGCGCGTACTGGCTGGCGCGCGCGGCCGATCTCGCCTACAAGGACGAGTCCGCCGTCGAGCACCAGGCCGCCCAGTGGGGATTCGACCAGGTCAGGCATCACCACACACGGTTCACCCCGCCCTTCCCGCTGCAGGACACCCAGGCGTACACGATGGCCGGCGACCGGACGATCGTCACGGCGTTCCGCGGCACCGAGCCCGCCCAGATGAAGGACTGGCTCTCCGACGCCACCACCCCGCCCTGGCCCGGCCCCGGCGGCAACGGCTTCGTCCACCACGGGTTCGCCGAGGCCCTGGCCTCGGTCTACCCGGACGTCCACCACGCCCTCACGGAGCTGCGCACCGACGGCCAGACCGTCTACTTCACCGGGCACAGCCTGGGCGGCGCCCTCGCCATGCTGGCCGGCGCGCGCCTCTTTCTGGAGGAGCCCCACCTCACCGCGGACGGCGTCTACACCTACGGCCAGCCCCGCACCTGCGACCGGCTGCTGGCCGAGGCGTTCAACAAGGGCTTCGGCGGTCGCATGTACCGGTTCGTCAACAACAACGACATCGTGCCCCAGCTCCCGCCGGAGCCCGCCTTCACCCACGTCAGGGCGCTGCGCTACATCGACTCGCACGGCAAGGTGCACGAGGTGATGCCGACGCTGTCCGCCTTCGGCGACCGGGTGAAGGGGCTGACCGGCGACCCCTTCGCGCCCGCCTCCGACGGTGTCCGCGACCACTTCATGCGCACCTACCTGGACGCCCTGGAGAAGAACCTCGCCTGACGGGCGGACGGAGTGCGGGGTGAAATTCTTGGGTGAATCGCCATTCACTCGATAAGGTGAATTCTTATTCACCGATCAGTCCGAGACGTTCACAGGAGCGCCCATGGACCATCCCGCCCCGATACCTCAGCCGCCCGGCACATCCACCGCGGCGCCCCGGTTGCGGGACCGCCTCACCATCCCGGTGCTCGCGTCGGGCGGCATCCTCATGGCCGTCATGCAGACCGTGGTCGTACCGCTCTTGCCCGACCTGCCACGGCTGACCCATGCCTCGGCGGCCGCCGTCTCCTGGATGGTCACCGCGACCCTGCTCTCCGGGGCGGTCCTCACCCCCGTGCTGGGCCGGGCCGGCGACATGTACGGCAAGCGCCGGGTGCTCACCGCCGCGCTCGCCCTGATGACCGTCGGCTCGGTGATGTGCGCCCTGTCCTCCGACATCGGCGTGCTCATCGCGGCCCGCGCGCTCCAGGGCGCCGCCGCCTCCGTCGTCCCGCTGTCGATCAGCATCCTGCGCGACGAACTCCCGCCGGAGCGCAGGGGCTCGGCGGTGGCACTGATGAGTTCCACGGTCGGCATCGGCGCCGCCCTCGGCCTGCCGCTCGCCGCGCTGGTCGTCCAGTACGCCGACTGGCACACCATGTTCTGGCTGACCAGCGCGCTGGGCGCGCTCGGTGTGGCGGCCACCTGGTGGGCGGTCAGGGAGTCGCCGGTACGCGAGCCCGGCCGCTTCGACGTCCTCGGCGCGCTGGGCCTGGCCGCCGGCCTGGTGTGCCTGCTGCTGGGCGTCTCCCAGGGCGGCCAGTGGGGCTGGGGCAGCCCCCGGGTCCTCGGGCTGTTCCTGGCGGCCGTCGCCGTCCTCGCCCTGTGGTGGTGGCAGCAACTGCGCGCCGAGCGGCCGCTGGTCGACCTGCGCCTGGTCACCCGGCCCCGGGTCGGCCTGTCCCATGTGGCGGCCCTGCTCACCGGGTTCGCCTTCTACGCCAACTCGCTCGTGACCGCCCAGCTGGTGCAGGCGCCGAAGGCCACCGGCTACGGCCTCGGCCTCTCCATCGTCGCCACAGGCCTGTGCCTGCTCCCCGGCGGCGTCACCATGCTGCTCTTCTCGCCGCTCTCCGCCCGCATCTCCGCCGCACGCGGCCCGCGCGTCACCCTCGCCCTCGGCGCCGCCGTCATCGCCTGCGGTTACGCCGTCCGCATCGCCGACAGCCGCGACCTGTGGATGATCATCCTGGGCGCGACGATCGTGGCCACCGGCACCACCCTCGCCTACTCCGCGCTCCCGACCCTCATCCTGCGAGCCGTCCCCGCCGCCCAGACCGCCTCCGCCAACGGCGTCAACGTCCTCATGCGCACGATCGGCCAGGCCACCTCCAGCGCCGCCGTCACCGCAGTCCTCGTCCACCACACCAGCCCCGTCGCCGGCGTCCCCCTGCCCACCCTGAACGGCTACCTGCTGGCGTTCACGATGGCCGGCACCATCGCCCTGGCCGCCTGCGCCGCAGCCCTCTCCATCCCGACCGACGACCCCTCCGGCGACACCCGTCCCGCCGAAGCTGCCACCCGGGGCTCGCGCGACGAGGCGTTGGAGGGAGCATGAGTGCTGTGAGCAGTCCGTCCGTTTCCCGGGCGGCCGTGCCCGCAGGCTGTGATGCCGAGTCGGTGATCTTCGAGGCGGCCCGCTGCTCGGTGGCGTTCGCGATGGCTGCCTGTGCTGTGGCCTTGCGCATTCCGGCCGAGGGCCCCTCCGGCGACACCCGGCGCGCCGAAGGTGCTACCCGGGGCGTCCGCGACGAGGCGTTGGAGGGAGCATGAGTGCTGTGAGCACTCCATCCGGTCCCCGGGTGCCCGCCCCCGAGGGCCCCGCGCGGCGCGACGCCGAGGCCACCAAGGCGGTCATTCTCAAGGCCGCCCGCTATCTGCTGGCACGGCACGCGCACGCCGACATCACGTTGAAGGCCGTCGCCGAACGGGCCGGTGTCAGCGCGCCGTTGATCCTGAAGTACTTCGGGAACAAGGACGCGCTCTTCGCCCGGGTGATGTCGTTCGACACCGACGCGGACGACCTGCTCGACGCGCCCCTGGCGGACCTGGGCCGGCACATGGTCCGCCATGTGCTGGCCAGCCAGCGCGAGCGCGGCACCGATCCGCTGCTGCGCATCGCCTTCGCGCCCCTGCACGGTGACCACGGCGAGATCCTGCGCGCCAACTTCCGCGCCCAGGTGACCGAACGCCTCGCCGCCCGGCTCCCCGGCCCCGACGCCGGCCTGCGCGCCGAACTCGCCGTCGCCGGCCTCCTCGGGCTCGGCGTGATGTACGGCGTCGCGCGCGGCCCGCACCTGCGCGAGACCGACCTCGACGTCATCGCCGACCGCTACGGGCCCGTCGTACAGGCACAGCTGACACCCGGCACCTGAGTCACTCGACCGCCTGGGGCGCGGTCAGCAGCGCCTCCGCGCACCTGCGGAAGGCCGCGAGCAGGCGGCCGTTGTCGCCCGCGCGGGTCGCCAGCGCGACATGGCTCGGCTCGACGCCGTGCAGCGGGATCGAGGCGAGGCCCGGGCGGATGTGGATGCCGGGGACGCCCGCCGCGATCGCCACCGCCTGCCCGGAGGCGACGAGTTCGAACTTGTCCTCGATGTCGTCGATGTACGGGCCGTCCGGGGCCGGACTGCCGTCGGGCCGGGGGTCGATACGCCAGAACGCGTCCCAGAGCCGGTCCGGGACCCGGGGGAGCGGTTCGTCGGCGATGTCGTCCACGGTGACCGACTCCTTGCCCGCCAGCCGGTGGTCGAGCGGGACGACCAGGACGCGTGGTTCGTCGTAGAGGACCGTCACCCGCAGGCCCTCGGTGACGAACGGCAGCCGGGCCACGAGCGCGTCCACGCGGTGGTCGAGCAGCGCGTCCCGCGCCTCGTTCCAGCGCAGATGCGCGGTCCGCACGTCGGCGTCCGGGAACCCGCGCCGCAGCTCGCGCACGGCCGGGGTGACGAAGACGCCGGTGGTGTAGCCGACGGTGATCCGGCTGGGTTCGGCGGCGGCCCGGGCGACGGCGGCGGCCTGGGCCGCGGCGCGCAACAGCGCCTTGGCGCGCGGCAGAAAGGCCTCTCCGGCCTCGGTGAGCCGGGTGCCCTGCGGGGTGCGGTCGAACAGCCGGGCACCCAACTGCTGCTCCAGACGCCGCACCTGACGGCTCAGGGACGGCTGGGCGATGTGCAGGGCGGTCGCGGCGCGGCCGAAGTGCCGGTGCTCGGCCACGACCGTGAAGTACCGCACCAGCCGAAGGTCGAGGTCCACGGGGGCGGCCGAGTCGGTCATGCCTCAAGCGTACTACCGCATGAGGTCTGAGTGGACGCTCGTAGCCGTGGTGAGCTGTGATGATGCCTGATCTGCATTGCTTCATGCGAAACAGGCTTTGGACCTGGACCCGGCCCCGGACCAACGATGAAGTCATTCCCACCCAGCATCCGAGGAGCTAGATCAACCATGCGTGTTTTCGTCACCGGCGCCACGGGGTTCGTCGGATCCGCCGTCGTTCCCGAACTCGTCGCCGCCGGACACGAGGTCGTCGGCCTCGCCCGCTCGGACGAGGCGGAGGCCTCGCTGAAGTCGGCCGGGGCCGAGGCGTACCGCGGCAGTCTGGACGACCCCGAGGGCCTGGCCCGCGCCGCGGCCGCGGCCGACGGCGTGATCCACCTGGCCTTCATCCACGACTTCACCGACATCTACGCCGCGGGCGCCACCGACCTGCGCGCCATCGAGGCGATCGGCGCCGCCCTGGCCGGCTCCGGCAAGCCCTTCCTGGTCACCTCCGGTACCGGGATCGCCCGGGCGGACGGTGTGGTCACCGAGGAGGACGGGCCCGCCCCGGGCAGCCACCGGGCCGCGTCCGAGGAGGCGACGCTCGCGCTGGCCGAGCGCGGGGTGCGGGCCTGCCTGGTCCGGCTCGCCCCCTCCGTGCACGGCCGGGGCGACCACGCCTTCGTGCCGCGCCTGATCGAGATCGCCCGGGCGAAGGGTGTGTCGGCCTATGTCGGCGACGGCGCCAACCGCTGGACGGGCGTGCACCGTTCGGACGCGGCCCGCCTGTACCGGCTGGCCCTGGAGTCCGCGCCGGCCGGCACCCGGCTGCACGCGACCGACGAGGAAGGGGTGCCCTTCCGGGACATCGCCGCGGTCATCGGCCGGCATCTGCACGTGCCCGTCGTCGGCGTGCCCGCCGAACAGGCCGAGGACCACTTCGGCTGGCTCGGCCGGTTCGCCGCCGTCGACTGTCCGTCGTCGAGCGCGCTGACCCGCAGGCTCCTCGGCTGGGAGCCGCAGGGGCCCGGCCTCCTCGCCGACCTCGACGAGGGCCACTACTTCCGGGCGTAGTCAGCGCAGGAGACGGTCGAGGAAGCCGTTCGAGAACACCCGGTGCGGGTCCAGGCGGTCGAGGATCCCGACCGCCTGCTCCCACACCCCCGGGTCGAACGAACCGGGCACGGCCGTGCCCAGCACCTCCGCGTCGCTCCAGACGGCGTCCTCGGTGTAGGCCCAGCCCTTGGACCACTCCACGCGCGCGCGGGCGTACCCGCCGTCGAACGTGTCCAGCAGGAACCGCTCCAGCTCGCGCAGGAACGCCTCCGCGTACGGCGTCCCCGGCAGGGTCAGCACGTCCAGCCACACCGCGGTGTCCCACTCGGGGCGGGCCCCGCTCGGCCGCAGCGCGGACAGCAGCGGGGTGCGGGCGCCCTCGACGCCCGAGTCGGCGGGGTCGTCCAGACCGGTCACCCGGATCTCCACCGAGCCGTTCACCGGGAAGCGGCCCAGCGCCGCGTACGCCTCGAGCCGTTCCCGGTAGCGGCTGGTGAACTCGTGCACCACCCGCTGCACCCCGGCCCGCGTGGTGAGGACCGCGTACCCGTTCGCGGTCACCCGCAGTGTGGTGGGCCGGAGGTACAGCAGGGTGTTCTTCGACGGCCCCCACAGATCGGCGGACAGCGTGGCCGCCAGCCCCAGGTTGGCCACGTCGAGCTGTGCGTGGCCGAGCACCGGCGCCAGATACCAGGCCGCTTCCGCGAAGATCCGCCCCACCAGGTCGGCCACGAGGGTCGGCGCGCTGTCGGAGAACGGGTAGTTGTACGGCGAGATGACGTGCCGTGAGGTGAGCGGCTTGACCGGCGTGACGCTCCACTCCTTCAGCCACGGGAACTCGGTGAAGGCGAACCAGATCGTCTCGACCCGGCCCGAGCGCCGCAGGAAGGTCTCCAGGGTGCGCCCGCGGGAGCCGGGGGCCGCGAACAGTTCGGAGGCCGGGATGTCGGTACGGCTGACACAGCGCAGGTTGCTGTTCGGGCCGACCCGCAGCACCACCTCCGTGACGAAGGACCGCCCGAGATGGGTCAGCAGCGCGGCACAGTCCGCCTCCGCACGGTGGAACGTCCGCAGCACATAGGCCCCCGTGCCCTCGTCCCACACCACCGCGGTCAGCTCCAGCACCCGGTTGCTCAGCGAGCCGTACGTGGTGCCGGCCGGCGGGCGTTCGCCCTCGGCCGGCACGGCCGTGCCGTGCGCGTCGATCGCCAGGGCGCCGCCGAGCGTCAGGTCGCCGGGCGCGGGCGCGGCGGTGACGCCGAGCCCGTGCTCCTCCAGGTAGGTGAGCAGGGCTTCTAGGGTCACACCCGCGCCGGCGCGCACCGCCGACGCGGACTCCAGCGCCAGACCGGTCAGATGAGACGCGGTGTCGACCAGCAGGACGGGGGTGTCCGCCGTCGTGCCCTCGGTGATCGTCAGCGGTGACCAGCCGTGCGAGGAGCCCCGCGCGCGCACCCGCCACCCGCTGCGCCACGCCCAGTTGACGACGGAGAGCACCTGCTCCGGGCCGGTCGGCGCGCAGGCCCACAGCCCGTCAGCGGTGATCTCACCCACCCAGTTGCGGTACGCCGAGCGGTAGAGCGCCACCTCGGCCGGAAACCCCGGGAGTTCGGCCGCGGCGCGGGCCGGATCGGCCGCCACCAGCACGGGTACGGCGGCCAGCGCGGCGGCGGTGCGCAGGAAGCCGCGGCGGCTGACGGGCGCCGAACCACCGCTCTCGGAGGGAAAGTTGCTCACTGGACGATCGATCACGGACACACGCTAAGCGCCGCTTTACGGCAAGCGGCCTTCCGTCGAGTCTCCCATCACCCGTGTGGGTGAAACTTCCACAGGTTCCCGCCGGAGCGAGCTGTTCCGCAGGAGGCGCGACCGGATGACAGACTGACGCCATGGACGAACGTGTAATCGGCAGGTCGGGGCAGCGGGCATCCGTCGTCGGAGTCGGCACATGGCAGCTGGGGGCCGACTGGGGCGACGTGGACGACAAGGAGGCCCGGTCCGTCCTGGAGGCGGCGGCCGAGGCGGGGGTCACCTTCTTCGACACGGCCGACGTGTACGGCGACGGACGCAGCGAGTCGGCCATCGCCGCCTTCCTGGGCGGCCGGCCCGATCTGCACGTGCTGGTGGCCACCAAGATGGGCCGCCGGGTCGAGCAGCTCCCCGAGAACTACGTCCTGGACAACTTCCGCGCCTGGAACGACCGGTCCCGCCGCAACCTCGGCGTCGACCGCCTCGACCTGGTGCAGCTGCACTGCCCGCCCACCCCCGTCTACTCCTCGGACGAGGTGTTCGACGCCCTCGACACCCTGGTGGACGAGGAGCGGATCGCCGCGTACGGCGTGAGCGTGGAGACCTGCGCCGAGGCGCTGACCGCGATCGCCCGGCCGAACGTGGCGAGCGTGCAGATCATCCTCAACCCGTTCCGCATGAAGCCTCTGTACGAGGTGCTCCCGGCGGCACGGGAGGCGGGCGTCGGCATCATCGCGCGCGTGCCGCTCGCCTCCGGCCTGCTGTCCGGCAAGTACACCAAGGACACGGTCTTCGCGGCCGACGACCACCGCACCTACAACCGGCACGGCGAGGCCTTCGACCAGGGCGAGACCTTCTCCGGCGTCGACTACGCGACCGGCGTCGAGGCCGCCGCCGAGTTCGCCGCGCTCGCCCCCGAGGGGTACACCCCGGCCCAGCTGGCCCTGCGCTGGATCGCCGAGCAGCCCGGCGTGACCACGGTCATCCCCGGTGCCCGCCACCCCGGGCAGGCCCGGGCCAACGCGGCCGCCGCCAAGCTGCCGCCGCTGCCCGGGGAGACGTTCACCGCGATCCGCGACCTGTACGAGCGCCGGATCAAGGACCAGGTGGAGCAGCGCTGGTAGTACCGTGCGGGCCCGGCCGTTTGCGCTGACGTCCGGACGGTTACCCGCACGGCATGAGGCAGGAGCCACAGCACACGGGGCGTGACGAGAGCGAGGAGGAGCGGGCCGACCGGATGTGGGGCGAGCTGATCCAGGAGGTCCGGGTGGCCCAGACGGGCGTGCAGATCCTGTTCGGCTTCCTGCTGACCGTCGTCTTCCAGCCGAAGTACGCCCGTCTGCCCGACGCCGACCAGGTCATCTACATCGTGACCGTCGTCCTGGGCGCCTGCGCGACCGGTGCCCTCATCGGGCCGGTCTCCCTGCACCGCCTGGTCGCCGGCCGCCGGGTCAAGCCGCGGGCGGTGCGGCTGGCCGCCCGGATGACGTTCGTCGGCTTGGTCCTGCTGCTGGCCACCATGGCCTCGTCCCTGCTGCTGATCCTCCGGGTGGCCACGCACGACGCCTATGTGCCCTGGCTGGTCGCGGCCGTCGTCGTCTGGTACCTGGTGTGCTGGTACGGGCTCCCGCTGTGGGCGCGCCGCCGGCACGCCGGGTCGGACGACTAGCCGGCGGTACGGGCTTCCAGTGCGGCCAGCTGACGGTCGTGCACCCTGCTGAGCAGCAGCAGCGACAGCACGGCGCCGATCAGGGCGCAGAACATGTCCCACTGCGTGTCCCACACATCGCCCTGGGTGGCGAGGAAGGCGTCCGCGCCGTGCCCGCCGATCTCGGCGGCAGCCCACTCCAGCAGTTCGAAGCAGGCGCTGAAGGCGAGGCAGGCGCACACGGTGAGCGGGGCGAGCCAGCGGCTGCCGCGCAGCGGCGAGGTCCGGCTGAGCAGCTCGCGTACCAGGACGGCCGGGACGAAGCCCTGCATCAGGTGGCCGAACCGGTCGTAGGGGTTGCGGGACAGGCCGAAGGTGTCCCGCACCCAGTCGCCCGCCGGGACCTGCGCGTACGTGTAGTGGCCGCCGACCGCGAGGACCAGCGCGTGCACGGCCAGCAGCCCGCACAGCAGCCCGGTCAGCGGGAAGCGCCGCCAGACCAGTACCACCAGGGGCAGCCCGACCAGCGCCCAGACCGTTTCCAGGAACCAGGTCGTGCGGTCCTGCACGTCCCACGCCGACACGGCGAGGCCCACGGCCACCACACCCGCGAACAGGGCGGGCGGCACGCGGCGCGGCACGGTACGCGGGGCGGGGTGCACTGCGGTCATGGCGGGGCTCCTTGCCGTAGGAGAGGAAGGAGCCCCATCGTGGCGGCGGCCGCCGGGCCCGGGCATGAGTACCGCTACTCAGCCCGGGCTGAGGACCGCCTAGGGCCGGCTCCCGCGGGCTCCGCGCAGCGTGGACAGGCAGGTGCCGATGGCCTGCTGGAGTTCCTCCAGGCGCTGGACCATGTCGTCCTCGTAGAAGTCCTGGGCGTCGTCGAAGGTCAGCTCCTCGAACGCCCGGGTCGCCTTCTGCAGACTGCTGTAGAACTTCGTCCGCTGCTCCTGGACGCGCAGCTCGGGGTCGGCCTCGACCGTCTCGGCGACGAGGGACTTCATGGTGTCGTAGGCCTCGGTGGCCCACTCGCCGGTGTCCTCGCCGTCCTCCAGCTCGTCGATCAGCGACAGATGCCGCTCGGCCTCTTCGCGCAGGACGGCGGGCGCGTCCACGGTCTGCCCGGCCGGGGTCCTGATCTGCCCGGACTCGGCGATCTGCCGCACGTAGCCGATCCGGTCGGCCGCCCGGCTCTCGGTGGCGACGGCCTTCTTCAGGTCGTCGGTGCGTACGACGTCACGCGCCAGCTCGGCCTGCAGGTCCGGGTCCTCCTTGAGCCGGTCCAGCAGGGCGGAGCGGGCGGCCCGGGCGGTGGAGGGGTCGGCGAGGATGGCGGCGCGCAGCGCGGTGGGGTTCTCGGCGACCTCCAGGGCCTTGGTGGGGCGGATGCCCTCGGCCTCGGCCGCCTGGGCGATGGCGGTGCCACGCTCGGAGGTGGCGCTGTTGCGGGAGACGTAGTAGCTCAGCCACACGTCGGAGTCCGGCAGCTCGACGTCCTGGCCCGGCTGGAGCGCCTCGAAGTGCGGGACGAGCCCGTCGTCGGCCGCGCGGTCCCAGGCCTTGTAGTAGCGCATGACCCGCTCGGGCGAGCAGCCGGCCAGTTCCGCGAACTCCTTCGCCGACACCTTCGGCGTCTCACCGGCGGCCTGTCCGCCCGGCCGCACGCTGCGCGCCACCATCAGCGCGAAGGCCCAGCCGCCGGTGCGCGCGTAGACGCCGAACTCGCGCGCGTCCCGCGCCACGAGGTCGGACAGGGGCACCGCGGTCGGCGCGGACGTCTCGGACGGGTCGATCGCAAGGGTCACGGATGACTCTCCTGGAGGCATGACTCAACGGGACCGCACTCGGTGCGCGAGTGCGACTGGACAGCCTATATCCACCCATTGGCGATGCTTTGACGACCCTGCCTGTCCGGCGCGGGGCGCCGGTCAGCCCTTGGTCTCGCGGAAGGTCTGCAGGAAGGTCTTGAGCGCGAGTCGGCTGGTGGCATCGTCCCAGGAGCCGGCCGGTGTGGTGAAACGCAGGGAGAAGCTGCGTCCGCCGCCGAGCAGGAAGCCGCGGCCGAAGGTGTGCACCCGCGCGGTGCCGGACCCGGACAGCCACTCCAGGTCGGCCGCCTGGTGTCCCTGGTAGGTGGTGGCCAGGATGGTGCCGACCCGGTGGTAGCCGGGGAGCCGCTCCAGAACGGGTTCGACGTCGTCCCGCCATACGGCGACCGGGTCCGGGCCGGCCTGCTCGCTGTAAGTGACGGCGAGGGTCGGGGAGTCGGCGTCCGTGCCGAAGGTGATGCGGTAGGCGTGGTCGGCCCCGCGATCGGTGGACAGCCGCTTCCAGCCGTCCGGCAGGGCCACGGAGAAGCCCTCCGCGGCGGTGTAGCGGTGGAAACCGGCAGGCAGGGAAGGGGACGGGGAGCTGCTGGGCTTGGGTCTGGTACTGGCGCTGGTGCTGGGAGTGGCACTCGGGCTGGGGGTGTTGTTCTCGGGGTGGTTGGCCGGTGGGGCGGCGGTCGTGGCGGTGGGCTGTGGCGGCTCGGCGGCGGTGGAGGTGCCGGGCAGCTGGTGGGTCGCGGACAGGACGGCGGCCGCGACCGTGACGACGGCCAGCGCGGTCCCGGCCACCATCATCCGTCGGCCGCGTTCCGGGCCCACGTTCCGTACGGCCGCGTAGGCGCTGCGCAGCCGGGGCACGGGCGCGGGGTCGCGGTCCGCGTCGGCGTCCTCGTCGAGGGCCCGGGTCAGCGCCTCGCGGACCACCGGCCGGATCAGCCGCTCCCGGGAGTTCTTGCGCAGCAGCCCCTGGACGGCCTGGGTGAGCGGCCCGGTGCGCAGCGGGGTGCGCAGGGGCAGCCGGTCCACGGCCTTCAGGGTGGCGTCGGGGCGGCCCCGGTCGCGGAACGGCGGCCGTCCCTCGACCGTCGTGTAGAGGATCGCGCCCAGCGCCCACAGGTCGGCCGCCGGTCCGATGCGCTCGTCGCGGGCCTGTTCCGGCGAGGCGTACGACGGTGCCGTGAGCCTCGGGGCCAGCGTCGTGCCCGCCAGCCCGAACCCGGCGACCACGACCGGGCCCCCGTCCCGGACGAAGACCTGGCCGGGGCTCAGCTCGCCGTGGGTGATGCCCTCGTCGTGCGCGGCCTGGAGCACGTCGAGGAGTTCGAGGCCGATCCGCGCCGCGCGCACGGGGTTGTACGGGCCTTCTCGGTCGAGGAGTTCGCTGAGGGGGGTGCCGTCGATCCACTCCGTGACCGTCCACAGGGTGCCCGCCTCCACCACGGCGTCGACGACGGTGGCGACCTGGCCGGGGCGCAGGAGCCGCATGATCTCGGAGGTCCTGACGACCCGGGCCGTGGCGCGGCGCAGGGTGTCCGCGTCGCAGGTCTCCGGGAGGCCGATCTGTGCCACCAGGCGGGGCTGGTTCGCCGTCACGTCCTCCGCGTACCACCACAGCCGGTTCGTCTCGCGGGCGAAGACCTCGAGGAGCCGGTACCGGCCGGCGACCAACTCGTGTGCGGAGACTTGCGCCTTGGTCATGGTCATCCCTCGCTGATACCCCTGTCCCGTCCTTGCTCACAGGTACGCGGGGTGCGCGGGGGTGTGTTCAAAGAATCCGAAACTCCGGCCCCGTTCCTGCCTTTTATTCAACTCTTCGAAAGGGCTTGCGAGTTTGGGAAAACGGCGCACGACGGGGCATCGACCTGCGGGTAACCGACGGTAAATGCCCGCGTGCGCCGCTGCGCCGCGTCGGTTTCAGAGGTCGCGGGCCATCAGGAAGTCCAGCAGCCGGAGCAGTTCGTCGGCGGTGGCCGGTGGGACTTCGGTGAGCAGGGAGCGGGCGGCGGCGGTGTGGGCGCGGGCCTCGGTCAGCGCCGCCGTACGGCCGCCCGCCTCCTCGATCAGCGCGGCCGCCTCCTCGGGGCGGTCCAGCAGTGCGGGGAGGTGGCGGGCGGCGGGGGAGCCGAGCGCGGCCAGGACCGGGAAGGTCTTCTTGCGTTCGCGCAGATCGCCGCCGACCGGCTTGCCGGTGACGGCCGGGTCGCCCCAGATGCCCAGCACGTCGTCCACCAGCTGGAAGGCGACGCCCAGATGCCGCCCGGCGCGGTCCAGCGCGGCGACGACCGGCTCGGGCGCCCCGCCGAGCGTGGCCCCGAGCGCCGCGGCGCAGCCCAGCAGCGCGCCCGTCTTGTGCTCCGCCATCGCCCGGTACTCCTCGGGCGTGACCCCCTCCGGCCCGTCGAAGGGCCGCGCGGCGAACAGCAGGTCGTCGGCCTGCCCGCGCACCAGATCGGCCAGGGCCGTGGAGAGCAGGCGTACCGCGGCGGGACCGCCCGGCGCGGCGGCCAGGGTCTCCACGGCCAGCGCGAACAGGGCGTCCCCGGCGAGGACCGCGGGACCTGTGCCGTACGCCTTCCACACGGCGGGGCGGCGGCGCCGGGTGGTGTCGCCGTCCATGATGTCGTCGTGGAGCAGCGAGAAGGCGTGCACCAGCTCCACCGCGACCGCCGCCGGCACCCCGGCCCGCCCGTCGGCGCCGGCCGCCCGGGCGCCGAGCACCGCCAGCGCCTGCCGTACGCCCTTGCCGCCCGGCGCGGCGGCGGGAGCGCCGCCGACCTCGCACCAGCCGAAGGAGTACGCGGCCATCTCGGCCACCCAGGGGTGCAGCCGTCCTACCGCCTCCGTCAGCGCGGGGCGCACCAACTCCCGGCAGCGGTCGAGGATCTCGGGAGCCGAGGGCGGCGCCTGCACCGCCGAGGGGAACACGGTCACCGTACGGCCTCCGCGTCCAGCCCGAACTCCGCCTGCGCCCGGGCCACCATCTCCCGTGCGTGCCGGAGTCCGCTGCGCTCCAGCACCCGGGCCAGATCCGCGAGTTCGGCCGCCGTCTCGGCGCGGTCGTGGCCCAGATGGGCCAGCGACTTGGCCAGGCCCAGCCGGGCCAGCGCCTCGCCGCGCGGCTCGCTCATCGCCCGGAACTCCTCCAGAGCCAGCTCGTACATGTCCCGGGCTTCGCCGTACCGTCCCGCGCGATAGAAGACGTTGCCGCGCATCTTGTGGTTGTAGGCGAGCGCGCTGGACAGGTTCATCGCCCGGCAGCTGACCTCCGCCCGCGACAGCAGCTCCAGCGCCCCTTCGGTGTCCTGGTCGCGGACCGAGAGGATGTCGGCGAGCCCGCGCAGCGCCCAGGCGTGGCCGCGCCGGTCCTCGGCCCGCTCGGCTATCTCCGCCGCCTCCTCGAAGAGCGTGTACGCCTGGTCGTACTCCCCAGTGTTGCGGTGCATCTGCGCGATGCCCTCCAGTGCCCACACCGTGTGCCGGGCCTCCCCGCGCCTGCGGGCCTCGGCCAGCAGCTGCTCGTGCAGCCGGCCGACCGCCTCGTAGTCGCCCTGGATGCGGCCGGTCTCCGCGAGGCCCGCCAGCGAGTAGCCGCGGACAACGATGTCGCCGCCCTGCTCGCCGAGTTCGGCCGCGAGCCCGAGCAGCCGCCAGGCCAGCGGGAACGCGCCGCGCTGCCGGGCGAGGGTGCCGCCGCTCCACAGCGCCCACGCCATCGCGGCCGTGTCCCCGGCCTCCCGGGCGGACCGGTAACTCGCCTTCCAGGCCCGGTCGGCGTCCCGCACCTGGCCGAGCCGCCGGTGCGCCTCGGCGACGGCGAGCCCGCAGCGGGCCGCCTCGTCGGGGCGGCCCGACCGCTCGGCCTCGCGCAGCCGCTCGGTGCCCTCGCTCAACACGTCGACCAGCGAAGAGTTCACGGACAGGGTGGTGAGGGCGCCCTGGTACTCCGGGGCGAAAGCCTTGCCGTACATGCCTGCCTCTCTACACACGATGTGTATACATGGTGTGTATAGTGCGCCGAAAAGATGCCCTGACCCCGGGGGCCAGGGCTTGGTCTGTTGTCGGTCAAGACGCCGGTACGGCAAAGGGGGTTGCCTGTGAGGCGTAGATCACTTCACGAGGCGTCAGTGCTGCTGCGCCTTCTGCGGGGTCGCCTCGCTGGGCCGCACGACGACGAAACCCTCGCCCTGGAGCATCAGCTGGACGGCCTCCCCGGAGCCGCCGCGCAGCATCGAGCCGATCGACTGGGAGCGGTGCAGGGAGGTCTGCAGATGCGCGGTCCAGCCGACCACCGCGTCCGTGTCGACGTACACCGGGTACTGGGCCGAGACCGGTATGACCAGCGGGTTGCCCTCACAGACCAGGCCGAGCCGGCCCTGCCCGGTGAACACGCTGTTGAACAGGCCGCCGCCGGCGATGCCCGAGCCCTTCACGGTCTTGATCTCGTACGACAACGAGGCGTCGAAACAGAGGACGTTGCGGCCGTTGACGGTGAACTGGTCGCCCGGCTCCACGTCGACGATGAAACAGTTCTGCGCCTCGTGCGCGAACCAGACCTCGCCCTGCCCGCGCACCGCCATCAGGGGCAGGCCCTCACCGGTGACGGCACGCTTGAGCATGCCGCCGACACCTTGGCCCTTGCGCTCGAACTGGAGGCCGCCGCGGTAGGCGATCATCGCGCCCTGGCGGGCGTACATCTCGCTGTTCACCGTGTACTTGATGCACTTGGCGTTCTCGACGGTCATGCCCGGCTCGACGGCCGGCTGCACCATGTGCTGACTGGAAAAGAGGTCACCCTTCATGCGGGGCATGGTGTCCCGGAAGGTCCCGTTCCGCCAAGATCACGGAACGTACCCGCTCAGCCACCGAACACCTGGGCCCAGTAGGTGCCCGCCCGGCCGCCGCCGGTGAAGCCGACGCCGATGTGCGTGAACTCCGGTTTGAGGATGTTGGCGCGGTGCCCCGGGCTGTTCATCCAGCCGTCCACCACCTCGGCCGGGGAGCGCTGTCCGCAGGCGATGTTCTCGCCGATGGCGCGCCGGCGGGAACCCGCGGCGGCGGCGCGGTCCCAGGGCTGGGCGCCGTCGGGGGAGGTGTGAGCGTAGAAGTCCCGGGCCACCATGTCCGCGCAGTGCGCCTGAGCGGCCCGCGCGAGCGGCGGATCCCCCGCCAGGGGAGCCAGCCCGGCCCGCGCCCGCTCGCCGTTGGTGAGCGCGACGACCTCGTCGACCGTCCGCGACAACTCGCCCGGTGTCAGGGGCCTGGCCCACAGCGCGGTCCAGTACCGGTCACCCGCGTCGACGTGCGCCAGGCCGAGGTGGGTGAAGCCCGGTTCGAGCAGGGTGCGCCGGGCCTGTCCGGCCTCCAGGCAGTAGGCGACGAACTCGGCCGGGGTACGTGGCCCGGACACGAGATGCTCGCCGACGGTGACGTACGCGTACCCGGCGGCGGTGATCCGCTGGTGCACCGACACACCGTCCCGCCCCTCCGCCGAGAGTCGCCCCATGGCCGCCATCGCCGAGGCGTGCGCCCGCGCGGCGGAGGCGAGCCGGGCGTCGGACGACACGGGAGGCACACCGGCCCGCGCCCGGGCGGAGTTGACCAGCCCGAGAAAGCCGTCGGAATCCGGACCGGGCGCCGCCTGCGGCCCGTCGTCCACGACGTCCACCCCGAAGTCCCGAGCCAGCCCCGCCAGCCCGTCGGCATACCCTTGTCCGATCGCCCGCAGCTTCCAGCCAGCACCCCGCTGATACAGCTCGGCCAGCAACAGGACGGTCTCCGGCCCCGGACGCGGCGGGGTGAACCGGGCCACCGCGCGGCCGGAGACATCGCAGACGTCCAGCCGGGGCGCGGGCAGCCGGCCGAGAGGCGTACCCGGCTCGGCCGCGCTGACCACCACCGTGACCCGGGTGGCCCCGGGCCGCAGCCGCACCGGATCAACGGCGAGACCGTCCCCGCTCAGCCGCACACCGGGCGCGTCCGGCTGGTTGTAGAACACGAAGTCCCCGTCCCCACCGACCTTCCCGCCCCCGTCCGTGACAAGGGCGGACACATCGAAGGGCCCGGCGACCCGCAGCCGCAGCGCACCGCCGGGCAAGGCCAGGTTCCCCCCGGGAACCAGCTCGCTCATCACAACGGAAGGAACGCACGACAGGCCCGGCCGAGTTCCAGCAACTCATGAGCGAACGTCCAGATGTCCGACCTAAGGGGCGCGGGGCTGTATCGATATGCGGCTCCGCCGCGTGGGCGCGACCAGCCCCCGCGACCCGCACCCGACAACGAAGCCCCTACTCCTTCACATCCGACTTCGCCTGCTTCCCACAGAACGCCGACTCCAGAGTCCCCGCAAGAGTGCTGAGCACCTTCGCGTTGTTGGACGTGTTGGCCACAGCCGTAAGGCTCCGCTTCCCGTCCTTGGACGCGAACGCATACGTGTAATACCCCTGCACCGCCCCGGTGTGCCCGTAGACAGACACCCCGCACGACAGATCCCGCCGCCGCAGCCCCAGCCCGTACCACGTGGTGCTGTTGACCGGACTGAACCGCTCCATCTCCCCGAGCCGCGCAGCGGACAGCAGCTTCCCCCGCAGCAGCGCCGAGTAGAACGTGTTCAGGTCCCGCGCGCTGGAGATGATCGCGCCGGCGCTCTGCGCCCACGACACCGTCTGCGCGGTCGCGTCGATCAGCTGGGCGCCGGCCGTGTCCGGGGTGAGGTACCCGCGCGCGTGCCGGCCCGGGATCCTGGTGTCGGGGTGGACGTAGAAAGTGTCGGTCAGCTGCAGCGGGTTGACGATACGGTTCTCGTACTCGGTCTTCACGGAGTGCCCGGTGAGCTTCTCGATGAGCATGCCCGCGACGACGAAGTTCGTGTTGGAGTAGGAGTAGGCGGCGCCGGGCGCGTTGGTGCGGGGCTTCTGCAGGGAGAGGGCGACGAGTTGCTGGTACGTGTAGACCTTGTTCCGTACCGCCTCGAAGCCGGACACGCTCTTGGCGAACATGTCGTCGGTGTAGTCGTACAGGCCGCTGCGGTGGCTCAGGATGTGCCGGACCGTGATGCGGTCGTCCGGCAGCAGCTTGGGCAGGTAGCGGTTGACCGGGGCGTCCAGGTCCAGTTTGTGCTCGTCGGCCAGCTGCAGCAGGACCACGGCCGAGAAGGACTTGGTGACGCTGCCGATGCGGAAGCGGTCGTCGGTGCTGATGCCCTGCCCCGTGCCGCGGTCGGCGACGCCCCGGCTCAGCCGGTACGTGCTGCCGTCGTCGTCGATCCGGGCCAGCGCACCGGGAGCGCCCTGCGCCACCGCCGAGCGCAGCACCGCGTCGAGGCCGGTGGTGTCGGGCGCCGGAAGCGCCGCCGGCGTGGGTGCGTACGGCTCCGCGGTCGCGGCCCGCGCCGGGACCGCGAGCAGCGACAGCGCGACCGCTCCGAGTACCGCACCCCTGCCCACCCTTGCTGAGACCATCCGGCTCTCACTCCCATCCATGCGGTTTCTGATGCGACATCGGTCACATTCCGGCCTGGGAACCTAGGGGATCAGGGCAACGTCTCCACAGCCGACACACAGTTGGTCCTATCGTGATCACTCTGCGGAAGGCATTCGTAAAGAATTGCCATAGAAATCCGCGAAATGGATCATTCCGGCTTTACGTGCGCATGACCGATACGTAAGGGTTCTCCCCGGGGCCCGACCAGCCTCCGTGGCGCCCAACAGCGCCATGTCTCAAGGCGGTTGGTGATCCCGGCCGCCTTCGAACGAAGGAACCTTGATCAGATTGCGTAGACCGCACATACGCACTGTGGCGGTCGCCGTCGCGGTGACGACGGCTGCCACGGGCCTGGCCGGTACGGCTTTCGCGGGTCCCTCCACGGGGGTGGAGCGGACCTCCGCGTCCGCCGCCACGACGTCCACGGTGGTGGTGGAGGCGGCGCGCACCGCGGCCTTCGCCCACACCGCGGCGACGGGTGTCTCGCAGGGCGACGACCTCCAGGCCCAGGACGTGATGATCGACCCCGACGGGTCGCGCCACGTTCGCTTCGTCCGCACCCACAACGGACTGCCGGTGCTCGGCGGCGACCTCGTCGTCCACCTGAACCGGCAGCTGGCCTACACGGGCGTCACCCGTGCGGCCGGCCACGCCGTCAAGACCTCCGCCGCTCAGGCGAAGCTGACCGCGGGTCAGGCCGCGGCCAAGGCCGCCCAGGCCGCCAAGGGCGACGCGGGCGAGGCCGAGCTGGTGGTGGACGCCCGCGACGGCTCCTCCGCTCTCGCCTACCAGGTGACGGTCACCGACAAGGGCACCTCCAGCACGGTCGTCATCGACGCCGTCACCGGCAAGGTGCGCAGCAACACGCCCGACGCGGACCAGTTCCTGTCGCCGAAGCTGGTCGACACGCTGCGCAAGCGCGGCGAGACCATCGACCCGGCCACCGGCATCGGTTCCGACGCCTCCGCCGGTCTGCTCGGCTCGAGCGCTACCGGCGCGACGAGCTACCCCTCGACCGCGCACGGCACCGGCAAGACCCTCTTCGTGGGCAACGTCGGTCTGACCACCACGGCGACCTCGCGCGGCCACTACCAGCTCAAGGACCCGACCCGGTACGGCACCGAGACCCGGGACGCCAAGGGCAAGTACACGGAGAGCTTCGGCGCGGGCACGAAGTTCACCAACACTACCAACGTGTGGGGCAACAACAAGACCACCAGCCGTGCCAGCGCGGCCGCCGACGCCCAGTACGGCGTGACCAAGACCCTGGACTTCTACAAGAAGACCTTCAACCGCAAGGGCATCGCCAACAACAGCAAGGCCGCCCGCGCGATGGTCCACTGGGGCAACAAGGTCGCCAACGCCTTCTGGGACCCGACCTGCAACTGCATGCTGTACGGCGACGGCGACGGCACCATGTTCAAGAAGCCGCTCGTCGTCCTCGACGTCACCGGTCACGAGCTGACCCACGGCGTGGTCGAGGCCACCGCCAAGCTCGAGCCGACCTTCGTCGACTCCGACGGCAACCAGTACGGCGAGCCCGGCTCGCTGAACGAGTCGCTCGCGGACATCTTCGGCTCCAACGTGGAGTTCTACGCGAACAACACGAAGGACACGCCGGACTACCTGATCGGCGAGAAGCTGGGCCTGGACCAGAAGTTCCTGCGCCGCCTCGACCACCCGTCGCTCGACAAGCTCGAGGGCACGATCGACTACTGGTCGCCGGACACGTACTACACCGAGGTGCACGCCGGTTCCGGTGTCTCCTCGCACGCCTACTACCTCCTCGCGGAGGGCAGCGGCAAGAAGACGATCAACGGCGTGAACTACAACTCGCCGACCTACGACGGCTCCACGGTGAAGGGCATCGGCCGCACCAAGGCCACCGCCATCTTCTACCGTGCGCTGACCCGCTACATGGTCTCCACCACCGACTTCCACCAGGCGCGCATCGCGACGCTGAAGGCGGCCAAGGACCTGTACGGCGCGACCAGCACCGAGTACAAGACGGTGGACAAGGCGTGGGCCGCGGTCAACGTCACCGCCGCCAACACGCCGTCGGGCGTCCGTCACTGACGCACGGCAGCACACACCAGCACCACCGGATGCCCCGCCTCGCGCGGGGCATCCGCATGTCCGGAGTACCGTCGGCGCACTCCGCGACCGCCTCCACCTCCCGGCCGTGAGCCCGAAGACGGGCGGGCTGGAGGAGTGGATGTCCCCGGACAACCTCGGCGAGACCACTCACCGGCACCTGTCCCCGCTCGTCGGCCTCTTCCCCGGCGGCTCCACCCCGGCCGACATCGTCGCCGGCGCCACCGCCCTGCCCGTCCAGTGGCGGCAGCAACGGCACCGCTCCCCACCTCTTCGGCATCGGGGCATCTTCCAGATCGACACCAACTTCGGCACTCCGGCCGCCACGGTGGAGATGCTGCTGTACTCCCGCCCCGGCCGTCTGGAACTCCTGCCCCGCCCTGCCCGACGCCTGGGCCGCCGCCGGGGCCCGCGGCGGCTTCGTCGTCGACCCGCGCCGGCGGGACGGGAAACGCACCGAGGTGCGGATCCGCAGCATCGGCGGCACCATGACCTCCGTGGGATACGCAGGCACGTCCCGGACGGTCCGCCTCGAGCCCGGTGAGTCCGTCACACCGAAGGACCTCGCGCCATGACCGGCCGGCTCGGGCGCTCCTGCCGGATCGCCACCGTCCTGCTGGTGGCCGTCGCCTGCCAGTCCGTCCCCGCCCGGGCCACCGTCGCCCGGCTGCCCGAGGCCACCACCCGGGCCACCGGAGTCGTCACCTGGGCGGCCAGTGCCGACCGGCTGGAGGAGGGCACCGCCGACCGCGGATACCGGCTCGTCGTGCACACCAGCGTCGGCGGCGGCGACCTGCGCATCCGCCTGTCCAACGCCTTCGGCGACCGCCCGCTGACCCTGGACAGCGTCTACGCCGGCCTGCAGCGCCAGGGCGCCGCACTCCGGCCGGGCAGCAACCGGCGGCTGACCTTCGGCGGCGCCCGCACGGTCACCGTCCCGGCCGGCGCCGTCGCGTGGAGCGACCCGCTGCCCGGAAAGCTCCCCGCCGCCGTCAACCTGGTCGTCAGCCTGCACACCCCGGACGCGACGGGCCCGGCCACCGGCCACGGGATGGCGATGCAGACGTCGTACCTGACCCAGGGCGACCACACCGCCGAGGCCGGCGCGGCCGACTGGACCGAGACCACCGGCTCCTGGTGGTACCTCGACGCCGTCTCCGTACGCCCGTCGAACGGCGCCACCGGTGCCGTCGCCGTGCTCGGCGACTCCATCACCGACGGCTGGCAGTCCACCACCGACCTCAACCGGCGCTGGCCCGACTACCTGGCCCGGCGCCTCGGCACGGCCGGGACGACCGTCAAGGGCGTGGCCGACGAGGGCATCTCCGGCAACAAGGTCCTCGCGGACGGCGCCGGGCAGAGCGCTCTCCACCGGCTCGACCGGGACGTCCTCGCCCTGCCCGGTGTGCGCACCGTCTTCCTCTTCGAGGGGGTGAACGACCTCAAGGCCCACACCGGCGTCACCGCGGCCGACCTGATAGCCGGATACCGGGAGATCGTCCAGCGGGCGCACGCGGCCGGGAAGTGCGTGGTGGCCGCGACCGTCGGCCCGTTCGAGGGCTGGTCCGAATGGGACCCGGCCGCCGAAGCCGTACGCCAGGACGTCAACCGGTTCATCCTCACCAGCGGGGAGTTCGACGCGGTCACCGACTTCGACCACACCCTGCGCAGCCCCTACGTCCGCGAACGGATCCTGCCCTTCTTCGACAACGGCGACCATCTGCACCCCAACGACAAGGGCATGCATGCCCTGGCCGAAGCCGTCGACCCGGGCAGCCTCGACTGCACCCGCTGACACCCCGGGCCGGCCGGGTCACCCCGAACCGGTCGGCTCCGGTGCGATCAGCCCCTGGCGGTAGGCGACCGCCACCGCCTCCGTACGGCTCGCGGCGCCCAGCTTGGCCAGGATGTTGGAGACGTGCACGCTGGCCGTCTTCCCGGTGATGAACAGCTCCTCGCCGATCTGCCGGTTGCTGCGCCCACGCGCGAGCAGCCGCAGCACGTCCTGCTCCCGCGCGGTCAGCGCCGCGACGCGGTCCTCGCCGGGCGAAGGGACCGCGCGTATCAGCTCGTCGGCGCGCTCCAGCAGGGGTACGGCACCGAGCGCGGCCGCCGTCCGCCGGGCCTCCCGCGCACACTCCACCGCCTCCGCGCCACGGCCGGCCGCCATCAGGGCCCGCGCATGGCGCAGCCGGCACCGGGCCTGCTCGTAGTTGTCGCCGTACCCGAACGCGGCGACCGCCTTCTCCCAGGCCGCCGGATCCGGCCCCGACACGGCAGCGGCCCACTCCGCCTCGGCGCGGGCCAGCCACGCCTGCCCCTCCGGCCCCTGCGGACGGCCCTCCTCGTCCCGCCCGGCCGAGCCGCGCGCCTGCTCCAGCAGCTCGGTCGCGGTGTCCGTCCAGCGGCGCAGCTCCCGCTCGTCCCCGCCCCGGCGCAGCTCGGCGGCGCGATCGGCGACGGCCGCGAGGCAGAGGGCGGCGAGCCGGACGGTCACGTCGGGCCGCCGTCCCGAGTCGTCGCCGAGCGCCGTCAGCGTCGCCCGCATCCGCTCCACGGCCGCCTCCGGGTCGCCACGCAGCGATGCGGCGTCGGTGAGGACGATGCCGGCGATCAGCGTGCCCATCCAGTTGAACGGGCCGTCCAGCAGGGCGTGCGCCCGCTCGACCGCTCCGAGATCCCCGCGTGCCACCGCCACGTACAGCGCGGGGCCCGCCGCGAAGGCGCCCGTGGCGGGCAGCCCCGCCTCGGCGTCGGCCGCCACCCGCAGGCACTCGTCCCAGCGGCCGAGCGTGTACATCGCCAGCAGCTGCAGATGCCGCATCCCCAGCGGATAGGGCGAGGACAGCAGGCCGGCCCGGCGGGCCCGCTCCAGCGCCTCGGTCAACAGCCGCAGACAGGCGTCGAGGTCGCCGGCCTCGAAGCGGCTGATGGCCTGGTTGAACAGCGCCCGCATCTCCACGGGACTGTGCCGGGCCGAGCGTGCCAGCTCCCGGGCCTGCCGCAGCGTCTCCTGGCCCTGCGCCGAGCGCCGGCCGCCTCCTTCGAGGTTGGCCAGGGAGACCAGCAGATCGGCCTGGGCGTCGGCCATGCCCAGCTCCTCCGCGGCCCCCAGGGCGCGCCGGGCGATGCTCAGGGCCGTCTCGTCCGCGCCGAGGTGACGGGCCGCCATGACATGCGTGGCCGCCGCCCACACCCAGGTCCGCGACGGCGGCTCGGCCGGGATCAGCGCCAGCGCCTCGCTGCTGTACCGGAAGGCGGCCTGCAGCCGGTCCACGGTGAGCAGGTTCCCGGCGAGGGTGTAGCGGATCCGGGCGGCGAGCGCGGAGTCGGCGTCCTGGCCGACCTCGGCGAGCGCGGCCCGGGTGAGGGAGACCGCACGGTGGGAGTCCCCGGCGTGCGCGGCCGCGGCGGAGGCGCGCAGCGTCAGCGTGACCGGGTCGACCCCGTCGGCGCCGGGCCGCGCCTCGGACGGCACCGAGGACCACAGGTCCAGGGCGGTCTCCAGGTGCCGCAGCTCCTCGGCCGGGGCACCCAGCCGCTGGGCGTGGTCGGCCGCCTCCAGGGACGCGGTCAGCGCCTCGGGCAGGTCGTGGCTCTCGCGGTAGTGGTGGGCGCGCTCGGCGGCGGTCTCCGCGGTGTGCCCGCGCGCGGCGAGCAGGCGGGCGTACGCGCCGTGCAGCCGGGACCGCTCGCCGGGCAGCAGATCGGCGTAGACCGCCTCGCGCGTGAGGGCGTGCCGGAAGGCGTACGTGTCGCCGTCCCGGGGGACGAGCAGCTGCCGTCCCACGGCCTCGCGCAGCGCCGACTCCAGCTCGTCCTCGGGCAGCCCGGCGGCCTCCCGCAGCAGATCGTGCCCGACCCGGCGTCCGGCCACCGCGGCCGTCCGCAGCACCTGCTGGGCCGTCTCCGACAACTGCTCGACCCGGATCAGCAGTAGGTCGGCCAGCGCGCTGGGCACCCCGTCGGCGTCCGCGCCGGCCGCCGCGACCAGCTCCTCCGCGTAGAAGGCGTTGCCCTCGGCACGCGCGACGATGCCGCGCACGGTGGCCTCGGGCAGCGGGCGCTCCGGCAGGGCCCGCACCAGCCGGGCGACCTCCGCGTCGGGTAGCGGCCGCAGCTCCAGGCGCTCCACGGCCGGCAGCCGCACCAGCTCGGCGAGCAGGGGGCGCAGGGGATGGCGGCGGTGCAGATCGTCGGCGCGGTAGGAGGCGAGCACCGCGAGCCGCCGGCCGGGGCCGGGCCGGTGCAACACGCCCCGGCTGAGCAGGAAGCGCAGCAGGTCGCGGGAGGACTGGTCGGCCCAGTGCAGGTCCTCCAGGACGAGCAGCAGCGGTGCGGCGGCGGCCAGGTCGGCGAGCAGTCCGGCGACGTCCTCGAAGAGCCTGAGCCGCCCGCCGGGGTCCCGTGCCGGGTCCGCTCCCGCGCCCAGCAGCCGGTCGGCCGCGGGGTGCGTGGCGAGCACGGCCGCGTACCGCTCGTCGGCGGCGAGCACACCGAGGATCTCGGTGAACGGCAGATACGGCAGACCGACGTCACCGAGGTCCACACAGTGCCCGGTGACCACGGTCGTCCCGGCCCGCGCAGCCCGCCCGGCGACCTCGTCCAGCAGCCGGGTCTTGCCGACCCCCGCGTCCCCGGCGATCAGCACCGCTCGCGCCGCACCGCCCCGGGCACGCTCCAGTACGCCCGTGAGCCGGGCCAGTTCCCCGTCCCGGCCGATCAACGGCGGTGTGATGAAGGCGGTCTGTGACACGGCCCCATCCTGACACGCGGCAACGACAATGACCGCGTGCCTGACCTGCGGGCGTTCAGCGCAGCGTCTCGGCCCAGTCGGCGGGCACCCGCCCGGCCGGACCCGGCGCCGGCTGGTCGGCCGGATGACTGACCGGAGGCTCGAGTTCGGGCCCGGACTCGTACAGCTCGTTCGTGTCGTAGTTCCAGAACCAGCCCTCGCCCGGCTCGAAGCTGCGGATCACCGGATGCCCGGTCTTCCGGTAGTGGCCGGTGGCGTGCTTGGCGGGGGAGTCGTCGCAGCAGCCGATGTGCCCGCACGTCGCGCACCGGCGCAGGTGGAACCACCAGCCGCCGGCCTCGTCGCACTCCACACACCCGGTGCCGCTCGGCGGAACGCTCGGGTCGATCGCGGCCTGGCCGCTCATGCTGCCTCCTCGGGGGTCGTCAGGGCGGACACCTCGTCGTCGGGCGTCTCGGCGGTCAGCGGCAGCAGCACCTGGAAACGGGTGTCGCCGGGCACCGACTCGACCTGCAGGGTGCCGTGGTGCTTGTTCACGACGATCCGCCAGGAGATGTCCAGGCCGAGCCCGGTGCCCTGACCGACCGGCTTGGTGGTGAAGAACGGATCGAAGATACGGCTCCTGATCTCCGGCGGGACGCCCGGGCCGGTGTCCCGGAACTCCACCAGCATCCGCTCGTGGTCCAGCGCCGTCCGCACGGTCAGCGTGCCGTCACCGCCCGCGCTGTTGATGGCGCACACCGCGTTGTCGATGAGGTTCGTCCACACCTGGTTCAGCTCCGCCGGATAACCGGGGACCTGCGGGAGCGTACGGTCGTAGTCCTTGACCACCTGGATGTGCGGGCCGATCTTGCCCGACAGCATCAGCAGTGTGCTGTCGAGGAGTTCGTGCACGTCCACCACCCGGTAGGGCGCCCGGTCCAGCTGCGAGTACTGCTTGGCCGCGTCGACCAGGTGCGAGATACGGGTGGTCGAGTCCTCGATCTCGTTCATCAACAGCTCGGTCTCGATGGTGTAGTTGAGCCAGCCGATCGCCCCGGGCAGGATCTCCTCGTCCACGGCCGCCGCGACCTGCTCCAGCCAGTCGATGTCGAGCCCGGCCTGCACGAAGGTCGGCGCCAGCTGCCAGCCGTAGTCGAGGCCGTGGTCCTCCAGCCACTCCGTGAGCATGTCCTCCCGGTCGGAGGCCTCCAGGGGGCTGAGCGCCGGAGCCTTGGCGACCCGTTCGGCGGTGCGCTCCTGGATCTCGATCAGGCCGGCCAACGCGTCCCGGGAGAACGGGCCTTCGGCGATCACGGCGAGCTTGTGCCGCATCTTCGCGACCCGCTCCCGCAGGGTCGACGTCGCCCGGACCGCCGCCGCGGCCGGGTTGTTCAGCTCATGGGTGAGCCCAGCGGACAGCGAGCCGAGCGCCAGCAGCCGCTCCCGCTGCCCGATCATGGCCTGGGTGTTCTTCGAACCGAAGAACAGCCCCTCCAGCAGGTGCACGGCCATCGGGAACCACTCGCTGATGACGGCCGCGAAGGTGTCCGCCGGCAGCACGAAGAACCGCGTCGGCTCGGTCACCCGCATCGAGTTGTTGTACACCTGCCGCACCCGGTCCCCGAGGTACGCCTGCATGGCGCCCGCGTACGCCCCGCGCTGCGAGCTGCGGGTGACCTCCACATCGGTGCCGCCGACCTGGCGGGACAGCACGACCGTGCCCTCGATCATCACGAAGAAGCAGGTGGCCTGGTCACCCTCGGCGTACACCGGGCCGGGCTGGAACAGCTCCACCCGGCCCTCGCTGCACAGCCGGCCCAACTGCTCCGGCGTCAGCTTCTCGAACAGGAACAGGGAGCCGATCTCCTTGGGACTGCACGGCATCAACTGCCCGCTCATGACTGCTCCAGATACCGGTGGACGAGCATGACGGCCATGGCTCCCTCTCCGACGGCGGACGCGACACGCTTGGCGGACTCGGCACGGGCGTCGCCCGCCACGAACACGCCGGGAATGCTGGTCTCCAGGTGGTACGGCGGCCGGTCCAGCTCCCAGCTCACCGGCGGCCGCCCGTCGGGGGTCAGATCGGGCCCGGAGAGGATGAACCCGCGCTCGTCGCGCAGCACGGTGTCGCCCAGCCAGTCGGTCAGCGGAGCCGCGCCGATGAACACGAACATCCACTGCGCGTCGACCTGTTCGCTCTCACCGCTCGCCACATGACGCAGCGTCAGCCGCTCCAGCCGGTCAGAACCGTGCGCGGCGTCGACCACCGTGTGACTGCGCACCTCGATGTTCGGGGCCTCGTTGATCTGCTGGATCAGGTAGTACGACATCGACGCCGACAGGTCGGGGCCGCGCACCAGCAGCGTCACCGACTTGGCGAACCTGGACAGGTACATCGCCGCCTGGCCCGCCGAGTTGGCGCCGCCGACGATGTACACGTCGTGCCCCTGGCAGCCGGCCGCCTCGGTCAGCGCGGAGCCGTAGAACACCCCGCAGCCGGTCAGATCGGTGCAGCCCTGGGCCTCCAGCTGGCGGTACTGCACGCCCGTCGCCAGGATGATGCTGTGCGCCGCGATCGCCGAGCCGTCCGCGAACCGGACGATCCGGGCCGCGCCGTTGACCTCGAGACCCGTCACCTCGCGCGCGGTCAGGATCTCGGCGCCGAACTTGGCCGCCTGCCGCCGTGCCCGGTCGGTGAGCTGGGCACCCGAGACACCGTCCGGGAAGCCGAGGTAGTTCTCGATCCGGGAGCTCTGCCCGGCCTGCCCGCCGGTCGCCGACCGCTCCACGAGCACGGTCCTGAGCCCCTCCGAGGCGCCGTACACCGCCGCGCCGAGCCCGGCAGGACCGCCGCCGATCACGACGAGGTCGTAGAAGTCCGCCGTCGGCGTCGTCGCCAGACCCACCTGTGCGGCCAACTCGGGCGCCTCGGGCTCGACCAGCACCGTGCCGTCCGGGGTGATCACCAGCGGCAGCCGCTGCCCGTCCTGCCCGGCCGCGGCCAGCAGCCGCTGTCCCTCCGGCTCCTCCACCGAGTACCAGCGGTACGGCACCTGGTTGCGGGCCAGGAACTCACGCACGTCCGACGACCGCGCCGACCAGCGGTGCCCCACGACCTTGGTGCTGGGCACGGGCCGGTAGTCGCTGTGCCGCCACGCCTCCAGCAGGTCGTCCAGCACCGGATAGAGCTTCTCCTCCGGCGGATCCCACGGCTTGAGCAGATAGTGATCGAGATCGACGACGTTGATCGCGTCGATCGCCGCGCTGGTGTCCGCGTACGCCGTGAGCAGCACGCGCCGGGCCCCCGGATACACGTCCAGGGCCTGCTCCAGGAAGTCGATGCCGTTCATCTGCGGCATCCGGTAGTCGGCGAGGATCACGGCCACCAGGTCGCCGCGCAGCTTCAGCTCGCGCAGCGCCTCCAGCGCGGACTCTCCCGACTCGGCGCGCACGATCCGGTACGACGCGCCGTAGCGCCGCCTGAGGTCACGGGCGACGGCACGGGAGACCCCCGGGTCGTCGTCCACGGTCAGAATGACGGTCCGTGCTGCGTCGGCACCCTGTGCCATGCGTCTCCCACCCCGAGCGATCGGATCCACGGGGCGGTGTCGCTGGGGCCACCGCACCGGCTCCCGCCCATCGTATGTTCGATCGCCGGGGTTCGCTCCGGGATGGCGGAGGACCGGGATCTCAGCCTTGGCGCCGGCCCAGCACGCAGAACTCGTTGCCCTCGGGATCCGCGAGCGTCACCCACGGCTGCTCACCCTGCCCGACGTCCGCGTGCCGGGCCCCGAGGGACAGCAGCCGGGCCACCTCGGCCGCCTGGTCGTCGGGCCGGAAGTCGAGATGCAGCCGGTTCTTGATCGTCTTCTTCTCCGGCACGGGTACGAAGAGCAGCCCCGGCAGCCGGTCCGGCGCCGGCCGGATCTCGTACTCGTCGGAGGCGTCGTCGACCACCACCCACCCGAGCGCTTCGGCCCACCAGCGGCCCAGGGCCACCGGGTCGGCCGCGTCGACGATCACCTGTTCCCATTCCAAGGGCATGCCCGCAGCGTAGTGAAGACTGGCCGTAGACGCCCGAGGACTTGGAGGCCCGCGCATGACACGCCCGATCACGGCAGGGGTGGACGGTACGGAGGAGAGCCTGGCCGCGCTGGACTGGGCGGGCCGGGAGGCCGTACGCCGGGGGCTGCCGCTGCGCGTGGTGCACGCCTGGCGGTTCCACGAGGCCCTGGGCGCGGTCGACCGGGACACCCAGCACGGCTGGGTGTCGGACGGGGTGGCGGAGGCCGTGCGCGCCGTCTCCGCGCGCCATCCGGAGCTTCGGATGAGCGTCGACGTGTTCGAGGGCGGGGCCGTCGAGGCGCTGGTCGCCGCCGCGGCGGAGGCCGAGATGCTGGTGCTCGGCTCACGTGGGCACGGCACGGTGGTCGGGTTCCTGCTGGGCTCCGTCGGTCAGCAGGTGATAGCCGGGACGCACCGGCCCGTGGTCCTGGTGCGCGCCGGGAACGAGCCGGCGGCGGAGGCGGCCGGCCGGGACGTCGTCGTCGGCCAGCACGGCGCTCCGGAGGACAGCGCGGCCGCGCTGCGGTTCGCGTTCGAGACGGCGGCCGCCCGCGGCGCCACCGTCCGGGCCGTACGCGCCTGGACGCTGCCGCCGGTCTTCGCCTACAGCCCCGGTTCGCTGAAGCTCCTGGACGACGCCGGCGGTCTCGAACCGTACGAGCGGAAGGCCCTGGCCGAGGCGCTCCAGCCGTGGCGCGAGCGCTTCCCGCAGGTGCCCGTGGCCGAGCACATCGAGATGGGCAGCGCGGGGCAGGTACTGCTCTCGATGGCCGCCCGGGCCCAGCTGATGGTCGTCGGCCGCCGGGCGCACCGCACGGCGGTGGGCGCCCGCATCGGCTCGGTCGCGCACGGCGTGCTGCACCACGCCGAGTGCCCGGTGGCCGTGGTCCCGCACGAGTGACCTGGTGACCTAGTCGGGGGTCGTCGGCTCCAGGGTCGCGCGGGCCTTCGGCAGGACGTGCGCGATGTAGTCCTCGACCGCGGTGTCGAGGCCTATGTCGTGCTGCGCCTGCTCGGACAGGTACCAGCGGTGTTCGAGCAGTTCGTGGTAGATCTCGGCCGGGTCCATGGTGCCGCGCAGCTCCAGCGGGACCGCGCGGACGGTGGGCCGGAACACGTCCCGCACCCAGCGGTGGGCGAGCACCTCGGGGCGGGCGGCGAGGGGGTCGCCGGGCGCGTAGTCGTCCTGGGTGGCCATCCAGCTCTCCAGGTCGTTCAGCAGCCGCCGGGCCTGGTTCTCCTCGGCGTCGAGGCCGGTCAGCCGCAGCAGCTGGCGCTGGTGGTGGCCGGCGTCGACGACCTTGGGCACGAAGGTGACCGTGTCGCCGTTCGAGGAGTGCTCGATCTGCATCTCGGCCACGTCGAAGCCGAGGTCGTTCAGCCGGCGTATCCGGCGCTCTATGTAGTGGTACTTGCCCGCCGGGTACACCGAGGTGCGGGTCAGCTCCTGCCACAGGCCGGCGTAGCGGGTGCAGATCTCGTGGCCGAACTCGACGGGGTCGACGGACGGGTGCAGCGCGCCGGACGCCTCCAGGTCCAGCAGCTCGCCGCTGATGTTCACCCGGGCCAGGTCGAGGTCGTACTCCCGCTGCCCGGGGCTGAGCCGCGGGTGCAGGTCGCCCGTCTCGGCGTCCACCAGGTACGCGGCGTAGGCGCCCGCGTCCCGGCGGAACAGCGTGTTGGACAGCGAGCAGTCGCCCCAGGCGAACCCGGCCAGGTGCAGCCGCACCAGCAGCACCGCGAGGGCGTCCATCAGCCGGTGCATGGTCGCCGGCCGCATGGTCGTCTCGAACATCGAGCGGTACGGCTGCGAGCCGCGCAGATGCCGGGTCACCAGCACCGGCTCCAGCGGGGCGCCGTCGCGGTCGGTACGGCCGGTGACCACCGCGAGCGGGTCGACGGCGGGGATGCCCAGCCGGTCCAGGTCGCGCAGCAGCTCGTACTCGCGCAGTGCGGGCCGCTCGGCCAGCTCCTTGACGGCGATCACCTCGTCGCCGGCTCGCGCGTAGCGCACGACGTGCCGGGAGATGCCCCGGGGGAGCGGCACGAGGTACTCCTCGGGCCACTCCTCAAGGGGCACGTCCCAGGGGAGTTCGAGCAGGAGCGCGGGGTGCTCCGGGTTCGTGGCGCTGATCTGCAAGGCCATGGGACGAACCTTAAGGCCCCGCCGGACGTTCTCAGGAGGCGCGTTCCCTGGCCTGGTCGGCGGCGGCCCGCACCGAGCCCCGGTGGACGGGCCCGTGCCCGGGCAGCAGGGTGTCGCCGTCGAGCGCCCCGATCAGCTCCAGCGAGGCCAGGGCCCGGGGGCGCTCGTGGTGGAAGAAGTCGTGCAGCAGCTGGGGACCCTTGAGCCGCGAGGTCGCGTGGCCGCTGACCAG
Organism: Streptomyces diastatochromogenes; assembly: GCF_002242805.1. Lineage (GTDB taxonomy): Bacteria > Actinomycetota > Actinomycetes > Streptomycetales > Streptomycetaceae > Streptomyces > Streptomyces diastatochromogenes. The sequence goes on along the minus strand of NZ_MCGQ01000048.1, from coordinate 27,988 downwards.
CGCGTCGCCGGAGATCACGATCCCGGCGTCGGGCAGGTGGTAGACGCAGTGGCCGTCCGTGTGGCCGGGGGTGTGCACCGGGACGGGCCGGCCCGGCAGGTCGAGCGCGCCCCCGGCCGGGAACGGCTCGGGAGCGGTGACCGGGTTGTGCGCGGTCCCGCCCACACGGATCACGTGCACCGCCCAGGGCACCACGCCGGGCCGCCAGGCATTGCGCACGACGTCGCCGATGGTGGCCTGCTGGAGGAACTCCCGGCGCGCGTGCGGGACTTCCGCCGGGTGCAGGTAGATGGGGGTGCCGTAGGTGCCGCGCAGGTACTCGGCGGAGCCGACGTGGTCGTTGTGCGCGTGGGTGATCAGTACGGCGGCGACCGCCTCGGGCGAACTGCCCACCGTGGCGAGGGATTCGAGGAGGCCCTGCCGGTCCCCGGGGTACCCGGTGTCCACCAGCGTGACGGCGTCCCCGTCCTTGAGGATCACCCAGTTGGTGTTGTGGCCGTGCACCAGGTAGGTGTCGTCGGCGACTTGGCGTACGTCTGCCTGCATGGTCTCTCCGAGGCCCTGAGCGACTGATCGAGGGGGACAGCCAACCAGATGCCGTACCGCCCGTCGCAAGAGGGTGGCCGCGTCACTGCACGCCGTGCGGCCGGAACTGGATGCTGATGCGCGGTCCCGCCGCCCGGGCGGTCTTGGGGACGCAGTGTTCCCAGGTGCGCTGGCAGGAGCCGCCCATCACGATGAGGTCGCCGTGCCCGAGCGGCCGCCGGACCGTCGTGCCGCCGTCGGCCGGCCGCAGCAGCAGGTCCCGGGGCGCGCCGACGGAGAGGATCGCGACCATCGTGTCCTCCCGGGCGCCCCGCCCGATCCGGTCGCCGTGCCAGGCCACACTGTCCCGTCCGTCGCGGTAGAAGCACAGCCCGGCGGTCGTGAACGGCTCGCCCAGCTCCGCCGCGTAGTGCGCGGACAGGGCCGCGCGGGCCTCGTCCAGGACGGGGTGCGGCAGCGGGTCCTGGGCCGCGTAGAAGGCGAGCAGCCGCGGTACGGCCACCACGTTGTCGTACATCTTGCGGCGCTCCGCCCGCCACGGGACCTCGGCCGCCAGCCGTTCGAACAGGGCGTCGGCGCCGCTCAGCCAGCCCGGCAGCACATCGATCCAGGCGCCCCGGCCCAGCTCGGTGCGGTGCAGCCCGTCGAGGGAGCCGAGCCGCAGCTCGTCGGTCTGGTCGAACAGGGAGCCCTGCAGATGCGTGGACATGGATCCAGCGTACCCCTGAATCGAAAATACGTTCCCATGGTGGAGAGTCTTTCGATACATCGATGTATCGGATACATTCCTGTATCGAACGGAGGTCGACGGAGGTCTCGGAGATGGCGGCGCAGGACACGGCCCGGCGGGTCACCAGGCGGCGGGCGCAGACGCGGGCCAACCTGCTCGACGCCGCCTTCGCGGTGTTCGCCGCCAAGGGCTTCGGCCGCGTCTCCATCGAGGAGGTCTGCGAGGCCGCCGGCTACAGCCGGGGCGCCTTCTACTCCAACTTCGCCACCCTGGACGAGCTGTTCTTCGCCCTCTACCGGGAACGCGCCGACCTCATCGCCGCCCAGGTGGCCGACGCCCTCGCCCAGGACGGGCCGGACCTCGACGTGCCCGCCTCCGTGGACCGGGTCACCGAGGTGCTGCTCCTCGACGTGGACTGGCTGCTGGTGAAGACCGACTTCCTGGTGCACGCGGCCCGCGACCCGGCTGTCGCCGAGGCGCTCCTCGACCACCGCACCCGGCTCCGCGAGGCCGTCGCCGACCGGCTCGCCAGGGCCCGCGGCCACACCGAACTGCCCGCCGTGCTCGGCGATGTCGAGGGCGCCGCCCGCGCGGTGGTCGCGGCCTACGACGGCGTCACCACCCAGCTGCTGCTGGACAAGGACCTCGACGCCGCCCGCACCTGGCTCAAGCAGCTGCTCACCGCCCTGCTGACCGACGGCAGCGGCACCCCCGTATGAGCCGCAGACGGAAGTACCGGAAGTAACCGAAGCAACCGAAGCAGACGCAAGCGGAAGGAAGGAACGGACGCCATGGACGCGGACGTCATCGTCGTCGGAGCGGGCCTCGCCGGCCTGGTCGCGGCGCACGAACTCACCAGCCGGGGCCGGCGCGTCGCCCTGGTCGACCAGGAGAACGCCGCCAACCTCGGCGGCCAGGCGTTCTGGTCCTTCGGCGGGCTCTTCCTCGTCGACTCGCCCGAGCAGCGGCGCCTCGGCATCAAGGACTCCTTCGACCTCGCCTGGAACGACTGGCGGGGCAGCGCGCAGTTCGACCGCCTTGACGACGAGGACTCCTGGGCGGTGCGCTGGGCCCGCGCCTACGTCGAGTTCGCGGCCGGCGAGAAGCGGTCCTGGCTGGAGGGGCACGGCATCACGCTGCTGCCGACCGTCGGCTGGGCCGAGCGCGGCGACCTGCGCGCCGACGGGCACGGCAACTCCGTACCCCGCTTCCACATCTCCTGGGGCACCGGCACCGGCGTGGTCGAACCCTTCGTCCGGTATGCCCGGCAGGCCGCCCGCGACGGGCTGCTCACCTTCTACCACCGCCACCAGGTCGACGAACTCGTCCTCCAGGACGGCACGGCCCGCGGAGTGCGCGGCACGGTCCTGGCCGACGACGACTCGCCGCGCGGCGTGGCCTCCAACCGCGAGCGCGTCGGCGACTTCGAACTCACCGCCCAGGCCGTGATCGTCACCACCGGCGGCATCGGCGCCAACCACGACATCGTCCGCCGCTACTGGCCCGAACGGCTCGGCACGCCCCCCGCCGAGATGGTCACCGGCGTCCCCGCCTACGTCGACGGCCGCATGCTCGACATCAGCGCCGAGGCGGGCGTGCGCCTGGTCAACCGGGACCGCATGTGGCACTACACCGAGGGCCTGCAGAACTGGAACCCCATCTGGCCCGGCCACGGCATCCGCATCCTGCCCGGCCCGTCCTCCATCTGGCTCGACGCCCTGGGCCGCCGCCTGCCGGACCCCTGCCTGCCCGGCTACGACACCCTGGGCACCCTCAAGCACCTGCGCACCACCGAGGACATCGCCGGGTACGACCACTCCTGGTTCGTCCTCACCCGGAAGATCATCGAGAAGGAGTTCGCGCTCTCCGGCTCCGAGCAGAACCCCGACATCACCGCCAAGGACCGCAAGGCCGTGCTGCGGGACCGGCTGCTCGGCAAGGGTGCCCCGGCACCCGTCCAGGCCTTCCTCGACAAGGGCGCGGACTTCGTCACCGCGAACACCCTGGAGCAGCTGGTCGAGAAGATGAACGGCCTCACCGACAAGCCCCTGCTGGACGCGGCCGAGGTACGCCGCCAGATCGAGGCCCGCGACCTGCAGATCGCCAACCCCTACAGCAAGGACTCCCAGGTCCAGGGCATCCGCAACGCCCGCCGCTACATCGGCGACCGCCTCGGCCGGGTCGCCGGCCCGCACCGCATCCTCGACCCGGCCGCGGGCCCCCTCATCGGCGTCCGGCTGCACGTCCTCACCCGCAAGACCCTCGGCGGCATCCAGACCGACCTCGACTCCCGCGCCCTCGGTCCCGACGGCACGCCCATCGGTGGCCTGTACGCGGCCGGCGAGGTGGCCGGCTTCGGCGGCGGAGGCGTCCACGGCTACAACGCCCTGGAGGGCACCTTCCTCGGCGGCTGCCTGTTCTCGGGCCGCGCGGCGGGGCGGGCGGCGGCCAAGCAGACGGGGTGAACACGACGAGGATCAGCCACGACCTGAGTGTGGATCAGCCATCCCCGGGTGACGGTTCGGCGAGTCCGCACCGAGCGGCGGGCCCATGCAGCCGATGCCCGGAACTCACCCCGTCAGCAGCGCCGCCAGCACCGCGGCATGGCTCTGCTCCGGACTCCTGGACGCCGTGAGCAGGGTCACCGGCCCCTTGCGGGCCGACGTCCTGAGGCCGTCCAGGAGTTCGGCGGCCTCAGGATCGGCCAGTTCCGCCTCGTAGCGGTGGCGGAACTCCTCGTACGAGGCCTCGCCCGCGTGGTACCAGCGGCGCAGCTCCGTCGACGGTGTGAGCGCTTTGGGCCACTCGTCGATCTGCGCCGCCTCCTTGGCGAGGCCGCGCGGCCACAGCCGGTCCACCAGGACCCGCAGGCCGTCGCCGGGCTCCGGCGGCTCGTAGATCCGGCGCACGCGCACGCTCACGGTCGGGCTCCTCTCGGTCGCGGACGGTTCCGCGAGCGTACGTCGGCGGCCCCGCGACACCGGGCGGCAACGCGGCGTGACTTGACCTGAATGAGGGGGAAACGGGGACACCGGCGGCCCTAGTCTGTGGGCGAATGATCATCGCCACCCCCTAAGGAGCGCCCATGACGGCACCCCACAGACAGGCTTCACCACGACGCGGCGCAGGCCTCCGCCGCGAGGCGGTCCTCGCCACCGTCCCCGTCGCCGTGGCGGCACTGCTCGCAGCCGCCGGTCCCGCGTCGGCCGGCACCATCGGCGCGTCCGGCGCCGGCGACCCCTACTTCCCGCTCAGCGGCAACGGCGGTTACCACGTCAAGCACTACGACCTGACGCTCCGTTACGACACCACCTCCCGGCACCTGGACGGCAAGGCGGTCCTCACCGTCCGCGCCACCCAGAAGCTGACCCGCTTCGACCTGGACCTCAAGGGCCTGAAGGTCACCGGCGTCAAGGTCGACGGCACCGCCGCCGGCTTCCGCCGCGACGGCCAGGAACTCGTCGTCACCCCGCGCCACGCGCTGCGCAAGGACCAGGAGTTCCGCGTCACCGTCACCTACAACGGCACCCCCAAGGCGGTCACCGACCCTGACGGCTCCGCGGACGGCTGGATCCGCACCGACGACGGGGCGTTCGTCGCGGGCGAGCCGCAGGGCGCGATGACCTGGTTCCCGGGGAACAACCACCCCAAGGACAAGTCGTCGTACGACTTCACGATCACGGTCCCGAAGGGGCGCACCGCCGTCGCCAACGGCGTCCTGCGCGGGCAGCACACCGCGAACGGCCGCACCACGTTCCGCTGGCACCAGGCCGAGCCCATGGCCGCCTACCTGGCCACCGCCACCGTCGGGAAGTTCAAGGTCGAGCAGTACACCACTTCGGACGGCATCCAGGTCTACAACGCCGTGGACGCCCGGGAGGCGCGCGCGGCCGCGCCCGTGCTGAAGAAGCTGCCCTCCGTACTGAAGTGGGAGAGCAAGCTGTTCGGGCCGTACCCGTTCCGCGCGGCCGGCTCCATCGTCGACCACGCGCCGGACGTCGGCTACGCCCTGGAGACCCAGAGCCGGCCCTTGTACGACTCGGCGCCCGACGTGAGCACCCTCGTCCACGAGAGCGCCCACCAGTGGTTCGGCGACTCCGTCTCGCTCACGGCCTGGAAGGACATCTGGCTCAACGAGGGCTTCGCGACCTACGCCGAGTGGCTCTACAGCGAGCAGCACGGCGGCGACAGCGCCCAGAAGAGCTTCGACGCCCTCTACGCCCGCCCGGCGAGCGACCACCTGTGGGCCTTCCCGCCCGGCGACCCGGGCAGCGGCAAGAACATCTTCGACACGCCCGTCTACGCCCGTGGCGCCATGGCCCTGCACGAGCTGCGCCAGGCCGTCGGCGACCAGGACTTCTTCACGATCCTGCGCGCCTGGGCGACCGAGCACCGGGCCGGGCACGGTACGACGGCCCAGTTCGTGAAGCTCGCCGAGCGGGTGTCAGGGAAGGACCTGGACGGTCTCTTCCACACCTGGCTCTACCAGCAGGGCAAGCCGAACAAGGCCTGACGGGTCCCTTCTTGGCACCTGACGGGTTCCAAACATGTGTCGGCCATGGTCGGCACATGATCGATCGCAGAGCCGCCGTCGCTCTCCTCGCTTCCCCGCTGCTGCTCACCGGCTGCGGCGGCGGAGCCGAGGCGACCGAGCGCCGCACCCCCGCCACCCGCCCGGCGCCGACGGCACCCCCCACCCCCACCCCCACCCCCTCGTCCGAGCCCGTGGTGGAGTCGGCACCTGAGCGGATAGCCGGCCTCGGCCCCAAGACCCGGGCCGCGATACCGGACCGCTCCCGGCAGGCCGTCGTCGTCACCGGACGCGGCCAGAACTCCCCGCTCTCCACGGTCGTGCTGCACGAGCGCACCGCCACCGGCTGGCAGGCGGGCACCGAGTGGCCCGCCCACAACGCTTTGCGCGGCTGGAGCGCCCACCACAGCGCCGGAGACCTGCGCTCCCCGCTCGGCGTCTACACCCTCAGCGACGCGGGCGGCCTGCTGGCCGACCCGGGCAGCAGGCTTCCGTACCACCACTCCAGGGGATTCGTCTCGCCCGGCACCGGCTTCGAGGGCGAACCCCTCGCCGGGTCCTTCGACTACGTCGTCGCCATCGACTACAACCGCAGGCCCGGGACCTCGCCCCTGGACTGGACCCGCCCCCTTGGCCTGGGCCGGGGCGGCGGAGTCTGGTTCCACGTCGACCACGGCGGCCCCACCCACGGCTGCGTCAGCGTCGCCAAGGCCCATATGAAGGACCTCCTGCGCACCCTCGACCCGAAGCGGCATCCGGTGGTCGTCATGGGGTACGCCGACTGGCTCGCGCTCTGAGCCGCCTAGGATCCGAACTCGTGTGCGCACATGTGCTGGTCGCCGAGGACGACGAGAAGCAGGCCGAACTGATCCGCCGCTCCCTGCTGGCCGAGGGGCACACCGCCACGGTGGTGCACGACGGCGCCGCCGCGCTCGACGCGGCCCGCCGCCTGAGACCCGACCTCGTCGTGCTCGACCTGATGCTTCCGGTGATCGACGGCTTCGGCGTGTGCCGGGTACTGCGCGGCGGCGAGGACCCGGACATCCCCGTGGTGATGCTCACCGCCCGCGCCGCCGAGGACGACGTACTGCTCGGGCTGGAACTCGGTGCCGACGACTACATGACCAAGCCGTACAGTCCGCGCGAGCTGATGGCCCGGATCCGCACCGTCCTGCGGCGCAGCGGGCGCGGCGTGAGCGTGCGGGACGACGATCCGGTCGTACGGGCCGCGGGGATCGGCGTCGACCCCGTACGGCACGAGGTGCGCTGCGACGGGAAACCCGTGGAGTGCACACCGGCCGAGTTCCAGATCCTGCTGGCCATGGCGGGGGAGCCGAACCGGGTGTTCTCCCGGCGGCAGCTGCTGCAGTGCACGCGCGGCTTCGACCGGGCCTCCACCGAACGGGCCGTCGACGTGCACATCATGAACCTGCGCCGCAAGATCGAGGCCGACCCGCGGCGGCCGGTCCGCCTGGTGACCGTGTTCGGCGTCGGCTACAAGCTGACCGGTGGCCGGCCGTGAAGCGCCGGATACCGCTGCGCAAACGGCTGCTCGTCCGGCTGCTGTTCGTCTCGGCCCTCATCGCCGTCTGCTCGGTGGCCGCCACCGCCTGGCTCGCGGTGACGACCACCACCAGGGCGCTGAAGGAGGAGCAGGGCCAGGACCTCGCCGCCGACAACAGCATCCTCGCCCAGCTCAGCGGGTACGCCGCCGCCCACCCCGACTGGTCCGGCGTCCAGCGCACGGTCCGCGACCTGGCCCGCACGACCGGCCGGCGCATCGCCCTGACGAACGCCGACCGCACCCTGGTCGCCGACTCCGCGCCGCGCGGCACCCCGCTGCCGCCCCGGCCCGCCGCCACCGTCGACCCCCTGCGCACCGACACCTACACCGACACCGGGACCCAGCTCAGCGGCATCGACCCCCGGGTGGTGGGGCCGTACCGGGTCACGGCCAAGGAGCGGGTGCGGCTGGACGCGCTGGCCGCCAAGCGCAGGCAGTGCTACGGGCGTTTCGGCATCGAGACCACGGTCGTCCGGATCCCGAGCGGCCGCCCCGTGCTCAGCAGCCCGGACGGCACCGACACCTCCTACGCCGCCGAGCAGTGCGCGGACGGCCAGCTGAACACCCCCACGCCGACGGAGGAGAAGGCCCTGGCCGACCTCACGGACCTGGCCCGCCCCTGTCTGAAGCAGGCGGGCCTGGACTTCGGCGGACCGCTGTTCCTCACCTTCGACCCCAGCGCGAAGGATCCCCAGGGCGGCCGCTACCTGGTGGCCAAGTTCCCCAAGGTGAGCGACAGCAAGGCAGCGGGACAGGCCGCGCAGAGCTGCGTGCTGAGTGCCCGTCGCATCCAGCTGGAGCCCTATGTCGCCCCGGTCGCCGAGCTGTTCCTCGGCATCGGGGACCAGACCCCCTCCCGCTTCGACATGTCCACGGGCAACAAGGCCAAGGTGGTCGGCGCGGCCGGGCTGGTCCTCGCCGTCACCGTCGCCGTGACCGCGGTCGTCGCCGTACGGCTCGTACGACCCCTGCGCGCGCTCACCGAGGCCGCGCAGCAGCCGCCCGAACTGCATGTGCGGGTGCCGGTGACCACCCGGGACGAAACCGGCATCCTTGCTGAGGCGTTCAACGACCTGACCGAGCGCCGTGAGCGCCTGGAGGCCCAGCGCAAGGCGATGGTCAGCGACATCGCCCACGAACTGCGCAGCCCGCTCACCAACATCCGCGGCTGGCTGGAGGTCGTCCGCGACGGTGTCGTCGACCCCGACCCGGCCCTGCTGGCCTCCCTGCACGAGGAGTCACTGGTCCTCCAGCGGATCATCGACGACCTGCAGGACCTCGCGGCCGCCGACGCCGGCACCCTGCGCCTGCACCGCGAGCCGCTGCACGCCGGCGACCTGCTCGACCAGGTCGCCGCCGCCCACCGGGTGGCCGCCGACGCCGCCGGGGTCGCCCTGCGCACCGAGGCCGACGACACCGCCTGGCTGGACGCGGATCCCGTGCGCATGCGGCAGGCGCTCGGGAACCTGGTCTCCAACGCGCTGCGGCACACCCCCGCCGACGGCACGGTCACCCTGGCCGCCCGCCGGGACGGCGAGGAGATCGTCCTCACCGTCACCGACACCGGCACGGGCATCGCCCCCGAGGACCTGCCGCATGTCTTCGACCGGTTCTGGCGCGCCGAGAAGTCCCGCAGCCGCCGCACCGGCGGCAGCGGCCTCGGTCTGCCGATCGTCCGCCACCTGGTCGCCGCCCACGGCGGCACGGCGGAGGCGGCGAGTGAGCCCGGCGCAGGCGCCGCCTTCACTCTTCGCCTCCCGGCCGCACCGGACCCGATGGACGCCTAGGGCCTGTCCGACGATTCCCGCCCGCCTCGCGACGCCTGGCACGCATGCTCGAACACGCCCGCGCGGGGGACCCTCATCGCCGCCGCGAGGCCCCTCCGGGCGGACGACGGGAATCAGACATGCCCTAGCGCGGGCGCCGTGCCCCCATGCGCCGGGCCCGGGCGCGGCGTTCCGTCTCCGTCGTGCCGCCCCAGACACCCGCGTCCTGTCCGGTGTCCAGGGCCCACCGCAGACACTCCTCCCGGACACCGCAGCGTCCGCACACCGCCTTCGCCCGCTGCGTCTGTACCAGCGCCGGTCCCGTGGTGCCGATCGGGAAGAAGAGGTCGGGTTCCTCGCGGCGGCATGCGGCGCGGTCTCGCCAGTCGTCCATCAACGTCACCTGCGATCGAGGTCGTACCTGCCCCTGGAAGATGAGTACTCGCCTTCGGGTCACCTGTCGATGCGCGGTGAAACGGCGGAGACCGGCCAGTGTCACTGTTCCCGGACGCCCCAGGGGGAGCCGTACGCGGTCAGCAGGTCGAGGAACGGACGCGCGGGGAAGGCCTCCGGGCCGAGGACGCCCGTGCCCGACCAGGCACCGGTGGCGAGGAGTTCGAGGGCGACGACCGGATTGACCGCCGTCTGCCACACCACGGCCTGACAGCCGTACTCCGCCATCGACCACTGGTTGTCGACCACGTGGTACAGGTACACCTCGCGCGGCGCCCCGTCCTTCGTGCCGCGCACCCAGGTGCCCGCGCACGTCTTGCCGTGCATCCGCTCGCCCAGCGTCGCCGGGTCGGGCAGGCACGCGGCGACCACGTCCCGCGGCGAGACGGCGACCGGTCCGTCCGGGCCGGAGACGGTCACCGGCTCGGTGCGGTCGAGTCCCAGCCGGTGCAGGGTCTTCAGCGTCTCGATGAACTCCCCGCCCAGGCCGTACTTGAAGGTGACCCGCTCGGCACCGACCCAGCGCGGCACCAGCAGCACCTCCTCGTGCTCGACGTTCACGCACTCCACGGGCCCGATGCCCTCGGGGAAGTCGAACACCTCCGGCTCGCTGAACGGGGGCGTGGTGAACCAGCCGCGCCCGGCCTCGTACACGACCGGCGGGTTCAGACACTCCTCGATGGTGGTCCAGATGCTGAAGGAGGGCGCGAAGTCGTAGCCGTCGACGGTGAGGTTGGCACCGTCGCGGATGCCGATCTCCTCGATGGTGTCGAAGAGTTCGTCGGCCGCGTACCGGGCGAACACGTCCGAGAGACCGGGCTCCACGCCCATGCCGACGAGAGCGAGCGCGCCCGCCTTCTCCCACTCCTCGGCCAGCGCGAACTGCTCGTCGCCCAGCTTGACCCCGCACTCCTCGTACGGCCGCTCGGGGTGAGGCCGGGACAGGGACATCGCCATGTCGAGGTAACCGGCGCCGGCCGCGCGCGCCGCGCGGAACAGGGGCATCACGAAGCGCGGGTCGGTCGCGTTGAGCAGGACGTCGCAGCCGTGGCGGGCGAGCAGCCGGGCCACCGCGGCCTCGTCGCCGGCGTCCACGCGCTCGGCGCGGAACCGGCTCCCGGCGTCGCCGAGGGCCGCGACCGCAGCCTCGGCCCGGGCCGGGTCGTAGTCGGCGACCACCATCAGGTCGAGGAACGGGCGGCGGGCCGCGATCCGGGTGATGGCGGTGCCCACACCGCCGGCTCCCACGAGCAGTACACGCATGACGAAACTCCCTGCCTGACATGGACGGTAAGAGGAACGGGGCAGGCGCGCCTTGGCCGGAATACAACGCCGGGGCATGGCGTAAGGTCAATGGCGTTGGCATAAGGACGCCGACGGAGGAGACCGGGAGGATCCGCCGTGCCCAAGCCCGTGGTGCCCGAGGAGAAGCGCCGCCGGCGCCGTCCGACCCGCAGCGGCACCGTGCTGTCCGAGCCGCTGATCGTCGAGACCGCGCTGCGGCTGCTGCGCGAGCACGGCAGCACCGGACTCACCGCGCGCCGCCTGGGCCTCGCCCTGGACTGCGATCCCAGCACGCTGTACCGGTACTTCCGCGGCATGGACGACCTGACCCTGGCCATCGGGGACGCGCTCATCGGCCAGGCCCTGGCGGGCTGGCGGCCGGAGGGGGAGTGGCGGGCGGACCTGCGGACGATCGGGCTGCGCATCCACGCCGCGTACGTCGCGCACCCGCAGGCGGCGCTGCTGACGGCGAACCGGGTCACCGGGCGGGCCCAGGAGCTGGCCGCCGACGAGGCGGTCCTGGACGTCCTGCGCAGAGCCGGGTTCTCCCTGCCGGAGACGGTCCGCGTCTACCACGCCTTCATCGACCAGACACTGGCCTTCGCCGCCCTCGACGCCGCGTCCCTGGCCCTGCCGAGCGCCTCCCAGCGGGCCGACGAGGACAAGTGGCACTCGACCTACGCCCGGCTGCCCCGCGCCACCCATCCCCGCATCGCCGAGGCGGCCCCGCTGCTGGCCCGGCGCATGGTCACCAGCGCCTACCCGACCGCCCTGGAGATGCTGCTGGACAGCGCGGCCGGGCGGCTCGGCACGCAGGTGCCCTGACTGTCACCGGCGCAGTGCCCGGGCCGCCGTCGCCGTCACCGCCTCGGACAGCGCCGCCAGCGCGGGGGAGTCGAGTTTCCACCGCTGCCAGTAGAGCGTGACCTCCATCCACTCCCGCGGCGCGAGGGGGACGAGGCACCCCGCGTCCAGCAGCGGCCGGGCCTCGGGCTCCGGGATCATGCCCCAGCCGAGCCCCGCGACGACGGCGTCGACGAAGCCCGCCGAGGACGGCACGTAGTGCCGCAGCGGACTGGCGGCCGTGCCGCCCAGCCGTCGTACGAAGCCGTCCTGGAAGTCGTCCTTGCGGTCGAAGACCACGACGGGGGCCTCGGGCAGGAGATCCCGCACGGGCCCGTCCAGGTACCGCTCCGCGAACTCCGGTGCGGCCGCGGCCAGATAGCGCATCCGGCCGAGCGTGCGGACCGAGCAGCCCGGCACCGGGTCGGGCGAGGAGGTCACGGCCGCCATCACCAGGCCCTCCCGCAGCAGCGCCGCCGTGTGGGCCTCGTCCTCCCGGTGCAGCTCGAAGCAGAGCCCCTCCACCCGGGTGAGCGCCCCCAGGAACCAGGTCGCCAGCGAGTCCGCGTTCACCGCGACCGACACCCGCGTCGGCTCGCCGGCACCGCTCAGGCCCAGCTCGCCGCGGGCGTCCCGCTCCAGCCGGGCCAGCTGCCGGGCGAACCTGACCAGCACCGCGCCGGACTCCGTCGGGCGCACCGGCTTGGTGCGCCGGAGCAGCACCCGGCCGGTGCGCTGTTCCAGCGCCTTGACCCGCTGGCTGACCGCCGACGGTGTCACATGCAGGGCCGCGGCCGCCGCGTCGAACGTGCCCTCGTCCACCACGGCGAGCAGCGTCCGCACGTGCTCCAGGGGAAGCTCCTCCATCACAATCGCTAAGGATACGTAAGAATCTGTAGCTGTACCTGCTGTGATCGTTTGCTTAACGTCGACGGTATGAACCACGCACTGACCGCCGCGGCCGCCGGATTCGGCACCGGCCTCTCCCTGATCGTCGCCATCGGCGCCCAGAACGCCTTCGTCCTGCGCCAGGGGGTGCGCCGCGACGCCGTCCTCGCCGTGGTCGGCATCTGCGCCTTGTCCGACGCGCTGCTGATAGCCCTCGGCGTCGGCGGGGTCGGGGCGGTCGTGGTGGCCTGGCCGGGTGCGGTACGGGCCGTCGGGCTCGTGGGCGGCGCGTTCCTGCTCTGCTACGGCGCCCTCGCCGCCCGCCGGGTCCTCAGGCCCGGTACCGGCCTGCACGCGGACGGTGAGGCGGCGGGCTCGCGGCGGCGGGCGATCCTGACCTGTCTGGCCATGACCTGGCTCAACCCGCATGTCTACCTGGACACCGTGTTCCTGCTCGGCTCCCTCGCCGCCGACCGCGGCCCGATGCGCTGGACCTTCGGGCTCGGCGCCGCTTTCGCGAGCCTGTGCTGGTTCGCCGCGCTGGGCTTCGGCGCCCGGCTGCTAGGCCGCTTCCTCGCCCGGCCCACCGCCTGGCGGGTCCTGGACGGACTGGTCGCGGTGACCATGCTGGCGCTGGGGGCCACGCTCCTGGCCGGATCCTGAGCAAATCCGTTCGGCATGTACATGTGTTACTGAGATGGTTAGGCTCGCGAACCGAAAAGATGTACCGAGCAACCAGGACACCCGTGGACACGAGCGAGAGCAGCACCACCGAGCCCGACACTGCCTCCCAGGCCGCGCCCGCCCCGCCCCGGCGCGGCTGGCGGCGCTGGGCGATGGACACCCGGCCGCTGCGCATCCCGGCCTACCGGCGGCTGTGGTCGTCGACCATCGTCACCGCCGTCGGCAGCCAGCTGACCGCCGTCGCCGTACCCAAGCAGATCTACGACATCACCCACTCCTCGGCCTGGGTCGGCTACGCCAGCCTCGCCGGTCTGGTGCCCATGGTGGTGTTCGCGCTGTGGGGCGGGGCGGTCGCCGACACGGTGGACCGGCGCAAGCTGCTGCTGGTCACCAACAGCGGGATCGCCGTGACCTCGGTGCTGTTCTGGACGCAGGCCGTCACCGGGCTGAACTCCGTGGTCGTGCTGATGGTGCTGCTCGCCGTGCAGCAGGCGTTCTTCGGGCTCAACTCCCCGGCTCGCAGCGCCTCCGTCGCCCGTCTGGTCCCGGCCGAGGAGCTGCCCGCGGCCAATGCGCTCGGCTCGACCGTGATGCAGACCGGCCTCGTCGCGGGTCCGCTGCTGGCCGGTGTGCTGATCCCGGTCATCGGGCTGCCGGAGCTGTACCTGATCGACGCGCTGGCCCTGTGCGTCACCGTGTGGGCGGTGTTCCGGCTGCCCGCGCTGTCGCCGCTGGGCGAGGGGCCGGCCCGCCGGGCCGGGGTGCGCGAGATAGCGGCCGGGTTCCGCTACATCGCCGGGCACAAGGTGCTGCTGCTGTCGTTCCTGGCCGACATCGTGGCCATGGTCTTCGGCATGCCCCGCGCCCTGTTCCCGCAGCTGGCCGCGCAGACGTACGCCTCCTACGGCGAAGGCCTGGCGCTCGGTGTGCTGTTCGCCGGGATCCCGGTCGGCGCGGTGCTCGGCGGCCTGTTCTCCGGCGCCTTCTCGCGGGCGCGGCGGCACGGCTGGATGGTCATCGGCGCGGTCGTCGGCTGGGGCGTGGCCATCGCCGGGTTCGGGCTGAGCGGCAACCTCTGGCTGGCCGTGGCCTTCCTCGCCGCGGCCGGGGTCGCCGACATGGTCTCCATGGTGTTCCGCGGGGCCATCCTGCTCTCCGCCGCGACCGACGAGATGCGCGGCCGGATGCAGGGGGTGTTCACCGTGGTCGTCGCGGGCGGTCCACGCCTGGCCGACGTCCTGCACGGCACCGCCGGCTCGGCCTTCGGCCCCCGGGCGGCCGTGGCGGGCGGGGGCGCGCTGGTGGTGGCGGTCATGCTGGGGCTGGCCGCAGCGGTCCCGGCGCTGCGCCGCTACCGGATCTGAGACGCCCGCAAGCGGCGCGGGACTGTGCGCCGACAGGCGACTCCGCGGCTGCGGCGCATGATCCGCCGGACAGCAGACCTACAGCGGGCCGCTGCGGCGCCGCATCGTGTACTGCTCCATCAGCTTGCCGCGGGTCGTCTCCAGGCGGTGGGCGAGGACCTCGGCGACCGTGCGCACCAGTGACAGCCCGAGCAGCGGGTCCTCCACGCACAGCGCGAGCACCGACGGCCCGTCGAACTCATAGGCCCGTACGTTGCTGAAGGCCACCGCGCCGAAGTCCCACTCGTACGGCGGGAACAGCCAGGACCAGCCGAGCATGTCGCCCGCGCCGAGCATGGCCACGGTGACCCGCTGCCGGGAGGTGACCTGCTGGTCCAGATGGACCGCGCCGGAGCGGATCACCCAGAAGCGGTCGGCGGTGCCGCCCGCCTCGAAGATGCGGGTGTCCTCCGGGAAGGAGACCTCCTTGGCCAGCTCCATCAGCGTCTCGCGCTGGGCCTGCGGCAGGGCGGTCAGCAGTTTTATCGCTTTGGTCATGGCGCGGCACTCCTCGCCGGCAGCGGTTCGGGTGGTTTCCCCAAGCCCATTTCAGCCGCTGCCGCCGTCCGGGGCACCTCGAAGGAAGCGGGTTTCTGCCGGCGCCGTGCCGTGGAGGCATGAAAAAGCCCTGGCTGGACGGGGGAAGCCAGCCAGGGCCGTATGCGGTGGTAAGGGAGGACGGTTCCGGTCGACTCCGTCACCACTTATGGATGAACGGTAAACCATCTCCCGGGAATTCACCCAATCGGGAGCGGGTCAGGTGACCTGTTTCACTCCGCCCACAACAACTCGTCCGCGGCGTTTCCCGCCCGGGCGGTCGGGCAGGCGCACTTCGTCTTCTGTCCGCGCCCTGACACCACCGCTCAGGAGCGATACGCATGCTGACCGACATGTCGACAAGCCGTCCTGGTACGACCGACACCGCCTCCGTCGCGTCCGTGCGGCGGACCCATGACGACGCCCCCGACACCACGGCCCTCTTCGCCCGGCTCGCGGAACTGGACGACGGCCCCGAGCGGGACGCCGTACGCGACGAACTGGCGGCCGCCTGGCTGCCCATGGCCCATCGGATCGCCGGCCGGTTCCGCGACCGCGGGGAGTCCGCCGAGGATCTGCGCCAGGTGGCCGCGCTCGGGCTGGTCAAGGCCATCGACCGGTTCGACCCCTCCCGGGGAGCCTTCGAGAGCTACGCCGTGCCGACCATCACCGGCGAGGTCAAACGGCACTTCCGGGACCGGATGTGGGCCGTGCGGGTGCCCCGCCGGGTGCAGGAGGCGCGCAACCGGGTGCGCGTGGCCCGCCGCGAACTCACCCAGCACCCCGGCACCCCCGAACCCACCACCGCCGACCTCGCCGCACACACCGGCCTGACCGAGGAGGAGGTCGCCGAGGGCCTGGAGGCACTGGAGAGCTTCAGCACCCTCTCGCTGGACGCCGAACTGTCCACCGATGACGCCGGTTACAGCCTGGCCGACACGCTGGGTGCGACGGACTCCTCGTACGACGTCGTCGTGGACCGCGAGGCCGCCAAGGAGGGGCTGCGCCGCCTGCCCGAGCGGGAGCGGGCCATCCTCTACATGCGGTTCTTCGAGGACATGACGCAGAGCCGCATCGCCGACCGGCTCGGCATCTCCCAGATGCACGTCTCCCGGCTCATCAGCCGCAGCTGCGCCCGGGTACGCGCCGTGGCGCTGGGGCAGCGCCAGGGCGGCCGGACCGCCGGGTGACACCGGCCGTCACCTCCTCGACCGCTCCCGCGTGATGCCCAGCGGCCGGGCCAGACCCGACACCGCCTCGTCCAGACGCTGCAGATGCCGGAGCACCCGGTCGGTGACGCGGCCGTAGCGCGGGGTGCGCAGGGTGCCCGGTTCCAGCATCGACGCGATGCTGGGGCCGGTCTCGATCGCGGCCGTCGAGCGGGGGTCGGCGACGTGTGCGGCGATCGCCTCGATGTTGTGCACGATCCGCCGGCCGGCCCCGCGCAGCCGCGGATCCGCCGCGATCGACGGATGCGTCGGCAACAGCTCGGCCGTGGCGGCGAGCGACCGCGCGTGGTAGGCGCAGGTCTCCAGCAGGGCCACCACGTACCGGGCGGTGTCCCGGCGGGAGCGCTGCGGGGCGATCGGGTGGGTGAGCGGCTGGGTGGCGGCGCGCAGGTCGGCCAGCCCCTGGTCCAGGTCGCGGGCCCGGTCCACCAGGTCGGCCGGCGGCGCGCCGCTCAGCTGGTCCATGGCGGCCCGGGTGACGTCCGCCAGCTTGTCGAGGGTGTCGACGAGCAGCTCGTTGGTGCGCCGGTCGGTGTGGATCGGCAGCACCACCGCCGCCGCGATCACCCCGCAGGCCGCGCCCAGCGCCGTCTCCTCCACGCGCAGCACCAGCACCGACACGCTGTA
This sequence comes from Streptomyces diastatochromogenes, assembly GCF_002242805.1. Taxonomy (GTDB): domain Bacteria; phylum Actinomycetota; class Actinomycetes; order Streptomycetales; family Streptomycetaceae; genus Streptomyces; species Streptomyces diastatochromogenes. The sequence goes on along the minus strand of NZ_MCGQ01000048.1, from coordinate 10,903 downwards.
GGTGCTCAGCAGCGTGTACAGCAGCCCGAGCATCGCCGTCACGAAGAACGACATCAGCGTGTAGGACAGCGGCGCGGTGTAGAACGCCGCGAAGACGCACAGCAGCACGAGCGTGAACGCCGTCCAGGTGTGGTGTCCCACCAGTCCCGCGAGCCCGATGCCGGCCACCACACCCAGCACCGTGCCGATCAGCCGCCGGTAGCCCTTCACCAGGATCTCGCCGGTGGACGCGGTGTTCAGGAAAACGATCCAGCAGGTCAGCACCGCCCAGTACCAGCGCTGGCTGGACAGCAGCTCACCGCCCGCGATGGCGAGCGCCGAACCGACCGCCACCTGCACGGCGGCCCGGGTGGTGGGCCGCCCGAGCCCGGTCGGCTCCGGCTCCTCGGGCTCGTCCTCCTCGCCGCTCTCGATCGCGGCGTCCTCGGCGTCCAGCTCCTCGCGGGAGCGGGCCGTCGCCGGGGTGTCGTCGGACTCGTCCTGCGGCCCGTCCAGGGCGATCCGCAGCCCGAGCACGGCCCGCGCGGCCTCGCCGAGACCCCGGAAGACGTCCTGCACGGCCGGCGACGCCTTGGGCAGGTTCTCCTCCTCGCGGTAGCCGAGCAGCCGGTTGCGGACCTGCGCCAGCGCCGTCCCCGAGGCCTCGCCGACCGGTCGCAGCACCAGTAGGCGCAACGCCTCCAGGTCCCGGCGCAGCGCCGCCGTCGCCTCGTCCCGCACCGGCAGCTCGCCACCGGTCGGGAGGGGCGCGCCGGGCAGATGCAGCGTGAGGGTGTCCGTCCGCTCGGCGCTGCGCGCGGTGAGCAGCAGCAGACCGAGCCGTTCGGCGGCGATCTCGGCGTCGGCGATGCGGCGTTGCAGCAGCCGTGCCGTCGCCTCGTCGGCGGTGCCGTCCGCCAGCCGGCCCTGGATCATCAGCGCCGTCTCGTGGAGCCGGGCGGTGCCGGTGCGCAGGTGCTCCAGGACCTTCTCGACGTCTTCGGGACCGGCGTCCAGCAGCTCGATCTGGGCGGCGATCAGCTGCCCGAGCCGGGCCCGGAACGCCCGGCGCAGCCGGTCGAGGGTGCCCGCCGGGGTCTGCGGCAGCAGCACGAAGCGGGCGACGGCACTGCACACGAACGCCACGGCGATCACGCCGTACAGGCCGGGCAGTGCGGACGTGGTGGCGTGCACGAACAGCGAGAGGAAGTAGATCTGGAAGCCGATGAGGCCCAGCGCCGTGCCACGGTCGCCGAACCGGCGGCCGTAGACGGCACAGAAGATGAGGACGACGAAGAACACGTCGCCCACGACGACCCACTGGTTCAGCAGCGCGCTCAGCGACACCGAGGCGAGCGCCACCGGCAGGCCCAGCGCGAGGGTGACGGCCTGCTGGGAGCGCTGCTTCTCCCGGATGGCGAAGGTCGCGGCCATCGCCGCGATGGCGCCCGCGACGAGGTGCGGGACCGGGACCCGCACCACGGTCAGCACGGCGAGGGTGAGCGCGATGGCGGCCACCGTGCGCAGGCCCGCGGTGAGCCGCAGCAGCCCGGGATCGGACGCCGCGAGCCGGTCCCACATCCGTGCCCACCCCGACCGAACCGCTGCCCTCACGCCGCCGCGCTCTCTCCCGTGCCAGAACTTGATCTCCGACCCAGCATGGCACGGCGGCCCGGCCCACCTTCCCCGGGGCGACCTGCTACTTGCCCTCCACCTGGGCGCGGACCTGTTCCGGTGTCAGGTACTCGTTCGTGAACTCGAAGTCCTTCAGCCGGGCGGCCTTGCGGGACTGGAAGCCGGTGCGGACGAAATCGTCGCCGGCGACCGCGTTCAGCAGCCAGTTGGTCATGACGCGGGTCTTGGCGACGTTGGTGCGCAGCGCCGACCAGTGGTAGCCGCGGGCCACCGCCTGCGCGAGCACGCCCCGCAGCTCGATACCGAGCGGCTTGGACACGGCGTCCTTGCCGCCGAGGTCGACGACGAGACCCAGGTCCTTGTGCACGTACGGCAGCAGCGGCTCGTTGCGCAGGGCCGCGATGACGTTGTCGGCGACCACCGTGCCCTGGCGCATGGCGTGCTGGGCGGTGGGCGGGCAGATCGCGTTCTCCTCGCTCTTGGCCTTGTCGGGCACGGCGGCCGCGTCGCCGAGCGCGAACACCCCGTCGTGCCCGGGCAGGGCCATCTCGGCGGTGACCGCGAGCCGGCCGCGGACCGTCTCCGCGCCGAGCGTGGCGATCAGCGGGCTCGCGACCACACCGGCCGTCCAGATCAGGGTGTGGGTCGGCACCACCCGGCCGTCGGTGAAGGTGACCTCCTCGGCCCCCGCCTTGTCGATCGACACGCCCAGCGAGACGTCGATGCCGCGCCGCCGCAGGATCTCCTGCGCGCTGCGGCCCAGCTTGTCGCCCAGCTCCGGCATGAGCTTGGGCGCGATGTCGATGAGGTGCCACTTGATCAGGTTCGGGTCCAGGCGCGGATAGCGCTGCACGGCCGCGTGCGTGAGCCGTTGCAGACAGGCCGCGGTCTCGGTGCCCGCGTATCCGCCGCCGACCACCACGAACTGCAGCCGGGCGGCCCGCTCGGCCGGATCGTCGCTGGCGTCCGCGAGGTCCAGCTGCGCGATGACGTGGTCGCGGATGTAGGCGGCCTCGGCGAGGGTCTTCATCCCGAAGGCGTGCTCGGTGAGCCCCGGGATGTCGAAGGTGCGGGTCACGCTGCCCGGTGCCAGCACGATGTAGTCGTACCGCTCGTCGACGACGTCGTCGGTGATGGTGCGGATGACGCAGACCTTGGACTTCAGGTCCACGCCGATCGCGCCGCCCGGAATGATCCGGGTGCGGTACTTCTTGCTGCGGCGCAGCGAGACGGCGATCGACTGCGGAGTCAGCACTCCGGAGGCGACCTGGGGCAGCAGGGGGAGGTAGAGCTGGTAGGCGTACGGCGTCACCAGCGTGACGTCGGCCTCGTCGGGGGTGAGTTTCCGCTCCAGGCGGCGGACGCACCCGACTCCGGCGAAGCCTGCGCCAACCACCAGGATCCTGGGTCGTGTCACGGTGTTCATCCCTTCCTGCGGCTCCAGGCACTCGACGCCGTTCGCATGCCCTGGATCGCTGCGGCCACGTCGATCCCACCGTGCCCCGAGCCGTTCCGCCAGCTGGGTGCGGCAGGCAGACGAACGCGTGGGCACCAGCATGCCCCTGCTGAGGCCGGAGTAACCCGATCTCGCACAGATACACGTCGTACTCCTGAACACCACCTGTCTCACCAGGGCAGGAACACGTGGATGTCCTTGCCGTGGTCCTCGACGACGACGCTCACCTGGCTGGACAGCGTGTGCACCAGGTGCCAGCCGATCCCGCCGCCACCCGCACTCGGCTGGAAGGGCCGCGGCTCCGGCCGGGTGGTGCTGGTGTCGTGCATCGTCACGTGCACCCCGTCGAAGGTGCGGCGCATCCGCAGACCGAAGGGCCCGGGGGCGTACTGGACGGCGTTGGCGGCCAGTTCCGTGACGACCAGCAGGATGTCGTCCCAGCACTCGGGCGTGCCGGGCGGCGCGTCCCGGGCGAGGGCGCACAGGAACTCCTCCGCCGCGAGCCGTGCCCCCGTCACGTTCCGCAGCTCACCCGGGAAGGAGAACGCCCGCTCGTCCCAGTCCTCCGAGGGCGGTGTGTCGTCCCCACGCGGCTCCGTCGTCATCTCGCATTCTCCGGCCCCGTCCGGTCCGGGGCCGGTGGCCCCTTGCGACCAGGGCGGTCGTCGTTGCCGATCACTCCACTGCTGCGGGTTCCCCGAGCCGGGCCGGGTTACCCGTCCGCCCGGCCACCGGGCTCCGTACGGGCACCACTCCTAGCGGAAGACGTTGTCCGACTCGTCCCAGTCGGCCGTCTCCTCGGTACCCGGCCGCCGCACCGCGCGGGACCGGGCCTCGTACATCGCGTCGATCTCGGCGGCGTAGTGCCGCGCTATGGCGTCCCGGCGCAGCTTCATGGACGGCGTCAGCAGCCCGTTGTCCGGGGCGAACGGCTCGGGCAGGATCCGGTAGACCCTGATGGACTCCGCTCGGGACACCGCGCTGTTGGCCGACGCGACGGCCCGCGCGATCTCCTCCCTGAGCGCGTTCTCCTCCCGGGCCTCCCGGCCCGGTGACTCGCCCTGCAGGGCCAGTCCGGCCCGCCAGTGCGCGAGGAACTCCGGGTCCAGCGTGATCAGGGCCCCCACGCAGGGCCGGTCGTCGCCGACGACCACCGCCTGGTGCACCAGCGGATGCATGCGCAGCCGCTGCTCCAGCGGGGCCGGCGCCACGCTCTTGCCGCTGCTCGTGATGATCACGTCCTTCTTGCGGCCGGTGATCGTCAGATAGCCCTCGGAGTCCAGCTGTCCGATGTCCCCGGTGGCCAGCCAGCCGCCGTACAGCGCGGCACGGGTCCGCGCCTCGTCGGCGACGTAGCCCTGGAACACCGACGGGCCGCGCACCAGGATCTCCCCGTCGTCGGCCACCTGGACCTCGGTGCCCGGCAGCGCCCGGCCCACGGTCCCGGACTTCTCCCTGCCCAGCGGTTGCATGGTGATCCCGCCGCAGGTCTCCGTCAGCCCGTAACCGTCGTGGATGTACAGCCCGATGCCCTCGTAGAACAGGGACAGTTCGCGGCTGAGCGACGAGCCGCCCGAGGTGCCCCGTACCGCGCGCCCGCCGAGCGCACCCCGCAGCCTGCGGTACACCGTCCGTTCGTACAGGGCGTGTTGCAGCCGCAGATCGAACCCGGGACCCGGCCCGGTGCCCAGCCGCCGGCGTTCCTCCGCCTCGGCGAAGTCCCGCGCGGTCTGCGCCGCCCGCTCGAACAGCGCACCCCGGCCCGCCTGCTGAGCGGTCCTCAGGAACGTCTTGTACAGCTTCTCGAACACCGACGGCACGCCGTACAGGTACGTCGGCCGGAACGTGCGCAGCGCCGAGGCGAGGGCCTCCGCCGTCATCTCCGGCTCGTGCGCCATCAGGACCCCGCCGCGCAGGCACAGCACCTGGATCATGAGCCCGTACACATGGGAGAAGGGCAGGAAGGCGAGCACGGACGGCTGTTCACCCGGGGGCGCCGCTGTGTGCCCCCACCCGGCGAGCAGGACGTCGCACGGGTAGGCCAGGCCGCGGTGGCTCAGGGCGCAGCCCAGCGGACGGCCGGAGGTGCCCGAGGTGTAGGCGATGGCCGCCGTCGAATCCGGCAGCACGATCCGGCGCAGCGACTCCACCGTGGTCAGCGGGATCACCGCACCCTGCTCGGCCAGCCGCGCCGACGCGTCCGCGTCCAGCTGCCAGACGTGCTTCAGCCGCGGCAGCCCCGCGCACACGGTGCCGACCGTCATGATGCCCTGCTCGTCGTCCACCACGACGGCCACGCAGCCGGCGTCCCGCAGGATCCACTCCACCTGGTCCCGCGAGGACGCCGGGTGGATCGGGACGACCTCCGCGCCGACGGTCCACAGCGCGTGGGCGAACACCGTCCACTCGTAACGGGTCCTCGCCATCAGGGCCACCCGGTGGCCCGGGGAGATCCCCGACGCGATCAGGCCCTTGGCCAGGTCGACCACGTCGTCCCGCAGTTCGACCGCCGTCACCTCCTCCCACACCCCGGGCGCCGCATCCGTACGGCGCGCCAGGACGGGCAGGGTCGGACTGCGGTCCGCGGTCTCGAAGACGCTGTCGGCGAGCCCGCCGGTCAGCGGCGGTACGGCTGCTGGAGCGAGGGCGTCGTCGCGCATGCGCTGCTCCCGAGGTGTACGGAGGGTGACTCCGCCGGTCGGCTCTGTTGCCGGCGGTGCTCGAATGTAGCCCAGGCAAGCGGTTTCGGGGCCGGGAACAGGTAAGTCGTGATCGGCTGATGATCTGGGTGTGTCCGGGGGGACGTTGCGCACACGAGTCACCCGAACCCGGATCCCGAGCGACCGCCCCTCAGTCCTGGGTGTGCCGCACACATGCGGTGACGACGTCCCGCAGACTGCCCGTCCGCTCCATGAGCAGCCGCTGCTCGTGGGCGCCGTTGCCCCGGCGCAGCAGCGTGGCGACGCCCTCCTCGACGCCGGCCGCGTCACCGCTGTCGGTGAGCGCCTCCCCGGTGTGCTCCAGCAGCGCGTACAGCACCTCCGCCGCGGGCCGGGGCCGTAACGACACGGGGTCGAGCAGGTCCTCGTCCAGGCCGGAACGGGCGGCCTGCCAGGCGGCCAGCCGGAGCAGGCTCACACTGTGGTCGAGCGGCGGCCGGCCGGACCGCCACTCGCGTGCCGCCGTCTCCACCAGGGCACGGGCCAGCGTGGCGATGAGGACGGTGGTGTCCGCGCGCAGGCACACGTCCGCCACCCGGATCTCCACCGTCGGGTAGCTCGCGGACAGACGCGCGTCGAAGTACAGCATCCCCCGGTCGAGGACGACCCCGCTGGCCACCATGTCCCGCACCAGCCGGTGGTACCGCTCGGCCGAGCCGAACAGCTCGTTCGGCCCCGCCTGCGGCCAGCGCCGCACCACCCGGCCGCGATAGCTGACGTAGTCGGTGTCCCGGCCCTGCCAGAACGGCGAGTTGGCGCTCAGCGCCAGGAGCACCGGAAGCCACGGCCGGATCCGGTCGAGGACGGCGACGCCCTCCTCGTCGGACTCCACCGAAACATGCGCATGACAGCCGCACACGAGCTGGTCCTGGGTGGTCATCCCGTATTGCCCGGCCATCCACTGGTAGCGCTCGTGCACGGTGAGCGAGGGGGTGACGGGCATCGGGTGCGTGGCGAGCGCGGCGACCGCGCAGCCGATCTCGCCGGCCAGCCGGGACGCCTCCTTTCGGCAGCGCACGATCTCGGCGCCGAGGTCCGCCATGTCCGCCTGCGGATGCGTGGCGAACTCCAGCATCTGCCCGAACAGCTCCTTCTGGAACACGTCCTGTCCGGGATCGTCCTGGGTGGCACGGGCGAGGACGGCGGCCGACAGCGACTTCGGCTCCCCGCTGTCCGGGTCGACCAGAAGGAGTTCCTCCTCCACTCCGACAGTGCGCACGTGGGCCGCCCTTCTGTTCGTATGACGAGGAGCAGTCGTAGGTCTGTACGACCCTGACTGCCCCTCTCGGCGGGCAGCCGACACCTGCGGGTTCAGCGCACGGGCGTCAACCAGACAGTGGCGAGCGGCGGCAGCGTGAGCCGGAGGAGCCCGTCCTCGGGCTTGAGCGCTCCCGCAGCCCCGACGCCCACACCGCTGCCGCCGTAGCGCGCATCGTCCGTGTTCAGAGCCTCCTGCCAGGCGGTGACCTCGTCGGGAACCCAGAGACGGTAGTCGCCACGGACCACGGGGGAGAGGTTCGACACCGCCAGCAGAGGCGATCCCTCGGTGTCGAATCGCAGGAACGCGAAGACATTGTCGTCCGCCGCGTCACACAGCACCCACCGGAAACCGCCCGGATCCGTGTCCCGCTGCCACAGCGCCGGGGTGGCCCGGTACAGCGTGTTCAGGTCCCGGACGAGATCCTGTACGCCCCGGTGGTCGCCCGCGGAGTGGTAGTCGGCGTCCAGCAGCCACCACTCGGGACCGTGCGCCTCGGACCACTCGGCGCCCTGCGCGAACTCCTGCCCCATGAACAGCAGTTGCTTGCCGGGGTGGGCCCACATGAAGCCGAGATAGGCACGATGGTCGGCCCGCCGCTGCCACCAGTCGCCCGGCATCTTCGACACCAGGGCCTGCTTGCCGTGCACGACCTCGTCGTGGGAGATCGGCAGCACATAGTTCTCGGTGTAGGCGTACACCATCGAGAAGGTCATCTCGTTGTGGTGGTACTTCCGGTGCACCGGCTCGTGCTGGATGTACTGGAGCGAGTCGTGCATCCAGCCCATGTTCCACTTCAGCCCGAAGCCCAGCCCGCCGCTGTCCGTCGGCCGGGTCACCCCGTCCCAGGCGGTGGACTCCTCGGCGATGGTCACCACGCCCGGGCAGCGCCGGTAGACGGTGGCGTTCATCTCCTGCAGGAAGGCCACCGCGTCCAGGTCCTCCCGGCCGCCGAAGACGTTCGGCGTCCACTGCCCGGAGTCCCGCGAGTAGTCGAGGTAGAGCATGGAGGCCACGGCGTCCACCCGCAGCCCGTCGATGTGGAACTCCTCGCACCAGTAGACGGCGTTCGCGACGAGGAAGTTGCGCACCTCGGTGCGCCCGAAGTCGAACTCGTACGTCCCCCAGTCCGGATGCTCGGCCCGCCGGGAGTCCCCGGGTTCGTACAGCGGGTCACCGTCGAACCGGGCCAGCGCCCAGTCGTCCTTCGGGAAGTGGGCCGGCACCCAGTCCATGATCACGCCGAGGCCGGCCCGGTGCAGCGCGTCGACCAGGTACTTGAAGTCGTCCGGGGAGCCGAGACGGGGCGTGGGCGCGTAGTAGGAGGTGACCTGGTAGCCCCAGGAGCCACTGAAGGGATGCCCGGCGACCGGCATCAGCTCGACATGGGTGAAGCCCATCTCCTTGACGTACGCGGGCAGTTCGTCCGCCAGTTGGCGGTACGTCAGACCCGGGCGCCAGGAGGGCAGATGAACCTCGTACACGGAGAACGGAGCCTCGTGCACGGGGGTGTCGCCCCGGTGGGCCATCCACTCCGCGTCGCCCCACTCGTACCGCGAGACCGCCACGACGGAGGCCGTCGCGGGCGGTACCTCCGTACGGCGGGCCAACGGGTCCGCCTTCAGGAACCGGCCGCCGTGGCGGGAGGTGATCTCGAACTTGTACCGGGCGCCCTCGCCGATGCCCGGCAGGAACAGCTCCCACACGCCCGACGCGCCGAGCGACCGCATCGGGTACTGCGTGCCGTCCCAGTACGTGAAGTCGCCCGCGACCCGCACCCCTTGGGCGTTCGGCGCCCACACGGTGAACCGGGTGCCCGCCACTCCCTGATGGGTCATGGGCTCGGCGCCCAGCGCCCGCCACAGCTCCTCGTGCCGGCCCTCGCGGATCAGATGCAGGTCCAGCTCGCCGAGGGAGGGCAGGAAGCGGTAGGGATCCGCCACCTCCTGCTCGCCGTCGTCGTACGCGACATGCAGCGTGTACGACGGGATCTCGTCGCAGGGCAGCACGGCGGCGAACAGACCGCCGCCCTCTGACACCAGCCCGTGGTGCGTCCCGTCGACGACGACGCTGACCGCGTGGGCGTTCGGGCGCAGCGCGCGGAACAGTGTGCCGCCCGGGACCGGGTGGGCGCCCAGCAGGGCGTGCGGGTCGTGGTGCGCGCCGCCGAGCAGGCGGTCGCGGTCGCCCTGGTCGAGCGGGGCGACCGAGGTCGCGGTGGGTCCCGCGGACTCGGGCGGTGAAGTGTCTCGCAGTGCCATGATCTCAGCCTCCCCACACGGCGAGCCGCTGGATCGCGGCCATCGGAACCGGAAGCCAGTCCGGACGGTGTCTCGCCTCGTACAGCACCTCGTACACCGCCCTGTCCGTCTCGTGCGCGCGCAGCAGCGCGTGCTTCTTGCGTGGATCCCACCCGGCGCGGGCCGCGTAGCCCGCACAGAAGGCCTCCCGGCAGCGGCGCGCCCACTCGGGCCGCCAGGGGCGGCGCTGCCGGGCCGCGTAGTCGAAGGAGCGCAGCATCCCGGCCACGTCCCGCACCGGGGACTGCGCGGCCCGCCGCTCGGCCAGCGGCCGGGACGGCTCGCCCTCGAAGTCGATGACGAACCAGTCGCGCCCGGCCCGCAGCACCTGCCCGAGGTGCAGATCACCGTGGATGCGCTGGGCGGGCGGCCCGGTGTCGCACGTGGCCAGCGCACCGAACGCGGCCCGCAGACCGGGGACGAAGGGCCGCAGCGCGGGCACCGCGTGCGTGGCCGCGTCCAGCCGTGCGCACATCGCCTCCGCCGTACGGCCGTTCTCGCCCGGTCCGGCCGGCGGGAACGCCTCGGCCAGCGAGAGGTGCACCTCGGCCATGGCCCGGCCCAGCTCCCCGGCCTCGGCGGTGAAGTCGTCGCCCGTGCCGAGCGCGCGCAGCGCCAGCGTCCACCCGTCGGTGGCATCCGGCAGGAACGGCTGCAGGACGCCCAGCGTGGCCGGGCGCGGAGCGGTCGTGCTGAACCAGGCGACCGGCGCCGGCACCCGTGCGCAGCCCTGCGCGGCCAGCGCGCCCGGCACCTCGAGGTCGGGGTTGACGCCCGGCTGGATGCGGCGGAACAGCTTCAGGATGTACGCGTCGCCGTAGACGATCGACGAGTTGGACTGCTCGGCGTCCAGCAGCCGCGGCGGCAGCCCGCCGGGCAACCGGACACCCGGAGTCGTCTCGAAGTGCAGCGGGCCCGTCGTGCCGGGCTGCCGCAGCCGCTCCAGCAGCAGATGGGCCGAGCGCGGGTCCTGCAGGGCGTCGTACACGGCGAGGCCGGCGAACGCACCCTCCTCGACCCGGCCGACGTACGCCCGCTCCAGCCGCGGTGCGAGGTGCTCGCGCACGCCCAGGAGCAGCTGGTAGCAGTCCCCGGGCGGGGGCGTGCCGCCGGGGGTGGGCACCGGCGCGTGCGAGGCGTGCACCAGCAGGTGCAGACATCCCGGGAACAGCTCGCTCATGGACAGCAGCGACAGATCGGTGACGGGCCGGTCCTTGCCCGCGAACCAGCGCTGCAGGGGCAGCCATTCGCGCAGCAGCCCGCTCAGCGAGGCCAGGGGCCGGTCGGTGCCGGCCGCGGCTCTCGGCCGGGGGGTGATGGTCTTCGGCATGGTGACGCGTCCTTTCCTCGGCGCCGGGCCTCAGCGGCGGCGGCCGATGCGGGATGCGACTCGGGTGAGCCGGAACCAGTAGAAACCGTGGCCCGCGAGGGTCAGCAGGTAGGGCAGTTCACCGATGGCGGGGAAGCGCACGCCGCCGATCAGCTCGACCGGGTGCCGTCCGTCGTAGACCCGTAGATCGAGTTCGGTGGGCTGTGCGAACCGGGAGAAGTTGTG
>NZ_MCGQ01000047.1 GCF_002242805.1 Streptomyces diastatochromogenes | reverse complement strand
CGCCCTACCCACCCGCACCCGCCAGACCTCCCTCGCCCCCGAACTGCGCGACGATCCGCCGCCCCGGGACGCGGCACCCGGGCGCGAAGTCGACGCCGAGGAGATGCGGGCGATCTTCGGCGCCTTCCAGCGGGGCCTGGACCGCGGCCGCCAGGGCCTGCCGGCGCCCACGGGCACAGACGCGCCGACGGGCACAAACGCACCCCCAGCCACAGATGCACAGGCACCCCCAGCCACACACGACGCAACCACCGACGCCGACGAAGGGACGGACACCGACGATGCACGGTGACGACCAGACCACCCCCGAGAACCCGGCCCCGCCCGCCGGAGCGCCCGGTACGGATCTCGGCTGGCTGCTCGACGACCTCGTGGCCCGTACCGACCATGTCCGCCAGGCGGTGCTGCTGACCGCCGACGGTCTGCCGCTCAGCTGCTCGGACGGCATGCGCCGCCGGGACATCGAGCACCTGGCCGCCGTCTGCTCCGGCTTCCACGGCCTCGCCCGCTCGGCGGGGGAGCGGTTCGAGGCGGGGGAGGTGCGGCAGACGATGGTCATGCTGGAGGACGCCTACCTCTTCATCACCCCGGCCGGCCACGGCAGCCGCCTCGCCGTGCTCAGCGAGGCGCGGACCGACGTGGGCCAGCTCGCCCACGAGATGGCCCTGCTCGTCCGTCGCCTCGGCCGCCATCTGGACGCCGCCACCCGCTCGGCCCCCTGACCCCGCGGTGAGTGACGAGCACTGGTACGAGGACGAGACCGGGTCGATGGTCCGTCCCTACACCGTGACCCGGGGCCGCACCCGGCCCTCGGAACGGCACACCGTCGACCTGATGTCCCGGGTCACCGCCCTGGAACCGGACGGCGCGACGCACCCGGACCTCGACCACGCCCCCGCCGCGCTGCTCGACCTGATCCGCCGCGGCCCGCGACCGGTGGCCGAGCTGGCCGCGGACGCCGATCTGCCCCTGACCGTCGTACGGGTCCTGCTCGGCGACCTGGCCGAGGCGGGGCTGGTCCGTATCGACGAGCCCCGCCGCCTGCCGGTCACCGGCCCGGCCGCCGATCCGGGGCTGCTGCGGGAGATCGTGGAGCGGCTGAAGGAGCTGTAGCCGCCGCGCTCGGCGTCGGGTGCCCCTCACAGCGCCGGCTTCCACGGGACGACCTCGAAGTCACCGGTGCCCTGCTTCACCTTCTCGAAGGGAGCCGACGACACACACGGGGGCAGGTCCTTGGTGTCCGTGGGGCTGCCGAGCCCGGCCCAGCTGTAGCCCAGCCGGTCGTGCCGGCCGAGGTCGTGGACCGTGACGCCGACCCGCTTGCCCTTGGCGCCCGGCAGGTCCGAGGCCGTGATCACGCCGGAGACGACGGCGACCTTGCCGCCGGTGACCAGGCAGTCCACCTTCGCCCTGGCCCAGGCGCCGTTCCCGTGCAGGTAGTGGCTGAACTCGAACGTTCCGGTCGCCTTCCGTGGGTCCTTGGTGTCCTTCGCCGCCAGATGCGCGTCGAAGGAGAAGGTGATGTCGTCCCCGGCCGACCGGTACAGCTTGGCCGTGCCGGTGAGCGCGGCGGCCTCGCGCACGGGGTGGTGCACCCTGCCCCCCGAGGCCATCGCCGCGCCCTCCGCCCCGGTGATGATCAGCAGGGCGGTGGCCAAGGCGACGGCGGCGATCTTCGTACGACGCTGCATGACGGTCCTTTCCGCAGGTCAAGCGGGTGAACTGAACGCTCACCACTCTCCCGGCGGCGGGCCGTCGGCACATCGTTCCGCGGGTGGCATCCCGCCTCCCCCGTCCGGCGGGGAAGCCCTGCCGTGACCTGCGTCCGAGGGGGGAGGGGAACCCCGCCCCGGGGCGCGCAACGAATCGCCGCCCGACCCCCCTGCCACGCAACGAACCGCGCACCGGCGCGCAACGGCTCCTTCTTGTCCGGCCGAGCGCGCCGACCGTACCTTCGTTGTGGCCCCCAAAACCCCCTTTCCGGTGAGGAACCCGCATGCGTACCGCACTGCTCCAGAGCTCCGGCCGCCCCGGCTCGATCGCCGAGAACCTCAAGGTCCTCGACGAGGCCGCGGGCCGGGCCGCCGCCGGGGGCGCCGCGCTGCTGGTCGCGCCGGAGATGTTCCTCACCGGCTACGCGATCGGCGACGCCGTCGGCCGCCTCGCCGAGCCCGCCGACGGCGACTCCGCCGACGCGATCGCCGAGATCGCCACCCGGCACGGCCTGGCCATCGCCTACGGCTACCCGGAGCGCGACGGCGAGACCGTCCACAACTCCGCCCAGCTGATCTCCGCCGACGGCACCCGGCTCGCGAACTACCGCAAGACCCACCTCTTCGGCGGCTTCGAGCGCGACCACTTCACGCCGGGCGAGCAGCCGGTCGTCCAGGCCGAGCTGAACGGCCTCACCGTCGGCCTGATGATCTGCTACGACGTCGAGTTCCCGGAGAACGTCCGCGCCCACGCCCTGGCCGGCACCGACCTCCTCGTCGTACCGACCGCGAACATGCACCCGTTCGAGATCGTCGCCGAGTCGATGCTCCCGGTGCGCGCGTTCGAGAACCAGATGTACGTCGCGTACGCCAATCGCGTCGGTCAGGAGGGGGAGTTCGAGTTCTTCGGACTGTCCACCCTCGCCGGTCCCGACGGCATCGCCCGCACCCGCGCCGGCCGCGGCGAGGAGCTGGTGTTCGCCGACGCCGACCCCGCCTTCCTGGCCGCCTCCCGCGAGGCGAACCCGTATCTGAAGGACCGCCGCCCCGGCCTGTACGGGTCCCTGGCCTGACCCCCCGAGCCCTCCCTCCCTGTATCACCCCCCCACCCGAGCCCTCCCCGCCTCACCCCCGCGCAAGGAGTCCGTACCCCATGACGTCCACGGTGCCCAACGCCGTCGAGCACGCCGACGAGCAGCAGCCGCCGATCACCATGTTCGGCCCGGACTTCCCCTACGCCTACGACGACTTCCTCGCCCACCCGGCGGGGCTCGGCCAGATCCCCGCGACCGAGCACGGCACCGAGGTCGCCGTCATCGGCGGCGGTCTGTCCGGCATCGTGGCCGCCTACGAGCTGATGAAGATGGGCCTCAAGCCCGTCGTCTACGAGGCCGACCAGATCGGCGGACGCCTGCGCACCGTCGGCTTCGAGGGCTGCGACGAGTCGCTCACCGCCGAGATGGGCGCGATGCGCTTCCCGCCCTCCTCCACCGCCCTCCAGCACTACATCGACATGGTCGGCCTGGAGACGCAGCCCTTCCCGAACCCGCTGGCCGAGGCCACCCCGTCCACCGTCGTGGACCTCAAGGGCGAGTCGCACTACGCCGAGACGATCGACGACCTGCCCCAGGTGTACCGGGACGTCGCCGAGGCCTGGAACAAGTGCCTGGACGAGGGCGCCGACTTCTCCGACATGAACCGCGCGATGCGCGAGCGGGACGTGCCGCGCATCCGCGAGATCTGGTCGAAGCTGGTCGAGAAGCTCGACAACCAGACCTTCTACGGCTTCCTCTGCGACTCGGAGGCCTTCAAGTCCTTCCGGCACCGTGAGATCTTCGGCCAGGTCGGCTTCGGCACCGGCGGCTGGGACACCGACTTCCCGAACTCCATCCTGGAGATCCTGCGGGTCGTCTACACCGAGGCCGACGACCACCACCGCGGCATCGTCGGCGGCTCCCAGCAGCTGCCGCTGCGCCTGTGGGAGCGCGAGCCGGAGAAGATCGTCCACTGGCCCTACGGCACCTCGCTGAAGTCCCTTCACCTGGACGGCGAGCCGCGCCCGGCCGTGACCCGGCTGCACCGCACCGCGGGCAACCAGATCACCGTGACCGACGCGAACGGCGACATCCGCACCTACCAGGCGGCGATCTTCACCGCCCAGTCCTGGATGCTGCTGTCCAAGATCGCCTGCGACGACTCGCTCTTCCCGATCGACCACTGGACCGCGATCGAGCGCACCCACTACATGGAGTCCTCGAAGCTGTTCGTCCCCGTCGACCGGCCGTTCTGGCTGGACAAGGACGAGGAGACCGGCCGGGACGTCATGTCGATGACGCTCACCGACCGCATGACCCGCGGCACCTACCTGCTGGACGACGGCCCGGACAAGCCCGCCGTCATCTGCCTGTCCTACACCTGGTGCGACGACAGCCTGAAGTGGCTGCCGCTGTCCGCGAACGAGCGGATGGAGGTCATGCTGAAGTCGCTCGGCGAGATCTACCCGAAGGTCGACATCAGGAAGCACATCATCGGCAACCCGGTGACCGTCTCCTGGGAGAACGAGCCCTACTTCATGGGCGCGTTCAAGGCCAACCTGCCCGGCCACTACCGCTACCAGCGGCGCCTGTTCACGCACTTCATGCAGGACCGGCTGCCCGAGGACAAGCGGGGCATCTTCCTCGCCGGCGACGACATCTCCTGGACGGCCGGCTGGGCCGAGGGCGCGATCCAGACCGCGCTGAACGCGGTCTGGGGCGTCATGCACCACTTCGGCGGCGAGTCCGACGCGGCCAACCCGGGCCCGGGTGACGTCTACGACGAGATCGCCCCGGTGGAACTGCCCGAGGACTGACCGGGATCTCCTCTCCCCGAGCCAAGGCGCGGGCGGCCGGACTCAGACTCCGGCCGCCCGCGCCTTTTCAAACACCTCGGCGGCGACGTCCTTCAGCTCCTGCGCGTCCCGCGCGGTGCCCTGGAGGTCGATGAGGATCTCCTCGAGACCGATCTGCGCGTGCGCCACCAGGTCCTCGACGATCTGGTCGGCGTTCCCCTGGAAGGGGCGGCGGTCCGCGCCCTCGTACGCCTTGGGCAGGCGAACGCAGTTCACCCGCAGCACCGTCTGGATCGGCTCCGTGCGGCCGCGCTCGGCAGCGAGGTCCCGCAACTGCTGCCACTGGCCGGCGATCTGCTCGACGCCCATGCCCACCGGCAGCCAGCCGTCGGCGTGGTCCACGAGCCGGGTGAACGCCTTCTTGTTGCTCGCGGCCAGCAGGATGGGGATCGGCCGGGCGGGCTTGGGCCCGACCACGGCGGACTCGATCCGGGTGATACGGCCGTCGTAGCGCACCGGGTCGGGGCCCCACACCGCCCGGCACACGCCGATGATCTCGTCGAGCACCTTGCCGCGTTCCGCGATCGGCCGGACGCCCGCGGCCGCGTACTCGTCCAGCGACCAGCCGGTGCCGAAGCCGGCGATCACCCGGCCGCCGCTCGCGGCGTCCAGCGAGGCGAGGGCCTTGGCGAGCTGGAACGGGATGTGCAGCGGAGCCACCAGCACGCTGGAGCCGAGCCGGGCCCGCTCGGTGGCCGCGGCCGCCAGGGTGAGGGTGACCAGCGGATCCGCCACGTTCCGGTACTGGTCGGGCCAGGGCAGGCCCTCGATGCCGTACAGGCCCTGGGTGGCGGGCTCCGGGAACAGGGCTCGCTCGAAGACCCACAGGCTGTCGTAACCGGTCGCCTCGGCGGCGCGCGCCACGTCGGGCACGTCCTTGCCGAGGGAGTACTGCCGCATCTGGGGAAGACTCAGGCCGAGCCGGGTCGCCATACCGCTGCTCCTCTGCGCTGGGTGTTGAACCGTCAACGTACGGCGATCCCACGGCAGTTCCACAGGAGGCTCGCCCACGGCCCGGATCCGGCCAGGTCAGTCGGTCAGCGGGGTGAGCAGCATGCGGCCCGCGAAGCCGACCGCCGCGTCCAGGCGTTCGGCGAACTCCTCGACGACGTCCTCGCAGTGCCGCAGCGCCCACAGTGCCCGGGCCGCCGCCCAGGTCGCGTCCCGCGCCCGCTCCAGGCTCCAGGAGCCCAGCAGATGGGTGATCGGGTCGGCGATCTGCAGCAGGTCGGGGCCCGGCATCAGATCCTCGCGGATGCGCTCCTCCAGCGAGACGAGGAGGTCACCCACGCGGTCGAACTCGTCCTCCAGGTCGGCCGGTTCGCAGCGGAGCGTACGACAGGCGTCCACCACGGCGAGCGCCAGATCGTGCCCGATGTGCGCGTTGATGCCCGCCAGCGCGAACTGCACCGGCCGTACCCCGGGATGGCGGCGGAGCTGGAACAGGGGCCGCCAGCAGGCGGGTGGACGGCGGTCCCGGTCCACCGCGTCGACCGCCGCCAGATACCGCTCGGCGAACCGGACGTCCAGCGCGGTCGCCGCCCGTGGGTCCGGGAACTCCCCTCTGTCCAGGCGCCGGTCGACCTCCTCGGTGACGGCGAGGTAGACGCGGTTGAACACGGCGACCCCGTCCCGCTCGGGCAGTTCCGCGTCGAGGGCGCGCATCCGGGCGATCACGGCGTCGACGGGTGAGGTGAGGTGTTCCGACTGCACCATGGGGGAAGGGTCCCAGCCTTGACCCGACCCGTGTGCCGACCGGACCGGTGCTTCGCCGGAACGGGGGAACACAGGACGGGCAGGACGGGAAGGATGGGAGCGACATCGCACGCGGGGAGGGAGGGAGGAGCGAGACCGTGTCAGGCTTACGCACCCGGCGCCTGGCCGCGCGCCGGGCCGAGCGCAGGCGGGCCCGCCTGCGCTCGGCGATGGTCGCGGCGGCCTCGGTGGTCGCCCTGGTCGGTACCGTCACCGGGATGGTCTCCGCGCTGGACCACGGCCGGGGCTCCGACCAGGCCCGGCCCGAGGTGACCGGCACCCCGAGCCGCGCGCCCCTGCCCGCCCTTCCCGAGCCGTCGCCCTCCCCGTCGAGGACCACGCGGACTCCCACGGCCGAGCCGGAGACGCCGGAGCAGCAGGCTCCCACCCCCTCCCCGACCCGCGCCGAGAGGAAGCAGCGGACCGACGCCGTGACCCCCCGTCTCTACCGCCACCCCGACTCCCAGGTGCTGGACTGGGTCCGCGCCCACCCCGACGACCCGCGCACCGCCCTCATCGCGTCCCGGATCGCCGACCGGCCGGCCGCGGTGTGGTTCGCCGACTACAGCCCGGACACCATCGCCGCCAAGGTGCGCGCGGTCACCGCGGGTGCGGCGGCGCAGGGCCGGGTCCCGGTGCTCGTGCCGTACGCGATCCCCGACCGCGACTGCGGCGGCGCCTCCCAGGGTGGGGCGCCGGACCTGGAGGCCTACGACGCCTGGATCGACGCGTTCGCCGAGGGGCTGGGCTCCGACGAGGTGATCGTGATCCTGGAGCCGGACTCGGTCGCCCAGTCCGACTGTCTCCCGGACGCGGACCGGGCCGCCCGCTTCGCCTCACTGGCCCGCGCGGGCCGGGCCCTGAAGGCGGCGAACCCGCGCGCGCGGGTCTACTACGACGCAGGCCACTCCGGCTGGAACCCGCCCGACAAGCAGGCCGCCCTCCTCAGGCAGGCGGGAGCCGGCGCAGCCGACGGCATCTTCAGCAACGTCTCCAACTTCCACACCACCGCCGACGAGATCGCCTACGACCGGCAGGTCCTGGACGCCCTCGGCGGCCCGGCGAGCCTCGGCGCGGTCATCGACACCAGCCGCAACGGCAACGGCGCCCCGCCCGACCACCAGTGGTGCGACCCGGCCGGCCGGAGGATCGGCCGCGCGCCGACCCTGACCACGGGAGAGGCCCGCATCGACGCCTACCTGTGGGTGAAGACGCCGGGGGAGTCCGACGGCTGCAAGGGCGCCCCCGGGACGTTCACACCGTCGTACGCCTACGACTTGGCGCGCTGACCGTCCTCCTCGTCGTAGGTGGACGTGCCCTCGTCCAGCAGCGGCTCCTGCGGCTTGAGGTGGGCGGGCGCGAGGGCGCCCAGGGCGTGGTATCCGGTGATGACGACCAGGGTGCCGAGCGCGATGCCGCTCAGGGTGAAGTGCTCGCCGAACTTCATGGACACGTTGCCGACGCCGATGGTGATGCCCGCGGCCGCCGGGACCAGGTTCAGCGGGTTACGCAGGTCCACCTTGGCGTTGATCCAGATCTGCGCGCCGAGCAGGCCGATCATGCCGTAGAGGATGACGGTGATGCCGCCGAGGACACCGCCCGGGATCGCGGCCACGACCGCCCCGAACTTCGGGCAGACGCCGAAGAGCAGCGCGAAGCCGGCGGCGGCCCAGTAGGCGGCCGTCGAGTAGACGCGGGTCGCGGCCATCACACCGATGTTCTCGGAGTACGTGGTGTTGGGCGGACCGCCGACCGCGGTGGACAGCATGGAGGCGACACCGTCGGCCGAGATGGCCGTACCGAGCTTGTCGTCCAGCCGGTGGCCGGTCATCTCGCCGACCGCCTTGATGTGTCCGGCGTTCTCCGCGACGAGCGCGATGACGACGGGCAGGGCGACCAGGATCGCCGACCACTGGAAGGAGGGCCCGTGGAAGGACGGCAGCCCGATCCACTCGGCCTTGCCGACGCCGGAGAAGTCGAGCCGCCAGTGGTCGGTGACCTTGCCGCTCGCGTCCACCGAGTGGATCTTCCCGAGGACCCGGTCGGAGGCCCAGGAGAGGCCGTAGCCGAAGAGCAGGCCGAGGAAGATCGCGATGCGTGACCAGAAACCACGCAGACAGACGACGGCCAGACCGGTGAACAGCATGACCAGCAGGGCCGTCCACTGGTCCTGCGGCCAGTACGTGGACGCGGTCACCGGCGCGAGGTTGAAACCGATCAGCATGACGACCGCGCCGGTGACGATCGGCGGCATCGTGACGTGGATGATCCGCGCCCCGAAGCGCTGCACGGCGAGACCCGCCAGGAACAGTGCGACACCGACGACGAACACCGCGCCGGTCACCGTCGCGCTCGTGCCGCCCTGCGCCCGGATCACCGCGGCCACGCCCACGAAGGACAGCGAGCAGCCCAGGTAGCTGGGGATCCGGCCACGGGTCGCGAGCAGGAAGATCACGGTCGCGACGCCGGACATCATGATCGCGAGGTTGGGGTCGAGCCCCATCAATACCGGGGCGACGAAGGAGGCTCCGAACATGGCGACCACGTGCTGGGCGCCGAGGCCCACCGTGCGGGGCCAGGAGAGCCGTTCGTCGGGGCGTACCACCGCTCCGGGCGCGGGCGTGCGCCCGTCACCGTGCAGCTTCCAGCGCACGCCGAGGTCCATGGTGGGGTTTCGCTTTCTCTGTACGTGAAGACGGTCCGGACCATTGTCACGGGTACCTGGCCGCTCTACGCTCGCACGGTCCTACTCATGAACTATGTTCACATACCTGATCCATGACGATCGGAGTGCTCGATGAGTGGAAGATCCCGAGCGACCGTGCTGCTGGCCGCGGTGGTGACCTTCTCGGCCGTGCTCGTCCCCTCCGCGCACGCGGCGCCCAAGGCCCCGCGGACGGCCGTGCTGGACGGCAGCGGCCTCCAGCAGACCCGGGCCCGCCTGGACCACGACCCCCGACTCCGGCGCGCGCTCCAGGACCTGACGACCCGTGCGGACGCCTGGCTGGACCAGGGTCCCTGGACGGTCGTCGACAAGCCCAGGCCCGCCCCCGGCGGTGACGTCCACGACTACCTGAGCCAGGCCCCCTACTGGTGGCCCACGACCACCCCCACCGCCGACAACCCCTGGGGCTGCCCGTACGTCCAGCGCGACGGGCAGCGCAATCCCGAGGTCGACAGCGGCACGGACCGGCAGGACGTGGAGAAGGTCTTCGACTCCACGTACGACCTCTCGCTCGCCTGGTACTACACCGGCAAGCGGAGTTACGCCGAGAAGGCCGGTCGGATCCTGCGCACCTGGTTCCTCGACCCGGCCACCCGGATGAACCCCGATCTGAACCACGCCCAGTTCATCCCGTGCAAGTACGACGGCCGGGCCATCGGCATCATCGACTTCTCGCAGTCGTACACGAGCGTGCTGGACGCCCAGGCGATCCTCGCCACCGGAGCCCCCGGCTGGACCTCCAAGGACCGCACCGCGATGGGCAAGTGGAACACCGACTTCCTCGGCTGGCTGAAGAACAGCGACTTCGGCAGGCAGGAGGGCGCGGCCGCCAACAACCACGGCACCTTCTACGACATGCAGCTCGCCGCCCTCGCCTACGCCACCGGCGACACGGACCTGGCCCGGCGGACCGTGCTCGACGAGCGCGCCAAGCGGATCGACCCGCAGATCGCCGCCGACGGCAGCCAGCCGCAGGAACTCGCCCGCACCCGCAGCTGGCACTACTCGACCTTCGACCTCGTCGCCTACACCCGGCTCGCCGCCATCGGCCGGCACGTGGGCGTGAACCTCTGGGCCTATCGGGGGCCGGACGGGCAGAGCCTGTTCAGGGCGGTGGACTATCTGCTGCCGGCCGCGACCGGTGCCGCCGCCTGGCCGCATCCCGAGCTGGAGTTCCACCGGTACGCGGCGAGCGACGTCGTCCATGCGGCGGCGGACGCCGGTGACGCGGCGGCGAAGGCGGCCGTGCCCGACCTCGAGGGGCCTCCTGATGGTGACCTGTGGGCGCTGCGTCCCGCCGCCGAGCAGCTGGACTCGATAGCGGGCTGAACAGGCAGGTCTGACCGGGGCCTTCCCGGCCGGGGCTCCTGAGCGGTCGCTTAGTATGGAGTGTTCCCACCGCCCCGTACCCCACGCTCAGGAGCCCCTCCCGTGACCGCCGAAGCCCCGATAGCCCCCGCCGTCGCCTACGGCCGGCTGATCCCCGTCACCGTCCACTTCGACGACCTGGACGCGCTCGGGCTGCTCCACAACGCCCGCTATCCGCTGATGGTGGAGCGTGCCTGGACGGAGCTGTGGACCGAGCACGGCATCCGGTTCGACGGCGACTGGGTGGCCGCCGGCGACGCGTGCAACGCCGTCCGCGAGCTGCGGATCGGCTACGAGGCGCCGGTGACCCGCCCGGGCACCTACGCCGTCCACCTCTGGCTGGAACGGCTCGGCACCACCGGCCTGACCTACGGCTTCCGCTTCTGCTCGGCCGACGGGACCCGGACCTACGCGCAGGGCACCCGGGTGCTGGTCCGGCTGGACGCGACGACCATGCGCCCCGCGCCGTGGAGCGACTCCTTCAGGGCCGCGGGTCGGGAACTGCTGCGGCCTGCGGACTGACCCGCGTCCGGCCGCCGCGCTCGGCGGTGTGCAGCACACCGGCGAACAGGGCGAGCCCGCAGGCCAGCGCCGTCACCACGCAGAACGAGACCGTCAGGCTGGTCGCCTGCGCCACCCCGCCGATCAGGCTGGGCGCGATCAGCCCCGAGGTGTAGGTGATCGTCGCCACGCCCGCTATCGCCTGACTGGGGTTGGGGCCGGAGTGGCCGGCCGCCGCGAAGCACAGCGGCACGACCACGGCGATCCCGAGTCCCATCAGCGCGAACCCGGCCATCGCCACCGCGGGATACCCGGCGACGACGACCAGCAGGCCGCCGAGACCGGCCAGGACACCGCCGGCCCGCACCGTGCGAACGGCGCCGAAGCGGTTCACCACCGCGTCCCCGGCGATCCGGGCCACCGCCATCGTCAGCATGAACCCGGTCGTCGACGCCGCCGCCAGACCGGCCGAGCTGTCCAGCCGGTCCCGCAGGAACACCGCCGACCAGTCCAGGCTCGCCCCCTCCGCGAACACCGCGCAGAAGCCGACCGCGCCGATCAGCAGGGCCGAGCGGGGCGGCAGCGCGAACCGCGGCGGCGGCTCCTCGTCCGCGGCGGGCTGCAGGTCCAGCACCCAGTTGCAGGCCAGCAGTCCGAGCAGGGTGAGGACGGCGGCGGCGAGCGCGAAGTGCACGCGCGCGTCCGCGCCCAGGTGGGCGGCGAGCGTGCCCGCGGCCGAGCCGGTCAGCGCGCCCGCGCTCCACATGCCGTGCAGACCGGACATGATCGACTTGCCGAGCAGTCGCTCCACCTCGACACCCAGCGCGTTCATCGCCACGTCGGCCATGCCCGCGGTCGCGCCGTAGGCGAACATCGCCAAGCACAGCGTGTACAGGTTCGGCGCCAAGGACGGCAGGACCAGCGCCAGCGTCCACAGCGCGATCAGCCCGCGCAGGGCCGTACGGCTGCCGAAGCGGTGACTGATGCGGCCCGCCAGCGGCATCGCGCAGGAGGCGCCGAACGCCGTGAACGCGAGCGCGAACCCGAGCTGTCCCGCGCTCAGTGAGGCGTGGTCCTGGATCCACGGCACGCGGGTCGCGAAGGAGCCGGTGACCGCGCCGTGCACGGCGAACACGGCCGCCACGGCATACCGGGCGCGCCTGACTTCGTCACGCGTGTGACCCACGTCACCCATGTTCCAACCCCTCCCCGGGAGTTTCCCCACCGCTCCGTCGCGGCACCGCCGTAAACTATCAGGGACCCTGCCTGATAGATAGTGAGCATTACGGCCGCCCGCGTCTGGGAGGATTCCGGTCATGCCCGCATCACCGAGCACCGCCCGGGCCATCAACGACCGGCTCGCCCTGCGCCTGTTGCAGCGGGAAGGCCCGCTGACGGCAGGGCAGTTGAAGCAGCTGACCGGACTGTCCCGGCCGACGGTCGCGGACCTCGTCGAACGGCTCACCGCCTCCGGCCTGATCACCGTGGTCGGCGAGTCCGGCGAGCAGCGCCGGGGCCCCAACGCCCGGCTCTACGGCATCGTCGCCGACCGCGCCCACCTGGCCGCGCTCGACGTACGCACCGAGGGCGTCTTCGTGCTGGTCTCCGACCTGGTCGGGCGGGTGCTGGCCGAGGCGGCCGTGCCGATCGGCGGGGACACCGGGACCGGACCCGCCGTGGAGCAGGCGGTGGCGGCCGTGGAGCGTGCCGCGAAGGAGGCCGGCGCCGACCGGCTGCACACCGTCGGCATCGGAGCGCCCGGCCTCGTCGACCCGGCCACCGGCGACCTGCGCGACTCCGGCGGCCTGCCCGCCTGGCACCGGCGCCTGGCCGCGGCCCTGCAGGAACGGCTGCCCGAGGCCCGGGTCACCGTGGAGAACGAGACCAACCTGGCCGCCCTGGCCGAGCAGCGCGAGGGCGCCGCCCACGACCGTGACACCTTCGTCCTGCTCTGGCTGGGGCATGGCGTCGGCGCCGCGGTCGTCCTGGACGGCACCCTCCGCCGGGGCGCCTCCGGCGGCACGGGCGAGATCGGCTTCCTGCCGGTCCCGGGGACGACCGCACTGCCCTCGGCGACGGACTGCGACGGCGGCTTCCACTCGCTGACCGGGGCGGCGGCGGTCGGCGCACTGGCCCGGGAGTTCGGCCTGCCGCGCGCGGAGCCGATGGACGGTCCCGGCGTCGCCGCGGTGGTGCGCGAGGCGGTCGCCGAGGTCACCGGCCTGCCCGGCGCGGGATCCGGCCCCGCCGACCGCTTCCTCGACGCCCTCGCCCACCGGGTCGCCATCGGGGCCGCCTCCGTCGCCTCCATCCTCGACCCGGGCTGCGTGGTCCTGGGCGGCGAGGTCGGACAGGCCGGGGGAGCGGTGCTCGCCGCACGCGTGGAAGAGCGGCTCCGCCGGATGTCACCGCTGGTCACCGAGGTACGGGCCAGCAGCCTGGGCGGGGCCGCGGTCCTGCGCGGGGCCCTGCTGACGGCCCGGGACCGGGCCCAGGACGAGCTGTTCGCACCGGCGGAGCGCTAGTCGTACGGGAGCGTCATCCCCCGGAGCGTCACCGCCCGAAGCGGCGAGCCAGGTACTCCTCGAAGGTCCCCTTGCCCACGGCCTGCTCCGGTGTCAGATGGCCGCCGGCGCGGAAGGCGCGGTACGTCTTGCCGAACAGAGGCAGGTTCGCGACCGGTCGGCGCCTGCCGGTCGCCCGCAGATAGGCGCGGGCCAGGGAATCGAACGTACGGACCTCGGGCCCGCCCATGTCCGGCACCCGCCCCGCCGGTGCCGCGCGCGCCAACTCGGCCAGCCGGTCCGCCACTTCGGCCACCTCCACCGGCTGGTCCGACACCCCGGCCGGCACCAGCACGACGGGCGGCTTGGCCAGCCCCTGGAGCAGTGTCACCACCAGGTCGTGGAACTGCGTCGCCCGCAGCACGGTCCAGCCGAGCCCCGACTCCTCGATCCGCCGCTCCACCGCCAGCTTGGACCGGTAGTAGCCGAACGGCACCCGGTCGACGCCGACGATGGAGATGTAGACCAGGTGGCCCACCCCCGCCCGCCGTGCCGCCGCGATCAGGTGGTCCGCCGCCTGCTCGTCGCCGCCCCGCGGACTGCTCGCGCAGTGCACGACCGTCTCCACGCCGTCGAGCGCCGCGTCCAGACCGAGCCCGCCCGCGCGCAGGTCGACGGCGTAGGGCTGGGTGTGCCGGCTGAGCACCCGCACCTCGTGCCCGTCCGCCCGCAGCCGCTCGGTGACGAGCCGCCCCAGCGTGCCGGTTCCGCCGGTCACCAGGATCGTGGTCATGCTGTTTCCGTCCCTCCGGACCCGGGGCACCCCTGGTCGGGGCGCCCTTCGCCAGCTGAGACCGCGCAGCCCCGCGAGAATGTGACAGGCCCCGGCTACGGGCGGGTGAGCTGCCGTCGTACGTACTCCAGCTTGTCCGGATTCATCACGGCCCGCACCTGCGCGATCCGCCCGTCCCGCACCTCGAATCCCAAGACCCCGAGCAGGGTGTCGCCCACCCACGCGGCCATTCCGTTCTCGCCGTTGACCTCCACCACCGCCAAGTCCACTCGGGTCGCGAACCGCTGGGAGATGCCCACCAGGAAGCGGACGACCTTGTCCCGGCCCTCGATCGGCCGCAGGGCCGCCGTGACCTTGCCGCCGCCGTCGCTCCACCAGGTCACGTCCGCCGCCAGCAGCTTCTCCAGGCCGGCGAGGTCACCCTCCCGGGCTGCCGTGACGAACGATGCGACCAGCTCCTCCCGCCGCTCGGGAGCGGGCTCGAACCGGGACTCCGGCGCGGCCACCCGGCCCACCGCGCGCCGGTACAGCTGGCGGCAGTTGGCCTCGCTCAGGTCCAGGACGCCCGCGATCTCCCGGTGGCCGTAGGCGAACGCCTCGCGCAGCACGAACACCGCGCGCTCGGTGGGGGTCAGCCGCTCCAGCAGCACCAGCATCGCCATCGAGACCTGCTCGCGCACCTCCGCCGACTCCAGCGGTCCGAGCGTCCCGTCGGAGGTGACCACCGGCTCCGGCAGCCAGGTCCCGACGTACTCCTCGCGGCGCACCCGGGCGGAGGCCAGCCGGTTCAGGCAGAGGTTGGTGACGGTCTTGGCCAGCCACGCCCCCAGATGCTCGATGCCCGCGCGGTCGGCGCCGCTGAGCCGCAGATACGCGTCCTGCACCGCGTCCTCCGCCTCCTGCGCGGAGCCGAGCAGGCGGTAGGCCAGGCCGAACAGCCGGGGGCGGTGGGACTCGAACTCGTCGGCGAGCGGCGTCGTCATGGGCCCACCCTGTCAGAGGCGTGGGCGACCCGGCGGCGGGCAAGGGCCGTCGTCACCGCCACCGGGCCCGCCCGCACCCTAAAAGGACTAGACCAGTGTGGTCAATGGGTCTGGACCAAGGTCAACCCTCGCTCTTCGCACGGCAGTTGACCAGGCCGGTTCCACCGCGCAAGTCCAGCGACACACGCTGTGAGGGAGCCCACACCCTCCGCCTGTCTGGACGGCCACCCGGCGTGGCACACTGGCCGTGTACCAGAAGCAGCGCACTCCGGGGTCGGTGAAAGTCCGAACCGGCGGTTACAGTCCGCGACCCGGTCGCTTCCAGCGGCCGGTTGACCAGGTGAAATTCCTGGACCGACGGTTAAAGTCCGGATGGGAGGCAGTGCGCGGCGGGCGGGCATGTTCGTGTGCGTGCCGCCGTATCTGGGCTCGTCCATGTGTGGACGGGTCCTTTTCGGCGTCGGCAGCGCTCACGGTGCTGCTCACCCGTCCATTCTGTCGTCATCGACAGGCCCCGGAGTCCGTGCCCTAACGAGGCAGGAGGACCCGGGAAGTGTTCACCGGAATCGTCGAAGAGCTGGGTGAGATCACCGCCGTCGAGAACCTCGGCGACGCGTCCCGTTTCCGGCTCCGTGGCCCCGTAGTGACCGAGGGCGCGCAGCACGGCGACTCCATCGCCGTGAACGGGGTCTGTCTCACCGTCGTGGAGCACGAGGGCGACGAGTTCACCGCCGACGTCATGGCCGAGACCCTGCAGCGCTCCAGCCTGGGCGCGCTCGCCGTCGGCTCCCGGGTCAACCTCGAACGCCCCACCGCCGTGGGCGCGCGCCTCGGCGGGCACATCGTGCAGGGCCACGTGGACGGCACCGGACAGGTGCTGGCCCGCACGCCCTCCGAGAACTGGGAGATCGTCAGGATCTCGCTGCCCGCGGACCTCGCCCGCTACGTAGTGGAGAAGGGCTCCATCACCGTCGACGGCATCAGCCTCACCGTCGTCGAGGCCGGCCCGGACTACTTCACCGTCAGCCTCATCCCGACCACCCTCGACCTGACCACGCTCGGCCACAAGCAGCCCGGCGACCCGGTCAACCTCGAGGTGGACGTCATCGCCAAGTACGTGGAGCGGCTGCTCGCGGCCGGTCAGGGGGCCGGCAAGTGAGCTGGCTGAACTCCGAGGCGTTCACCATGTTCGGCCAGCACATCATCTGGTCCGACATGGTCGGCAACATCCTGGGCCTCATCACCCTCGCCCTCGGCTGGCGCCGCTCCCTGTGGACCTGGCCGGTGCAGTTCCTGTCCGGTCTCGTCCTCTTCGCCGCCTTCTACGGCCACCTGACCGGCAGCGCCGGCAAGCAGGCCGTCGTCATGGCCGTCGCGCTGTACGGCTGGTGGCAGTGGCAGCGCACCAAGGGCAAGGCCGAGGACGGGCACATCGCCCCCCGGTTCGCCACCTGGCGCGAGCGCGCGGTGATGCTCGCCGCTGCCGCCGCCGGCACCGTCGCGGTGGCCCTGCTGTTCACGGCCTACCCGAAGCTGTCCTGGGACCCCTGGCCGGACGCCTACATCTTCGTCGGCACCCTCGTCGCCATGTATGCCCAGGCCAAGGCCATGGTCGAGTTCTGGTTCGCCTGGCTGCTCGTCGACCTCGTCGGCGTGCCCCTCAACTTCGCCAACGGCTACGCCTTCTCCGGTTTCGTCTACGTCATCTACGGCGCGCTCGTCCTGTGGGGCATGCGCGACTGGTGGCTGCGCTCCCGCCGGACCGCGCAGCCGGTCTTGGAAGGAGCACCGGCATGACTACGGCACCCGTCCTCTACAGCCCGGACGACATCGAGGACTTCACGCTCGACCCGGTCGAGCAGGCCATCGCCGACATCGCCGCCGGCCGCCCGATCGTGGTCGTCGACGACGAGGACCGGGAGAACGAGGGCGACCTCGTCGTCGCCGCCGAGAAGGTGACCCCCGAGATCGTCGCCTTCATGATGAGCGAGTGCCGGGGCCTGATCTGCGCGCCCATGGAGGGCGACGAACTCGACCGGCTGCAGCTGCCGCAGATGGTCGCGGACAACACCGAGTCGATGAAGACGGCGTTCACCGTCTCCGTCGACGCCTCCGCCGCGCACGGTGTCACCACCGGCATCTCGGCCGCCGACCGCGCCACCACGCTCCAGCTGCTGGCCGACGGCACCGCCGAGCCCACCGACTTCGTCCGCCCCGGCCACATCTTCCCGCTGCGCGCCAGGGAAGGCGGCGTCCTGGTCCGCAACGGCCACACCGAGGCCGCCGTCGACCTCGCCCGGCTCGCGGGCCTGCGCCCGGCCGGCGCCATCGTGGAGATCGCCGGCGAGGACGGCCGCATGCTGCGGCTGCCCGAGCTGATCCCGTTCGCCCGCAAGCACGGCCTGACGATCATCTCCATCGAGGACCTGATCGCCTACCGCCGCGGCAGCGAACCCACCGTCCGCCGCGAGGCCGAGACCCGCCTGCCCACCGTGCACGGCACCTTCACCGCGTACGGCTACCGGTCCGCCCTCGACGGCGTCGAGCACGTCGCCCTCGTCCACGGCGAGATCGGCGAGGGCGAGGACGTCCTGGTCCGCGTCCACTCCGAATGCCTCACCGGCGACGTCTTCGGCTCCCTGCGCTGCGACTGCGGCCCCCAGCTGGACACCGCCCTGGAGCGCATCCAGGAGGAGGGCCGCGGAGTCGTCGTCTACCTGCGCGGACACGAGGGACGCGGCATCGGCCTGCTGTCCAAGCTGCGCGCCTACGAGCTTCAGGAGCAGGGCCGCGACACCCTGGACGCCAACCTCGAACTCGGCCTGCCCGCCGACGCCCGCGACTACGGCGCCGGTGCGCAGATCCTCGCGGACCTCGGCGTCCGCAGCGTCCGCCTGATGACCAACAACCCCGAGAAGACCGACGCGCTGCTGCGCCACGGCCTGAAGGTCACCGGCCGCGAGCCGATGCCGGTCCAGGCGGGCGAGCACAACCTCCGGTACCTGCGCACCAAGCGGGACCGGATGGGGCACGACCTGCCCTGGCTGGACACGCCGGCCGTGTCAGCCCCGGCCGCGTCCGCGGCCACCTGCGCCAACCAGTAAGCGAACAGCACTAAGGAGAGACGTGAGCGGCAAGGGTGCACCGGAACTGTCCGTACGCAACGTGAGCGACCTCAGGGTCGCCGTGATCGCGGCGCAGTGGCACGAGAAGGTGATGGACGGTCTGGTGGACGGCGCGCTGCGCGCCCTGCACGAGCTGGGCATCGACGAGCCGACCCTGATCCGGGTCCCCGGCACGTTCGAGCTGCCGGTCGCCGCCAAGGTCCTCGCGGGCCGCGGCTACGATGCGGTGGTCGCCCTCGGCGTCGTCATCCGCGGCGGCACCCCCCACTTCGACTACGTGTGCCAGGGCGTCACCCAGGGCCTCACCCAGGTGGCCGTCGAGACCGGCGTCCCCGTCGGCTTCGGCGTGCTCACCTGCGACACCGAGGAGCAGGCCCTGGACCGGGCCGGTATCGAGGGCTCCAACGAGGACAAGGGGCACGAGGCGGTGACGGCCGCGGTGGCGACGGCGGCCACGCTCCGCTCAGTATCTGAACCCTGGCACTAGGGAGTACGGCAAACCGCGTAGGGTGGGGCTCACCATGTCCAAGAAGACGTTCGAGGAGCTGTTCACCGAGCTCCAGCACAAGGCCGCCAACGGCGATCCCGCCACCTCCCGCACTGCCGAGCTGGTCGGCAAGGGCGTCCATGCCATCGGCAAGAAGGTCGTCGAGGAGGCCGCCGAGGTCTGGATGGCCGCCGAGTACGAGGGCAAGGAGGCGGCCGCCGAGGAGATCTCGCAGCTGCTGTACCACGTCCAGGTGATGATGGTCGCCCGCGGAATCTCGCTCGACGACGTCTACGCCCACCTGTAAGTCACGCACTCCCACCCGCACACCTCACGCAAAGGAAGCCGACCTCATGCTGCGCATCGCCGTCCCCAACAAGGGTTCACTGTCCGGCCCTGCGGCGGAGATGCTGCATGAGGCCGGCTACCAGCAGCGCCGGGAGTCCAAAGAGCTGCGGATCGTGGACCCGGAGAACGAGGTCGAGTTCTTCTACCTCCGCCCCCGCGACATCGCGATCTACGTCTCCTCCGGCCGCCTCGACATCGGCATCACCGGCCGCGACCTCCTGGTCGACTCCGCCGCCGACGCCGAGGAGATCCTGCCGCTCGGCTTCGCCCGCTCCACCTTCCGCTTCGCCGCCAAGCCGGGCACCGCGAACGGCATCGAGGACCTGAAGGGCAAGACGGTCGCCACCTCCTACGAGGGGATCGTCGCCCAGCACCTCGCCGACAGCGGCATCGAGGCCTCCGTCGTCCACCTCGACGGCGCCGTCGAGACCGCGATCGAGCTGGGCGTCGCCGAGGTCATCGCCGACGTCGTCGAGACCGGCACCTCGCTGCGCAACGCGGGCCTGGAGGTCTTCGGCGAGCCGATCATGAAGTCCGAGGCCGTCGTCATCCGCCGCACCGGCGCCGACGGCGAGGAACCCAAGGTCCAGCAGTTCCTGCGCCGCCTCCAGGGCGTCCTCGTGGCGCGGACCTACGTGATGATGGACTACGACTGCCGCGTCGAGCAGCTCGAGAAGGCCGTCGCCCTGACGCCGGGCCTGGAGTCGCCGACCGTCTCCCCGCTGCACAACGAGGGCTGGGTCGCCGTCCGCGCCATGGTCCCCGCCAAGGAGGCGCAGCGGATCATGGACGACCTGTACGAGATCGGCGCCCGGGCCATCCTGACCACGGCCATCCACGCCTGCCGCCTCTGAGGGACCGTACGACCATGACCGACCTGCCGACCCTGCCCGTCACCTTCCGGCCGGGCCGAACCCGGGTGATCCTGCTCACCGCCGGTGTCGTGATCTTCCTGGTGATCTCCGGGATCGCGATGCTGCTGGAGCACCTCGGCCCGGGGGAGCGGCTCAGCTTCGTCATCACCGGGGCACTGCTCTTCTGGGTGCTCGCCCAGCTCGCCCGGGTGAAGGTCGTCGCCGACGAGTCCGGCGTCACCGTCGTCAATATCGCCAGCAAGCGGCGCCTGGCCTGGGCGGAGATCCTCCAGGTGAACCTCCGTCCGGGCGACCCCTGGGTGTTCCTCAATCTCAGCGACGGCACCAGCCTGCCCGCGCTCGGCATCCAGCCGGGCATCGCCAAGCAGCACGCCATCGCCGACGCGAAGGCCCTCCGGGCGCTCGCCGAGGCCCACTCGACTACGGATCTGCCGTAGAGGGCCATGTCTTGATTAATCTGTTGGCGGAGGCGTTTTCCGTACGCCTCCGCCTCTGCAGTGCCCCCGGCCCTCAGAGGCCCCCTGCTACCCGAGGAGTGACTCCCTCCAGCGATGGACGGATCGTCCTGTAGTACCTGCGCCGCCCCCTCCCGACATACCGAGGCGGCGGCATGACCATCCCCCTGCTGCTCCTCGGAGCGGCGTTCCTGTTGATTCTCGCCAACGGCTTCTTCGTGGCGGCCGAGTTCGGCCTGGTGACGGTCGAGCGCCCGGACGCCGAGAAGGCCGCCGCCGAGGGCGACAAGCGCGCCCGTACGGTCGTGGAGTCGCTGAAGGAACTCTCCTTCCAGCTCTCCGGCACCCAGCTCGGCATCACCATCACCTCCCTCGTCGTCGGCATGCTCGCCGAACCGGCCCTGGCCGAGCTGCTGCGCGGCCCGTTCACGGCGACCGGCATCCCCGAGGGCGCCGTCTCCGGGGTCGCCGTGGTCGTCGGCATGCTGCTGGCCTCCGCGATCCAGATGGTGATCGGCGAACTCGTACCCAAGAACTGGGCGGTGTCCCGGCCGCTGCAGGTCGCGCGCTTCGTCGCGGGCCCCCAGCACCACTTCTCCCGCCTGTTCCGCCCGGTGATCGCCGTGCTCAACACGGTCGCCAACCGGCTGGTGCGCGCCCTCGGCGTGGAGCCCGCCGAGGAACTGGCCTCCGCCCGCACCCCGGGCGAACTGGTGTCCCTGGCCAGGCACTCGGCCCAGGCCGGCGCCCTGGAACAGGACACGGCCGACCTGTTCGTCCGCACGCTGTCCCTGGGCGACCTGACCGCGCAGCACGTCATGACCCCGCGCGTGAAGGTCAGCGCCCTCCAGGACACGGCCACCGCCGAGGACGTCGTCAACCTGACCCGCGCCACCGGTCTGTCCCGCTTCCCGGTCTACCGCGAGAAGATCGACGAGATCGTCGGCATGGCCCACCTCAAGGACGCGCTGGCGGTCCCCGTGCGCGACCGGCTGCGTACACCGGTCGGCCGTATCGCCCGCAAGGCGCTGCTCGTCCCCGAGACGCTGCCGGTCCAGCCCCTGCTCGCCCGGCTGCGCAGCGAGCAGCCCATCGCGGTGGTCGTGGACGAGTACGGCGGCACGGCGGGCGTGGTCACCCTGGAGGACATCGTCGAGGAACTCGTCGGCGAGGTCCGCGACGAGCACGACGCCAAGGACATGCCCGAGCTGGCCCCCGCCCCGCCGGAGGACGGCAGGCCCGCCTGGGACGTCGACGGCAGCTGCCGGGTCGACATCCTGCTCCGCATAGGCCTCGACGTGCCCGAGGGGCCGTACGAGACCGTCGCCGGCCTGGTCGCCGACCTGCTCGGCCGGATCCCGGCCCCCGGCGACCGGGCCGAACTGCCCGGCTGGCGGCTGTCCGTCCGCCGGGTCGGCCACTACCGCGCCGAACGGGTCCGCCTGGTCAGGACGGTCCCCGCGGTCAACGTCATGGAGGCCGTCCGATGAGCGTCCTCCAACTGGTCTTCGCCGCTCTGCTGGTGCTCGCCAACGGCTTCTTCGTCGGCGCCGAGTTCGCGCTCGTCTCCGTGCGCCGCAGCCAGATCGAACCGCTCGGCACGGCCCGGGCCCGGCAGGTGCTGTACGGCCTGGAGCGGCTGCCGCAGATGATGGCGGCCGCGCAGTTCGGCATCACCATGTGCTCCCTGACGCTCGGCGCGGTGGCCGAGCCGACGGTGGCGCACCTGCTGGAGCCGCTGTTCGAGGCGGTCCACCTGCCGGACGGCATGATCCACCCGCTGGGCTATGTGATCGCGCTCGCCGCCGTGGTCTTCTTCCACCTCGTGATCGGCGAGATGGTGCCGAAGAACCTGGCGATGGCGGCCCCGGAGAAGGCCGCGCTGTGGCTGAGCCCCGGACTGGTCGCCTTCGCCCGCGTGTGCAAGCCGATCACGGTGGCTCTCGGCGCCTGCGCCCAGGCCATCCTGCGGCTCTTCCGCGTCGAGCCCAAGGACGAGGTCGAGGCCGTCGTCACCAGCGAGCAGCTGAACCGCCTGCTGGAGGACTCCGGCCAGGCGGGCCTCCTCGGCCCGGAGGAGCGGGAGCGCCTCGAGGACGCCCTGGAGCTGGGCTCCCGCCCGGTGACGGACGTCCTGCTGCGGCGCGAGTCCCTGGTGACGGTGACTCCGTCGGTCACCCCGGGGGAGATCGTCGACCTGACGGCCCGCACGGGTTACTCCCGCTTCCCGGTGGCGGCCGGGACGGGTGCGTTCATGGGCTACATCCACGTCAAGGACGTCCTGGACCTGGAGGACTCCGGCCGGGCCGTCCCCCAGCACGTCTGGCGCCCCATGACCACCCTGCGCGCGGAACTCCCCCTGGACGACGCCCTGACGGTCATGCGCCGAGCGGCCACCCACCTGGCCCAGGTGGCGGACGCCTCCGGCCGGGTCCTGGGCCTGGTCGCCCTGGAGGACGCCCTGGAACTCCTGGTGGGCGAGGTACGGGACCCGGCGCACCGTGAGACACCGGAACCGAGGGTCTCCGAGCCGAGGGCGAGCGGCGAACCGGAGGAAGCACTGGCCACGTAGCGCCGTCCCCGCCTGCGGGGGCGCGGGGGCTGATCGCGCCCACGCGGCGGAGCCGCATGTCGATACAGCCCCGCGCCCCTTTGGGGCGCTCGGCTCCGCCTACATGGCCGACGGATCGTGCGGTCCCCGCCCCGACAGCACCTCTCCGTACGCCTGCATCAGATCCGGCAGTCGCAGCGTCGCGAGGTCGTCGCGCGACAGCACTCCCGGATAGGTCGACAACCGCAGATCCCGGTACGCGCAGCTCTTCTCGTACAGCGTCCGCAGAAACCGTCCGTTCCCCAGTTCGTCGATCCACCCCTGATCGACCACGTGCCCGGCGATGGACCGCAGCTCCTCCAGCGCCTCCTCGTCCCACACATCCCCGTTGTCCGCCGCGAGCACCCTGCCGATCTCGGTCAGCTCCAGCGGCCGGTAGGAGGGGAAGTCCACCCGGGTGGTGAAACGGGAGGAGAGCCCGGGGTTCGCGGCGAGCAGCCGGTCCATGCCCTCCGGATAGCCGGCCAGGATCACCACCAGGTGGTCCCGGTTGTCCTCGGCCCGCTTGAGCAGCACCTGCAGGGCCTCGTCGCCGTACGCGTCGCCCTTGCCGTAGCCGGAGTTGGACAGCGAGTACGCCTCGTCCACGAACAGCACCCCGCCGATCGCGGAGTCGATCAGCTCGTTGGCCTTCACGGCCGTCTGCCCCAGGTACTCGCCGACGAGATCGGCCCGCTGGGCCTCCACCAGATGGTCGCCGCCGAGCAGGCCGAGAGCGTAGAAGACCCGGCCCAGGATCCGCGCGACCGTGGTCTTCCCGGTCCCCGACGGCCCGGAGAAGACGAAGTGCCGTTTCGGCGGCTGCACCGGCAGCCCCTGCCCGGCCCGCAGCCGCGCCATGTTCAACTGTGCCGACAGCGCCTTGACCTGGCGTTTGACCGGTTCGAGGCCCACCATGCGCTCCAGCTCGGCGAGCGCCTCTTCAAGTAATGCGGCGTCCGTCGGCCCCGCCGGCAGCGGCGAGACCGGCACCCCGCTCTTGATCCGCACCGCCGGATCGGGGACCGACGGCAGCGGTCCGATCGGCAGGTCCGGGTCCGGCAGCCTGAGATCGCGTCCCTCGGTGCCGAAGAGCGGATCGAGCGTGTCCGGCCCGTCCATGGCGTCCGCACCGGCACCGGTCAGGGTGATCGCTGCGAAGTCGGCCGGGTCGTCGTACCCGTCGCCCTCGGCGAT
Organism: Streptomyces diastatochromogenes; assembly: GCF_002242805.1. Lineage (GTDB taxonomy): Bacteria > Actinomycetota > Actinomycetes > Streptomycetales > Streptomycetaceae > Streptomyces > Streptomyces diastatochromogenes. Next base: position 3,569 of record NZ_MCGQ01000047.1, on the reverse strand, counting down.
CGCGGCGAGCCGGGCCGAGGTGTCCATGAAGGCCGGGTCGACCCGGTGCACCGCGCGGTACAACGGCATGGCAGCGGCACTGCGCCCGGTGCCCTCGTGCGCCCGCGCCAGCCAGTACCGCAGCTCCTTGCGCTGCGGCTGCTCGCTGCGGCAGCGCATCAGCGCCGCCGAGAGAAGGGGCTCGGCCTGCCCGTACATCTCCAGCCGGACCCGGGCCATGCCGCCGAACAGGCCCGCCTCGATGCCGAGCAGAGGGTCGTCGAGCAGCGGATCGGTGTGCCGGACCAGCTGGTCCCAGTCCTTGACGAGATAGGCGCGGCAGGCGTGCAGGAAGCGGACCTGCGGGTCGGTGTCGACCGGGGGCAGCCCGGCGAGCGCGCGGTCCAGTTCCGGGACGTGCCGGCCGTCCAGCCAGTGCGAGGCGTGCGCCAGCAGCAGATCGCGGGGGCTCTCCAGTACCGGCTGCACCCACCAGCCCAGCCAGTACCAGGAGTTGAGGGTCCGGCGGTGCCGGGCACGCTGCTCCCCGAAGCGGTCCCGGTGCCGGAACATCCTGAGCAGCGCGGTCGTCGTGTCGACGCGCAGCGCGTGCAGCCCGAGCCAGGCGTCCGCCATCCCCGGATCCATCCGCGCCGCGGCGCGGAACTCCTCCTCCGCCTGCGGGTAGGCACCCATCGTGTAGGCGTCCACACCTCGCAGCCAGGCGAGGTCGGCCGGGGCCTCGGGGCCCTGCGTGCCGAAGTCCATCACGTCCCCCACAAACCGTGCCCCCGTTGGTTCACCGCCGGGCAGTCGCCCGACGGCCGCCGCGGTCGAACCGCTGTGCCGCGGACCGGAGTTGCAGGTGCGCGAGGCAGCCGCTCGAAGGTCGCACCGAGGGCATCGTACCCGTGGGACGACCGCGCGCCGAAGGGTGCCGCACGGGCCGTTTGGCGAGGTGGGAGCAGACGGGGCGCACACGAAACGGTGACCGAGGGTGAGCGGATCGGTGCGCGGGGCGCCCGGAAAACGGGCCGCGGGCAGAACGAAGCCCCCGATCACGGGGGAACAACCGGGGGCTTCGCGTCTGTGGGCGGCTTCGAATGGCCGCACATTGAGAACGTAAGTCCTGTACGGTCCCCGGGTCAAGCGCCGTCGATGCACTCAAAGAAGTTCCCCCGCAAGGGTCTTCACAGTTTCAGCACATCGCCGATGGCTCGTCACCCTGGGTGACCTCCTGGTCCGGTTCCGCGGTCCTCGCGGGTCCCGGTAGCACCGCGTACCCCTCCGGCGTCTGGCGCACCAGGAGATCGGCATGGGGGCGCGAAGGGTCGGCGGCGAAGTGCGCGTGCTCCGCCTCGACCCACCCGGCCCAGAACTCCCGCTGCTCGTCCCCGTCCCGCAGCCTGCCCCGCGCCCAGGACTCCTCGCGGGGCAACTCCATCCACAGCAGCCGGGCCAGATACGGCCGCAGCGCCCGGCGGCCGGCGCCGACCCCCTCGATGACCACCACGGGAGCGGCCGGCAGCGGGAGCGGCGGGCCGAACGCGCGGGCGCGCCAGTCGTAGGGGGTGTAGTGCGCGCTCTCGCCACGGGAGAGGGGGCCGATCACCTGGGCCAGGAGCCGGTCGGTCCAGTCGAAGAGCTGCTCGTGGCTGGCGATGTCGTCCAGGTGCAGCACGGGCGCCCCGCCCAGCGCGGCGGCCAACCGCCCGGCGAAGGTGGACTTTCCGGAGCCGGCGTGCCCGTCGACGGCGATCAGCCGGACCGGTCCCACGGAGGGAGGAAGCCCGCGCAGCCGGGCGGCGAGGTCGTGAATGGCGATTCCCGAGGTGTGGTGCGGTGTGGGGTGTTTTCCGGAAACATTCTAGTAGTGGCCCATAGTGACTGGACCAGTGGGCCGAAAAACGTCACTTCTTGAACTACTGGCTGACCGCCGGTCAATCAAACGGATTAACATTTCCCCATCCGTTGACCGACATGTGAAACCTGCCGTTCCCGGTGCGTCGGCTGCTGAGTAAGGTGCCTCCTGCGCAACTGCGATGCGGTCGAACGGGGATGGACAGGGGGACATGGTCGCGGAGTTATTCGAAGGGCACTATGTATGGCATCCGGCGGCCGACGACCGTGTCCTGGCGAGCGTATGCGTCGATGTGCGCGCCGGGCGTTATCGATACGCGTCCGAGGCCCTCGCCGAGACCCGTTCCGACTTCGCTCTGCGCGCCCACCGCTCGCTGGTGCTGGCCTCCGAGGCCGCCGGCACCGACCTGGTGGAACGCTGGCTCGCCGAGGAGCCGACCCCCGAAGCGGCGCTGATGTGGGCCCGGGTCGCGGTGCAGCGCGCGATGCGGGCCGCCGACGCACGCGACGAACGCGCCGAGGCGCTGGAGCGGATCGCGCTGACCGCCTGCGACCGGGCGGCCGCCATGGCCCCCGACGACCCCACCCCCTGGGTCGCCAAGCTGGCCATGGCCCGGCTGCACCGGCTGCGCGACCCCGCCCCGCAGGGACTGCTCACCGCCCCGCCCGGACCCTGGCGGCTGTTCGCGCACGTCCTGTCCCTGGACCCGTGGCACCGCGAGGGCCACCACCGCTTCCTGTCGTCCTTCTTCACCCGCTACGGCGGCTCGGTCAACGCGGCCTGGGACGTGGCCGCCTTCCTCAGCCAGCGGGCGCCCGCCGACTCCGCCCTCCGGCTGCTGCCGCTGGTCGCCCTGGTGGAGAGCTACAACCCCACCCAGCTGCTCGCCGACCGCGTCTGGGAACAGCCCCAGTGGCGCTCCACCGCGCTGGCGATCTACCAGAACTGGCTGCCCGCGGTGGCCGGTTACCGCTTCACCCCGGTGCTCGACCTGGCCTACCTCGCGCACGCGCTGGTCATGGGCCAGCGCGAGTTCGAGGCCCGGGCGGTCTTCACGGCGATGGGCCCGTACGCCTCGCGCATGCCCTGGAGTGCCTTCGGCGACCCCGCCGAGCAGCTCTCCCGGGCCCGGCGCGCCTGCGGCCTGCCCGTCCCGGGACCCGCCTGACCCCGCACGTGCTCTGCCCCCACCGAGAGAAAGGCCGATCTGTGTCGGAACGGATATCGACTCCACGGGCGAAGGCTCGTGGGGGAAAAGACCCGGTCGTGATCGACGACGACGCGACCCTGCATGCGATGGGTTATCCCCGGAAACTCACCCGGCGTTTCCAGGCGTTCGACAATTTCGCGATCTCCTTCACCATCATCAATATCCTTTCGGGTATTTTCTCGTCCTTCGGATACGGCATGAACGCGGGCGGCCCCCGCATTCTCGTGTTCGGCTGGATCGGCGTGTCCGTGATGGTGCTGTTCATCGGCGCGGCGATGGCGGAGGTTGCCTCCGCCTATCCGACGAGCGGCGCGCTGTATTTCTCCGCGGGCAAACTCGCCAAGCGGCACAAGGGCGCCTGGTCCTGGTTCACCGGCTGGCTCAACTTCGTGGGCCAGATCGGCGGCACTGCCGCCACCGGTTATGCGGCGGCCACCTTCATCCAGGCCTTCGTCGCCCTGCAGTGGACCTCGTACCGGCCGACCGCGCACCAGACGGTCCTGATCACGGCCGTGATCA
>NZ_MCGQ01000046.1 GCF_002242805.1 Streptomyces diastatochromogenes | reverse complement strand
CCGCCCCGGCGCCACCCGCGCCCCGGCCCACCCCGACGCCGACCCCCCGGCCCGACCCGAAGCCGAGGCCCACCCCGGCACCCAGGGCCCGACCGCACCCCTCCGTGACCCCGGTGAGCTACCCGGCGTACCACCCCAGGGCCACCCGTCACCCGGCGCCCGACGCCACCACACCGGTCACCTACGTCCTGCTGATCACCGTTCCCGCGATCGTCGCCGTCGCGGCGCTGCGCCCGCGCTGACGGGCCGGCCCCTCACTTCTGGAGGCACCTGTTGTCGGATTGGCTTGTTCTCGTCCTCGCGATGCTGGGGGCCTGTGCCGTGGTGGTCGTCATCACCCTCGTACGGCACAAGAGGGCTCCGGACGACGAGGACCCCAGCGAGACCCCCGACGTCATCGAGTACATGACGATGTGGATCGGCGTCGTGTACGCCATCGTCCTGGGCCTGGCCATCGCGGGCGTGTGGGAGGCGCGCAGCGCCGCCCAGGACCATGTGCAGGCCGAGGCCCAGGCGCTGCACGAGATCTCCGAGCGGGTGCGGGTGTATCCGCCGGATGTCCGTGACCGCATCCGGGGCGACGCCGACACCTACGTCCAGTACGTGGTGACCACCGAGTGGAAGGCGATGACCGAGCACGGGCACGTCACCGGGCGTGGCACCGAGCTGCTGGCCACGCTCCGCCACGACGTGACGGACTATCAGCCGAAGAACGATTTCGAGGCGCAGGCCTACCAGCCGCTGCTGGACCAGATGGCCGCCGCCGACCAGGCGCGCAACGCGCGCGCCGACTCGACCGGGGCGACGATGCCGGGCGTGGTGTGGTTCGGGCTGCTCGCCGGGGCGGTCATCACCGTCTGCATGGTCTTCGCGCTGCAGATCCGGCGCACCCGGCGCGAGTTGATCCTGGCCGGGTTCTTCTCCGCGACCATCGCCTTCATGCTGTTCCTCATCTGGGACTTCGACGCCCCCTACAGCAGAGGGATCGCGGCGAGCGCCGACCCGTTCCTGAACCTGTTCCCGCACGTCAAGGGTTGATCGCGGACAGGCCTTCGCCCCGGTTCCCAGGGGAATCGGGGCGAAGGCCTGTCCGCGTGCGAGGGTGCGCCGCGCTCCGGCGGGCGGGATCCGGGGCCGGTCAGATCCGCTTCTCGTCGCGGCGGCGCAGCCAGAACGCACCGCCTCCGATGACCGCCGAGGCCACCAGTCCGCCGCCGATCGCCATGTCGGTCGGCGTGGCCCCGCTGGTGACGCTGCCGCCGAGTCCGCCCTGGACGGCGCCGAGCACGGTGAAGGCGTTGGGGCGGGTCAGGGTGCGGCCGTTGCAGTTGACGGTGATGTCGTAGCGGCCGGGACGAGCGTCGCTGTCGATGATGGCGATGGCGCGCGAGGTGTCCTCGCGGATCTGCGTCAGCTGGGTGGTGCGGAAGGCGCGCGAGGACGCCGTACCACCGCGGCAGCCGTCCACGGTGATGGCGAGCCGGCCGCCGGCGGCGATCACCGTGGGCGAGGCGAGGATGTTTCGGGGGTTGCCGTCGCGCCGGCCCCCGAAGTCGTCCCCATGGCCGAAGTCGTCACCGCGACCGTTGTTGTCACCCCGTCCGTTGTTGCCTCGTTCGTTGTTGTTGCCCCGGCCGAAGTTGTCGCACCGGCCGTTGTTGTCGTTCCGCCCGTTGTTGTCGTTCCGCCCGTTGTTGTTCCCCTGGCAGAAGTTGCCGTTACCGTTTCCGAACCCGTTCCCGAGGCCGTTGCCCAACCCGTTTCCGATGTTGCCGTTGCCCGGGATGGTGATGACGGTGTCCGAGCCGCCTCCGCTGCCCATACCGTCCGCTACGGCCACGGGGGCGGCCGGGCCCAGCACGGCGACCGCTGCGCAGGCGGCCGCCAGGGCACGTTGGTTTCGCATGTGAACCTCCGCGGGAGGCACTCCGGGTCCCGTACCCGGACTATCGGCGAGAAGGCACCTCCCGACAGAACCCTCCGACGCCCGGAACACGCCCGCATGTCGAGAATGGTCCGTCCTGGTGATCGGACACACCACGGGAAAACCACACAATCGGATATTGCCGCAGGTCACAGACCGTCAGAAGAATCCTTTCGGCTGCAACTCGTATGGCGCTCCAACAGGGTGACGGACCACCCGTTCGCCCGTCGCACCGTCGCCCGCCGCTCGCGCGGGACTTAGCGTTTTCCCATGCGAATGTCTGCGTCCGAGCTGGCCGAGCTGGCCGAAGAGGAGGAGCGGCGGAGGAAGCGCGCCCCTTGGGGCGTGGTGGCGCTCGTTCTGCTGACCGGCCTGGCGCTCATTCGGAACGGTTCGGGAGAGTTCGACGTCGGGCCGCCGCAGCCCGCTTCGGCAGCGGCGGCGACGGCGGACGGCGGTGCCACCCCGAGCCCGTTCGCGAGCGGCCCCGCCGCCCTGCCGTTCGGCGCGGCCGACCGGATCCGGATCCCCTCGATCCACGTCGACGCGCCCGTCATGGCCGTCGGCCTGGACGCCCAGGGCTGGGTCGGCGCCCCGCCGCCGGAGAACCCCAACCTGGCGGGCTGGTTCACCGGTGCGGTCTCGCCCGGGGAGAAGGGCACCGCGATCATCGTCGGGCACGTCGACAACAAGCAGGGCCCCGCCGTGTTCTACGGACTCGGGGCCCTGGAGAAGGGAAGTCGCGTCGACATCCAGCGCAAGGACGGGAGGACCGCGGTGTTCCAGGTCTACGGAGTCGAGGTCTTCGCGAAGAACGACTTCCCGAGCGACCGGGTGTACGGCTCCAAGGGCACGGCGGAACTACGGGTGATCACCTGCGGCGGAGGCTTCTCGAAGCAGCACGGCTACGACGGGAACGTCGTCGTCTTCGCCCGCCTGGCCGCGGTCGAGTGAGCCACCGTCACCGGGCGGGCGAGGGCCCGGTCAGGACGGACGGCGGCGCGGCACGGTGAGGTGATAGCCGGAGTCGAGCAGATGGGGCAGATACTCGCGGATCGCGTGGACGCTCTGCGACCGGTCGCCCCCGGCGTCGTGGGAGAGCACCACGACACCGGGGGCGGCGCCGCTCTCGACCCGGTCGACGATGGTGCCGGTGCCGGGTGTCTCCCAGTCGGTGGTGTCGACGGTCCAGGCCATCGGCTCCATGCCCATGTCGGCGCCGAGTTGGAAGGCCGCGCGGTTCCAGGCGCCGTAGGGTGCGCGGAACCACTGGGGGCGCTCCCCGTAGGCGTCCTCGATGACGTCGCTGGTCCGCTCCATCTCGGAGCGGATCTCCCGGCGGTTGAGGGTGGTCAGCAGGGGGTGCGTATAGGTGTGGTTGCCGACGACGTGCCCCTCGTCGGCCATCCGGGCCAGCAGTTCCTTGTTGGCGACGGCCATCTCCCCGCACACGAAGAACATCGCCCGTACGCCGTACTCGGCGAGGGTGTCGAGGATGTGCGGGGTGTAGCGGGGGTCGGGTCCGTCGTCGAAGGTCAGCATCATGTGCCGGCCGCGTCCGGAGATCTGCAGGATGGGCTCCTGGCGCACCTTGAGCTTGCGTGGCTCGGCGCGCGGCGGGCCGTATCCGGTGAGCGGCTGGAGGCGGTAGGCGGACGGCTTGAGCGCCTGGAGTGCGGGTGCGCCGGCGACGGGTGCGGCGATGCGGGCCGCGTCCTCGTCGCCGTCCGCCATGACGATTCCGGCGGTGCCCGCGGCTCCGAGAGCGAAGACCGAGGCGAGAAGCATCCGACGCCGTGTGAACAACTGATCCTTCTGCATGACTCATCACTCGCCCCGCCAGGCTCTGGCGCACCACAGCGACACCGGTGCGGCGGCGGGAATGCACTCGGTCGGCGCAGCACGAAGGCCCTTGTGATCCGCCGTCCGGGTTTCTGATAATCGGTCAGTCCACAGGGAAGTGACCGGTGTTGCAGATGGGGGTCGAGCGGGGTTGGTCGCGCACGGGGGAACAAGTGGGGTACTGCGCAGACGGTCGGCGGTGGTGCTGCTGGCCGTCGCCCAGGTACTGGTCGTCTTCGACACGACGGCCTTCGCGGTGGCGCTGCCGTGGATCCAGTACCGGGCGCGGCTGTCCATCGAGGGGCTGACGTGGCTGCTCACCACGTACAGCGTGTGTTTCGCCGCGCTGCCGGTGCTCGCGGTGGCGCTCGGCGAGGCGTTCGGGCAGCGGCGGGTGCTGATGGGCGGTCTCGTGCTGTCCAGCCTCGCCGGTATGGCGTCCGCGGTGTCGCAGGACGCCGATGTGCTGCTGACCTCGCGGGCGGTGCAGGGTGTCGCCGCGGCGGCGATCACGGCCGGTGCGGTGGCGCTGATCGAGTCCACGCATCCCGAGGGCCGTGGCCGTGACCGGGCGCTGAGCGTGCACTTCGCGGTCGTCGCGGCTGCCGGACCCGCGGTGCTGCTGCCGTCAACGGTGCTGCTGGACACCGTGGAGTCGGGTGCGGCCATCTTCTGGGTCCAGGCCGTCGTCGGCGTACTGCTCCTGCTGTTGGTCCCGGTGGCGCTCACCGAGTCCGCCCCCAGCCCCGAGGCCCGGTCCCGGGTGGGTCACGCGGCGGCTGCCGTCGTCCCGCTGGGCTTCCTCGCCTGGTTCGCCGGCTGGCTCGGGGACCACAGCGTGTCCCCGACCACGGTCATCGCCGTCGCGGTGGCCGGTGCGCTGACACCGTCCTCGCTGAGCTGGCTCGGCCGGCGCGGGTCGGAGCCGTCCCTGTTCACCCGGCTGTACCGGGAGCGGGCCGCGTTCGGCGCGTACACCGTGGTGGCGCTGCTGGCGGCCTGTCTGGCCGGTGCCGCGCTGGTCCTCACGATGGCCCTTCAGCTCCTGGGCGGTCTCTCCCCCGAGTCGGTGGGCTGGGCCCTGTTGCCCGCCGTCGCCGGGCTGGTGCTGGGCTGTTCGACCCTGCCCGCGCTGGCGGCCCGCGCGGGTCTCGCCGCCACGGTGGCCGTGGCCTGCGGTGCGGCGGCGGCCGGGTTCGTCCTGCTGAGCCTGAGGGACGGCGCCTACCACTTCGCCGACGTACTGCTGCCGCTGCTGCTGATCGCCTACGGCTGCGGGGTGCTCGCCCTGCCGGTGAGCTTCGCGCGGTCCGGGAGCGGTGCGCTGCCCCGGGGACTGAACTCCTCCCGGCAGCTGGGCGCCGGCCTCGGCGCGTCCCTGTTCGTCGGGGTCATGACGGTCGCCGAGCATGGACCGTCCGCGTCACTCAGCGGTCGCAAGGCCTACGAGGCCGTCTTCACCCGCGCTTTCCGCGACTGCTTCGAACTCGGCGCGGCCCTGTGCCTGGCCGCCGCGGCGGTCGCGCTGCTGACCCTGCCCCGGCGGAGCCTGCGGGCCACCGCCCCGGATCCGGGTGCTAGCGACGGCGCACCAGCGGGAACGGCAGGGTCTCCCGGATCGTCAGGCCCGTGAGGAACATGACGAGCCGGTCGACGCCGATGCCGAGTCCGCCGGTCGGCGGCATCGCGTACTCGAGGGCTTCGAGGAAGTCCTCGTCCAGTTCCATGGCCTCGGGGTCGCCGCCGGCGGCCAGCAGGGACTGCGCGGTGAGCCGGCGCCGCTGTTCGACGGGGTCGGTCAGCTCGGAGTAGGCGGTGCCGAGTTCGGTGCCGAAGGCGACGAGGTCCCAGCGTTCGGCGAGCCGCGGGTCGGTGCGGTGCTGCCGGGTGAGCGGGGAGACCTCGGTCGGGAAGTCCTTGTAGAAGGTGGGCAGCTGGGTCCGTTCCTCGACCAGCCGCTCGTACATCTCCAGGACCACGTCACCGGGGCCGTCGTCGGCGGTGTACGGCACCCCGGCCCGGTCGCACAGCCGGTGCAGCCGGAGCAGTTCGGTGCCGGGGCCGATCTCCTCGTCCAGCACCTCGGAGAGCGCCCCGTGCACGGTCTTCACCGGCCACGGTCCCGAGATGTCGTACTCCCGGCCGTCCTTGCGGGCGACCGGGGAACCGAAGGCGGCGGTGGCGGCGCCCTGGATCAGCTCGCGGGTCAGGTCGAGCATCACGTCGTAGTCGGCGTGCGCCTGGTAGGCCTCCAGCATCGTGAACTCGGGGTTGTGCTTGTAGGAGACGCCCTCGTTGCGGAAGGTGCGGCCCAGCTCGAAGACCTTCTCCAGGCCGCCGACGCACAGCCGCTTCAGATACAGCTCGGGGGCGATGCGCAGGTACAGGTCGAGGTCGTAGGCGTTGATGTGGGTGGTGAAGGGCCGGGCGTGGGCGCCGCCGTGGATCTGCTGCAGCATCGGGGTCTCGACCTCCACGAAACCGCGGTCCAGCAGGCCCTGGCGCACGGCCTGTACGGCGGTGGAGCGGGCGCGGATCACCCGGCGGGCGTCAGGGCTGGTGACCAGGTCGAGGTAGCGGCGGCGGACCTTGGTCTCCGGGTCGGCGAGCCCGCGGCGTTTGTCGGGCAGCGGGTGCAGGCACTTTCCGGTCAGCTGCCAGGAGGCGACGAAGACGGTGGGCTCGCCCTTGTCGCTGCGGCCCGCGCGGCCGGTGGCGGTGATGTGGTCGCCGATGTCGGTGTCGGCGCGGAAGCGGTCGAGGGCGGCTCCGGAACGGTCGCGGGTGAGGGCGAGCTGGTGGTCCCCGGACCAGTCGCGCAGCATCACGAAGACGATGCCGCCGAAGTCGCGGACCAGCATGACGCGGCCGGCCACGGTGACGTCCTGGCCCTGCGGGACGTCGGCGAGGGCGTGGGTGGGGGCGGGCACCCCGACCGGGTACGGGTCGGTGCCGGTGGCGCGCAGGCGGTCGAGGGTGCGGTGCCGGACGCGGACCTGGTCGGGCAGGCCCGCGTCCGGGGCGGCGGACCCGGACTCGCCCCCTCCTTCGAGACCGAGCGCCGTCAGCGGCGGCAGGCCCTCGGTGGTGGCGGGCTGCTGCCCCGTCCTCGGGTGCCCCTTGCCCCAGAGCTTGCGCAGGGACGGTACGGAGACGAATCCCTCGGCGATGCCGGAGGCGAGGCCGATCCGGGCGAGGGAGGCGGTCTCGCCGTAGCAGATGAAGCGCGGGTACCACTCCGGCTGGTACTTGGCGTTGGAGCGGTAGAGGGCCTCCAGCTGCCACCAGCGGGAGAAGAAGAGCAGCAGCCGGCGCCAGAGCCGGAGGACGGGTCCGGCGCCGATGCGGGCGCCCTCCTCGAAGACGGACCGGAAGACGGCGAAGTTCAGCGAGATCCTGCGCACGCCCAGTTTCGGGGCGGCCCCGCACAGTTCGGCGACCATGAACTCCATGACCCCGTTGGGGGCGGTGCGGTCACGGCGCATCAGGTCCAGGGAGACGCCGTCGCGGCCCCAGGGCACGAGGGAGAGCAGCGCGAGGAGCCGGCCGTCGTCGCTGAGGGCCTCCACGAGGAGGCAGTCGCCGTCGGCGGGGTCGCCCAGCCGGTCCAGGGCCATGGAGAAGCCGCGTTCGGTCTCGGTGTCCCGCCAGGCGTCGGCCTTGTCGACGATCTCCTCCATCTCGTGGTCGGTGAGGGAGGCGTGGCGGCGGATGCGGCAGGTGGCGCCGGTGCGGCGGACACGGTGCACGGCCTGGCGGGTGACGCGCATGTCCCGGCCGTCCAGGTCGAATCCGGGCATGTGCAGGATGGCCTCGTCGCCGAGCTGGAGGGCGCCGAGTCCGGCGCGGGCGTAGGCGCGGGCGCCGTCCTCGGAGGCACCCATCACCGCGGGCGCCCAGGCGTATCGGCGGGCCACCTTCAGCCAGGCCTCGATGGCGTGCGGCCAGGCCTCCGGGTCGCCGACGGGGTCGCCGCTGGCGAGGCACACGCCGGCCTCGACGCGGTAGGTGACGGCGGCCTTGCCGCTGGAGGAGAAGACGACGGCCTTGTCGCGGCGGGTGGCGAAGTAGCCGAGCGAGTCCCGGTCGCCGTAGGCCCTGAGCAGGGCGCGGATGCGGGCCTCCTCGTCGTCGTGCAGGGCCGCTTCCAGGCGCTGTGAGCGGAACAGCGCGGCGGCCGCGTTCAGCAGGGCGAGCGCGCCGAACAGGCCGAGCAGGAAGGTGACCTTGCGGGGCGGGCGGCCGGCGAAGACGCTGTTGGACGCCAGCCCGAAGCACACCCGGTCGGCCGCCCAGGCCAGGTGCTGGCCCTCCGGGAGGGTGCCCGGGAACAGCGAGACCAGCCCCCAGCCGGCCAGGATCGCCACGGCGAGCCCGGCCAGCAGCACGCCGAGGGCCCGCCACACGGCACCGCGGCGGGAGGCGGCGTAGAACTCCTTGCGGGCCGTCACCAGCAGGAGCAGCAGCAGGCCGCACAGCACGAGGGACGGCACCGACTCGGTGTACTGGCCGAGGGCCACGCCGAGGATGTCGCTGACGACGACCAGGCCCAGATAGACGACGACCAGCCACCAGGCGACCTTCTTGCGGGCGCCGGTGGCGGCGGCCAGCAGGAACAGGAAGACCGCGTAGGCGAGGTTGGCGCTGATGGGGACCAGGAGCAGGTCGAGGGTGTGCACGACCGGGCGCAGCAGGAGGCGCAGCGGAGCGAAGACCGCGATCAGGGCGCACAGCAGGCCGAGCGCGGCGAAGAAGGCCGCGAAGGCCTCGGGCACCCAGCCGAGGCGTCCGGCGGCGGGCGGGCGTACCGGGCCTGTGGCATCCCTCCGAGCGGCCGGCCCGGCGGTGGCTGTCATGGTTCCGACTCTAGGAAGGGCCCGGGCTGCTCGCCCGTCGAGCGGGCCCGGACGTCGCAGGAAGCGCCGGTTCCGATAACCTCGGGATGTGACGGAGCAGCACGAAGAGCACGCGCACCAGTTCGAGCGGGGCACGGACGGCCCCAAGGTCATCGTGGTCGGACTGGACGGCTCCGACTCCTCGATGCGGGCCGCCGCCTACGCGGGTGGTCTGGCCCGGCGCCAGAATGCGCTGCTGGTCGCCGTGTACGTGCAGCCGGTGCTCGCGGCCGGGGCGGCGCTCGGGGCGCCGGTGGCGGAGACGACCGACGCGATCGCCGAGGACCTGATCGCGCAGATCCGGGAGGCGACGGAGCGGGTCAAGGGGGTGTTCGACCTGCGCTGGGAGTTCCGCACCTTCCGCGGCGACGCCTACAACGGCCTGGTGAAGGCGGCGGACGAGCTGAAGGCGGACGCGGTGGTCGTGGGCGCCTCCGAGCAGGCCGGGCACCGGATCATCGGCTCGGTGGCGGTACGGCTGGTGAAGGCGGGGCGCTGGCCGGTGACGGTCGTTCCGTAGCGCGGGGCGGCGAGGGTACGGGCCACCCGGCCGGCCGGGGTCCGTTCGAGGCGCTCGGCGGCGAAGACCGGGCTGATCCGGAAGACACCCCGGAGCCCGCCGCCCCCGTGCGTGGCGTCTTCCGTACGAGAGCGGGCTGAGCCATCATGATCCGCCGTCAGCCGTTTGCCGTCGGCGAAGAGGTGAGGCGTATGGCCAAGCTCCGTATGGGTGAAGGAATTCTCCGCCGCAAACCCATCGAGCACATCGAGGACACCGAAGTCGGCGAGGGCCCCCGGCTTGACAAGTCGCTCGGCCTGTGGCAGCTCACCGCCATCGGCATCGGCGGCATCATCGGCGCGGGCATCTTCACGCTGGCCGGCACGGTGGCCCACGAGACGGCCGGGCCCGCGGTGCTGGTGTCGTTCCTCATCGCCGGTCTGGCGAGCGCCTGCGCGGCGCTGTCGTACGCCGAGTTCGCGGGGCTGATCCCGAAGGCGGGGTCGGCGTACACGTACGGCTACGCGGTGCTCGGCGAGTTCGCGGGCTGGTTCATCGGCTGGGACCTGCTGCTGGAGTACACGGCGATCGTGGCCGTCGTCGCCATCGGCATCTCCGGATACTTCGGCTTCCTGGTCGAGGAGATGGGCGCGAACCTGCCCGCCTGGATGCTGGGCGCGCCCGGCACCGGACACGGGCACCGGGTCGACCTGTTCGCGGCCGCGCTGTGTCTGCTGATCGCCTGGCTGCTCACCATGGGCATCCGCACCGCGGCCCGCTTCGAGACGTTCGTGGTCGCACTGAAGGTGCTGGTGGTGCTCCTGGTGATCGGGGTGGGCGTGTTCCACATCAACAGCGCGAACTACCACCCGTTCTTCCCGTTCGGCCTCAGCGGGGCGTTCACCGGTGCCGCGACCGTGTTCTTCGCGGTGTTCGGCTACGACGCCATGTCGACCGCGGCCGAGGAGTCGAAGGACGCGCAGCGGCACATGCCGAAGGCGATCATCTACTCCTTGGCGATCTCGATGGTGCTGTACGTGGCGGCCTGCCTGGTGCTGACCGGCATGCAGCACTACACGGAGATCGACCCGGAGAGCGGCTTCTCGTCGGCGTTCAAGTCGGTGGGGCTGAACAAGCTCGCGGACGTGATCGCGGTGGGCGCGATCATCGGCATCCTCACGGTGATGTTCACCTTCATGCTGGGCGTGACCCGGGTGTGGTTCAGCATGAGCCGGGACGGGCTGCTGCCGATCTGGTTCGCCAAGACGCACCCGACGCGGCACGTGCCGACCCGGGTGACCTGGATCGTCGGGGCGGCCTCGGCCGTCATCGCCGGGTTCCTGCCGATCGGCGAGGCGGCCGAGCTGACCAACATCGGCATCCTGCTGGCGTTCGTGGTGGTGTGCGCGGCGGTGATCGTGCTGCGCTACCGGCAGCCGGAGCTGCCGCGCACCTTCCGGACCCCGTGGATGCCGTTCGTGCCCGCGCTGGGTGTCGTCTTCTCGATCTGGCTGATCACGTTCCTGCAGTGGCAGACCTGGGTGCGGTTCGTGGTGTGGTTCGTGATCGGCTGCGTGGTCTACTTCGGCTACTCCTACCGCCGTTCCGCGCTGGCCCGGCCGCGGTCCGCCGAGTGATCACTCCCCCATGACGAGGCCGTCGTCGGCGGCCCCACGGCTGAGGACGACCTCCCTGATCCGGTCGCGCACCCCCTCCAGCTCGGCGCCGTCGGAGATCGCCTGGTTGAGGTCGCGGACCCGACCGGAGTCGAGGTCGTACATCTGCGGGATGTACTCGGCCTTGGTGACCTGCCAGCGGGCGCCGGGACGGACGGGCGGGGCGAAGGTGAAGCGGCCGAGGGTGGAGTCGTTGCCGCGCGAGTCCTGCACACCCTTGTCGTTGTACATCTCGCCGGCGATCTGGTCGCCCAGACCGTAGATCACCCAGGTGCCGTTGACCTTCTCGTAGGCCTGCGGGACATGGGCGTGGGTGCCGAGGATGAGGTCGATGTCCGGGCGGCCGTTCGTCTTCGAGGCGGTCAGCTGCTGGGCGAGGGTGAGCTGCAGCCGGTCGGGGGCGTCCTGCCACTCGGTGCCCCAGTGCACGGAGACGACGACCACGTCGGCGCCCGCCTGCCGGGCGGCGCGGGCGTCGGCGATCATCCGGTCCCGGTCGATCAGGTCGACGGCCCAGGGCTGTCCGGTCGGCAGCGGGATGTCGTTGGTACCGAAGGCGTACGACAGGTGCGCGACCCGGGCCCCGCCCGCCTGGAGCATCGTGACCGAGCGGGCCTCGTCCTGGGTGCGGGCGGTTCCGGCGTGCCTGAGGCCGGCCCGGTCCATGGCGTCCAGGGTGCGCCGGATGCCGGCCGCGCCGTCGTCCAGGGCGTGGTCGGACGCGGTGGAGCAGCCGTCGTAGCCGGTCGCGGCGAGGCCCTGGGCGATCTGCGGCGGGGACTTGAAGACGGGGTAGCCGCTGTAGTCGCCGTCGGCGCCGTACACGGTCTCCATGTGGCACAGGGCCAGATCGGCACGGCTGACGACGGGCTCGACGCCGAAGAGCATCGGGCGGAAGTCGTAGCCGTTGCCGTCGGCGTCGTAGCCCGCCCGCTCGATGACGGAGCTGTGCGGCAGCACGTCGCCGGAGGCGACGAGGGTGAAGGCGCGGGCGGCGGACGGTGCCGGGCGGCCCGTGCCCGCGGACTCGTGCCGCACCTGGTTCTGACAGGCGGCAGCGGCGGCGAGGAGGCCGGTCAGGGCCAGCGCCACCTGCTTCCTGCGTCCGATCATCAGCTCACCCCGGGATCGTCGTATCTACAGACGTCGTATTTACAGACAAGGTTTTTACGTGCATATGGGTATGAATCAGACCCCCCGCGCAAACAGTCCGGGCGCCCGAATTAGCCCATCCGGCGCCGACCCGCGCGCTCCCGGACCACCGCTCGCCCTACCGTTCGCCGACACGATCGACCGTCTGTCGCAGAGCCGGGTGCGCCCCCTGTCGCCCGTCGGCGCCCTGCGCTGCCATACGGCCATGACGGCCGGAACCTCACTCACCCACCGGACGACGACCGCCGAGCACGAGCTGGCCGCGCTCCAGCGCGAGCACGGCGGCCCCCTGTTCGCACTGCTGCTCAGGCTCAGCGACGGGGACCGGCAGCGCGCCGAGGACCTCGTGCAGGAGACCCTGGTGCGTGCCTGGCAGCACCCCGAGGCCCTGCACGCCGACGACTTCGACTCCGTGCGGCCCTGGCTGCTGACCGTCGCCCGGCGGCTCGCGATCGACGCGCGGCGGGCCCGGCAGGCGCGGCCGCCCGAGGTCGGCGACGAGGTGCCCGAGAACGCGCGGGTGACCGCCGACCATGCCGAGCGGGCCGCCGAGATGCTCGATGTCCGGGAGGCTGTGAAGACACTCACGCCGGAACACCGTGACGTGCTGATACTCGTGTACTTCCGCGGGGCCAGTGTGGCGGAAGCGGCGCAGACCCTGGGCATCCCACCCGGTACCGTGAAATCCCGCGCGTACTACGCGCTGCGCGCCCTGCGCCGGGTCCTTCCGGGTTACGCGACCGACCTGCGCTGAAACCGAGGGCAGAGCAAAGCCTTTGTAAAGCGCCTTGCTGTGACCCCCGTTCGGGCAATCAGCTGTCCTCATCCGTGTTCCGGACGGGGGCTGCCCGTAGTGGGTCCAGGGTTTCGGGCGACACGCACGCACCGGAGGAAGGCAGGAAGGGATGCTGCACAGAGGGCACGAGAGCACGGACGGCACCGGCGGCGGTGAACTGGCCGT
This sequence comes from Streptomyces diastatochromogenes, assembly GCF_002242805.1. Classification (GTDB taxonomy): domain Bacteria; phylum Actinomycetota; class Actinomycetes; order Streptomycetales; family Streptomycetaceae; genus Streptomyces; species Streptomyces diastatochromogenes. Next base: position 81,488 of record NZ_MCGQ01000046.1, on the reverse strand, counting down.
TCCCATGGCCTGGTTGTACGCCGAGTACATCGCCGACGAGCTGCTGCGCACCGGCGACCTGATGCCGCCGACGTCCTTCGAGTTCCGGGCCGGCCGGGACGCGCTGGCGCTGACCGTCTTCCTCTCCGACACCGACGGCGAGCTGTCCGGGATCCGGGTGATCTCGCAGCTGGAGACCTGGCTGTCGCTGACGGCGTACGACCAGCCGTGGCAGGAGTGGGTGCGCGCGCGGATGGCCGAGCTGGCCGGCGAGGAGGCCGGGGCCGGCACACCGTCGCCGGACCTGGCGCTGGCGGCCGAGGCCTGGCGCTGGCTGGAGGAGACCGAGCTGCTCGCGCCCGACCTGGACGCGGTGCCGGGCGGCGGCGCGGTGTTCGGCGAGGACGAGGGGCCGAAGGTGTGGACCCCGGCCTGGCGGCTCGGACTGCCCCTCGGACATCTGGCCATCCACCTTTTCTGAGCCTTCTCGAAATCGCACCAATCCGCGGGCCGGGCGGCTCCGAATCTCTTGGTCACGATTCGGTGTGCGGCTTGAGTGATTCGGTTGTCCGCTGCGTACGGGTGGGAGCAAGGAGTAACCCCACCCACACCCATAGGCACGAGGATTCGGCATGAGGTCCCTGGAAAGGCATCGCGACGTCGGCGCGTACGCGCTCGGCGTGCTGGACGAGGCGGAGGCCTTCCGCTTCGAGGACCACCTCATGGAGTGCCCTCAGTGCGCGGCACAGGTGACCGAATTCGGTCCCACGGCACGGCAGTTGATGCTGTACCGCCGCTCCACGCCGCGCTTCGTGCACCCCATGGCCCAGCCCGGCCCCCGACTGCTGGACCGGCTGACGGGCGAACTGGCACACCGGCACCGGGCACGGCGCCGCCGCTTCCTGTACGGCCTGGCCGCCTCGGTGGTGCTGGCCGTGGCCGGACCGGGGCTCATGGTCTACGCCGGACACGATCAGCCCGACGCGCAGGTCACCGCGGCGACCGACCCGGGCACCGGGGTGTGGGCACAGGTCACCACCGAGGACGGGTACTCCGGCAGCCGGATGCGGCTGGAGGTGAAGGACGCCTCCGGGCCGCACTCCTGCCGGCTCGTCGTCATCGGCCGCGACGGCTCGGAACAGGTCGTCAGCGGCTGGACCGTGGCCGGCCACGACACCGGGACGACCACGACCATGGCGGGCTCCACCATGCATCCGGACGAGATCGCCCGCTACGAGGTGCGCACCGCGGACGGCCGGCGGCTGGTGTCGGTCGACGCCGACTGAACGCCTCGTTGAAGCGGCAATCACGTTGCGCGGCAACGGACTTGCCACCTCACGGGCATGGGCGGAGACTGAAAACGAGGACGTGGAGCCACCGACAGTCCGCTCTGCGCCGCCCCTAGGAGTTCGAACGAAGGGGCTGAGCCGGTGGAGAACGAAGTGCTGATCCGCCTGTCCGAAGAGGGGGCGGAAGTCGAGCGCGTGGAGCAGCTGACCGGCTATCTGCGCCAGGAACTGCTCTCGGCCGGCGTGGTGGACGATGTCCGTGCGGTCCCCGCGGGAGAGACGCCACCCGGCGCACGAGGCGTGGAGGTCGCCCTGGTCGGCTCCCTCCTGCTGGGCCTGGGCAAATCCCTCACCGGGCTGAGCCAAGTGGTGAATGTGCTCCGCGACTGGCTGGGCCGGTTCGGGGGCACCCGCCCGTCGCTGACACTGACGCTGGACGGGGACACCCTGGAGATCTCGGCGGCGACGGACGAGCAGGTGGCCGAGGCGGTGAAGATCTTCCTCGAGAAGCACTCCGCAGTGGGGACCTAGACATGGGCGAGTCCCGGCATGCGCTGATCATCGCCAACGACGCGTACGAGGATCAGGGCCTCAAGACGCTGAGAGCGCCTGGGCACGATGCCGAAGCCCTCTCCGAAGTCCTGGGCGATCCGCAGATCGGCGACTTCGATGTGGAAGTCGTCAGGAACGCGTCAGCCCAGGACATGCGGACGAGCATCGAAGCCTTCTTCTCCGACCGCCGCCGTGACGACAAGCTGGTGCTGCACTTCTCCTGCCACGGGATCAAGAACGAGTCCGGCGATCTGTACTTCGCGGCCCGCGACACCCAGCCCAGGCTGCTCAACGCCACAGCGGTCCCAGCCCAGTTCGTCTACGGGTGCATGTCCGGTACGCGGGCGGGCTGCACCGCGCTGTTCCTCGACTGCTGCTACGGAGGAGCCTTCTCCCGCGGGGCCTCCGTGCGCGCCTCACCGGACATGCACGTCCTCGACGCCTTCACGGGCGAGAAGCCGAGCGGAGGGCGCGGCTGGGCCGTCATCACGGCGTCGAACTCCATGGAGTACGCCTTCGAGGACGCCAAGCTCACCGAGGGCAGCACCGCGAAACCGTCCGTGTTCACCCACGCGGTGGTGGAGGGCCTGGAAACCGGTGACGCCGACCTCAAGGGACGCGGCGAGGTCTGGCTGGACGACCTGTACGAGTATGTCTTCGACCGCGTGAAGGAGCGGAACCCGAATCAGACCCCGAGCAAGACCACCCAGATGCAGGGCAGCATGCAGCTGGCGCACAGCCGGCACCGCCGTATCCGGGTCGAGGCCGAGCCCCTGCCGCGTCGTGTGCAGGAGGCGCTTCGGAGCAGAAACGAATTCACTCGCCTCGGCGCCGTCGACGAGGTGAGATCCCGTATGGAGAGCCAGAACCTCTCCATGGCGGAAGGGGCACGCCAGGCTCTGGAGACCGTGGCCCGCGACGACACCCAGCAGGTGGCGGACAAGGCGCGCCGCGCCTTGAGCGATGCCTGCCTCAAACCCTCCCCGGCCCGCCTGGACTTCGGCCGGGTGCCCCGGGGCACCGCCGCGCCGCGGCAGTCCGTGTCCCTGCACGGCACGCCCCTGGCCCGCCACTGCGTGGCCCACGCCACGTGCAAGTGGCTGCAGGTAGAGGAGTCCGCCGAAGGCCTGACCGTCGGTGTCGACACGTCCGTCGAGGGGCGTCTGACCGGCGACATCGCGCTGAAAGGGGTCGCCGACGACGCTGTGGTTCAGGTCGAGGCCGAGGTGGTGCCGCCACCGCCCGAGAAGCCGCCCGACAAGAGCCCCACGGGCAGCGAGGGGAAAGAGCCGGGCCTCACGCACCGGCGCGAGTCCAGACTCCTGCTGGCCCCCGCACTGGCGGCGGCAGCCCTGGCCCTCGCCGTCACCTCGGTGATCACCGCGGTCGTAGCAATCGTGGGGACGTGGCATGCCGAGGAAGGCCTCAGGGTGGGACCGGAAGAGACTTTCGCGACGTCCGCCCATCACCACGGAGTGATCACAGCCCTCATCACCGCCCTGATCACCGCGACGACGGCGCTCGTCCTCGGTGCGTTCGCCCGGCGCGATCTCAGCGCGCGGCGCAAGCGCTACACCCCGGGGGCGAAGAGTGCCACGCGTTCCATGACCTCGGCGGCGAAGCGCTGTGCGATACCGGTCTTCGTCCTGACCGTGCTCATGAGCATCGCCTACAACATCGTCACCCAGTACAAGTGAACGCGCCAACTACTTCAGCAGCCGCGACATCCTCCGGTCCGCCAGCGGCTTCCCGCCCGTCTGGCAGGTCGGGCAGTACTGGAGCGAGGAGTCGCTGAAGGAGACCTCGCGGATGGTGTCGCCGCAGACCGGGCAGGGCTCGCCGGTGCGGCCGTGGACGCGCAGGCCGGTCTTCTTCTCCGCCTTCAGGCGTCCCGCGGCAAGGCCCCGGGAGCGTTCGACCGCCTCGGTGAGGGTGGTGCGCAGGGCCGCGTAGAGCCGTTCGGTCTCCTCCGCGGTCAGGGACGCGACGAGTTTGAACGGGGACATCTTCGCCGCGTGCAGGATCTCGTCACTGTACGCGTTGCCGACCCCGGCGATCAGGCCCTGGTCGCGCAGGGCTCCCTTGATCTGGCGCCGCTCGTCCTTCAGCAGGGCGGCGAAGCGGTCCTCGTCGAAGTCGGCGGCGAGCGGGTCCGGGCCGAGGCGGGCCACGCCGGGCACGTCCCGCGGGTCGTGGACGATGTACACGGCGAGCTTCTTCTGGGTGCCGGCCTCGGTGAGGTCGAAGCCCGCGCCGGTCTCCAGGGCGGCCCGCAGGGCGAGGGGGCCCTTTCCGGGCCGCGGCAGGCCGTCCGGGAGCCGGTCCTTCCACTGCAGCCAGCCCGCGCGGGCCAGATGGGTGACGAAGTGCAGACCGGTGCCGCCCTCGATGTCGAGGAACTTCCCGTGCCGGTGCACGGCGACGACCTCGCTGCCCTCGAACGCGCCGACCGGAGGGTCGTACGTCTTCAGGACGCTGATCGCGACGGGCAGCACCCGTACGACGTCATGGCCGACCAGGTTCTCGGTCAGGAAGTCCTTGAGGGCTTCCACCTCGGGGAGTTCCGGCATAGGTCCAGAGTGCCATCCGGGGCCCCTGTGGTCAGGTGTGCTCGTACACCAGGAACTCGCACCACACGCACTTGCCGCCGCCGCGCGCCTCCACTCCCCACACGTCGGCGAGCCGGTCGACGAGAAGCAGTCCGCGCCCGGAGACTCCGTCCTCCCCGGCGTCGCGGCGGCGCGGCAGGGCGCTGGAGGAGTCCTCGACCTCGACGCGCAGCCGGCGGCCGCTGCCTTCGAGGACCCGCAGGGTGACGATCGCGGAGCCCTCGGTGTGGATCAGGGCGTTGGTGACGAGTTCGTCGGCGACCAGTTCGACCTCGTCGGCCCGGTCCCCGGCGCCCCAGGAGCGGACCGCGGCACGGATCAGGTGCCGGGCGTGGGTGAGGGCCTCGGGGTCGCCGGGGGCCACGTGCTGCTGGAGCCGGCCGCCGGGCCGCGGGGCCTCCGGGACGCGGCGGCGCAGCAGGAGCAGGGCCACGTCGTCGTCGCCGCCCCGCTCCTCGGCCACCTCGATCAGCCGGGCGGCGAGGTCGCGCACGTCGTCCGGGCCCTTGGCGACGAGGGTCGTCAGGGCCTCCAGTCCGTCGTCGAGGTCGCATCCCGGCTGTTCGACCAGCCCGTCGGTGCACAGCAGCAGGGTGTGGCCGGGGTCGAGTTCGAGGGTGGAGACGGGGTACTCGAGCCGGCCGAACTCGGCGGAGAGGCCGAGCGGCAGCCCGCCCTCGACCGGAACCCGGTGGCAGCTGCCGTCGGCGTGCCGGACCAGCGGGTCGATATGGCCGGCCCGGACCACCTGGACGACCCCGGTGGACAGGTCGGCCTCCGCGTACAGGCAGGTGGCGAAGCGGTCGGTGTCGAGTTCGTGCAGGAACACGGAGGCGCGGGCCATCACGGTGGCCGGGGTGTGCCCCTCGGCGGCGTAGGCGCGCAGCACGATCCGCAGCTGGCCCATCACGGCCGCCGCGTGCGTGTCGTGGCCCTGTACGTCGCCGATGACCGCGCCGACCCGGCCGCCGGGCAACGGGATCAGGTCGTACCAGTCGCCGCCGATGTCCCGGCCGAGGGTGCCCCCGACGGTGGCGGCGCGGTAGCGGACGGCGACGTCGGCGCCGCGCACGCTCGGGATGGTGCGGGGCAGCATCGCCTGCTGGAGGCCCTGCGCGAGGTCCTTCTCCTGCTCGTAGAGCATGGCCCGCTGCAGGCTCTGGGCGATGCTGCTGCCGAGGGCGACCAGCACGTTGCGCTCCTCCGCCGAGAAGCCGCTGCGGTCGTCGTAGAGCAGGCCCATCGCGCCGATCGGGCGGGCCTGGGCGATCAGCGGCAGATAGGCGGCGGAGGTGATGTGCATGTCCGTGATGTGCGGCCACAGGATGGGAAAGCGCTCGGCGAACTCCCCCGGGGACTCGATGAAGCACGGGCTGAGGGTCCGTACCGCCTCGCCCATCGGGTAGGGCTCGTCGATCCGGGTGATGCGGGTGCCGGGCACGTAGGTGCCCGCGGGGCCCTCGGCGACCAGCCGGATGCGGCCGGCCTCGACCAGGCCGAGGACCAGGCTGGTGGAGCCGAGGAGGGTCAGGCCCTGGGCGTCCGTGACGACGTCGATGACGTCCTGGACGGTGCGGGCGTGGGCGAGGGCGGCCGTGGCGATCTGGACGACGTTGGTCTGGTCGCGCCGGGCGGCGGCCTGGGCGGCCGCGTCCTTGCGGACCGCGCGTTCGCTCAGTTCCTCGGTGGCGTCCCGGACGATCCCGATGATCCGGCGCGGGCGGCCGGTCTCGTCGCGTCGTATGTAGCCCTGGGTGTGGGTCCAGCGCAGGGTGCCGTCGCGGCGCTTCACGCGGAAGTACGCGCCGTAGTTCTCCCGGCCGTCCTTGATGGCCTGGGCGACCAGGAGGTCGATGCGGTGGCCCTCCGCGGCGGGCACCCGTACGGACAGGCTCTCGGGGTGGCCGTCGTACTCGTCGGGGCGCAGGTCGAAGATCGCGTGCGCCTGGGCGTCCATGCTGAAAAGACCGGTGTCCAGGTCCCAGTCGAAGCTGCCCATGCGGTTGAGCGCCAGGATCGGATCCGGGTGGGCGGGCCAGTCCTCCGGGAGTGACAGGGCACTCGCTGCCCGATCAGCCATGGGGCCACCTTGCCAGGGTTTGTCGGATTCTTCGACTGCTGGGTTCCGACTGCGCCGGTTACGCAGGTGAAGGGGCGCGGTACCTGGAGTGACGGGTACCGCTGGGGCACCATCGTCGCTGCGGCCACAATGGAGGCAGGAGCACAGCGCCGTGGACTGGTTCACCGCACCCGACTACTGGCTGAGCCGGCTGGTCTTCCAGCGGGCCCTGGCCGGTCTGTACCTCGTCGCGTTCCTGACGGCAGCCCTGCAGTTCCGGGCCCTGCTGGGCGAGCGTGGCATGCTGCCGATCCCCCGGTACACGGCCCGGATCCCCTTCAGACGGGCGCCGAGCCTGTTCCAGCTGCACTACTCGGACCGCTTCTTCGCGGCCTGCGCCTGGGCGGGCTGCGCGGTGTCGGCGGCGCTGCTGGCCGGCGCGGACTCGCTGCTGCCGCTGTGGAGCGGCATCCTGCTGTGGCTGGTGCCGTGGGCGCTGTACCTGTCGATCGTCAACGTGGGTCAGACCTGGTACGCGTTCGGCTGGGAGTCGCTGCTGCTGGAGGTCGGCTTCCTGGCCGCCTTCCTCGGCAACGACGAGGTCGCGCCGCCGATCGTCGTGCTGTTCCTGCTGCGCTGGATCCTGTTCCGGGTCGAGTTCGGGGCGGGTCTGATCAAGATGCGCGGGGACGCCTGCTGGCGGAAGCTGACCTGCCTCTACTACCACCACGAGACCCAGCCGATGCCCGGCCCGCTGAGCTGGTTCTTCCACCACCTCCCCCAGCCGCTGCACCGGGTGGAGGTGGCCGCGAACCACTTCACCCAACTGGTCGTGCCGGTCCTGCTGTTCACCCCCCAGCCGGTCGCCTCGGCCGCCGCCGCCCTGATGATCGTCACCCAGCTGTGGCTGGTGCTGTCGGGCAACTTCTCCTGGCTGAACTGGATCACCATCGTGCTGGCGCTCTCCGCGCTGCGGTTCCCGACGACGGCGCCCTCCGTGCCGTCGGCGCCGCTCTGGTACGAGGTCCTGGTGCTCGCGGTCGCCGCGCTGCTGCTCTGCCTGAGCTATCACCCGGTGACGAACATGATCTCCCGGCGCCAGGTCATGAACCGCTCCTTCGACCCGCTGCACCTGGTGAACACCTACGGCGCGTTCGGCAGCGTCAGCCGGATCCGCCACGAGGTGGTGGTCGAGGGCACGCTGGACGACCTGCCGCGGGAGGACTCGGAGTGGCGGGAGTACGAGTTCAAGGGCAAGCCCGGCGATCCCCGGCACTGGCCACGCCAGTTCGCGCCCTACCATCTGCGCCTGGACTGGCTGATGTGGTTCGCCGCGCTGTCCCCCGCCTACGCCGGCGAATGGTTCGGCGGCCTGGTGGAACGCCTCCTGGAGAACGACCGCGCCACCCTGAAGCTGCTCCGCCGCTCCCCCTTCCCACCGGACACCCCGCCCCGCTACATCCGCGCCCGCCTCTTCCACTACCGCTACACCACCTGGCGGGAGCTGCGGGAGACGGGGGCGTGCTGGGAGCGGGTGTACGTGCGGGAGTGGCTGCCGCCGACGCGGCTGGCGTATGCGGCCGACAGGATGTGAGCGGCTACCGGGACGCCGTGCTCGCCGGCGGGTTGCCCTGAGGTGTCTGGGGCGGCTGCACGAGGTTCGTCACGAAGGGCTGCAAGCCCGCGAGGAGCAGTGCCGCCACGCCGGTGGCGAGGGCGGCGGTCACCGATGAGAACCAGGCCGCGAGCGAGCCGAGGTTGTGCACGTCGGCGAGGCGTGCCCAGTGGAATCGGTGCCGGGCGAGGGTGTCGCTGTCCGCGAGCAGGCCGAGGCTGAGGCAGAACGCGAGGAGCTGGACGACGGAGAGAATCCCGCCGGGCCACACGGATCCGTGGTGCGGCACCAGTACGGCGTCCAGCACGGTCGGCGCGGCGGCCGCCGCGGCCAGCCGCAGCGCCTTGGCCAGGCCGCTCTCCCCTGCCACCAGCGGGAAGAAGTACCCGAACAGCAGGCCCAGGCCTGCCCAGCGCAGGGTGGCGGGCAGCAGCGCTCCAGCGGCGGACAGCAGGGGATAGAACTCGTGCGGCGGCAGGTGCGCGGTGCCCGCGAGGTCGAGGGCCGTCCACGGCAGCCCGATGAGCAGGCCCCAGCGGGCGCCCCAGAGTCCTCGCTGCCAGGGGCGCCGGCTGGTGAGACCGCCGAGGGCACGCTGACGGGTGGTCGCGGATCCCGACGGGGTGCCCTCGCGGTCGCGGGCGGCGGCGAGTTCCAGCCGTCGTACGGCCAGTTGCTGTGTGACGAGGCTGCCGCCGTCCTCCGCCGTCTTCTCGCGCAGAGCCCGGCCGGTGGCGGACAGCTGCCGGCGAGCGGCACCGGCCATCACCGTGCGCGCCAGGGATCCGCGCCGCTCGGCGGAGTTCTGGGACAGCACCGCCGCGGCCGGGGCGACCTGGTCGCGCGGGAGCAGGAACAGCGCGCCGAGCAGCGCGGCGAGCAGGGACCACACGCTGAGCCCGCGGTAGAAGGAGTAGCTGCCGGAGAGCACGATCAGCGTCGCGGCGATGCCCAGTGAACGCAGGCCCCGCAGCCCGTCCTCCGTGACCACCGGTGAGCGGCCGAGCCTGCGCAGGGTGAGGACGGCCGCCCCGGCCAGGAAGCAGGCGAGCAGCCCGTCGGCTTCCTGGGCCAGCGTGATGACCTGATCCCAGCCCGGATAGCTGTCACCCAGCCGGTGCCACGGCACGGACAGGGCCACGGCCACCGGAGCCGGCCACGCGAGGGTGCCCCGGCCGATGGGCCGGCCGGTCACGGCCCGGTGGCCGAGGGCCGTCAGGGACAGCAGGCCCGTGGCCCCGGTGACGAGCAACGGCACCCAGCGCAGCGCCCAGGGCAGGTATCCGTAGTAGTCGTAGACGACCGCCAGGCCGGTCAGGACGAGCGCGGCGGCGAGGGCCGCGCCCAGGGACGGTGGCGCGGAGCCGTCGTCGTGGCGGAGTGTCCGCAGCAGCAGGTGGGCGGTCCAGGCGAGCGCCGTCAGCAGCAGGAAGGCACCGCCGTAGAGAGCCAGGGCGGCGAGGAGGACGTCATGCGTGGGCGGGGTGAGGGAGGGCCCGGCCGCGGCGAGCAGGACGGCTGCGGCGCACAGCGCCGCGACGGCCACCAGCCCCCAGCCATGGCCGAGGACCCGTCCGTTGCCGCCGCCCGCCGGCCGTGCCCGTCCGGCTCGGCGCACCGCCGTGGGCAGCAGCGTCAGCGTCGCGGCGGCGAGCAGGATGCACGCGCCGCTCAGGCCGATGCTCCCGGCCGGCTGCCAGGGCACCCAGCGCGAGACGACCCGGCCGAACGCGTCGTCACCTGCGAGGGCGTTGTTCAGGGCGTAGTCGTTGGCTGCGAACGCCGCCGCCGCGGACACACTGACATGGATGGCGAGGACCAGGCCCACGAGACGGACGTATCGCGTCCACGCGGGCCGGGCGCCCAGGCCGTCGCCGAACGCCCCGGTGCGGGCGGCGAGCCAGAGCAGCAGCCAGGGTGCCGAGCCGAGCAGCAGCACAGCCCAGTTGCCGCCGCGCTCCAGCACGGCACGCCCGATCGCTCCCACGCGCCGCAGCCAGGTGGGGGGCGCCGGGTTCTCCTCGACGGAATACTCCGAGGCCCGCTCGGCAGAGCCCAGAGTGACGGTCCAGGCGCCTGCGGCGACCGGCAGCCGGGCCGTCACCTTCGCCGTGTCGATCCGAGCCCCCGCGGGCAGGTGGGAAGCGACGACCACGCGATCCTCGGCGGTCAGCGTGAGCGACGTCGCGAAGGGGGCGGGCCGCAGCGACAGTTGCACCGAGGGCGCCGACCGCAGGCTGGAGCGAAGGTCCGAGGGCACGCGTGCCGAGGTGGTGACGACGACGTGGTCGCGGTCCTTGCCGGGACTCAAGGTGGGTACGTCCCATATCGGATACACGTCGCCGAATCTCACCTCGCCCACCACGGCGTTGCCGAAGTCCTCGGGGCGGTGCACGGCGTGTCCCGCGCGGACCGCGTCGGCCACGGCACTGTGGGTGGGCAAGGACAGGCGGACCTCGGCCCGGGGCAGCCGGTCACGCTCCTCCATGGTGAGGTCGAGGGACACCGCGTCGGGTGGGGCGAGGCTGCGGTCCTCCAGCGCCTCGGTCCACACGCAGAAGTCGTCGCGCGGATGTTCCGCGATCCATCTGCCGACCGGCTCGCCGCACGGCCCTGACCGGAGCGTCGGCGAGGCCATCTGCACCACGTCGAGGGCCAGCGCCGCAATCACGGCCAGCAGCAGAAGTCCGACGAGCGCGCTCCCCCTGCGCACCGCCGACCGTACAACGCACCCCACCGTCACCCGTCCCCCCAAGTACTGGGGGAAGGTTAGCGTTCGAGCGGCGGCAGAGGTCCTGCTGTGTCACAGACCGTAGACGCGCACCGCCGTGCCCTCGAAGAGCGCCTCGGTCTCCGCTTCGCCGAGATCCGCGGTCAACTCCCGCCCGAGGGCATGGATGTCCGCGTAGCCGGCCACGAGAGTGCACACCGGCCAGTCGGAGCCGAACATCAGGCGGTCGGGGCCGAAGGTCTCCAGGGCGGTGTCCGTGTACGGGCGGAGGTCGGCGGTCGTCCAGGAGGCGGGGTCGGCTTCGGTGACCAGGCCCGAGAGTTTGGCGACGGTGTTGGGGAGGGCGGCCAGGATGTGCAGGGCCTTGGCCCAGGGTTCGTGTTCTCCCGAGGCGATGGGCGGCTTGCCCAAGTGGTCCAGCACGAAGGTCAGTTGGGGCAGTGAAGCTGCCGCCTTGGCGCAGGCGGGGAGTTGGTGGGGCAGGACCACGAGGTCGTAGACCAGGCCCGCTGCGGCCACGGCGGCCAGGCCGCGCTGTACGTCGGCCCGTAGCAGCCACCGCGGGTCGGGCTCGGCCTGGACCTGGTGGCGGATGCCCTTCAGGAAGGGGCCGCCGGGGAGTTCGCGCAGGCGGGCCAGTTCCTCGGCGATGTCGGGGCGGGTGAGGTCGGTCCAGCCGACCACGCCCGCGACGAGGTCGTGTCCTGCTGCCAGGGCCAGGAACTCGGGGGTCTCCTCGGGGACGGTGATCGTCTGGACGAGGACGGTGCGGTCCACTCCGGCCGCCCGCGCCTCGGGTTCCAGGTCGGCGAGGGTGAAGTTCCGTCTCAGCGGCTGGAGTCCGGGGCCGTTGATCCAGTCCTGGTCGCGGACCGACAGGTCCCAGACGTGGTGGTGGGCGTCGACGGTCACGGCAGCTCCCAGACGACGGGCAGGGAGTCGTCCGCGCCGGCCCGCGAGTAGTCGTGCACGACGTCGAGCAGCTCGGCCATACGGGCCTGCCAGGCGACGTTGACCGGCAGCTGTTCCAGTGCGGCGAGGAGGCGGCCGTAGTCCTCGCACTCCAGGAGGTGGAAGAGGTCAGTGCCGCTGCGCCAAATGGTCCAGGAGGTGGCTCCGGCGGCGCGGATGGCGTCGGTCAGTGCCTTCGGGACCTCGCGGTGGGCCGCCTCGTAGTCGTCGATGCGGTGGGCGCGCACCTTGGTGTGCAGGGCGACTCTCATGACGGCTCCTCGGGGGGCAGCAGACCGGTGTCGCGCAGTTCCCGCCAGAAGGCGGCCGGGACCGGGGTGGCGAACTGCTCGGCGCAGTCGCGCACTTCGGCGGCGGAGCGGGCCCCGGCCAGGACGCTCGCGACGGCCGGGTGGGCGGCGCAGTAGGCCAGGGCGGCCGCGCGCAGGGTGATGCCGTGCCGGGCGGCGACCGCCTTCATGCGGAGGGCTCGGTCCAGCAACTCTTCTGGCGCACGGGTGTAGTTGTACGTCGACTCGGGCTTCGGATCCGCGAGCAGGCCCGAGTTGAAGGCGCCGCCGATGACGACCGCCACGCCCCGCGCGGCGGCCTCGGGCAGCAGCTCGGTAGCCGCGCTCTGGTCGAGCAGGGTGTACCGGCCCGCGCAGAGCACCACGTCCACGTCCGTGTCGCGGACGAAGCGGGTGAGCATCTCCGTCTGGTTCATGCCCGCGCCGATCGCGCCCACGACACCCTCCGAGCGGAGCTTCTCCAGGGCGGGGTAACCCTCGCGGAAGGCCTGCTCGGCGTGGTCGTCGGGGTCGTGGAGGTAGACGACGTCCACCCGGTCGAGGCCGAGCCGGTCCAGGCTTGCCTCCAGCGTGCGGCGGACGCCGTCGGCGCTGAAGTCCCAGACGCGACGGTGGTCGGCGGGGACGGCGAAGCCGTTCGCCAGGTCGTCCCCGGTGCCGTCGGCGGGTTCCAGGCGGCGGCCGACCTTCGTGGAGACCGTGTACGCGGCACGGTCGTACGCCCGCAGGGCCGCGCCCAGGCGCCGTTCCGACAGACCGAGGCCGTAGTGCGGCGCGGTGTCGAAGTACCGGATGCCCCGCTCCCAGGCGGCCCGCACCGCCTCGTACGCCTGCTCGTCGTCCATCGGGGTGTACAGGTTGCCGATCCCGGCGGCGCCGAAGCCCAGCGGGCCGACCTCGACGCCGCTGCGGCCCAGGCGGTTCACCGGCCCGCCGGGCGCAGCCTGAGGCCCTGCATGCCGCCGTCGACGGCGAGGGCGGTGCCGGTGGTGGCGCCGGAGAGGGGGCCGGCCAAGTAGGCGATGGCGCCCGCGACCTCGGCCGGCGAGACGAGGCGGCCGGTGGGCTGGCGGGCCTCCAGGGCGGCGCGCTCGGCGGCGGGGTCGGGGGCCGCGTCCAGCAGGCGGCCGACCCACGGGGTGTCCACCGTGCCGGGGTTGACGCAGTTGACACGGATGCCCTCGCGGACGTGGTCGGCGGCCATCGCCAGGGTCAGGGAGTACACGGCGCCCTTGGTGGCGCTGTAGAGGGCGCGCTGCGGAAGGCCGGCCGTGGCGGCGATGGAGCAGGTGTTGACGATCGCGGCGTGCCGGGAGCGGCGCAGGTGCGGGAGGGCGGCGCGGGCGGCGCGGACCATGCCGAGGACGTTGACGTCGAAGACGCGCCGCCACTCCTCGTCGTCGTTGTCCTCGACGGTGCCCCGGGCGCCGATGCCGGCGTTGTTGACCAGGACGTCGAGGCCGCCGAGGGCTTCGGCGGCCTGTGCCACGGCGGTACGCACCGAGGTGTCGTCGGTGACGTCCGCCCGGTAGGCCAGGAGGGGCTTGTCCACCGCGGACGGGTCGAGGTCGAGCACCGCGACCTGGGCGCCGCGTGCGGCGAGCAGGTCGGCGGTAGCCCGGCCGATCCCGGAGGCGCCGCCGGTGACCAGGGCCCTGAGGCCCGCGAAGTCGCTCATGCCGCCTGTCCCTTCTGGGTGTCGGGGTCGGCGGCCCAGAAGGTGCCACCGGGGTAGGTGTACCGGGCGATCGACTCCGGGCGCATGGCCGCCGAGAAGCCGGGCGTGGTGGGGGCCGTGTAGTGGCCGTCGCGGATCACCACGGGGGTGAGGAAGTGCTCGTGGAGGTGGTCGACGTACTCGATGACCCGGTCCTCGGTGGTGCCGGAGACCGCCAGGTAGTCGAACATCGACAGGTGCTGGACGAGTTCGCACAGGCCGACCCCGCCGGCGTGCGGGCAGACGGGGACGCCGAACTTGGCGGCGAGCAGCAGGATGGCGAGGTTCTCGTTGACGCCGCCGACGCGGGCGGCGTCGATCTGCACGATGTCGAGGGCGCCGGCCTGGAGCATCTGCTTGAAGACGATCCGGTTCTGGACGTGCTCGCCGGTGGCGACCTTGACAGGTGTCACCGCGCGGCGGATCGCCGCGTGGCCGAGGACGTCGTCGGGGCTGGTGGGCTCCTCGATCCAGTACGGGTCGAACTCGGCGAGCGCCTTGGTCCAGGCGATGGCCTCGTCCACGTTCCATCGCTGGTTGGCGTCGACGGCGAGGCGGACGTCCGGACCGACGACGGCGCGGGCGACCCGGCAGCGCCGTACGTCGTCCGCCAGGTCGGCGCCCACCTTGAGCTTGATCTGCCGGAAGCCGTCGGCGACGGCCTGGGCGGCGAGCCGGGTGAGCTTGTCGTCGTCGTAGCCGAGCCAGCCCGGGGAGGTCGTGTAGGCGGGGAAGCCGCGCTCCAGCAGCCGGGCCCGGCGGTCACCGGCGCCCTCCCTGCCGCGTCTGAGCAGGTCGAGGGCCTCCTCGGGGGTGAGCGCGTCGGTGATGTAGCGGAAGTCGATCTGGCGGACCAGCCACTCCGGTTCGGCGTCGGCGAGCAGCTGCCACAGCGGCTTGCCCGCCCGCCGGGCGGCGAGGTCCCAGACGGCGTTGACGACGGCCCCGATCGCCATGTGCATCACGCCCTTCTCGGGGCCGAGCCAGCGCAGCTGGCTGTCGGCGATCAGGTCCCGGAAGAGCGAGCCGGGGTCGGCGCACAGCTCCTCGACCGGGCGGCCGAGCACATGGCCCCGCAGCGCGTCGATCGCGGCGACCTGGACGTCGTTGCCCCGCCCGATGGTGAAGGTGAACCCGTGCCCCTCGTACCCGTCGGCGGCGTCCGTGCGCAGGACGACGTAGGCCGCCGAGTAGTCGGGGTCCGGGTTCATCGCGTCGGAGCCGTCCAGCTCGCGCGAGGTGGGGAAACGGATGTCGTGGGTGTCGACCGCGATGATGCGGGCGGGGGCCTCGGGCACTGAAGTCCTTTCGGTCGGGGGACGGTGGGGGCGGGGAGTCAGTCCTGGGCCCGGCCCGTCGTCACGCGGGCGATCATGAGGGCGACGAGGATGATCCCGCCGTAGATGGCCTGGATCCAGAACGACGGCACCTGCGCGAGGGTCAGCAGGTTCTGTACGACGCCCAGCAGGAGGACGCCGGTGAGCGCACCGGCCATGGTGCCCTTGCCGCCGTCCAGGCTGATGCCGCCGATCACGGCCGCCGCGAATACCGTGAAGATCATGTTGTTGCCCTGGTTGGCGCTGATCGCGCCGACATAGCCGGTCTGCAGGAGGCCGCCGACGGAGGCGAGGACTCCGGCGACGACGAACACCCCGAGCATCACGCGCTCGACGCGGATGCCGGCCGCGCGGGCCGCGTCCGCGTTGCCGCCGATGGCGTACAGGGCGCGGCCGACGCGGTGGTAGCGCAGGACGAGCCCGGTGACCGCGAAGGCGAGCGCCGCCAGCCACACGGACATCGGGACGCGCAGGAACGTCGTGGTGGCGAGGGTGAAGAACGCGTCGGGCATCCCGAACAGCGTCTTGCCCTTGGTGGCGCCGACCAGCAGTCCGCGCAGGATGATCAGCATCGCCAGGGTGACGATGAATGCGTTGAGCTTGAACTTCACCACCAGAATGCCGTTGAGGGCGCCGATCGCCGCGCCGACGACGAGGATCGCGACCAGGGCGAGCGCGGTGGGCCACTCGGTGCCCCAGCCGGACTGGGCGGCGGGCAGGACGAGCAGGGCGCCCACGGCGGGTGCGATGCCGACGACCGATTCGAGCGACAGGTCGAACTTGCCGGTGATCAGGACGAGCGACTCGGCGAGCACCACCATGGCGAGGGCCGCGGAGGCGCCGAGGATCGAGATGATGTTGCGCTCGGTGAGGAAGGAGTCGTTGACGAACGCGCCCAGCACCATCAGCAGCAACAGCGCGGGAACCAGGGCGAGTTCACGGGCCCGGCGGAGCAGGACGGCCTTGGCCGAACGGGCGCCGTGCACCGGGACGGGCGTGAGCGGCGGGACCTCGGTGTCAGCCATGGTCGATCCGTCCGCCATGGTCGATCCGTCAGCCATGGTCCACTCCTTCGATGGAGGCGATCAGCTCGTGGTCGTGCCAGCCCGCCGGGTGCTCCGCGACGATCCGGCCGTGGAAGAGGACGAGGACACGGTCGCAGCGCCGCAGGTCGTCGAGTTCGTCGGAGACGACGAGCACGGCGGTGCCGTCCTCGCGGGCGCTGTCCATCCGGGCCAGCAGCGACTCCTTGGACTTCACGTCGACGCCCGCGGTGGGGTTGATCAGGACGAGCAGCCGGGGGTCGGAGGCCAGGGCGCGGGCCATGACGACCTTCTGCGCGTTGCCGCCGGAGAGGTCGGAGACGGGCTGGTCGGGGCCCTCGGCGTGGATGTCGAGGCGTGCGATGAGGTCGGTGGCGACGGCGCGTCGGCGCTGGGTGCCGACGAAGCCGTAGCGGCCCAGGCGGCCGAGGACGCTCAGGGTGGCGTTGTCGCCGATGCTCATCCCGGTCACGAGGCCCTGTTCGTGCCGGTCCCGGGGCACGCAGCCGACACCGGCCCCGAGTGCTGCCTGGACGTCTCCGAACGGAAGTCGGCGGCCGTCGAGCCGGGCCGTGCCGCTCGTCGGGGTGTGCAGTCCGGCGAGGGACTCGGCCAGCTCGATCTTCCCGCTGCCGCTGGAGCCGGCGAGTCCGACGACCTCGCCGTGGCGGACGGTGAGGTCGATGTCCCGGTACGACTCCGACGACAGCCCGCGCGCTTCCAGGGCGACCGGCGCGTCGTCGGCCACCGTGTCCCGCACGGTCGCCGCCTGCTCGGCGACCGTCTCCCCCGCCATGGCCTCCACCAGGGCCGCGCGGGGCAGTTCGGCGACCGGGGCGGTGGTGATCCAGCGGGCGTCGCGCAGGACGGTCACCGTCTGGCAGACCTCGTACACCTCCTGGAGATGGTGCGAGATGAACAGGAAGGTGACCCCGGAGTCCTGCAGGGCGCGCATCCGGCTGAACAGCCGCTCGATCTCCCGGTTGTCGAGCTGGGCGGTCGGCTCGTCCAGGACGATGAACCGCGCGCCGAAGCTCAACGCCCGGGCGATCTCCACCATTTGGCGGTCCTCGACCTTGAGGTCGGCGGTGCGGACCTCGGGGTCGACGTGCACGTCCCAGGTGGCGAGCAGGTCGGCGGCTTCACGCCTGAGCCGACGCCAGCTGATGAAACCCCGCTGGAGCGGCTGCCGGTTGATGAACAGGTTCTCGGCGACCGTCAACTCCGGTACGACCGTGGGCTTCTGGTACACGCAGGCGACCTTGCGGCGCCAGGCGTCCCGGTCGGCGAGCGCGGGTGCGGGTTCGCCGTCGAAGCGTACGGTGCCCTCGTCCGGGGCCTGGAGTCCGGTGAGGACGTTGACCAGCGTGGACTTGCCCGCGCCGTTGCGGCCGACGAGGGCGTGGGACTCGCCGGGGAGCACGGTGAGCCGGCCGTCGGCGAGGGCGACCGTGGGGCCGTACCGCTTGACGATGCCCTCGGCTTCAACGAGAGGTGCGCTCATTTGACCGTGTTGCCCCAGAGCTTGGGGTCGTCGACGTTGGTCTTGGTGACCAGGGGCGCGGGCAGTTGGTCCTCCAGGATGCCGCTGGGCAGTTTCACGATGGTCGAGTCGTGGTCGGTGGGACCGGGCTTGAACGTCTTCCCCGCCATCGCCGCCTTGACGTAGTACATGCCGTACCGGGCGTAGGCGTCGGCGGGCTGGGAGACGGTGGCGTCGATCTCGCCCTTGCGGATGGCGTCGAACTCCTGCGGGATGCCGTCGTTGGAGACGATGACGATGTGGCCCTTCTGGCCGGCCGTCTTCAGCATGCTCTTCGACTTCAGGGTCTGCAGCGTCGGCGCGAGGTACACACCGCCGGCCTGCATGTAGATGCCCTTGAGGTCGGGGTTGGCGTTCAGCAGCGTGTCCAGCTTGGCCGCAGCGGTGTCGGACTCCCATTTCGCCGGGATCTCCAGCACCTTGAGCTTCGGGTACTTCTTCTTCACGCAGGCCCGGAAGGCCTCGGAGCGGTCGCGGCCGTTGACCGAGGCGAGGTCGCCCATGATCTGCACGACCTTGCCGCTGCTGACGTGCTGCCCGAGGTAGTCGCAGGCCTTCTCGCCATAGGCAACGTTGTCCGCGCGCACCACCATGGCGACCTTGCCCTTGTCGGGCGCGACGTCCACGGCGACGACCGGCACGCCCTTGCGTTCGGCCTGGTCGAGTCCGGCCTGGATGGCGGCGCTGTCCAGGGGCGCGACCACCAGTCCCTTCACACCCTGGTTCAGCTCGTTGTTGATGTCGGTGATCTGCTGCGAGGGGTCGCTGTTGGAGTTGACCGTCTTCAGTGCGTCGACGCCCTCGGACGTGGCCATCTTGGGCACGTAGTCGTTGTACGACTGCCAGAACGGCGAGGTCAGCAGGGGCAGGATCACCCCGACCTTGCCCGTGCCGCCCCCGCCCGCGGCACCGGAGGCGCCGGTGTCCTTGGTGCTGCCGCACGCGGTGAGCAGCAGTGAGGCGCAGGCGGCCAGGGCCGCCACGCCGGTGATCCGTGACCTGTTCTGCTTCCTCGCTGTTCTGACAGGCATCTCGCGGCTCCTCGTCGAGGGTGTTCGAGCAGATGCCTGGATATTTATCAGACCACTCCGGCGCCAGAACACCCTCCGGCGCCAAATTTCCCGCTCTTCGATGCATAGTGGTCCGACCACTCCGCTGGTTAGACTGCGACGCACCCAGCGACGGGAGGAACGGCGTGGACGGCGTGGACGACGAAGCCCCGCAGAAGGGCACGGTGACCCAGCGCGCCATCGAGCGGATCAAGTCGATGATCGCCGAGGGCCGCCTGGAGCCCGGCCAGCGCCTGCCCACCGAGCGCGACCTGGCGGCCCAACTGGGCATCTCCCGCAGCTCGATGCGCGAGGCGATCCGCGCGCTGACGGTGCTGGGCGTCCTGGAGGCCCGGCACGGTTCCGGTATCTACGTCACCGCGCTGGAGGCCGGCGACCTGCTGGAGACCTTCGGCGTGGTCGCGGACCTGTCCCGGGGCCCACGGCTGGTGGAACTCCTGGAGGTGCGCCGGATCCTGGAGTCCACCGCGACCGCGCTCGCCGCGGCCCGCATCACCGACGACCAGCTCGCCGAAGTGGAGAAACATCTGGCGGCCATGAACGCCACCGACGACCCCGAGGAGATCCTCGCCCACGACCTGGCCTTCCACCGGGAGATCGCGGCCGCCGCGGGCAACGAGACGATGGCGGCCATCCTGGAGGGCCTGTCCTCCCGCACCTTCCGCGCCCGCGTCTGGCGCGGCTACCAGGAGGAGGGCGCCTTCACCCGCACCCGCCGCGAACACACCGCCATCCACCGGGCCCTGGCGGCCCGCGACCCGGAGGCGGCACGCGCGGCGGCGGCCGCGCATGTGGGAGAGGTGGAGGAGTGGTTGCGGGCGCAGCTCGGCTAGCCGGAGTCGTCGCCGCAGTCAGGTGCGTCATGAACCTCGGCGCCGTGCTTGCCCGCCACGTAGGTCGTGCCGTCGACCGGGGGAACTCCGTGCCCGATCGGATTCAGCGCCACTTCGGTTCGCTGCCACGCCTTGCCGTTCCGGTCCCGGAAGTCCAGCTCGGGGTCGCCCGGCATGAGGGCCCCGGGTTTGACGACACTGGTCACCGGGATGACGAAGTCCTGGCAGGGTGCCAGAGAGTCCCACGTCATCAGGACCGGTCCGGTCAGCGGCGCGCCTCCGCGGAAGGAGACCTCCGTGACGGGGTCCGGCGACCTGTTCATCACATGGAATCGCCGGTCCCCGCTCTCCGTGTCGACCCAGAACGAGACGCGCGCGGCCTGTGCGCGTTCGGCCCGGTCGGCGGCCTGCCGGGACTCCTGTAACTGATCGCCGGAGACCGCGGCGCTGTAGTAGGTGGCGACGGCGGTGAAGACGAGGCCCCCGATGGCCGCGAGCGCGCCGATCACGGTCCCCACGTGTGCCCACGGGATCCGCTGCCACACGGTCCGCGGTTCGTCCCGCGACCGAACCCGTGCCCGTATCCGGTCCGGCGTGACCCGTTGCCGCGCCAGGCGCAGCCGGACATGTCTGTGCGTGCGGTTCGCCACGCGCCCCCCTGCCTCGTCCGGGACATGGCCCCGGTGTGATCAGTGCCTGTGCAGCCTCAGGGTCATCAGCTCGAAAGGGCGCAGCCGTACGGCGATTCGCTCGCCGTCCCTCGCCGGCGGCTCCCCCTCCCCGCCCGGCCGTTCCAGCAGGTCCGTCACGGTGACGTCGGTGAACGGGAATCCGGCGGTCAGAATCGCCCGGGCCCGGGCTCCATGGGCCTCGTGGAAGCGGACCACCACGTCGCCGCTGCCGTCGTCGGCCAGCTTCACGGCCGTGAGGACGACCGCCTCGTTGTCCGTGGTGACCAGCGGGGCGACCTCGCCGGCACCGGTCGTGCGCCGCTCGGGCAGGTTGATCCGCCAGCCCTCGCGGACCGCGTCGGCGATCCGGGCGCCGGGGATCAGGGCGTGCCGGAAGCGGTGGGCTCCCTGGTCGGTCTCGGGGTCGGGGAAGCGCGGGGCGCGCAGGAGGGAGACCCGCACCGTGGTGGTCGTACCGCGGTCGCCGTCGGTGCGGACCGTGCGGGTCACGTCGTGGCCGTACGTCGAGTCGTTGACGACGGCGACACCCCAGTCCGGTTCCGTGAGATGGACGAAGCGGTGGTTGCAGGCCTCGAACTTGGCCGCCTCCCAGGAGGTGTTGGTGTGGGTGGGGCGGTGGAAGTGCCCGAACTGGGTTTCCGACGCGTACCGTTCGGCGTGCAGGTCGAGCGGGAAGGCCAGCTTCAGGAACTTCTCCGTCTCGTGCCAGTCGACCTCCGTGTCCAGCACCAGGCGCCGCTCCCCCGCCGGCAGCGTCAGCACCTGGGTGACGCGGGAGGCACCGAAGGACCGTACGACCCGTACCGAGTCGCCGTCCTCGCCCGCCGTCACCGAGTCGGTGTCCGTGAGGTCCGTGACCGTGTTCCGGTAGAACTCGTCCACGTCCCAGGCGTCCCACATGTTGGGGAAGTCGGGGTGGAGCTGGAGGAGGTTCGCGGTGGTGCCGGGGGCGATCGTCTCGCGGTCGGCCTCGATGTCGTAGGCGGAGACGACCAGGCCCCGGGCGTCGATCTCGATGCGCAGCAGGCCGTTGTCCAGGACGTGGCCGCCCTCCGGGCGTGGGGCATGCGTGGTCGCGCCCTGTGTCCGTGGTGTCGCCGCTCCGCCGGCCGGGACGCCGGCGCGCGCGTGCGGGGCGGCGTTGAACACCAGGGGCGTCTCCCCCTCGCCCGCGAGCGCGCGCTGCGCGGCCTCGATGACGCCGTTCAGCTCGGCGGCGATCCGCTCGTACGTCGCCCGGGCCTCCCGGTGCACCCAGGCGATGGACGAGCCGGGCAGGATGTCGTGGAACTGGTGCAGCAGGACCGTCTTCCAGATCCGGTCCAACTCCGCGTAGGGGTAGGGGAATCCGGTGCGTACGGCGGCGGTGGCCGCCCAGAGTTCGGCCTCGCGCAGGAGGTGTTCGCTGCGGCGGTTGCCCTGCTTGGTCCTCGCCTGGCTGGTGAGGGTGGCGCGGTGCAGTTCGAGGTACAACTCGCCGACCCAGACGGCGGGTTCGGGGTATTCGGCCTCGGCCTTCTCGAAGAACGCCCTCGGTGTCTCCCAGACGACGGTCGCGGAGCCTTCGAGGTCGCGCAGCCGGGCCGCCTTGGCGACCATCTCGCGGGTCGTGCCGCCGCCTCCGTCGCCCCAGCCGCTGGGCGCGAGCGAGTGCCGGGCCTTGCCCTTGTCCTTGAAGTTCCGTGCCGCGTGGGCGATTTCGCCGCCCCTCATCGAGCAGTTGTAGGTGTCGACGGGCGGGAAGTGGGTGAAGATCCGGGTGCCGTCGATGCCCTCCCACTGGAAGGTGTGGTGCGGGAACTTGTTGGTCTGCGACCACGAGATCTTCTGCGTCAGCAGCCACTTGGAGCCGGCGGCCTTGATGATCTGCGGCAGCCCGGCGGCGAAGCCGAAGGTGTCGGGCAGCCAGGCCTCCTCGTTCTCGATGCCGAACTCGTCGAGGAAGAACCGCTTGCCGTGCACGAACTGTCGGGCCATCGCCTCCGAGCCGGGCATGTTGGTGTCCGACTCGACCCACATCCCGCCCGCCGGTACGAACCGCCCCTCCGCCACGGCCTTCTTCACCCGCGCCCACACCTCGGGCCGGTGCTCCTTCACCCAGGCCCACTGCTGCGCCTGCGACATGGCGAAGACGAACTCCGGCTCGTCCTCGATGAGCGCGGTCATGTTGGACGTCGTACGGGCCACCTTGCGCACGGTCTCGCGCAGCGGCCACAGCCAGGCGGAGTCGATGTGCGCGTGCCCGACCGCGCTGATCCGGTGGGCGGACGGGACGGCCGGTGCGGACAGGACACCGGTCAGCTGTGCGCGGGCCCGGTCCGCCGTGCCGCCCACGTCCTGCAGGTCGACGGCGTCCAGGGCCCGGTCGACGGCGCGCAGGATGTCCCAGCGGCGCGCGGAGTCCACCGGCAGCTCGGCCATCAGCTCGCCCAGCACCTCCAGGTCCAGCACCAGCTGCCACACGGTCTCGTCGAAGACGGCGAGGTCCATGCGGGTGAGCGTGTACTGCGGCTCGTGCCCGGCGGTGGCCTTGTCGCCGAGCCGGGTGGGCCGGAAGGGGTGGTAGTCGAGGATGACCGGGTTGGAGGCGGCCTCGATGTGCAGGCGCACCTCCTCCCCGCCCGCGACCGGCGCGCCGATGCGCACCCACTGGTTGCGCGGGTTGAGGCCCTTCACCGGGGTGCCGTCGGGCCGGTAGACCAGGCCCTCGCACTGGAAGCCGGGCATGTTCTCGTCGAAGCCCAGGTCGAGCAGGGCCTCGACGGTCCGGCCCGCCCAGGCCTCGGGCACGGTCCCGGTCACCCGGAACCAGCTGGTGCCCCACGGAGCACCCCACCGGGCGCCCACCTCGATCGGCTCGGGCTCGGCCGCCAGTCCCTCCGCGACCGGCACCGGCTCGCCCGGCGCGTGCCAGACCGCGACCTCGAGCGGCAGGGACTCGGGGTACACGGCGGGACGGATGCGTTCGTCGAGGACGCGCCGGAGGCGGGCTTCGACCAGGTTGCGGTCGTCATGCATGCGGGGTGCTCCCTGCTGGGTTCCGGGTGATTACCAGGTGTGGGTGACGGTCACGGGAGTCGAGGCGTTGTAGAGCTCCCCCACCGAGCGCACTTCGAATCGTGCGGCGGTCTCTCCCGGTGCGGGTTGCAGGCCGGCTACGAAGTAGGCGCGCTGGCAGGTACCGCCGAGGAAGCGGCGGGTGCCGTCGGGCAGGACGCGGTGGAGTTCGTAGTGGCGCACGGGGGCGGGCGCGGCGGTCCAGGCGAAGCGCAGGTCACCTCCGGAAGCGGCCGTGACGCGCAGGTCGGAGGGGGCTGCGGGGGCCGGGGCCGTGTCGCGTACGGCGAGGCCGCCCAGCCGCCAGCGCACGGCGCCGCCGTCGGATGCGGTGAGGCGGACGCCGAGGGCGTGGATCGTGCCGGACAGTCCGCTGAGCCGTACGGTCGAGGTCTGCCAGCTGTTGACCGAGTTCACAGGCAGATAGGTGTACGGCGGTGTCGCACCGGCGCCGCTCGGCTCGGCGGTGGCGACGGCCAGCTCGACGTTCACGCTCCCGGCATCGGTCCGATGCGTCAGCTCGACAACCGTGTCAACACCGATAGGCAGCCGCGTCGCGTACAGGTCCACCACCACTGGTTGATCCGGTTCACCAGCGACGAGCACACTGCTCCCGCCCCGCCAGGCGTCCGCGAAGTCGAAGGAGACGGCCGGCCGCTGCCCCGCCGTCCGCACGACCCACCGCCGCGACGGCAGCCGGTCCTGCAGCCCGAGGTGGTTCCAGGCCGCGTCCGAGGCGACGGCCCCGTCCTCGTACCACCGCAGCCCGTGCCCGGTGTTGAACACGCTCGCGAACGGCAGCGACGACACCGTCGACCGGTCCGCCACCGACACCGCCGGCGCCCGCCACGGGTCACTGGCGTCGGGCCGCGCCGGATCCAGCGACCGCCCGCTCCAGAACCGGTCGTCGGCTGCGTGGAAGTCCTCCGGGGTGCGCTGTCCGGCGGGCAGGTGGTTGCGGGTCCACTCGGGCCGGTAGAAGCCGATCGAGGTGATGTGCGCCTTCCCGGTCGGCACGATCGCGTCCCAGTTCACCGACGAGCCGGACCCGTTCGACTCGACGTCGACGCCCGCCCACAACTCGTAGCGGCTGCGGCCCAGTTGCCCCGCCTTGGTCCCCGAGGAGGCGAGGGTCGCCGCGCTCCACCGGAAGTCGACGAACATGTCGTCGGCGGCCTGGAAGAAGGCCTGGTTCTGGCTGTTCAGCGCGCCCTGCCAGCTGACCGTCCCGTTCACGGTCATCGCGTCGTACCAGGTCACCCGCTGCCCCTTGGCCGCCGCGAGCGCCTTCAGCTCCTTCACGAATCCGAGCATGGCGGTGCCGAGCGCGGTGTTCCCGCCGCCGGTCTCGGCGTTCACGAACCAGCCGTCGAAGCCGTACGCGGCCGCCACCGCGACGAGTTGCGCGGCGAGCGGATAGTGCCCGGACGAGTCCTTCTGGACGAGGTCGCGGGTCCACTGGAGCTGACCGCCGTAGGCGGTGGGCGGCAGGAAGATGTTGCCGAGGACGGGGACGCCGTGCCGGTGGGCCGCGTCGACGATCGGCGCGTTCGGCGCCAGGATCAGCCCCTCGCCCGAGGATCCGCCCCAGAACACCAGTTCGTCGAGGTAGGCCCAGTGGGTGAGGGCGTAGTAGTCGGCGGTGGCGGATCCCTGGGAGGGGTTGCTGGAGGTGGGCCCGAAGGAGACCAGGGACTGGATCCGGGCCTGCCCCGAGCGCGCGGTGGTGTTGGCCGGGGTCGGGGTGAAGCGGGCGGCGAGCGGCACGGACGCGGCGTTGAAGGCGAGGTCGGCGTCGTCGGCCGCACGCCAGGCCTTCAGGCTGCGCCAGGTGATGCCGGCGCCCGGGCTGCCGGAGGGAAAGGAGTCCGGGTACCAGTACGAGGCGTACGGCGGGGTGGCGGCGGCCTTGGGACGCGGGACCGCGAGGGCGGGCGTGGGCAGCAGGGCCGCTGCGGCGCCGGCGATGAGGACGGTGCGTCTGGTGGGGTTCACGAGCGGGTGCCTCCTTGTGGGATGGGGAGTACCTGGTCGGGAGTGACGACTTCGGTGATGGCGCGGGCGGCGAGGTGTTCCTTGTCGTGCGCGCGGGTGTCCAGGACGGTGGTCGGGCGGGCGCCGTCGGCGACGAGCCGGAAGAAGGCGTCGAAGACGGGGCCGCCGGGGGCGCAGCGGGAGCGGTGGGCCGGGTCGGCGGGCACGACGAGGGCGGTCGCGCGGGCGGAAGGGGGCTCATGGTGCGCACGAGCCGCGTCGGCCAGGACGCCGGCGGTGTCCTTGGGTCGCCGGTCGTTGGTGAACAGCCCGAGGCCGTATTCGAGTGCGGGGAAGTCGGCGAGTTCGCGGGAGACGTCGTACGAGCACCACCAGGTGATGCCCCAGAGGTCGGGGCAGTCCAGGACGTTCCGCACGGTCGCCTCGGTGAAGGCGGCGGCGTGCTCGGCGGGGACGAGGGGTGCGGGTGCGCCGACCTCCTGGAGCCAGACGGGCCGGTGCGGCTCCTCGGCCCAGGCCTTGCTCAGCTCGACCAGGTAGGCGGCGTGGTGCTCGGCGGGTACGGAGGTGCGGCCGTGGCGCTGGGCGGTGCCGTTGAACACCCAGGAGTGCACGGCGGTGACGGCGCCGAGGCGGGCCGAGTGGCCGGGGGTGAAGGGCTGGTCGTCCTGGTACCAGGCGGCGTCGTACGAGGCGTGCAGATGCGGCCGGTCCGGGGCGCCCTCGGTGCAGGCGGCGAGCAGCCGGGTGAGCCAGTGCTCGGCGTCCTCGGCCGTGATGCGGTCGGGGTCGGGGTGGGGTCCGGCGGCGAACTGGTTGACCTCGTTGCCGATGGTCATGCCGATGAAGTTGGGCCGGTCGGCGAGGGCGGCGGCGAGGGTGCGCAGGTAGGCGGCCTGGCCGTCGACCACGTCCGGGTCGGTGAAGAGGTTGCGCCGGTGCCAGGTGCGGGTCCAGGCGGGCAGGAAGTCGAAGCTGCTCAGGTGACCCTGCAGGCCGTCGACGTTGACGTCCAGACCGCGTTCGGCGGCCGCGTCGGCCAGTCGTACCAGGTCCTCCACGGCGCGCGGGCGGATCAGGGTGCGGTTCGGCTGGAAGTAGGGCCACAGCGGGAAGACGCGGATGTGGTCGAGGCCCAGGTCGGCGATCGCGTCGAGGTCGGCGCGTACGGAGTCGAGGTCGAAGTCGAGCCAGTGGTGGAACCACCCTTCGCTGGGCGTGTAGTTGACGCCGAAGCGCACGGCAGGGGGCATGCGGTGTCCTTGCTCCTTGCGGACGGGGTACGGGTGTCAGCCCTTGACGGCGCCCTCGCCGACCCCGCGGAAGAAGTACCGCTGGAGGCAGGCGAAGAGGGCGATGAGCGGGGCCACGGCGATGACGGTGCCGGCGGCGACCAGGCGTTCGTCGTTGGCGAAGGTGCCGTGCAGATAGTTGAGGCCGATGGTCAGGGTGAACTTGTCGGGGTCGCTGAGCACGATCAGCGGCCACAGGAAGTCGTCCCAGGCGCCCATGAAGGCGAAGATGGCGACGACGGCGAGGGTGCCCTTCACCGACGGCAGCGCGATGCGCCAGAACCGCTGCCACACGGTGGCGCCGTCGACGTAGGCGGCCTCCTCGATCTCGTAGGGCAGGTTGCGGAAGGCGTTGCGCATCAGCAGCACGTTCATCGCGCCGATCGAGCCGGGCAGCACGACCCCGATCAGCGTGTTGTTGAGGCCGAGTTCCCGCATGGTCGTGAACTGGGCGATGATGATGCCCTCCACGGGCACGAGCATCGCCAGCACGAAGACCAGCGTGGCCACGCCCCGGCCGCGGTAGCGCAGCCGGGCCAGGGCGTACCCGGCGAGTGCGGAGCCCACGCAGTTGGTGACGACGCTCGCGCTCGCGACCTTCAGCGAGTTCAGGGCGTAGTCCCAGACCGGGATGGTGTGCGCGACCCGCTCGTAGTTGTGCAGGGTGGGATGGCTGGGCAGGAACGTCGGCGGCGAGCTGAAGATGTCCTCGGTGGGGCCCTTGAGGGATGTGGACAGCTGCCAGAGGAAGGGGCCGACGGTGAGGGCGAGGACGGCGAGCAGCAGCGCATAGCGCAGGACCAACTCCCATACCCGGATGCGGCGGCCGTGTTCGTCGGTGACGCGGAGTTCGCGGACCACGGGCTCCTGCCGGGGCCGCACCTTCTCCAGGACGCTCATGTCTCCTCCCTCCGGTCGGCGCGCAGGACGAGCAGCATCAGTACGACGGTGACGACGAACACGACGACGGAGAGGGCGGAGGCGTAGCCGACGCGGCCGGTCAGGCCGGTGCCGGTGCGCTGGACGAGCATGACGAGGGTGGTGTCCTCGCCGGCCGGGCCGCCGCTCGGGCCGGCCATCAGGTACACCTCGGAGAAGACCTTGAACGCGGCGACCGAGGAGAGCGCGGCGACCAGCACCATGGTGGAGCGCACGGCGGGCACGGTGACCGTGAGGAAGCGGCGGACCGGACCTGCGCCGTCCACGGCGGCGGCCTCGTGCAGCTCGCGCGGTACGTTCGCCAGCGCGGCCAGATAGATGATCATGTAGTAGCCGAGGCCTTTCCACACCGTCACGGCCATGGCGCTCAGCAGGAGCAGCCACTGGTCGCTGAGGAAGCCGACCCGCCCGATCCCCACCGCCTCCAGCAGGGAGTTGACCAGGCCGCGTTCGTCCAGCAGCCACACCCAGATCAGCCCGACGACCACGATGGAGGCGACGACCGGGGTGTAGAAGGCGGACCGGAAGAAGGTGATGCCGGGGATGTTCTTCTGCACCAGCAGCGCGAGCAGCAGCGGCAGGATCACCAGGGCCGGTACGACCCCGACGATGTACAGCGTGCTGTTGCGCAGGCCGGTCCAGAACATGTCGTCGTGGAGCAGCTCGCGGAAGTTGGCGAGTCCGACGAAGCGGCCCGGGATCAGGGTGCGGCGGTCGGTGAAGGAGTTCACCACGGTCGACACGAACGGGTACAGCACGAAGGCGCCGATGACGATCAGCCCCGGGGCGGCGAACAGCCAGGGGCTGGTGGGAAGTTGGCGCCGCACGCGCGACACGCCGGCCATTCGCGTCAGCCCTGCTGCTTCAGGAGCTGGTCGCAGGCCTTGACAGCGTTGTCAAGAGCCGTCTTGGGGCTCTCCTTGCCCTGCAGGGCCTTGGCGACCTCGTTGCGCAGCGCGGTCTTCATCTGCTCGCTGAACAGCACCGGCGTGTAGTTGACCGCGTTCTTCAGGGACTGGGCGGCGGCGATGCGCACGCGCGTCTCGTCGGTGCCGTCCTCCTTGGTGAAGTACGGGTCGTCGAGGGAGCCGGCGGTGCTGGGAAAGATGGCGACCTTCTTGGCGAAGGACATCTGGTTCCGCGCGTCGGTGACGAAGTGCGCGAAGGCGACCGCGGCCGGGGTGTGCTTGGTGCGGGAGTTGACCATCACGCCCATCACGTACATGTTGACGTGCCCGGTGCTGGTGATCTGGTCGGTGATCCCGATGTTCTTGTACAGGTTCGGCGCCTGCTTCTTGAAGTTGCCGAGGTCGAGTGCGCTGCCGGGGTTCATGGCGACGGCCTCGGTGAGGAACTTCTTGCCGGAGGACTCCGGGGTGGCGGTCAGGGCCTGCGGGTCGAGGGCCTTGGCGTCGTACAACTCCTTGTATTTGGAGAGGAGTTCGACCCCCTTGGCGTCGTTGAAGCCGAACCCGGTGCCCTCCTTGTTCATCAGCTGGACGCCGTACCGGCCGAAGTCCTCGATGGTGGGCACGTTGGCGAGCGTGGCGACCTTTCCGTCGCTCTTCTTCGCCAGCCGCAGTGCGTCGGCGAAGAGTTCGTCGTACGTCTTCGGCGGTGTGCTGGGGTCGAGTCCGGCCTTCTCGAACAGGGACTTGTTGTAGAAGAGCGGGCCGGTGTTCAGGTACCACGGGAAGGCGTACGTGCCGCTCAGGCCCGGCACCTGATGGCTGGCCCAAGCCCCGTCCAGGTACTCGGACTTGTACTTGCCCGCAGCCTTGTCGAGGTCGAGGGCGAGGCCCGCCTCGGCGAGCGGGGCGACCAGGTCCGGGGAGACGTTGACGACGTCGGGCAGGGTGCCGCCGGCCGCGTCGGCGCTGATCTTGTCGGCGTAGCCCTCGGCGGGCTGGTCGATCCACTTCACCCGGGTGCCGGGGTACTTCTTCTCGAAGTCCGCGATCAGGCCCTCGAAGTACGGCTTGAAGTTGGCGCGCAGGTTCCAGGTCTGGAAGGTGATGTCGCCCTCGACCTTGCCCGAGGCGTCGGTCGAGCCGCCGTCGTCACCGCCCGAGCCGCACGCGCTCAGCGGCAGGACGAGGGCGACGGCAGCGGCGGCGAAGGTTCTGCGGGAGATACGCACGGCGGCTGGGCTCCTTTGCAGGGGGATACAGAGGGATGCGGCGAGATGCGGCGGGACGCAGTGGGATGTGGCCGAAGGTGCCGGGCCAGACTGTGCCCAGCGTTTGTGTGAGGAGTCAATGGATTCGACCCAGCTAAAGTCATTAGTGACTCAAAACCCCTGCTCACAGCGGTGCGTTGAACCTATTGCCGCCGATCACTAATGCGCTTTAGGGTAAGTGCACTCAAGCGCATTAGCAGTTGGCCGGTACCGAACCGTACGGAAGGGGGAGCCCGCGTTGCCGGAGAAGCGATCACCCGCGCGCCGACCGACGATGAAGGACATCGCGCGCCGCGCCGGAGTCTCCGAGAGCGCGGTCTCCTTCGCCCTGAACGGCCGTCCCGGCGTCTCCGAGGCCACCCGCGCCCGGGTCCGCCGGGTCGCCGAGCAGCTCGGCTGGCGCCCCAGCACGGCGGCCCGTGCCCTCTCCGGCGAAGGAGTGGCCACGGTCGGCTTCGTCCTGGCCCGCCCCGCGGACACGCTGGGCGTCGACTCCTTCTTCCTCCAACTCGTCTCCGGCATCCAGGAGGTGCTCGCCGAGCGTCACCTGGGCCTGCTCTTCCAGGTGGCCGAGGACGTGGCCGACGAGTGCGCGGTCTACCGGCGCTGGTGGGCGGAGCACCGGGTGGACGGCGTCCTGGTGGTCGACCCGCGTGCCGAGGACCCGCGCCCCGACCTGCTGGACGAACTCGGCCTGCCCGCCGTGGTGATCGGCGGCGCACCCGACGTGCGTCACCCCGGCCTGTCCACGGTGTGGGCGGACGACGCCGGCGCGATGGCGTCCGTGGTGGACGAACTGGCCGCCCTCGGCCATCGCCGGATCGTGCACATCGCGGGCCTGCCCGGCCTGGCGCACACCCAGCGTCGTATCGCCACGCTGCGGGCGGAGGCGCGGCGCCGCGGCCTCACGGAGGTCCGCTCGGTGACCACCGACTACTCCGACACGGAGGGCGCCGCCGTGACCCGCCGGGTGCTCGGCGGCTCCCCTGCCCCGACCGCGCTGATCTACGACAACGACGTGATGGCCGTGGCCGGCCTCGCGACGGCGGCCGACCTCGGCTTCCGGGTCCCGCAGGACGTGTCGGTCGTGTCCTGGGAGGACTCGGCGCTGTGCCGCATGGTCACGCCCCGGCTGTCCGCCCTGTCCCGCGACAGCGCCGAGTTCGGCCGCACGGCGGCACGCGAGCTGATGGCATTGCTGGACGGGGAGCCGGCACGGGCGGTGGGGGTGCCGGTGCCGCGGCTCACGGGGCGGGGCAGTACGGGGAGTGCGCGGCCGGCATGAGAGGCAGTGCTTCACTGTTCAACCGCCCGGTTTCCTGCGGTATCTAACTATTCGACACTTGCGGAACGTCCCGTTCGGAAAGATGCTGGAGTTATCCAGGTCGGGCATTTCCTCAGGAACCGCAACACCGTGGTGGCGATCGGAATGCCGCCGCCGACCTCCTTCTTCGCCCGACCGCCGGCCGACGGCTCGGTGCCTGTTCGCCCTCGCGGTGACAGACACGCATCCGAAGGGGAGCCGTCATGAGCGCGCTGTCCGAGAGCGGGACGACCACGCCCCGCTACTGCGCCCAACCACCGCAGACCCAGCCCGCGTTGCCCCCGGACCTCAGTCCGGGCCGGTCGAGGGCGATCCTGCTGGTCCGCGCCAAGTGGGTCAACGGCACGGTCCTGCACTACGCCTTCCTCGACCAGGGCGGCGACATCGGAGGCCCGGAGCAGCTGGAGGAGGTCCGGCACGCCTTCCGGGCCTGGAAGGACCTGGGGATCGGGCTGGACTTCAAGGAAGTGACCGATCCCACCGAGTCCGAGATCCGCATCGCCTTCCGGGAGCGCGACGGCTCCGCGTCGTACGTCGGCCGGGACAATCTGCTCATCGGCACGAACGAAGCGACCATGACCTTCGGCTGGGACCTGACCACCCGGTACGGCAAGGCCACCGCGCTGCACGAGACCGGGCACGCGATCGGCTTCGCCCACGAGCACCAGAACCCGTTCGCGGGCATCCAGTGGAACGAGGCGAAGGTCTACGAGGACCTCGGCGGACCGCCCAACAACTGGCCCCACGAGGTCACGTTCGAAAACATCCTGCGCAAGCTGTCGAAGGACGAGGTCACAGGCTCCGACTGGGATGTCAGCTCCATCATGGAGTACAGCTTCGGACCCGGACTGATCGTGCGCCCGGAGGCCTACCGCAACGGCATCCCCGAGACCCTGGGCCTGTCCGCGACGGACAAGGAGCGGGTCCTGCAGTGGTACCCGCCGCTCGCCGCCAAGCCGGCCCGGCTCGAAGCGTTCCAGTCGACCCCGCTGCAGCTCGCCACCGGGGACCAGGCCGACTTCGAGATCGTTCCGCCGGAGACCCGGAGCTACCAGGTCGGCACGTTCGGCGACAGCGATGTCGTCCTGGCCCTGTTCGAGCGCGTCGACGGCGAACTTCAGTTCGTCACCGCCGACGACGACAGCGGCCAGGACCGCAACGGACGCCTCACGGTCAAACTCGCCAAGGACCACAGCTATGTGGCCCGGGCCCGCCTGTACTCCACCTGGGGCAGCGGCTCGATCGCGCTCATGTACTGGTGAGCGGCAGCGCCGGCGTTCCGGTGACCGACATGACGAGGGAGTAGAGCGCGGTGTCGGCGGCGATGAACAGGCGGTTCCGCCTGGCGCCGCCGAAGCGGATGTTGGCGACGACGTCGGGGACGAGCAGGCGGCCGAGCAGTGTGCCGTCCGGGTCGTAGCAGTGCACGCCGCCGTCCATGGCGGCGGCCCAGAGCCGCCCCGCGTCGTCGAAGCGGATGTTGTCGAAGTTGCCGGTCCGGCACGCGGCGAAGACCTCGCCCCCGGTGAGGGTGCCGTCGTCCTGGACGTCGAAGACGCGGATGTGGTTGGCCCTGCTGTCCGAGACGTACAGCCGGCGCTCGTCCGGCGAGAAGACGAGGCCGTTGGGGCCGCGGAAGCCGTCGGCGACCAGCCGTACCTCGCCGGTG
This sequence comes from Streptomyces diastatochromogenes, assembly GCF_002242805.1. GTDB lineage: Bacteria > Actinomycetota > Actinomycetes > Streptomycetales > Streptomycetaceae > Streptomyces > Streptomyces diastatochromogenes. Next base: position 48,702 of record NZ_MCGQ01000046.1, on the reverse strand, counting down.
CCCGGGTCCACGCGGTACACGTTGCAGGCGCCGATCTCGCTCTCCGCGCGGTGCCCCTCGTAGTCGCTGGTGATCCCGAAGTCGGGATCGGAGAACCAGACCGAGCCGTCGGACCGCACGGCGGCGTCGTTCGGGCTGTTGAGCCTCTTGCCCTGGAAGTGCTCGGCGATCACGGTGATCGAGCCGTCGTGCTCGGTGCGGGTGACCCGCCGGTTGCCCTGCTCGCAGGTGACGAGGCGGCCCTCGTTGTCCAGGGTGTTGCCGTTGGGGTGGCCGGCGGGTGAGCGGAAGACGCCGACCGTCCCGGTGGTCTCGTCCCAGCGCAGCAGGCGGTCGTTGGGGATGTCGCTCCACACCAGGTACCGCCCGGCCGGGACGTAGACGGGACCCTCGGCCCAGCGGCAGCCCTCGAAGAGGGTCTCCAGTTTCGAGTCGCCCGCGGTGCACCCGCCCGTACGGAACCGGTCATCGAGGATCTCGTACAACTGCGGTCGCTCGCCGGGCATGCCGTCACCCTCACCGTCGATCCGAATGTTGATCTACCAGACCCATACTATGCAGAATGAGATTCGGTAGATCAAGCAATTCATCGAAGGAGATACGGTGGACGACATCGATCGGCAGTTGCTCGTCCTCCTCCAGCAGGACGCGTCGCGGCCCTACGCGGCGCTCGGGGAGGCCGTCGGGCTGTCCGCGGGGGCGACCCATGAACGCGTGCGCAAGCTGCGTGAGCGGGGCGTCATCCGCCGGACGACCGTCGAGGTCGATCCCGCGGCGGTCGGACAGGGCGTGCTGGCCTTCGTCATGGTGGAGTCGACGCGGTGGGTGGGTGACTCCGGCGACCGGTTCTCCGCCATTCCGGAGATCCAGGAGGCGCACGTCATCGCGGGCAGCGCCTCGGCCCTGGTCAAGGTCAGGACCTCGACGACACAGCAGCTCCAGGACGTCCTGCGCCGTATATACGCGATCGACGGAGTCAGCGGCACTCAGGCCACCGTGGTGCTGGAGACCTTCTTCGAGCGCCCTGTCACCCTGTGACCTGCCACTCCACCTTGAACACCCATACGTACCGGCCCGCCTTCCGCGCCGCCTCCGGTACGTCGACGACCAGGGAGCCGCCCGTGACGGTCCAGGTCAGGGGGCGGTCGTGACCGAGCATGGTCACCTTGTCCCCGGCCCGTACGGGCACCGGCGCCGGCACGGTCAGCTTCGCGCCGGGCCGCACCAGGGAGTGGATGTAGAACGCCTGGTCCGGCCGGACCGTGAAGCGCAGGTCGTCCCCGAGCTGGGCCATCCGTGACCAGTACGTGGTGTCGTACACCGCCTCCCCGTTCACCCTCAGCCAGTCGCCCGTCTCGCGCAGCCGGGTCTGCATGATCTCCGGGATCGTGCCGTCGGCGCGCGGGCCGATGTCGAGCAGGAAGTTGCCGTTCTTCGAGACGATGTCGACGAGGCTGTGCACGACCTCCTCGGCGGTCATGTAGGCGGTGTCGGGCGTCGCCCGGTTGTAGCCGTAGCTGAAGGGGTCGAGGCCCCGGCTGGACTCCCACTTGGCGACGACCGTGTTGTCGTACGTCGTGTACTCGGGGGTCGTGAAGTCGTGGAAGTCGATGCCCGAACGGTTGTTGACGGTGACGTCGATCGGGCGGGCGCGGCTCTTGGCGTGGTTGAAGTACTCGGCGAGGACGTGGAGGCTGTCGTTCGCGCCGCCGATGTCGCACCAGATGATCTCGGGGTCGTAGCCGTGGATCAGTTCGAGCAGCTGCGGTGCCTGGTAGTCGTGGACGTAGTCCTTGCCGGCCGTGTAGCCGGTGTACGGAACCGGTTGGCCGGTGTAGGGATTGCGCGGGGCGTGGCCCATCCACGGGCTGTCCGGGTTGAACCACTCGGGCATGGAGAAGTACAGGCCTCGGTGGAGTTCGGGAGCGTAGCGTCGCGAGGCCTCGAAGAGGTCCTTGACCAGGTCCCGCTTCGGGCCCATCCGCACCGCGTTGCGGTCGCTGACCTCGGTGTCCCACAGGGCGAAGCCCTCGTGGTGCTTGGAGGTCAGGACGTGGTACTGGGCGCCCGCGTCCCGGAACAGCTCCACCCAGGCCCGCGGGTCGAACCGCTCGGCGGTGAAGCGGGGGATGAAGTCGTCGTAGGCGAAGTCCTCGCCGTAGGTGTCCCGGTGGTAGGCGTACACCGCGTTGGCCGGGTCCTGCATGTGGTTCCAGTACCACTCCGCGTACTGCTTGCCGACCGGCGACCAGGCGGGCACCGAGTAGACGCCCCAGTGGATGAAGATGCCGAACTTGGCCTCCTGGAACCAGTACGGCGCCTGGTGGGCGGAGAGGGAGGTGCCGGTGGGTGCGTAGTCGGCGGTGCCGAGGGTCAGTGCCGTGCTGCCCGCGGCCGCCCGGGCGCCTCGGCCGGTGACCGTCACCGTGCCGTCCCGGCGGGTGCCCGGCGGTGTGCCCGGGCGGTTGCGGATGCCGATGCGGACGCGGGCCTGCTCACCTGGGTCGAGGCGGCGGATGCGGGCGGGCTGGACCGTGCGGGCGCCCGGGACGTCGACCGTCACCGACACACCGTCCGGGGCCAGGACGGCGACGGTGCCCGCGTTGACGACGGTGGCCTCCACGCTCTGCGCGCCGGACGGTTCGAGCAGGGAGGGCGTGGAGTGCGGGCCGCGCAGGGTCAGCGCCCGTCCGGTGGCCACCGGTTGCAGGGTGAGGGCGAAGACGTGCAGGGAGGTCTTGTTCGCCTCGGCCGGGTTGGTGACGGGGAGGGTGACGGCGACCGCCTCCCGGCGCGGGTCGAGCCACACCTCCGCGACTCCGATGCCCACGCTGTGCTCGTCCCTGCCGCCGTCGGGCCGGTGACGGTACGGCGCGGACAGCGGGCCGCCCGCCGCGTACCAGTCGGAGCCGCCGAGGCCGGCGGTGCTGGTCGTGCCGTCGGCGTAGTGGACGGTGGCCCTGCCGGAGGCGTTGCCGTAGCTGGCGGCGGTGAGGAAGAAGGCCGACAGATAGTGGCCCTCGGGGAGGTCGAGGCGCTGACCGAGGGCGACGACGTTGTTGCGGGCGCCGGTGGTCGCGGCCGGGAAGAGGAAGGGCACGCCGTCGACCTCGACACGGCCGGCGGGCAGTTCCTCCCCGGGGAAGGTGTAGCCGGAGCCGTCGAAGTCGCCTCCGCGCGCGGAGGCGGTGTCGATGCCGTCGTTGTCGTAGAGGGCGTCCAGTGGGACGGGCACGGGGTCGGGGACGGCGGCCCACGGCCCCTGGCGCGCGGCGGCCCGTGCGGGTGTGGCGGCCCGTGCGGGTGTGGCCGTGGTGAGCGGAAGGGCGGCCGCGGCGGTCGCGCCGGCCGCCGCGCCCAGGATTCGACGTCTGGGATACGTGCTCATGAGCGGCTCCCATACACTTCGATTCATCGGATGTCTGATGATTGTGCTGGGGCTGCGGGCATGTCAACGGGCTTGCGGATGCTGCGACTTGACCCATTGATCGGATGACCATTCCGATGGCGGACATCGACCCCTCGACGTGCCGCGCCCGACCGTGCACAGTTCTCCGTACGCACCCTGATTGATACCGACGAGTAGCCGAGGAGCGCCCGTGAGCAGCTGGGCCGGCCGGACCGCCGCCGAGATCGCCGCCGCCGTACGCGCGAAGGAGGTCACGCCACGGGAGGTGGTGGCGGAGCACCTCGCGCGGATCGAGCGGCTCGACGGCCGGGTCGGGGCGTTCCGTACCGTGCGGGCCGAGGCGGCGCTCGCGGAGGCGGACGCGGTGGCCGCCCGTGCCGATCTGGCCGAACTGCCGCTCGCCGGTGTGCCGGTGGCGGTGAAGGACAACCTCGCGGTGCGCGGCGAGTCCCACCGCGACGGCTCGGCCGCAACCCCGGACACCCCGGCCACCGAGGACCATGTGACGGTGGCCCGGTTGCGGGCGGCCGGTGCGGTGGTCGTGGGTCTGACGAACGTGCCCGAGCTGTGCGTCTTCGGCACGACGGAGGGCGTGTACGGCACCGCCCGCAATCCGTGGGACACCTCCCGCAACGCGGGCGGCTCGTCCGGCGGCAGCGCGGCCGCGGTGGCGGCGGGTCTGGTGCCGCTCGCGCTCGGCAACGACGGGATGGGCTCGCTGCGCATCCCGGCGGCCAACTGCGGCCTGGTCACGCTGAAGCCGGGGCACGGGGTGGTGCCGGCGGGGATCGGCAACGGCGACTGGTTCGGGATGTCGGAGAACGGTCCGCTGGCCACGACGGTCGAGGATCTGCGGCTGATGCTGTCGGTCCTGGCGGACACCGAGTTCGTACGACCTGAGGAGCGGACGCAGCTCAGAATCGCCGTCGGCCTGCGCAGCCCGGTCGCCGGCGTGAGCGTGAGCAGGCCGTATACGACCGCGGTCCGGCAGGCGGCCGGGGTGCTGGCCAAGGCCGGGCACCGGGTCCGGCGGGCCGAGCCGCCCTACCCGCTCTCCCTGAGCGTCACCTCGCTCCAGCACTGGACGGCGGGTACGGCGGTGGACGCGGAGGGCCTCGACCCGGCGCGGCTGGCCCGGCGGACCCGGGTGCACGCGGCCGTGGGCCGGCGCTTCCTCCGCTCGGTCCGCACCGGCGACCAGCGCGAACGCCTCCGCGCCCGGCTGACCCCCTTCTTCACCGAGCACGACGTCCTGCTCACCCTGGCCCTCGCCCGCCGCTCCCCCAAGGCCGCCCCCTGGCACGAGCGGGGCTGGCTGCGCAACATCGTGGTCAACTCCGCCTATTCACCCTTCACCCCGCCCTGGAACCTGACGGGCTGGCCCGCGATGTCGATCCCCTTCGGCACGCTCCCCTCCGGCGCCCCCTGCGCCGTCCAACTGGTGGGCCGCCCGGGCATGGAGGCGAACCTGCTGGCCCTGGCGGAGCAGCTGGAGACCCTGCACCCGTGGCGGCGGACGGCACCCCTGGCGGATCAGCGGTAGCGGACCTCACGGCCGTCGCGCAGGTCCCGGAGGGTGACACCACCCGGACCGGGCGGCTCGTCGCAGTACGGGCCGTGCAGGTCGAGGCCGGTGAGGTCGGCGGTGATCGCCGTTCCGGGGGCGAAGTACGCGGGGTCGAGGGCGAAGGCGACCCTTGTCCCCGCCCCGGCGGGCGGGTCGAAGCTCCGGGGTTCCGCCGTCGGGCGGATGCCCGCGAGTTCCTGCCGGACGCCGTGGCCGTCCCGCCACACCTCGACGACGGTCCGCGTGCCGAGCGCGGCCGCGGCGGCACTGGTCCAGCGCTCGGGACCGAGCAGCGCTCCGTAGTGTCCGAGGCGCGGTCGGCCCGTGCCGTCGTCCAGGGCGTCGGGCATGTCGTCGGTGACCGTGAAGGCGAGGTCGCCGTGGATCTCCGCGAAGACCCGCAGGGTGTGGTCCCGGGCGAGTCGGGTCGCCGGATGGAGGGCGTGCGCCAGGACCCGGCTCAGCACCCGGGTGGCCAGGTCGGGGTGGTCGCGAGGGAGGTCGAAGTACATCACCGGGGTCCGCCGTACGTGCTCGTCGAACTCGATGACCTCGATGTCGGCGGCGCTGTACTCCTCGCCTGTCACGATCGTCCGCCCCCTGGCCGGTCGAGCGCCTTGTACATGATGTGCAGCCCCACCCTGCCGTGGCGGGGATGGTCGTACGCCCGCGGGATCGTGGCGAGGACGGTGAAGCCGAGGGACTGCCACAGGATGACCGCGGGGTTCGTCTCCACCACGGCGTTGAAGACCATCGCGTGGTAGCCGTGGGTCCGCGCCTCGGTCAGGATGTGCTCGGCGAGGGCTCGGCCGATGCCCTGGCCGGTGTGATCGGGGTCGACCATGAAGCCCGCGTTGGCGACGCCCGCGGCGGGGCCGGCGTAGTTCGGGGTGAGGTAGGCCGAGCCGACCACGGTGCCGGTGGGGTCCTCGGCCACGTAGACGCGCTTGGCCGGGCTCATCCACAGGGCGCGGGCCGCTTCCTCGGAGGTGTCGGGGTCCCAGGCGTAGGTCTCCGCGGCGGCGACGATCCGGTGCCAGAAAGGCCAGATCCGCTGCCAGTCCTCGGCCGCGGCTTCTCTGATCAGCATGGGCGTGAGTCTGGCAGGTCACGCCCATGTCTGCGGCGATCGCGGCGGTCCGGCCCCGGAGGGTCAGTCGACGCTGGGCAGGATGTGGGGTTCGGCGAGGTCGTCCTCGTAACCCGCGAGGCGGATCGGGGCGGAGCGGGCCCACACGTCGAGGCTGCCCAGTTCTCCGGGCCGCCGGCGGCCGCGCTCCGTGCGTTCCTTGGGGCGTTCGTCGCGATTCGTCTTCTCCGGTGTCACCGCGCACTCCTTATGTGTCGGGTCACCCTCGGGGCCTGCCGGACAGCCTGCGCTCCGGCACTCGTCGCCCGCTCGGGTCTGGATACAAGGCCAGTCGGACGCGGTGGCGCCGGTTCGGACGTGGGGTGTGGGTGGGACCCCGTACTGCTGTCCATGCCCTCCAGATTAACCAAATGAGCGGAGGTCCGCTCGATAGGGAGTGCAAACAAGGTGTAACTATCGGACGTCATTCGCCCTCTCAATGCCCCCCAATATGGGTCTATTTGTCATAAAGTGCATCACCCGGCCGTCGGAGCGATTCACCCACTCGGCGGACATGCGGCGCAGTTCAGGTGCCGTTGGCCGGGCCGCAAGCTCGCCATGATCTGGTGGCGGAGGGCAACGGCCGTCTCCCGGAAGGACTGACGCATGGAGCTGCGCAGTGTCGAGGAGCTGATGGATCTGCTGAATGCCGGCCGGCACCAGCACGCGCTGCGAACCGCCGCGCTGCTGCGCCGCAGCCGCCCCGCCGACAAGGAGCTCCAGGTGGCGGGGCTGGTCCACGGCATCGGGCCGGTGCTGAGCCCGGGCGACGAGGCCGGGCGGGCCCGCAGCGCGGCCGCCGCGGTACGCCCGCTGCTCGGCGAGCGGGTGTTCCGGCTGGTGCGCGGGGCCTCCCACCCCACCGGTCCCGCCGACGACGATCTGCTGCGGCTGCGCCAGGCCGCCGAGGAGGGCCGCACCGCGGGCTTCGACGCCGGGGTGCTGGAGGACTGGCGCACCGTACTGGAGCTGATCGCGGCCCGGCACTCCCGACTCGGCGCGTAAGCGCTGCGCCGCGGGGGCCACAACGGGCCGTCGGTTGTCCGCTGCGTCGTCGTGGCTGGTCGCGCCCACGCGGCGGAGCCGCACATCGACACAGCCCCGCGCCCCTTCGGTGCGCACCCCTGGTTTCTGACGGGCCGTCATGAGACGGTACGGAGATGACCACGTCGTCCGGGCTCACGGGCAGGGCGGCAGTCGTCACCGGTGGGACACGTGGGATCGGACGTGCCGTCGCCGGGGCGCTCGCCGAAGCCGGGGCGCTCGTGTGTGTGACCGCGCGGGACGCGGGCGAGGTCCGGCGCACGGCCGCCGAGCTGGGCGGGATCGGGCTGGCCGGGAGCGTGGCCGACCAGGGGCATCCCGAGGAGCTGACGGATCTGGTGCTGCGCGAGTTCGGGCGGCTGGACGTCCTCGTCAACAACGCGGCGACCAACCGGCCGTACGGGCCGCTGATGGAGGCCGGCGCCCAGGCCTGGCGGGAGGCGTTCGCGGTCAACGTCGAGGCACCGCTGCGGCTGGTGCAGTGCGCCTGGCGGGGCTGGATGCGGGAACACGGCGGAGCCGTCGTCAACGTGTGCACGGAGGGTGCCGCGCATGTGGGGCCCCGCGTGGGCGCGTACGGCACCACGAAGGCGGCCCTCCTGCATCTCACCCAGCAGCTCGCGGGGGAACTCGCGCCCCGGGTGCGGGTCAACTCCGTCTCCCCCGGGCTCGTCCGCACGGAGATGGCACGGTTCGTGTGGGAGCCGGGCGAGGCGGAGGTGGCCGCGGGACTGCCGCTCGGGCGGATCGGGGAGCCGGAGGACGTCGCACGCGCCGTGGTGTGGCTGGTCTCGGACGCGGCCGAGTGGATCACGGGGGCGGATCTGCTGGTGGACGGCGGGACGCGGGTGCGGGCCGCTTCCGGGGCCGGGGCGTACGCCGTGCACGAACGTCTGCGTGGGGTGCCCGAGGTCTAGGCGGCGGCGCGAGCCGGCCCCCGAAGGGCCGCAGTCCCGCTGGGGTCTGCAAGAGGATTTCAACCACGAAGAACGCGTCGCCTGCGCACCGGGCACCCCGGCACGACTCTGGGAGGGTAGATCACCGGCGGCCCGTCGGACCACCGGTTTTCCGACCCCGGTTCACCACTTGCCGGGCACGTAGTCCTTCAGGAAGACGCCGTACACGTCCTCGCCCTGCTCGCCGCGCACGACAGGGTCGTAGACGCGGGCCGCGCCGTCCACCAGGTCGAGCGGCGCGTGGAAGCCGGCCTCGGCCAGGCGCAGCTTGTCGAAGTGGGGACGCTCGTCGGTGATCCAGCCGGTGTCGACGGAGGTCATCAGGATGCCGTCGGTCTGGAACATCTCCTCGGCGCTGGTCCGCGTGACCATGTTCATGGCAGCCTTAGCGGCGTTGGTGTTCGGGTGCCCGGCACCCTTGTAGCCGCGGCCGAAGACGCCTTCCATCGCCGAGACGTTGACGACGTACGAGCGCCCGCTGACCGCCTTCTTCGCCGCGTCGGCCATGGCCGGGCGCAGAGCGCTGATCAGGATGAACGGCGACGTGTAGTTGCACAGCTGGGTCTCGAGCAGCTCCACCGGGGAGATCTGGTCGATGGTCTGCACCCAGGTGTTGGTGTCGACGACGTCGGGGACGAGGCCGCCCGCGTCGATGGCGGTGCCGTCGAGGTGCCGGGCGACGCTGGCGTTGCCCGCGACGAGCGCGAGGTCGGCGACCTTCTGGGCGTCCAGGCCGCTGGTGCCGATGGGCAGCGCGGCGATGCCGTCGACCGCGCCGGAGTTGAAGGCACCGATCACGTGGTGGGCGGGGAGTTCCCCGGCGGGCAGCGGGGCGCTCTCGCCCTCGACCAGGGCCGCGTACGCGCTGGGCAGGCGGCGCACGGTCTGCGTCGCGTTGTTGATCAGGATGTCGAGCGGACCCGCCGCGGTGACCTGGTCGGCGAGGGCCACGGCCTGCGCCGGGTCACGCAGGTCGATGCCGACGACCTCAAGGCGGTGCAGCCACTCGGCCGAGTCCTCCATCGCCTTGAAGCGGCGGATGGCGTCCTTGGGGAAGCGCGTGGTGATGGTCGTGTGCGCGCCGTCGCGGAGCAGGCGCAGCGCGATGTACATGCCGATCTTGGCGCGGCCGCCGGTGAGCAGGGCGCGCTTGCCGGTGAGGTCGACGCGGGCGTCGCGCTTGGCGCGGTTCAGACCGGCGCAGTCGGGACAGAGCTGGTGGTAGAAGTAGTCGACTTCCACGTACCGCGTCTTGCAGGTGTAGCAGGAGCGCGGGCGCTGGAGTATCCCCGCGATCTTGCCGGCCTCGGTGACGGACGACGGCAGGATGCCCTCGGTCTCGTCGTCGATGCGCTGGGCGGAGCCGGTCGCGGTGGCCTCGGTGACCGCCTTGTCGTGGGCGGTCTTGGCGGCCCGGCGCTCCTGGCGGCGGCGCTGCTTGACCGTGCGGTAGATGCCGGCCGTGGCCCGGCGCACCGCGATGGCGTCGGGGTGGTCGACCTCCAGCGTGTCCAGCTCATCGAGCACGCTGAGGCAGACGGCCAGGCGCTCCGGGTCGATGCCGGGGCCGTACACGACCTCGTCCGTGGCCGTGGGGCCGTCCTCTGTCACCGTCATCGCGCTGCCGCTTCCCTGATCACCCGCGCAGCGCTCCGACTCGCGCCCGCTTTCGAACGGGGAATTTTACGGAGCAGGGTGCCATACCACCAAACGCGGTTCCGAGCAGCCCCACCGGGGCCACCCGCACCCCGGCGACGAGAGCCGCACGGGTGGTGCGGGTGGTGCGGGTGGGACCCCATACCCGGCCGGAGGCCGGGTGCTCAGTGCTCGCAGACGGACAGCAACGTCTCCACCTCGTCCGACACCGCCCGCGCGAACACGTCGAGGTCCGGCACGGCCCGCGCGTCGGCGACGAGCCCGTAGTGCACGCGGCCGCGATACGTGGAGATCGCGACCGCCAGGGACTGGCCGGGGGCGAGCGGGGCGAAGGGGAACACCTCGGTGAGCTGGTGCCCGCCGAGCTTCAGCCCGAGCCCCGGCAGCGGCACGCTGGTGACCAGGATGTCGAACCAGAGCCGCGCGGCCTGCCCGACCAGCGGCCCGCCGAGCCGGTGGCCGAGCGCGGGCACATGATCGGCGAGCAGGGCGACCGCGCCGGCGCCCCGGTTGGGGCCCGCGTCCTTGTTGCGGACCATCGCCGTGCGCACGGTGTCGAGCCGACGGAGCGGATCGGGGTCGTCCACCGGAAGCCGTATCAGGTACCCGGAGAGCCGGTTGCCCTGTGGGTGGGCGGCGCGCGGGCGGCGCCGGGAGACCGGGATGAGGGCGCGGGGGGCGACGCCCGCGCTGCCGTCGCCGCGTTCGTCCAGCCAGCGGCGCAGGGCGCCGGCGACGACGGCGATCAGCACGTCGTTCACCGTGCCGCCGACGCTCTTGCGGACCCGGTGGACGTCGTCGATGTCCAGGACGACCCCGGCGGTGCGGCGGGTGCCGCTGGGCGCGGAGGTCAGCGCGGACGAGGGGCGCATGCCGAGGGTGGAGCGGGCCAGCGAGGCGCCGATGTCGAGGGCCCTGCCCACGTCGGAGAGGGTGCCCTTGACCAGCTCGGGGACGCGTGCGGGCAGCCGGCGCACGTCGGAGAGCAGGGTGCGCGGCGGCTCGATGGCGCGGGGGCCGCGCTCGGGCAGGTCGACCGGGTCCAGGACGCCGGCGGCGAGCTTGAGCGCGCGCAGCCCGTCGGCGAGGGCGTGGTGGAACTTGAACAGCACGGCGAAGGACACACCGTCCTCGCCGGGCAGCACATGCGCCTCCCACGGCGGCCGGCCGCGCTCCAGCGGGCGTTCCATCAGCCGGCCCGCGTCCGCGTGGAAGTCGGCGGTCGGGGCGTGCAGCCGTACGTGGTTCAGCGGGTCGAAGTCCGGATCGGTCTCGCGAGTGGCGCCGCCGAAGGCGAGCGGCTGCCAGACGTCCCGAATGCGCATGCGCAGACCGGGCACGGCGGCGGCCCGCGCGGCGAGCAGGTCGGCGGCGTGGGCGCCCGCGGTGGGCGAGTGCGCGGTGAAGACGCCGAGCGCGCCGAGGTGCATCGGGTGCCGTTCGGACTCCATGTTCCAGAACGCCAGGTCGAGGGGAGCGAGCAGATCGGAAGTCAAGGGCTTGCCTCGCGTCGACGACGGGTGGAGGTGCAGGGAAACAGTCAAAGCGCGTCAGCCGATTACGGTCAAGTACGATCAGGCTACGCTCAGTTAACAGCAGATTAAGTCCCGCCCCTGTGAGAGGGGCGGGATTCAGGAGACTCCTGAGGTCACTTCAGCACCGGTGGTGCCGCCTGGGGTGACGTACCCCACTCGGACGGGCGCGGGCCGACCGTGAACGCGAGGGTGCGCGTGGAGCGCAGCGCGTCCGTCGTCAGATAGGTCCGCGCGTGCGGTGTCCCGTCCGCGTGGACGGCCTGGACGTAGCGGTCGGTCGCCGAGGTGCCGGGCGCGGTGACGGTCAGCCGGCCGCCGGGCCAGAAGCGGCGGTTCAGGGTGAGGTCGACACGGTCGAAGACCGGGGTGGACAGGCCCCAGGTGTCGTAGCCGGGCTGGATCGGGAAGAGCCCGATCGACGACAGCACGTTCCAGGCGGACATGGTGCCGAGGTCGTCGTTGCCGGTCATGCCGGTGGGTCCGTCGGTGAAGAGGGTCAGCGCCGCGTGGACCACGTCCGTGGTCTTCCAGGGCTGCCCGGTGGACAGGTAGGTGTAGGGCGCGATGAGGTCGGGCTCGTTCATCGGGTTGTACTTGTCGGCGTTGTAGTAGTCGTACGCGTCCCCGTGCACCCACACCTCACGGGCGGTCTTCTCGGGGTCGGCCAGCAGCCGGTCGTAGGCGAAGAAGGAGTCCAGGCGGTCGTTGGCCGCGTGGTCGCCGCCGATGAGCCCGATCATGCCGGGCAGGTCCTGCGGGACGAGCCACTGGTACTGCCAGGCGGTGCCCTCGTGGAAGCCGATGCCGCGGGCCGGATCGGCCGAGCCGGTGAAGGCGCCGGACACGTCCCGGGCGCGGAAGAAGCCGGTGGAGGGGTCGAAGACGGTCCGGTAGCTCTGCGCCCGGGCGGCGTAGCGGGCCGCGTCGTCGGTGTGGCCGAGGCCCCGGGCCATCTGGGCGAGCACGGCGTCGGCGAGGGCGTACTCCAGGGTGACGGAGGCACCGTGGTGGTAGTCGGAGTCGCCCATCTTGGCGAGCGGGTGGCTCTTGTCGTAGGGCGCGAAGCCGTGCGCGATGTACTCGGCGTTGGCCTCTCGGCCGACGCCCGGGTAGCCGGCGGGCGGCACCCCGTCGGCGTTCTTCCTCAGCGCCCGGTAGGCACGTTCCTCGAACCCCTTGAGCAGGCCCATCTGGTAGGCGGTGGTCAGGAACGGGGTGACCGGGTCGCCGCTCATGGTGTTCGTCTCGACCGGGCCGTAGCCCCACTTGGGCAGCCAGCCGCCGTCCTCGTCGACCTTCACCACCGACAGCGCCATGTCGCGCGCCTCGCGGGGCGCGAGCAGGGCCAGGAGCTGGGCCTGGGTGCGGTAGGTGTCCCACAGCGACCAGTTCTGGTAGTACGTGAACCGCTCCGCGCGGTGGATGCGGCGGTCCCAGCCGGTGTAGCGGCCGTCGGCGTCGCTGCCGATGTTGGGCGCGAGGAACGAGCGGTACAGCGACGAGTAGAACGTGCGGCGCAGGGTCGGCTCGCCGCCCTCGACACGGACCGCGGCGAGCCGCCGCTCCCACTGCTCGCGGGCCCGGTCCCGTACGGCGTCGAAGGACCGGCCGCCCTCGGCGCGCAGGTTGACGGCGGCGCCGCGCGCGTCCACGTACGACAGGGCGGTGGTCGCCTCGACGGTACGGTCCTTGGTCGCGTCGAAGCGGACGTAGGCGCCGCCGCCTCCGCTGCGCGCGCCCGGGGTGACCGTGGCGCCGTCCCAGGTGCCGTACGCGGTGAAGGGCCGGCTGAAGCGGGTGATCGTGTAGACGGTGTAGGGGCCGGTGTCACGGCAGAAGCCGTGGCCGCTGATCTCGGTGCGCACGGTGTGGTCGTCGAGGATCTCGACCGCGCTGCTCACCGCCTTGTGCAGCGACTGGGCCGCGTTCAGCAGGACGTTGGCCTTGTCGGTGGCCGGGAAGGTGAAGCGCTGCACTCCGGTGCGCTTCGACGCGGTCAGCTCGGCGCGGATGCCGGAGTCGAGGCCGACGCGGTAGTAGCCGGGGCTCGCCTCCTCGTCGGTGTGCGAGAAGCCCGCCGCGTACTTGGCGTAGTCCGTCTGCGTGACCTCGCCCGTGGTGGGCAGCACGGGCAGGTCGCCGCCGATCCGGCAGCCGACGCCCGAGAGATGGACCAGCGAGAAGCCGCGGATGCGGTTCTGTGTGTAGTCGTAACCGGTGTTGTGCCCGGTGTCCGGGGAGAGCTGCACCATGCCGAAGGGCACGGCCGCGCCGGGGAAGGTGTTGCCCTCGTTCTGGCTCCCGATGAACGGGTTGACCAGGTCGGTGAGGCGGCCGTCGGTACGCTCGGCGGCCCGTGCGGCCGGGGTGGCGATCAGCGTGGACGCTGCCAGCACCCCGGCCAGGCACAGCCGCGTGCGCCGGGTCCCTCTCATGTCGCATGACCTCCGCAGGTTCGACATCGTTGCCTGCATCGTGAAGGCCGAACGATGCGAACCCCGGCATTCCGGGAGGAAGATACGAAACGCGTCGCGCCCGGAAGCCGTCTGACGGTGCGTCCGACAGGAGGTCAGGAGACCCGCTGCCCCTTCCCCAGGGCGATCACCCCGCCCTCGGAGACGGTGTACAGCTCCGCGTCCCGCTCCGGGTTGACGCCGATCGTCGCGCCGGGCGGAACCTCGACGTTCTTGTCCAGGACCGCACCGCGGACCACCGCACCCCGGCCGATGTGCACGTTGTCGTGCAGCACCGAGCCCTGCACGACCGCGCCCGGGTCGACCCGTACGCCCGGCGACAGCACGGACCGGGTCACCTGACCGCGGATCAGGCAGCCCGCGCTGATGATGGACTCGCTCGCCATGCCGCCCGCGTTGAACCGGGCCGGGGAGAGCTGGTTGGAGTGCGTGTAGATGGGCCACTGGCGGTTGTAGAGGTTGAAGGCGGGGCGCTCGGCGATCAGGTCCATGTGCGCCTCGTAGTAGGCGTCGAGGGTGCCGACGTCCCGCCAGTAGCCCTGGTCGCGGCTGGTCTCGCCGGGCACGTGGTTGGCGCTGAAGTCGTACAGCTGTGCCTCGCCGCGGCCGGTGAGCTGGGGCAGGATCGAGCCGCCCATGTCGTGCACGGACTGGCTGTCCTCGGCGTCGCGTTGCAGCGCCTCGATGAGGGCCTTGGTGGAGAAGATGTAGTTGCCCATCGAGGCGTACACGCACTCGGGGTCGTCCGCCAGGCCGGGCGGGTCGGCGGGCTTCTCCAGGAAGCGCTCGACACCGCGGCCGTCCGAGCCCGGGGTGATCACCCCGAAGGAGGAGGACTCCGAGCGGGGTACGCGGATGCCGGCCACCGTCACGCCCGCGCCGCCCTCGATGTGCTGCTGGAGCATCTGCCGCGGGTCCATGCGGTAGACGTGGTCGGCGCCGAACACGGCCACGTACTCGGGCTGTTCGTCGTACACGAGGTTCAGCGACTGCAGGAGCGCGTCGGCGCTGCCCAGGTACCAGCGCGGGCCCAGGCGCTGCTGGGCCGGGACCGGGGTGACGTAGTTGCCGAGCAGGCTGGACATCCGCCAGGTGGTGGTGATGTGCCGGTCCAGGGAGTGGGACTTGTACTGGGTCAGCACGCAGATGCGCAGGACGTCCGCGTTGACGAGGTTGGACAGGACGAAGTCGACGAGCCGGTAGGTGCCGCCGAAGGTGACGGCTGGTTTGGCGCGGTCCGCGGTGAGCGGCATCAGGCGCTTGCCCTCTCCGCCCGCCAGAACGATTCCGAGCACCGAAGGTCCACCACGACGCATGGCCGCTCCCCTCACCCTGGTTGAACCATGGTTGCCCCGAGCAGACCGGACTAAGCCTGCTTGAGGATCTCCTCGTACAGTCCGGCGGTGCGCCGGGCCACGGCGTCCCAGCCGAACTCGCCCACCGCGCGCTCCCGTCCGGCCTCGCCCATCCGCCGAGCCGTGTCCCGGTCGCCGAGGACGGCGTCCAGGGCCCGCGCGAGGCCCTGCTCGAAGTCGTCGTCCACGTCGACGAGGAGGCCCGTCCTGCCGTCCTCGACGACCTCGGGGATGCCGCCGACCCGGGAGGCCACCACGGGCGTGCCGCACGCCATGGCCTCCAGGTTGACGATGCCGAGGGGCTCGTACACCGACGGGCAGACGAACACGGCCGCGTGCGTGAGGAGTTGGATCACGTCCGTGCGCGGCAGCATCTGCGGGATCCAGAACACGCCCTCGCGGGCCCGGCTCAGCTCCTCGTACAGCTCCCGGAACTCGCGGTCTATCTCCGGTGTGTCGGGGGCTCCCGCGCACAGGACGACCTGCGCGCGCGGGTCGATGTCCCGTACGGCGCGCAGCAGATGGGGCACGCCCTTCTGGCGGGTGATCCGGCCGACGAACAGGACGTACGGGCGGGCGGGGTCGAGGCCGGTCCGGGTGAGGGCATCGGTGCCGCGGTTCGGCCGGTACAGGGTCGTGTCGATGCCGTTGTGCACGACGCGGACCTTCGCCGGGTCGAGCGCCGGATAGCAGGCCAGGATGTCGTCCCGCATCGCCCCCGACACGGCGATCACCGCGTCGGCGGCCTCGATCGCGCTGCGCTCGGCCCAGCTCGACAGGGCGTATCCGCCGCCCAGTTGCTCGGCCTTCCAGGGGCGCAGCGGCTCCAGCGAGTGGGCCGTCACCACGTGCGGGATGCCGTACAGGAGCTTGGCGAAGTGGCCGGCGAGATTGGCGTACCAGGTGTGGGAGTGGACGAGTTCGCGGCCTTCGAGGGCGGCGGCGATGGACAGGTCCACGGAGAAGGTGCGCAACGCGTCGTTGGAGCCGTCGAGGACGGACCAGGGGCGGTGGCGTACGACTCCGACGCCACGGCCCTCGCCCCAGCAGTGCACCTCCAGGTCCACCAGGGAGGTCAGCTCCCGGGCGAGGAACTCCACATGGACACCGGCGCCACCGTACACATCCGGGGGGTACTCCCGGGTCAGCAGTCCCACACGCACCCGACAACCCCCTTGCCCCGGCGGCACGTTCCCCTTCATGGTCACCCAGAAGCGGCGTCCGGGGAAGAGCGCGGCGGCCGGGTGAAGCAGCAGTCGCCGCAGACTCCGCCGCCGGGGACGCGGTAGTACAGGCAGCAGCTGCGGCGGCGGAAGGCGGTTCCGGCGCGGGTGCCCGTGGTGCGCAGGAGGGGGTGGGCGAAGAGTGCGTCCGTGAGGGCGCGGGCCCGGTCCGCGACCTCGGTACGACCTCTCGCGCGTGCCCAGCGGTCCAGTTCGCGGGCGGCGCCGGCGAGGGCCGAGCCGGCGTTGCCCCACAGCAGGCCGGCCGCGACACCGTAACGGGACTTCAGGGTCTCCCCTAGGGGTTCCAGGTGGCCGTGCAGCACGGTGTCCGCGAGCGTCGCCGCGTCCCCGGGCAGCGGGCGCACCTCGGTCAGCCACAGGTCGTCGGGGGCGGTGGCGGCGGCGTCCCAGCGCAGCAGGCGGGGGTCGAGGTCGGGCAGGCGGCCGTACAGGGCGGCGCAGGCCAGGGCCGGGGACCACAGGCGGGCGGCGAGGCCCTGCTGGCTGATGGAGGCGGCGACCCGCGGCTCATCCGTGCGCAGGCGCTGCCCGACCGTGGTGACACGGAAAGTCAGCTGATTCCGGTAAACATCCGATGTCCCCGTTTCATAGGTCTCCGCGAGGGTCGGCAGAGGCGCACAAGCCGGCCCTGCCGCCGCTCCGGTGGTGCGCAGGACGAAGAAGCCGCCGAGCGGGCGGAGGGCGGCGAGTTCGGGGTCGAGGTCCACGAGGAGCACTAGTACCAGGCCCGTTCGTGGCCCGGACCCCGGGGTGTCCACCCGTGGTCACCCGCCTTGGGGATGATCGGGCGGTCTGCGTACTCCATCGGTAGTAGGACCCAATGCGTGCTCAGGTACGACGACGGGAAGGGACCGAGCGGGCAGAGTGTTGACCATGGAAGCCGACCGTACGCCGCGCCGGACCCACGGGTCCCGCCTCCCGCGGAGGAACTGCAGATGAGCGCCCTCGCGTTGTCCGTGCTCCTGTCGTTCGTCTCCGCCGTCGCCTACGCCGGCGCGGCGATCGTGCAGGAGCAGGTCGCGGTGTCCTGCGCCGACGGGTCGTACCTGCCGCTGCGCCGGGCCGGCTGGTGGGCGGCGCTGGCCCTGAACGGGCTCGGCGGCGTGCTGCACGTCGTGGCACTGGCCTACGGCCCGCTCAGCCTGGTGCAGCCGCTGGGCGCGCTCACCATCGTCTTCGCCCTGCCCATGGCGGCACTCTTCGTCGGCCGCAGGGCCGGGGCGACCGCCTGGCGCGGCGCCATCATGGCCACGGTGGGCCTCGCGGGCCTGCTGTCCCTGGTCGGCTCGTCCGACGCGCACTCCCTCGACGCGGCCCAGCGGGTGGCCGTCGCGCTGGTCACCGGCGGGGCGGTGGTGGCGCTGATGATCGCGGGCCGGGCCGTGCACCGGCACCCGGCCGTGCGCAGCGTGCTGCTGGCCACCGGCTCCGGCATAGCCTTCGGCATGTCGTCCGTGTTCACCAAGACCGTGGCGGTCGACTGGGACAGCGGCATCAGCCTCGGCGACCTGCCCTCCCTCGCGGTGATCGGCGTGTTCGCGACCGCCGGCATCCTGCTCTCCCAGGCCTCCTACCGGGGCGGCGGCCTCGCCTCGCCGCTGGCCACGCTGACCGTGGTCAACCCGGTGCTGGCCGCCGCGGTCGGCATCATGATGTTCGGCGAGACGTTCCGCTACGACACCACCGGCACCGTGCTCGCCCTGGGCTGCGGCGTGGTGGCCGCGGGCGGTCTCATCCTGCTGACGACGGAGCGGCTCGAGCGCACCCCGGCCGGGGAGCCGGTCGCGGAGACCGGGGCGGGCGCCGCAGAGGTGCTCGGGAGCGTGCCCCGGCAGCGGTCGGCGGCGGAGCGGGAGCAGCAGCCGACGGAGACCGGGGAGGTCGTGGAGGTCGTGGGCGGTCCCGCCGCGGAGGAGCTGCGCCTTCCCGACAGCCGCGTCCTGCCGGACGTGCCGGCCCTCGAGGACGTGCTCGTGGCGGCTCCGGACGGCGGCCACGAGGGCGGCGGCCACACCTCGGCGGCCTACGCCCTCCCGGCGTCGTACCTCCCGCTGTCCGCCAGCTTCCACCTGCCGTTCCCCGTCCCGGAGCGGCACCGCCCGCGGGTCAGATCCTGACGCCGCCGGCCCGGAGATAGGCGACCGGGTCGATGTCCGAACCGAAGCCGGGCCCCGTCCGCACCTCGAAGTGCAGATGCGGGCCCGTGACGTTTCCGGTGGACCCGGACCGGCCGATGCGCTGGTCCGCGGTCACGCTCTGCCCGGCCCGCACGGAGA
The DNA here is from genome assembly GCF_002242805.1 of Streptomyces diastatochromogenes. GTDB lineage: Bacteria > Actinomycetota > Actinomycetes > Streptomycetales > Streptomycetaceae > Streptomyces > Streptomyces diastatochromogenes. The sequence continues at coordinate 30,054 of NZ_MCGQ01000046.1, read as the reverse complement.
TGGCGGACAGGTGGGCGTACTGGGTGTAGCGCCCGTCGGCGTGCCGGATCACCACCTGGTAGCCGTAGGAGCCGCCCCAGCCCGCGGCGACCACGTGTCCGGCCGCCGCCGCGTGGACGGAGGTGCCGGTCGGCACGAGGAAGTCGACCCCGGTGTGGTAGCCCTTCGACCAGTGCGACCCGGCCACGCGGTAACCGGTGCCGATGGCGCCCTTCACCGGGGCGACGAGCGACCGGCCGCTGCCGTGGCTCGGGCGCTGGTGGGTCTTCTTCTCCGAAGGGGCTTTCTTCTTCGGCGACTTGGGCTTGCTGTCGGTGTGCGTGTCGGGCGCCGGGGAGGCGGTGCCGCGCAGGCTGAGCCGCTGGCCCGGCAGGATCAGGTCGGGATCGGACCCTATGGTGGTGCGGTTGCCCGCGTACAGCCGGCGCCAGCCGCCCTGGACGTGCTGTTCGCCGGCGATGCCCGAGAGCGTGTCGCCGTGCACCACCGTGTACATCTCGGCCTGGCCGGCGCGGGACTGCGGGGTCGTCTGCGGCTGTACGTCCGACACGGAGCCGGTCCGGCCGGTCTTCGCCGGGCGGGTCGCGGCACCGTCGGTGTGGAGTTCGGGCGCGTCGCCGCCCCGGGTCAGCCCGGCCCGTACCGAGCACACCGGCCAGGCCCCGGGCCCCTGTCCGTCCAGGACCTTCTCGGCTACGGCGATCTGCTCGTCCCGGGTGGCGAGATCGGCGCGCGGCGCGTACCGGGTGCCGCCGTACGCCTCCCAGGTGGACAGGGTGAACTGCAGCCCGCCGTAGTAGCCGTTGCCGGTGTTGATGCTCCAGTTGCCGCTGGACTCGCAGGCGGCGACCTTGTTCCAGGTGGACGCGTCGGCCGCGTCCGCGGTGCCGGCGGCGACCAGCGGGATGGCGAGACCGGCGCCGCCCGCCGTGACGGTGAGTGAGGCGCGGTTGATCCTGTTCGGCTGGTACCGGCGATGCCGGCCGCGTACGGCCATGTCCGAAATCCCCTCGGCATGCGTCAGGAGCGCAAAAGTAAGCGCCGCGAACAGGCCATGACAAGACGGCAAATCGGCCGCATGTGGTCACCAAGTGGCCGGGAACCGGCCCTCCTTGGCGGGATCGGCGGCGAGCGGCGGCCACGCTGAGGCGAGGGGCGCCTTCCGTCCGTACCCATGCGTGGCGGGTCGGATGTGCGCTCGCCGAAGCGGCACGTCAGGATGGGCGAGGGTCCGTAGTGACGGAGCCGTAGTCACGAGGCAGCTAGGGAGCAGGCGGTATGAGCACTTCAGCGCAGATCGGCGTCACGGGCCTCGCGGTCATGGGCCGCAACCTCGCCCGGAACTTCGCGCGCAACGGCTACACGGTCGCCGTGCACAACCGTACGGAGTCGCGGACGAAGGCGCTGGTGGAGGAGTTCGGGCACGAGGGGGACTTCATCGGGGCCGAGACCGCCGAGGAGTTCGTGGCGGCCCTGGAGCGCCCGCGCCGTCTGGTCATCATGGTCAAGGCCGGCGGTCCGACGGACGCGGTGATCGAGGAGTTCGCCCCGCTCCTGGAGCCCGGCGACATGATCATCGACGGCGGCAACGCGCACTTCGCGGACACCCGCCGCCGGGAGAAGGCGCTGCGCGAGCAGGGCATCCACTTCGTCGGCATGGGCGTCTCCGGCGGCGAGGAGGGCGCGCTGCACGGGCCCAGCATCATGCCCGGTGGCCCGAGGGAGTCGTACGACTCGCTCGGCCCGATGCTGGAGAAGATCTCCGCGAAGGCGGCCGACGGGGCGCCGTGCGTCACGCACGTGGGCCCGGACGGCGCCGGTCACTTCGTGAAGATGGTCCACAACGGCATCGAGTACGCCGACATGCAGCTGATCGGCGAGGCGTACCAGCTGCTGCGGGACGTCGCCGGGTACTCCCCCGCGCAGATCGCGGACATCTTCCGGACCTGGAACACGGGCCGCCTGGACTCGTACCTGATCGAGATCACCGCCGAGGTGCTGTCCCACGTGGACGCGGCGACCGGCAAGCCGTTCGTGGACGTGGTGGTCGACCAGGCCGAGCAGAAGGGCACCGGCCGCTGGACGGTGCAGATCGCGCTGGACCTGGGCGTGCCGGTGTCCGGCATCGCCGAGGCCGTGTTCGCCCGGTCGCTGTCGGGTCACGCGGCGCTGCGGGCCGCTTCGCGGGACCTGGCCGGGCCGAAGCCCTCCCCGCTGAGCGAGTCGGAGGCGGCCGCGTTCGCCGACCAGGTGGAGCAGGCGCTGTACGCCTCGAAGATCGTCTCGTACACGCAGGGCTTCCACGAGATCGCCGCGGGCAGCGAGGAGTACGACTGGGACATCGACCTGGGCGCGGTCTCCTCGATCTGGCGCGGCGGCTGCATCATCCGGGCGGCCTTCCTGGACCGGATCCGTGCCGCGTACGACGCCCGGGCCGATCTGCCGAGCCTGCTGTCCGACGATGCCTTCGCGCAGGAGATCGCCGCCGCCCAGGACGACTGGCGCGAGGTGCTGATCGCGGCGACTCGGCAGGGGGTGCCGACACCGGGCTTCGCGGCGGCGCTGGCGTACTACGACGCGCTGCGGGCGGATCGCCTGCCGGCGGCTTTGACGCAGGGACAGCGGGACTTCTTCGGTGCGCACACCTACCGGCGGACGGACCGGGACGGGTCGTTCCACACGTTGTGGGGTGGGGACCGGAGTGAGGTTTCCGCGTAGCGGGGCTTTGTGCGCCTAGTGGGGTGGGGGGAGCTGTTGCGACGCGGGTACCGGTTTGTCGTGGCTGGTCGCGCAGTTCCCCGCGCCCCTGTCGGCGCGCTGGTTCCGCCCGGCATTTTCAGGTGAGAGGTGGGCCTGGTTCCGGGTTCGGTACGGGTTCCGGGCCCGGCGGGATCGGGGACGGTGAGGGCTCCGGTGGTGGGCCCGGGGCCGGGGGCGGCGGAGGGGGTGGGGGTTCCGGTGCCGGACTCGGTTCCGGTGTGGGGACCGGGCTCGGGTAGGGATCCGGTGGGGCCGGGGGTGGTGGCGGTGTGACGGGGTCGGGGTACGGGTTTGTCATGGGGGTCCTCCGGGCAGTCGCTGCGTCGCCTCTGGGACTACTCCCCGCGTACCCGGGGGCCGCTCGGCCACTCGCCCGGCGGCGGTGTGTTCAGCGGGTACGGGCGGCTGCTGCGGCGGCCAGTCCCGGGCGGGGGCTGGACAGCACCGGAACCGTGGCGGTCGTGAGGCCGCCGGCCGGGGCCATGGACGCCTGGGCCAGGACGATCACGTCGGCGTCGGTGACGCCGTCGGCGGCCGCTGCGACGCTGCGTACGTAGCGCTCCGTGTCGCCTGCCGTGAAGTGGTCCCAGGCGCCGTCGACCAGCAGGGTGCGGACGGAGACGGGGCGGGCGGCCCGGCGGGCCTCCTCCTCGATCAGGTCGGCGGTGGGGCCGAGGGTGCTCTCCAGGGCGGCGAGGACGGTGACGCGCGGGCCCGCGGCCACGGCGGCGGCCGCCATGGGACGGTCGACCCGCAGCACCGGTACGCCGACCGAGGCGGCCTGGGCCTCCGCGACGGCACCGATGGTCGAGCAGGTGCAGAGCACCGCCCGCGCCCCGGCGTCCGCGGCACGGGCGAGCGCGTCCCGTACGTCGTCCGTGACCGCGAGGGGACCTTCCCGCCGGGCCCGCTCCAGCAGTTCCTCCGCGACGAGGTGCCGTAGCTCCAGGTCCGGGTGGTCCGCGTCGCGCAGGGCGTCGAAGACCGGGACGTGGACGGGCGAGGTGTGCAGGAGGGCGAGCATGGCGGGTCGGGATCCGTTCGTCCTGGGGTGAGGTCAGAACCGTCCGGGGTGGGCGCGCAGCCAGTCCTTCGCGGCCTCGAGCAGCTCCGGGTCGGCCGGCGGGGCCACCTCGGGGTGGCGTTCGGCCCACTTGACGACGTACGGGCACAGCGGGGCGACCGGGATGCCCTCGCGCTCGGCCACGGCGTACAGCTCGCGGGCGAGCGAGCCGGCGATGCCCTTGCCCTCGTGGGCCGGCTCCACGATCGTGTGGACCGGGACCAGGGCGCGCGCGGGCGACTCGAGGACGAAGTACTCGATGTGACCGGTCACCTCACCGTCACCGACGGCTTCGAGGCGGCCCGCCGCCCGGTCGTCACGGATCTCGATGTCACTCATGGGCACGCACGCTCCTGGTCCTCGTCGTCCTCGTCGGCCGGTCAGGCCGAGACGGCCTGCGGGCTGCGCTCCTGGTCCGATCCGGGCACCGGCTCGGACGGGTCGGCACCGAGGGCCACGATCCGGTTGCCTGCGTCGACGTGCACGACCCGCGGCCGGAGCGCCCGCGCCTCGGCGTCGGTGACCTGAGCGTAGCTGATGATGATCACCAGGTCTCCGGGATGGACGAGGTGGGCGGCCGCCCCGTTGATCCCGACGACTCCCGAGCCGCGTTCGCCTTCGATGACGTACGTCTCCAGACGGGCGCCGTTGGTGATGTCGACGATGTGCACCAGCTCGCCGGGCAGCAGGTCGGCGGCGTCGAGCAGGTCGGCGTCGATGGTCACCGATCCCACGTAGTGCAGGTCGGCCTGGGTGACGGTGGCGCGGTGGATCTTGGACTTGAATACTGTACGAAACATGAAGAAACTCCCGATTTATCTGCTCCCTGCCTGCTTTTTGCAGGTCAAGGGCGATGTTCGGAGGCTACAACGTTTCGCATGTGTGGTCAGCTGTCGCCGGGTGTTTGAGGACTCACACTGACCTACTGCTGACCTTTCTGACGCCGCGCCAGTCGCACGAGCTCGCGTGTCAGGGCCTTCTGCGCGCTTTCCGGGCTGGTCTACGTGAAGCAGATCTGATCGGGCACGGGGGGGGTGGACGTCGTCCGCCACGCCGTTGTTGACGTCCACCGCCCGGGCCTCACCATTGCGCAAACCGAACCCCGCCATGCGATCTCAAGCCCGAGATCATCGTCGGCGACAGTCGGCGCCACCTTCACATAGGTGCGGAAGGTGACGACCACCTTCCCGGGTGTCGACCTGGCGAACGCTCAACATGAGGCGCATCGGCGCCCGCTAAACGAGCGCCGGCTACGCCTCGCCCGCAACGTGCACAGGGGTATGCGCACGTTGCGGGCCACTGCACGGGGCGCGAGTAGGTAGCGCTCAGACTGCTGGTGAAGCGGCCGGATCCCGGAACTGATCGACTCAGCCGCCGCTCTTGCGCCTGAACGACCGCTGGCTCGCAGCCGGGCCGTGCGCCGCACGCACTTTCGACGCATTGGGGTTGGCGGCAGCATCGGCGGCGTCCGCCTGCGCACCGCGCTTGCGTGCAAGGGCTTCGCGGAACTTGCGCTTGAGGTCGTAGTTGCCGTCGCTGTCCGGCGCCAGAGAGAACGTCTCCGGGGCAGCCGGCTCCGAACCTTCCGTAGATACGGGCTCTGCGGTCATGGTGACCTCCTGGGTTCGGGGGTGGGCAGGCACAGCTTGTCATGCCGGGCGCAGTGCGGGGCGCCGGCAACATCACCACCGACATCCCGTCCGGCCTGACCATCCCCCAGCTGATGAACTCCGTCGCGACGGGCGCCCTCGACGCCACCGAGCTGATCAGCCACCGTCTGCCGCTGTCCGGGTCCCGTCCTCCCCTACGGGCCCGGCTTGACGGTCTTCATCGTGAAGTGCGAGGTGACGTTCTTGATCCTGGGGATAGTCATGACCCGTTGGCTGAGGAACGTCTCGTAGGCGGAGAGATCGGCGACGGCGACGCGGACGAAATAATCCGGGCTCCCGAACAGCCTCCGCAGTTCCAGCACCTCCTCGGCCTGCGCCAGGGTCTCCTCGAACCGCTCGACCGTCTCCGCGTCCTGCGCCTCCAGGCTGAGGTCGATCAGCACCTCGAAGGACCGGCCCACGGAAGCGGGGTCGACCACGGCCCGATAGCCCCGGATGACGCCGTCGGCCTCCAGCCGCCGCACCCGGCGCAGACACGGCCCGGTGGTCAGCCCGACCCGCTGGGCCACCCCGCCCGGCCGGTCGCCGGACGCAGATATCCGAGGGTGTCCGCGACTCCTTCTCGGCCGGGCTGGGTATCTTCCCGCTCGGTATCGCGCTCGGCCTGCTGATCATGCAGGCCGGACTGCCGTGGTGGCTCGCCCCCGCCCTGTCCCTGTCCGCGTTCGCCGGCTCCCTGGAACTGCTGCTGGTCGGCATGATGGCGAGCGTCACTCCACTCGCCGCGGTCGCGCTGACCGTGCTCGTGGTCAACTTCCGACATGTCTTCTACGCGTTCAACTTCCCGCTCCACCTGGTCAAGCAACCGGCGGCGAAGGTGTACGCCGTCTACGCCATGATCGACGAGGCGTACGCCGTGAACGCCTCCCTGCCCGAGCACGAGCGCTCGGCACCCCGACTGCTGGCCATGCAGATCGCCTGCGAGACCTACTGGGTCGGCGGCGGACTGCTCGGCGTCGCCCTGGGTGCGGCCCTGCCGGCTCCCGTCAAGGGCCTGGAGTTCGCGCTGTGCGCCCTGTTCACCGTGCTCACCCTCGATGCGTTCTGCTCCCGCAAGGAGCTGCCGTCCCTGCTGCTCGCGGGCGCGAGCGTCACCATCGCCCTTTTCCTCACCCCGGCCGTGGCCATGTTCACCGTACTGCTGCTGTTCGTCGGCCTGCTCCTGGCCCGCCACTTCGCCACAGCCCGGAAGGCCGCCGATGCCTAGCACCCCTTATCTGATCGCCGTCCTGTCGATCGTCTTCACCATCACGCTCGCCCTGCGCGCCGTCCCCTTCGCCGTGCTGGGCCGGCTGCGGGACTCGGCGGTCGTACGGCGGCTGGCGGTGTGGATGCCGGTCGGCATCCTCGCCATCCTCGCGGTGACCGCACTGCACGGCACGATCACGAAGGACTCGCACGGCACCTGGTACGCGCTGCTCGCCGTCGCCGCCACTGTCGTCGTTCACCTGGCCTTCCGCCGCCGTACCATCCTCAGCGTCGGCGCAGGTACCACGCTCTACGTCGTCCTCCTCAACTCTCTCTGAACGCCTCTTGGAGGAGCGCCCGTTGACCTCCGACAACTACTACGAACCCATCGACGAGCACCGCTACAAGCCGACGACGCACGCGGGCGGGGCCTGGAACACGGACGAGCAGCACTTCAGCCCGCTGGGCGGGCTCGTCGTCCACGCCCTCGACCGCCACCGGGCCGCCGGCCCCGACGACGGCCTGGTCCTCTCACGGATCAGTTACGACATCCTCGGACGTCTCGCCCTCGACGAGTGCGAGATCGTGGTGGAGACCGTCCGTCCCGGGCGGACCATCGAGCTCCTCGAAGCCGTCGTACGGATTGCCGGCCGCCCGGTCGTCCGGGCCCGCGCCTGGTTCCTGGCCCACCTCGACACCACCGCGATCATGGGCGGACCCGACGACCGCCTCACCCTGCCCGAGGCACTCACCCCGTGGCCGATGTCCGGCCTCTGGCCCGGCGGCTACATCGCCTCCCTGGACGTCCGCCCGCTCGCACCGCGGCATTCTCGGTAGCGTGACCATCTGCTGCATGGGGTGTCCATGTGTCGGGCTGGTCCGTGCGACGGCTTCCGGCGGAGAGTGATGAGGCTGCAATGAGTGAACTGACGAAGCCCGAGGTCGACGTTCCGGAGGGTGACGCTCCTACCGAGCTGACCATCCGGGACCTGATCGTCGGGGACGGGGCTGAGGTAAAGCCGGGCATGGTGGTCAGGGTCCACTATGTCGGGGTGACCTTCGAGTCCGGGAAGGAGTTCGATGCCTCCTGGGACCGGGGCCAGCCGTTCAAGTTCGCCCTGGGCAGTGGCAAGGTCATCAAGGGCTGGGACCGGGGGGTGAGGGGGATGAAGGTCGGCGGTCGGCGCGAGATCATCGTTCCCCCGCGTCTCGGCTACGGCAATCAGTCGCCCTCGCCGTTGATCCCGGCGGGCTCGACCCTGGTCTTCGTGGTGGACCTGCTGGACTCGTATTCCAGCACCACCGGGTGGAGCAACGCCTAGCACCCCTGACCGCTCCTCCCCTGCGGCTGCGACTGTCGCGAGCCAGGGTTCCCCGCGCCGGCGGCGAGGCTCGGCGGACTGCGCCGGAAGCCTGGTGCGTGGGGCGCTGGTCGTCGTGGCGTTCGAGCCGTCCGCCATCTCGCACCTCTCCTCGTCCCGCGCCGGCCGCGGAGCCGGATCCTCCTACAGCTCGTAGGAGAACACCCCACACTACGACTTGCAGGGTGAGAGGCGAGTGAGAAGACGCCTCCGCGCCAATACCTCTGCCCTTCGTTCAGCCGGTTCCGGGGTTCGGACCGGTAACCCTGTCCGGCGCCTTTGTGGGCATGCTCCTCGGCGGACCCACCCCCTGGCCGCCGCTGCCAACCCCATGCACGGCGCAGAAGCCACAAGGCCCATGACCCGACACTCACTTGCTCCCACGCGTTCCGGCACGCGGCGCGCACGGCCACACCAGCCCCCTCTACGGGAGAGGTACTTGGCGCTGGCATCGTGGTTCATGAAGTCCGACATGGTGGTGCCGGCCATGCTGATCGACAAGATGACCGACCAGGAGAAGAACGGGTTGTAGCGGCGGGACCTGAGTCGGACGACGAGTGCCACCATGATGTCGTCGTGCTCGGGACGTCGAGGTCGGTGAGGACTGCCGACTGCTGCAAGGGGGCTCCTTGTGCGGTCGTACGGCAGGGCGCTCGCCCGGCGATGGGGGGAACGCTGCCGGTTGGGCGACCGCGACGAGGCGAGCACGATCAACGACGTGGCGGCGTCAATGCATCCTGGACGCCGGCCCCGTCCCTGTTCAGCCGGCGTGGCGCGCGGTTTGCTGCGGCTGCGCGACGTCCTTCCGGGGCACCGCCAGGTACACGACCAGACCGAGGATGACACTGAGGAACAGCGCGCTCGTGACGGCTGTGCCCAGGCCCACGCCTCCGTCACCGGTCGGCTGGGAGAGGTAGTCGCCGATGGACACGCCGAGCGGGCGGGTGAGGATGTAGGCGATCCAGAAGCTCCACACCGCGTCCAGGTCAAGCCCGAAGTGTGCGAGGGCCACCGCGGCGATGACCAGGCCGCAGAGGACCGCGGACAGCCAGTAGCCGAAGTCCATCCGCTCTGAGCCCAGGTCACCGGCGGCGGTTCCGAGCGCGGACGTGAACAGGACGGCGAGCCAGTAGGCGGACTCACGGCCCGTGGTGTCGATGCTGTGGATGGACAGCGTCCGCTCGCGGCGGTACCAGACCGTGAAGACGATCGCGAGGACGATCGCGAAGACGGTGGTGCTGGTCTCCAGCGGCACACCCACCTTGTCGGTGAGATCGTCACTGACCAGCGTACCGATGACGCTGATCAGCATGACAACCGGCCAGTACACGCCGGCACGGTAGGCACTGGTGCGGAACTGCACGATCATGACGACCGCCAGCAGGGCGGTCGTCACCGACACAACGGTCGGGCCGAGCCCGGCCTTCTCGTCGAGCAGGTCGGCAGCGGTCTCGCCGACCGTCGTGCACAGCGTCGTGATGATCCAGAAGCAGACAGTGACCTCGGGCGCTTTGTTCCGGCTGGACCGGCGGCCCGAGGACGCCGCGGCGTCGACCGATGAGGCCGCCGCGGTCTCTGATGTCTCGTATGCCATGAGGCCCGACGGTGTCACGGATCACCTGAACGGGTCCTGACTGCCGTGCGCATACGCCGCCCCGCCGTCCGCCTTGGACCATCCCGCCGGCACCGTGCGCCCGTCGGGAACGCGCAGCAGCTCAGGCAGCTCCTGGTCGCAGGTGGGCGCGCCGGCGACGATTGCGTCGTGGATCCCGTGCTCGCAAGAGCGTGATCGGCGGCGGCCCCAGGCGAGGCGCCGCCGATCAGGTCCGTCAGCGCATGTCCGTGAGGAGGGTATTGAGTTCAGCCTCCTGCTGTGCCGGCGACATCGGCGGGTTCGGGTGGTCGATGCCGAAGGTCTTCAGCACCTGGTCCATCTGAGCGTCGAGGAACGTCCAGCCGGTGTTGTCCAGCGGCTGCAACGAGGCTTGGTCGGCATCCCAGAGATCGCGCAGGGACTGGGCAGCGGCGTGGGCCCCGGTCGCGTTGCCCGACCGTGCGTCCTTGAGCGAGGTCGATGCGAGCTTCCTGAGTGCGTCGACCTTCGCGGGCGGGAACTTCTTCACGGCCTGACCAGGCGCGAGTTGAACGGTGGAGGTGGCGTCTGTCTCCGGCGCCGGGCCGACGTGCGGCTGGCTGTGAGCCCAGACCAGCAGGCCCCCCGTGGCGACGGCGAGGAGGCCGAAGCCCGCCAGGGCGATGCGCTCCCTGCGCGGGTTGGCGGTGATCTGCGGGGTGTGCGAAGCCTCGTAGGTCTCGGTCACGTCGGAGCGCGTCACCGTCAGGTAGACGACAGTCGCCAGGATCAGGCCAAGGAAGATCAGGCTGGTGGTGAAGGTGCCCAGCGCAAGACCGGTCGGCTCGCCCGGCTGAGCGACCTTCGGGGAGCCGAGCCAGTCGCCGATGTTGGCGCCCAGCGGGCGGGTCAGGATGTAGGCGAGCCAGAAGGACAGCACCGGGTTCGCGCCGAACTTCCACAACAGCGTGATCGCCGCGATGAGGCCGAGCGGCAACAGGACCGAGACCCCCGGGCTCCACCCGGTGAGCTCGAGGGTCCAGTCACCGGTCGCGGTGCCGAGCGCGAAGGTGACGAGAACGGCGAGCCAGTAGAACGACTCACGCGGCAGCGTCGTGACCGAGTGGATCGAGAGGGTGCGCTCGCGCAGCCACCACACACCGAAGACCACGGCGAGCAGGACCGAGAACACCGCGGAGCTGATCCACAGCGGCACGTTGAGCTGGTCGGTCAGGATGTCGGTGTAGAGCGTGCCCGTGACACTGACAACGACCACGGTCAGCCAGTACGGGAACGGGACGTACCGCTTCAGCCGCAGCTGGACGCCCAGGACCACGACGAACACCGCGGTGAAGATCCAGGCCGTGTTCACCAGGCCGACGCCCAGCTTCATGTTGATCCAGTCGGCGAAGCTCTCACCGACGGTCGTGCACAGGATCTTGATCACCCAGAACCAGATGGTGACCTCGGGAACCTTGTTCAGCATCAGCCGCCCACTGCTGTGCGTGCGGGCTTCGCTTGTCGTTGTCATGCGGCGAGGTTGGCTCGGCCAACCTGCACATAACCTGACTACGTGATCGCCTCCGGCGTGGGGAAGGTCACCTCGACGCGACCGTGACCATCCGCGATCGCACGGACTGCCACTCCCGCGGACGCGGCGAGACGCCTTACTACCGCCAGCCCCAACCCGTGCCCGTCGCCGCTGGTCACGCCCGCTTCGAAGACCCGGTCAACCTCTGCCGGATCGAACCCCGGGCCGTCGTCGAGGACATCGATCACGACGCCCTGGGGCTGGACGCGCCCCGTGACCCAGACGCGTGAACTCGCATGCCGCAGGCCGTTCTCCAACAGGGGCGACAGCACAGCCACGACGAGTTCGGTTGCCACAGCGACGTCGACGTCGGTCGGGATGGCGAGTTCGATGGAGCGACCGGCGATCGCCTGTCGCGCCGCCGCCCTGAGATCGCAGCGGGTACCGCCATCGATCCTTGTCCGGGCGGCACCCAGAATCGTCGTGATCGCCGTGTTCAGGCGGTCGACCTCGGTCAGAACAGACTCCGGTGCCACCTGGTGACCGGAGAGCTGCGCCAACTGCGCCTCGCCCCGCAGGGCCGTCAGGGGCGTCCGCAACTCGTGGGCGATCTCGTCGGTGAGCCGGCGCTCGTCCGCGAGCGCGTTGTCCACGCGATCAAGCAGGCGATCGAGAGTTCGCCCGAGCTCTCCGAATTCATCCCGCGGAACCCCGAGATCGAATCGGCGCCCGGGTTCGTGATCGCCCCAGTCGTCGGCGAGGGCGGCCATCGTGTGGACCACCCGCAACGCACGACCCACCACGAGATGTGCGACGACGCCTGCGAGCAGGATCGAGATGCCGCCCAATATGAGCGACATCGTCAGGCTGCGCTGCTCCGACGTCTCGTACGGCGTCAGATCCACCCTCACGACCACCATGACGTGGTGGCCTTCCAGTCGGATCGGCTGGGCATACAGAAGGTCACTGCCGACCGTGGTGGTCTGGGACCGTCCGGAGCCGACAAGCGCATCGACGCGGTCGAGGACGCTGCCCGGCACGATCCCGTCAATGAGGTGCCCATCGGCATACACCCACGAGACCGTGTCCAGCGCTTCGTTGCCGCCCTCGATCAGCACGACGTGGCCACCGCGTACGGCCACGTTCGCCGCCACCGCCTCCGCACGTGTATGCGCGAGAGCGTTCGCGTCGGCGTCGGTCACCTGGCTCAGCAACACGTGCGAGACCACCACCAGCACTGCGACCACCGCTGTCGCGATGAGAGCCGCAAGCGCGACGACCCTCCCACGGAAGCCCGTCACTCCCATCGATAGCCCACCCCACGGACCGTCGCCAGCCGATCGGCCACGCCCAGCGCACCGAGTTTGGTCCGTAGCCGGCGGACGAAGGAGTCAAGGGTGTTGTCACTGACCCGCGCGCCGTGCGGCCAACCCGCAGCAACGAGGGCTTGGCGGCGTACCGCGTCGCCCTGCGAGGCGATAAGCCTGCCCAACAACCGAAACTCGGTCGGCGTCAGGCTCTCGCTCGTCGAACCGTGGATCACGACATGTTTCGCCGGATCGAGAACGACGCCTTTCGGTGGGGTCATCGCGGTTGTTCTGCGGAGCAGGGCGCGGACCCTCACCAGCAACTCCGGGATGTCGAACGGTTTCGTCATGTAGTCGTCGGCTCCCGCCTCGAAGCCGCCCACCTTGTGATGCATGCCGTCCAGAGCGGTGAGCATCAGCACCGGGGCATCAACGCCACGTGCCCGCAGCGCCAGGCAGACATCCCGGCCATCAGCGTCCGGGAGTCCCAGATCCAGGACGACCAGGTGCGGGAGCGGCTCAAGTTGCCGCAGCAGGCTGTCCGCGGTGGAAGCGACTGCGATCGTATGGCCGTCGTGCTCGAGCGCACGCTTGAGGACGTCACGGACCGCCGCATCATCCTCACACACCACAATAAAAGCCACAGGTTGACCCCAGATGCTCCAGCGACGGTTCTCTATTTTCCTGGCGGGCGCCCTGGTAGTTCGCGGTGCAGTGCACCCGCCGCCCCCGCCACTGACCGGGCGCTGATCACCCTCGCCCCTCCTCGGACCGTGCCGCCCGGCGCCCGCGGTACACCTCGGCGACGAGCGGGACCAGAGACACGACGACGATCAGTGCCACCATCGGGAGCAGGTAACGGTCGACGTTCGGGATCGACGAGCCGAGCGCGTACCCCGCGAGGGTGAGGCCGACGCTCCACACGAGCCCGCCGACGACCTGCCACAGGGTGAACGTCCGTACCGGCACCTCCAGCGCGCCCGCCACCGGATTGAGGACCGTGCGCACCACGGGCACGAAGCGGGCCAGCACGACGGCCTTGGCATACCCGTAGCGCTCCAGGAGTTCCTCGGCGCGCTTCGCTCCTTCGTGCAGTCGCGGGGAGCGGCTGCGAGCCAGCAGTGCTCCGCCGGCCTTCCGCCCGAGCAGATATCCGCACTGAGCCCCGGCCAGCGCGCCTGCCGCCGCCGCCATGAGCAAGGGGCCGAGAGACAGATGCAGGCTCCCCTGCGCCGACCCCGTGCACAGCAGGCCGGCGGTGAACAGCAGAGAGTCGCCCGGCAGGAAGAATCCGACCAGCAGTCCTGTCTCGGCGAACATCACCACCGCGACGCCCAGCACACCGAAGGCCGCCAGCAGGGAGTGGGCGTCGAGCACGTTCACAGCCAACTGGGACGCCGCCGGACTCGGTGCCGTCATGGGGCAGGGTCCTTTCGGATGAATGAGTTCGGACAGGCAACTGGATGACTACAGCCTTGTAGGCATCTTCTGGAACCCTAGACGCTCGTCGGGAGCACCCGCTCCCCCACGTCACCGCGGCACGGCCGACGCAAGAAGGTCGGCACAGACCGTAAGACCGCCCGGTTCCTGCGCCCCCACCGTACGCCCTACCTCTACGTGATGTAGTAGCCGTTCGGGAATCGTCCGACATCTCACACATCGCCGGGCGGTCGGGCAAGACGAGAGAGCACGTCCTACAACAAGTAGGAAATGGGCGGGTAGCCTGTTACCCGATGACGGCGAGGGAAGGCGGACGGTGAGGTGACGGGCCAAGGAGACGAGGAAGCCCACGAGGCATCCGGCAGACGGGCTCGCGGCCAACTGGAGAGCGATGTACTTGCCGCCCTCTGGGCCGCAGACGGTCCGCGGACCGCGCGGGAAGTCCGGGAAAAGCTGCCGGGCGACCTCGCCTACACGACGGTACTCACCATCCTGTCCCGGCTGCATGACAAGGGCATGCTGGTACGGCACCGCGAGGGCCGTGGCTACGCCTACGAGCCGGCCCGCGACGAGGCGTCGCACACTGCCCAGCGCATGCACTCTCTGCTGACGGGTGGCTCCGACCGTCAGGCGGTGCTGGCCCGTTTCGTCTCGGAACTGTCCGAACAGGACGAGCACCTGCTGCAGCAGCTGCTGTCTGGGCACGACGACGTACCCCCCGAGAGCAGGCGCTCGCCTGGGAAGCGGTGAGCCGGTGCTGATCAGCGTCTACATCCCGTTCCTCGTCACGGCGGCACTCGCCGTGCTCGCACCGCCCGTGGCGCACCGGTTGCCCCCGCGCCCGGCGGCCCTGGCGCTGGCCTGCGCCGCGCTGGTGACGGCGGCCGGATGGGCGGGATCCCTCGCCCTGCTGGCTTTCACCGGAGTGGCGCAGATCCCGCAGATCGCCGAGGAGGGCCGCTGGTCCGTGTCCGCGTTGCGCTCCCAGGACCCCGTCTATGCCGTGGTCGCGGCCGTCAGCACCCTGGTGCTCGCGGTGTGTGTCTTCTCCCTCGGCGTGGCCGCCGTCCGGCAGGGCCGCCACCTGCTCCGGGCCCGGCGGGAGTGCGCCGAGCTGCCCGGGGACACGGAGCTGGCCGTACTCGATGACGACGTCCCGCTGGCCTTCGCACTGCCTGGGGCACCGGGCCGGATCGTCGTCTCCCGGGGAATGCTGTGCCGCCTCGGTGACGCCGAGCGCGCTGCACTGCTCGCCCACGAGCGGGCGCATCTGCGCGGGCGTCACCACGTCTTCCAGAGTGTGTGGCGGCTCACGGCCGCCGTGAACCCGTTGCTGCGACCGGTGGCCGTCGCGGGCAATTTCGTCCTGGAGCGCTGGGCCGACGAGGAGGCCGCCGAGCGGGTTGGTGACCGTACGGTCGTCGCCCACGCCGTGGGCCGCGCCGCCCTTGCATCCGCCGGTGCGTCCCGTCCCGCCGCGCTGGCCGCGACCGGCGGGGTGGTACCCCAGCGGGTACGGGCCCTGCTGGCCCCGCCGCCCGCCCGCCGGAGCTTGCCCTTGCTGGCGGGCGGTCTGCTGCTGGCCGTGTGCTGCGCGAGCCTGGCCAACGCCACCTCGGACAGCGACCGCATGCTGGACAGCGCGCAGTGGGCGCTGTGCAGGGCACATGCCGACACCACCACCGCCGCCGCGCCGACCGACCATGACGATGCCCCTCGGCACGGACCGGACGGCTGCCGTGCCGTCCCTGATCATCCGGAGCACGGAGAGCGGCACTTCTGACCTGCCCGGCCCGATCCTCACCCCTGTCGCCCGGTCGCCCAGGCGGACCGGCAGGAGCACAGTGAACGTGCCCCGCGCCTGGCTCGCCAGGGTGAGCCGGCCGCCGCCGAGCGAGAAGGCCGGTTCACGGGCGAGCGCGATGCCGGCGCCCGACCCCGCGCCGGTACGCAACGACTCGGTGGTGCCCGCGATCCCGATCGCCTTCCGCGCCGAGTCTGCGTCCACCGGCCCGCGATCATGAGGATGGCGAAGACCCCGAGAGCATGTGCGAGCGGTTATGGGGTTCGGGCTCTGTCACCAGCCGCCTCGCACCTGTGAGATGACATGTGAATGAGATGGCGACGACCACAGAGTGACCACACGGGAAATCTACTACATCTTGTAGATGTGAGCAGGATGGGCCGTCCGCCGCGCGGTGCTGCCGAGGTCGGGGCCACCTGCCCGGCGGTGGCCGCGGGAGACCGGCATCTGACGGGTCGCCCCGGGCGGGAGCGACATCGCTTCCGCCAGGTCGGATTGGTCCCGGCGGGGGGCCGAGGGGCGGCGAACGGGACGAAGCCCACGCGGTGTGCCAGGCTCACCCGAACCCGCAAGGCGACTACCGGCCTGCCTGTTCGGCGACGTGAATTCACCGCCCGGGAAGCCATCCGGTCACCGACGTCGCGCCCGCCCGGAGCCGGGCACGGACGAGGCCCGAATGTCCGCCGCGAGTGCGTCACGGTCCGCCTCGGCCGGGGCGGAGGGCGCCCGGCGAGTGCGCAGCCACTCGACGGCAGGAGGCATCAACCCGGCGGCGACCGCAGCGCCGATGGCAGGCGTCAGGCATGCCATCCCATGCCGGCCGCTCTCGCCGAGCGCGTAGCCGACAAGCACCAGCGACTGCGACCACACGATGCCGGCCAGGGACTGCCACAGGGTGAACGACGAGGTCGGCATGCCCAGCAGGCCGGCCGCCGGGTGGACCAGGGTGCGCACCACCGGGACGAACCGCCCCAGCACTACCGCCCGCCGGGGCCCGTAGCGCACGAACAGCGCCTCGGACCGCCTCGTCCGGGCCTCGCCCCGACCCCCCGGGCGGCACAGCCGCATCGCCCGGCCGCCGCGCCGCCCCAGCCAGAATCCGGTCTGTGCGCCGGCGAGCGCCCCCACGCCTGCGCAAATGAGCACCAAGGCCAGTGACAGCCGGGCCGCGCCCGGCGTACTGAGCGAGCACGCCAGTCCCGCCGGCAGCAGCAGGGTGTCACCGGGCAGGAAGACGCCCACCGCAGGCAGGGCGGTCTCCGCGAAGACCACGACCAGTACGGCCCACGCCCCGAACCTCGTCAGCATCGCCTGTGGATCCAGCGCTGCCGCGATGGTCACGAGCCCTGACGCCATCGACGCCCCTCCCCTCGGTGCACCACCACTGCCTCTACATCTCGTAGTAGCTTGACCGGCATCGACCGGGGCGCCGACGTCCGGGTCGCCATCCCCGCCTGCGGCGATCATTCCCTAAGTTCTACATCATGTAGTAGTTTCCCTTCTCGGCACCACAGCGGTCGAGTCGTGGCCCTGGCCCGCGCACAGGCGCGGCCTCGGCCTGCCCGCAGCGCCGTCTGGGCCGGGGCATGCCCGGCGTGCCCCGTAGCCCATCAGGAGGCGATCCACCGTGGTCCACCGTGACGACCTGGTGCCGGAGTCGGCACCCTCGCCGTCCGCCGCACCGCCGCAGGGCGGTGCCGGGCGGATCGCGATCATCTCGGCCGGTGTCGGTGCGGGACACGACGGTGCGGCCGCGGGGCTGGCCGAGCGGCTGGCCGAGCACGCGTACCTGGTGGACCGGCACGACTTCCTCGAACTGCTGCCCACCGGTACGGGCCGGCTGCTGCGCGGTACTTACCACCGCATGCTGACCTGGATGCCGGACGGCTACCAACGCCTGTACGCGGCCACCGACCGGGCCGCACGCCCCGGTGCGGTGTGGCGGGCGCTGTTCCGCGCAGCCGAGCGGCGCACCCTGCGGGCGCTCGCGCCGGACATCCGCGCGGTCGTCTCGACCTACCCCGGCGCCAGCCAGGTCCTCGGCGCACTGCGCCGGCGCGGCAAGCTGACGGTGCCGGCCTTCACCTACCTCACCGACTTCTCCGTCCACACCCTCTGGGTTGCCCCCGGCATCGACGCCCACCTCGCCGTGCACCCGGTGCCGGCGGCTCAGGCCCACGTGCAGGGCGCGGCCGCCGTCACCGTCGTCGGTCCGGTCACCGATGCACGCTTCACCCCCGCCACCGACGGGCAGCGGATTGCCGCCCGCGAGCGGTTCGCCCTGCCCGCGGACGCGCCCCTGGCCCTGCTGGTCGCCGGGTCGTGGGGCGTCGGACCGGTGCGACGGGTCGCCGCCGAGATACGGGAGACCGGGGTCGCGGTGCCCGTAGTGGTGTGCGGACGCAACAAGTCCCTCGTGGAAAAGTTGCGCGGGGACGGCATCCAGCACACTTTCGGCTGGGTGGACGACATGCCCGGGCTGATGCACGCCTGCGACGTCCTGGTGCAGAACGCGGGCGGACTGACCTCGCTGGAGGCGTTCGCCGCCGGGCTGCCGGTGGCCAGTTACCGCTGTATCCCCGGTCACGGCCAGACCAACGCGGACGCCTTGGACGAGGCGGGCCTGGCGGCCTGGATCCGCGACCCGGCGGACCTCGGCCCGGTGCTGGCCGAGCTCCTCCGCGGGCCGCGCGGTCGGGCGCAGCGTGCGGTGGGACTTGACCTGCACCGCCTGGCTCCCGGACCCGTGACCTCCATCGCTGCCAAAACCCCCGCGCCGGACGTAAAGCCCGCGGTGAGGCGCTTCGCCGGCCGACGGCGCATCGCCCTGACGGCCGTCGCCGTGGCGACCACGGCCTGTCTGGGCGTCGCCGCCCCGCTGGCGTGCGCCTACAACGAGACGCCCGCCCGTTTCACCGCCGTCGCCCATTACCTGGACGGAGACGGACGATGACCCCGGCCCGTCTCGCCCGTGCCACGGCGCTCGCCTCGGCCGCGGCGGTGCCCGCGCTCGCGGCTTTGCACGCGGCACCCGTGATCTCCACGTTCGGGCCGCTGCGCAATGCGGCCATGCCGCGCCTGGCCGGCCAGGGCCGGCCAGATCACGTCGCGCTCACCTTCGACGACGGTCCCGACCGCCTGTCCACCCCGCGCTTCCTCG
Source organism: Streptomyces diastatochromogenes (assembly GCF_002242805.1). Classification (GTDB taxonomy): domain Bacteria; phylum Actinomycetota; class Actinomycetes; order Streptomycetales; family Streptomycetaceae; genus Streptomyces; species Streptomyces diastatochromogenes. The sequence goes on along the minus strand of NZ_MCGQ01000046.1, from coordinate 11,197 downwards.
ACTTCCTCGACGCTCGCGGGCTGCGGGCCACCTTTTTCCTGCTCGGTTCCATGCTGGCCGGCTCACCGGGGCTGGCCGAGGAGACGGCTGCGGCCGGGCACGAGATCGCCGTCCACGGCTGGCACCATCGCCCGCTGCTGCTCCGCGGTCCCCGCGCCGCCTACGAGGACCTCGCCCGCGCACGCGACGCCGTGGCCGACGTCACCGGCAGGCCACCCGTGCTCTTCCGGCCACCGTACGGAGTGATGAGCACCGGCGCCCATCTGGCCTGCCGCCGCCTCGGCCTGACCCCCGTGCTGTGGACCTGCTGGGGCGAGGACTGGCGCAGGCGGGCCACCCCACACTCCGTCGAGCACACCGTCCTGACGGACCTGCGCGGTGGCGGGACCATCCTGCTGCACGACTCCGACTGCACCTCCGCCACCGGCTCCTGGCGCATCACCCTCGCCGCGCTGCCCCGCATCCTGGACACCTGCCAGGAACGCGGCTGGCAGGTCGGCCCCCTGCGCGAACACGGCGTCCCCGGCCTGCCCCGCCGGTGAACGCTCGCGCCGGGGAACACGCCGCCCAACGCCGGCTGCGCTGTCGGTGTTCGCCAGGGCGACGCCAGAAGTCCCGGCGCTCATCCTCCAGGTCACCATGACCGTCGGCTGCGTTCCGCCCTGTGAGGGATTGAGCCGCAGTTGCAGCCTCAGACGACTGCCCCGTGGCGGTCGGCGACTCCACGAGCCAAGGCCCGGTGGTGGTACAAGCCCAACGACGTCTCGCAGGACGTCGCTGACGGTGCCGGCGGGCGAGGCGGGCACGGCCGTGGTGCCCTTGGGCGCCTCGAAGCCGGACAGCTGCCGGCCGCCGGCGACGACCTCGGTCACCGAGTACGGTTCGCTCACTCAGCGGACGACCACCACCCCGGGTCCCTGGCTCTTCCGGATCTCGGAGTCCATCACGCTCTTTGAGCCGGGGTGTTAGCCCTGGCAGGCTTCACTGCGGCCTCAGGCCGCGTCCCACAGGCCGGCGTCCAGGACGCGCGTAGGTGCGGTAGGTCTCCTCGATCGAATTGTGCCCCATTCACTCGGCCACGTCGGTGATCGGGATGCCCAGCGCGTTGGAGGCGAAGTAGTGCCGGAAGCCGTACATCCCCATCCCATCCACTACGGGCAGCTTCTCGAAGAGTGCACGAACGCGCCGGCGTTCCATCGGCTCCGTGTAGTACCCGCTCGGTCCCCGCGGCGGACACCCCTCCTCGGTCGTGCCGTGCTTCTCCAGACTTCGCCGTTGCGCAGTCCACACCCCGCCATCATCACGATCTCCAGAGCAAGCTCATCACCGGCGACAGCCAAAGCCTGCTTCACATAGGCCAGGTCCGGAATGACCACCCTCTGGCGAACGTACTCCGGCTCCTGCACTCCCTTGACCGGGTCATCCGCCATCGCCCCCTTGTCGTAGGCATCCCGCAGAATCGCCTTGAGAGTGCGCAGTATTCGGTCATCCGGCGCTGCCGGGGCCGCCACTGCTTCGCGTATTCCGCGATCGTCTTCTGTCCCAGCTCCCGGCGCGCTTCCGCGACAGACGGCGCCGTGCGCTTCTTCTCCGCGTAGATCTGCGTGAGGCGTTCGATCGCGTCGTCCTGCGTGTCGAAGCCGCCCTCTTCGAGTTGCTTCCCCAGACCGTTGCGGAAACGGATCGTGTACGGGTGTGGGCATCGGGTCGGCCTGGCACAACCGCAGTTCTTTCGGACGGGAGCCAGGCATCTGCGCCCAGGACCCGCTGCGGCGGTCACCAGGTCAGCAAGCCGGGACGCTTCCCCACCCGATGCTGACCTTTTGCTGACTGGAACGGCCTGATCATGCCTCTGACCTGCGCAAATGCTCAGATGCTAGATCTTGGACTTGAACAGAGTACGCAGCACCTTGGACTCCTGGAAGACGGCTCCCTGCCAGCTTTCTGCAGGTCAGGGGCGCCAAGGGAGGTGTCCGCGGCGGAGTCTTGCCATCCCGCGGAGACCGCTTCGCTCCAAGGGGGCCGCGCCCATGAACGCCGGTCCGGCCGGCCCGAGGGCGACCGGATACAGTGCGCGAGACGGCAGCCTGGTCAGGGAGGGGAAGCGTGACCGACACCAGCAACACCCGACCCGTCGACAGCGAAGCGCAAGCACCACGGCAGAGCCGACTGCACCGCCTGATGCGCTACATCCCGCTGATCGCCCCCGTCCTGCTGTGGGCTGTGCCCTGCTGGGTGCTCCTGCACAGCGGGCAGCACTGGCCGCTGCCCGTCACGCTGGTCGGCACCGCCCTGTTCGTCCTCGGCCTCATCGGTATGCCGCTCGCGATGGTGCGCGGCCACGGCCGGCGTCAGCAGGACCGGGCGGCGATCGTCGGTGACACCCTGCTGGGCACGAGCTGGGTTCTGTTCACCTGGTCCGTTCTGCTCGGCGTCTTCTTGCGGCTCGCCCTGACCGTGGCCGGCGTCGGCGAGAGTCAGGACCGGGCCCGAACCGTCACTTGGGCCGTCCTCGGCGTTACCGCCGTGCTGCTCGCCTGGGGGTACGCCGAGGCCCGCCGCGTGCCACGCGTGCGCCGACTCGACGTGCAACTCCCACGGCTGGGTGCCGGGTTGGACGGCATCCGCGTCGTCCTCATCACCGACACCCACTACGGCCCACTCGATCGCGCCCGCTGGTCGGCACGGGTGTGCGAGACGGTGAACACCCTGGAAGCCGACCTGGTCTGCCACACCGGCGACATCGCGGACGGCACGGCCGAACGCCGCCGCGCTCAGGCCGCCCCGCTCGGAACCGTGCGGGCCACCCGGGCCCGGGTATACGTCACCGGCAACCACGAGTACTACAGCGAGGCCCAGGGCTGGGTCGACCTGATGGACGAGCTGGGCTGGGAGCCGCTGCGCAACCGCCATCTGCTGCTCGAACGCGGAGGCGACACCCTCGTGGTCGCCGGCGTGGATGACGTCACCGCCGAGTCCTCCGGCCTGGCAGGCCACCGCGCCCACCTCGCCGGAGCCTTGAACGGCGCCGACCCCGACCTGCCCGTCCTGCTCCTGGCACACCAGCCCAAGTTCATCGACCGGGCGGCAGCCGCCGGCATCGACCTCCAACTCTCCGGCCACACCCACGGCGGCCAGATCTGGCCCTTCCACCACCTGGTCCGCATCGACCAGCCCGCCCTCGCCGGCCTCAGCCACCACGGCCCCCGCACCCTCCTGTACACCAGCCGCGGCACCGGCTTCTGGGGCCCGCCGTTCCGCGTCTTCGCCCCCAGCGAGATCACCCTGCTCGTGCTTCGCTCCCCGCAGGTGCCCACCTCGCCGTAGCGCTGGGCAGGCCAACACATCCGCTTGAAGCTGTCCCCGAGCTGAGGGGTTCGGCGTCAACAGATGACCGGTCCCGCAGACGGCGACCGTGAGACGTCGGGCGCGGGGCAGAGCAACATACAGTGCGTCTCGCCTGATGGCAGGTCATTCCTTGGATTGTCTCGACGAAGTCGTCGTCGAGGCAGCGCATGTCGACCGGGCGCCCGGTCGGCCGCCGCCACATGATGATCTCGTTCGCGGCACCGATGATCACTCTGCACATCCGCCCACCGAAATGATCGGTGCGCAGGGCTGGAGTCGGATCGCAGCCCCTGTCCGGCTGCTCGCCGACCCGTGCCGATGGCACGCAACCCGCTATGCCCTCGCCCGTGGCAGCGCCGCAGGGGCGGTGAACAGTGCATGGACGGCGGTGCGGACCTGGTCCGCAACCACGTCGGGGGTGGAGGTGTCGAGCTTGCCGTCGAGGTGCAGGAACGCCAGGCCGTGGACGAGGGCCCATACCGTGGTCGACAGCGCCTCCGTGTCGGCGCCGGGGAAGGCGCCACGGACGATGCCTCGGACGTATTCCGAGATCGCGGTGGTCGCGGCAACCCGTTCCTCGCTGTTCGGATCGCAGGGCTCCGCGAACATCACCCGGAACAGGGCCGGACGCTCGAGCGCGAAGCGGACGTAGGCGACGGCGACCGCCGCGAGCTCATCGGGAGTCGTGGGTGAGGGATGCGCCGCGGCCAGATATGCGGCGAGTTCGCGGTAGCCCTGCGCGGCGACCGCGGAGACCAGCGCGTCACGGTCCGCGTAGTGGCGGTAGGGAGCGGTCGCCGACACGCCGGCCCGCCGTGCCACCGCCCGCAGGGACAGCCCGGCGCTGCCGTCCTCCTCCAGCAGTTCCCGCGCGGCACGCAGACAGGCGGCGCGCAGATCGCCGTGGTGATAGGTGCCGCCCGCTTGCGACATAGGTCACGCTCCCTCATGTTTACGTCGCTTACATAGCTGCCTTAATGTGAACGCTGCATACATCGTAAGCGATTGAGACTGAGAGGGGAACTCGGATGACCAGCGAGCTGTTCTCGCCGTTGCCTCTGCGCTCCGGGCATGTGCTGAACAACCGGATCGCCAAGGCGGCCATGGAGGAGAACATGGCCGGCGACGGCCAGCTCCCGGACGAGGAGTTGTTCGGGCTGTACCGGCATTGGGCCGCCGGCGGCACCGGACTGCTGATCACCGGCAACGTCATGGTCCACGCCGAGGCGCTGACCGGCCCCGCCGGCGTGGTGCTCGACGAGGCCGCGCCGCTGGAGCCGTTCATCGAGTGGGCCAAGGCCGGCAAGTCCGGCGGCGGGGCGATCTGGATGCAGATCAACCACCCCGGCCGCCAGATCGGATCCGACATGCCCGGCGTCGTGTGGGGCCCGTCCGCGGTCGCCGTCGACCTGGGCAAGCACAGCAGCCGCTTCGGCAAGCCCGTCGCCATGACCCCCGAGCAGATCCAGGCCACCGTGACCCGGTACGCCGTCACGGCCCAGCGCGCCGAGCAGGCGGGCTTCGACGGCGTGGAGGTCCACGCCGCGCATGGCTACCTGCTGTCGCAGTTCCTGTCCCCCCTGGTCAACAAGCGCACCGACCGGTGGGGCGGATCGCTGGAGAACCGGGCCCGGATGCTGCTGGACGTCGTCCGCGCCGTGCGCGCCGCCGTCTCCCCCTCCTTCGCGGTCGCGGTGAAGCTCAACTCCGCCGACTTCCAGCGTGGCGGGTTCGACGCCGCCGACGCACGCCAGGTGATCGCGATGCTCGAACCGCTCGGCGTCGACCTGGTCGAACTGTCCGGCGGCAGCTATGAGAGCCCGGCGATGTCTGGGCGCCCCGCCGACGCACGCACGCAGGCCCGCGAGGCGTACTTCCTCGACCTGGCGAAAGACCTGGTCAAGACCAGCCCGCTGCCGCTGATGCTCACCGGCGGCATCACCCAGCGCAACACCGCCGAGAGGGTCCTCGACAGTGGCGTGGCGATCATCGGGATGGGCACGGCCCTCGCCGTAACCCCGGACCTGCCCGCCCGCTGGCGCCAGGGACGTGAGGCCGACGAGCAGCTGCGGCCGGTCACCTGGTCCGACAAGGCCCTCGCCGCTGCCGCCGGCATGGCACAGGTCCGCCACCAGATGCGCCGCATCGCCCGCGGCAGCCGCCCCACGCCGGGCACCCACCCGGCGTTCGCCCTCATCTCCGAGCGGCGAAAGCAGCGACGGGCCCTGCGCCGTTACCGCGCCTGGTTGTCCGCATCACAGGGCGCCGCGTAAGCGTGCCGCCGGAAGGGCCCCAGATGCTCGTCGCTTGCCGCGACCACCTGGGGCCCTTCCGGTGGCAGGCCCACACCTGGACGGCCCCCTCTGCGCGTCGACGGCGCGGCTCCCTCGGAACCGCGCCGTCCGGCCTTCGGCGTTTCTGCGGACGCCGACCGCCTTGAGGACCTTCAGTGCGCCGGTCAGGAGGGTGGCCCAGGTTTCGGGGCTGATGCCCGCCGGTGGGGTGAAGCCCTGGATGCGCTGGTGGGCGACGGTCCGGGGCTCGGTGTACTTGAGGATGCCGTCGGCTCCGTGGCGGCGACCGAGTCCGGAGTCGCCCATGCCGCCCATCGGGGCGTCGATGCTTCCCCACGCGGCCGCGAATGCTTCGTTGACGTTGACGGTGCCGGCGTGCACGCGGGCGGCGACGGCCCGGCCGCGAGCCCCGTTGCCGGACCAGACGCTGGCATTGAGGCCGTACGGCGTGGCATTGGCCTGCGCGATCGCCTCGTCGACACTGCGGTAGGAGTAGATCGACACAACGGGACCGAAGGTCTCGTGCTCGTAAAGCGTCATGTCGGGGGTGACATCGGCGAGGATCGTCGGCTCGTAGAACAGCGGCCCCAGGTCCGGCCGTGCCCTTCCGCCGGCAAGGACGGTGGCGCCCTTGGCGACGGCGTCGTCGACGTGCGCGGTCATGGTCTGGAGCTGAGAGGTGTTGGTGAGGCTGCCGACATCGATGCTGTAGTCGTATGCGGCGCCGATCTTGAGCTGCTTGGTGCGCGCGACGAACGCGTCGACGAACCGGTCACGGATCGACTCGGCCACGTACAGCCGCTCGATGGAGACGCAGAGCTGGCCGGCCGAGGGGAAGCACGCCGCGACGGCGCCGTCGGCGGCTTTCTCGATGTCCGCGTCGTCCAGGACGATCATGGCGTTCTTGCCGCCGAGTTCGAGGGACGCGCCGATGAGGCGACGCCCGGCATCGCTCGCGATCTTGCGTCCACTGGCGATGGAGCCGGTGAACATCATGTAGTCGGCGTTGTCCATCAGCGCGCCGCCGATGGAGCTGCCCCGCCCGACCACCATCTGCCAGACGCCCGCGGGCAGGCCGGCCTCCTGCATCAGGTCCAGTGACCACAGCGCGGTGAGCGCCGTCTGGGTGTCGGGCTTCTGTACGACCGCGTTGCCCGCCATCAGTGCCGCGATGGCGTCGCCGGCAGCCATGCTCAGGGGGTAGTTCCACGGGGAGACGACCGTGACGACACCCTTGGGGTGGCGCAGCTCGGTGGTGTGGGTCAGCACCGGGATCGCGCCGCGCCGGCGCTCGGGCCCCAGATACCTGGCGGCGTTGCGCGCGTAGTAGCGGGAGGTGATCGCGATGTCGACCACCTCGAGGAGCGCGTCGCGGCGTGTCTTGCCGTTCTCGGCCTGCATCAGGTCCAGCGCCTCGTCCTGGCGGGCGAGGACCAGGTCGTGGAAGCGCAGCAGGATCTTCTTGCGCCGGAGAGTCGACCTTGGTCTTGGGCAGCCGCCGGAAGAAGTCCACGCTGCTGACCCGGGGATCGCGGGCGACTTCTTCCAGATCGGTATCCATCCGGTAGCGGTCGTACAGGCCGCCCTTGGGGACCGTGACCGTACGGCCACCGAGGTCGACCGTGACTGTTTCCTGCTGGGGCGAGGGCATGGACGAGGCTCCCTGGCTCGAATGTTTACGGTGATTACATGAGGGTAGCCACCGATGTAAGCACCGTCAACAATCTCGCGTAGGCGTGACGAGGCCGGGCGGACTCACCCCCGGACAGGAAGGAATGTTGACACTGCCTGCATTGCCCCATAGGCTCATGTAAGCAACGTACACATCGCTCGACCGGTCGGCCTTCACAGCGGATCCCCGAGCCGATCACCGCCCCGTGACGTCACGTCCCGCCGACTCGGGCCGCTGGGATCCGTCACCACCACAGGAGAGAGAGGCGCAGATGACCACGGTCCTTTTCGTCGTATCCGCAGCCGACCACTGGACGCTGAAGGACGGATCGAAGCACCCCTCAGGGTTCTGGGGTGAGGAACTGGCCATGCCGCACAAGATCTTCAGCGAGGCAGGGTGGGACGTCACGATCGCCACCCCGGGCGGGAAGGCCCCGACACTGGACCGGCTCAGCATGTCCCGCACCGCGGGCCGCCCGTCCAAGCTGCGCGAGGTCGCCAGGTACCTGGACTCGATCCAGAGCCGGCTGAACAGCCCCGAGGGACTGGAGAACATCGACCCGGACCAGTTCGACTTGGTGTTCTACCCCGGTGGACACGGTCCGATGGAGGATCTGGCCTACGACCCGGTCTCGGGCGCACTGCTCACCCGGGTACTGCGCTCCGGCAAGCCGTTGGCACTCCTGTGCCACGCGCCGGCCGCCACACTGGCGGCCAAGAACGAGGACGGGACCTGGCCGTTCGCCGGATACCGGATGACCGGCCTCTCCAACACCGAGGAAAAGCTCAACAGCTTCGGCCGCAAGGCTCCCTGGTTCCTCGAGGACCGCCTGCGCGAGGGCGGTGCGGACTACGTCAAGGCACGCCTGCCGCTGCTCCCGTTCGTGGTGGTCGACCGCAATCTGTACACCGGCCAGAACCCCACTTCCTCCGAGCGACTGGCCAAGCGGCTGGTGGCCGATCTGGCTGATCCGGCGCACTAGTCCGGGCGGAAGGACTGACGTCGGCTTCAGCCGCGCGCCTCGCGGGCCCACGGCGTCTGGTCATCGGTTGTGTTCTCTTTCGTGGCGGTTGGCGACTGTGTTCTGGTCCGCAGCATGGAGGAACTCCCGACCTGTTGCTGATCGTCGGTTGAGAAGCGCTGGGGCGAGGAGCACGCTGGAAGCAATCGGGGGCCTGCGCGCATCAAGCTGGCGGTCAATCGATCGCGTGGAGGTCGACGTGTCGGCTGCTTCCGTTGGCGTACGACCGGCCGCCCCACCTGTGTCGGCTGCCATGGATGCCGACGGCGTGATCACTGCTTGGAGCGCGGGAGCCCAGCGGCTTCTGGGGTACGTCGCCGCCGAGGTGATCGGTCAGGATGCCCGGTTTCTCCTCGGAGAGTCCCTGTCGAAGGCGGCACGGCGGCGCTTCGCCGAGCATGAGGCCTGGACCCAGGTGGTCACCGTACGTCACCGCGACGGTCGACGTCTGCCTGTCCGGCTTCACGCTCATCCACTGCTCGACGCAGCGGGGACGGCGCAGTGGTTCTTCACGGCGACGGCACCCGTGTCACCGGGGGACGCGGGTTTGACGGGCGGCTCCGGGCCGGACGCCTCGGAGATCAAGCGGTGGGCATTGGAACAGCTTCCGCTGACCTTGGCACTCTTCGACCGGCAGGGGGCCTGCTTCGCGGTGAACGCCGCGGTGACGGTTGCCATGGGAAAGCCCGCTGAGGAGCTTCTTGGAGTGCGCATCGGCCACTCGGGGCCTGGAGAGCCGATGCCGGGGCTGGAAGGCATCGCCGAGGCGGCGGAGCGGGTGTGGGAACGCGGCGAGACCGTGCGGTTGGAAGCGCACCTGCGGACTCCTGGTGAGGCCCGACCCCACGCGTGGCTGCTGACGCTGTACCCGGTCAAGGATCCTTACGGTCGGGTCTGCGCTCTGTCGCAAGCGGCAGCCGACATCACCGAGCAGTTCCGCGCCCGCCAAAGGCTGGCCGTCCTCAACGAAGCGGGGATGCGCATCGGTACGACGCTCGACCTGGCTCGCACCGCGGATGAGCTGGCCCAGGTCGGCTCGGAGCACTTCGCCGACTTCGTCGCCGTCGACCTGCTCGAAAGCGCACTTCTGGGCTCGGGCGTCTACCCGGACACGGATACCGCGGGCACCTCGCTGCGCCCTGCTCTGCGCCGCGCTGCCCAGCGCTCGGTGCTGCCCGGTTGCCCGGAAGCGGTGGTCCCCATGGGCGGGACGCATTCCTACCATGAGGACTCGCCACCGGGCCGCGCGCTGGCTACGGGCCGCGCCGCACGGCATGACGTCGATGAGGCGACCGCTGCCGCGTGGGCTGCCGGCAGTCCGGAACGCGCGGAGCGCATCCGGGATCACAAGATCCATTCCCTGATGTCGGTCCCCCTCCGGGCTCGGGGTGTCCCCCTGGGCATCGCCGTCTTCTACCGTCACCGGACACCGGACCCCTTCGACGACCAAGACCTGCGGCTGGCCGAAGACCTCGCTGCCAGGGCAGCGGTGCACATCGACAACGCCCGCCGGTATGCCCGTGAGCGGGAGATCGCGCTCGCCCTGCAGAGCAGCCTTCTGCCGGGTCGCGCGCTGCGCCACCCCGCGGTGGAGGTCGCGTCCCGCTACCTGCCGGCCGATGCGGAGGCGGGCATCGGCGGCGACTGGTTCGACGTCATCCCGCTCTCGGGAGCGCGTGTCGCTCTTGTGGTCGGTGACGTCGCCGGCCGTGGCATCCAGGCGTCCGCCACCATGGGACGGCTCTGCACCGCCGTGCGTACCCTGGCCGACGTCGACCTGGCCCCCGACGAGCTGCTCACCCAACTCGACGATCTCGTGTTGCGACTCGACCGCGAGAAGACAGCGAGCGACACGCGCCCGGCGCCCGGTGAGGACGTGGGCGAGGTGGGGGCGACCTGCCTGTACGCCGTCTACGACCCCGTCACCCGCCTCTGCTCCATCGCCCGCGCCGGGCACCCGGAGCCGATGGTGGTCGCGCCCGACGGCTCGGTAGAGGTACTGGACGTTCCGGTCGGACCGCCCCTCGGAGTGGGCGGCCTGCCGTTCGAGGTCGCCGATTTCGAAGTACCGGAAGGCAGTGTTCTCGCCTTTTACACCGACGGTCTCCTCGGCAATGGCCACGACCTTGCCGAAAACGGATCCACGCGGCTTCGCGAGGTTCTCGCCAGCCACAGGCTTCCCCTGGAGGAAACCTGTGACAAGGTCACTCAGGCTCTGCTTCCCGGCCACAGGAACGACGACGCCGCCCTGCTGCTGGCGCGGACGCACGCCCTTGGAGCCGATCATGTCGCCACTTGGGAACTGTCGACCGATCCCGCGACGGTCGCTCATGTCCGCGAGCTCGTCGGCACCGCTCTGAACAGCTGGCATCTCGACGAACTCGCTTTCGCCGTCGAGCTCATCGTCAGCGAACTGGTCACGAACGCCATCCGTTACGCCCATCCCCCGTGTCACCTGCGGTTGATTCGGGGCGACGACGGCCTCATCTGCGAAGTGAGCGATGCCAGCAGCGCCGCGCCTCATCTGCGTCGCGCCCGCACCTTCGACGAAGGAGGCCGTGGCCTGTTCATCGTCGCCCAGCTCGCCCGGCGGTGGGGCAGCCGCCATACCGGCACGGGCAAGACGATCTGGGCGGAGGTGGCCTACGCGGAATGCGACTTCTACTGAGGAGCGACGTTCCAGGCAAGGTCGGGTAGGTAACTCGGGCCGGCCATGAAACCGGTCAGCTTCTTGGAGTTGTAGGCGTAGAGACCGTCCATGCGAAGGACGGACACGAACCAAGCCTGGTCCACGACGAACCGCATGACGTCCTGATAGAGGGCGGGGCGCTTGTCGGCGGGCGCCGCGGCCGCGGCTGCCAG
>NZ_MCGQ01000045.1 GCF_002242805.1 Streptomyces diastatochromogenes | reverse complement strand
TGGAGCAAAACGCCCTCTAACGGACGGCCACCTCAGGAGGACGTTCCCGAAGTGCGCCGTAGCCGATGAAGTACGCGGGCAGGCGCCGGATCCATCGTGACCCGGCGACCAGGCGTGCGAGGCGCTGGGCCCGGTCCGCGCTGCCGAGAGGCGGACGGCCCTGCAGGACGGGAGCGATGAAGAGGGCGTGGGCCGTGCGCTGGAGCGCCTGGGTGACGACCGTGGTCGGAAGGCGCCGCCGCTGCACACCGCGTACGTCGCGCAGGCCCACGGTCCCGCTGCGCAGTGGCCCGGTCAGATAGCGGGCGGCGGCCACGGCGTCCTGGACCGCGAGGTTGATGCCGATGCCGAAGACCGGGGACATCGCGTGCGCGGCGTCGCCGATGCACAGCAGCCCCGGACGGTGCCAGCGGCGCAGGCGGTCCAGGCGTACGTCCAGGAGCTTGACCTCGTCCCACGAGCGCAGGGCGTGCGAGCGGTCGGCGATCCACGGGACGGCCGCGGTGAACTGGGCCAGGAACCGGTCCAGGCCCGCGGCACGGCGTTGCGCGTCGGTGCCCTTCGGAATGAGTCCGGCGCACTGCCAGTAGTCGCCGCGGTCGATCATCGCGGTCAGGAAGCGGTCCCCGGCGCCGCCGACGAGTCCCCGCGGGTCGCCCTGATGCCGCGGCAGGCGGAACCACCAGGCGTCCATCGGGCAGGTGAAGCTGCGCAGTCCCAGTTCCGGCCGGGAGCGCGCCAGTGATCCGCGGCCGTCGCAGGCGACGGTGAGGAGGGCGCGCAGCTCGCCGGTGCGGCCGTCGGCGGTGCGGTAGCGCACCCCGGTCACCCGTCCCGACTCGATCAGGAAGGAGGTCGCTTCGGTGTTCATCCTCAGCTGGAAGGACGGCTCGCGCCGGGCTTCGTCCGCGAGGAGGTCCAAGAGGTCCCACTGGGGCACCATCGCCACGTAGTTGTAGGGCCCGCGCAGCACCGTGAGGTCCGCGACGGTGACCGTCGAGCGGCCGGCTCCGACCGGCAGCTGGACGGTGTTCACCCGGCGCTGCGGCAGCTCGGCGAAGCGTTCGGCCAGCCCCAGGTCGTCCAGGAGGGCCAGCGTGGAGGGGTGGACGGTGTCGCCGCGGAAGTCGCGCAGGAAGTCGCCGTGCTTCTCCAGGACCGTCACCGCGACGCCGGCCCGGGCCAGCAGCAGCGCGAGCACCATGCCCGCAGGACCGCCTCCCACCACACAGCACGTGGTCTGCTCCATTGCAGCCCCTGCCCTTCACGAGAGGAGAGCAGTAATTCATCGGTCGATGAATACTATACCCCCGCCACGTCGACCGATCCAGGAAGCCTGGCGCGGAACGCACTTGCTTCGAGCACACTCGAACGATCTAGCGTGGCCGGCATGAGCCACGCCATCGAACAGATCCGCAAGATCGAGCTGGGCACCGGCGGCCCCCTGGTCGGCGTCCAGGGCTTCGGCGCCATGGGCATCACCAACGCCTACGGAGAGACGGACGTCGCGGCGGCCCGCGACACCCTGGAGGCCACCCTCGAGGCCGGCGTCACCCTCATCGACACCGCCGATGTCTACGGCACCGGCGCCAACGAGGAGTTCCTCGCGCCGTTCGTCGCCGCGCACCGCGACGAGATCACGCTCGCCACCAAGTTCGGCATCGAGCGCCGTGCGAACGACCCGCTCCACCGCGGTATCCGCAACGAGCCCGCCTACCTGAAGAACGCGGTCGAGGCGAGCCTGCGCCGCCTGAACGTCGAGGTCATCGACCTCTACTACATGCACCGGCGCGACCCCGCCGTCCCGCTCGCCGAGTCCGTCGGCGCCATGGCGGAACTGGTGCGGGAGGGCAAGGTCAAGCACCTCGGCCTGAGCGAGGTCACCGGCGCCGAGCTGCGCGAGGCACACGCCGTGCACCCGATCACCGCCCTGCAGTCGGAGTGGTCGGTGTTCAGCCGGGACGTCGAGCGCAGCGCGGTGGGCGCGGCCACCGAGCTGGGGGTCGCGTTCGTGCCGTACTCGCCGCTGGGCCGGGGCTTTCTGGCCGGCGCCTTCGCCGACGCGAGCACGGAGCTCTCCAGCAGCGACTTCCGGCAGTTCCAGCCGCGCTTCAGCGGCGACAACGCCAAGGCGAACGCCGCTCTCCTGGAGCCCCTGCGCAAGATCGCGGCCGACCATGGCGCCACCACGGCGCAGATCGCCCTCGCCTGGGTGCACCAGCGGGCCCAGGTGCACGGCCTGACCGTGATACCGATCCCGGGGACCCGCAAGCGCAGCCGCCTCCTCGAGAACACCGCGGCCACCCGGATCGTGCTGACCACCGACGAGCTGGCCCTACTGGAGCCGATCGCCGGCCGGGTGGCGGGCGACCGCTACCCGGACATGTCGTTCACGTCCGTGGGGCGGGAGGCCTGACCAGGGCCTGACTCGAAGTCGTCGCGGGCGGTGGGGTGTTGCCGTGGCCACGGTGGACACCGCACCGCCCCCACGACCCCGGCCCCCGGAACATGCCGCCAGGTGGAGCAATCACCGGTGTGCCGGGACGCGGCGCAGGAGGCTGGACCTCTTGCAGGGGTCGTGCGATCAGGAGTCCGGTGTGCGAAGGCCGCGTAAGCCGAACCGTCAGGCATGTCGTCCACCGGCACGGCACGCTTCCCGGGCCGCCCCGGCGGCTGCGACGGCGGGCGCGTGCAGGGGTGACGGGTGAGTCACCGACGCGCCAGCCGGGTGCCCGAGGCCGGCATGGCCGTACGGACCCAGCTGCCCGCGCCCGTGGCGTGGATGCGCTGGCTTCCGGTCCTGTTCGTCGTGGGCCTTCTGGTGCTCGAACCCCTCACGCCCGTGGACTGGCCGGTCAGCTTCGTGCTGATCGCCCTGCCGCTGGTGGCCGCCTTCGCCCACGGGCCCCTCGTGGTCGCCGGCGCCACGCTCTTCGCCGTCGCCTTCGAAGGGGTCCTGGCCGGCACCCCTTGCTGTGCGGGCCGGTCCGTCGGCTACCTGTGGGACCGCCACTACGTGGCCTCGTACTTCTGCACCGCCCTGGTGGGCGCCCTCGGCGCGATCCTGGCCGCCCACCGGACCCGCCGTGAGCGCACGCTCGCCGACGTACGCTTCGTGGCCGAGATCGCGCAGCGCGTCCTGCTCAGACCGGTCCCGCACCGGATCGGCAACCTCCTCCTGGAGAGTCTCTACCTCTCCGCCGCCGCGGAGGCGCGGATCGGCGGCGACCTCTACGAGGCCGTCCCCACCGCGCACGGGATCCGGCTGCTCATCGGCGACGTCCGCGGCAAGGGTCTGCTCGCGGTCGAGACCGCCGCCACCCTGCTCGGCGCGTTCCGCGAGGCGGCGCACGACGAACCCGATCTGGCCGCCCTGGCGGACCGGGTGGAGACGAGCATGGACCGCAGGGCGATGCTGCTCGGCGGAAGCGAGCTGGGCGAACGGTTCGTCACGGCCGTCTTCGCCGAGATCCCCGCCGCCGGTCATCTCGTCCGCATCGTCAACTGTGGCCACCCGCCGCCGCTCCTCATCCGCAGTGGCGAGGTGCGGGAACTGGACCGAGGGCAGTCGGCTCCGCCGCTGAACCTCGGCATGCTGGTCGACGACCCGTATCACGTCGACGTCTACGACTTCCGGCCCGGTGACCAGCTCCTGCTCTACACGGACGGCATCACGGAGACCCGCGATCCCGACGGCGCCTTCTACCCGCTGGTCGAGCGCCTGCGGTCCTGGGGCCCGCTCCCGCCCCGGGAGCTGCTGGAACAGCTCCACCGCGACCTGATGGCCTACAGCCACAACCGCCTCCAGGACGACACCGCAGCGCTCACCGCCTGCCTGCTCGCCGACCAGCGGTCCGCGCCGCCTGCGCCGTCGGCCCCGTGAGACACCGTGGTAGCGTCCCGGTCGGAGGCTCGGACGTGCCTGCCCCGGACGAGATGTGCGCCGTACCCGGCCCGCCAAGACGACGCACGCACGGAGGCATCGTGCACAGCGGATCGCATCTCGTCGACTTCACCGGCACCCCTCCCGCGGCGCGCCCGCTGGATGTGCGGTGGATCCACGGTTCGCCCTCGGCCAAGCACAACACGGACCCGGACATCCAGGTCCACGCGTACGACGAGCACACGTTCATCCTGCGGCAGAACATGGCGGTGCACTACGAGGCGCCGTTCCTGTTCCTGCTGTGCGGCAACGAACGGGCGGTGCTGATCGACACCGGTGCCACCGGGTCCGCCGAGTTCTTCCCCCTGCGCCGGGTGGTCGACGGGCTCCTCGCGGACTGGCTCGCCGGGCATCCCCGGGACGGCTACGAGCTGTTGGTGCTGCACACCCACGGGCACGGTGACCACATCGCGGGCGACGGCCAGTTCGCCGACCGCCCCGGCACCACGGTGGTGGGCGCCGACCGCGACACCGCCTGGCGGTACTTCGGGTTCGGCGCGGACCCGGACGCCGTCGCCCACGTCGACCTGGGCGGCCGGGTCCTGGAGTGCCTGGCCACCCCGGGCCATCACGAGGCGGCCGTCACGTACTACGACGCTGCCACCGGCCTCCTGCTCACCGGCGACAGCGTCTATCCCGGGCGGCTCTACATCGAGGACGTTGCCGCCTTCACCCGCAGCCTCGACCGGCTGATCGAGTTCGCCGACCGCCGGCCGGTCACCCACGTGCTCGGCTGCCACATCGAGATGACCATCGAGCCGGGCGTGGACTACCCGGTCCGCACCACCTACCAGCCCGACGAGCCCCCGCTCCAGCTGGCCCCGGCCCATCTGCGCAGGATCCGTGACGCGCTCACCGAACTCGGCACCGACCACACCTGGCGCGCGTACTCCGACTTCGTCCTGTGCCCAGGTACCTGAGCCCGGTGCGGCCGGCAGTGCCCCTCGTCAGGACGGGAGGGCACCGAGCTGGCGCAGCTGCGCGAGGACGTCGACGACGCCCCTGATCTCGGCGATCCGCCCCTCGGCGAAGCGGACGATGAAGATCTCGTTGTAGGTGACGGTCTTTCCGGTGGGCGGCAGGCCCTGGTACTCGCCCAGGTGGGTCCCGGTCACCGTGTTCCGGGAGGCGACCTTGTCGCCCTCCGCGACCGTCTCCTCGACGGCGACGTGGATGTCGGGGAACGCGCGCAGGAGCACCTCCCACACCCGCTTCAGGGCCTCCGCTCCCGTCGCGCCCATCGGTACCGGCGCGTGGAAGAGCACGTCCGGTGCGACGAACTCGTCGATCGCCTTCGAGATGATTTCCGGGTCTCCGCTGTTCACGGCGGAGTGGAGGCGGTTGAGCGTCTCTGTGTTGCTGGTCGCCCCGGCTGCCGGCATGCGGTCTCTCCTCTGCTCCGTGCTGGACGGTGTCTCACCAGTAGGACGACACAGCCGCCGGGAATGTGACGCGGCGCGCGGACGCTCGTCAGTCGGCCTTCAGTCGCTGGACGCGCCGATTGTTCTGCAGCGCCCACCGCAGGTCCTTCGGCCGGCGCCCGAGCAGGGTTGCCAACTCGTCGCTGACGACGTCGTAACGGCCGCCGGCGACCAGCCTGGTCAGCGTCTTCAAGTGCTCAGCCGCGTGCGGGTTGTCGGCCAGGTACCTGTCGACGTAGGTCGCGTTCCACGTTTCGACGTCCTCGGCCACGTAGGCGACGTGGCGTCCCAGCGCGGCGCCGTAGTCCTCCGCGAACCCGTGCATGTCCTTCAGTTCCGGTCCGGTGAGCGCGTAGGACTTCGAGACGTGCGGCGCCGGATCGACCAGGATCTTCACGCACAGCTCCGCCACGTCGTGGCCCGCGATGGGCGCGACCCGCTGAAGACCGAACGGCAGGCGCAGCTCACCCTGGCGCAGCGGCTTCAGTGCCAGCATGCTCAGAATCGGATTCTCGACGAAAATGGTCGCCTGAACGTTGACGATCGGGAGGCCGGACCAGTCCAGCACCTGCTCGGAGATCCAGTGGGCCCGCTGCTGAGGTGACCAGTCCGTGACGAGCCCGCCGAGCCATGCACGCCGTTCCTCGTCCGGGGCGGTCATCTTCTCGAACGTCATGTACGACTGCTCGTACTCGGAGATGTTGACGAAGACCTCCATACCGCCCTGGGCCCGCGCCGCGGCGGCCATCAGGGTGACGGCGTCGGTGTAGTACGGCGACAGGCTCATGCTGAAGTAGACGCGCCGACAGCCCTTCAGCGCGGCGGTGACATGGGCGATGTTGAGCAGATCGCCGACCACCACCTCGGCCCCTGCCTGACGGAGTGCGTGGGCGCGTTCGTCCTCGCGTCGTACGAACGCGCGCACGCGGCGGCCCTGCGCAAGCAGCATCTGGACCATCACTCTGCTCACGGAGCCGACTTCGCCGCCGGCACCGGTGATCAGAATGGGGTCTTGTTCCGGCATCGCCTTGTCCTCTGGTCTATTCGGGGGGTGGGTCAGTTGTTCAGGAAGCGCAGAATGTGGTCGGCGACCGCCCTGGGCTGCTCAAGGTGGAGGAAGTGTCCTGCCCGGGGTACGACGATGCGTTCGAGGCCGTTCTTGAACAGGGCGTCCATGCCGTCGCTCAACTCCACGGACATGCAGGTGTCGTCGGCCCCGTGGAGGTAGAGGGACGGGACGGTGAGGGGACCGCTTGCCCGCTTTTCCAGGGCTTGGGTCGCCTCGTCCGCTGGAGGCGAGAACAACTGGCGGTAGTAGCCCAGGATCTCGGCCAGGACTCCCGGCCCGCGGAGGGTTTCCTTGAGCGCGGAACGTTCGGCGTCCGGCAGCTCGTAGCCGGGTGACCATTCTCGCCAGAGCCGGTCGATGAAGGCGAAGTCGTCGAGCGCGACGGCCGGTTCCGCCAGGGCTGTCTGGAAGAAGAACATGTACCAGCTGCGTCGCTGCTGGTCGCCGTCGGCTAGCCAGGCGGTTCTCAGTCCAGGGCCGTGGGGGACCGACATACCGACGAGCCTGCGTACGCGTGCCGGGTCGAGGCTGGCTGCCGCGTACGCCGCCCGGGCGCCGAGGTCGTGACCGACGAGATCCGCTCGCTCGCGCCCGAGCGCCTCGATCAGGTCCAGGACGTCCTGCCCGGTCGCCGACGCGCGATAGGAGCCGTCGGGTGCCGCGCCGCCCGGCCAGTATCCGCGCTGCGCGGGAGCGACCGCCCAGTACCCGTCCTGTGCGAGGCGGTCGAGCAGCCCCGCCCAGCTGGCCGCATGGTCGGGAAAGCCGTGGAGGCAGAGGACGAGCGGCCCGCTCCCGGCCTCGATGATCGGAACCTCCAGCCCACCTGCCCGAACGGTCCGTCGGCGGACACGATCGCCCGCGGAGGACTCACCGGTCGGGGAGCCCTCGCCGGACCACCGGCCGAGCCCTGTGCTCCGCTCCGGCCGAACGGCACCGGCCAGGCGGATTCTGCGCAGGGTCATGCGGTGGCGCCCTTGATTGCTGTCATGACTGTCTCCACAGGAAACCGATCGGTTTCACAAACCGTAAACCGATCGGTTTCGACATGCAAGATCCTCTGTGGAATGTGAGTCTTGTTTTCCAACCCACCAGCGTCCGACCTGGGCTCAGGCCGCCGCAGCCCCCTCGCGTTCCCCCCGGTCGTGGTGGATCGGCGTCTTCGAGCCGGTCAGAGGCACGCCGGTCCCGCCCCGCCTCGCGGCGACGATCTCCGCCACGATCGACAGCGCCGTCTCCTCCGGCGTACGCGCGCCGAGGTCGAGGCCGATCGGGGAGCGCAGCCGGGCCAGCTGCCGCTCGCTCACGCCCTCCTCCCGCAGCCGCCGATCACGATCCTCGTGCGTGCGGCGCGAGCCCATCGCACCGACGAACGACACCGGCATCGCGAGGGCCGCCTTCAGCAGGGGTACGTCGAACTTCGCGTCGTGCGTGAGCACGCACAGGACCGTGCGGGCATCGGTCGCGGTGCGCCGCAGATAGCGGTGCGGCCAGTCGACGACCACCTCGTCGGCGTCGGGGAAACGGGCCCGCGTGGCGAAGACGGGGCGGGCGTCGCAGACGGTCACGTGGTAGCCGAGGAACTTGCCGGCCCGCGCCAACGCCGCGGCGAAGTCCACCGCACCGAAGACGATCATCCGCGGGGGCGGCACGTGCGACTCGACCAGCAGGGTGAGGCCGCCGGGGCAGTGCGAGCCGTCCGCGGCGATGTCCACCGTGCCGGTACGCCCGGCCTCCAGCAGGGCCCGGGCCTCGGCCGCCGCCGTCCGGTCCAGCTCCGGGTGGCCGCCGAGACCGCCCTCGTGCGTGCCGTCGGGTCGTACCAGCAGGGCCCGGCCGAGGAGTTCGGCCGGACCGCGGGCGACCCGGGCGAGGGCCGCCGGTTCGCCCCGGACAGCCGCCGACAGAGCCGACGCCAGGACCGTCCGGGCGGGCGCCTGCCCGCCCACCGGCGTGATCAGCACGTCGATCGTCCCGCCGCAGGTCAGTCCTACGGCGAAGGCGTCCGCGTCGCTGTAGCCGAACCGTTCCGTGACGCTCTCGCCGGTCTGGAGCGCTTCCCGGCACAGGTCGTAGACCGCGCCCTCCACGCACCCGCCGGAGACCGAGCCGATGACGGTGCCCTCGCTGTCGACGGCGAGGGCGGCGCCGGGACCGCGCGGCGCGCTGCCGCCCACCGCCAGCACCGTGGCGACGGCGAAGTCCCGGCCCTCCTCAGCCCAGCGGTGCAACTCCTCGGCGATGTCAAGCACTTGGCCCTCCGGCCAGGATGACCCGGTCCGGCCGGATGGGCAGGCTGCGGTGGCGTACGCCGGTCGCGTGCCAGACCGCGTTGGCGATGGCCGCCGCGGCGCCCACGATGCCGATCTCGCCGATGCCCTTGATCCCGACCGGATCCCTCGGGTCCGCGTCCTCGATCCAGTCGGCCTCGATGTCCGGTACGTCGGCGTGCGTGGCCACGTGGTAGCCGGCGAGGTCGGCGCCGACGTGGCCGCCCGTGGCGCGGTCCCGGATCGCCTCCTCGTGCAGGGCCATGGAGATGCCCCAGACCATGCCGCCCTCGAACTGACCTCGTGCGGTGAGCGGGTTGACGATCCGGCCCGCCGCGAAGATGCCGAGCATGCGCCGTACGCGCACCTCGCCGGTGGTGACGTCCACGGCAACCTCCGCGAACTGCGCCCCGAAGGAGTGCCGTTCGGCGGGGGCGAGGGCGCCGATGGCCGCGGTGGTGTCCGACCGTACCGTGATGCCCTCGGCGGGGACGCCGGTGCCCAGGGCCAGCCTGTCGCGCAGCTCGTCGGCCGCGGCCGTGACCGCCCAGGCCCAGGAGCGGGTGCCCATGGAGCCGCCGGCGATCATCGCCGGTCCGAAGTCGCTGTCACCGATGCGTACCCGGACCCGCTCCGGGGGCACGCGCAGCGCGTCCGCGGCGATCAGGGTGAGTGCGGTACGGGCCCCGGTGCCGATGTCGGCCGCGGCGATCCGGACGGTGAAGGTACCGTCCGGGTGCGCGGTCACCGTCGCCGTGGACGGCATGGCACCCGCGTGGAAGGAGGCCGCCGCCGTGCCGGTGCCGAGCAGCCAGCGTCCGTCCCGGCGCAGGCCCGGGCGCGGGTCGCGGTCCGCCCAGCCGAACCTGCGGGCGCCCTCGCGGAAGCAGGCGGGCAGATCACGGCCCGCGAACGGCAGGCCGGAGACCGGTCCCTTGTCGGGTTCGTTGCGCAGGCGCAGCTCGATCGGGTCGATCCCGCACTTCTCGGCGAGTTCGTCGAGCGCCGCCTCCAATGCGAACGAGCCCGGTGCCTCGCCCGGGGCGCGCATCCACGTCGGGGTCGGCACGTCGAGCCGTACGACGCGGTTGGCGGTGTGGTGGGCGTCGGCGTCGTACATCACCCGCGCCACCCCGGCGCTCGGTTCGACGAACTCGTGCACGGTGGAGGTGAGGCTGACCGACCGGTGCTCCAGCGCGCGCAGCCGCCCTTCGGCGTCGGCGCCGAGCCTGACGCGCTGGACGGTGGGGCTGCGGTAGCCGGCGAGCGAGAACATCTGACGGCGGGTCAGGACGACGCGTACCGGGCGCTGCAGCACGGTCGCGGCCATCACGGCGGCCACCTGGTGGGCGCGGACGCCCTTGCTGCCGAAGCCGCCGCCGACGTGTTCGGAGCGTACGCGCACCGAGGCCGGGTCGAGCGAGAAGAGGCTCGCGAGTTCGCCGACGACCCAGGTCGCACCCTGGTTGGAGTCGACCACCTCGAGCCGGCCGTCCTCCCAGCGAGCGGTCGCCGCGTGCGGTTCCATCGGGTTGTGGTGCTCTTCGGGGGTGGTGTACTCGGCGTCGAGGACGACGGCCGACGCGGCGAGTTCGGCGTCGAGGTCCCCCTTCTCCGCCACCGCCGGCATATGGCCGTCCAGCGCGTAGGCGTCCGGGTGCTCGCCCGTGAAGTCGACGTCGTGGGGCTCCTGTTCGTAGTGCACCACGAGCGCCTCGGCGGCCTCCCTGGCCTGCTCGGAGGTCTCGGCGACGACCAGGGCCACCGGCCAGCCCAGGTGCGGCACCCGGTCGTGCTGGAAGACGGCACAGGTCGGGTCGGGCTTCGATCCCATCAGGCCGGCGTAGTCGGTCTCGACGCGCGGGGCGTTGCGGTGGTCCAGGACGGCGAGGACGCCCGGGAGTCCGAGGACGGGAGCGGTGTCGATCTCGCGGATGCGGCCGCGGGCGACCGTGGACAGCACCAGCCAGCCGTGCGCGAGGTCGGCGAAGGGGACCTCTCCCGCGTAGCGGGCGGCTCCGGTGACCTTGTCGCGGCCTTCGACACGGGTGTGCGCGGTGCCGACGGCGTTCTTGTGCGCCGTGGTGACGGTGGTCATCGGGCGGCCTCCTCGGCGAGTTCGGTCAGCACGGCCACCACGAGGTTGCGTATCAGGGTCACCTTGTATCCGTTGTGCGGCAGCGGCAGCGCCGCCGCCAGCTCGGCCTCCGCGGCGGCGGCGTAGGTCTCGGCGTCGGCCGGCGCACCCGTCAGGACCCGTTCGGCCGCCACTGCCCGCCACGGACGGGAGGCGACCGCGCCGAGAGCCAGGCGGACGTCCCGGACGACGCCGTCGCGGACGTCGAGGGCGGCGGCCACCGAGCCGATGGCGAACGCGTACGAGGCACGCTCACGCACCTTGCGGTAACGGGAGTGGGTGGCCGTCGGCGTGGGCGGCAGGGTGACACCGGTGATCAGCGCGCCCGGCGGCAGGGCGGTCTCGCGGTGCGGGGTGTCGGCGACGGGCAGGTAGAACTCGCGGAGCGGCAACTCGCCGGGCCCGTCCGCGGTTTCGTACGAGACGACGGCGTCGAAGGCGATGAGGGCGACGGCCATGTCCGAGGGGTGTACGGCCACGCAGTGACCGGATGCGCCGAGGATCGCGGAGTTGTGGTGTTCGCCCTCGACGGCGGGGCAACCGCTGCCGGGGACACGCTTGTTGCAGGGCTTGGTGACATCCGTGAAGTAGCCGCAGCGGGTGCGCTGGAGCAGGTTGCCGCCGACCGTCGCCATGTTGCGCAGCTGCCCGGACGCGCCGGCCAGCACGGCCTGCGCCAACGCCGGGTAGCGGCGCCGGACTTCGGGGTGGGCGGCCAGGTCGCCGTTGGTGACGGTGGCGCCGATGCGCAGACCGCCCTCCGGCGTCGACTCGATCTCGTCGAGCGGGAGTTCGCGGATGTCGATGAGGCGGGCGGGGCGTTCGACGCCGGTCTTCATGAGGTCGACCAGGTTGGTGCCGCCGCCGAGGAAGCGTGTGTCCGGATCGGCGCCGAGCAGCGCTACGGCGCCCGCGACGTCGGACGCCCGCTGATAGCCGAACTCCCTCATGCCACGGCCTCCTCGGCCGCCGCTTCGGGGCTGATACGCGCCGCAGCGGCTGTGCTGGTGTCCGTTCCGGCCTCGGCCGCCCGGGCCACGGCCTCGACGATCGAGACGTACGCGCCGCAACGGCACAGATTGCCGCTCATCCGCTCGCGGATCTCGTCGGCGGTCAGGGGTGGTGGTCCCGCTTCGGGCCGTATGTCGTCGGTGACGGCGCTCGGCCAGCCCGCCGCGTGTTCCTGTATCACGCCGATCGCCGAACAGATCTGTCCCGGGGTGCAGTAGCCGCACTGGTAGCCGTCCAGGTCGAGGAAGGCCTGCTGCACGGGGTGCAACTGCTCCCCGTCCGCCACGCCTTCGACGGTGGTGATCTCGCGGCCCTCGGCCGCCACGGCCAGTTGCAGGCAGGCAACGGTCCGGCGCCCGTCCAGCAGGACGGTGCAGGCACCGCACTGACCCTGGTCACAGCCCTTCTTGGTGCCGGTCAGGTCGAGGCGCTCGCGCAGTGCGTCGAGCAGGGTGGTGCGGTGGTCGACGGGCAGTGTGTACTTCTCGCCGTTGATCTTCAGGGTGATGACACTGGACGTCGATAAAGCCATGAGCAACTTCTTTCGCTTTCCAGAACAGTTGGGAGAGAACCGAAGGTGCGGGATGCTCGGGCCGAAGGGGGCGACTGCCGACTGCAGTGGGGCCGCGTCCACAGCTATCGTGGACGTAACCGGACAGCTATCCGCTACCCGAGAACCTATACGGACAGCTGTCCGGTTAGCAAGGGCGGGGTTCGGCCAGAACCCTTGAGGAGGACGAGTGCCACAGAAGAAGGACCCACCGATGCGGTCCGACGCGCAGCGCAACCGTGAGCGCATCCTGGAAGTGGCACTTGTCGAGCTGACGCGCAGCGCGGACGCCCCGCTCAGTGCGATCGCCAAGAAGGCCGGCGTCGGGCAGGGCACGTTCTACCGCAACTTCCCCAACCGCGAGGCACTTGTCCTGGAGATCTACCGCCACGAGATGCGGCAGGTCGCCGACAGCGCGGCACAGCTGCTCGAGACCCGGGCGCCCGAACAGGCCCTGCGTGCCTGGATGGACCGGCTCGCCGAGTTCGCCATGACCAAGGCCGGCCTGGCCGACGCGATACGCCAGGCGACCAGCGCACCGGGCGGCCCGGCGAGACCGGCTCACACACCGGTGACCACCGCGGCGGAACTCCTGCTCCGCGCCAACGAGGAGGCCGGCACCATCCGGCCCGGAGTCAGCGCGGACGACTTCGTCCTCGCCATCGCGGGTCTGTGGCAGCTCGACCCGCACGACGACTGGCAGCCACGCGCCACCCGGCTCCTCGACCTCGTGATGGACGGCCTGCGGGCGGGGGCGCCCGGTCGGTGAGACGGGCACTGCCCGCGGCGGTCCGGCCGCTGCGGTGTCAGGTGAGGTCCGCGGCCGACATCGCTCCCCGCTCCCGCAGCCAGGCGACCAGGGCGGGGTGGCCGGATCTGCCGGCGGCATCGAGCGCGGTCAGCTCGTCGTAGCCGATCCAGTTGACGTCACCGCCCTGCTCCAACAAGTAGGCGGCGATCCGCCGCTGCCCACCGTGACAGGCGCACCACAGCGCGCCGGTGATCTCCTCCTGGCTCGGCGGCTCGGCACGGGGCGGGAAACAGGCGGCGACGCGGTCGGCTTCGCCGAGGGCGGCGGCCTGCCACAGGCTGGTGCGGGCACCCCGTTCCAGCAGGCGCCGGGCGGCGTTCCACTGGCCGAAGGCGACCGCGTCGGCGATCGGGGTGCCGTCGCCGATGACCCCGCCGTCGGCCTCGATGTCCGCGCCGAGGTCGAGCAGGGTGTCCAGGACGGGGACGTCGTCGGTGCTGGCCGCCCAGTGCAGCGGGGTCTCGCGGTGCGGGCCGGTGAAGCGTGCGTTCACGTCGGCTCCCGCCGCGACCAGGGCAGTGACGGTGTGCGGGCCGCGCGGGTAGTGGCCGGGCCAGTCCGTGGCGACGTGCAGGAGGGTGCGGGCGGTCCGCGTGTCGCCCAGCCGGGCTGTGGCCAGGCCCGGGTGGGCGGTGAGCAGGTCCTGCAGTGCGGGCACGTCGCCGGCGTGGACCGCCTCGACGGCGGCAAGAGCCAGTGGTGCGGTCGCGTCGAGCAGCATCGGGCCACCTTTCAGTTCACCACCTGGGTAGCACGAGCCACTGACAACCGGGGCGTCGACCGGGGCGCGTCCGAACGGGTGACAGCGGAACGCTTCTGCTCCGATGGTCCGCATGCGAGGCGCTCGCGGGGAGCAGGGCTGCAGATGACCTTGGTCGTCCTCACGAAACGAGAACTCTGTGCGTCTCCGGAACACCGTCGCCGCCGCTTGCGGTGCCCTCGCCCTCACCGCCGTCCTGGCCACGCCCGCCCAGGCCGCCACCGGCGACTTCAGCTACAAGTTCATCGGCCTCAACGGCCAACCCCAGGCGGCCACCCTGTACGACCCGGCGAGCGATGAGTGCATCACTCTCCCCGAAGTCGCGGACCCGAACGCCTCCGAGCCCGCCTTCGCCCCGCACAACGACACCGACGAATTCGCCCTCGTCTTCACCGGGCCCGACTGCTCGGGCGACTCCTGGTCCCTCCGCCCCCACGGCCGCCCCGCCACGGACCGCCTGAAGCTCCGCTCGGTCCTCTTCGTCGGTTCCTGACCCTCTCGACCAGGGCCCCGGCCTGCGGGGCCCTCCCCCATGCCTGCCACATTGCGGCCCGCCGCCAGGCGCGGATCATTGATCTCATGGCGGTGAGCAGGAGGAGCTCGACATGGCCGTGGCGAACGCCGAGGTGGACGTACTGATCGTCGGCGGCGGGCCGGTCGGACTCACCGCCCGGGCGCTGCTGGAACGCTGGGGCGTCCGGGTACTGCTGGTCGAGAAACACGCCGAGCTGTCACCGTTTCCACGGTCCCGGCTGGTCAACGTGCGCTCGATGGAGATCTATCGCCAGCTGGGGCTCGCCGACAGGATCGCCGCCAACGCGTTCGCACCGGAGTACGCCCGCGTCCGCTTCCGCGACACCCTGCACGACCGGGACTTCGCCACGGCGGCGATGGTCGGGGTCAACGCGCCGGTGCCCGAGAGCCCCGTGATCGGCGTCGTCACCTCGCAGGACCGGCTGGAACCCACCCTGCTCGCCGCGGCGGACGCGGAAGTCCGGTTCGGGGTCGAACTCGTCGACCTCGCCGAAGAAGCCGAGAGCGTCACGGCCCTGCTCGCCGACCACCGACGCGGTGCGGAGACCCGTGTCCGGGCCCGTTACGTACTCGCCGCCGACGGCGCGAGTTCCACTGTCCGACCACTGCTCGGGATCGGCACCGAGGGCCCCGGAGCGCTGGGCGGTTTCACCACCGTCGTGTTCGACGCCGACCTCAACCGCTGGTGCGCCGACCAGCCCGCCGGGATCTACTTCACCCCGCACGGCTCCTTCGCCCCGCTCTACCCCGAGGGAGGCTGGGCCTGGTTCGGTGCCACGCCCGAGGACACCGCGGACGCCGACTGGCCCGACGTCGTCTCGCGCGCCCTCGGCCCCGGCGCGGACGTACGGGCCGAGGTGTTGCGGGTGCAGCACTGGGTGATGAACGCGTTCGTCGCCGAGCGCTTCCTGCGCGGCCGGATCCTGCTGGCCGGCGACGCCGCGCACGCGCTCCCCATCATCGGCGGTCTGGGCATGAACACCGGCCTCGCCGATGTGCACAACCTGTGCTGGAAGCTGGCGGGTGTGCTGCACGGATGGGCCGAACCGAGCCTGCTGCGGTCCTACGAGACGGAACGCCACCCCGTCGCCCTCCGGACGCTCCGCCAGGCGGTGGCCAACACCCAGCTCATGGTCCAGGTACTGACCCGGCGCCGCGACCAGCTCCAATCCGGCGAACCGGCGTCGGCCGAGTTCGAACTGCCCTGGTCGGAGCGGTTCTTCGCCCAGCTGGGCCTCGTGCTCGGCGTCACCTACGACTCCGCGGCCGTCCTCACCGGCGACGGCACCCCGCCCCCACCGCCCGACGGAGGCACGGAGTACGTCCCCGCCGCCGAGCCAGGCCATCGCATGCCCCACTTCTGGCTCACTCCCGACCGCTCCACGCTCGACGTCTTCGGCGAGTGGTTCACCCTGCTCACCCCGGATCCCAGTCGCTGGGCCCAACACACCGACGCACACCGGCCACTGCGCATCGAGCCCCTGCCGACGGAGCACGCCGACCTCTGCGGCATCCACCCGCACGGAGCGCTCCTCATCCGACCCGACGGCCACATCGGCGCCCGCTGGCACGACCGCCCGTCGAGCGACGGCACCCTCCACCACGCGCTCACCGCGATCACCCGGGGCTGAGCGAGGGCGCACCCGATGACGGCTGGTGGGGATGAATCCGTTTCCGGGCAAGCCCTGGCCTGCCCCCGCTAAAGACTCAGCGTGATCGCAGCGACACCCCCGCCCAGACCGAGGGCGAGCGCCGCCTCCCCCCAGCCGCCCGTGCCCCAGCGGAAGAAGCGGTCGACGGCGAGGCGGCCCGGGCCGATGGCCGCGATGGCCAGGGCGACCACGGTGATGCAGACGCTGTACTCCACGCCGCCGTCCGTGTCCCACAGACCGTGGGCGCCGGTGACGGTCGCCATGGCATTGATCATCACGCCGATCAGGGCGGCGGCCGCCAGTGGAGTGAGCAGTCCGAGAGCCAGGCCGAGGCCACCGAGGGATTCGGACAGGCCGCCGATCACGGCGAACAGCTTTCCCGGGCGGTAGCCGAGGTTCTCGAACGCCCGACCGGTCGCCGTCAGGCCGTTTCCGCCGAAGATCCCGAACAGTTTCTGAGCACCGTGCGCGGCCATCAGCAGTCCGAAGGTCAGCCGGATGAGCAGAAGACCCCAGTCGGCGGCGGAGGCCAGAGGTGCGACGGTGGCGTGCGCTCCCGATTCAGTAGGACTCGCAACAGGACTCGAAATGCGTTGCAATATGCGTTTCGTATTCATGTCGAAGCTCCGGTAACAACGCCGGAACGGGCGTTTCCCCCAGCTCGGACAAGACGCCGAGGCACCGGTCGGTGGCGAGCCCCGAGCCGCGTCGCGGAGCGTGGACCACCCATGCCGATCCTTCCGCTGCGAGCATGATCATGCATCTGGGCGGCAGCCCGCGGGAACCGGATGCGGTCGGGCGGTAGCCTGCTCGTGAGGGTTGCCATGGCCGATGAGGTGGACATCCGGCTCCTCGGCGGCTTCGCCGTGGCGGTCGGGGACCGTCCGGTCGCCGCCGGGGCGTGGCGGCTGCGCAAGGCCCGGAGCCTGCTCAAACTGCTGTGCCTGTCGCCGGGCCATCAGATGCACCGGGAACGGCTCTACGACCTGCTGTGGCCGGACCTCGACCGGACAGCCGCGTCGAACAACCTGCACCAGGTGCTGCACGCCGTGCGGCGCGCACTGGCGGCCACGGGGGCGCCGGGGGACGTTCTCGTCCTCCGCGACGACCTGGTGGTGCTCGGACCCGACGGCGGTGTCCGGATCGACCTCGACGCGTTCGAGGAGACGGCCCGGCGGGCCGCGGACGGCGGCGGTGCCGAGGACTACCGTGCCGCGCTCGCCCTGGCCGATGCCGGGCTGCTGCCCGAGGACCGGTACGAGCCCTGGGCGAGCGAGGCGGCCGAGGCGCTGGAAGCACGGCGTACGGCGCTGCGGCTGGGGCTGGGCGAGACGCTCGAGCGCGATCACCACACGGCCGAGGCCATCGACGTACTACGGGCCCTGATCGCGCAGAATCCGCTGCACGAGCCCGGCCACCGTGCGCTGATGCGGGTCCTGGCCGACGCCGGGCAACGGCGGGAGGCGCTGGCCGACTACGAGGACCTGCGGGACGAACTCCGCCGAGACACCGGCGCCGACCCCGACCCGCTGACGCGCCGCCTCTACCGTGAGCTGCTGTCCGACTCGGTCGAGGCGCGGGACCAGCGGCCGGCGCCACGGCACCGTCTGCCGGCGCCCGCGACGGCCCTCATCGGGCGGGAGCGCGAGATGGCCGAGGTGGAGAAGCTGCTCGGGCGGGGCAGGCTGCTGACCCTCACCGGGGCCGGTGGCTGCGGAAAGACCCGGCTCGCGCTCGCCGTGGCGGCTCGCCGGGGCGACGGCTACCGGGACGGGGCGTGGTTCGTCGACCTCGCCGGCCTGGCGGAACCGCACCTCGTGCCCGAGGCGGTCGCCGCGGCCCTGGGACTGCAGCTCCCGCCGTCCGGCGGCGGCCGGGAGGCGCTGATCGCGCAGCTCGGCGGCCGGGAGATGCTGCTGGTGCTGGACAACTGCGAGCACCTGATCGACGCGTGTGCCGCCCTGGCCTCGGAGGTCCTGGCCCGCTGCCCCGGCGTGTGCGTCCTCGCGACCAGCCGGGAGCCGCTGGGCAGTTACGGGGAACGTACCTTCCGGGTGCCCTCCCTGGGTCTGCCGGATCCGCGCCGGCTGCCGTCCGTGGCGGAGTTGGGCCGCTTCGCCTCCGTACAGCTGTTCGTGGAGCGGGCCGGGGACGCGGACCCCGGGTTCCGGCTGACCCCGGGGAACGCGGAGGCCGTCGCGCAGATCTGTTTCCGGCTCGACGGCATGCCCCTGGCCCTGGAGCTGGCGGCGGCCCGGGTGCCCGTACTGGCCCCGCGTCAGATCGCCGACCGGCTCGACGACGCCCTGGCCCTCCTGGGCCGGGGCAGCCGGCGCGGCGCGACCCGTCAGGAGACGCTGCTGGCCACCCTGGAGTGGAGCCACCGGCTGCTCGACGAGGAGGAGCGGCGCCTGTTCCGCCGGCTGGCGGTCTTCGCGGGCGGGTTCTCTCTTGCCGCGGCCGAGGTGGTGTGCGCGGGCGGTGCGCACGGCACCTCGGTGCTGGATCTCCTCGGCCGGCTGGCCGACAAGTCCCTGGTGTGGGCGGAGCCCCGGCAGGACGAGGTCCGCTACCGGCTGCTGGAGACGATCCGGCAGTACGCCGCCGAGCGGCTGCGGGCCGCCGGGGAACTGGCGGCCACCGAGGCCGGCCATCGCCGCTTCTACCTGGCGCTCGCCGAGGCGCGGGACCACGAGCCGCCCACCGGCATCTCCGGGGCGACCTCGCTGGAGCTGGAGGCCGACTACGGCAACCTGCGGGCCGCCCTGCGCTCCTTCCTGCGCCACGAACCGGACAGTGCGCTCCGGCTGGCCGTGGCCCTGCGCTCGTTCTGGCCCGACCGGGGACGTCTCGCCGAGGGCCGGCGCTGGCTGGACGACGCCCTGGCCGCCGCACCGGAGCCCACCCCGCAGCGGGCGAGAGCGCTGATGGGGCGGGCCGTGCTGGCGATCCGCCTCGGTGACGGCTCGCCGTTGGAGGACATCGGCGAGCAGATCGTAGGGATCCACCGGCGGCGGGCGGACCCGGCGGCGCTGGCGTACGCCCACTGCCAGCAGGCGATCCTGCTGTGGATGCGGGGTACGTGGGACCGCGCCCGCACCGCCCTCGACCTGGCCCGCACCCTCGGCGACGACGCCGGCGATCCCTCGGTCCTCGCCGTCGCCGCGCACCTGGAGGGCGTCTGGGCCGTCTGCCGTGGCGAGGGCGCGGTGGCGCGCGGGGCCTGCGTGGAGTGTCTCCGGCTGCTGGACGACGTCCGGGGCGGGAGCGAGCCGTTCTTCCCGGTCATGACACCGGGTTACGTGGTCGAGGACGACGAGGTGGGGCAGGTGTCGCTGTGCTACGAGGAGACGGTGCTCGCTGGCCGTACGGTCGGCCCCTCCCGGGCACGCGGCTACGCCCTGGCGACGCTCGCGTGGGCGAGCCGCCTCGACGGCGACACCGGCGCCGCCACCGCGGCGGCCGACCGCAGCGTCGACTGCTTCCGCGCGCTCGACGACCCGCACGGTGAATCCCTGGCCCTCAACACCCTCGGCAACATCCACCGGCGCCGGGGCGACCACGACGCGGCACGGAACCACCTCGAGGCGGCGCTGGCGATCAGGCGCCGGCTGGGCGACCGCCGGGAGGAGGGCATCACCCTCGGGTGCCTCGGCCTGCTCCACCTGGCCGCCGGGGACACCGACGGCGCGCAGGCGACCCTGTCCGATGTCCTCGCGGGCTTCGAGGAGACCGACGACATCCCGGGCACCACCAACACCGTGCTCCACCTCGGGCTCGTGGCCAGGGCCGCGGGTGACACGGCGCGAGCCCTCACCTTGCTGACCCGCGCCCAGGGTCTGGAACACGTCGCCGGGTCGACCTGCACCGTCGGCTGGGTCGCCCTCATGCTGGCCCGGCTGCTGTGGGAGGCGGGCGACCGCGAGGCTTCCCGGGCGGCGGCCGCCCGGGCCGGTGCTCTCTTCGCCGACCTCGGCGACACGCGCGGCCCGGCCGTCCTGCGGCGCACGCTGCCCTGGGCGCCCGCCGGTCAAAGCGGCTGCTGAGTGGATGCTAAGAGGCACTGCCTACGGTCCCGAGTGTCAGCACAACCACTCGCACCGAGGAGCCGACCATGTCGATCGACACGGCAAAGGGCGTCCTGGGGGACGCCACCGTCGCCGAACTGGAGGCAGGCCTGCGCGGCACTGTCGTCCGCCCCGGCGACGCCGACTACGACCAGGCCCGCACGGTCTGGAACGCGGCCCACGACAAGCACCCGGCCCTGATCGTGCGGTGCGCCGGGACCGCGGACGTGATGCGCGCCGTCGAGTTCGCACGCAGTCAGGACCTGCTCGTCGCCGTGCGCGGTGGCGCCCACAGTATCGCCGGGTTCTCGACCTGCGACGACGGCATCGTCATCGACCTGTCGCCCATGAAGGGCGCCATGGTGGATCCCGTACGCCGCCGGGTGATCGCCCAGACCGGTCTGACCTGGGGCGACCTCGACCATGAGACGCAAGCCTTCGGTCTCGCCGTGACCGGTGGCCTGGTCTCCTCGACCGGTATCGCGGGCTTCACGCTCGGCGGCGGCGTGGGCTGGCTGCTGCGCCGCCACGGTCTGGCCTCCGACAACGTGACGGCGGCCGAGGTGGTCACCGCGGACGGCCGTGTGGTGCGCGCGGACCCGCGGGAGAACGCCGAGTTGTTCTGGGCCCTGCGGGGTGGCGGCGGCAACTTCGGTGTCGTGACCTCGCTCGAGTACCAGCTGCACCCGGTCGGGCCGCAGGTCCTGGCCGGCCTGATCGTCTATCCCCTGGAGCAGGCCCGGCAGGTGGTCACGGGCTGGCGCGAGCTGACCGGAGGCATGCCCGACGAGCTGACGACCCTGGTCAACCTGACCACGGCACCCCCACTGCCCTTCCTGCCGCCGGAGGTCCACGGCACCCGCATCGTGGTGCTGGCCGGCATGTACGCGGGCGACCCCGCGGCCGGTGAGGCGGCCGTCGGCCCGCTGCGGACGCTGGGGACACCGCTGGCCGACCTCATGGGCCCCATGCCGTACATCGGCATGCAGTCACTGCTCGACCCGCTGTGGACGGCCGGGGCGCACAACTACTTCACGTCGGCGTTCATCGAGCCGTCCGACGCCGCGCTCGACGCCGTACTGCGTCGCCACCTGACGACTCCCACGCCCGCCAGCGAACTCCATCTGCACCATCTGGGCGGTGCCTTCGCCCGCGTGCCGGCCGACTCCACGGCCTTCAGCCAGCGGGATCCGAGCGTGCTGTGCAACGTGATCACGCGGTCCCCGGATGCGACGGGCTTCGACCGGTCCGTCGCCTGGGCCCGCGCCGCCCGCGAGGAGATCGCCCGCCACGGCCGCGGCACCATGTACGTCAACTTCACCGGCGACGCGGCCGAGGACAAGGTGCGCGCCGCGTACCCCGACGCGGTGCACGAACGTCTGGTCAGGGTGAAGGACACCTACGATCCCACGAACCTGTTCCGCCTCAACCAGAACATCCGGCCCTCGAACGCGGCCTGATCGACCGTCCGGGCCGAGGCAGATGTCGTGCCGACGATCACACGATCGTGGACAGCCCTCCCGTACCGCGTTGCGCGCGCCCGTGCCCGCCGTTGATCGGTAGGTCGACCGCCCGGAGAACGGCCGGTCGCGTGGGCAGGGGTGACGGGAGGGCAAGTGATCACAGCCGCGTCGGTGGCGCTCGGCCGGGCCGCCGCCCGGCACCGGCGGGCCGTGATCGTCCTGACCCTGCTGTTCGCCGCCGCCTCCGCAGTGGTGGGACACGGAGTGACCGGACATCTCGTCACCGGCGGGTGGGCGCCCGCGGGAGCGTCCTCTCTGCGGGCCGACGCCCTGCTGACCGAACAGTTCCATGGCGGCGTACCCGATCTGGCGCTGCTGGCACGGACGTCGTCCGGGTCGGTCGACTCCCCCGCCGTCCGCGAGGACGGCCGGCGCCTGGTGGCGCGGGTGCTCGCGGACCCGAAGGTGGCCGGCGCCGAGTCGTACTGGACCGGCCCCGTGACCAGTACGGATGTGAGCGGCACGCACGTGAGCGGCCCGCCGGACGCGGCCCTGCGTGCCAAGGACGGGCGGGCTGCGCTGGTCCTGGTGCGGCTGGTGTCGGACACGCACCACACCACGGTGAACCGTCTGGTCCCCGCGGTCACCGGCGGGCACGGGACCCTCCGGGTGACGGTCTCGGGTGCCGCCCTGGTGGTCAGGGACCTGCAGTCGCAGAGCCGGCGGGACCTGCGCCGGGCGGAACTGGTCGCCCTCCCCACCACCCTGCTGCTGTTGCTCTGGGTGTTCGGCAGCTTCGGTGCCGCGTGTCTCCCGCTGGCCGTGGGGCTGGTCGCGGTGGCCGGCACGCTGGCCGTGCTGCGGGTGCTGTCCGCGTTCACCGAGGTGTCGCTGTACGCGCTGAACATGACGACCGCGGTGGGGCTGGCGCTGGCGGTCGACTACAGCCTCTTCCTGGTGGCCCGCTACCGGGAGGAACGCAACGGCGGTGCGGCGCACGAGGCCGCCGTCGCGCGGGCGATGGCCACCGCGGGCCGTACGGTGCTGGTCTCCGCGAGCATCGTCGCGCTGTCGCTGACCGGGCTGCTCGTCTTCCCGCTGCCGTTCCTGAGGTCACTGGCGTACGCGGGCGTCCCCGTGGTGGCCCTGGCCACCGTGGTGTCCCTGGTGCTGGTCCCGGCGGGGCTCTCCTGTCGCGGCGGTCGCCTCGGTGACCGGGACCGGTTCGCCCGGTGGCGCGGCGCGGGCCGCACCGGCCGCGGGTGGCGGCAGCTGGCCCATGCGGTGACCCGCCGCCGGATCGTGGTCGCCGTACTGGCGGCCCTGGCGCTCGCGCTGTGCGCGCTGCCGTTCCGGCATGTCGCCTTCGCCCTCAGCGACGAGCGTGTGCTGCCCGGCGACGCCCCCGTGGTCCGGGCGACGCGTGAACTGCGTTCGGTGTTCCCGGAGTTCGGCGGCGCCGAGGTGGACGTCATCCTGCCCGGCTGGGCACCGGGCCGCAGCGCCTCCCGCACGGCGGCACTGGACGCCTACGCCCGGCACCTGTCGGCACTGCCGGGCGCCAGGTCCGTACGGACGGCGACCGGCGTCTACGCACACGGCGAACGACTGCCCCGCCCCTGCGCCGCAGCGGCCGACTGCGGGGTTCTCGCCAGGCGCCACCTCTCCCCCGCCGGTGGTACCTGGCTCGCCGTCCGCGGCCCGTCCGAACCCTTCGGGCCGGCCAGTGTGCGCCTGGCCCGCGCGGTGCGCGCCGCCGACGCTCCCACGACCGCACTCGTGGCCGGGCCACCGGCCCGCCTGCTCGACGTCCGTGACGCCGTCGCCTCCCGCCTGCCGACGGCCGTCGCCATCGTCGTGGCGACGACCCTGGTCCTGCTGCTGATGTTCACCGGAGGCGCGCTCTTCCTCGCGGTCAAGGCGCTGGTGATGAACGCGCTGAGCATGACCGCGACCTTCGGCGCCATGGTCTGGATCTTCCAGGAGGGCCATCTGCGGTCGCTGCTCGGGCCGTTCACCGTCACCGGCCAGACCGACATCATGAGCCCGGTCACCGTGTTCTGTCTCGCCTTCGGACTGTCCCTGGACTACGAGGTGCTGCTGCTAGCGAGAGTGATGGAAGAGCACCGGCGCACGGACCGGACCACGGCGGCTGTCGCGGCCGGACTCGCCTCGGCAGCACCGCTGTTCACGGCATCGGCCGCGGTGGTCGCCGCCGTACTGCTCAGCCTGGCGGGCTCCGGCATCACCACGATCAAGCTCATCGGCGTCACCGTCGCCCTGTCCGTGGCGATGGACGCACTCGTCGTACGACCGCTGCTCGTGCCCGCGGTGATGTCCTTGGCCGGGGAGGCGAACTGGTGGTCGCTACGACGTCTTGTCACCAGGGCACCGGCCCGGAAGGCGGCGACGCTGCCGCAATAGGGGCCGCGCTCCCGGTCAGCGCGTCTCAGCGCACAGCCGATGCGGCACCGGTGGCCGCCTCCTTCAGCAGGGAACCCAGCAGATGGATGTCGGGTCTGTGGGCGGTGCCCGAGCGGCTGACGGTGAAGACGGTTCTGCTGACCGGTGTCACCAGCGGGTGGAGACTGACGCCCTCGGCGTTGTCGGGTACGGCCAGGCGAGGAGCCAGGGCTACGCCGGCACCTGCGGCCACCAGTGCTGTCAGCACGGAGAAGTCGCTGCTCCGTACGCGGATGTCGGGCACGAAACCGGCGGCGCCGCAGGTGCGCTGGATCATCTCGTAGCAGGACGTGTCCGGCGCCGGGGCCAGCCACGGGTCGTGCGCGAAGTCGACCAGGTCCGCCGGTTCGCCGGGGGTGAGCCCCAGAGTCCGCGCATGATCGGGGTGGAGAACGGCTACGACCGGGTCCTCCATGAGCACGTCCTGTTCGCTGCCCGACGGGAAGTTGCGGGGCAGCACGGTGTAGCTGTGCACGACGGCCACATCCGTCTCACGTTTACGCAGGGCCTCCAGAGCCGCGTCGGGTTCCTGTTCGACGAGATGGACCGTGAGGGCGGGCGCCGAGTCGGCGGCCTGTTCCGCGAGCGCCCTGTACACCCGGGGCAGGAGTGTGCGGGCGGCCGAGGCGAACGCGGCCACCCGGATCAGTCCGCGTCGCCCTCCGCGCAGGGCCGCGAGGTCGGACTCCGCCGCCGCAAGGTCACCGAGGACGACTTCGGCGTGCGCCACCAGCAGCTCCCCCGCGGCGGTCAGCCTCAAGGTGCGGCCCTGCTTCTCCACCACGGGCATTCCGGCCTCGCGCTCGAGCACCGCGAGCTGTTGGGAAACGGCCGGCGCGGTCAGATGCAAGGCATCAGCGGCCGCTGCCACCGTTCCGTAGGTGGCCAGATGGTGCAGAATCCTGAGCCGACGCACATCAAGCATAAGTCGATCTTAAGCTTGACGAAGGAAAAATCAAGATTGGCTTTTGCCCTACATCCGGCCGATGAGCTGTGTGATTAAGCATCTCTATGGCCATCGGGAACAAACCCTAACTGGACCTTTTCATTCGACGGGGACACGGTAGGCGGGTGATGACCCGCTTCGCCTCTCCCCGCCTCCTGGCCCTGGCCGGCACGGTCGCGCTCTGGGCGTCCGCGTTTCCGGCGATCCGTGTCGGTGTCGACGGACTCGGTCTGGCGGCTCTGTCGTTCCTTCGCCTGGCCATCGCCGCCGTCGCGCTGGTCGCCGTAGCGCCCTTCGCCCGGGTGCGGCTGCCGAAGCGGAGCGACCTGCCCTTGATCGCCCTGTGCGGCTTCACCGGTATGACCGCCTACCAGATCCTGCTGAACTGGGGGGAGATCCATGTCGAAGCCGGAACGGCCAGCCTGCTGATCGCGGCCGCACCCGTGTTCAGCATCCTCCTCGGCAGTGCCTTCCTGTCCGAGCCACTGACCCGCAACATCGTCATCGGCAGTGCCATCGCCCTCGCGGGAACCGCCGTCGTCACCCTGGCGGACGGCGTTTCCGGATTCACCGCCGCGTCCTTGGTCGTCCTGGCCGCGGCCGTCGTCCAGGGTGTCTACCACTGCGCCACGAAGCCACTCCTGCGCCGGTACACGGGCCTGGAGGTCGCGACCTACGCGATGGTCGCCGGCACCGTGTTCGCCCTGCCGCTGATACCGGCAGCGGTACGCGCCCTGCCCCGGGCCCCGGCCGACGCTCTGCTGTGCGCCGCCTTCCTCGGGCTTCTGCCTTCCGCGCTCGGGTTCGTCATCTGGGGCTACGCCGTCGCTCGACTGCCGCTCGCGGTCTCCACCGCGGCGCTGTACCTGGTGCCGCCGGTGGCGCTCGCCGTGTCCTTCGTCTGGCTCGGGGAGGTCCCTCACCCGGTCGAACTCCTGGGCGGAGGCGTCGTCGTGGCCGGAGTGACCCTCATCAACCGTCACCGGCACCGACCCGTGCCGCCACGGAGCCTGCGCTACGACATCGCCCCACAGCCGGCTTCCCGGCGACTCGATCGGCGGTGACCGAGGGGCTACAACTCCCTTCCCTCATCGGCCAGTTCACCCCTTGACGCGATTGGTACAGACCTTTTAGGTTCCAGGTCTGCCGGGTGGGTCTGATCCCACTCATCCGCCCATCGCGAGAGGCTGTGAACTCCCCCTTGCCCGCACAACCCCCCACACCTTCATCCCTGTTACGTTCCGTCCTCGCCGTCGCCGTCCTCGCCGTGCCGACCGGGCTGCTCACCGCCGCCCCGGCCCAGGCCGCCACCGGCACCATCACCGGCCTCGCCGGCAAGTGCCTCGACGTCGCCGGAGCAAGCTCCGCCGACGGAACGGCCGTCCAGCTCTACGACTGCAACGGCACCGCCGCCCAGCAGTGGACCGTCGGCAGCGACGGCACCCTCCGCGCCCTCGGCAAGTGCCTCGACGTCACCGGGAACTCGACCGCCGACGGCACCAAGGCCCAGCTGTGGTCCTGCAGCGGCGGCGCGAACCAGAAGTGGACCGCCACCGCCGCCCACGACATCGTCAACCCGCAGGCGAACAAGTGCCTGGACGTCACCGGCAACACCTCCGCCAACGGCACCCGGACCCAGATCTGGAGCTGCACCGGCGCCGCCAACCAGAAGTGGACCGCACCGGCCACGCAGGCCACCGACCAGTGCTGGGCGACGCACTACGGCCCTCAGCCGCCCGGCGCCCTCACGGCCAGCGGCGAGCTGTTCGACAACAATGCCGACACGGCGGCGACATCGCTCAGCCGTCAGCCGCAACTGCCGTTCGGCACACGGGTCCAGGTGACCAACACCGCCAACGGCAGGTCCCTGGTGGTCCGCGTCAACGACCGGGGAACCTTCACCCAGACTCCCCAGGAACCCAAGTGCCTTGACCTGACCGACGGCGCCTTCAGCCGGCTCGGCGGGAGCGTCGACCCCGACGACGGCCACATCGTCGTCACCCAGACCGTGTTGAACTGAGGTGCCGGGCGCGACCGCGGCCGCGGTGATCGCCGGCCAGTTCGAGGCGGTCACCGCGGCGGCCGAGGGGTGCGATGTGCTGGTGGCGACCGGCATGATGCCGGCCTGGGCGGGCGTGACCTTCCAGAAGATCACCCCGCAGCTTTCTGAGGCCGGTCCTCGGCTCAAAGACCCGCCTGAACGAAAAGCGTCTATTCGGCGTCCTGCACCCGCTCTCCTTCCGCCTGGGACGGCTCGGTCCTGGGGACATCCGGGTGCTGCTCCGTGGCCGCGCGCTCGGCCGGCTCGTCGCGCTCGCCCTCGGCCTGGGAGGGAGTACGCGAGTACAGCCAGGCGTCGTAATCCGAGGCTCCCTTTTTCATGGCAGGCCCCCTTTGCTCGCCCTCGCTCACTCGCCTTCCATACTCCTCCGGGAATCGCAGCAGGGCGAGAGCAGCTCCTGCCCCGCCGCGCATTCCCCGCCAAGCCCGGATTTCGAGATCCTGGCGGAAAGGATCAACCGGAATTTCTCGTATACGGGATCAACGGTGCCCTCAACCGATGCCGACGCCGATCCCGACGGAGCCGATCGGCTGCCAGTCGTGCCAGCTGCCGTGCCACCACGCGTTGTAGACCCGGCCGTCGGTGCCGATCGCGAACAGGTCCATCTGGTCGGAATTACGGCTCTGGGCCGCGATCGGGGTGTTGGGGGCGAAGGTCCGGGTGCCGATGGGCTGCCAGTCGTTCCACTCGCCGTGCCACCACGCCACGTACACCCGCCCGTCGTCCCCGACCGCGAACACATCCATCCAGTCGGGATCGCGGGTGAGCGTGGTCAGCGGTGTCCCGGTGGTGAACCTCTTGGTGCCGATGGGCTGCCAGTCGTTCCAGTTGCCGTGCCACCACGCGTTGTGGACGAGCCCGTCGGTACCTACCGCGAACAGGTCCATCTGGTCGGAGTTGCGGCTCTGCCCCGCGATGGTCGTGCCCGGTGCGAAGGTCCGTGAGTAGATCGGCTGCCAGTCGTTCCACTCACCGTGCCACCACGCCACGTACACCCGCCCGTCGTCCCCGACCGCGAACACATCCATCCAGTCGGGATCGCGGGTGAGCGTGGTGACCTGGGCTCCGGCGGTGAACCTCCGCGTGCCGATCGGCTGCCAGTCGTTCCAGTTGCCGTGCCACCACGCGTTGTAGACGAGCCCGTCGGTACCTACCGCGAACAGGTCCATCTGGTCGGAGTTACGGCTCTGCCCCGCGATGGTCGTGCCCGGTGCGAAGGTCCGTGAGTAGATCGGCTGCCAGGCGTTCCAGCCCCCGTTCCACCAGGCGACCCGGGCCACTCCGTCCGCGCCGATGGCGAAGATGTCCATCCAGTCGGGGTCACGGGACAGGGCGGTGATCGGGGTGTGCGGGACGAAGGTGTGCCCGGCGATGGGCTGCCAGTCGTTCCACTGGCCGTGCCACCAGGCCACTCGTGCCAGCCCGTCTCCGCCGACCCCGAAGACGTCCATCCAGTCGGGGTCACGGGTCACGGTGGCGATGCGGCCGGCCTCCAGGGCGGCCTGGTGGCAGAAGGCGAAGAGCCCCGAGGACACGTCACGGATGACCTCGGTCATCTCGGTCCACGTCGGCACGTACTCCGTGCTGAACTCGACGAAGAACCCGTGGACCTTCTCCCGTCCGGGATCGACCAGGTGCCTGGCGTAGGCGTAGTCGTCGACGGTGCCCGCGGTGACGTAGGTGGCCACTCCTTGTTCGGGTGCGTACGCCTTGCCGCGGACGGCCCGAAGCGCGTCGGTGAAAGTCTGGGTCAGTGACCGCACGATGCCGAGGTCGGTGGCGGTGATGTACTCCTGATAGGCGGCCTCCAGGGGCCGGCCGAGGTGAGACTTCCGGGTGACGCCGCGCTTCCCGTCGTACGCGGGATTCCGGAAGTTCATGTCGGGATTCGTGGTCTGGTTGTCGTCGTCGTTCCAGTTGTGGCCGAACACCTGGGTGTAGCTGTGTACGTCGACCTGCCAGCGCACCCGCGGATGGGTGTCGAGCAGCCATTTCACGTTCAGGGTCTCGGCCTCGGAGAACGGCCTCGGCCCCTGGTACACCTCGTATTCGTTCGGGTCGGCGGACGTGTACAGCGGAGCCTCACCGTCCTCGGTCACGGGCGCCCAGTACTTTCCGAGGTCGAAGAGGAAGTCGTAGTTGCGGTTGAGGTCGACGCCGCTCACCTCGGGCACGCCGTAGGCGGGGTTCCGGTTCTTGCGCCAGTCGCCCTTGCGGTACTGGCTGTGGTGCCGGCCGTCGGGGTTGACCATGGGGAAGACGAGCAGGTGCAGCCGTTCCAGCACGGTCCGCACCTCGACGGGCGAGATCTCCCGGCCGCCGTAGCGCAGGCCCGTACCGGTTCGGTAGGCCTGGAGGAGGTCGGCCGCGAGGTTCACCAGGATCTCGCAGCCTCCCCACTCGCGGGCGTGCTGGCCGCCGAGCAGCAGCACGGTCGGGCGGCTGTGCTCGGCGCCGGTACCGAGCCGCAGCGCGTGGCTGACGCGGTGCGCCTCCGACGCGGTCCGTTCGGGGAGTTCGATGAGCCGGCAGAGATCGCCGTAGGTCGCGGCGAGGTTGCGGACGGCGGTGTCCACCTCGTCCACGTTCAGATAGAGGTCGCCCAGGCCGGTGCCGCCCGGTACGCCGAGGCCCGAGGGGGCCGTACCGTCGGCGAAGCGGTTGCCGCGGCCCACCTCTTTCTGGCGGTCGAGCCAGTACTGGGTGTTGTCGTCGACCACGTCGGCCGTGAGGCCCCGGGCCCGGATGGCGTCCAGCCGCTCCACGGTCGCGTAGACCTCCGCGCGCACCGTTCCGGACTCGTCCCGCTGGATCCCGCCCACCGCGCGTACCTGCGCCTCGGTGAGCGCGGAGCGCAGCGCGTCGAAGTCGGGAGCCGAGACCTGGGCGCGTTTGACGCGCAGCCACGGCGCTGCGGCATAGCAGGAGTTGAGGTTCTCCAGCGCCCATGCCTCGCCGGAGTCGTTGCGCAGCTCGCGGTAGAAGCCGGTGCCGTCGATGGCCGTGTCGATGGCCTCGGCGAAGGACCGCAGGTGCCGCAGGTAGGAGCTGAGGACGACCAGGCTGCGGGCAAGGTCGGGAAGTTCGCCGCGCCGGCGGTGGATGTCACAGCATTCCCGCCCCGCGGCCACGGACTTCTCGTGCTGTCCCGCCGCCGAATACCGGTTCGCCAGGTTCTCCAACGCCCAGGCAAGACCCGGCTCGTTCCCCGACTCGCGGTAGATCGCGACGCCTTCCTCGGCCGCCGCCACCGCCTGGGCGTACGCGGCGGCATGGTACTGGTACGCGCTGAGGATGATCAGGGTGCGGGCGAGGTTCGGGCGGTCGCCGCGCCGGCGGTGGATGTCGACGCACTCCTGCCCCGCGGCCACGGACTTCTCGTGCTGCCCCGCCGCCGAACACCGGTTCGCCAGGTTCTCCAACGCCCAGGCAAGACCCGGCTCGTTCCCCGACTCGCGGTAGATCGCGACGCCTTCCTCGGCCGCCGCCACGGCCTCGTCGAAGGCCCTGCTGTGCTGGAGATACGCGGAGAGGGTGATCAGGGCCTCGGCCAGCGTGGGACGGTCGTCCAGGCGGCGGAGGATGTCGCAGCGTTCGCGGGCGGCTGTCACGGACCTGTCGTGCTGTCCGGCCTCCGAGTAGCGGGCGGCGAGGTTCTGCAGCGCCCATGCCAGCTCGGCTTCGCTGTGCAACTCGCGGAAGATCGAGACGGCCTCCTCCCCGGCCGAGATCGCCTCCGGCAGGCGGCCCGCGTTCCGCAGCAGCGCCGACAGCCTGACCAGCGCGCGGGCAAGGTTGGGCCGGTCGCCGGCCTGTCGGTAACGCTCGACTTCCTGCTGCGCCTCCTGCACTGGGTCGTCGGCGACAGCGCTGATTCCTGTCATGGGCTTTCCCCCGTCTGTACGGCGGTGGTCAGCCGCCGTCCTCGCCCCAGGGGCGTACCCCCCGGGTCGCGGTGCTGGTGTCTCGGTGAGGGGGTGCCCGAAAAACGCGATGCTCACTCAGGCGATTCGGCAATGCGAGCCAAAGCGAGGCCCTGACCGCCGAGTTGGACGGTGAAGCGGGCATGCTAGGGCAACAGTCAATTCCTGCATAGGATTTACCGTCGCTATAACCTCGAACTGATTAACCAATTTCGGCCAATCCACCCGTTCAAGCCATCTTTCAGAGCGCCGATGCCATCAAAATTCCGCCCCCACAAGCCAATTGACGCATAACTTCGCAGGCCTTTACGCTTGGCGCCGACCACGGGGGAACACCGCGAAAGCGGTCTGCTCGGCGCGGGGGTGCCGTGTGGTGATCAGCAAACTCGACGGACCACTTCTCTCTCGTCTTCAGACAATGAAGGGCCTCGCTGCCGAGGCCGCCGCGGCGGCGAGCCGCGAGCAGCAGAACGTCATGGTGCACATCGAGGGCGACTTCGCCGCCGCCGAACGCGCCGGACTGTGGACCGAGTTCCGCACGCAACGGATCGCCGTCGGCACGATCGCCTTGGCCGACCTCGAGAAGGTCGCCGCGGTGGCAGGGGTCAAGGCCATCCACACCAACGCGCGGGTATGGCCGCCGGGGCGATCCCGTCCCGCGGGCACACCACCGGATGCGGGGCGGGGGCACCCGCACGCCCCGGACCCACCCTCCACGGCCGCGGGCGACGCCACGGCACCGCACGCCGAGGCGATCCCTCCTCTGCCCAGCGGCGTCACCGGCAAGGGCGCGGTCGTCGGCCTCGCCGACACCGGCATCGACATCTATCACCCCGCCTTCATCCAGCCGGGCAGCAACCCGCCCCGCACACGCATCGTCTCGCTGTGGGACGAGAGCCTGCGCCAGACCATCGAGTGCACCAGCGATGCGGCGGGCTCCATCGTCCTGTACTGGCAGTCGGTGAGCGGGAGGCCGGAAGAGAAGACGGCATCCCTCACCCTCCCCCTCTCCGCGTCCACCGTGCAACAGGCCCTCGAGTCCTTCGTGCAGATCGACCCCGGTGACATCCAGGTCACCGGCGGGCCACTCCCCTCCAGCCCCGTCCGGATCGACTTCTCCGGCATCTACGACACCGCCAACATCGACCAGGCTCAGTTGGGCGCGATCCGGGCCGTGCCCTCCTTCACCCGGGGAGCCGTTCGCGTCCGCCGCGGGCGGCACATCACCCGGGCCGAGATCGACGCCGCCCTGCAGGCCCAGCCACGCGGGAAGTTCGTCTCCCAGGACTTCGACAGCGTCGGCCACGGCACCCTTGTCGCCGGCATCGCGGCGGGCGTCGGCGCGGTGGCCAAGGCGTGTTGCAAGCGCGACCAACCGCTCGGTGTCGCGCCCGGAGCCGACATCGTGGCCTGCAGGGTGATCTCGCGCTCCGGGGTCCTGCGGGCCGCGCAGCACATCTTCACGCAACCCTGGCTCGCCCCGGGTGAGTTCGCCAAGCCGACCGTGCTGAGCGTGAGCCTCGTCCGGATGGACAGCTCGGGCGACGGTACCGATCCGCTGTCCCTCGCACTCGACGACATGGTCCACGACAAGCCCGGACGATCCGTGGTCGCGGCCGCCGGCAACGAAGGCGGGTTCTACAACCCCCCTCAGCCCGGGCAGCCCCGCCAGCCGTACGACGGAGGGCACCACACCACGAACATCGCCCCGGCGAACGGGCCGACGGTCATCCGGTACGCCGTCCAGCCCCAAGACACACAGACCAACCATCTGCACCTGTGGTACGAGGGCCCGGGACAGCTCAGCGTCACCCTGACCGCACCCCCGAACGCCCCGGGCGGCAACGGAAACACCGGCCCCACGCTCACGTCCCCCCTGAAACCGGACGCCTCGGCGAAGGACTACGGGAGCGCTCGGCTCGGCGGCGACAAGGGACACACCGTGCGCTACCTGTACCGGCCGGCCGAGCCACCGAGCGGGAAACGCCATCTCGACCTGCAGCTCGACCCTCCGCCCGGCGGGCCGATCACGCCGGGGACCTGGACCATCACGCTGCGGGAGACAACAGGCAACGCCACCCGGTTCGATCTCTGGTGCGTGACGTTCGGCGACGCGAAGGACCCATCGGGCAGGTTCCTCCGGATCGATCAGAATCAGAGCAGGACCGTCACCGCGCCGGGCACTGCCCGGCAGGCGATCACCGTCGGGTCGTACGACACCAGGGACGACCGTCTCGCCCCCGACTCCAGCCACGGCCCGACCACCGACCTCCGGCTCAAACCGGAGCTGTGCGCCCCCGGAGTGGAGATCACCTCCGCGCAGAACAGAGGAATCGACACGACTCTCCCGCTCTACCGCAGGGAGAGCGGCACCAGCCTGGCCGCGCCCTACGTCGCGGGTGTCGTCGCCCTCATGTTCGAAGTCGACGGAACCCTGGACCAAGGAAGCCTCCTCACCCATCTGACCGGCACCTGCTCTCCCCCCGTGCCTCCGGTGCCCCCGACGCAACTGGACAGCGGCTGGGGCTACGGCCGGATCAATCCGGAGAAGGCCGTGGATGCCGTACGACACGCCGTGGCAGCGCGCTCCGCCCTCGCCGCCCCCCACCCCACCGACGAACCCCTCGTCCTCCCCACGGCCGCCTACCCGGCCGCTCGCG
The DNA here is from genome assembly GCF_002242805.1 of Streptomyces diastatochromogenes. Classification (GTDB taxonomy): domain Bacteria; phylum Actinomycetota; class Actinomycetes; order Streptomycetales; family Streptomycetaceae; genus Streptomyces; species Streptomyces diastatochromogenes. Next base: position 53,043 of record NZ_MCGQ01000045.1, on the reverse strand, counting down.
TCCCGTTCGCGACCCGGATGGGGCAGGTGCGAGCACGGCTGGAGAACACTCCCGCAGGGCGTCACCTGGCCTCGCTCGTCGCCGTGCACCAGGAGGAGGTGCAACGGCTGGTCGTCCGCGACCGAAGGGTGACCGTGGCCTGGCACCGGATGCACGGGCCGCTGCTGGTGCGGCTGCTGCTGTTCAGCGAACTGGACCCCGACCTGCCCGTGCCCCGCACGCTAGGCGGACGGTCCGTCGCCGAGGGGCTGGCACGGCTGCTCGACACACTGCACCACGCCGGCGGCCCCGGCCTCCAGGAGGGGATCGCCACCCACCGCGCCTTCGTGCTCGCGCTTCCCGGGGCCCGGCTGTCCGAACTCGACGTATCCGTGGACGGGGGGCGGTGACATGGCAGCGGGGACGCTGGAGCTGCTGGCCAGGGAGCTCGCCCGGGCGCTGCAGCCGCTGCACGAGTGGCTGGGCGAGGAACGGCGGGACCAGTTCTTCCAGGAGTTGGGGCTGTGGCTTCCGGGCGGGCTGGGCGGCGCGGCCGGCGGTATCGGCACGGTGACCGTGCAGTCGGCCGGGCTCGGGCCCGCGGTCGACGGCCTCACGCGGGCGATCGAAGCCGGTGAGCCGGCGGAGATCGTCCGTGCGGGCGCCTCGCTGGTGGGAGTTCTGGGACAGGTGCTCTCGGCTGTCGCAGGCCTCGGCCCGGCCCTGGCGAGCGCGGTGGCCGCGGACCAGTACCTCACGGACGCTCAGCGCCTGCGGCTCGCCGCGGAGGTACGGCAGTTGCCCCGGCGCCTGCTCGACCACGCGCTGATCACCCATCTCGAAGGCAGGAGCGAGGCGGTCGTCGGCGCGCTCACGCTGACCGGCGTCGTCGAGAGTGTCCCCGCGATCCTCGACCCGGACGATCCGACCCGGCTGCCCGTACGGCGACGCGCCCTGCGCCTGGACCGGCTGCTCAGCCTGCTCACCGATCCCGCCGGGCTGATGCGCGAGGTCTTCGGCTTCGGCACGGCGGAGTTCGACGGCCTGGAGCTGTTCCGCATCCTCGCCGACCACCTGTTCGCCCTCGGACAGCCCTACCGGTACCAGGGGCCGCCCGAACAGCCCGGGCTGCCGCCCGCGTTCGACGTGCTGCTGACGCGGCTGCTCGCCGACAGGTCGACCACTCCCCCGTCCCTGTCGGTACAGGCCGACGGCGGGTCGGCCGGGGAGTTCTCGGTGACGGCCGGGCCGGGCTCGCTCTGGAAGCTGGCCATCGAAGCGGCCGCCGCCTTCGACGCCGGGCTGCGGGCCGTCGTCACCCCACCCCTGGCGATCGCGTTCCATCCAGAAGGCGACCTCAAGCTCTCTGCCGAACTCGGCCTGGAGGCACGGCGCCCGGACGGCACGCCCATGCTGCTCATCGGGCAGGCCGGCGGCTCCCGTCTGGAGCTGGGGCACTTCGCCCTCGCCCTCGGACTGCAGGCCGAGGCGAGCGCCGGTGCCGGTGTCACCGCAGAGCCCTCCGCACGCCTGGACCTCAAGGGCGGACACCTCCTCATCGACCTCTCCGAAGGCGACGGCTTCCTGCGGGCCGTCACCCGCGGCGGCCGGATCGAGTCCGGCGTCGACGTCACCGCGCTGTGGGCGCCGTCTTCCGGGCTGCGTCTCGAAGGCAGCGGCTCCCTGGATCTGTCGATCCCCGTGCACCTAGAACTCGGTCCCGTCGAGGTCACCACGCTCTACCTCAGCGTCGGGATCGGCGACGGCCCCGCCGTGCCGGTGGAGATCTCCGGGGCGTTCACCGCGGAGTTCGGGCCCGTCAAGGCCGCCGTCGACCGGGTCGGTCTCGTCGTGACACTCGGCTTCCCGAAGGACGGCGGGAGCCTCGGGCCCCTCGACCTCGGGTTCCGTTTCAAGCCGCCGAACGGTGTCGGGCTGTCGGTGGACGCCGGGGTGCTCTCCGGTGGTGGATACCTGTACGTCGATGCCGAGCGCGGCGAGTACGCCGGGGCCGTGGAGCTGGAGTTCGCCGGATTTCTCCAGCTCAAGGGAATCGGGCTGATCTCCACCCGGATGCCGGACCGGCCCGACGGATTCTCGCTGCTCGTGGTGATCACCGCGGAGTTCGGCACCGGGATCCAGCTGGGGTACGGCTTCACGCTGCTCGCGGTCGGCGGGATCATCGGGCTCAACCGTGCGATGAACCTCAGGGCGCTGACCGAGGGCGTGCACAGCGGACGTATCGAATCGGTGATGTTCCCGCGGGACGTCGTCGCCAACGCGCCGCGGATCATCAGCGATCTGCGGCAGTTCTTCCCGCCGGAGGACGGGAAGTTCCTCATCGGGCCGATGGCAAAGATCGGCTGGGGGACCCCGACGCTGGTGAGCGTCTCGCTCGGTCTGATCATCGAGGTCCCCGGGAACCTGGCCGTCCTCGGCGTGCTGAAGTGTGTGCTGCCCACCGAGCAACTGCCCCTGCTCGTGCTGCAGGTGCAGTTCATCGGGGCCGTCGAGTTCGACAAGTCGCGGCTGTGGTTCTACGCCCGGCTGTTCGAGTCGCGCATCCTCTGGATGACCATCGACGGTGGGATGGGCCTGTACGTCGCCTGGGGCGACAGCCCGGATCTCGTGCTGTCCGTAGGCGGGTTCCATCCCTCGTACAAGCCGCCCGCGCTCCCCTTCCCGGTGCCCGACCGGCTGTCGGTCGACATCATCAACATGCCCGGCCGGCTGATCCGGGTCTCCGGATACTTCGCGATCACCAGCAACACCGTCCAGTTCGGGGCCGAGGCCCTGCTGCGCTTCGGGTTCGAGGACTTCGGCATCGAGGGGCACGTCACCTTCGACGCGCTGTTCCGGTTCTCGCCGTTCGCGTTCGTCATCAGCGTGTCCGCCAGTGTCACGCTCAAGGCGTTCGGGGCCGGGATCTTCGGCATCGACCTGCGGTTCCAGCTCGAAGGGCCGTCCCCGTGGCGGGCGCACGGGCGCGGCTCCATCTCCCTGCTGTTCTTCGAGATCTCCGCGGACTTCGACATCAGCTGGGGCGAGGAGCACAACACGACCCTCCCGCCCGTGGAGGTCCTCGCGCTGCTCGCCGGTGAGATCGGCAAGACCGAGGGCTGGGAGACCCGGCTGCCCACCGCGGACACCCGGCACCTCGTCACGCTGCGCCGGCTGGCGGACACCGACGACCTCGTCCTGCACCCGCGCGGCACTCTCTTCGTACGGCAGCGGTCCGTTCCGCTCGGGGTGCGGATCGACCGGGTGGGTGCCCAGCGGCCGAGCGACGGCAAACGGTTCACCATCGCCCCGGACCCCGCCGGCGGACTCGTCCAGCTCTCCCTGCCCGCCGAGAAGTTCGCGATGGCCCAGTTCCAGGACATGGACGACGCGGCCAAACTCTCCCGGCCCGCCTACGAGGACCAGGACGCGGGCCTCGAACTCAGCGCCGCGCCCGATGCGCTGGCCGCTCCCCGCGCGGTGCGCCGGAGCGCCCGCTACGAGATGCACGTCTTCGACTCCCGCAAGCCCCACACCCGGCCGACCGCACACGCGGCGGCGGCTGCCGCACCCCGGGCGGTCGTCGCCTCCGGCGGCCGGACCAAGCGGTTCCAGAACGTGGACGCGGCCGTGTTCCGTCAGCTCCTCGACGGCAGCAGCACCAGCCGCTCGCCCCTGTCCCGCACGGAGGCAGGCCGGCGGCAGCCGTTCGCCGCCGAGGACACCGTGCGCGTGGCCGCGCAGCGGTTCGTCATCGCGTACGTACGCAACAACGTCCAGGCGTTCCCGCCGAGCGCGGGACTGGGGGCGGCCACGTTCCGGTCCCAGGCCACGGCCGAGGACGCGCTCTCCGACTGGCTGGTGGCGGATCCGGGTCTCGCCGGGACGCTGCACGTCATCCGGGAGTCGGAGGTCTCCGCACCGCTCGCGGCGCCGAACACCTGGACGGACGCCGCGCCGGCGCCCTTCGGGGCGGCGGGCGGTGAGGCCGTCCGGCTCGCGGGCGGGGCCGTGCTGCTCGCCGGGGGACGGGACCGGGCCGGCTCCTCGCTCGCGTCGGCCGCGCTGTTCGACCCCGTCGGCGGGGTCTGGGAGGCCGCCCCGGACATGGCGGCGGCCCGCCGGGGGCACACGGTCACCCTCCTCGCCGACGGCCGGGTACTGGTCGCCGGAGGGCAGGGCACCGACGGCGGGGCGCTCGACTCGGCCGAGATCTACGACCCGGTGACCCGCGTCTGGAGCACGGTCGCGCCCCTGCCGGGCGCCCGCTTCGGCCACAGCGCCACCCTCCTCGGCGACGGCACAGTACTGATCGCCGGCGGGACCGGGGCACGCGGCGAGCGGGAGCACGCCTCACTGGCGTCGGCGGAGCTATTCGACCCCCGTACCGGGGCCTGGGCCGAGGACGAGCGGCGGCCCGCGCCCATGGGTGACGCCCGGTCCGGCCACCGGGCCGTCCGCCTCTCCGACGCCCGGGGCCGGGTGCTCGTCGTCGGCGGCGCGCTGCACACCGGAGCGGGGCGCGCGGCCCTCGCGTACTGCGAGCTGTACGACCCGGGGAGCCGGACCTGGACACCGGCCGGCAGCCTCGCCGTGCCGCGCACCGGTCACCAGGCCACGCTCCTCGCCGACGGGACCGTCCTGGTGACCGGCGGCGACCCGGGCGACACCCCGGTCGGCGCCCGGTTCTCCACGGCGTGCGCGGCCTCCGTCGAGCAGTACAGCCCGGGCACCGACAGCTGGGCCGCGTGCCCCGACCTGCCGGTCGCCGGACGCGGCAGCCACCGCGCCGTGGCCCTGCGCACCGGCAGGGTCCTGGTGTTCGGCGGTACAGGCCGGCGGGATCCGGCGGCGTCCGGGCTGCGCGGCGCGGTCCTCTACGACCCGGCGGCGCGCACCTGGACGGCCACCGGCGGTCTCGCCACCGGCCGTTCGGAGACGGTGGCGGTCGAACTGGCCGACGGGCGGGTGCTCACCACCGGCGGGCTGGTCCGCTCGGGTCCCGCCACCCCGGACGGCACCGACGACGTCACCGCCACCACCGAACTCCACACGCCCTGACCCCCACGCCCCACCACGAAGGGTGCACCCGCGATGACCAGTCCCACCCCGGCGGCCGTCGGCAGCTGGACGAAAACCGGCGCTCTGCCCGCGGCGGCCGGCTGGCACGGGCAGGACGACGGCGCCGTCCTGCTGAAGAACGGCAAGGGCGTGCTGCTCGTCGGCGGCTCCGACGCCGCCTCGGCCGCCACCAACCGCACCGCCGTGTACGACCTGACGAAGCGGGAGTGGAAGGCGGGCAGCCCGCTCGCCTTCCCGCGCCGCCTGCACACCGTCACCGTGCTCGACAGCGGCAAGGTCCTGGTCACCGGCGGCACGGGCGGCTCCGGTCCGCACGCGGCCGGGCTGACCGCGGTGGAGCTGTACGACCCCGTCCAGGGGACCTGGAAGACGGTCGCCGCTCTGCGCGAGGCCCGCTGGGGGCATGCCGCGGTGCTCCTGGAGGGCGGCAGGGTGCTGGTCACCGGTGGGTGCACCAGCCGCTCCGGCGACTCGGTGCGCGCCCTGGCCTCGGCGGAGATCTTCGACCCGAAGGGCGACCCGAACGACCCGGACAACGGCTCCTGGACCCCCGCCGCGCCGATGACCGACGCCCGCGCCGGGCACTGTGCCCTCGTCTTCAAGGGCGGCAAGGTCCTGGTGACCGGAGGCACCGCGCCCGTGTCCCCGGGCGGCGAGGCCGCCCTGGCCTTCTGCGAGGTGTACGACCCGGGTTCCGGCTCTGCGGGCACCTGGACGCCCGTCGCGAGCCTGTCGGAGCCCAGGAGCGGCCATCGGGCCGTCCTCGCCTCCGACACCACCGCGCTGGTCGTCGGCGGGGCGACACCGGGCACCGCCGGCGACGGCACCTACGATCCGTACGCCGAACTGACCGTGGAGCGCTTCGACCTGGCATCCGGGAAGTGGACCGCGCGACCGGCCACGGCGGGCGGCCGGGCCCTGCACCGGGTGATCCCGCTCGGCTCGGCGAAGTTCCTCGTCGTGGGCGGCACCACCGACGACGGCAACGGCATCGGCTACCAGAGCGCGCTCGTCTACGACGACAGCGGGCCGGGCGGCTGGAGTACCGCCGCCGGCCTGACCGAGGGCCGCTGGGCGTTCGCCGCGACCGCGCTCGCGGCCGGCACGGTGCTGGTCACCGGCGGGACGGTTGCCTCGGGTGTCGCCGCGGCGGACCCGACGAAGGCCGAACTGACCATGACCACCGAGGTCTTCACGCTCACCGGGGGCGGCTCGTGAGCGGCGGCGCGTACTCCTTCCTGCCATGGCTGCGCTCCGGGATCGTCACCCATGTCACCGAGCCGCCGACCGCCCCCTCCACCCGGGCCACGATCCCCGTCAAGCTCGTGGTGTCCGGGGATCCGCTCCAGGGGTCCGGCCGGCTGGAGAAGCCGGTCGAGCGGCGGGTTCAGCTCTACGGTCCCGGTGACGTCGTCGGCGTGGACCCGCGCGCGATCTCCCGTACCGAGCCCCGCCCCTGGGTCACCAACGTCGAGCCGAACTACCTCGCGCACATCGAGTTCTACGAGGAGGACTTCCTCTGGCGCTACAGCCCGGCCGCCCCCGAGGCGACCGGTCGGCTCAAGCCGTGGCTGGCGCTGATCGTCCTGGAGGGTCCGGGCGAGTCCGGTGAGCCGGGCGAGTTCACCGAAGGGGCCGGGGCGGACCTCCCGTTGCCGTTCGTCACGGTCACCGATCCCGCGCGCACCCTGCCCCACCCGGACCAGCTCGGCGCCTGGGCGCACGTCCACGTGAGCGGCGAACTCGACGGCGCCGTCGTCTCGGACGAGCAGCGCATGCCGGCCGTCCTGAACGCCCTGCGCGCCGTCCTGCGCGACCGCCCGGACGACGCCTGCTGCCGGCTGCTCTGCCCTCGGCACCTGCTGCCGAACCGGCCGTACCACGCCTTCCTGGTACCGGCGTTCGAGACCGGCCGGCTCAGCGGTCTCGGCCTCCCGCCCGTCCTGCCGCCCGACGCGGACGCCGACTTCCCCGCTTGGGGGCGCGGCTATCCGAACCAGCCCGCCGCCGGGCAACTGCCCTACTACCACCGCTGGTTCTTCGCCACGGGTGCCGCCGGCGACTTCGAGTACCTGGTGCGGCAGCTCGTCCCGGAGCGGCCCGACCCGCGTGTGGCCCGGCGCGATGTCGACGTACGGCAGCGGCCCGGCGCGAATCTGCCGCCGATCGACACGCCTGAAGCGCTCGGCGGTGTCCTGAAGCTGGGCGGTGCGCTGCGGGTGCCGGGACGGAAACGAGACGTCTGGGACAACTGGGACGGCTGGTTCCCGGCCGCGGATCCCTCACAACCGCCGCCGGCCCACCCGCATCCCTTTCAGGAGGCTCTCGCCGGGCTGGTCAACCTGGCCGACGCCTACCTCGACACCGCCCCGGCCGAGGCGCACGCCCGGCTGGCCGCCGCGGACCCGGGTGGTGCGGCCCACCCGGTGGTGCCGGGCGCGCCCGAGGTGCGCATGCTCGCGGGCCAGGTCGATCCCGTCGTCACCCCGCCCCTGTACGGCAAGTGGCATGCGGCGACCTCCCGGTTGCTGAGGGAGCGGGACGGTACGCCGATCCCGGAGCCGAGGAGCCGGAACTGGGTGCACCGGCTGAACCTGGACCCCCGGTTCCGTATCGCCGCGAACTTCGGCACCCAGGTGGTGCAGGCACGCCAGGAGGAGTTCATGGCGGCCGCCTGGGCGCAGGTCGGCGAGGTGCTGGAGGCCAACAAGCGGATCCGGCAGGCCCAGTTGGCCCGCGAGGTCGGGCACGCCCTGCAGAAGAAGCATCTCGATCCGCCGGCCACGTCGAGTGGCGGTGCCGCCCTGGCACCCGCCGCCCGGTCCGGCCGCGCGCTGCGGCTGACGGCCCCGGCGGGTGCCCGTGTCACACCGGTGCCGACAGGTGCCGCGCTGCTCGCCTCCGACGGCCGGCACCTGGCCGTCGGCTTCCAGCTCGCCACCAGCCGCGTCGGCTCCGCGCCGGTGTCGCCCGCGATGCGGCGGATCACCCGGCCCGGCTCCCGGCTCATGCGCACGCTGGCCTTCGGCACGGCGTCCCCGGACGAGTTGCCCGAGAAGATGGACCGGGACACCGGGGCGGTCACGCCGGCGCCTGCGAAGGCCACCCCGTCGGCCGTGGTCACCGCGCAGCGGCTGGAGGACCTCCTGCGCCCCCACCCGCCGACGCAGGCGGCCGCCGACGACCCCGACGAGATCAGGCGGCTGAAGACCAGCGCCCAGTTCGTCGTCACCCTTCCCCGCGAGGGCGTCGTGCCCCCGGCGGGGGGCGACCACGACAGCCCGGAGGCGGCGCGGTTCAAGGACGGTCTGCGGGACCTGTACCGGGCACGCGCCGACGCGGAGGCGGGCGCCAGGGCCAGGGAGCGCGATCCGCTCGGCGTGGACCAGACCGTCACCCACCTGCTCACCGGACTCCGCTCCGACCTCACCGTGCCCAGGGATCTGTTCCACTCGGCGCTCGTTCCCGAGCGGTTGCGGAGTTTCACCGACCGGTTCCTGGAGGTGATGGCGTACCCGGTGATCGACCTGCCGATGTTCCAGTCCCTGATCGACATGTCGGTGGACACCTTCGTACCGAACCTCCGGATGGTCCCGCCGAACACGGTCACCCTGCTGGAGACCGACCGGGAGTTCATCGAGTCGTTCATGGTGGGGCTCAACCACGAGATGGCGCGCGAGCTGCTGTGGCGCGAGTACCCCACCGACCAACGGGGCACGCCCTTCCGGCAGTTCTGGGACCCGCGCCCCGCGCTGCCGCTGCCCGGCGAGAGCGCCGGGCAGCGCCGGGAACGCCTCTACGACCTCACCCCGGTCGCCGACTGGGACCCCGACTCTCCGCTGGGCACGCACGACAACCGCGACCAGGGCAGCGTGCAGGAGCAGGAACTCGTCCTGGTGATCCGCGGCGACCTGCTGAAGAAGTACCCCACCGCGGCGATCTACGCCCACGCCGCCGACTGGGACCGGGGCGAGGACGGGGCACCGCACCCGGAGCGGGAGCGGGTGCTCGCCGCGTTCCCCGACTCGGAGCACCCGCCGCCGGACAAGGTGCGGCTGCCGATCTACGAGGCGAAGGTCGAGCCGGACATCACGCTGCTCGGCTTCGACCTGACGGCCGAGGCGGCGCGCGGTCGGGTCCCGGACGACCCGGGCTGGTTCTTCGTGATCAAGGAACGGCCCGGCGACCCACGGTTCGGGGCCGACGAGGAGGGCCAGGGCACCGATGCCGTCGAGGTGTGGAACGACCTGTCCTGGAACGACATCGACCCGGGCGGCACCCGGTTCATCACCCTCGACCCGGCCGTGCGGCAGCCGCTGGCGCCGTTCGACGGGTCCGAGGACGACCAGGAGAAGGAGGAGCAGCGCCGTGAGGACGTGTTCCTGCCGCGCTGGGACGAGACGCTCGGCTCGGCGGACATCGCCTACATGCTCTTCCAGGCTCCCGTACTGATCGCCGTCCACGCGCAGGAGATGCTGCTCGATGCCGCTGAGTGACGACTTTCCCGTGCTGCTGGGACCGGTCCGGGTGGAGACCCGGTTCACCGAGACCGAGCTGCTGGTGCGGGTGTTTCCCGACGAGTGGTGCGTCTCCACCGAGGAGACGGTGCCGAGCGACGCCGAGTTCGGGGCGCTGTCGGCGTACTGGACGGCGATGTGGCGGGCCGCGGGGCGGCAGGAGGCCGAGCACGCCGCCTGGCAGGAGCTGACCGGACGCGTCCCCGTCGGCCGGGCCGCCTGGCTCACCGACACCTACCGGCCCGCCGACCCGGGCGACCGGCCCGACCGGGTGCCCCCCGAGACGGCGGTCCTGGTGATCGTCAGCGAGGCCGCGCTGCCCGCCGCGGACCGGCAGCCCACCCTCACGTACTGGACGTCTGTCTGGCGCGCCCACGGTGACCGGGCCCGGCTGCGGGCCGCCGACATCGCGCTGCTCGCCGCCGTGGGCGCCGGCCGCGCCGACGCCATCCGCGGCCGGCAGCCGTCCGGGATCGACGCGGCGCCGGTGACGCCGTACGACGGGGTCGTGGTCGCCTTCCTGGTCCTGCCCCGGCCGCAGACGAGCGCCGACTCCTGGACCAGGCCCGCCAAGGCGGCACTGCTCCCGGACCGGTTCACGGTGTTCGGGTACGTCGGCGACGACCTGGTGCTCACCGCCGACGGTGCCCCGCTCGCCCGGCAGGAGCTGGCCGTCAGCCCCGATCCCGGCGAGCGGAACCAGTTGAGGCTCGACGAGAGCACCGGTGTCCTGAACGTGCCGGACGAGCTGCTGTGGCTGGTCGACTTCGACGAGGCCGTCCGGATCGGCATGGGCCTGCGGATCCCGCTCGACGAGCGGACCCGGGACGGCCTCGACCGGCTGGTCGTGCTCGGGCTGCGCGAGGCGCCGACGGCAGAGCAGAGCGCCGTGGCCTTCGAGAAATTGATCACTCGTCAGGTACGCAGCTCGACCGGGTTCGCGCTGCTGCCGCAGGGCACGGCGACCAACAACACCGGGCAGGCGCCCGCCGGCCAGGACGAGAAGGCGGTGGCACAGGCCGGGCTGCGCAGCCTCCGGCAGAGCTTCGCCGCCGCGCCCGGCGACTGGCGCGGCCGCGGCGACGGGCAGTGGTTCGCCGAACTCCTCGGCCTCGACCCGGCCGTGCTCAGCGGCGTCCCGAACGCCGACGGCACCGACCAGCGCGACGCCCGCGCCGCGAACATCGCGCTGTGGCCCGCCACCTGGGGCGCGTTCTTGGAGGGTGCGCTGCACCCGGTCCTGTCGGCGGAGGCGGTCGCCGAGACCCGCGAGTTCTTCCTGCGGTACGTCTCCGGGCGCGGGCCGGTGCCCGCCGTCAAGGTGGGCAGACAGCCCTACGGCATCCTGCCGACCACCGCCTTCTCCCGGCTGCAGCCGCCCGACTCGGCGCACCGGCGAACCCTCGGCCGGATCCTCGACGTGGCGCAGGACGCCTGGGACAAGGCCACCGGCAAGGTCGCCCGCGTCCTCGGCGACGACGAGGACCCGCCGCCCGGCTACGACCCTCACCAACGGCTCCTGGACGTCCTGGCGCTGCACCCGACCTCGGCCGAGTACCACCAGCGGTACGCGCTCGGCGTCGAGGACTACTACAACCGGGAGAACCTGGCCGCCGCCGGACCCCACGCGCTGGACCTGCTCAGGAACGAGCTGCGCCATCCGCAGCCGATCGCCGACCTCCTGGCCCGTTTCGGTCACCAGGTCGAGGATCCGCTGCTGAACGGACCCGAGCTGATCCGGCGGCTGTTCGCGGGCATCCAGTACCCGCTGCTCGGCCCGCTCGTCGACGACCGCCCGCTGTCCGAGACGGCACCGGTGCGCACCTACACCCCGGGCCCGGACGGCCGGAACTACCTGCACTGGCTGGCCGAGAAGGGCCGCACGGACCTCGACGCGCTGCGCCTGGAGGACGGTTTCGCCGACGGGCGACCGCCCGCCGACCTGCTGTACCTGCTGCTGCGGCACGGGCTGATGCTCGGCTGGGAGGACGCGGCCCGCCGGCTCGCCGTGACCGCCGGACGGGCTGCCGCGCCGCCCGTCGACCCACCGTTCGTGCATGTGCGCCTGCGCCGGCCGCCGGGGCAGGCCGAGCCGCCGAGCGAGAGCCGCTGGCGCCTGCTGTACGCCCCGGATCCGGCGATCACCGGTAACCCCGACGACCTGGTGCACCGGTACATCCCCGAGGTGCTCGCCACCCGCCGGGAGACGGCCCTGCTCAAGGAGCAGACCGACGCCGTCGAACTGCTCGCCGACCTGCCGACCGCACGGCTGGAGCGGGTCCTCGCCGAGCACCTCGACTGTGCCACGTACCGTCTCGACGCCTGGCGCCTCGGCCAGGCCAACGAGTTGCTGTCCACCCTGCGTTACGGCGCTGGCACCCCGAAGCGGGGGCTGCACATCGGCGCCTACGGCCTGCTGGAACAGGTCCGGCTGCGCAAGCGGACCACGCTCACCCGGGTGTCCCTCACCGGGAAGCTCGCCGAGGTGTTCAAGGCCGACTCCCTCGCGCACGACAGCCGCAACGGCGGCTGGATCCACGCCCCTTCGCCCGCTCAGGCCCGGACCGCCGCCGTGCTGCGCGCCGGGTACCTCGCCAACGGATCACCGCAGAACAAGGACGCGTTCGCGGTGAACCTCAGCTCGGAGCGGGTCCGCAGGGCACTCGCCCTGCTGGACGGGCTGCGGCAGGGGCAGTCGCTGGGGGCCCTGCTCGGTTACCGGTTCGAGCGCGGACTGCACGAGGGGTATCCGGGCGTCGATCTCGACAGGTTCCTGCCCGCGCTGCGCGGCGCCTTCCCGCTGCGGGCCGGGAAGCTCTCCGACCCGCCCGCCACGGACTCCGGCGCCCCCGTGGACATCGACCTGGTCGAGGCTCGCAACGTCGTCGACGGCCTCGAACTGGTCCGCCGGGCCACCCGGCCGCCCGCCGCGCCCACCTACCCCTTCGGCGCCGAGCACCTGCCCGAGGCGAGCACCACCGAGCAGGCCGCCATGAACCAGGAGGTGCAGCGCCTGCTCGACCTGCACGACGCGCTCGCCGACCTCGCCGTCGCCGAGGGCACGCACCAGGCCCTGCTCGGCAACCCGGAGCGCGCCTCGGCCACGCTCGACGCCTACGCCAAGGAAGGCTTTCCGCCCGACCCCGCGGTCGTGCGCACGCCCCGCAGCGGGATCACCCTCACCCACCGGCTGGGTCTGCTGCTGACGCCCGGGCTGCGTCCCGACCACGGCACCACGCACTTCGCGGGCGGCGGCCCCCGCGCGCAGGCGGAACCGGCGCTCAACGCCTGGCTGCCCGCCCTGCTGCCGGCCCAGCTCGACGTCGCGGTCCAGGTCACCTGGACCGACCCCGTCGACGGGCGGTTCCGCAGCCGTGTCGTCACCCAGTTCGACCTCGGCCTGCAACCGATCGACCTGCTGTGGGCGCTGCGCCCGACGGGCGAGAGCGGCCTGTCCGACCTGGACGACCGGATCATCGGCGCCGTCGTCACCCGCGACCGCCCACGCCCCGACGCCGTCCTCACCATCAGGTACACCGAGCGCGTCCGCGGCAAGCTCACCCTGTTCGAGGTGTCCTCCCTGGTCGACACCCTGCGCTCGCTGCTGACCACCGCCCGCCCGCTGCGCCCGACCGACCTGCGGGCAGCGGCCGGTCCGAGTCCCGCCGCCGCAGCCGACGACGAGGCCGTCACGGTCCCCAGGGAGCGCCCCGCCGCCGTACGCACCGCCCTCGACGCCCTCCGCAAGGACGTCGACACCTACCTCGCCGACCTGACCCCGCTCCTCCCGGCGCCCCCCGCCGTCCCGGGGCGCGGTGAACTCGTCTCCGGCATCGACGACTTCCTCTCCCGGTACTCCGCGCTCGTGGCGAGGGCGAGCGGGTTCGGCATGGTCCGCAGCGGCTGGGGCGAGGTCGTCGAGTGGCGGCGCGCGGTGTTCGCGGACCTGCTGGCCGCCGTCGCCGTCGCCGCCGACCGGATGGGCCGCTCCCTCACCCAGGCGGACGCCCTGATCAGGGCCTACGACGGCCTGCCCCTCTCCACCCCGGACGAGCAGCGCTTCGCCCTGCTCGAACAGGCCGAACGCCTCCTGACCACCACACCGACCAGCCCCCGCCCGTCCAGTCCGGCCCGGCTGCGGGCCACCGTCGCGCTCCGCCGCGCCGAGTTCGCCCGCCGGCTGGACGGCCTCAAGGACGTGGCCACCACCACGGAGACCACGCTGAGCGGCCTGTTCGCCGAGGTCGCCGCCCTGCTGCCGCTGACCGCGTTCGACCCGATCGGCCTGGACCCGGCGCCGCTTGAGGACCGGGTCGTCACCTTCGCCCGCGATCTGCTGCAGCGCGCCCAGGCCCTGCGCACGGAGATCGGCGAACGGCTCGACGGCGCCGACCGGGGCCTGAAGGCGTACGACGACGCCGTCACCGGGCCGGACAGGGTGAAGGCCGCCGTCGACGCGCTCAAGGCGATGATCGGCGACGACGTGCTCGTCGTACCCGAGTTCAAGCCGTCCGCCGACCTCGCCGACGACTGGCGCAGGGCGCGCGACGACAGCGCCCGGCTGACCGCGCATCTCACCGCGGAGCACGACTATCCGGTCGACGACTGGGTGCACGGCGTCGCGCGGGTGCGGGAGAAGCCGCGGCTGTGGGAGAAGGCCGTCCACCTCGGTGACGCGCTGCGCGGCCCCGGCGGCCTGCTGAGCAACCTCGACGGCTGGCAGGAGCCGCAGCTGACGCCGGTTCAACTGCCGTACCGCCAGGACGACTCCTGGCTGGCCATGGAGTTCAGGGCCGGTACGCGGATCGTGGAGGACCGGCTGCTGTTCACCGCCCACTACGCGTCGCAGCCCCTGCTGGGCGGCGGAAGCTGGTGCGGGCTGCTGCTCGACGAGTGGACGGAGGTGGTTCCCGCGGCCGAGGAGACGACCGGGATCGCCGTCCACTACGACGGCCCGGACTCCGAACCCCCGCAGGCCATGCTGCTCGTGGTGCCGCCCGTCCAGCGGGAGAACGGCACCTGGCTCCCCTCCGACCTGCTCGCCGCCGTCAACGAGACCTTCGCCCTGGCGAGGATCCGCGCCGTCGAACCGCACCATCTCGACGACACCGCGTACGCCCAGTTCCTGCCCGCCACGCTCATCTCGGCGACCCGGCAGCCCATCACGATCTCCACCGATCTCGCGGTGTCCAACCTGCGCTGGAAGGCCCAAGCCCATGACTGACATCGACTTCTCCGTGGCGGGCTCGGCGGCCGGGGGGCCGGACCGTGCCTGAGCCGCGTATCGAGGATCTGCGAGGGGCCCTGAACGAGCGCGCCGCGCCCACGGTCGGCCTGTGGAACCGGCTGGAGGGCCGGCCCCGGACCACCGACTTCGACCGTGCCCTGCGCGTCGAGGTGCGGGACGCGCTGTGGATGCTGACCCGGCAGTGGCAGCTCGGCGAGTTCCACGGCACCGACGGCGGCTCACCCGTCACGGCCACCTACTCGGTCGCGGCCACCCGGCCCAGCCGCTTCAAGCCGGCGGCCGAGCACACGAGCGTCGAGACCCTGAAGGACGACCGCCCGCTGGAGACGGTCGCCGAGCGGCGCCCGCTGCCCTTCGCGGCCGGCGCCGATCCGCTCGCGCTCGACCTGCGGCTGGCGATCGGCCGCCGCTGGCTCAAGCTCGTGGGCGCGCGGCCGCTGCTGAACGTCCTCTCCCTCGGCATCCGGCAGAAGTACATCGACCGCTACCCGTTCGCCCTGCCCGACCCGGGCGTCCCCGCCGACACCCCGCGCGTCGCCCACCCCGAGGTGTGGTCCGAGATGCAGGCGGTGGCCGGGCGCCGCATGGACGGGTACGCGTTCTATGTGCACCTCAAGGGCGGCGGGGACGCCTCCGAGGGCATCGGCGGACTGCTGGGACTGCACCGGCAGCAACTGCGCGACCTCGGCGCTCGGCTGGTCGCCTGGTTCGACCGGCTCATCGACCAGCCGGTCGAGAACCCGGCGCTCGGCACGACCAACGCCACCTGGGACCCCACCCGCCTCGAACACCGTTTCTCGGTCGCCGCCGGCACCCCCGAGATCGGCGGCGCGGGCGCCGAGAAGGTGCTGACCGTGCAGGAGTACCCCGGCGGCACCCTCGACTGGCAGCACTTCTCCCTCGACCCGGCCCACCCGCTCGGCGGTACGGCAACGGACGCCGTGGAGTTCCACCGTACGGTCTTCCCGGCTCCCGTCCGGTTCTCGGGGATGCCGCTCCCGCGCTGGTGGGCCGTCGAGGACGGCCGTACGAACTTCGCCGCCGTGACCCCCGACAGCACCGACCTGGCCCGGCTCGTCTTCCTGGAGTTCGCGCTCGTCTACAGCAACGACTGGTACCAGCTGCCCTGCGTCCTGCCGGCCGGGACGTACGCCTCGATCCGCGGGCTCGCCGTGACCGACGTCTTCGGGGAGAAGCTGTGGATCAGCCCCGCGGGCACGGGCAGTGACGCCGACTGGCAGCGCTGGTCGATGTTCACCCTCGACACCGTCGGCGACGACGACGTCCCCGCCGACACCGGTCTGCTGCTGCCGCCGGGCGCGGTGGTGGTCGCCGACGGCCCGCCGCTGGAGGAGGTCGTCCTGGCCCGGGACGAGAGCGCCAACCTGGTGTGGGGTGTCGAGGCGACCGTGCCCACCGCCACGGGTACGGCCCGGCGCGGCACCGAGATCTCCGCCGAGGAGCTGGCCCACCGCCTGCGGCTGCGGACACCGCCCACCGCGCCGGCACCGGCGGCGGCGGCCGTCGCCTACCGGGCGATGAACTCCGTACCGGAGCACTGGATCCCGTTCATCCCGGTGCACGTGCGCGGTCAGGACCGGGCGATCCGGTTGCAGCGCGCCGCGATGCCCAGCGCGGTCACCGGCCTGCCCGTTCCCCCGCGGACGTCGCTGCTGCGGCAGGGCCTCGATCAGGGGCACCAGTACTACGTCAACGAGGAGGAGGTCCCGCAGACCGGCACCCGTCTTTCCCTGGCCTACAACCGCGCCCGCCGGCGCGACGGCCGCGTCTCGGTCTGGCTCAGTGCCCGCCGGGGCATCGGCCGGGGCGAGGGTTCCAGCGGGCTGGCGTTCGACTTTCTGGTGGACACCACGGGGACGGGTGGGGCGGGGGCCCCATGACGGAGCATCACGTGGGCTTCCCAGCCCCGCCGGGCACCGTACATCCTCGGAGGCACATCGCCCCCAACCACCAAGGGCTGTCCACATGTCGATCGCACCAGCTGCCCTGCGTCTGGCCGGAACCGTCGCGGGACTCGTGCTCGTGGCCGCACAGACGACCACGGCGTCCGCCGCCCCACCGCCCCGCTCACCCACCCCGTACACCGCCGCCTGGTCTGCGCCCCTGTCCACCCAGGGCCGCTACATCGTCGACGCGCAGGGCAACCGCTTCCGGCTGAAAGCGGCCAACTGGGACGGCGCACAGGGATCATGGACGGGCAGCGGGAGTATCACCGACCCCGCCAACCATCACGCCGGCCAGAACTCCAACGGCATACCCCTCGGCCTCGACCGCGTCCCGCTGGACGGGCTGCTCGCCGACTTCCACCAGCTGGGGATCAACACCGTCCGGCTGCCGTTCTCCAACGAGATGATCCACAGCACGACCCCGGTGCCCGACAACGCCGTCGGGGCCAACCCTCAACTACGGGGCAGGACGCCCCTGCAGATCTACGACGCCGTCGTCGGCGCGCTCAACGAGAGCGGGTTCGCCGTCATCCTCAACAACCACACCAACACGTCCCGTTGGTGCTGCGGGGTCGACGGCAACGAGCGGTGGAACAGCGGGCAGTCCACGCAGCAGTGGGCCGACGACTGGGTCTTCATGGCCCGCCGTTACGCCGCCGTGCCCCGCGTGGTCGGCGCCGACCTGTACAACGAGGTGCGACGCGACGTCCTGGACGACCCCAACTGGGGCCTGGGCGACAGCCACGACTGGTACGCGGCCGCCCAGCTCGCCGCCGACCGGATCCTCACCGAGGCGAACCCCCGTCTCCTCATCGTCGTCGAGGGCATCAACTGGACCGGTGTGCCCGTGGACGGGCTGCCGCACGGCCGGCCGATGCTCACCCCTGCCCGCACCCTCTCGCACACCCTCGTCGACGCCCACAAGCTGGTCTACTCCGCCCACTTCTACGGGTACACCGGGCCCCACCACAGCGGCGCCACCGGCGTCGGCGAGACCCACGACGCCCGCTACCAGGATCTGACCCGTGAGCAGTTGGCCGCGGCCCTCGACGACGAGGCGTTCTTCGTCGAGGAGAGCGGCCGGCACTACACCGCACCCGTCTGGGTCAGTGAGTTCGGCATCGGGAGCGGCGAGACGAACGCGGCGGCCCGTGCCTGGTTCGGCAACGTCACCGACTACTTCGCCGACCATGACGCCGACTTCGCGTACTGGCCGCTGGTGGGCTTCGCCGGCCACGACGACTGGGCACTGCTGCGCTACGACACCGCCGGGCACCGCACCGGCATCCTCGACTCCGGCGACTGGCGCGGTGCGGCTTGGCAGCACCTGATGTCCGCACCGAGCACGACCGGTCCCGTAGCGGCCGTTCCGGTGTGGCGGATGCTCAGCACCGACCACGGGGACGCGGTGGAGTCGCTGCGCGTGCGGGCCACCGGAGACTGGGATGCGGGGGCCTACAAGGCCGCCTGCCCCGACGGGTTGCGGCTGATCGGTCTGGGGCACACCACGGGTCGCGGTCTGTGCACCGACGCCGGTGCGGCGGACCTGCGGAGTCCCGACGCGGGTCAGACGGTCGTCGTCGACGAGCGGTACGTTCCCGCAGGCGGCGACTGGGCGTCCGGGTACACCAAACTCCAGTGCCCACCGGGCGGTTTCCTGATCGGCTACAGCCTGCGCGGGGAGCGTCTGTCGGCGGCCTTGTGCGCGCCGGGCCGTACCCCGCTGTCGGGAACCGGACGCACCGTGTGGTTCGACCGGTCCGACAACCGTCCCTCCGGTGCGGCGGGCGGCGACTTCGCCCACGGCGACTACAAGGGCCAGTGCGCCGAGAACGAGTACGCGGCCGGGATCGCCTTCACCACCCGCTTCGGCAGCCGTCCGGGGCCCGATGCGCTGCTGTGCCGGACACTGCACTGAGGAGAGCCGCGCGAAGGGGCTCCTCAGGCTGACGGGTAGAACTGGCGGGCCCAGTGGCGGAAGAGGCCGATGCCCTCGTCGTTCGCGGCCAGGCGGGGGCGCGGCTCGTAACGTTTGGTGTTCCAGATCCTCAGGTCCTGGCGGACCTTGCCGACCGCGGTCCTCAGCATCGCCCGCGCGAAGGCCCGGTGCAGGCCGTGCCGTGGGAGGGACGCTCCGGTGGCGTCCGGTCTGCGGAGGTCCGCGCAGGCTGTCGCGACCAGCATGCGGGTGCGCCGGGGCCCGGTCGGTGTGTGCATGGCCCACAGATAGCTGACGAGACCGAGCGAGGGCAGGGGCAGTTCGACTCGGAGGTATCCCAGCCCGGCCATCAGGAACGTGTGGTCGGCCCGGATCCGGTGCCTGAGGGCGGGCGGCCGGTCCGGGCCGAGGCGCAGTCGCATGCCCAGGAGGGGGCCCTGGGCCGTCGGAGGGTCGAGTTCCCGTACGGTCACCTGGTGCAGGACGGGGAGATGCCGGTAGTCGAGCGTGTTCTCGATGATCTCCTGGGGATGGGTGTGCACCTCCGTGCTCCAGGCGGCCGTCGGAACGACTCCGGCCTGGGCGGTGTCGGGGACTTCCCAGGCGGGTGGGGCGCCCTCCGGCTCGTACCAGGCGAAGACGAAGCCGTTGTGCTCACTGAGGGTGTGGTGCTCCAGGCGGGTGCGCGGTGGCGGGCCGTCGGGCGTGCCGACGCAGGTCCCGTCGGGGGCGAAGGCGAAGCGGTGGAAGGGGCAGACCAGGTTCTCGCCCCGCACGGTGCCGCCCGCCCCGAGATGGGCGCCGAGGTGCGGACAGTAGGGGCGCACCGCCCGGAGTCGGCCGCCACGGGTGCGGTAGAGCACGACGTCCTCGTCCATGAAACGGCGGGTCAGGACACTGCCTGGGGCGAGTTCACGTGCACGCGCCAAGTAGAACCAGCCGCTGGGGTAGGGCAGTTCGTCCCTCATCGTCATGACGGGCAGCCAAACACGGGAAGCGACATCGAAGATCACATATCCGGCTGGGTCACTCGTATGAGGTAGCTACGGTCATGTCTACCTACCCGAACACGGATAGCGCTTACGATCGGTCACTCTGAGTAATCAATTGGGGGGAGCGCCCGTGACCGGGGAACGTAGCGACAGTGACCGTCAGGACGTGGAGGTCGTCGTCATCGGGGCAGGGCTCTCCGGCGTGGCGGCCTTGGTCGCACTGCGTCGGGCCGGCTTCGAGGACATCGTGGCGCTGGAGAAGTCCGGTCGCCTGGGCGGGACTTGGCGTGACAACACCTATCCCGGATGCGGATGCGATGTGCCGTCGATGCTGTACGAGTACTCGTTCGCGCCGCACGCCTGGAGCCGGTGCTTCGCCGGCCGGTCCGAGATCCTCGACTACCTCGAGAGCACGGCGGCGACGCACGGCGTGGACCGGGCGATCCGTTACGACACCGAGGTGCTGAGCAGCCGCTGGGACCCGGACGCGCACCGCTGGGAGCTGCGGACCACGTCGGGCACGTACACGGCCCGGGCCGTGATCGTCGCCACCGGCCCCTGGCACCGGCCCCGTCATCCCGACATCCCCGGCCTCGACACCTTCCCCGGCACCGTCTTCCACTCCGCCCGCTGGGACCACGAGGCCGACCTGACCGGGCGCCGTGTCGCCGTGGTGGGTACGGGAGCGTCCACCGTGCAGTTCCTGCCCGAGATCCAGCCGAAGGCGGCTCACGTCGACGTCTTCCAGAGCACACCGCAGTGGGTGCTCCCCAAGCCCGACTATCCCCTCCCTCCGGGCCTCCGCCGTTTCCTCGGACACCACCCGGCAGCCCGCCGCGCACTGCGCGGCCTGCACCACTGGACCCAGGAGGCCATCGGCGTACCCCTCCGCCACCCCCGCCTGCTGGGACCGCTGGAGGCCCTGGCCCGCCTCCACCTGCGCACCTCCGTCCCGGACCGCGCCCTGCGCCGGGCCCTCACCCCGACCCACCGCCTCGGCGGCCGGCGCCTGATCACCTCCGGCACCTACTACCCCGCCCTCACCCGGCCCAACGTGCGGCTGCATCCCACCCGCGTGACCGCCGTGGAGGGCTCCGACGTCATCGGCGCCGACGGGACCCGCACCCGCGCCGACATCATCGTCCTCGCCACCGGCTATCACATCGGCGAGATCCCCCTGGCCGACCGCCTGCACGGCGTCGGCGGCACCACGCTGGCCCGGACCTGGGCCGACAGCCGCCGCGCCTACCTGGGCACCAGCGTCAGCGGATACCCCAACCTCTTCCTGCTCATCGGCCCGAACCTGCTGACCGGCACCACCGCGGTCCCCACCGTCCTCGAAGCCCAACTCCGCTACGTGACCACTGCCCTCACGCACCTGCGCACCAGCGGGTGCGCCGCGCTGGACGTCAGGCCCGAGGCCGAGGAAGCCCACCAGCAGGCCCTGCACGAGGCGCTGCGCACCACCGTCTACAACACCGCAGGCGGAACCGGTTACTACTTCGGCCGCCCGGGCGTCAACACCTTCTGCTGGCCCTGGTCGACCGCCCGGCTCGTCAAGCGTCTGCACGCCTTCACCCCGGACGCCTACACCTGGACGCTGCCGCTGCCGGCCCAGGCCGGCCGGGCCACGCACGCGTCGTCGGTTCGATCATGACAACGCTGGGTGTTTCACCTCCGGCTGCTGCGCGGCCTCGGTCGCGCCCTCTCCCCGCAGCGCCGTGACGACGAGCAGCGCGGAGAACAGGGCGGCGCAGCCGCACACCACGAATCCGATGGCGTAGCCGTGGCCGAGGGCGTCGAGGGCGTAGGCGCGGGCCGCTCCGGGTGCGGACTCGGCAGGTACGGAGTTGAGCGCGAGCGGGCCGCCCTCCTTCAGCACCTCGTGTGCCGCGCCCCGTGACTCCGTGCTCAGGCCGGGCGCCGTGGCCAGCGACGTCGACACCCGAGTGGCCGCCTGGCCGAGTGCCACGGCGCCGATGACGGCGGGGCCGAGGGTGAAGCCGAAGTCGCGCAGCAGGTTGGTGGCGCCACTGGCCATGCCCGCCAGGTGGACCGGAACCGTGTTGACGGCGGTCGCGGTGATCGACGACACCGTGAGGGCGAATCCGACGCCGACCAGGCCGAGCGGCAGGATCAGGGAGCTCAGCGCCCGGTCGTCGACGTCCAGGGTGGCGGCGAGGAAGTCGCCCGCTGCGATCAGGGCCAGGCCGATGGTGAGCGGCACGCGCGCGTGCAGGCGGTGCAGCAGTCTGGAGGTCAGCGGGGTGAGGAACGGGGTGAGCCCGTTGAGCAGCAGGAACGCGAACGCCGTCCGCAGCGGGCTCTGGTGCTGGATCGGGCCGAGCCGGATGCTGGCCGCGTAGGCCGTGCCCAGGAAGCTGAACATGCCGACGACGGCGACGACCGCGGCGATGGCGAAGGACCGGTTGCGGAAGAGGTCCAGGCGCAACAGGGGCGAGCGGGCGCGCAGTTCGGCGGCGACGAACAGGGCGAGGAAGACGGCGGCGAGCACGAAGGCGACGACCACCGGCGTGGAGCCCCAGCCGTCCGTCGGTCCCTGGATGACGGCGTAGAGGAGCGCGAACAGGCCGATCCCGATGGTGACCTGACCGGCGACGTCGAGTGAACGCCCTTCCGGTGCACGGGAGTCGGCGGCTGCCAGCAGACTGACGAGCGCGCTCGCGGCGGCGAGTACGGCGACCACGATGAACGCCGACCGCCAGGAGCCGTAGGTGCCGGTGACGCCACCGAGCAGCGGGGCGAGGAAGCCGCCGGCGGACAGGCTGGACGCCCAGACGGCGATGGCCCGGGCCCGCTGGGCGCCGGACGGAGTCCCGGCCGCGATCATCGCGAGCGAGGTCGGGAACAGCGCGGCCGCGCCCAGTCCGGCCAGCGCCTGTCCCGCCCACAGCTGGTGGATGCCGGACGCGGTGGCGGCGACGACCTCGCCCGCGCACAGCAGCAGCGCTCCGCCGATGAGCAGCCGCCGGCGGCCGAAGAGGTCGCCGAGGACACCGAAGCTCAGCTCCAGGACCGCCACGGGCAGCAGGAACGCGTCCGATATCCAGGTGAGTTGGGAGCCGACGGGGTGCAGGTGTTCCTGGAACAGGCCGTTGAGGGTGGCCGGCATGGCGAGGCCGATCTGCGCCAGGCAGACGGCGAGACAGCCGGCGACGAGGGTGCCGACGGGGAGGGAGGCGCGGGACGGCGCCGGGTCTGGGGTTCGAGGCATCGGAGGTCCCATCGTGAGCGAGGTGAAGGGGCGGGCGGGTCGGGGCGAGGGGGCTTGGAGGCCGTCAGGCGTGGTCGGGGCGAGGGGCCACGTAGGCCGTCAGACGTGGTCCGGGCGGTCGCGGCCGACCGTCAGGCGGGCGGGGTAGTAGGGCACATAGGCCTTCAGTCGTGGTCGGGACGGTCGCGGCCCACCGTCAGGCGCGCGGGGCGGTACGGCACATAGGCCGCTCCGTCCAGGCCGCTCGCCGTGGCCGATCGCTGCAGGGCGGCCGGGGTGGCGGCGGCCCAGCTGCCGGTGGTGACGCGGTGTTCGAGGGCGTGGAGGGCGGCGACCGTCTCGGCGGTGGTGAAGGTGCAGTGGCCCTGGCGCTCGACGTAGGCCTGGCGGAGCAGCGCCCCGCGGCCGGCGGCCTGGACACGGTCGGCGAACCGGCGCTCCTGCTCGACGGGGACGAGGTTGTCGGCGGTGGTGTGCACGTCCAGCAGCGGTACGGCGGGCCCGGGGTAGGCCGTGGAGGTGCGTGCCGCGGTGTACACGGCGGCCGGGTCGGCGGTGACCGAGGCGCCCGTGGTGAGGGCGTCGAGGTCGGCGTCCAGGTCGAGCCCGGCCGCCCGGTACAGCGCGCGGACCTGCGGGGCGTGCGCCGATCCGGCCAGCAGGCGGGTGTAGTCGACGCCCCGGTTCCAGGAGTTGTTGCCGCCGACGGACTGCTCCACGGCGTACCGGCCGCCCTCGACGAAGGAGAGGATGCCGTTCGCGAACCAGGCGTACTGCTGCTCCTGCTGTCCGGCCCAGTCGGTCGGCGCGGGGGCGGTGCGGCCCGGGGCCCAGGTGGGCAGGTTGAGGAAGGCCGCGGCCAGCGCGATGCGGGCGCGGCCCCGCGGGGTCGACTGGGCCGCGGTGACGGCCGCGGTGAGCTGCCGCGCCGTGCCGGCGGCCTCGTCGGCCGAGGTGAACCGGACGAGTGTGACCTGCCGCTCGGGCAGCAGCAGCCGGGCGAGGGTGTATTCGGCGTCGAGCTGGTAGTTGTCGAGGTCGGTGCCGCCGGCCACGAGCCCGCACAGGCCGAGCGCGCCGTCGATGCGGCCGGTGCCGTCGCGGGCGATCCTGGCGTTGACGAGCCCGCCCATGGAGGTGCCGACGGCGAGGGTGCGGCGCGGTGCGCCGATGCGCGCGGTGACGGCGTCGAGGGTGGCGAACTGGTCCCGTTCCGCGCTGTTCAGGGCCCACATCGAGCCGTTCGGGTCGTAGGAGGAGCCGGCCAGCGCGTACCCCTCCCGCAGCAGTTCGGTGCGTACGGCGTCGGTGGGCGCGTCCCGGGCGACGAGCGGGCCGAAGCCGTGGCTGAACAGCAGCAGCGTGCCGTTCCAGTCGGCCGGGACGTCGGCGGTCCAGGTCGCTCCGTCGGCGAGGGTGCCGGTGAGGTGGCCGGTGTCCGTCGCAGCGGCCGGGGCGGGGCCGGTGGTGAGGGCCGTGACCGCGGCCGTGGCCAGGGCGACGAGGGAGAGGCGGAGTCGGTTACGCATGGCGGTGGCTCCTGATGAGTGAGGGGGGCGGGAGCAAGTGATGGCCGATGCTCAGTGCACTGAACGTAGGGGGAACGCCAGGGAATGTAGGGCTGTTTTCTTGCGGGCGTCAATGGAATGCACAACATTGGCTGGTGCGAGGGGCCCGCCCGGTGTCGCCGAGGGTCAGGAAGCGGCCGGGATCGTGTCGATGATCCGGCGAGCGGCGTCGCGCGCCGCGGCGTCCAGCAGGGCGTGGACCGTGCGGAAGGTCTTCTCGGCACTGGTCGCCGGCCACGTGTCGGGCAGGTGGCGGACGGGCAGCCGGGGGTCTCGGCGGATCACCTGCAGCCACTCGCAGGTCATCCGCAGCCCCAGGGCGAGGGCCTCCTCCGCCGGGCGGTTTCCGGCGTCGTCCGTGAGCGGCCGCCAGTCGGCCTCGAACGCCCGGTAGCGGGCGGCCAGTTCGTCCAGGTCCCAGGTGTCGTGGATCATCTCGGCGATGTCCATGCCGGTCTCCGCGCGCGCCCGGAACACCTTCACGTGCGCGGCCAGGCCGAGTTCGGCGACGATGCCGGACACGTCGACCTCACCGGGCGCGATCCACAACCCGCTGAACAGGGCCCCGAAGCCGCTCCAGGTCAGCTGTGAGCGCAGGTCGTGGCGCTGGCGCTGCCAGGAGTCCGGGAGCGAGAAGCCGAGCAGGGTCCAGGTGCCGTCCCACTCGCTGTTGACCGCGCCCGTCTTCCAGATCCGCCGCTGCCCGTCCCGCAGGATCGCCTCGGAGCGGTCGGTGAGCCCGAAGTAGGTGCGCCGGCCCTCCCGCTGCCTGCGCAGCAGACCACGGTTCACCATCCGGGTGAGCGTGGACCGGGTGGCCTGCTCCCCTACCCCGACCCGCCCGAAGACGTCGATCAGACTGCCGGAGTAGACACAGACGTCCTGGTCCAGGACATGGTCACCGAGGAAGGTGAGCACCAGGGACTGCGGGCGGAGGGATGCTGTGGACACGGGGCTACGGTACGACGGCCTCCGCGGTGCGAGACTGCCGCATCGGCACGCACACACCAGGAGGAGACCCCCCATGATGTCCCTCGATCTCCATCCCCTCTTCCGCAACAACCGCGACATCGAACTGGCGCTGCGGCAGTTCGTCTTCAAGGCCAACAACGCGGGCGAACCGGTCGCGGAGATCATTCCGGGCAAGGGATCAGGGCAGCTCCGGGCGCGCGTCCTCGCGTTCCTCGATCAGAAGCACATCAGGAAGCTGTACGTGCGCCGGGAGGTCGACTCCGGCAACACCGGGCGCATCCTCGTCTACTTCAAGTGAGACGCCTCAAGGCCGGGCCGCCCTGCTAGTGCGCGGCCACGTAGTCGCTGATCACGTACCGGGCTTCGTCGTCGACGGCGTTCGCCGACCAGTCCAGGGTGATGCTGCGTGGATACCCGGTGGTCGAGTACTCCGCCTCCGCCGTGTCCGCACCGTCGCGACGCGCCTGTTTCAGCTCCTTCAGCAGTCCACCGATGGTGGGCACCGCCCCCGGCGACCGCCGCACCACATCGCGGCTCTCCTCGTCCAGCCCCACCACACGCACCGCCCTCCCCTCCCGCACGGTCACCCGGAAGGTGCCGATCAGGAGCCGCTCTCCCCCGGTCGACTTCAGGGTGTACGTGTACGCCGACGGCTCCTTCCAGGCGGTGCTCTCCGCCTGCGCCGCTGCGCCGGACTCGGCCTCCTCCTGGCACGCGGCGGTTGACCAGACGAGCCCCGCGATCAGTACGAGGTGCGGCAGCGCGGACCGGGGGACCAGACGGACGGATCTCATGTGCGGGCCTTTCACCTGCGCGGACTGTTTCTCCTTCGACGCCGGAGGACCGCGGGACGTTCACCCCACGGGTGATGAGCCTCGGTTCATCGCCGGACGGTGGCCGGGGACAGGTTCCGTCGCACATGGATGCCCACTGCCGTCACCAGCAGGACCGCGCACCCCGTGAACACCAGACCGGCCCCGCGCAGCCCCAGCGCCACCGTCATGGCCCCCACTCCGACGACCGGCAGCGAGATCCCCACGTACGCGACGACGAAGAAGGCCGAGATGGTGGCACCTTGGTGCGCCGGGGGCGCCGCGGTGCTCACCTCGGTCAGTCCGGCGCGGAACGCCATCCCCTGCCCCACGCCACCGGTCACCGCCCCGGCCAGCAGCACCGGGAAGGACTCCAGGAGCAGCGAGGCCGCGATGAGCAGGAGGCCGGCGACGAGCACCGCGCAGCCCCAGGGCAGGGAGCGGCGCGCGCCGACCGGTCCCATAAGCAGCTGACCGGCGGTCGAGGCGCAGAACACGCAGAAGGCGACGGCACCGGTGACCGCCAGGTTGTGCACCCCCAGGGTCTCCGTGAGAAAGGCCGGGGCGACGGCCGTGAACAGGCCGAGCATGGAGAAGCCCGCGAAGGCGGCGAGGGCGCACGGTGCGAACACCCCGCGCACCTCCGGCGGAACCGTCATGCCCTGAGGTCGCAGCGACGGGCGCGGAACGCTGCGGCGCACGGTCTCGGGCAGCAGACAGACGACCACCGTGGCGATGGCCAGGAGCGCCAGATGGGCGACGAACGGCAGCTTGAGCGGCCAAGGGGCGTACTCGGCGAGGAAACCGGAAAGGAGCGGGCCGAGTCCCAGACCGCCCATGTTGGCCGCGGTCGCCGCCAGTCCGGCACGGCCGCGTCGGTCGGGCGGGGCCAGTTCGAGTACGGCCGCGGTGCCCGTGCCGCTCAGCAGACCGGCCGAGAAGCCCGACAGCACCCGGCCCGTGTACAGCAGCGGCAGTCCGCCCTCGGACAGGAAGCACACCGCGCTGAGGGCGGCCAGGCCGAGCGCGGCCAGCAGCACCGGCCGTCGTCCTAGCACGTCGGAGAAGCCGCCGGCGATCAGCAGGGCGGCGATGACGCCCACCGCGTAGACGGCGAACACCACCGTCACGATCAGTTCGGAGAACCCGATCTGCTCCCGGTACAACCCGTACAGCGGTGTGGGCAGGGTGGTGCCCATCATGCCGACGGCGAAGACGCCCGCTGCGGACTTGTACCCCGGGCGCCCTCCACCCCGTCGGCGAGGCTCTGCGTCGCTGCTGATCACAGCCCACCATAGGCACCGGCTGTCGGGCACGATGCGCCTCGCAACGCCGTGCTGCGCCGTCGGGTGCCGGCCGCGGCACGCCCGGGCGCCGATTTCACGGTCTGGGCGGCCCCGGCCCGGCAGCGCCCCGGCTACACCAGGAAAGCGTTGACGCGGCCCGCCGCGATCTGCTTCTTGTCCTTGACCGGCTGTGCGACCGCGGCCTGGGGCGAGCCGGAGTTGACGCTCCAGCGGTACCCGACGAAGAGGGACGTGTCGGGGTCCGCGTAGAAGATCATGTGCCCGTAGCCCACACCGCTGTGCTCGGTGTAGGTGCTGTTGTCGTCGGCGATCTCGGCGCGGCTGTCCGGGTACGCACGGTAGCGGTCGATGCTGGACTGGCTGGTGCGGTCGGGGCCGCCGTGCGGGCTGTTGGTGCAGTCGACGATCTGGAAGAGGTGCGGGACGACCCCGGTGATGCCCAGCTTGCTGTCGACGGAGGAGGCGTACGTGCCGAGGTACGCGCGGATCAGCACGGTGTGCCCGGTGTACGGGGTGCTCTTGACGTCGGGGTCGTAGTCCCAGGCCACGATGTCGCCGGGGCGCAGGTTCACCGGCTTGGTCACCGGGTCGATGTGCGGCACGTTGGAGGCGTTCAGGAATCCGGCCTGCAGATCCTCGGCGTTGGGGAACGAGGAGGTGCGGGGCAGGCCGTCCTTCGGCGGGAAGTACTGGTTGAAGTAGGCCGGGGTGGCCCAGCCGTACGCGGTGTCGGCGCCGTAGGAGCGCTGCAGCAGCGACGTCATGAACGAGGCGCACTGGGAGAGGTTCTCGAACTCCTCCGGGTGCCCGGGACGGCCCCAGGTCACCGTGGTTCTGCCGAGGTTCTCACCATTGGTCTGCTCGACGTTGTACCGGTTGTGGTCCCACTGGTTCGCGCGCAGCCGCAGGTACTCCACCAGCGTCTCGGCCTCCAGCAGGTGCGGCGGCTTGAGCTGGTAGAGCGCGGCGGTCGCCGGTTCGGCGGCGGCGGCGCGCGCGGGCGAGACCAGCGAACCGGCGGACGCGGCGAGCGCCAAACCGGCGCCCCCGGTCAGCAGATGACGACGAGACGGACCGGAAAAGGACGTGGACAACGCAACCCCCCTGGAATGCGGACGGCGGGAACGGTCTGGGTCCCGCCTTCGAACGCTGGACGATATCAGGCAGTCTGATCTTGGTCGGGTCGTCCCGCCTTGGCAGTGATCCAGATCGGACATATGGTCCCGATAAGGCAACCTGTGCTTCGCGCGGCCGATGCTCGGACAGTCGACGCCCGGATCGGTGGCGCCGCCCGGAGGCGAGCGGAGGGCACGATGCGGCCCGGTGATCTACCCCAGGGTGGCGGGTCACTGGACGACGCGCTCGGGACGGGTCTGACCGATGTCGTGCGCCGTACCGGCGCCGTGATCGGCGGCCTGTACCTGATCGAGGAGCCGGAGCCGATGCTGCGCCTGGTGGCGCTGTGCGGGCTGCCCGTCGAGTTCGCCCAGACCTGGCGGCGCCTGCCCATGACCGCCCCCGTCCCGGTCGCCGACGCGATCCGTGACGACCGGCTGGTGTGGATCGGCAGCCAGGACGAGATGTCCCGCCGCTATCCGATCACCGCGGCCGTACTGCCCTACCGTTTCGCGCTCGCGGCCGTCCCGCTGACCGGCGTGCGACGGTGCTGGGGAGGCATCGTGCTCATGTGGTCCGGCGACCACCCGCAGGAGGCCTCCCCGCGCGAACGCGGCCACCTCATCACCAGCGCACACCGGCTGGCCCGTCTGCTGGACGACGCACCCGGGCCACCCGGCTTCCCCGAGCAGCCGCGCATCTGGCCGCTCGAAACCGTACGCCACCCCACGCAGACCGGAATGGCCGCGGTCGACTACCTCGAACGCCTGCCCGAAGGTGCCGTCGCCCTGGACCTGGAGGGCCGCGTCACCTTCGTCAGCGGCGTCGCCGCCCGGCTCCTCGGGCGCCCCGCGGAGCAGCTGCTGGGCGCACGGCCCTGGCAGGCGCTGCACTGGCTGGACGATCCCGCGTACGAGGACCAGTACCGCACAGCCGTCGTCAGCCGTACGCCGCTCTCCTTCGACGCGCTCCGGCCGCCCGACCAGTGGCTGACCTTCTGGCTCCACCCGGACAGCAGCGGTATCAGCGTCCGTGTCACCCCGTGCACCGAGCAGTCGGCGGACCCGCCGGCGCCCCCCGCGCAGCGGCCCGCGGCGGCGCCGACCGGACGTCTCTACCAGTTGGTCCACCTGGCCGCGGCCCTCACGGAGACGGTCACCGTACGGGACGTCGCCGCCCTGATCGTCGACCAGATCCTCCCCGCCTTCGGAGCCCAGGGGATGGTTCTCTCCGCGGTGGACGCGGGCCGGCTGAAGATCACCGGCCATCACGGCTACCCGGAAGACACCATCGAGCGCCTCGACGCCCTTCCCCTGGACACCGACCTCACCCCTGCCGGTCAGGTCCTGGCCAGCGGCGTGCCCGCCTTCTTCGCCGGCCCGGACGACATGGCACGCAACCACCCCCGGGCGCCCCGGATCAGCGGTAAACAGGCCTGGGCCTTCCTGCCCCTGATCATCACGGGCCGCCCGGTGGGCTGCTGCATCCTGTCCTACGACCGTCCGCACACCTTCACGGCGGACGAGCGCGCCGTCCTCACGTCGCTGGCCGCCCTCATCGCCCAGGCACTCGACCGCGCCCGCCTCTACGACTCCCAGCACCGCCTCGTCCACGAACTCCAGCAGGTCCTCCTGCCCCGCACCCTGCCCACCCTGCCCGGCCTCGAAGTCGCCGCCCGCTATCTGCCGGCCGGGCACGGGCTCGATGTCAGCGGGGACTTCTACGACCTGCTCCGCCTGGACGACAGCACGGTCGCGGCGGTCATCGGCGACGTGGAGGGACACAGCATCG
Organism: Streptomyces diastatochromogenes; assembly: GCF_002242805.1. Classification (GTDB taxonomy): domain Bacteria; phylum Actinomycetota; class Actinomycetes; order Streptomycetales; family Streptomycetaceae; genus Streptomyces; species Streptomyces diastatochromogenes. Next base: position 22,518 of record NZ_MCGQ01000045.1, on the reverse strand, counting down.
CCGCCGCCACCCTCATGGGACAGGTCCGCACCGCCATTCACGCGCACGCGAGCGCCGGGGCGGCGCCGGACGAGGTCCTGTCCCGCACCAATCGGCTGCTGGCGGACCTGGAGTCCGACCTGCTCGTCGCCTGCCTCTACGCGCACCTGGACCTGGCCCACGGACGACTGACCCTGGCCAGCGCCGGTCACGTCCCCCCTCTCCTGCTCGATGCTCGGCACCGCGCGCGCATTCTGGACATCGAGCCCGGCCCGCTCCTGGGCATCGGCGCGGATGTCCACTACCCCGTCACCGCCGCACCGCTGCTCGACGGAGCCGTCCTGGCCCTCTACACCGACGGGCTGGTGGAGAAGCCCGGACGCGACGCCGCGGACACCACCTCCGACCTGCTCAAGCATCTCGCGGACACGGACGACCCCGACCTCGACCACCTCGCCGACAGCCTCGTCCACCACGCCTGGCCGACCGGTCAGTGCACGGACGACGTCACCGTGCTGCTGCTCCGCGCGGTGCACAACCACCAGCGTCTGCCTGGTTGTTGATGTGCGAAGCTGTCGTGAACCGTGCACGGGCGGGGCCGTGGCGGTCGTCGAGAGGAGCGCGGTGTGGGACAGGACGGCGGCTTCGGCATCGGGGAGATCGACACCAGCAGGCCGCACCCTGCACGGATCTACGACTACCTGCTGGGCGGCAAGGACAACTACGAGGTGGACCGGCGGGCCGGCGACGAACTCGCCGCCGCCGCGCCCGAGGTGCGCATCGGCCTGCGGGCCAACCGCGCCTTCCTGCAGCGTGCCGTCCGGTACGTCGTCGGCAGCGGGGTACGCCAGATCCTCGACGTCGGCACCGGGCTGCCCACCTCGCCGAACGTGCACGAGATCGCCCACGGGCCGGCGCCGGACGTCCGCGTGGCCTACGTCGACAACGATCCGATCGTGGCCGCGCACGCCAACGCGCTGCTCAGCAGTTCCGGCGCGACCAGTGTCGTACTCGCCGACGTGCGCGACCCCCAGGCCGTCGTGAACCACCCCGAGGTCCGCCGGGCCATCGACTTCGACCGGCCGGTCGCGCTCCTCCTGGTCGCCGTCCTCCACTTCCTCACCGACGCGGAGAAGCCCGAGCAGGTCGTCGCCGCGCTGCGCGAGGCGCTTCCGGCCGGCAGTTTCCTGGTGCTGTCGCACGCCACCGGCGACTTCGCCGACCGCAGCGCCGCCCAGGCCGTCTACAGCAAGGCCACCGCCACACTGAACCTGCGCTCCCGCGACGAGATCGAACGGTTCTTCGACGGCTTCGAACTGGTCGAGCCCGGCCTGGTCCAGGTCCCGTTCTGGCGCCCGGACGCCCCGCCACCGCCGCGGTCCGGCGAGATCGGCTTCTACGGAGGGGTGGCCCGCAAGACCGCGTGACCTCAAGGGAGTTCGGCGAGCAGGGACGGTGGGCGGATGATCGAGGACAAGCTTGCGCAGGTGTTCGCCGAGGCCGGGTGCCAGGGCAGTGTGGCTGTCCTGGACATCGACGGTTCCGGCCAAGTGGTGCTGGACGGCGATGAGTTGGTGGTCGCCGCTTCGACGTTCAAGATCGCGGTGGCGCTGGAGTTGTTCTGCCAGGGCGCCGAGGGGGAGCTGGACCTGGCCGAGCGCGTCCGGCTCGCGCCGTCGCAGGCCACGCCGGGCGGTCAGGGCTTCTGCATCTTCGAGGACGAGGCCGAGGTCTCGCTGCGCGATCTCGCCCGGATGATGGTGACGATCAGCGACAACACCGCGACCGACGTGTTGATCCGTCGGGTGTCGGTACCGCGGATCCACGCCCGGCTGGCCGCGTTGGGCCTGGACCGGATCCGGTTGGCGGGCACGATCCAGGAGGAGTTCGACGCGATCGGCCGCGATACGGGCTTCGCCGGGTGGGCGGAGATGACCCGTGCGATGCGTGAGGCGGGCTCACCCCGGGATGCCGACCGCATCTGGGAGCGCGCGCTGTCCACTCCGTCCCTGCGGCCCGGGCACATCACGAGCGCGACGGCCGGGCAGATGGCCGCCTTGCTGAGGATGATCTGGCGGGACGAGGCCGGGCCCGCTGCCGCCTGCGCGGCGGTGCGGTCCGTCATCGGACAGCAGCGGCTGACCCGGAAGATCGCCACCGGGTTCGGTGACGAGGTGCGGGTGGCTGCCAAGTCGGGCACGGTTCCCGGGTGTGTGAGCAACGACGCCGGAGTCGTGCACTTCCCTGACGGTTCCCGCTTCGCGGTGGCGGTGTTCACCAGGCCCACCGGGCCCGGCCCCCAGACACCACAGGCCGATTCCGTGATCGGCACGGTCGCCCGACTGTGCGTCGAGCACCTGCGCCGGCTCGGCCGCTGACGGCGGCTGGGGCAGGACCGGCCCGGACGGATCAGCCGCGTGCTCCGGCCGCGGCAGACACGGACGGCTCTCGCCAGACGAACACCTCGGTGCTCGGCCCCCGTTCACAGAACCGGCCCGTCGGGGAGCACGAGCGCAGCAGGCGGCGCAGGTCGGTCTCGAAGGCGTCGCGCTGTGGGCCGAACAGGCCGGGCGCCGAGTACGACATCGAGAAGGTCGAGGCGACGACGTCGTCCTCGCCGCGTTCCAGCACCTGCCCGCCGGGGACGACATGCCGCTCGGGTCCCAGGAATCCGGCGCGGGCGATGATCGCCGCCTCGCCGCCGGGTGTCCCGTCGGGCAGCACTCCGCGCCCGGCGCGGCGGACCGGCCCCAGGTACTCCTTGACGAGTTCACCGATGGCCCCGTACGGCACACCGGGGTACGGCAGACCCTCGACGCCGAGCGGCTCGCCCTTCAGGTCAGAGAGGTGCACCAGCGCCCCGCCGGGCCGGAGCATGCCGCGCACGGTGCCCGCCACCAGGTCGCGGTCCATCCAGTGGAAGGACTGGGCGAAGACCGCCACGGTGAACGTGCCGAGGTCCGCCGGGAGATCCTCGGCCCGGATCCGTACCCACCGGGACTTCGCGGCCCCTCCCGCGGCGGCGGCCCGGCGGGCGGCTTCGCCGATCATGCCCGGGTCGGGGTCCACGCCCACGACTTCGCCGAACAGGGGCGTCAGGGGCACCGCCACGGTGCCGGGGCCGCATCCCACGTCGAGGAGCCGCCCGGTCCCGTCGAGCCCGAGCACGTCGGCCAGCACCGGCACGAGGGTGGGGGCGTACGGCAGCCTGCCCCGGTCGTAGTAGGGGGCCGCCCCCGCGAACAGTGTTTCGTCCCACACCCAGTCTCCCGTCACGGGAGGATTCTCCACGCGAGAAGGCCACGAGGCGGGCCCTTTATCGGCGGGGTGGGGAGCGACACCAGACGCGCAAGGAGACCCTTCTGCACGTCGCGACACTCGTCGACGATAAATTGATCGCCATGAGTGACAACGCCACCAGTGAAAACGTGTACTTCGACATCAGCATCAACGGCGAGCCGGCCGGCCGGATCGTCTTCAAGCTCTTCGACGACGTGGTTCCCAAGACCGCCAAGAACTTCCGCGAGCTGGCCACCGGCAAGCACGGCTTCGGCTACGCCGGTTCCTCGTTCCACCGGGTCATCCCGCAGTTCATGCTGCAGGGCGGCGACTTCACCCGGGGCGACGGCACCGGCGGCAAGAGCATCTACGGCGAGAAGTTCGAGGACGAGAACTTCACCCTCAAGCACGACCGCCCGTACCTGCTGAGCATGGCGAACGCCGGCCGGAACACCAACGGCTCGCAGTTCTTCATCACCACGATCGTCACCGACTGGCTCGACGGCAAGCACGTCGTCTTCGGTGAGGTCATCGAGGGTCAGAAGCTCGTCGACCAGATCGAGGGCGTCGGCAGCCGGAGCGGCGCGCCCAGCGCGAAGGTCACGATCACCGCGAGCGGCACGGTCTGACCGACACGCTCCCCCACCAGCGGGTGACGCGAACGCCCCGGTGATGACGCCGGTCGGTTCTCTCCTGACCGGCCGTCTCACCGGGCGTCGGCCTGTCGGCGGGCCGTCAGTGCGCGAAGACCGTGCTGGCCAGCGCCACATGGACCGCGGTGCCGCCGAGGATGCTCAACAGGGCGTTGCGGCGCCACAGATGCAGGCCGACGGTGACGGTCAGGGCCGCCAGGGGCGCCGCCACGCGGGCGTGGGTCAGCGGCAGGTCGCGCAGGCAGTAGACGACCAGGATCACCATGATCCCGGCGGGCATGCGCGTGCTCAGGTACTGGACCGTGCCGCTCGCCCGCAGCGGGGCGAGGGCGGCGAAGGGGAGGGCACGCAGGGTCCAGGTCACCGCGGCGGATATCAGGACCGCGGCGACGAGGTAGGTCGTGTCAGGCATGACTCTGCTTCCTGCGGGTGGGGAGGTGTCGGGCCAGGAGCCCGGCGGTGAACAGGGCGAAGGCGACCGGCAGCAGCTGACCGGGGAACAGCAGCCGGGCGGCGAGGGCGCTGACCAGGGCGAGCAGCGGGGTGGGCAGATCGCCCCGCCGGTCACGTACGGCGTCGAGCGCCAGCACGGTGAACAGGGCGGTCAGCGCGAAGTCCAGCCCGGTGACGCTGTCCGGCACGAGGGAGCCGAGCAGGGCTCCCGCGGTGGCGCCCCCGGCCCAGTACAGGTGCATGAAGAGCTGCAGCCAGAGGATGCGCCGGCTCGACCAGGACCGGGCCTGCTGCCCGGCGGTCAGGGCGTACGCCTCGTCGCACAGCGCGAAGGTGCTGTACGTCTTCCCGAGCCTCCCCTCCACCCGGTCCAGCGGGAAGGACAGGGCGTAGAAGACGTGGCGCAGGTTCACCAGGAACGCGGACACGGCGACGGAGACCAGCGGCGCGGCCGCGGTGACCATGCCGATCAGCAGGAACTCGAACGACCCGCCGTAGATCAGCGCGCTGGACAGGCCCGCCCACCACCAGCCGACTCCGGAGTGGGTGACGAGCACCCCGAAGGCGATGCCGAGCGGGACGAAGCCGAGGCCCACGGAGGCGGAGTCCTCGAAGGCGGCCCGCGCCTCGGAGCGGGTTCGGGGTGGTGGGGCCGGCGCAGGCGAGGCCAGGCCGTCGACCACGGCGGGGGATGTTCGCATGAAGACATTTTAGGAAAAATGTCACGTCATATGATTGCCGATTGTTTCCGTAGGCTGGCCGTATGCGCAATGAAGTGAAACTCGACGCCATCGATCGAGACATTCTGTTCCACCTGCGCCAGGACGGCCGGCTGACCAACGTCGAGCTGGCCCAGCGGGTGGGACTGACCCCACCACCGTGCCTGCGCCGGGTCAAGCGGCTGGAGGAAGCGGGTGTGATCGCCGGGTACCGGGCCGTCGTGGACCCCCAGGCCCTGGGCCGCGGCCTCGAGGTCCTCATCGACGTCGAGGTCAGCGCCAACGACCGTACGACCTTCCTGGAGTTCGAGGACACCGTGGCGTCGTACGACGAGGTGATCGAGTTCCGGCGCATGTACGGCCGCCCCGACTACTTCGTCCGGGTCGCCGTCGCCGATCACGCCGCCTACGAGTCCTTCCTCACCGAGAAGCTCAGCGCACTGTCCTGCGTCCTGCGCATCGACTCCCACCTGACGATGAAGACGATCAAGTCTGGTCCTTGACGCCACCTTCGGCATGTCCGGCCGGGCGATTCCGCGACTTTCGTCCGATCATGTCACCAGAGACTCATCGCACGGGAGGAACCCGTGAGGCAGTGGCGGCGCGGCCTCCACCGCGCGTGGGAGTGGCTCCGTCTGCGCGCCCTGCTCCGCAACGGCCGCGAACTGGAGCTGATGCACCGGGCCATGGGCTTCGCCACGCTCGCCCTCGTGACGCTGGCTCCGCTGCTGATCGTGGTCGCCGCGGCCGATCCGCTGGTGCGGGGAGGCTTCGCCTCCTGGCTCACCGACGGCATGGGGTTGTCGGGACAGTCCGCCCAGGCGCTCACCAACATCATCAGTCCGCCGCGCAAGGTCATCGGCACCACCAGTGTGCTGAGCCTGATCCTGCTCGCGGTGTTCGGCATCTCCTTCGCGGGCAGCGTGCAGAACGGGTACGAACGGATCTGGGGCCTCGCGGCCGGGCCCTGGCACCGGGTCTGGCGGCAGGCGACCTGGCTGGTGGTGCTGACCGCCTACCTCTACCAGGAGGCACTGACACGGACGGCGCTGCACGGGATGCAGCGGATCTCGCTGTCCGTGATCAGCGGGGTGCTGTTCTTCTGGTGGGGCCAGCGCTTCCTGCTGGGGGGCCAGGTCCACTGGCGCACCCTGCTGCCGGGCGCGATCGCCACGGTCCTCGGCCTGGTCGGCCTCAGGGCCTTCTCGTTCCTCGTCTTCACCCCGCTCATCGTCACCAACGCACTGAACTACGGTGCGGTCGGAACCGTGCTGGTGGTGGAGTCGTGGCTGATCGGCGTCGGGTTCGTCGTGTACGGGGGTGCGCTGTTCGGCCGCTGGTTCGTCGAGCACCACTGGATGCCGACCCACGAGGAGTGAACGGCGGGTCAGTCGGCCGAGGCCGCGACCGGCGTCCCTTCGAGGTTGCGCGTCATGCGTTCCAGGACTCGCACAGCGGTGCCGTACTCCTTCAGCGAGATACCCGCGATGGCCTCCTCCCGGAAGACGGCCACCCGTTCGGTGACGACGGCCAGGCGGGCGTCGCCTTCCGAAGTGAGGGCGAGGAGGCCCGGTGCGGGGCGGGTCGTCCAGCCGTCGGTGAGGACCGTGTGGACGGCGGCGGCCAGGGCGGCGGGGTCGGCATTGGCGGCCAGGGCGGTGGCCACCGCGGTGTCGGCGGTTCCTGGTGCGGAGCGGACGACGTTGAGGACCTGCCAGGTCAGGCGGGTGAGGCCGTACTCCTCGAGCAGGGCGTCCAGGTGCCGGGTGAGGGCCTGGTCGGTGCGGTTGAGCCAGTAGCCGATGGGCTTCATGACAGGGCGGGTTCCTTCGGAGTCGGGGTGAGCAGGGCAGGCCAGTCCTGGGTGGCGGCCCAGTCGGCGAAGGTGTGCCAGCCGACCTCGGGGTGGGCACGGCGCAGGCCGGTGACGTCGACGTCGAGGCCGGTGGAGGTGAAGTAGGAGAACATCGCCGCGAGGTCGTGCGAATGGGTGCGGACGTAGGACAGCGGCACCTCGCGGTGCGTGACAGGACGGCCGGTGGCGGCGGACAGGGCTGCGGCGATCCGGGCGGCGGTGAGTTCGTCCGACGCGATGTCGATACGGCGGCCGGTGAAGTCGGACCGGCGCCGCAGGACCAGGGCCGCGAACGCGCCGATGTCGTCGGCGGGGATGAGCGTCAGGGCGCGGTCGGCCGGCATGGGCCAGGCGAAGGTGCTCTCGCGCAGGCCTTCCAGGGTCCAGCCGGAGGCGAAGTTGTCCATGAACGCCGCGGGGGCGATGACCGTCCAGGGGACGCCCGTCGTCCGCAGGTGGCGCTCGATCTCGGCCTTGCTGTCGTAGTGCGGGATGCCCGTGCCGCGGTCGGCGTGCGCCGCCGACGTGAACACGATGTGGCCGACCCGGGCGGCCGCCGCCGCGTCCAGCAGGGTCCTGCCCTGGCGGACCTCGGTGGCGGTGTCCGTGCCGAACGGGGTCGTCACCGCGAAGAGGGAGTCGGCGCCGGCGAGGGCGGCGTCCAGGGAGGTGCGGTCGTCGAAGTCGGCGTACCGGACGTCCGCGCCGAGCCGGCGCAGGGCTTCGGCGGCCGGTGCGGCGGGGGTGCGGGTGAGGGCGCGGACGCGGTGTCCGGCGACCAGCAGGGCGCGGGCGGTGGCCCCGCCCTGGGCACCGGTCGCACCCGTGACGGCGATGGTGAGCATGCGGGCTCCTCGAGGGGTGAAGGGAGGCAGATACCTTCCGGACTTCTCTGCGTGACGCATTGATTGCGTCACGAAGGAGAGTAGCCCACATCTTCGCTGCGTCGCGCAGGTATTTGGGTGTGAGGTGGATCACCCTCAGGCCTGGGCGTGAGCGAGGCGATGGTGTAGCGGGCTGCACCACGAAGGTGGAGTCCGCTCTCCCGGCCGTTCGCGTCGGATCGCCTAGCGTTGCCGTATGGGTAAAGCGTTGCGGCAGGCCGGGCGTGCCACGGTTCACCTGGTCCTTGCCGCGGTCCTGGTCTTCGGTCTGTATCTCTTCATCACCGTGCTGCTCATCACGGCCGTCGCCACGCTCGCCGTGGTCGGGGCCTGGATGCTGCCCGAGACGGTGATGCTGATCCGTCGGATCGCCGGGGCCAAGCGGCACATGACCGCCGCCTGGACGGGACGGCGGATCCCGGAGGCGTACCAGGCCCTCACCGGTCCGCTGCGTCAGCGCCTGCGCACCGCGGTCCTTGATCCCGGTACCCGTATCGACCTGCGCTGGATGATCGCCTCGTACGTCTACGGCGCACTGGTCTTCCTGGCGCTGCCGCTGTGGCCGCTGGGTCTGGTCGTCGACGGGGTGTGGTGCGGGCTGCTGCGCCGCACGCCGGTCGTACTGCCGCTGATCACTCGGCTCGCCGACCTGGAGGCCGCCTGGTCGACGGCCCTGTTGCGGCCTTCGCCCCAGGCACTGCTCGCCGCCCGCGTCGAGGAGCTGGCCGCGACCAGAGCGGATGCGATCTCGGCGCACGAGGCCGAACTGCGCCGCATCGAACGCGATCTGCACGACGGCGCCCAGGCCCGCCTGGTGGCGCTGTCCATGCGGATCGGGCTGGCACGGCGCGCGTACGACCGCGATCCGCAGATGGCGCGCAGGCTGCTGGCCGAGGCACAGGACCAGGCCGAGGAGGCGCTCACCGAGCTGCGCCAGGTGGTGCGCGGCATCCATCCGCCGATCCTCACCGACCGCGGCCTGGCCGGGGCCGTACGGGCCCTGGCGGCGAGGTGGGGGTCCCCCCGCTCGAGCGGAGCCGAGAGTGGGGGAGGGCTCGAGGTGACCGTGGAGGTCGCGGGTGGTCTGGAGGAGGGCCCGCGGCCCCCGGCCGCCGTCGAGGCCGCCGCGTACTTCGCGGTCGCCGAGGCACTGACCAACGCCGCCAAGCACGGCGGCAGCCGGCGGGCGGCCGTACGGCTGGAACGCCTGCGCTCCGGGCTGCGTGCGGTCGTGCGGGACGACGGCACGGGCGGGGCGGACGAGAGCGGGGGCACGGGCCTGCTGGGCGTCCGCCGGCGGGTCGCCGCGCTGGACGGCAGCGTGCAGGTGTCCAGTCCGGCTGGGGGGCCAACCGTGATCGAGGTGCGGCTGCCGTGCGTGTGGTGATCGCCGGGGACGGCGCCCTGCCGCTCCGGCCCGCTACCGCATGCAGTCGCCCGAGCCCGTGAGCTCGGGGAAGCGGGCGTTGCCCTCGAACACGGCGATGGACCAACGGGTGTACTTCCAGGCCTTGTTACGGCTGTACTCGGAGACCAGCCTCCGGCACGCGGTGGTGGTGACGACGTCCTGGAAGTTGTCCCGTTGGGCACGGCCGATCAGTGTGCCGTCGGGGTCGTTCATCCACACGTACGCGGCCTTCTCGACGGGATCGAAGCCGAGGCTGATGTCGTTGTCAGCGGCCGCGGGATCCACCCCGTTCCCCTCGGCGACCCTGACCTTCCAGGCCGCGGTGATGGCCTTGTCGGTGGCGTCGGCGACGCGGATCTCCGCCCGGTCGCTGCTCGGTATCTGCGCGGTCGCCATGCCGGACTCGTCGCCCTGCCACTGCCCGGCGGTCTGGTGGTAGCACCCGTCGGTGGCCTCGCCGAAGCCGAGGATGTTCGGCTCGGGGTCGGTGTCGGAGTCCTTCCAGAAGACCGAGTAGCGGCCGTAGGGCCAGGCGGTGGGGTCGTCCCCGAGCCTGCGGGCCAGGGCGGTGCAGGCCGCCATCTCCCCGCTCCTGCGGAACACTTCCTGCTGTTCGTCGGGAAGCTGGGAGATCGGGCCGCCGGTCACCATCAGCGTCTGCGCACGCTTGTTGAACGTGACCGTGGGTTCCATGAAGGCCATGTCCTTGGTGGCGAGCATGGCCGTCACGTCGTCCCGGACCGCCCTCGCCACGTCCTGCTCGGCCGCGCTGCCCGCTACGGTGCTGGCTCTCCACTCGTCGTCGCCTGGCTGGGTCTCGTCCCCGGCACGGGTGAAGGCCGGGTCGGGCACTCCCGCAAGGGGGTCGGTCGGGACGGTCGCCCTCCGCGGATCGGCCGCCGGCTCCGGCGCCCGCGTCGTCCCGTCGGGCGCGGCGGATCCGGTGTGACGTGCGGTGCTGTCCTCGTGCGCGGCCGGGGACGCGGTGGCCGTGGACTGGTCGGACCTTCCGGCGTGGTCGCTGCCCCCGCGCGGGAAGGCGATGGCGGCGCCCGCGAGGCCGCCGGCCACGGCTGCGGCGACGAGGACGGTCGTGATGGTCCGCTTGCGGGAGGACGGTGTCGCTGGGGCGTGCCAGCGGGGATCGTCCAGGGTGGGCAGGTCCCACTGGGCCATGACCGGGTCGCCGGCACGGGCGGGTCCCAGATGCACCTCGCCGCCGACGACCTGGGTGGTCTGTGCGGCGAGCAGCCGTGCGCACTGCTCCGCCGCCGCGACGGCGGGCCTCCGGTCGGCGGGCTCCTTCGCGAGCGCCGTCGTCACGATCTCCCGCAACTCCCGCGGAACGCCGTCCAGATCGGGTTCCCCCGACATGACGCGGAACGCGACCGCGTCCGGCGCGCCGCCGCCGAACGGGAGACGGCCGGTCGCGGCGTAGGCCACCAGCGCACCCCAGGCGAACAGGTCGCCCTCGGGTCCGGCCGTGCCGTCGCGGTAGTACTCGGGGCTGATCCAGCCGGGGGTACCGGTCAGGACGCCGGTCCGGGTCACGCTGGTGCCGTCGGCGGCGTGGGCGATGCCGAAGTCCAGCGCGCGGGGCCCGGCGGGCGTGAGGATGACGTTCTGCGGCTTCACGTCCCGGTGGACCACGCCGGCCGCGTGAATGGCCGCCAGTGCCTGGGCGGTACCGGTCGCGAAGGCGTACAGGGTGCCGCCGGTGAGCGGGCCGTGCTCGGCCAGGTGCCGGTTGAGGGTGGGGCCGGGCGCGTAGGCGGTCGCCAGCCAGGGCGCGTCGGCCTCGGGGTCGGCGGCGAGCAGAGGCACGAGGCAGGGGCCCTGCACCCGGGCGGAGAGGTGCACCTCGCGGCGGAACCTGGCCCGGAACTCCGGGTCCTGGGCCTGCGCGGGGTGGATCACCTTGACCGCGACCCTGAGTCCGTCGACGGTGAGGCCGGCGTGGACCGTGCCCATGCCACCGGAGCCGAGACGGCCGATGATCCGGTACGGGCCGATGCGGGCGGGGTCCCCCGGGTGGGCAGGCTGAACCCGCCCGCCCGCGCCAGTAGTGCTCACGGAACTCCCCCCAGGAGCATGCCAACAGACCGTGCGGAAGATATGGAGAACGTGTATATCACGCAGATGGTTGAAGTCGGCACGCGTCTCGGGGGGGGGCGAGAGGTCATAGACTCACAGCGACACTCACCGTGTCTGACGCACCATCAAACTGCTTACGGGCTCGCCCTCTCGCACGGCCGGAAGGGCGACCCGTCCGGCTTCAGGCGGTGTGCAGGGCCGCGTGCAGGGTGCGGGCGGCCAGGGTGATGGCGGCCTCGGCGGCGTGGGTGCCGCGCAGGGCGTCGAGCATGACGAAGTCGTGGATGACGCCCTGGAAGCGCACCGCGGTGACGGGTACCCCGGCCTCGCGCAGCTTGTTGGCGTAGGCCTCGCCCTCGTCCCGCAGGACGTCCGCCTCGGCGGTGACGACCAGGGCCGGGGGCAGATCCTTGAGCTGCTCCGTGGTGGCGCGCAGCGGGGAGGCGGTGATCTGCGCGCGCTCGGCCTCGTCGGTCGTGTACTGGTCCCAGAACCACTGCATGCCGTCGCGGCGCAGGAAGTAGCCGGTGGCGAACTGGTGGTAGGAGCCGGTGTCGAAGTTCGCGTCCGTGACCGGGTAGAACAGCACCTGCTGGACCAGCGGGAGGCCGCCGCGCTCCTTGGCCATCAGGGTGAGGGCGGCGGTCATGTTGCCGCCGACGGAGTCACCGGCCACGGCCAGCCGGGAGCCGTCCAGGCCCTTGGCCGCGCCCTGCTCCACGACCCAGCGGGCGACGGCGTAGTTCTGCTCGATGGCGACCGGGTAGCGGGCCTCGGGCGACAGGTCGTACTCGGGGAAGACGACGGCCGCGTCGGCGCCGACGGCGAGTTCGCGCACCAGGCGGTCGTGGGTGTGGGCGTTGCCGAAGACCCAGCCGGCGCCGTGGATGTAGACGATCACCGGGAGGGTGCCGGTGGCTCCGGCGGGCTTGACGATCCGGGCCCGGACGCTGCCCGTGGGGCCGCCCGAGACGGTGATCCACTCCTCGTCGACGGCCGGCTTCCCGATGTCGCCGGACTGCACCTCGTCGACCGCCTTGCGGCCCTCCGCCGGGGCGAGGTCGAACAGGTACGGCGGATTGGCGGTCGCCCGCGCGAACTCGGCGGCGGCGGGCTCCAGGACCGGCTGGACCGGTGCTACGGCATCGGACATCGAATCTCCTCGGATTTCAGGGGGCGCCGGATCCGGATCCTCCGGCGGGATCCGCTGAGTACTCCGGCACCGCTGAGCGCCACCGTAAAACCGCTGAGCGGAGGTCAGTTGCCCGTGAGCGAACGGTCCGTGTGCCGACAGTGCACGAATGCCGTCTACCGGTCCGCGGAGTCCCGCCACTCGCGCGGGGTCGTCCCGTACGTGGCCCGGAAGACACGGCTGAAGTGTGTGGCGCTGGCGAAGCCCCAGCGGCCCGCCACCGCGGCGATGGTCAGGGTCCCGCGGGAACGGTCCGCGAGTTCGCGCCGGCACTCCTCCAGCCGGCGCAGCAGGATCCGCCGGCCGACCGTGGTCCCCTGGTCCGCGAAGAGCTTGTGCAGGTAGCGCACGGAGATGTGGTGGGCTCGGGCGATCCGCTCGGGAGACAAATCCACGTCGCCCAGGTTCAGGTCGATGAACCTGAGGATCCGGCACACCAGGGACGGCTGGTCGCCGACGGCCGCCCGCCCGTTTTCCCGCAGGTGCTCCGTGGCGAGGGTGGTGAGCAGGTTCGCGGCGTTCCAGGCGAGCATCTCACCGACCGCGGCCCGCGACACCACGGCGGTGTCGGCGAGGTCGGACAGGAACGGCGAGAGGAGCGAGCCCATCCGGGAGTCGCGGCGCACGGGCACCCTGGTGATCCGGTGCAGGTCCCGGTCCGCGAGCCCCAGTTGTTCGCGCGAGAGCAGGAACGTCTTCGTACGGCATCGTTCGGGGAGGTGCAGCGAGGGCGGGCGGTGCAGGTCGTAGAAGCAGATGTCGCCCGGGCCGAGCACGCCGTCCTGGGAGGGTTCCTGCAGTAACAGCGGCCCGCCGCCCCGCACGCCCACGAAGAGGTACTCGCCGCTGTCCCGGGCGGTCCACCTGCGGGGCTCTGCGGCGAGGTCCGGTTGCCCGTACGGCGAGCGTTCGCGGGGCAGCACGGCGGGGGCCGGGTCCGTGATGAGGATGTCCAGTCCCATGGCCCGCCGCCACACGCGGCCCGATCGTGGCGAGCCCGGGTGTCCGTCGCTCGCCCCGATGCCGGTCATCGCCGTCATCAGCTGTCGCCTCCGCTCTGTCGTCATGTGAAGCGGCGATCCGGTCGGCCACTTCGCCGGGAGCGTAGGTCGGGGGATGTGCAAAAAGAGTGACAAGGAAGTGAGGGAGGCTACGCGGTGAGTTCGGTGGCGAAGGCGCGCAGCAGGTCGTGCAGGGCGTAGCGGCCGGGCACGGCTTCGGTGACGAGGTGCGCCTCGGCCAGCTCGCCCAGGAGCGCCCGGGCCTCGCGCACCGGCAGGTCGGCGAGTGCCGCGGCGGCACCGGCCGTGACGAAGGGGCCGGTGTGCTGTGGAAGCAGCCGGAACAGCCGGGCGCTTCGCGCCGACAGGGTGCGGTAGGAGCAGTCGAACGCGGTGCGGACGTCGGCTGTCCCCTTGGCGGACGAGAGGGCGTCGAGGCTGCCGTGCCAGGCGCGGAGTTCGGCGGCGAGGGCGGCCAGCGGGAAGTCTCTGCGGCTGGTGGCGCGCGCGGCGACGACGGCGAGGGCCAACGGCAGCCGCCCGCACCGCGCGACGATCTCCTCGACCGCCCCGGGTTCGGCGGTCACGCGCGCGGAGCCGATCCGCCGGGCCAGGGCCGCACGAGCGTCCGCTGCGGACGGCAGGTCCAGGCGCAGCGGGTGAGCGCCGGTAGCGATCAGGTCGGGCAGTGCGTTGCGGCTCGTGACCACCGTCAGGCAGCCGGGCGAGGCGGGCAGCAGGGGACGGAGCTGCTCGGTGCCGGCGGCACCGTCCAGGAGGACGAGAAGGCGGCGGCCCGCCAGCAGGCCGCGGTAGAGGCCGGCGAGCGCGTCTACGCCCTGCGGCATCCGCTGCGCGGGCACTCCGAGGGCGGCGAGGAGCTGCCGTAGCGCCTCGGCGGGTTCCAGGGCGGACCGGCGTGGGTCGAAGCCGCCCAGGTCCACGTGGAGTTGGCCGTCCGGGAAACGGTCGGCGGCGCGGTGCGCCCAGTGGACCGCGAGGGCGGTCTTGCCGACGCCCGGCATTCCGCTGATCAGGACGGTCGAGGGCACGTGGCCGGTGGTCGCCGTGGCGTCGGCGAGGGCGCTCAGCGTCTTCAGCTCGGCGCTACGGCCCGTGAAGACGGCGAGGTCGGGCGGCAACTGGGCGGGCCGGACGAAGGGTTCCGGAGGCCGCGGCCACACCGGGGACGTGTCCCGCCCGGCGGGCCGCACTTCCTGGCGCAGGACGCGTGCGTGGGCCGCGCCCAGTTCGGGACCGGGTGGGACGCCGAGCTGCGCGGCCAGGTCGCGCCGGACGTCCTCGTACGCGGTCAACGCCTCGGCCTGCAGTCCGCAGGCCGCCAGCGACAGGACCAGTCGGGCGTGCAGCGCCTCGTCGAGCGGTTCGCGTACGGCGGCTCTACGCAGGGCGGGGAGCACCTGCTCCGACCTGCCGCACAGCAGCGCGGCGTCCGCCGCCATCTGCGCGGTGCGCACGAATTCCCGCTCCACGGCCGCGAAATGGAGGTGCGCGCGCGTGGCCGCGGGTATGCCCGTCGCCACCGGACCGCGCCACAGGGCGAGGGCGTCGGCGAAGTGTCGTACCGCCTCTTCCGGCCGTGCGGTGGCGGCGGCCCGCATGCCCTGTCGGGTGAGGTCGCGGAAGCACAGCAGGTCGACCTCGTCGGTGTCCGCCTCCAGCAGATAGCCTCCGGTACGGCTCAGCAGGCGCCGTCCGGGCGCGCGCGGCGGCAGCTCCGGTTCCAGCAGCCTGCGCAGCGCACCGACGTAGCGGCGCACCACGTTCCGGGCGCTGGCAGGCGGCTGCCCGGGCCAGAGCACGTCGACGATCTCGGTCATTCGCACGGACCGGCCCGTGTGCACCAGCAGCAGCCCGAGCAGGGCCCGTTGCTGGGGGAAGCCGAGATCCAGCTCGGTCTCCCCGCGCACCACCCGCAGGGATCCGAGCACGTCGAACCGCATCACTTCACCAAGTCCCGTCCGGCACGGCCACCGACCGCCGCCGCGTCGTGCGTGTGTCCGCCGCTCACACCGCGCCGACCCGCTCGTCCCGTCCGAAGAGTCGGGCCCGGACCCGGTCGGCGTCGGGATGGCCGAGTGCGGTGAGGAGCGTGAGGGCCTGTTCCCAGGCGGCCCGGGCGCTGTCGCTGTCGCCGGTGGCCAGATGGGTCTCGCCGATGCGGGTGAGCGTGTCGGCCTCCGGGTACGGCACCCCGAGCGCGCGGTACAGGGTCAGCGCGTTGCGGTAGCCGAGCAGGGCGTGCGGGTGGCGGCCGAGGTGGTGGTAGGCGTAGGCGATGCTGTCCCAGGTCGCGGCCTGGCCGTAGCGGTCGCCCAGGTCCTGGAGCAGGGTCAGGGCCTCGAAGCAGTGCGTGAGCGCCTGCCGGTGCTCGCCGAGCAGGACGTGGTACCAGCCGACGGAGTTGAGGACGCTGGCCTGCGCCGGCCGGTGGCCCGCGGTACGGAACAGGTCGAGGGCGAGCCGGTTGTGCCGCAGGGCTCCGGCCAGGTCGCCCTGCTGCTCGCTCGTCCAGCCCAGGCTGCGGTGGGTTCCCGCTCGGCCGACGACGTCACCGAGACCGGTGAACAGCTCCAGGGCCCGGTCGAGGTGGGCGCGGGCCTCGTCGTGCAGGCCCAGTCTGCCCGCCGCCCGGCCGAGACCCCGCCGGGCGCGTGCCTCAAGGGCGGGGTCGGCGAGCCGCAGCGCGGCGTCGAGCGCGGTGCGCTGGGCGGTCAGCCCGTCGTGCCAGTGGCCGCGCCGTTCGAAGTACGGCTCCAGGGACCAGGCCAGCAGACACGCGAGCCGGTCGCGACCGGAGGCCGCCGCCTCCTGGATGACGGCGGGCAGCGCCCCGTACTCGGCACCGAGCCAGGCCAGGGCCTGGTTGTCGTCGGCGAACGGTTCGGTGTGCGTGCCTTCCGGCAGGGGCGGGAGATCTCCACCGGGGTCGAGTACCGCACCGGCCGCATGGGCGCGGTGCAGGTAGTGCGCGAACAGCCTGTCGACCGCCTCCTGCCGCTCGGCCTCGCCGTGGTGGGTCTGGAGGAGTTCGGTGGCGTGCGCGCGGAGCAGGTCGTGGAAGGCGTGGCGGCCGGGTGCGGGTTCGTTGACGAGGTGGACGCCGCAGAGTTCGGCGAGCAGGGGACGCACCTGACGGAGCGGCAGTCCGGCGAGCGCGGCCGCGGTGGCCGGGGAGGCGTCCGGGCCGGGGTGCAGGGCGAGGAGCCGGAAGAGCCGGGCGGCTTCGGCCGACACGGCATGCGCGGACCAGGAGAACACCGTGGCGACGTCAGCCGAGGTGTCGGGCCGGGTGAAGGCGTCGAGGCTGCCGTGGGCCTCGCGCAGTTCGGCGGCGACGGCCGCCAGCGGGAAGTGGGGGCGCAGGGCGGCCCGGGCGGCCACGCAGGAGAGGGCGAGGGGCAGTCCGGCGCATCGGGTGATGATCTCGTCCACCGCCGCGGGTTCGGCGGCGATCCGCGCCGTGCCCAGCCGGCCGGCGAGGAACGCCCGTGCCTGGCCGGTGTCGAACGGCCGCAGGGTCAGGGAGCGGGCGCCGTGCGCGGCCACCAGGCCGGTGAGTTCGTCCCGGCTGGTGACCACCGTGAGGCAGCCGGGCGCGCCGGGCAGCAGCGGCCGTACCTGCTCCGCGTCACGCGCGTTGTCGAGCAGGACGAGCACCCGCCGTCCGGACAACACGCTGCGGTAGAGCGCGGCCTGGGCGTCCAGGCCCTGCGGGATGCGCTCCGGCGGCACACCCAGCGCGTCGAGGAAGCCGCGCAGGGCCTCCCCCGGGTCGGTGACCGACCCGGACGGGGCGAAGCCGCGCAGGTCGGCGTAGAGCTGCCCGTCCGGATAGCGGTCGGCGACCCGGTGGGCCCAGTGGACGGCGAGCGCGGTCTTGCCCACGCCCGCCATGCCGCCGAGCGCGGAGATCAGCACCGTCTCGGCCTGCTCCGCGTCGTCGGCGAGCGGACCGAGGACCTCCGCCAGTTCGGCGTGCCGACCGGTGAACGTCGGCAGGTCGTGGGGCAGTTGGGCGGGTACGGCGGTGCGCGGGCCCAGGGATTCCCGGGGCGGTGTGTCGGCACCCGGACCGGTCGCCTCGTGCAGCGCGTCCCGTAGTTCGGGTCCGGGATCGATGCCCAGCTCGTCGGCGAGGCGGGCGCACGCGGTCCGGTAGGTGCTCAGTGCCTCGGCGCGGCGGCCGGTGGCCGCGAGGGCGAGGACCAGCCGGGCCAGCAGGGGCTCGTCCAGCGGGTGCTCGGCGACGGCGTCCCGGAGTTGCGGCAGCATCCGGCCCGGTACACCGGCCCGCAGCGCCGCGCCGGCCGCCTCGCGCACGGCGGCGAGGCGCTCGCGCTGCGGCCCGCCGACCGCCAGGCGGTCGCGCACGTCCGGGGAGATCCCGGACGCCACCGGTCCGTTCCACAACGACAGCGCTTCGGCGAGCAGATCCACGGCCCGTGCGGGCGAGCCCTCGGCGGCGGCCCGCCGGGCTTCGTCCCGCAGCCCGCGGAACCGTACGAGGTCCAGGGCGTCGCCGTCGGTGACCAGCCGGTAGCCGCCCGCGCCGCGTACCAGGCGGCGGCCCGACGCCCGCGCGGGCAGCCCCGGCTCCAACAGGCGGCGCAGGGAGCCGACATGACGGCGGACGACGTTGAGGGCGGTACGCGGCGGGTGCGGTCCCCACAGCGCCTCGACGATCTCGGGTACGGGGACGGGCTGACCTGCCCTGAGCAACAGAAGGGACAGCAGCGCCCGTTCCTGAGGTCCCCCGAGATCCAGCTCGCCCTCCCCGCGCCAGACCCGCACCGGCCCCAGCACCGCGAACCGCACGGCCGACTCGTCCGGCATGACACCCCCTCCGGTCTGCCTCCCCGGCCTCGACTGTACGTCACAAGATCAGCAACCGAGAGTTACTGCACCGCGAGACCCCTTAAACTCCGTGCACTCAGCGTGCAACCTTTCGCCATACCTGCGTGTCTCACCTGATAACAGCATGACTCGACCAAGGGGGACATCATGCGAAGAATTGGGGCAGTGATAGCGGCGCTCGTTCTGGCGGGCACCGGGCTGGCGACGGCGTCGAGCACGGCGGGCGCCGCACCGGCGGCCACCGCACGGGCGACGGCCTGTCCGACCGGCTGGGGCAGCGGCGCGAAGGGCGGTCCGACCGCCGGGGCCGTGCCGCTGGACGACATCAGGACCGGTCGGCACGCCTGCTTCGACCGCATGGTCTTCGACGTGCCCGGCGGCGGCCGGTCCATCGGCTTCTCCGTCAGGTACGTCCACCGGCTCCACCAGACCGCCAGCGGCCGCTACATCCCGGTCGGCGGCGGGGCCATCCTCGACGTCCATATCGGCGCGCCGAGTTACGACCCGGAGACGGGCACACCGACGTATCCGGGACGGGTGGGGCACACCCTTCCGGGCGTGAACGTCAGCGGTTACCGCACCTTCCGGGACACCCGGTTCGCCGGCAGTTTCGAGGGTGAGACGCAGATCGGTCTCGGGGTCCGGGCCCGGCTGCCCTTCCGGGTGATCCAGCTGCCCGACCGTGTGGTGATCGACGTGGCCCACAACTGGACGGGCAGCCGCTGATCAGGCGCCGCCCGCGGGCTTGCCCCGCGTTCCCGAGTCTGATTGGGTACGCGGCGCCCCGTGCGCTCGGGGCGTGGCAGGCGGGAGGGGTGGGCGGCGTGCAGGTGACGGAACGGCAGGACATCGGGGGGCCGCTGCCCGAGGACCTCGGGCAGGCGATACGCGGGACCGCCGAGGACATCGCCGCGCTGTTGCGGGGTGTGCCCGACACGGCGGTTCCCGTACCGGGATCGGAGTGGAGCGTCGGCGAGGCGGCCGCCCATCTGGCCCTGGCCAACGAGCTGATGGCCGACCTCGCCTCCGGACGTGAGCGCCCGTACGGGGACGGCACCCCGCAGAGCCTGGCCGCGGCGAACGCCGAGTCCCTCGCCGGCTTCAGGGAGCGCCGGGCCGAGCCACTGGCGACGATGATCGCGGAGCAGGCCGAGGTATTCCTGGACGCCGTGGCGCGGACGGGCACCGCGGGCCGTACCCCGACCACGCCGATGGGCACCATGGACCGCGGCGTTCTCGCGTCCTACCTGCTCACGCACATGCTGGGCCACGGATACGATCTCGCGCGCGCCCTGGACCGCCCGCACATGCTCGACGGCCCGCGCGTGGGCCTCTGTATGCCGTTCATGCTCTCGGTCATGCCGCGCGTCACGAACACCGCGGCCACCGCCGGTCTCACGGCCCGCTACACGGTCCGGCTCCGCGGGGGCGAGGCGTTCGGCGTGTCCCTGGCCGACGGCGCCGCGACGGTGACACCGGGGCCGCCGCCGGACCGCTCGGACTGCACCATCCTCATCGAGCCCACCGCGTTCCTCCTGATCGCGCTGGGACGGCTCAATCCTTGGCGTGCCATCGCCCGGGGGCAGGTGCTCGCCTGGGGAGCCAAGCCCTGGCTGGCCCCCCGCTTCCCGACCCTGTTCACCGCGCCCTGAGCGGTCTCACCCCTGGGACCGGGTGGCGCCGAAGTTGGTTTCGTGGGTCCAGACGTGGGTGCAGGACGGGCACTGCAGGTGGAGCAGGCTGCCGGTGGTGGAGAGCAGGTAGCGCCAGTGGGCGTGGCACGCGCGCCCCTGCTCGCAGGTGGCGCACTGCCGGCGGTCGTCGCAGTTCGGGCAGTCCACCCAGGCACGGCGCCCGATGTCGGCCTGCGGGTCAAGCGGCAGCATCGCCGCCCCCGCGCCTGGGGAGCACACCGGCCGCGAGCAGCTCGTCGTAGATGCGCTGCTGCTCCGCGTCGAGGCCGGAGTACAGCAGGTCGTACGCCTCCTCCTCACCGCGCAGCGCCGCGACGGGGTCCCAGTCGGGCCCCAGAGCGGCCAGGGCGTGCGTGCGCCGGAGCATCTCGTGCGCGGTCAGGTCGACCACGAAGTCGACGGGCGCGGAGGTGCTCTCTGCGGCAGGCTCGTCCGGCTCGCCGGGAAGGATGGGGTCAAAGGAGGACATACGACCGAACGTAGGTAACCCTCTCCCACCAGGGCAAGAGCAGGTGGGAGAAGTCACAGCAGGTCACTTCAGGATGTTCACGGCCCGCGCGACCACCAGGACCACGGTCACCAGGGAGACCGAGGACTGCAGCATCATCAGCATCTTCGCCCACCGTGACAGGGGCATCACGTCGGTCGGGCTGAACGCGGTGGAGTTGGTGAAGGACAGGTACAGGTAGTCCAGGAACGCCGGCTCCCAGTCCGGCGGGGCGGTCTCCGGGCTCTGCATCTGTACGAAGAGGAAGTCGACGTGCTGCTGCCGGCCGAGGGCGCGTGCCATCGGGCCGCCGCGGTCCCACTCCCAGTACCACAGGGCGAACACGATGACGTTGGTCAGCCAGATGCCGCCGCCGGTGAGCAGCAGCGGCACCGCGTCCGCCCCCGCGGTGCCGCTCACCAGGTCCGCCACGAGCCGGATGGCCGCCAGGCCGTTGGCCAGGCTGATGACACAGATCAGGCCCAGGCCCAGCCAGCGCAGCCGACGTGTACGGGGCTCGACCCGCCGGGGGTTGGCGGCGATCAGGCCGGCCAGCAGCACCAGCTCCAGTACGGGCAGTGCCCAGAACGGCTGGAGCGCGAGCCTGTGCGGCAGCATCAGCTGCAGGGCGACCGCCACCAGGATCGCGGCGGTCACCGCCCAGCGCGGCTCCCCGCGCGTCGCCCGCTGCCACGCGGGGACCAGATCACGTTCGCGGCTCGCCAGCATGCGCTCGATCCTGGCCAAGCGGTTCTCGGCGTCGCCCGTCTCTTCGGTCATGGCCAAGATTGTCCCGGTCGGCGGGCCGCCCGGCGGAGGGGGTGCCCACCACCCGGCGTACCGGCTCCGACCTCCGCCTCAGCCGCTGATGAGCGCGGTGAACCGCTCGGTGTCGATGTTGCCGCCCGAGGCGATGACACCGATCCGCCGCGGGAGATCGTCGACGCGTCCGGACAGGAGGGCTGCCAGGCCCGTGGCGCCGCTGGGCTCCAGGACGATCTTCAGGCGTTCGAAGGCGAACCTCATGGCGTGGACGATCTCCTCGTCGCTGACCAGGGTGACGGCGTCGACCAGGCGCCGGTTGATGTCGAAGGTGATCTCGCCGGGGGTGGAGATCGCCTGGCCGTCGGCGATGGTGCGGGGCACGGGAATGGTGACGCGCTCGCCGCTCTCCAGGGAGCGCTTGGTGTCGTCGCCCGCTTCGGGCTCGACGCCGATCATGCGGATGCCGGGGTGCAGCGCCTTGGCGGTGGTGGCGCTCCCGGCGATGAGGCCGCCCCCGCCGACGGGCACGACGAGTGCGTCGAGTTCTCCGGTGTCCTCCAGGAGTTCGAGGGCGGCCGTGCCCTGGCCGGCGATGACGTGCGGGTGGTCGTAGGGCGGGATCAGGGCCAGGCCGCGGTCCTCGGCCAGGGCCTCGCCGAGGGCGGTGCGGTCCTGGGTGTAGCGGTCGTACGTCACGATCTCCGCCCCGTAGCCGGCGGTGGCCGCCATCTTGGAGCGGGGGGCGTCCTCGGGCATCAGGATCACGGCGCTGGTGCCCAGTTCGCGGGCGGCCAGGGCGGTGGCCTGGGCGTGGTTGCCGGAGGAGTAGGCGGCGATGCCCTTGGCCAGCTGCTCGGGAGAGAGCTGGGCGGCCGCGTTGTAGGCGCCGCGGATCTTGAAGGCGCCGATCCGCTGGAAGTTCTCGCACTTGATGAACACCTCGGCGCCGACGAGGGCGTCGAGCGTGCGCGAGGTGAGGACGGGGGTGCGGTGGGCGATGCCCTTGAGGCGTGCGTCGGCGTCACGGACGTCGTCGAACGTTACGGGCGAAGCGGCGGCCATGGCGTGTCCTTGCTGTCGGAGCCTTGCGGCAGGAGTAAGGAGGTGGGCGGGAGCCTCGGTGGGCGGGAGCCACCAGGGCGGGAGCTTTGGTGGGTGGGAGCCTCGGGGGGCAGGA
>NZ_MCGQ01000044.1 GCF_002242805.1 Streptomyces diastatochromogenes | reverse complement strand
ACCCGGCCGTCGCGCAGCACGGTGACCGCGTCCGCGAGCCGCTCGACCTCCGACAGGAGATGGGTGACGTAGACGATGGCCAGGCCCTGGGTGCGGAAGTCCTCGACCCGCTCGGCCAGTGCGTCGCTCTCCGCCCGGGACAGGGCAGCGGTCGGCTCGTCCAGGACCAGGACCGAGGCGCTGCGGCTGAGCGCCTTGGCGATCTCCACCAACTGCCGCTGGCCCATGGGGAGTTCACTCACCCGGTCACGCGGGGAGCAGCGGGCGGCCACGCGCCGCAGCAGCCCGTCCGCGACCTCCTCCTGGGCGCGCCGGTCGATGCGGCCGTGCCGGGTCCACTCCTGGCCGAGGAAGATGTTCTCGGTCACCGTGAGCGCGTCGACCACGCTCAGCGTCTGGTAGATGATGGCCACACCGGCCGCGATGGACTCGCGCGGGCTGAGGCGGGCGTAGGTCCTGCCGCTGACCTCGATGGTGCCCGCGTCCGGCGGGAAGGCTCCGCCCAGGCACCTGATGAGGGTGGACTTGCCGGCGCCGTTGTGACCGAGCAGGGCGTGCACCTGTCCCGCGGGGACGGCGAGGTCCACGCCGTCGAGGGCCCGTACTCCGCCGAAGGACTTGGTCAGTCCGCTGACCCTGAGGTTCGTGACGGTCATGGCGGCGCCTACGCGTTCTGGGCGAGCAGGTCGTCGATCGCCGCGGTGTCGTCGGGCTGCACGAGGGCGATGGGCACCTGGACGCCGGGGTCGGCCTTCCCCGCCGCCACCGCTCGCGGCACGTCGACGATGGCGGCGGCGATGTCCTTCGGTGCGAGGGCGGCCGAGGCACGGTAGAAGGTGCCCTGCTTCACGGCGAGGAGGGAGGGCGCCGCTCCGTCCTGACCGCCGACGAAGGTCCTGGCGTCGTCCTTGGCCCGGCCCGCCTGCTGGAGCGCCTTGAAGCCGCCGTACGCGGCCGCGTCGGTGACTCCCAGGACGAGATTGAGGTCCGGGTGCTTGGCCAGGACGGCGTTCGTCCTGGCCAGCCCGGTGTCGGGGTCGATGGCCTGCTCCTGGGCGACGACGTCCACGCCGGGCGCCAGCTTGGTGAAGGCGTCGACCATCCCCTGGGTGCGCTCACGGCCCAGTTCGATGGTGCTGTCGGTGAGGAAGGCGATCTTGCCCTTGCCGCCGAGGTGCTCCTCGGCCCACTTCGCCGCCGCCTCGCCGAGCAGGCTGCCGCCCTTGCGGAAGCTGAACTGGATGTCGGCGCTCTGATGCTCCAGCGATCCGCCGTACGTCACCCAGATCAGCCCGGCGTCCAGCGCCTGCCTGGCGATCGGCTCGGCGGCCTCGAAGACCATCGGGAACGACACGATCGCCGGGACCTTGCGGGCGACCCAGGTGTGGAGGTTGCTCGCCTGTGTGTCGGCGTTGGCCGCGTCGCTCGTGGTCAGCAGGGAGATGCCGTGCCGCTCGGCCTGGACGGTGGAGAGCTTGACCAGCGTCGAATAGAGCGGAAGCTGGGTGAACGGGTAGTCGAGACCGATCTTCGTCAGGCTGCGGCTCGAAGGCCTGGCCGTGGCCGACGTGGTCTCCGGCGCCGAACAGCCGGCGACGCCGAGGGCGGTGGTGGCGACGGCGGCTCCGGTCAGGGCGAGGAACTGTCTGCGCGAGGCCGCGGGTACGGCGGCGGAGCGGGATGTGATCATGACGGGCTCTCCCGGGGACGGTGCCGGTCGCGGCGGGCGTCCGGCTGTGCCGAACAGGAAAGACCCCGGCGGCCCGGTGCCACCATCCGTACAAATACCGACCGAGGCGGCGGTGTCGCCGAGCGGAGTCGATCCGGTTACCGCCCGGTGAACGCATTGCCCGGCACCAGCCCGCCCCCTATCGTTGGGGCTCAAACGATCCCTGTGGTCCCGGGCCCCGGAGGCTCGTATGCTCACCCATCGCCAGGTCGCGGCGGCCGCCCGCATCGGCCTGCTCACCCGCGAGCGCGACACCGCCTCCGCGTGCGCCGAGGCCCTGCGCGAACTCGCCCTCGCACTCCCGCTCGACGCGGCGACGCTGCTCACCATCGACCCGTTGAAGGGGACCCACGTCCAGGTCGCCGGCATCGGCTACGCCGCCGACGCCTCGGAGGCCCTGGCCGCGGAGTTCGTCACCACGCCGTGGTACGCGAACGTCGTACGCCAGGAGCTGCCGCCCTCCATCTCCGAGGACCCGGAGCGGGCCGAGGGCACCGGACCGGGCTTCCGCAACGGCTGGTTCTACGCCGAGCGGGTGCGCCCGGCCGGATTCCGTGACGGGGTGACCGGCGCCCTGCGGCACCACGGCCGGCTCGTCGGCCTGGTGCACCTGTCCACCGCGAGCCCGGACGCCTACGACACCGAGGCGCGTCAGCTGCTCGCGTGCGTCACCCCGGCCCTCGGGGCACTCGCCGACCCGGTCGCCGGCGCCGCCGATCCGCACGGCCCGCCGGAGGAGGACGCGGTGGGCCTGGTGACCTCCGAGGGCGTGCTCGACCTGCCCGGGCGGGTCCGCCCGCAGGTGGTGCGGGACGAGGACTTCCGTCCGCTGGTGCGCGCGTTCGCCGACACCGGCGGGCAGCGGCTGCGGCTGCTCTGGCGGGCCGGGGGCGCCTGGTACCGCGTCGCCCTGCACCGGCACCGGCCCGGCCTCGGTGTCCCGGCGGACGCGGTGCTGGTGCACGAGACCCTGACCGAACTGCCGTACGGGCTCAGCCCGCGGGAGCTGGAGGTGCTCACCAGGGCGGCCACGGGGCAAACCAACCAGGCCATCGCACAGGCCCTGTTCCTGTCGCCCCGGACCGTGCACAGCCATGTCGAACACCTGCTCCGCAAGACGGGCGCCGCCTCCCGCGCCGAGGCCACGGCCCTCGCCCTGCGCGACGGCCTGCTGCGCCCCACTCCGGAGCAGCTGCCGCGCTTCGTGGAACGGTGAGACAGGGCGCGCGGACCTCGCCGGGTCACCCCACCTTGCGTACCGACTGGCGGATCACGAGCTGGGTGCTCAGGACCACGTGGTCGTCGCCGTTGATGCGTTCGTCGCGCTCCAGCGCCAGGCGTACCGCCGTACGGCCCAGATCCTCGTACGGAACCCGGACCGATGTGAGGGACGGGCTGAGGTCGGCGGCGAAGGGGACGTCGTCGAAGCCCACCAGGGACACGTCCCCGGGGACGTCCAGGTCCGCGTCGCGGAGCGCGGCCAGGACCCCGAGCGCCACCATGTCGGTGCCCGCGAGGACGCCGGTGAAGTCCAGGCCGGCCTTCAGCGCGTCCCGCGTGCGCTGGTACCCCGAGACCCGGGTGTACGGACCGGGGATGTCCAGCTCCTCCGCGTACGGCACACCGTGCGCGCGCAGGGCGTGCAGATAGCCCTCCCGCCGTTGCTCCCCGGTGCTCAGCCCGGGATCGCCACCCAGGAAGAGGATGCGGCGGTGGCCCTGGACCAGCAGGTGGTCGGCGGCCTGGAAGGCGCCCCCGCGGTTGTCGTAGTCCACGACGGTCACCGGGAGAGCCTCGGGCAGGGCCGGGCGGCCCACCAGCACCAGCCGGGATCCGGCGGCGTCCAGGGCGCGCGCGTACTCGGCCATGCGCCGGAAGTAGGCCTCGTCCTGCACCGCCCCGCCGACGAGCACGACGGCGGCCGCGTGCTGTTCGCGCATCAGCTGCACCAGGTCGTCCTCGCGCTCCGGGTCCCCGTGGGTGGCGCAGACCAGGCTCAGCCGGCCCCGTACGGCCGCCTCCTGCTCGACTCCGGCCGCGACATGGGCCAGTGAGGGTCCGGTGATGTCCCTGAGCACGAGGGCGATGGGGCCGGCGACCCGCCCGGAGAGCGCTTTGGCATGGACGTTCACCACGTAGTGCAGCGAGTCCACCGCGGCCATGACCCGTTCCCGGGTGGCGGCGGAGACAGGGTAGTTGCCGGCCAGGGTCCGGGAAACGGTTGCTACCGAGACGCCCGCCTGCGCCGCGACATCGCGGATCGTGCTCGGGCGATCCCCACCAGCCGATGCGCCCCGTCGACGCTTGCCGGCCTTGGGCCCGGAACTCGCAGGAGAGCCATTTCCATTCACCGTCACGCCATGACGTTACTGCATCGCGCATCCTTGCGGACCCCGAGAGGCGATTACTAGTGTGCCTGGCGGTAGTAATCGTTTACCAGGCCTGACTCAACCCTCATGTCACGGAGTCCGTCATCGTGTCCGTCTCCTTCATCCGCTGGGGCACCGCAGAGCTGTCCCTGCTGATCTCGTACGACACCGCGGGACCGGTGCTGTTGCTGGCGGCGGGGGAAGCCGCCACCCTGCCCGACCCGGCCCGCGATCCTGACGCCTGCCGCCGCCTGGCGCGGGGAGCCCTGCCCCTGGTCGAGATCCAGACGGCCGGGAGCGGGCGGCTCGGCACCTCGGGCAAGCGCCACGTGGACGGCGCCGCCTCGCTCGCCCTGCGTCACACCGGCCACCACGAGGAGGCCGACGACGACCGGCAGACGCGAACTCTGCGGATCCTGATGGCCGACGAGGCCACCGGCCTGCGCGTCACCTCTGTCTGCACCCTGCGCGAGGGCGTCCCGGTGCTGTGGACCGAGGCGCGCGTCGAGAACACCGGCGACCGTCCCGTGGCCCTGGAGTACGTCTCCTCCTTCGTGCTCTCCAACCTCGCGCGCCACCTTCCCGAGGGCGGCCGCTGGGAGGACGCGTTGTCCCTGTGGACCGCGGCCAACCCCTGGAGCGGCGAGTTCCGCTGGTCGCGGGCCACGCTCGGGGAGCACGGCCTGTACGACGTCGGCATGGTCGCGTACGGCCAGACGGGCTCGAAGAACCGGATCGCCCTCACCAGCACTGGCTCCTGGTCCTCCTCCGAACACCTCCCGATGGGCTGCCTGGAGGAACCGTCCACCGGCCGCGCCCTGATGTGGCAGATCGAGCACAACGGCTCCTGGCACGCCGAACTCGGCGACCGCTTCGACGACGTGTACCTCGCGCTGTCCGGCCCGACCGACCGCGAGCACCAGTGGCGCCGCCGTCTCGCACCCGGCGAGTCCTTCCGTACGGTGCCGGTCGCCGTCGCCCTGGTCCCGTCGGGCGGCTTCGAGGCCGCGCTCGCGGCGCTGACCCGCCACCGCCGTGCCGTCCGCCGCCCGCACCCCGACCACCAGGGCCTGCCGGTCGTCTTCAACGACTTCATGAACTGCCTGATGGGCGAACCCACGACCAAGGCCCTGCTGCCCCTGGTCGACGCGGCCGCGGCGGCCGGCGCCGAGGTGTTCTGCATCGACGCCGGCTGGTACGACCCCGAGCCGCCGGGCACCACCGGGCCCGGCGGCGTACCGGGCTGGTGGGACGCGGTCGGCGCGTGGGAGGAGTCCACCGCGCGGTTCCCCGGCGGTCTCGGCGAGGTCATGGACCGTATCCGCGCGGCAGGTCTGGTGCCAGGGCTGTGGCTGGAGCCGGAGGCGGTCGGGGTCCGCAGCCCGGTCGCGGCCGCGCTGCCGGACGAGGCGTTCTTCCGCCGCGACGGCGTGCGGCTCGTGGAGTGGGGCCGCCACCAGCTCGATCTGCGCCATCCTGCCGCTCGCGCGCACCTCGACGCCGTGGTGGACCGTCTGGTCGGCGACTACGGCGTGGGCTATCTGAAGCTCGATCACAACATCGACATCGGCGCTGGAACGGCCGGCGGCGACAGCCCCGGCGACGGGCTGCTGGGTCACAACCGTGCCTGTCTCGCCTGGCTGGACGGCGTACTCGACCGGCACCCCGGCCTGGTCCTGGAGAGCTGTGCCGCGGGCGGCAGCCGTACGGACCACGCGATCCTGTCCCGGTTGCCGATCCACTCCGTCACCGACCAGCAGGACTTCCGGCTGCTGCCCGCCATCGCCGCCGCCGCACCCACCGCGGTCACGCCCGAGCAGGGCGCGATCTGGTCCTACCCCCTGCCGGAGCACGACGGAGCGGAACTCGGCACGGTGCTCGTCTCGGCCCTCCTCGGCCGCGTCCACCTCAGCGGACGCCCGGATCTGCTGAGCGCGGAGCAGGCGGCCGTGGTGCGCCGGGCCCTGGAGACGTACAAGTCCTACCGGCACCTCCTGCCGGGCACCCGTCCGAGATGGCCGCTGGGTCTGCCCGGCTGGCGCGACGGCTGGATCGCCCTCGCCCTCACCACGGACGGCGGTTCGACACTGCTGGCGCTGTGGCGCCGCGACGGCGCCCCGGACACCCTGACCGTCCTGTTGCCCTGGGTCTCCGAACACGACGATCCGCGCGCCCTGTTCACGGCGGGACCGGAGCCCCGGTGCGCGTGGAACGGCCGGGAGCGCACCCTGCGGGTGACCCTCCCGGCCCAGCGCTCGGCGGTACTGCTGGCCTTCGGACCGACGCCCTTGAGCTGACCGGCGCTACTCGTGTCCGGCCAGCGGCAACCAGACCCGCATCGCGCCCACATCGCGGTTGGCCCACGCGAAGTACGGCACCGCAGTCAGCTCGACCCTCTCCGCGGCTTCCTGAGCCCCCGCCCCGTACGGCAGGTAGGGCCAGTCGGCCGAGGCCCCCTCAGGGAGCGGGCACCCCAAAACGCTCACG
Source organism: Streptomyces diastatochromogenes (assembly GCF_002242805.1). Classification (GTDB taxonomy): domain Bacteria; phylum Actinomycetota; class Actinomycetes; order Streptomycetales; family Streptomycetaceae; genus Streptomyces; species Streptomyces diastatochromogenes. The sequence goes on along the minus strand of NZ_MCGQ01000044.1, from coordinate 98,995 downwards.
GTGCTGACACCGCCGAGCAGTTCGGGTCGGCTCCGTACGGTCAGTGGTGCGCCCGGCACCAGGGCGACGCCGTCCGGGTCGAGGCCGCCGGGCTGGTCGGTCTGCTCGAAGCAGTACACCAGCGGCCCGCGCTCGACGGCGACGCAGCCGCGCACGGCGTCGACGCGCGGGTGGGCTCCGGTGAGCCGGGGCGGCGTCGCCAGGACCAGCCGGACGGTGTCGCCCGGCACGAACTCCCGCGTGACCCGCAGCCAGCCGGACTCCGTACGCCCCTCGGCAGAGCCGCCGTTCACGGTCAGCGTGTGGTCCGCGCACCACGCCGGCACACGCAGCGCGAGGGTCCTCGGCCCGGCCGGGGCGTCCTCGACGGTGACCGTGACCGTGCCGTCCCACGGGTACTCGGTCGCCACGCGCACGGTGAAGCCGGCATCGCCGTAGACGCCCGTGGCGTACTGGTGCAGCCACAGCCCGTCGGCGTCGGTGGCGGCGACGTAGTGCGGCAGGCTCGCGAGCAGCCGCATCACGTTGGGCGGGCAGCACGCGCAGCGGAACCAGGGGGTGCGGTGGGCACTCTGGTCGCCGGGGCGCTCGTGCGAACGGGCGTGGCGGTGCAGCGGGTTGACGTACAGCCAGGTCCGCCCGTCCAGGCCGGCGCCGGCGAGGAAGCCGTTGAACAGGGTGCGCTCGATCAGGTCGGAGTAGCGGGCCTCGCCGGTGAGCAGGGCCATGCGCCAGGAGAAGTGGACCGAGGCGATGGCGGCGCACGTCTCCGCGTAGGCACGGTCGGCCGGCAGTTCGTGGGCGTCGCCGAAGGACTCCCAGTCGTGCCGGGAGCCCACGCCGCCGGTGAGGTAGGTCTTGGTCGTCACCATGTCCCGCCACAGCCGCGCAAGCGCCGCGCGCAACCGGGTGTCGCCGGTCTCGGCCGCCAGGTCGGCGGCTCCGGCGAGCAGGTAGAGCTGGCGTACGGCGTGGCCGGTGACCTCGTCGGCCTCGCGGATCGGCGTGTGGTCCTGCCAGTACTCCGGTCCCGGGTCGCGGTCGTGGCCCCGGTCGGCGCCCGGGGACAGACTGCCGTGGCCGCGCCGGTCCAGGAAGTAGCGGGCGAGGTCGAGGTAGCGCTTCTCCCCGGTCGTCCGGTGGAGTTCGACGAGCGCGGTCTCCACCTCGGGATGGCCGCAGACCGCGTCCACCTGCTTGCCGGGGCCGAAGACGGAGTCGATGTGGTCGGCGAGCCGGCGGGCCACGCCGAGCAGCCGCTCTCCGCCCGTGGCCCGGTGGTGGGCCACCGCGGCCTGCATCAGGTGCCCCGCGCAGTACAGCTCGTGTCCCCAGGCCGGTTCGGTCCACGGTTCGCCGGCGCCCAGCTGGTAGTACGTCTGCAGGTAGCCGTCCTCGCGCTGGGCGGAGGCGATCAGTTCGACCACGGCCTCCACCTCGGCGGCGAGATCCGCGTCGGGCGTGTCCGCCAGCTGCCAGCAGGCGGCCTCCAGCCACTTGTAGACGTCGGAGTCCTGGAACTGGAAGTCACCGGCGAAGCCCGGCGGCGCGGTCCCGCCCTCGGCGTGCGGGGACGCGGCGGCGCGGAAGTTGGCGAGGTTCCCGGCCTCCTCCAGCCGGGCCGGCCCCTCGGCGAGGGACACCTCAGCGTTGACCCGGCGGCGCTCGGCCCAGAAACCCCCCTCGATACGGGCCACGGCTACGGGACGCAGGGTGGAGACGGCGCCCGGGGAGGGGCGGACCGGTCCGGAATACGGGGTGTTCAGGGGAGCCTCCGGAGGAAGAGCTTCAGTAAACGTATTCCAAGCTAGAAGCCGGGATGACGCCGGTCAATGGGCGATCACGCCGCAGAACTCCGGCGCCTCCGACGAAATTATCCGCAGCACGCCCCTTGTGGATGCGGCCATGAGGGCCCTACGGTCCAGATCCTCAGCAAACGGTTACTACCTCTTCGACGTACTTGCGGAGTAAAGGACCAGCCGTGCCCAACACACCCGGACGACGTGACGTCCTCAAGTACGCCGGGACGACCGGCGCCGCAGCGGCAGGCCTCGGCCTGCTGCACACACCCGCCGCCACGGCGGTCCCCGCCCCCGACGCGGACTCCTCGCGGAAGACCGTCCGCGAGCCGCTCGACATCGTTGTCTTCGGCGACGCCGGATCGGAGTCGGCACACCAGCTCGCGGCCACGCTCTCCGACACCGTCACCGGAGGCCTCGGGCAGAGCGCCCGTGTCCTCAACCCCGGTGATCCGGCGGCCTATTGGGGTGGCACGCTCACGTTCGACGTGGCCGTGAGCCCGACCGGCACGGCCCATGACGCGCCCGAACTCCGTGCGCAGATGGTCAGGATCACCAAGGCGCGGGGCCGGTTCCGGGTGGTCGACGTCGACGAGACGGGCGCCCGTGTCTCCCGCATCGAGACCGTCGTCGGCTGGCGCAACGAGGTGTACCCCGGCGAGATCGCCTACGCCTCCCGGACCGCCTGGGACTCCCACCCCGTGCTGTCGGCCGCGGTGTTCAAGGACCCCGACATCGTCGGCTGGACCCAGGAGATGGTGGCCGACGGGCAGTTCTACAAGCAGCTGGACCTGCTCATCCACCACACCTGGACCCGGGTCGGGCTCGCCGCACTGCGCCTGGTCTCCCGTGACTGGGACGCCTACCAGGCCTTCCCCGGCCGCCCCGCCCGCATCCCCACCGCCTGGGACGAGCCCGACTTCGTCTTCGCCGACGAGGAGAACGGCTGCCTCGCCCTCAAGAACGGCCGGGAACTCCTCTTCGTCTCCCTCTACTGGCGGGCCCGCCAGGGCGTCAACGACTACGCCCGCGTCCATCACCTCACCCCCACCGACCAGCGCTCCGCGACGGTCCGTCAGCGCTCGGCCGGCACCACCGGCGACACCTTCACCGCCCGCGACTGGGTCCTGTGGGACTACGCCATCAACGACCCCGGGGCCGGTCACATCCCGCCCGGCGGCTTCCCGCCGCCCGGCGACCCCCTGCACCAGTCACAGGCCGGCGACGTCTACCACCTCGCCCCCGTCCCGGCCGACGTCCCGGACCCCGCCCTCGGCGTCCACTTCGACGGCGTCGAGACCATGCTCGTGGGCCGTGCGCCGTTCTACCTGTGCCGGTACGGCGACTACCTGATCGCCATGAACACCAGCACCGACCGGACCTTCACCCTGCCCGCCCGCCCCGACTTCGGCCCGGCCCGCGACCTCGCCGGCGGAAGGACGATCGGCGCGGGGCAACGCCCCCGAATCGGCCCGCTCAGCACCCTCGTGCTGCACCGGGGTGCCCGCGGCGACGGCTGAGCGCCGCACCTAGGCGGCGCGACGCAGCACCCGTCTGCCGTACCAGTGGCAGATGTCGAGGGCGAAGCCGAGGCGGAACGGGTTGTCGTCCAGGGAGGTACCGAGCGCTTCCACGGCCTTCTGGATCCGGTAGTGGACGGTGTTGCGATGGACCGTCAGGCGCTCGGCGGTCGTGGCGTAGCTGCGGTTGGCGGCGAGGAAGACGCGCAGGGTCTCGCGGAGCATCGCGTGGCGGGGGTCGTCCAGAGCGAGGTCGCCGAGGGCGTCGGAGACGAAGTCCGCCAGTTCGCGGGCGTCGTCGACGAGGAGGGCGACGGGGGCGACGTCGGTGAAGGCGACCGCTCGTGGCGCGGCGGGGCCCGCCTCGATGGCCAGGGCCTTGGTGCGGGCGGCGCTGCGCGCGGTACGGCGGAAGCCGTCCAGGCCTTCTCGGACCGGGCCCAGGGCGACGCGGGCCGGCAGCCCGGCGTCGGCGAGCGCCGCCGACACGCGGTACGGGTCGGTGGTCGCGCCGGGCCGCACCGGCAGCCACACGCGGATCCCGGCCTCGTCCACGGGTACGACCAACGCGGCACCCCGGGCTTCGAGTTCGGTGTGCAGGAGCGGGACCACGCGGTCGAAGACGATCGCCGGGTCGGTGGGACGCTCGCGCGGGTCGAGCCAGACCTCGACGGCGAGGTGGTGTCCGGTCAGGCGGTGGTCGAGGGCGCGCTCCGCCTGCCGGGCGTCCACCGCCGGGTTGTCCAGGACCTGGCCGACCCAGTACTGCCGCAGCGCGCCCCGGCTGCTGAGCCAGCGTTCGCGCTCCTCCTCGTAGGCTCGGCCGACCTGGTCGCAGACCCGGTCCATGAACGTGTTGACGAGGGTGACCAGCCGGACGACGGTCGTGGCCGGGTCGGGCAGGTGGAGCGTGAACGCCTCGGTCGTGACGAGGTCGAGCCCCTGGCCCTGGCCGATGCGGTAGGCGCGCAGCGGTGCGGAGAGGGACACGTCGCGCTGGGCGAGCCTGCGGGCGTAGCTCAGGGCGGAGGCCGGTGCGTCCACCGTGGCGGGGTCGAGTCCGTGGGTGAGCACGTGCAGGAAGGTGACGACGTTCTCGGTGATGCTGGCATCGAGCAGGCCCCGCAGGGTCTCGTCGTGTTCGAGGGCGGCGATCTCGGCCTCGGTCGTGCTGACGAGTCGGCTGATGAAGTCGTCGCGTTTGCGGGCGAGCGCGCGGCCGACGAGCACGACGGGGTCGTCGGTCACAGCGCTGCCAGCGCGGCGCGGGCGGCGTGGTGGCCGCACATCCCGTGCGCCCCGGGGCCCGGCGGGGTCGCCGCCGAGCAGAGGTAGTGGCCGGGGAGCCCGGTGGTGTAGGGGTCGAGGCCGAGGCGGGGGCCGAACAGGAGCTGGGGGATGTTCTTGGCCCCGGTGAGGATGTCACCGCCGACGTAGTTCGGGTTGTGGGCGGGGAAGGCGGAGGTGGGGCGTGTGGTCATGCCGATCACGCGGTCCCGGAACCCGGGGGCGAACCGCTCGATCTGGGCGATGATCGCCTCGGTGGCGTCGCCGTCGTAGCCGTGCGGCACATGCGCGTAGGTCCAGACCGGGTGCACGTCGCCGACGGAGCGCTGCGGGTCGGCCAGGTACTGCTGGCCGACCAGGACGAACGGCCGCTCGGGCATCCGTCCGGCGCTGATCTCCCGTTCCGTGTGGGCGACTTCGGCGAACGTGCCGCCGAGGTGGACCGTGCCCGCGCGGCGCGCCGGCCGGGCGGACCAGGGCACACCGCCCTCGACCGCGAAGTCCACCTTGAAGGCGCCCGGCCCGTGCCGGAACCGCCGGTAGGCGCGGGCGACGCGCGGCGGCAGCCGGTCGCCGAGGATGTCGGCCACCGCCCCGGGCGCGAGGTCGAACAGGGTCACGTCAGCGGGCGGAAGGTCCGCGGCCGACCTGACCCGTACCCCCGTCTCGATCTTGCCGCCGAGATCGGCGAGCAGGGCCGCGAGGGCGTCGCTGATGGCCCGGGAGCCGCCCTCCGCGACCGCCCAGCCGTGCCGGTGTCCGGCGGTGAGGATCCCGAGGCCGATGCTGGAGCTGAGCGGGTGGTGCAGCGGCTGGAAGGCGTGGGCCGCCACTCCGCCGAACAGGGCCCGGGCCTCCTCCGTGGCGAACGCGCGTGCCAGTGCCGTGGCGGGGAGCAGGGCCGGGATCCCGAACCGGGCGAGCCGGACCGGGTGCCGCGGAACCCGGAGCAGCGGACCCATGACGTCCTCCGCCAGCGTGTCGAACGCGGCGGCGGGTCCGCCGAACAGCCGTCGCCACCGCGCACCGTCGCGGCCCAGCCCGGCGGCGGTGTCGCTGACGGAGCGGTACAGGACACCGGCTGTTCCGCCGTCGAGCGGATGGGCGCAGTCGACGTCCGGCAGCCGCCACCGGAGGCCGTACCTGCCCAGGTCCAGCTCGCGCAGGAACGGCGACCCGACCGCCATCGGGTGCACCGCGGAGCAGTGGTCCTGCAGCAGTCCGGGCACGATGGCCTCGCCGCTGCGGGTGCCGCCGCCGATCTCGTCGGCGGCCTCCAGGACGGTGACCCGCAGCCCGTGCTGGGCGAGGGTGACGGCGGCGGCCAGCCCGTTCGGGCCGGCCCCCACCACGATCGCCTCAGTCATGGGCCGCCGCCCGGATCGGGACCGCCGAGGTGCAGTGGTGCCGGACGGGGATGGCCGGCTCGTCCGCGTCCAGCCAGGGCTGGCGGGCCACCATGTCGGCGACGGTCACACAGCCTTCCTCGATCGGCCCGGTGGCCGCGTCCACGATGCGGTAGTGCTGGCACTGCCGCTGCATCGGCTGGGACTCGAGAACGATCACACGCAGCTCGCCGGGTTCGTAGTGGCAGCGCTCCTGGACCGCGCGGAGCAGCTGCTCGTTGTGCAGATGGCCGTCACCGAAGTTCCATCCGAGGACGGTGCCGGCCACGGTCTCTCCGTCGCGGACATCGTAGGCGTCCACGTCGTCGAGGGCGCGGGGCAGCAGGCCGTTGAGGGCGCGTCCGTGGCTGTGCAGGGACCTCCAGGCCAGCGCCTTGTGCAGCATGAGTTCGGCGGTGTCGCGGTCGTAGAGGCGGGCGAGCTGGTCGAAGGGCGGGGCGGAGGCCTTGGTGATGGCGGAGTCCAGCCGGTCCTCGGTGCCCGGCCTGAAGCACCAGAGGGTGGTGGGCCAGTTGCCGGCGTAGTAGCGCATGGACGGCAGGAAGGACACCAGGTCGGGGCGGACGTGCCCGAGGACGGGGACGGCGACCAGGCTCAGCAGCAGCAACGCGCCGAGTACCGGCGAGTCCAGGTCCGTCAGGCCGACGGCCGCCTCGTGGCCGAAGAGGACCAGCGCCGAGTAGACGAAGAAGACGTTCCACTCCAGCGGGACGCCCATCGGGACGGTCGACATGATGTGCAGGTGGAAGACGACCATGACGGTCAGCGCGACGGTCGTGGTGGTGCCGCCGTGCGACAGGAGCAGCACCAGGGGGACGGCGTACTCGATGACCGTGCCGCTGTGCGCGGCGAGCCCGGCCAGTGCGGAGGGGCGCAGGTCTTCCGGGTAGTCGCGGTAGAGCCGGTGCTTGAGGCGGTTCCAGCGCTGGAGGGGGCTGTTGCTGATCATCACCGCGACGACGAAGGGGAAGTGCCGGTTGAGCTTGGAGGTCGCGGCGCCCCACCACAGGGCGACCATGACGAGCTTCAGGCCGACGGTCATGTCGGTGACGGGGAAGAGGAACACCAGCAGGGTCAGCCCGTAGTGCTCGCCGCGGGCGGCCAGGAAGACGGTCTTGTCCCGCAGGCCCAGCAGCGCCAGTGCCGTGACCAGGGCGGCGAGCGGGGCGTGCGGCAGCAGCCGGTCCGGGTCGGCGGAGGAGCAGAGCAGCCACCCGGCACCGCCCAGGACGGCGGCGTACAGCAGGACGTCGAAAGCGCCGCGCCGGGTGCCGGAGGTGAGGGGCACGCGCCCGGGCCACGGGGGCAGCCGTACGGTGCCCGGTCGCAGCCAGTGCAGGAAGGCGCCGACCGGCGGTGCGAAGTGGGAGCTGAGCGGCCCCGATCCGCAGCCGAGGCCGAGCACCTCCCACAGCAGCGTCCAGACCGCGAGCTTCTGGTAGACGAGGGGTTCGGCCCACCAGGAGGCGAGGTCGCCGAGTCCGCCGACGTCCGTGGTGGCCGCGACGGTGAGCAGACCGCCGCCGGCGTACAGCGCGATCTTCACGATGTAGAGCAGGTAGACGGCCCCCGGGGTGCCGAAGCCGTGTTCGACCCAGTGCTGCGCCTGGGGCTTGATGCGCTGCAGATAGGGACGCGAGCGCCACTCGGCGAAGTCGACGTCCAGGAGGCGGGGCGTACGGAATCCCATGCTCGTCCCCTCCTTCAGCGGGCCGCGACGGCGCCGGCGAGCCGGACGCGCAGGGCGGGCTTGTCGGTCTTCCCCACCGGATTGCGGGGCAGCGCGTCGAGTTCGACGATCTCGACCGGGAGCTTGTACCTGGCCAGCGCCGTGCGGCAGTGGTCGATGAGTTGCTCGCCGGTGGCCGCCGCGCCCCGGCGCAACACGACGTAGGCGACCGGCACTTCACCGAGCCGTGGGTCGGGGGCGCCGACCACCGCGGACTCCAGGACGGCGGGGTGGGTTCCCAGGACGGACTCGATCTCCTTGGGGTAGATGTTCTCGCCGCCCCGGATGATCATGTCCTTGATGCGGTCGACGAGCACCAGGTAGCCGTCCTCGTCGAAGCGGCCCACGTCGCCCGTGTGCAGCCGGCCGTCCACCAGGGTGCGGGCCGTGTCCTCGGGGCGGCCCAGGTAGCCGCGCATGACGTTCGGGCCGCTGACGACGACCTCGCCCGCCTCCCCGGGTGCCGCCGGGCTCCCGTCCGGCCGTACGACGGCCACCTCCTGGCCGGGCAGCGGCAGGCCGACGGTGCCGGGCTTGCGGCGGCCGTCGACGGGGTTGACCGTGGCGGCACAGCTGGTCTCCGACAGGCCGTAGCCCTCGACGACCGGGACGCCGTAGCGGGCCTCGAACCGCTCGATCAGCCGGGCGGGCATGGGTGCCGCCCCGCAGACGGCGAACCGCAGCGAGGAACAGTCGGGGCGGACGTCCTCGGGCAGTTCCGTGAGCATCATGAAGATCGCCGGGACGCCCGAGAAGAAGGTCGGGCGCGCGCGTTCGACGGTGTCGAAGAAGGTCTCGGGCCGGAAGCGGCCGGCCACGGTGACGCGGCCGCCGGCGTGCAGCGGGGTCAGGACGCTCACCACGATGCCGTTGACGTGGAACAGGGGCAGGACCAGCAGGCTGTGGTCGGCCGCCGAGGTGCCGCAGGCCTCGGTCATCATGGCCACCATCGCCATGACGTTGGCGTGGTCGAGGATCACGCCCTTGGGCCTGCCGGTGCTGCCGCTGGTGTAGATGAGCAGCGCCACGTCGTCCGCGTTCACGACCGGGGTGAGGAGCCGGTCGCCGCTGACCTCCTGCGGGGACAGCGCGTCCGTGACGACGGCACGGGCGCCGGAGTCCCTGATCTGGTAGTCGGCCTCGACCGCCGTCAGCATCGGATTGACCGGGGTCACCGCGGCGCCCAGCCGCCAGGCGGCGAACAGCGTCACGACGAAGTCGACGCCGTTGGGCAGCACGATCGCCACCACGTCCCCCTGCCCGACACCCTGGTCCCGCAGCACGCGCGCCGTCCCGTCGACGCGCGAGAGGAACTGGGAGTTGTTCAGGGCCGACGTGTCGTCGGCGATACAGGGGCCGTCCGGGAAACGCTCGGCCCGGACATCCGGCAGCTCGGAAAAATGCACGACGGCTCCTTCGGCTCGCTCCCCTCACCGCTGAGGGGGGAGGGACCAACAGGAGGACCATAGGAACGGGCCGCGAACCAGGCCCATGGGCGCGTGTCACGACGTTGCGTGCGGCGGTTGTGCGCGGCGCACAAGACACTTTTGTACGCCGCGCACAGGACCAACGCCAGGGCGCCGGGGCGCGTTTCGGTCAGGCGCCGACGTAGGCCGCGAGGTGTTCGCCGGTGAGGGTGGAGCGGGCGGCGACCAGGTCGGCCGGGGTGCCCTCGAAGACGATCCGGCCGCCGTCGTGGCCGGCGCCGGGGCCGAGGTCGACGATCCAGTCGGCGTGCGCCATGACGGCCTGGTGGTGCTCGATGACGATGACCGACTTGCCGGAGTCGACGAGCCGGTCGAGCAGGCCGAGGAGTTGCTCGACGTCGGCGAGATGGAGGCCGGTGGTCGGCTCGTCGAGGACGTAGACGCCGCCCTTCTCCGCCATGTGGGTGGCCAGCTTGAGGCGTTGCCGCTCGCCGCCGGAGAGGGTCGTCAGCGGCTGGCCGAGGGTGAGGTAGCCGAGGCCGACGTCGGCGAGCCTGCCGAGGACGCGGTGCGCGGCCGGGGTGCGGGCCTCGCCGGCCGCGAAGAACTCCTCGGCCTCGGTCACCGACATCGCCAGTACCTGGCTGATGTCGCGGCCGCCGAGGTGGTGGTCGAGCACCGAGGCGTCGAACCGCCTGCCCTCGCACTCCTCGCAGGTGGTGGCGATGCCGGCCATGATCGCCAGGTCGGTGTAGATGACGCCGGCGCCCTTGCAGGTGGGGCAGGCGCCCTCGGAGTTGGGGCTGAACAGCGCCGGCTTGACGCCGTTGGCCTTGGCGAACGCCTTGCGGATCGGGTCGAGCAGTCCGGTGTACGTCGCCGGGTTGCTGCGGCGCGAGCCGCGGATCGCGCCCTGGTCGACCGAGACCACACCTTCGCCGGCGGGGATCGACCCGTGCACGAGCGAACTCTTGCCGGAGCCGGCGACACCGGTGACGACGGTCAGCACCCCGAGCGGGATGTCGACGTCGACGCCCTGCAGGTTGTTCGTCCGCGCGCCGCGGATCTCCAGCATGCCGGTGGGCCTGCGCACCGCGCCCTTGACGGCGGCTCGGTCGTCGAAGTGGCGGCCGGTGAGGGTGCCGCCGGCCCGCAGCCCCTCGACGGTGCCCTCGAAGCAGACGGTGCCGCCCGCCTGACCCGCGCCGGGGCCGAGGTCGACGACGTGGTCGGCGATCGCGATCACCTCGGGCTTGTGCTCCACGACGAGCACCGTGTTGCCCTTGTCCCGCAGGCTCAGCAGCAGGTCGTTCATCCGCTGGATGTCATGGGGGTGCAGGCCGGTCGTGGGCTCGTCGAAGACGTACGTGACGTCGGTGAGCGAGGATCCCAGGTGGCGGATCATCTTGACGCGCTGTGCCTCGCCGCCCGACAGCGTGCCCGACGGCCGGTCCAGCGAGAGGTAGCCGAGGCCGATCCCCACGAACGAGTCGAGGGTCTCCCCCAGCGCCGTCAGCAGCGGCTTGACCGACGGTTCGTCGAGACCGCGGACCCATGCGGCCAGGTCGCTGATCTGCATCGCGCAGGCGTCGGCGATGCTGATCCCCTCGATCTTCGAGGACCGGGCCGCCTCGCTGAGCCGGGTGCCGTCGCAGTCGGGGCAGACGGTGAACGTCATCGCCCGCTCGACGAACGCCCGGATGTGCGGCTGCAGCGCGTCGACGTCCTTGGACAGCATCGACTTCTGGATCTTCGGGATCAGCCCCTCGTACGTCAGGTTGACGCCCTCGACCTTGATCTTGGTCGGCTCCTTGTGGAGGAGGTCGTGCAGCTCCTTCTTGGTGAACCTGCGGATCGGTTTGTCCGGGTCGAAGAAGCCGCAGCCCTTGAAGATACGGCCGTACCAGCCGTCCATGCTGTAGCCGGGGATGGTGAGCGCACCCTCGTTCAGCGACTTGCCGTCGTCGTACAGCTGGGTCAGGTCGATGTCGGTGACCGTGCCCCGGCCCTCGCAGCGCGGGCACATGCCGCCGGTGATGCTGAAACTGCGCCGCTCCTTGACGGTCTTGCCGCCGCGCTCGACCGTGACCGCACCCGCGCCGCTGATCGAGGGGATGTTGAAGGAGTACGCCCGGGACGAACCGATGTGCGGCCGGCCGAGCCGGCTGAAGAGGATGCGCAGCATCGCGTTGGCGTCGGTGGCGGTGCCGACCGTGGAGCGGGGGTCGGAGCCCATCCGCTGCTGGTCGACGATGATCGCGGTCGTCAGTCCTTCCAGCACGTCGACGTCGGGGCGGGCCAGCGTGGGCATGAAGCCCTGTACGAAGGTGCTGTAGGTCTCGTTGATCAGCCGCTGGGACTCGGCGGCGATCGTGTCGAACACCAGGGAGCTCTTGCCCGAGCCGGAGACGCCGGTGAACACCGTCAGCCGGCGCTTGGGGATCTCGACGGTGATGTCCTTGAGGTTGTTCTCACGCGCGCCGTGCACACGGATCAGTTCGTGGCTGTCGGCAGCATGCGGCGCGGCCGCCTGCGTGTCCGTCCTCTTGGCCATGCTTCTCGTCTCTCCTCGGTCGGGGCGGCTTCGAGCGTAACGTCCGATTTTCCTAACTCGGACGGTGCCCGTGGCGGCCACGCTAGCCGCGCCCGGCCGACCGGCGCTTCTCCATTCCTGACCGGTCCGGTGACGACCCCGAAGCGGTCCTCGGCGACCTCGCTGCCGGACGGCCGGGCTGGTCAGCCCGGCCGTCCGGGCCGCCGTCCCCGTCCGGTCTACTCCGCGAACGCGTCGACGCCCGTCAGCTCCGCCGACAGCGCCCACAGGCGGGCCGCCTGTTCCGGGTCCGTCGCCCAGGCCTTCACGCCGAGGCGCTCGTCGCCCTCGGGGGCCGGCTCGGCGATCTCGCAGTCGTCGAGGTAGACACCGCCCAGGCCCTCCAGCTGGGGCGAGGTGGCCGCCCACACCTGGGTGGCCGCGCCCTGCTGCGGGGACTTGAAGCCCTCGGGGTTGAGCACGTTGCCCTGCTCGTCGATCCAGCCGCGCTCCACCATCTCCTCCTTGGGCAGGTGCCGCTGGAGTGGGGTGATGATGCCGCCCGGGTGGAGCGAGAAGGCGCGTACCCCGTGCTCCTTGCCGAGCTTGTCGAGGTGGACGGCGAACAGGACGTTCGCGGTCTTGGCCTGGCCGTAGGCCTCCCACTTGTCGTAGCCGTGCCGCCAGTGGACGTCGTCCCAGCGGATGCCGGAGAAGTGGTGGCCGCGGGAGGAGACGGAGACCACCCGGGCGCCGCCGGGCTCGATCGCCGGCCAGAGGCGGTTGACCAGGGCGTAGTGGCCGAGGTGGTTGGTGGCGAACTGCGCCTCCCAGCCGGGTCCGACCCGGGTCTCCGGGCAGGCCATGATCCCGGCGTTGTTGATCATGAGATCGACGGTGCGTCCGGAGGCGAGGAACCGCTCGGCGAACGCCCGTACGCTCTCCAGGTCGCCCAGGTCCAGCTCGTCCACCTCGACCCCGTGCAGCCCCGCGAGCGCCTCCCGCGCGGTGTCCGGACGCCGCGCCGGCACGACGACCTCGGCACCCGCCTTGGTCAGCGCCCGGGTGGTCTCCAGCCCGAGCCCCGAGTAGCCACCGGTGACGATCGCGAGCTTTCCGGTGAGGTCGATCCCCTGAAGGACGTCGTCGGCAGTGCTCTCGGCACCGAAACCCGACCCGATCTTGTGCTGTGCAGTGCTCATGCCCGAAACGCTACGAATTGGAGCGCACTCGAAGTCAAGCGGAACCGGGCCGCCCTCACCTCATCACCGGATCGCCACGACCACACAACTGTCGCCGTACTGCCAGACAGCACCGGCATGGCGGAAGCCCGCCTCCCGCAGGAGTCGCAGGTGCGTGGGCAGGGAGAGGCGGGCGGCGTTGTCCGTTCCCGTCGGGGAGCGGCGGGTCCGGTGTTCGGCGAAGAGGTCGGTCATCTCGGGGTCCTCGGCGATCGCCGCCCACCAGGAGGACCAGTCCTCGTGGGCGAAGGCCCGCCGTCGTTCCGCCCGGCGGCGGCCGATGTGTCCGGCGATCTCGGCGAGTTCGGTGTCGTCCGGTGGCAGGTGGTCGCCGTTGACGAGGATGCCTCCGGGACGGAGCAGCGAGGCCAGTTGGCCGTACGTGCGGCGCAGGGCGTCCGGGTTCAGGTAGTGCAGGGCCGTCGTCGACACGGCCGCGTCGAGCGGGCGGTCGAGGGTGAGGGCCTCGGTCCAGCCGGGTGCGCCGATGACCGTGTCGACGTAGCGGGCCGCGTCCGCGTGGTGGGTGCGGGCCAGCTCCAGCAGGAGCGGGTCCCGGTCCACCGCCACGATGTCCGCGTCCGGCAGCCGCCGGGCCAGGCGGGCCGCCAGTGATCCGGGGCCGCAGCCGAGGTCGACGATCAGGGGCCGGTGGGCGGCGCTCGCGGCGCTGTGCTCGACCAGGTCGGCAATCACCGTGAAGCGTTCCTCACGGTCGACGGCGTACCGCTCCTGCTGACGCTCCCACCGCCGCACCCATCGCTCGGCCGTTGCCAGACTCAGCCCCATACGGTCGTGCCACCTTGCCGTCTCGCCTCTGATCCTTTTCGCAGAGGGTATAGGTGACAACGGTTTCCATTCCCTGTTCGGCTGCCGATATCACCCGAGGGTGGCAAGAACCGACAGCAGCCTGTCGATCTCCTCCTCCGTGTTGTAGACGTGCAGGCTCACCCGGACCGAGTGGGTCTTCTCCCCCGCGCTGCCCTGGCAGTGGCTGTCGGAGCGGACCATGAAGCCGTGGCTGAAGAGGATGAACCCCAGGTCGCCGGAGTCGATGTCGCGGTGCCGGAAGGTGACGATGCCCTGGCGCCGCTGTACGGGTGAGGCGGCGGCGATGCTCGTCTGGCAGCCGAGGATCTCGTAGGCGTCCAGGTGGCGCAGCCCCTCGGTGAGCCGGGCCGCCAGGGCGACGGTCCACCGTTCGATCCGGTCGGGCCCCGCGGCCTCCAGCCAGTCCAGCGCCGCCGCCAGGGAAGCGATGCCGACGGTGTTGGGCGTACCCGACCAGCCGCCGGGGGCGAACGCCGGTCCGCGCGTCTGACGTGCCCAGACGGCCCCCGAGCCGGGTAGGGCCATGGCCTTGTGACCGGAGAAGACGACGAAGTCGACGTCCAGCGCGGCCACGGACACCGGCAGATGCCCGACGCTCTGGGCGGCGTCCAGACAGATGACGGCGTCCGGGCCGACTGCGTCGCGGATGCGGTGGATGTTCATGTCCCCGCCGTAGACGTGGTGGACATGAGTCGCGGCGACGAATCTGGTGCGCGGCCCGGCGAGGGACGCCAGCGCCGTGTGGTCGTAGTCGCCGGAGGCCCGCTGGTACGGCATCGGCAGGACGCGGACCCGCACGCCCTGGCCGGCCAGCTGCTGCTGGACCTCCAGCCAGGGCGAGATGTTGGCCTGGTGGTCGGCGACCGGGACCACGATCTCGTCGCCGTCGGCGAGGAGTTCGGGAAGCCAGTCGCGGGCGATGGTGCGCAGCCCCTCGGTGGTGCCGCTGGTGAAGTGGACGGCCGACCGCTGCGGGTCCGGGTCGTCGAGGAACCGTTTGACGCGGTCCCGGGTCTGCTCGACCAGGTCCGTGGTCCTGTTGGCCCAGGTGTAGGTGCCGCGTCCGGCGTTGGCGTTGGTCGTGGTGAGGTAGGTCTGCACCGCGTCGAGTACGGCCTGCGGCTTCTGGGCGGTGGCCGCGCTGTCCAGGTAGGCCAGCTCCGGGTGCCCGGTGATGATGGGGAACTGGGCGCGCAGCGCGCTCAACTCCTCGATCGGAGGGGGCACTTGAGTCGGTATCCCGGGTGCCGTCATGCCGCTCGGTCCCGTACCAGGGGTGCGCCCGCGTCGCGCCAGGCGATGATGCCACCGGTCAGGCTGCGGACGTCCGGGTGCCCCATGCGGGTGAGCAGCGCGGCGTAGCGGGCGGACTTCTCGCCGACCGGGCAGGCGAGCAGCACCGGGCGGTTGCGGCTGAAGGGCAGGCCGCCGTGGACCAGTTCCTCGAACAGCTCGTCGACGATGTTGACCGAGCCGTCGATGTGCAGGGCGGCGTAGGCGGAGGGGCTGCGCAGGTCGACCACGAGCGGCAGGCCGGTGGCGATCCACGCCTGGGCGTCGGCGACGCCGACGGCCGGAGCCGCGCGTACCTCGGTGTCGGACAGATCGGCCGGTGAGTTCCTGCGACGGGGGCGGCCGAACAGGTCCGGGCGCCGCCGGCGGACGTAGCTCAGGTAGCTCTCGACGCGGTCGCAGACGATGAAGACGGCCGACTGCCGTTCCGTCAGTTCGCTGTCGGCGGCGCGCAGCCGGCGCAGGGCACCGAAGTAGGCGGCTCCGCCGGTGGGGCCGGCCATGATGCCGCACCGGCGGTTCAGGGTCAGCATGCCCTCGATCGCGTCGTCGGCGCTCACCGCCTCGATCGTGTCGTAGGTGCCGGGGTCGAACAGCCCGACCTCGCGCGCCTCGTCGATGGTGCGGATGCCCGGGATGAAGTCGGACTTGTCCGCGACCAGGCCGACGACCCGTACGGCGGGGTCGTGTTCGCGCAGCACGCGGGCGACCCCGGTGGAGGAACCGGCCGTGCCCACACAGGCGATGAACCAGTCCGGGGCCCGCCCGTCCAGGTCCTTGACGATCTCCGGGCCGGTGCCGGTGAGGTGGGCCTCGGTGTTGCGCGGGTTGAAGTACTGGTCGGTGTGGAGGAAGGCGGCGCCGGGTTCGGACAGCGTCCGGTGGAAGAGGGTGAGCGGGTCGTCGGTGGCGGTCGGGTCCAGGCATTCGCTCTGGCCGGGCAGCTCCTCGATCTCGGCGCCGAGCAGCAGCAGGAGGTCCTTGATCTCCGGGATGCGCATCCGGTTGGTGACGCTCCTGAAGGTCAGGCCGTGCATCCCCGCGAGGACGGCCAGGGCCTTGGCGGTGTTGCCGCTGGACAGCTCCACGACCTGCCGGCCGCGCTCGGCCGCGTCCGCCAGATGGGGGCCGGCCATGTTCCAGGCGGCCCGGTCCTTGACCGATCCGAACGGGTTGAGCAGTTCCAGCTTGGCGTACAGGTCGATGTGGGCCAGACCGTGGACGGCCGGGTCGATGCGCACGAGCGGAGTGTTGCCGATGGCCTCGGTGATGCTGTCGTACCTCACTGTGCTCCCCCCACGGAGGTGGTCGGCCAGTACTGATCGTCCAGGCACCAGCGCCAGGAGCCGCCGTCCTGCCAGGCGGCGACCTTGCGGGCGGCGGGCTGGTGCTGGGCGCGGGTGGCGTGGAAGTCCATGCAGTAGCCGGCGGTGTTCGCGAAGGCCATCAGGTCGCCCGGTTCGGGGCGGCGCGGCAGGAAGACCGTACGGCGCGTGATCAGGTCCGACTCCAGGCAGAGGCTGCCGGAGAGGTGGACCGCGACCGGTCCCGTATCGGCGTGGGACAGGTCTCGTGGGACGACGACCGGGTCCATCAGCACCCCGTGCGCCTCCAGGGCGATGTCGTCGGCCTTCGCCTCCAGCCGTACCAGAAGCTCGTCGCGGTCCTCCTGGGTGCGGACCTCCAGCACCCGTGCGAGCGTCAGCCCGCACTGGTCCAGCAGCGCCCGCCCGGGTTCGGTGTGCAGGTCGTAGAGGTGCTCCAGAAGCAGGTCGGCCAGCGGTCGGCCGTCGAAGGACGCGGCCGGGTGCGCGAGGAGTTCGTCGAGGTACCGCGCCCCGGCGACCGGCCGGTGTGCGGGGTAGAGCCCGAGCGCGCCGCGCAGGGTGCCGGCCTCGCTGCGCAGCCCGTAGCCGTGCCCGCCCCAGGTCAGGGGCGGTCGGGTGCCGAGGACGGCGGCGGTGAGTTCGGTCGTGTACCGCTCCCACTGCTCGCGGTCGGCGAGGTAGCCGACGCCGAATCCGCCGCCGATGTCCACGGCCGACGGCCGTAGTCCCCGCTCCCGGCACTCCTCCAGCACGCGCAGGCAGCCTTCGAGCGCCGTCGCCTTCTCGTCGAGGCTGGTGGTGTCCAGGTGGTACGCCACACCCACCGCATCGAGGACGTCACGGTGCCGCTCGACCGCCTCCAGCAACGGCACCAACTCCCTTACGGGGGAGCCGAATCGGCTGCGCCGGCTCAGCACCCGCACGCCGGCGGTCTCGAACCCCGACAACCGCAGCAGGACACGGGCTCGGGGCAGGGCGTGCTTGCGTACGAGAGCGGCGAGTTGCTCCAGCTCGTCACGGCTGTCGACGCCGACGGTGACCGACGTACGCGCGGCCAGCCAGAGGAACTCCCTGTTCTTCGGTCCGGTGGCGGTGATGCGGTCGGGGGTGAACCCGGCGCCGAGCGCGTGCTGCAGTTCTCCCAGGGAGGCGACGTCCACGCCCGCGTCCGTGGCGGCCAGCCGCCTCAGCAGGGCGCTGGACCGGTTGGCCTTGTGGGCGAAGAAGACCTGGCCGGAGAGGTGATGCCTGCGGTACACCGACCGGAACCGCTCCAGATTCGCGGCGATCTGCTCGGGAACGACCACGTGCAGTGGTGACCCGAGTGCGTCCGTGAGCGTGTGCAGCAGCTCGCCGGACTCCGCCAACGAGCGCAGCCGCGCTTCCAGCCGCGGTTGGAGAAACAGGGGTTGCCCGCCCATGCCTGGTCCCTCCCCCAGTACCCGGACCCGGCATCCCGGGCACGGCCCACCGCTCCCCGCGGTAGGCCGTATGACCCTCTTCCCCCATCCGGGCGATTTACGCCCCCTACCTCCCCTACTGGGAGCAAGTCGGCAGGTTTTCGCCTGAGTTCGGTCCTGGGAACCCACCACCGGCGGGTACGGCCCCGGGCCGGCGGTAGACGTACGGCGGTGCCTCGGGTCGGCCGCCGTCGGCCAGTTCGCGGACGAGGTGGTGGTCCGGTGACAGCGCGCACGCGGGGTCGGTGCGGGCGGCGTCGCCGGTGAGCGCGAACGCCTGGCAACGGCAGCCGCCGAAGTCCTCCTCCTGGCGGGGACAGCCGTGGCAGGGGCCGGTCATCCACTCGGTGCCGCGGAAGCGGTTGAAGGCCGGGGACCGCTCCCAGATCCAGGCGAGCGGGTGGTCACGGACGTTGGGCGGCTGAAGGTCGGGCAGGGAGGCGGCGGCCGGGCAGGGCAGGACGGTGCCGTCCGGAGCGACGGTGAGCGAGACCGCTCCCCAACCGCCCATGCAGGGCTTGGCGACGCCGTCGAAGTAGTCCGGGACGACCCACACCAGGTCGATGCGGCCGGCCAGCTGCTCCCGCCGGCGTTCGACGGTCTCCCGGGCGCGGGCGAGCTGGTCGCGGGTGGGCAGCAGCGCGGTGCGGTTGAGCAGACCCCAGCCGTAGAACTGGGTGTTGGCCAGCTCGATGCGGTCCACGCCCCAGTCCACGCCGAGGTCGATGAGGGCGTCGACGGCGTCGAGGTTGTCGCGGTGCAGCACGACGTTGAGGCCGAGCGGGAGCCCGGCCCGGCGGACCAGGGCCGCGGCGCGTTCCTTCGCGGCGAAGGAGGACCGGCGTCCGGCGATCCGGTCGTTGGCCCGCGGGTCCGCGTGCTGGACGGAGAGCTGGACGCTGCGCAGCCCGGCCGTGGTGAGCGCGGCCAGCCGGGCCTCGTCCAGGCCGGTCCCGCTGGTGACCAGTTGGGTGTAGATCCCGGCGGCCTCGGCGGCGGCGACGATCTGCTCCAGGTCGGGGCGCAGCAGCGGCTCGCCGCCGGAGAGGTGGGTGTGTACGACGCCCAGCTCGGCGGCCTGGCGCAGCACGTCCGCCCACTCCCCGCCGCTCAGCTCGCTCGCACGGCGGGCGAGTTCCAGCGGGTTGGAGCAGTACGGGCAGTGGAGCGGGCAGGCGTGGGTGAGTTCGGCGAGCAGGGCCCAGGGGGGTGCGGGGTCGGTGGAGCCGGTCACTTGAGCCAGCCTTCCTGTCGCAGGCGGTCGAGGAAATCGGGTACGACGGTGGCCACCGGGGCGTCGGGGAAGCGCTCGGCCAGCTCGCCGACGATCCCGGGCACCGTACGGCTGCCGTCGCACAGGCCGACGACCGTGCCCGCATGCCCCTCCAGGACGACCACGCGCTCCGGCAGGACCAGCAGGTCCCTGTCGCGCACGGTGTCGTGCCGCAGCATCAGCGAGGGGGCGAGGGCGGGGCACCAGGGGTTCTCGGGCTCCGGGATCACATCGACTCCCGTGAGCCGTCCTGACCCTGCCCATCGGCGTGCTGCACGGCGTCGAGCAGGGACCACAGCACGTCGCACTTGAAGGAGAGCGCGGCCACCGCCTTCTCCTGGTCCGTGCGGGTCCGGGCCCACTGGCGGACGAGTTCGAGCGCCTCGCCGCTGTCCCGCCGGCCCTGGTCGACGCGCGTGCGGAAGTAGGCGAGTCCCTCCGGCGCGATCCAGCGATAGTGGCGCTCGAACGCCTCGATCCGCGTGCGCATCAGATCGGGGGCGCTCAGCTCGGTGAGCGAGGCGGCGACGGCCTCCAGGGGCGAGCGCAGGCGGCAGAAGTTGACGTAGCCCTCCACCGCCAGCCGGACGCCGGGCAGCACGGCCTCGCCCGACAGCAGGGTCCGGCGGTCCAGGCCGGCCGCCTCGCCGAGCCGCAGCCAGCGCTCGATGCCACCCTCGCCCTCGCTGCGACCGTCGTGGTCCTCGATCCGCCGCAGCCACATGCGCCGCAGCCGCGGCGAGTCCAGCTTGGCGGTGATCAGCGCGTCCTTGACGGGAATGTGGCGCTGGTAGTGGAAGCGGTTGGTGATCCAGCGGCGCACCTCGGCCTGGGTGAGGTCGCCTTGGTGCATGCGGATGTTGAAGGTATGGCGGTCGTGGTAGCGCCCCTCACCCACCGCGCGCAGGCGGGCCTCGAACTCGGCGGGGCTCCAGGGTTCCGTCAGCGGGGCAAGTGTCGTGGTCACAGCTCGATCACCATTCCGTCGTCGGCCACCTCGATGCCCAGCCGGGCGAGCTGCTTGTGCTGCGGCGCCGCAGGGTCGACGAGGGGGTTCGTGTTGTTGAGGTGCGTGTAGAGACAGCGGGCGGACAGGGTGGCGAGGATGTCGGCGGTGCCGCCCGGTCCGTCGATGGGCAGATGGCCCATGCCCGTGGCGGTGCGGGCGGAGATGCCGGTGCGGCGGGGCTCCTCGTCGTCCCAGAAGGTGCCGTCGACGATGACGCAGTCGGCCTCGGCGGCGGCGCGGTGCAGATCGTCGGACCAGGCCGCCACGGCGGGGGCGTAGAGGGCGGACCTGCCGGTGGCCGGGTCGTACAGGCGCAGCGCGACGACCCAGGCGTCGTGCCCGGGGGCGTCGGCGGCGTATCTCGGTCGCTTGTCCGAGACGGGCACGGCGCTGATGCGTACGCCGGAGCCGAGCGGGCCCGGCGCGTCGGCGCGCAGCGGCTGCGCACCCCGGCGTCCCAGTTCGCGCCAGGTCAGGGCGGTGTAGGGGGTGAGCACCTCGCCCAGGCGCAGGCGGTCCTCGAGTGCCTGGCGGACCGGGGCGGTGGCGAGGATCTCCAGGCCGTCCGCCTCGCGCAGCCGCCAGATGCCCAGCGTGTGGTCGAGTTCGGCGTCGGTGAGGACCACTCCGGCGACCGGCGTCTGCCGCGGGCCTGGCCCGGGGTGGAGGACCGGGTGGGCCTCGATCTGGTCGCCGATGTCGGGGGTGGCGTTGACGAGGTACCAGCGGCCCTCGTCGGCACGGACGGCGAGCGAGGCGTGCCGGCGGCGCCGCACACAGTGGGCGCGTGCCCCGGAACACCCGGGGCACGCGCAGTTCCACTGGGGGATGCCGCCGCCGGCCGCGGTGCCGAGTACCCGCAGCAGCATGCCGGCGGCTAGCGGACGCTGAGCGAGTAGGCGGTGACCTCGAGCGCGGTGTCGACGACGGTGTACCCGGGGGTCTGCCACGCGGTCCGGTCGGCTTCCTCGACGGTGGTCCCGGCCGGCTGCTCGATGTGTTCGATGGCTTCGGTCATGATGTGTGCCTTCCTTTCGGCAGTGGTGAGTTCGCCCCCTTGTTCAGCAGGGGGTCGTCACTTGATGGTCACTTTGAGAAGGAGGTCCTTCTCCGCGCCGCGGTCGCTCGTGCCCAGCCAGAGCTGGTCGGCGCCCGGGACCTTGGCGAGCGCCCGCAGCCGGCCGTAGGCGCCGGTGTAGTACGCCGTCGCCGGCTGGATGCCCTGGCCGGTGGCGTCGATCGGCAGCCGCCACAGCCTGCGGCCGCTGAGGGTCGTGGCGTAGATGACGTTCTTGACGACCGCGATCTGGGCGGGCACGCCTCCCTGGTCCGGCTTCCAGACCATCTTGGGATTCTTCATGCCCGCGACGGAGCAACTCCCCTCGCACTTGGGCCAGCCGTAGTTCCCACCCGGCTTGATGAGGTTGAGTTCGTCCCAGGTCGACTCGCCGATCTCGGTCTCCCACAAGCGTCCGTTGCGGTCCCAGGCCAGGCCTTGGGGATTGCGGTGGCCGTAGCTGTAGACGCGGGTTCCGAACGGGTTTCCGGGAGCGGCGGCACCGGTCTTGGTGATCCGCAGGATCTTTCCGTTGAGCGAGTTCCGGTCCTGGGCCAGCCCGGACTGCTGCGCGTCGCCGGTGGTGACATAGAGATATCCGTCGGGGCCGAAGGCGATCTTTCCGCCGTTGTGCTGGGTGTCCCTGACGATTCCGGTGAGGATCGGGGTGTAGCCGCTCAGCGAGGTGCCGTCGAAGTTCATCCTGACCACGCGGTTGTCGCCGGCCGTGGTCTCCATGAAGAACACGGCCCGGTCCGTGGTCCCGTTCCAGGTCGGTGACGCGGCGACACCCAGCAGACCGCCCTTGTCCTGCGTCGTGTAGTTCCACACCGCTTTCGGGACCGTGCCGACCTTCTGCTTGGACCCGTTCAGGGCGACCTTCCAGACCGTGGCGGTGTCGCGTTCCGTCACCAGCGCGGCGTTCCTGCCCGGCAGGAACGAAATCCCCCAGGGGGTCGTCAGCCGGTCCGAGAGCGTGCTGACACCCGACGGTGCACCCTCACGGTGCGCGCCGGATCCGCCGCCCTGCGCACGAGGGACGGCCGGCGGTGCCGCGGCGGTCGCGGTCGTCTGGACCACGCCGACGGCCACCACAGCGGCGACAGCGGAAATCGCGGCCATGCCCGGACGGACCCGGTGCAGCGCCGAATGCGCCAAGCGTGACATCCTCATGCCTTTCCTGTCGTGGGGCGCGACCGCGTGATTCCCAGCGGAAAACAAGGCGCCCGACTGCGATCCATGGGGTGGTGGCATTACTGCGCCGCAGCATGGTGAACCCGGTGAAAGGGCGAGGACCGAAGCGTGGCAATGACTCCTTTCTGGAGTATTAGGCGCCCACGGAATCTCTGGCCACCCGGATCCCCCCATCCTGCTGAAGCGCCGTAAAGTCCCTCCGACGAGTGACCCGCCGTCAGGGCAGGTGGCGGGGCCACCCGCCGGATCTACGGCTTGGCCGGGCAGCCGGCCTGGTCGCTGCCGGACGGGGTCGGCAGGTCCGGGGCCGGAGGAGTCGTCGCGGGGCTCGGCTCGGGCGTCGCGGTGGGCGTCGGGCCCGGGGACGAGGTCGGAGAAGGCGCCGGGGACGGGTTCGGGGTGACGCACGGGGGCGCGGCGGTGGGGGACGCCGGCTGGGGCGGGGGGCTGGTGTTCCCCGCGTCGATGCAGTCGACGAATCGCACGAAGCCGGGCCGGTCGGTGCCGTCGGCGGGGACCGCGAAGTCGCCGGCCGTGTGGCTGCGGAGCAGGCACATGTCGTAGCGGGCGAGCGCCGGAAGGGTGTCCTGTGCGGAGGTGGTCCGGTACTCGTGGCGGCCCACCAACTGGCAGGAGTCGTAGCGGATCAGCGGCCCCCGCGGACCGACCGCGTAGCGGTGCGGGCGGACTTCGGCGGAGAAGTCCCGGTAGGCGAAGGCGGTGTCGTCGCAGTCGCTGAAGTGGACCGTTCCGCCGTTCCACACGCAGTCGATGACCCGCACGTCGGGATTGCGCACCTCGAAGCGGATGTCCTCGGCGTGGAAACGCTGCACCGAGTCGTGGTGCACGTTGACCGGGAAGCGGAAGAACGTGCTCGTGGTGCCGTACTCCGGGGAGCTTTCCGGGCGTTTGCCGGTGATGATGTACGAGCCGCCCCGGCAGCTGATCGAACCGCCGTAGGGGAACTCCAGGAAGTTGCCCCATTCGTATTCGACCTTCATGTCGGTGAACCAGTAGTTGAGGAACTGGTCCTGGTCGTTGGGCTGGTCCTTCCAGCGCTTCGCGAGCCCGGAATACAGAAAGGCCCGGCGATAGCTGCCGCCGACCCGGCACGCCTCCCACCGCATCTCCGAGTTGGTGTCCGTGCCGTCCAGGGCGAGCCCGTACTCCCACTCCCCCGTCCACTCGCACTCCGAGAACCGGTAGTCCTGCGCCTGCCCGGTCGAGTACGAGCTGAAGAAGGAGGCGCCGGGCGTGGCCGAGTGGAACTCCATGCGTTCGAAGGAGAGATTCGACCAGACGTCCTCGTTGCGGCAGAGATAGGAGCCCGGGCCGGTCTCCGGGCGGAAGACGAGGGTCGTCATCCGCTTGCCCGCTCCGGCGAAGCGCAGGCCGTTCGCGGGCCGGGGCGGAGCGACGCCGTCGAGCAGCGCGTTGGGACGGGTGATGAGGAACTCGCCGGCGGGGATCTGGATCACCACACGGCCGACGCCCTGGGAAACGCGTGCGGCGGCGAAGGAGTAGGCGACCTCGAACGCCGCGCTGGCGTCGGTCCGCCCGTCGCCCACCGCCCCGAGGTCGGCCACGTTGACCACCGTTGCCGAGTTGTCCCGGCCTTTCGAGCCGACGGCGGCGGCCGCGCGGGTGGACAGAGCCGTCGCGGCCAGCGCCGACGCTCCGCCACGCAGGAGATGCCGACGGCTGACACGGGACACTCCGCCACCCGATTCTGCCATAATTGCCTCCTTCCAGCGATTTTCTCAATAAGGTGGGAAATGACCGAGTTTGCCGAAGTGCTCAGGCAGTTGTCGTCGGCACAGAAGCCCGCGAAGGGGGCGTCGGTCTACAGCCTGTTCGTCAACCGTCCGGCCGGCCGGGTACTGGCCGCGGTGGCCTACCGCGTCGGGGCGACGCCCAATCAGCTCACCACGCTCGGCGCCCTGTTCACTTTTCCGGCCCTGGCCACCGTGGCTCTGCTGCCGCCCGGCCGGGTGATGTCGCTCTGCGTCGGTGCGGCGATGACCGTGGGGTTCGCCCTGGACGCGGCGGACGGGCAACTCGCGCGCGGTCAGCGCTCGGGGAGTCCGTCCGGCGAGTGGCTGGACCATGTGCTGGACTGCGTCAAGCTCGTCAGCCTGCACCTCGTGGTGCTGGTGTCGTTCTACCGGTTCTTCGCGCTGCCCAGCCCGGTCTTCCTGCTGGCGCCGATGGTCTTTCAGCTCGCGGCCGTGGTGATCTTCTTCGCCGGGGTGCTGACGGAGAAGCTCAAGCGGCGGGCGACGGCCGACGCGCCGGCGGGGTCGACCCCGGCGCTGTGGTCCGTGCTGCTCCTCCCGGTCGACTACGGCGTGACCTGCCTGAGCTTCCTATTCCTGGGGAGTCAGCACATCTTCCTTCTCCTGTACTGCACCCTGCTGCTCGCCCATGTCCTGTTCATGGCCGCCTTCCTGGTCAAGTGGTTTCGCGAGCTGCGCTGAGGGGATGTGCGGCGGCTCCTGCGCGGAGAGCAGTTCCAGGGCACCGCGCAGCAGCGTGCTGGAGACGTGCATGGTGTAGGGGAAGTAGACGACTTCGACGCCGACCTGCGCGAAGTGCCGTTCGAGCGCGTCCCACTTGGGCGTTCCCCGCCAGTCGTCGCCCTTGAAGACGACATGGAAGCCGATCGTCTTCCACCGCTCCACCTTGTCGTCCTCCCACTCGACGACGGCCTCGTCGACGTGGCGCAGGCTGCGGACGATGTCCAGGCGTTCGGCGAGCGGGATGACCGGCGGCCGGCCCTTCATGCGCCTGGCCAGGTCGTCGGAGGTGACGCCCACGACGAGGCGGTCGCAGTGGCGACGCGCCTCGCGCAGGATGTTGAGGTGCCCGATGTGGAACAGGTCCCAGACGCCGGGCGCGTATCCGATGCGGGTCACGTCCACGGGTCACCCGCTCCCCTGACGGTGGCCTTCGCGGGGACGGCCACGTTCAGGGAGGGGGACTTCCGCGAGGTGTTCTTCCCGTCCGTCACCTCGATCCGGTACTGGTGACGGGTGCCGGCGGGCACGGAGTCGGTGAAGCTCATCCATGGGCGGTCCCAGTAGGTGGACGACTGGCTCTGCCGTGAGACGAGTTTCCCGTCCCGGTAGAGCAGGTACGTCAGCGACGCGTCGTCCCGGTCCCACGAGGCCTGCCAGTGGACGGCGACCTTTCCGGAGCTCGCGCCGGAGAGCGCGAGCGAGGGAACCTTCGGCGCCCCGGTGTCGGGGCCGGCCGCGAAGCGGGTGAGGCTCTGCTGCGGTTTGTCGTTGACCTTGGTGAACTCGCCGCTCACCCACAGGATGTCCCCGGCCATCGTCATGGCGCGGGGACCCACCGGCTCCCCCAGCCCGTCGTTGGTGTCGGGGAACCAGTGCAGGATCCTCCCGTTCTCGGGCGACTGGGCCAGCAGGTGCTGCCGGTCGTGCCGCTCGGGGAATCCGCCGGGCGCCTGGCTGCAGTTGTGTGCGTGCGAGCCGCTGTAGAGGACACCGCGGTAGAGGAGGACGGCTTGGGTGGCGCCCTGGCAGTTGTCGTACCACGCCATGGTGCCGTCATCGAGACGGCCCGCGATGCGGCCGTCGTAGGAGCCCGGGCCATGGCCGTCGGCACCCAGGTAGAAGCGGTTGCCGTCGTTCGTGATCGTCCTGACCGTCGAATTCAGCGGCAGCCAGTCGGGATATCTGCGCACCGACGCGCCGGTGCGGGAGTCCAGGGCCACCAGCGCGTGCGCCCTCTCACCGTTGACCTGGTCGAAGTCGCCTCCGACGAGGAGCTCGTGGCGCGACGGCACGGCCGACAGGGCGCGCACCGGACGGTCGATGTCCGCCGTGAAGGGCAGCAGCGCGCCGGTGGGTGCGAGGGCGGCGACGCGGTTCCTGGCCTTGCCGTCGACGACGTTGAAATCACCGCCGAGGTACACCGCGTCGCCCGTCGTGTCGATGGCCCGTACGGTCGCGGACACCGCGGGCCTGAAGTCCTTGCGCAGCGAGCAGTGGGCCGTGTTCAGGGCGACCGCGCTGGCCACGCCGGTGGACCCGACATGGCTGAAGGAGCCGCCCACGTACAGCACCTTGCCGTCGGGCGAGGTCTTGAGGGCACGTACGGTTCGCTCGCCGCCGGTGAACGACGGGGCGCAGGGCAGCAGGGCCCCGGTCACGGCGTCGAACGCGGCGAAGTTGTGGCGCGGGATCTCCCGCTTGCCGGGGGCGGCGCCCGGCGGCCGTACCGCGTCGAAGGTTCCCCCGGCGTAGACGACACCGTTCGCGTAGGCCAGTGACCAGACGATGCCGTCCGTCTGCCAGGTGGCCAGCGGATCGGCACTGAACGACGTCCGGGGCGCTACGTCGGCGGCCACGGCGGAGGAGGCGTTGAACAGGGCGGCGGAGCAGCAGAGAGTGGCGGCGACGGCCCTGGTGGCCACCTTCGTTGGGAGCTTTCTCAGGCGCAAGGGACACCCCGGATAGCAGTGGTGTGGGCGGCGCGCGGGGAGTGGGGCGGGACTTCGCGAACCCGGACCGTGCGACCCTGCCTGGGCTCATGCGGCGCGATTGCGCAGCACTCCGACCAGCTCGCTCACTCCCAGCGACCTTCGATACCACCACAAAGTAGTACCAAATACACACATTCCCAAGGTCATTCCGACGGCGAGTCCTGACGGAGTGTCACCCATCAGCATGCGAGGGGCCGCCAACACCACCGAGACGACCAGGGCGATGCCGAGGGCGGTGGTGTAGCCGCGGTCGACGGTCGTGAAGCCGAGGCGCAGGCGGATGATCAGTGCTGCCGAGAGGTTCTCCACGACGATGGCCGCACCCCAGGACACGGCGGCACCGAGGACGCCCCACCTCGGAACGGCGAGCACGCCGACCGTCAGTTGCACCGTGAACGCCACGGCGGTGATGGCCAGATGCCAGGAACTCTTGCCCGCCATGAGGAGCACGGTCTGGGCGTTGCCTACCGCGACGTTGATCAGCGAGGCCACGCACAGCACGACCAGAGCGGGTGCCCCGGCGACGAACTCCGGGCCGAAGACCGAGAGAACGGTCCGGGGGAAGCCGGCGACGAGGACGAACAGCGGCCAGGAGAAGAGCACGATCCAGCAGGTCGAGATGTGGTGCAGATGGCGCGCCTCGGAGACGTGGTCGACGGCGAGCATCCGGCTGATCTCGGGTGCCACGGCGAGCCGGACGGCGAGTTGGAGCAGGGTGCCCGCGGTGACGACGCGGCCGATGGCGGTGTAGACGCCCGCCTCGGTGCTGGTGGCGAGTGCGGACAGCAGGATGACGCCGACCCAGACCGCGCTGATGTCGAAGATCGAGGAGACCGCGCGGGGTGCCGAGAAGCTCCAGAAGGCGTGCCAGGGCGCGGCCCCGCGCCCGGCCGGGTGCGCCGTGCCGCGGACGGCGCGGCACCGGCGCAGGGCCAGCCACGCGGCCACGGTGCCGGCCAGCGCGGGCAGCAACCAGGCCGCGGCCAGGGACAGCATCCCGGGCGCGTAGTACGCCACCGGGACGGCGATCAGCACGCGCAGCACGGGTTTGCCGATCTGCTCCACGCCGACGAACGGCACGACCGTGCCGTGGCCCTGTGTGGCGCCGAGCAGGACGAGTCCGATGGTGGCGGCGGGCAGGAACACCGCGAAGAGCCGGACCAGGGTGACCGCGTCGGCCGGCGGCAGGTGGGGCAGGAACGTGGTGGCCACGGCGGGGAACAGCAGCAGGGGCAGGGCTGCCGCGGTGCTGGCCACGGCCGCCGGTACGACGGCCACCCGCAGCAGAGCACCCACCGAGCGGCCCCCGTTGACGGCGAGGTCGCGCGAGACGAAGCGGACCAGCCCGGTGTCGGAGCCCAGCTTGCAGGTGTTGCTGAGGATGGTGAACAGGGCCACGCCCGTGAAGACCGCGCCCGCCCCACGCGCTCCGGCGGCGCGGGTGATCAGGCCGACGAGGACGAAGGCGAAGACGGCGTTCGCCGCGGAACCCGCCACGCCCCACCATCCGCCCCGTGCGGCGGCGGCGACCCCGCTCGGGGCGGAGGTCCCCGCGGGGGTGGGAGCGGTCGCTCCGGGCGCGGTCACCCGCGGGAGACCGTGAGTGTGTCGTCCTTCGCGGACTGTTCCACGATCGGGATGGCGGGCTCCACCGTGGGACGCCGCTGGGTGCGACGGCGCAGGGCGGCGCGGAGGCGTCCGTACGGACGGCCGGCGTCGAGGACGGTGCCGAGGAGGTTGCCGCCCGAGCAGCCGATCAGCTCGTGCACCCGCCTGAGGTCGTCCCGCCGGGTGGTGTCGAGGTCGGTGACCAGGAGGACGCCGTCGACGCGCTGGGCGACCGCCAGGGCGTCGGCGTGCTCCAGGAGCGGCCGGGTGACGACGACCGTGGTGTCGGAGTCGGCGCCGGACAGGACCCGGTGGACCGCGCCGGACACGCCCGCCTGGACGTACGCACCGGTGCCAGCGCTGGAGCAGCAGGCGAATCGCCCGGCGGTACCGGCGTCGACGGGGAGGCTCCCTTCGGGCAGGGACTTCTCCTCGGGCGTGCGGGCGTCCTCCGGCACGAGCGGCAGCCGGGTCGCGAGGCCGGGCGTGTCCGGGTCGGCGTCGACCAGCAACACCTCGTCCCCGCACTCCGCGAGGGCCGCGGCCAGGTTCACGGCCACCTCCCCCGTGGCGGTACGGCGCCGGGGGGCCACGACCAGTACGCGGCCGGCGCCGGCCGAAGGCCCGGTCTGGCGCAGGCGGTAGGCCAGGGCGCGGTAGGCCTCGGTGCGGTCGCCGCCGGTGTGGCCGACCGTCAGCAGGGCCTCCCCGTCGTGGTCCTGGCGGGGCAGCATGCCGAACACCGGAGCGCGCAGCGCGGCCCGGGCCTCGTCGGCCGAGCGGACCCGGGAGTCGAGGGCGGAGCGCAGCCAGGCCAGCAGGATGCCGAGGGCGAGACCGCTCGCGAGGCCGAGCACGAGCAGGATCGGCCAGCCGGGCCCGGAAGGATGCCTGGGGGCCTCGCCACTGCGCACGATGTCACCCCCGGTGGTGTCACGGGAGTTGATGTCGGAGACCCGCTTGTGCAGGGTGGCGATCTCGCTCTGGACCGCGGAGTTCACGGAGTCCGCGGAGTCCGCGGAGTCGCCGTCGTCGCTCTTCTTCTTGACCGACTGCTTGGTCACCGCGGCGATCTGCTGCTCCACGCCCCGGGTGGCCCGCTCCACGGCGGCGTCGTTGCGGCCCTTGCGGTCGGCCAGGTAGGCCTCGGCGAAGGCGTTGGCGCCGCGCGCCGCACGCTTGGGGCTGTCGGCCGTGAACTCGAAGCGGAGCACCTGGGACTTCGGCGGGTTGGTGACCCGCAGCCGGTCCTGGAGCGCGCCCGCCCGGCTCGGGGACTGTCCCAGGGTGTGCGCCGCGCGGATGGCGACCGCGGCGCTGGCGGCGATCTGCTGCTCGGTGCCCATGCTGACCTGGTTGTCCGCGGCCACGGCGACCGTGCCGAAGGGGTCGGTGGTGGAGCGCACGAGGACTTCGCTGGTGGAGGTGTAGGTGTGGGTGCGGACCAGCGCCAGGGCCGCTCCGGCGAGCAGTCCCAGGACGATCCCCAACGCGATCATGGCGCGGTGGCGCAGGAGTCGGCGCAGTTGGTCGCGTAGCTGGTCCGGCTCGTCGTACCGGTCGTCGAGGTGGAAGGGGCCGGTCACGAGTGCCCTCCTGTTCCGGGGATCGATGCGTGACGGGTGGGTGCGGTCGACAGCGCGGCCGAGCGGGACCGGGATGCCCGGGCCGTGGGGGTGGTGATGAGCAGCGGGATGGTCACCAGCAGCATCAGCGGGCCCACGATGCCGAGCAGGCTGCCGCGCAGGAAGACCATCTGGTAGAAGGCGAAGGCCGGGACCAGCAGCGCCGCGAGGGTGCCCGGCCGGTCGCGGAGCCGGTGCCG
Organism: Streptomyces diastatochromogenes; assembly: GCF_002242805.1. Lineage (GTDB taxonomy): Bacteria > Actinomycetota > Actinomycetes > Streptomycetales > Streptomycetaceae > Streptomyces > Streptomyces diastatochromogenes. The sequence goes on along the minus strand of NZ_MCGQ01000044.1, from coordinate 68,665 downwards.
TACGTCGTCCATCCGGCGTCCGGCCGCGCCGAGCAGGAAGAACACGACGGCCACCGCGGGCGGGCCGGCCCACAGATAGCTCTCGATCCACAGCGGCGCCGAGAGGTTGAGGAAGTCGTAGCCCGCGTACTGGGCCAGGGTGATGCCGGTGTCCTCGGGTTTGTCCGGCCACACCGAGCGCGGGACCAGGAACAGCGGGGGACCCAGCGCGTTCTGGGGCGAGAACCCCTTTTCCCGCGCGTAGTCGATGCCGGTCTGCACCTGCTGGTAGGCGTCGTAGTCGCCGTTGGTGGTGAACTGCTCGGCGAGGGAGACGACGGCGATCTGTTCCCGGTCGCTGTAGCGGAAGTAGTCGCTGTAGGGGAAGACGAGCAGCACGGCCGTCATGAGGGTGGCCGCGATGGCGCGGAAGGTGCGGGGCCGGCACAGCCGGGGCACGGTGAACAGCAGGGTCAGCAACACCGTGCCGGCCCAGAACCTGGGCTTGCTGACGGGGTTGTTGACGACGACGTTGAGTGCCAGGAGCAGCGGTAGCAGCAGCCGGCGGATGCCGCGCAGCAGCCGGTCGCCGCCGGGCAGCCGCGGCACGTGCAGCAGGCCCAGCAGGGCCCAGAACGCGGGCACGGACAGCGACCAGTTGCGCAGGGCCATCAGGAAGGCGTCCTGCTCGCTGTCCATGGCGCCCGCTTCCCGCAGGGCCTGACGGCTCGTGAAGTAGGCCTGGAGGCCACCTGGTTGAGCGGGGATCAGCAGCACCGCGAGGGCGAGCGCGAGCGCGCAGAGCGCGACCAGGCGCCAGGGCGCGACACGGCGGGACAGCAGCCGTTCCACCGCTCCGGGTGAGGCGACGGCCGCACGGGCGGCGAGCGCGTGCTCCCGGCGGGCGGCGAAGGCCGTTCCCGCGGTGTGGGCCAGGAGCCCGAGTTCGATGACGGCCACGGCCATGAGGGCGGTCCCCTCACCTGCCCGGTAGGCCCACGGGTACGTGTCGGTGGCGAGCATGGCCAGGGGCGCCAGGCCGAGCCAGATGTAGGCGAAGACCCAGAAGCCGAGGGCGACGAGCCGCACGGTCGTCGCGGTGAGCACGCGGGTGAGCGTCACCCCGGTGTGCGCCACGACGACGGCCTGCAGAGCGAGCGCCACCGACAGGTGCGCGTCGCATGACTGGAGGATCAGACCCGGCAGCAGAACGATCAGCGCCACGGTCCAGAGCGAGACCGCAGCCACGCTGCGGATGCCGGCGTCCCGCATCCCGACTTCTGCGCCACTCGGGCATTTCAACTGAACCTTCATCAACAGCTTTATAACGTCCATTCTTCCCGAATCCATACAGGCGCGCGCGAATCCCCAGCTCCGCACGGCTGTTCGCGGACCCAGTCATCGGGTGACGAGAAAGTTCCGGGCGGCGTGCCATTTACCGCAAATCAGGACAAATGTGTATTGCTTATCGGAACAGAATCCAGGACAGAGGAGTTGCCCATGAGCAAGCAGGTCGACGTCGTCGTTGCCGGTGGCGGGGGATTCATCGGCGGTCATCTGGTGGGCGCCCTGCTGAACCAGGGGCTGACCGTCCGCTCCATCGACATCAAGCCCCAACGCGAGTGGTACCAGGTGCACGACGCCGCGGAGAACGTGATCGCCGACCTGTCGCTCCTGGAGAACGCGCGCGCGGGCGTCCGGGGCGCACGGCAGGTGTACATGCTCGCCGCCGACATGGGCGGCATGGGCTTCATCGAGAACAACAAGGCCGCCTGCATGATGTCGGTACTGACCAGCACACACATGCTGAAGGCCGCGCAGGAGCACGGCGTGGAACGGTACTTCTACTCGTCCTCCGCCTGCGTCTACGCCGCCGGCAAGCAGACCGACCCGAACGTCACCGCGCTGCGGGAGGAGGACGCCTATCCGGCGCAGCCGGAGGACGGCTACGGCTGGGAGAAGCTCTTCTCGGAGCGCATGTGCCGCCACTTCGCGGAGGACTACGGGTTCATCTCGCGCGTCGCCCGCTACCACAACGTGTACGGCCCGCACGGCACATGGGACGGCGGCCGCGAGAAGGCTCCCGCCGCGGTCTGCCGGAAGATCGCCGAGGCGGTCCTCTCCGGCGACCACCGGATCGAGATCTGGGGCGACGGCCTGCAGACCCGTTCCTTCATGTACATCGACGACTGCCTGCACGGCACCCAGATGATCATGAAGGGGGACAGCGACGTACCGGTCAACCTCGGCTCCTCGGAGCTGGTGACCATCAACCAACTCGTCAACATCGTCGAGGAGATCGCGGGCATCCGCTGCGAGCGCGGCTACCGGCTCGACGCCCCGCAGGGGGTGCGCGGCCGCAACTCGGACAACGCCCTGATCCGCGAGATCCACGGCTGGGAGCCGTCGGTCTCCCTGGCCGACGGCCTGGAGAAGACCTACGCCTGGGTCTACGACCAGGTCAAGCGCTCCCACCAGTGAGACGCGAGGAGACGGACAGCCGATGAGGATCCTCGTCCACGACTACAGCGGCCACCCGTTCCAGGCCCAGCTCAGCCGGGAGTTGGCACGCCGTGGTCATGACGTCGTCCACTCGACGTGCACGGCCTACGTCTCCGGCAAGGGCAACCTCGCCGGAGACTGCGCCGGCCTCCGCTTCGCCACCATCGGGGACGGCACGAAGCTGAGGAAGGAGGCCTACTTCCACCGGCTCCACCAGGAGACCCGGCTGGGCCTCGAACTGGCCCGGCAGGTACGGCGCGAGAAGCCCGACGTGGTGCTGCTGTCCAACCTGCCGATCCCGGTGCTGGTCGTGACCGCGGCCGTCCTGAAGAGGCTGCGCATCCCGTGGGTGCTGTGGCATCAGGACGTGACCGCGGTCGCGTTGCGGAGCTTCGCCGCCGCGCAGGTCGCGAAGTCGATGGGCCTCGCCGCCAAGGTCTTCGGGGCGGGCGAGAAGTGGTCGGCGCGCCGGGCCTCGGCCATCGTGGTGATCGCCGACTCCTTCGTGCGGGTCCACGAACGGTGGGGCACCGCCGGCAAGGTCACCGTCATCCCCAACTGGGCGCCGCTGGACGAGATCGTCCCGGTGGCACGCACCAACGCCTGGTCCGCGGAGCACGGTCTGAACGACGTGCGGACGGTGCTGTACTCCGGCACGCTGGGGCTGAAGCACAACCCGGTGCTGCTGGTACAGCTGGCCGAACGGCTGCGGGACCGGGGTGCTCCGGTACGGCTCGTCGTCGTCAACGACGGCCCAGCCGTACCCGTCCTCAGGGAAGCGGCCGCGGCCCGCGGTGTCGAGCTGACCCTGCTGCCCTTCCAGCCCTACGAACGGCTGCCCGAGGTGCTGGGCACGGGCGACGTCCTCGTCGTCCTCCTGGGGCCGGACGCGGGGCAGTTCTCGGTCCCGTCCAAGACCCTGTCCTATCTGTGTGCCGGGCGGCCGGTGCTCGGCCTCATGCCCGCCGACAACCTCGCCGCGCAACTGCTCCACCAGGCGGGGTCGGCGGTCCTCCCGCCGGAGGAGTCCGCACTGGACGGTGCGGCCTCCTGGGTCCAGCAGGTCCTGGCCGACCCAGCCCGCGCCGAACGGCTGGGCAAGGAGAGCCGGGCACTGGCCGAGCGCGAGTTCGCCCTGCAGGGCTGCGCCTCCCGCTTCGAGGACATCCTCCGAAGGGTGAGCACCACCTCGGCCCACTGAGCCGGCCGTGCGAGCACACGTGCCGAATGCCACGGACCGCCCCGCTGACCATCCGCGGGGCGGTCCGTGGCGGCGATCAGCGGGCCGACCCTGCAGCGGCCCGCTCCGCACCTGCCGAGCGAGGTCGGCCCGATCCGAACTACCGCCGCAACGCGGTCCGTGGTGGCGATCAGCCGACCGAACCGAAAACGGCCGGCTCCGCCAGTTGCCGAGCGCGTTCAGAACTGCCGCCGCAGCACCGTCCGTAACGGCGATCAGCCAGCCGAACCCGGAGCGGCCGGCACCCCACCTGCCGAGCAGGCTCGGCCTTACCCGAACCGCCGCCGCAGCACGGCCCGTGCCGACGATCAGCCAGCCGAACCCGGAACGGCCGACTTCGCAGCCCGCCGAGCAGAGTCAGCCTGACCTGAACCGCCGCCGCAGCACCGTCCGAAGAGACGAGCCAGCCGAGTTCGAAACGGCCAGCCCCCTGCCGAGCAGGCTCAGCCTGACCTGAACCGCCGCCGCAGCGCCGTCCGAAGAGACGAGCCAGCCGAGTTCGAAACGGCCGGCTCCCCACCCTGCCGAGCAGGCTCGGCCTGACCCGAACCGCCGCCGCCGCAGCACGGCCCATGCCGACGATCAGCCGACCGCAACCGAAGCAGCCGGATCCGCAGCCCGCCGAGCGAGGTTGGCATGACCCGAACTGCCGCCGCAGCACGGTCCGTAGCAGCGATCAGCCGGCCGATCGCGAAGCGGCCGGCTCCGCGCCCCGCCGAGCAGAGTCGGCCTGATCCGAACTTCCGCCGCTTCTCCGGTAGTTCTCCTCCAACCGGTCCACCACGGCGCGGATCGAGTACACGTCCTCGACCACGCGCCGGCCGGCTTCGGCCAGCTCGGCGCAGAGGTCCGGGTCGGCGAGCAGGCGGCGGACCGCGTCCGCCATGGCCTGGGGGGTGCCGTCGGTGACGACGGCGGCGCCCCGGCGTGCCAGTTCGTCGGCGATGCCGCAGGTGTCGGTGAGGACGACGGGGGTGCCGGCGGCCATCGCCTCGATGACGGTCATGCCGAACGGCTCGTTCACGCTGGCCAGCACATGGACGGCTGCCGTCCGGTAGGCCTCGCGCGCGTCGGCGGGATCGAGCGCCCCGCCGTAGTGGACCACGTCGGTCAGCCCGTCGGCGATGAGCCGGCGTACGGCGGGCAGCGATCCGTCGTCCGGGCCGTACAGCGTGAACCGGGCCTCGGGCAGCTCCTGGTGGACCAGCGCGGCCATCTCCACGAAGGCTTCCGGACGCTTGCGCGGATGCAGCCGGGCCAGGAACAGCACATGGGGGTCGCGAGGCCGCCGCGGACCCGGTTCGGGCGGGCCCGGCCGGATGCCGTTGGGCAGGATCCGCAGCGGCGGGCCGTCCGGCCCGAGCACCCGCGCCACCAGCCGGCGCTCCTGCTCGGTCAGGACGAAGCAGGTGCGCGTCCGGCGCAGCAGCGGCAGGTACAGCAGGTCGAACAGCCGGACGGGGAGCGCGGTGCGCGGCTCGACCATGCCGTGGGTCTGCGCCACACACGGGACGCGGCGCAGGGCGGCGACGGCGAGCGCGGCGAGGGAGACCAGATCGCGCCCCGCGTGCACATGCACCACATCGGCGCCGCCCATGGCCCGCCACAGGTCTCGTACCAGACGGGGATCGAGCAGGCCGATGAAGCCCTGCCCCGGCAGCAGCGTACGGGCGGGCCGGGAGCGCAGCCGGACGGAGCCGATACGGTCCGGTGCCCGGCCGCTGCCCCGCCACAGCGACATCAGCGTGACGTCGTGTCCGCGTGCGACCAGCTCCTCCGCCTGGGCGAGGGCCACGCTCGGCGGACCACCGAAGGCACCGTCGTCACTGACGAGCGTGACCACGTGGAGCAGTCTCATGCGGAGACCCCCTTCGCCGTCAGGACCGCGCCGGCCGCGAGGTCCCGGTGGGCCACGGCGCCCGCGCCCACCACTCCGCCCCGGCCGACGGTGACACCGCGCAGGACGACGGCACGGGCCGCGACCCAGCTGCCCGGCTCCAGCCGGATCGGACCGTTGTCGAACTCGAAGGTGACGGAACGGCGGCGATGGCTGCCCGTGCACAGCAGCGCGCCCTGGGAGACACAGCAGTCGCTGCCGATCGTGACGGGCTCCAGGTTGAGGATCCAGGCACCCTCGCCGATCCACACGTCGTCACCGATCTCCAGCTTCCACGGCCAGTGCACCCGCACGCCGTGCCGGATCAGCACCCGCTCTCCGACCCGGGCGCCGAAGGCGCGCAGCAGCACCGGCCGCCAGCGGGCCGGGAACCACCACTTGACGAAGAGCAGGTGCAGGGCGGCGAACCAGGCGGCCTGGACGAGCAGGGGGCGCCCCTTGTCGTATCCGGCACCGGTGAAGCCGCGCAGGGATCGCGCGACGACGGTCTGCGCCATGAGAGTGTCCCTTCCCGAGGACTCAGGCGTCCATGGTCGTGATCCTTCCCGCCCCGGGAGCCACGTCGCCCGTGATTCAGGCGTGTTGGCGGCAGGCCTGCCCGGATGGCGGATCAGGCGGATCAGTAGGCGCCCTGGCCGTTCAGCACCGCTCGCACGGTGCGGGCGAGCACGTTCATGTCCACAGCCAGGGACCAGTTGTCGACGTAGCGCAGGTCGAGGGCGACCGTCTCGTGCCAGGACAGGTCCGACCGTCCGCTCACCTGCCACAGCCCGGTCAGGCCCGGCTTGACGCTGAGCCGGCGCATCTCGACCGGGTTGTACTTGACGACCTCCTCGGGCACCGGGGGACGCGGGCCGACCAGGGACATGTGGCCGAGGAGGACGTTGAACAGCTGGGGCAGCTCGTCCAGGGAGTATCGGCGCAGGAGGCGTCCCAGGGGCGTGATCCGGGGGTCGCGGCGCATCTTGAACATATGGCCGTCGTTCTCGTTCGCCGCCTCCAGCTCGCTCTTGAGCCGGTCCGCGTCGACCACCATCGTGCGGAACTTCCACATGGGGAACGGCGTGTTGTTCCGGCCCACCCGCATCTGGCGGTAGAGGGCCGGGCCGGGTGAGCCGAGCCGGACGGCCAGGGCCAGCGCGAGCAGCAGCGGCGCGAGCCCGACGATCAGCAGCAGCGCGCCCGCGCGGTCCACGACGGACTTCAGCAGCGTCGGCGTGCCGCGGCGCAGTGGCGGCACGATGTGCAGCAGGGTGAGTCCGGCCGCCGAGGTGAGCCGGACCCGTCGGCGGGTGACGTCGACGATGCCGGGCAGCACGACGAGCGGGCACCCCCGGTCGTGCAGCGCCCAGGACAGCCGGCGCAGCCGCTCGCCCGCCATGTGCGGGCCCGGCACCACGAAGACCATGTCGGCCGAGAGTCTGTCGGCCGCCCCGAGCACCGCCTGGGCGTCCTGCTCGGGGGGTTCGGGCGCCTCGCAGGGCAGCCGCAGGTCCACGGGTACGCCGGAGAGCGGCTCGTCCTCCCCGACCGGGCAGGATCCGACGATCACGTATTCGTGGTCGGTGCGCTGGGCGAGCTGCTCGACCACCGCGTCGACCGTCGGGCCCTCACCCACCATCAGGACGTGGCGCAGTGCGCGGCCTCTGCGGCGGGCGGCCCGCAGATGACGGTGAATCACCTTCTGGCAGGTCGCCGTGAGGACGAGCGCGGGGATCAGTGCCGTGAACGCGTCGGCCGGCACGCTGCCCAGTCCGCACATCACGCGCAGCGTCGCCAGAGCGCCGACCAGCACCAGCCAGTCCCTGAGGACGGCCCGCAGGCCGCCCCCGTCGCCCCAGGCGGCGAGCGTGTAGCGCCTGCCGGCCACTCTGATCACCGGCCACAGCACGGCGGCGACGGCCGCCAGCCGCAGCGGGTGGGGCTCACGGACCTCCACGATCGCGGCCGCGACGGGCAGCGCCGCGCCGGCCAGATCCACACAGACCGACAAGGGTCCGTACCAGCGCGCCTGGGTGCCCTCCGGGTGGGCGGGGCGGCGCGGCATGGGAACCGGCACCTGTCGCGATGCCGCGATTCTGAACGGCCGCATGCCTCTCCTTCGAAGGCCCGATCTCGGACAACGGGCACGGCCGCACGGTCCGCTCAGAGGGGGGCCACACCTTGACGTGATCTTTATATCAACCGACAGGTACTTATGTCGGAATTGGTGGACATATCGCATTAATGATCTCTTACTGACATAGTGCCGCCATGGACAACACGCCTGCCGGCACCCGACGTGGCATCCGTACCCGCCGTACGGCCCTCGCCCTGGCCGGTGGTGCCGTGGGCCTCACAGGCGCCGCCGTCCTCACCGTCGTCCTCACCGTCGGGGAGCACCGCGTGCCGGACCGCGCCGGGCACCCCGCCCCCGGCGCCTCCCCCGGCGCCCACGGTTCGCCTGGCGAGGCCCCCTCCCCCGGTGCCCCGGGGCTCGGCGACCCGCTCGTGCCGCTCGACGGCAACGGCGGCTACTCGGTGCGCCGCTACACCCTCGACTTCGACTGGCGCGCACCCCGCACGCCCTTCGGCGCGACCACCACCGTCAGCGCCACCGCCACGCAGGCCCTGTCCCGCTTCGACCTCGACTTCGCGGGCAACACGCTGCACACGGTCACCGTCGACGGCACACCGGCGAAGGCCGTGCGCGACGGCGACGAACTGGTCGTCACCCCGGCGAAGCCGATCGCCCGCGGGGGCACGTTCACCGTCCGGGTCGCCTACACCGCCGATCCGACGCAGCGTCGGCACCGCGACGACGCGATTCAGGACTACGGCTGGGTCCCCACGGCCGACGGCACCCTGCTGTCGCTCCAGCCCGACGGAGCCAGGATGGTCTTCCCGGCCGACGACCACCCCAGCGTGCGGGCGCCGTTCACCTTCCGCGTCACCACACCGCCGGGGCTGACCGCGGTGGCCAACGGCCGGCTCGTCGGGCACGTCCGGCAACCCGACGGACGGATCCGGTGGACCTACGACTCCGAGCATCCGCTCGCGGCCCAACTGGTCCAGCTGGCCATCGGGAGGTTCTCCGTCGTGAACGGCACGGGCCCGCGCGGGCTGCCCGTCCGGGACGTGGTCCCCGACGGCCTGGTCGCCGGCACCGAGAAGTACCGCTCGCTCACCCCGGAGCACCTGGCCTGGCTCGAACAGCGGCTCGGCCCCTATCCCTTCCGCCGCTACGGCGTGCTGGTCGGGGACACCGACCTTCCGGTGGCCCTGGAGACGCAGTCGCTGTCCGTCGTACCGAGCGCCGATCTGCTGGGGGATCAGGTCGGCGCCGAGCGCAACCTCGTGCACGAACTCGCCCACCAGTGGACCGGTGACAGCGTCGCGATCCGGCGGTGGTCCGACCTGTGGCTGAGCGAGGGACACGCCCGCTTCTACGAGCTGCTCCACTCCGACACCCACGGCGGCATCGACCTGGAGGACATGATGCGCGCCGCCTACGAACAGCACGACCAGTGGCGGCACGACGACGGCGCGCCCGCCGAGCCCACCGAGCCCACCCTGTTCCGGCAGATGCGCTACGACGGCTCGGCGCTGGTGCTCTACGCGCTGCGGGAGAAGGTGGGCGAGGACACCTTCGACCGGATCGAACGCTCCTGGGTGACGACCTACCGGGGCCGGGCCGCCGGCACCGCGGACTTCGTCCGGCTCGCGTCCCATGTCGCCGGCGAGGATCTGACGCCCTTTCTGACGCCTTGGCTGTACGGGGCGCACACCCCGCCCATGCCGGGGCACCCCGACTGGCACGTGGAGCCGGTCGAGAACTGACGCGCCGCCGCGGCGGGCGGGGTGCCGCCGACCGGGTGGCCTGTGCCCGACGGCTGGTCCACGCCAGTGACGCTCGGCGCGCAGCGGCGCGCGAGGCACGGAAACGTACGAGGGGTGACGCGAAGGGCAACCCCCTTTGCCCTGAAGGGCGATCCACTGCGCCCTGGTCGCATCTGTCCTGGCCGCCACGCTGAAACCCCTCGGAGGCACCTCCATGAAAAAGCGCGTCGCCCCCCGCGTCTCCAGTGCCGTACGCGGGCACCGGCGGATCATCTGTGTGACCGCTTCGGCGGCGCTTCTGGTGCCGTTGCTGATCGACCGCTCGGACGGCACACCGTCCGACCAGCTTCTGCAGGACGACTACACCGCCGCGGCGAACGAGTACCAGGTCCCCCGCAGCGTCCTGATGGGCGTGTCGTACCTGCAGTCGCGGTGGGACTCCCATCACGGCGCCCCCAGCGTCGTCGGCGGCTACGGGCCGATGCACCTGGTGGACGCGCCCAGACCCCAGCCGCCGCAGACGCCGCAGCACCCGCAGGGCCAGCCGCGCGCGGGGTCGGCGGGACCGCCCGCCGCGCGTCCGGCGAACCCGCCGGCGGACCTGCAACAGGCCGCACGCCTGACCGGGCTGCCGGCCGAGCAGCTGCGGACGGACGACGCCGCCAACGTGCGCGGCGGCGCCGCCCTCCTCGCGGCGACCCAACGACAGCTCGACAAGCCGCTCAGCCCCAACCCGGGGGACTGGTGGGAGACCGTGGCCCGCTTCCCGGGCACCGCCGACCGTGCCTCGGCGGACACCTATGCCAACGACGTCTTCGACGTGATCCGCCGGGGTGCGCACCGCACCACCGACGCGGGGCAGCGCGTCACCCTCGACGCGAACCCCCATGTCCACCCGCGCCGCCCCGTCACCAAGGGCACACCGCGGCCGAAAGAGGTCGACTGCCCGCCGGACCTGTCCTGCTCCTGGCTCAGCGCGCCGTACGTCCAGATCGACGACGACGAGTACGGCAACCACCAGCTGGCCGACCGGCCCAAGGACCAGCGGATCGACTACATCGTCATCCACGACACCGAGGCGCCGCTGGCGTCGATGCTGCAGACGATCCAGGATCCGGAGGAGGCCTCCTGGCACTACTCCATCCGCTCCCGGGACGGCCACATCACCCAGCACGTCAGGATCAGGGACGCGGCCTGGCACTCCGGCAGCCAGTTCGTGAACGCCCGCTCGATCGGGATCGAGCACGAGGGATTCCTGCGGCAGCCCGACGCCTGGTACACGGAGACGATGTACCGGTCCTCGGCCCGCCTGGTGAAGTACCTGGCGAGGAAGTACGGGGTTCCGCTCGACCGGCAGCACATCTTCGGCCATGACAACGTGCCGGCCCCGACCGAGGACACCATTCCGGACATGCACGACGACCCGGGGCCCTTCTGGGACTGGCGGCACTACTTCGACCTGCTCGGCGCGCCGCTGAAGGCGACCGCCGGGCCGGACAGCGACGTCGTGATGATCCTGCCGGACTACTCCACCCACACGCCGCGGTTCACCGGCTGCACCAAGAGCGGGGTGAAGTGTGCGCCGCACGGCTCCAGCGCGGTCCGTCTGCACACCGACCCGGCCGAGGACGCCCCGCTGATCCAGGACCCGGGCCGGCACCCCGACGGCAAGGACTCCACGGAGGACGTCAACGACCTGGGGTCGCGGGTCTCCGCCGGCCAGACCTTCGCGGTCGCCGAACGCAGCGGCGATTGGACGGCGATCTGGTACCAGGGCCACAAGGCATGGTTCAAGAACCCTCAGGCCCACCCGACAGCCGTCGGCGCGCGCGGCCGGACGGTGACCCCGAAGGAGGGCCTGAGGGAGATCGAGGTGTTCGGCCGCGCCCTGCCGGAGGAGGACGCCTACCCGGAGGGTGTGGACGAGCAGCCCGAGCCGTCGCCGCTCCCGTACACCCTCCGTGCGGGCCAGCGGTACGTGACGCAGTCCCGCGTCCTCGGTTCCTACCTGGAGAAACCTTCCTCCGACGACTCCCCGTCTCCGGTGGTGCAGGGCGAGGAGGCGTACTACGAGATCCAGCTCGGGCACCGGCTCGCCTATGTCCGGGCGCGTGACGTCGACGTGGTGAAGGCGGCGGCCACGGCGGGCCCCGCCGGGTACGCGGCGCGCACTCCCCTGCGCTGACCCCAGCGGTGCCCGGCCGTCGGCTACAACGCAGCGCCTGCGCTCCGGTGAGGGCCTGTTCGGGCCCGTGCGGGGGCAGGGAGAGGTCGGCGGGGCGGCGGTGCCGGGCGCCGGCCATGACCTGGAGCGGCGGGTACGGCGCGATGGGTCAGTCGGAGCCGAGGACGACCCGGGCGCCGGCCGCCCACAGATCACCGCAGCGGAACGCGCGCGGCACGTTCCTCGCCGAGCCGGCGCGACCAGTTGTCGGTGTGGTCGGCCCGGGTGTACTCGCAGCAGTGGGTGGGCTGCATGGACGCGGCCACGCCGAGCCGCGCGAACCGCCGTACGGTGTCGTCGGGCACCGTCTCGATGTGTTCGACCCGGTGCCGTACCGGGTCCGGGCTCTCCGCCTGAGACTTCTCGACGGAGTCGAGGACGTTGAGACCCCGGGCAGCCCCTTCTGGTACACGGGCGGGGTCAACCGGTCCGGCGCGCTGGCCCTCGCGGCGGGCGTCGCCGCGTGCGTCGACACCGTGTACACCGGGCCGGTGGCCGCCGCCCTCGGCGGCATCGATCTCGCCCTGCCGGTGGGGCTGTCGGTGGCTTCGGGCGTGTACGCGGAGTCGATGCGGGGCCTTCGCAGGGCGGGCTGAGCCGCCGGACGGCGGTGCCTCACACCTCGCCGAGGAAACCCGGATCCGCCGGGCCCATCTGCCGGGCGAAGTCCGCTGCCACGCCCAGGACTTCGCTCATCGCCACGGGCCGCCGGCTCGTGGCCGCGAGGTCGTCGTGCGCCTCCTTGGACCACAGGAACGGGTAGACGGTGATGCCCTGCGCGAGGTCCGGCTCCGCGGCCTCCTCGCGCCAGCCCGGCCAGCGCAGGCCGTCGTAGAACGTCTCCAGACGGCCGGACAGCAGCCACCACACCCAGGTGGAGTGGCCCATGTCCAGGGCCTCCCACTCCAGGGTGTCGGGGGCGAAGTACGTCATCTGCCCGGGGTCGCCGGGGCGGCCCGCTCCGGCCGGGTCGTGGCCGTTGAGCGCGAACACCCCGCCGAGCACGTCGTGCCCGACGACCAGACCGGACGCTGGGTGCCAGGCGGGATCGAACTCCTCCGGGAAGCGGTTGACCCGGCCCAGGCTCGGCAGTCCGCCGGCCGCTGCCGAGCCGCCGCCGTACACCCGCACCCATCCGTCGTCCAGGACGAGTCCGCCGCAGTTCAGCGCCAGCGCGCCGAGCGTGGAGCGCGCGGTGACCTGCATCTGCAGCAGGCACCGGCGGCCCTCCTCGGGATCGGCGGGCAGCACGCGGACCGGCACGGCACCGGCCGTGATCAGCTCCTGAAGCTCCGGCCAGGCCGGATCGTCCACCCGGGCCAGTTCGTCGGTCTCGCGCATCCGGGGATCATGGCACGGCCGCCGTGCCGTGCCCGTGGCCGCCCCCCGGTCAACCCTGCGGGCGCTGCTTGCGGCGCTTCCGGTTCGGCCGGTGCGGGCGCCCGAGGGTGTCCAACTCGCCTACGGCCGCACGGATGTGTGCCGGATCGCCGGGAGCCGCGGAACCGGCGCACCACCACGACGGGCGCCCGGACACCTGGCGCACGTGCATCCCCAGGTCGTGCTCGGAGCACAGCGGCCACGCCCGCCACAGCCGCTCCGTGACCGTCTCCTGGGCGGCTTCGGCAACGGCCTCAAGGTCGTCGGCGGCGGACAAGGGGTTCCCGTGCCACTCGCCGTTGGCGAGGGCGACGTAGACCTGCTCCGGTTCGCCCTCCTCCCAGGGCACCGCGAACAGGCACAGGGGCTGCTGTTCCGGCAGGGTCGCCGCCAGATCCCGGTTGACCGCTGCCAGGGCCTCGTCCCAGAGCGGATGTTCGCCCTCGGCCACGGGGCGTGGTTCGGGCTGGCGGAAGGGCGAGTGGTAGCGCATTGGGGCATCCTCTCCCATGCGCCTGCCCACCTGTCAGCTCACTTCTCTCCAGGATGGTCCCTCCCCCATGACCGACTCCCCCTCGATGCCCACGCCCGACGTCGACCGCCTGAGGGGCGAGGTCGAGCGGTCGGCCGCACGGCTCGCGGCCACGCTGTCCGGCCTGACCGAGGCCGAGTGCCGTGCGCCCGGCGCGCTCGCCCCGTGGACCCGGGGCCAGGTGCTCGCCCACATCGCGGGCAGCGCGGATGCCTACGTGTGGCTGCTGCGGCTGGCGCGTACGGGCTCCGCGCCGGGGCCCCGACAGGATGCGGCCGCCCTGGCCGAGACGGCCGAGCGGACCGCCGCCCTGCCCGTCGACGCGCTGGCCGACCGGACCCGGCGGGCCCTGGACCTGGTCGTGGCGGAGGCCCGGGAGATGCCGGCGGCACGGTGGGACGTCCTGGTGGCGGCACTCGCGGGCTGGCGGCACCCCGCCTGGTACACCCTCCTGCGGTGCCTGCGGGAGCTGGAGCACCACCATGTCGACCTCGGCCTGGGATACGGCACCGCCGACTGGCCGGCGTCGTACGTGTCCTGGGCGCTCGACGAGACCCTCACCACCTTGCGGGCCCAGGGACATCCCGTCTCCCGCGTCGAGGCGGTCGACCTGGGCCGCCACTGGACCCCGGCTCCCGAGGGCCCCTCGATCGCCGGGCCCGGACACCTCCTGCTCGGCTGGCTCAGCGGGCGAACTCCGGCCACGGACCTGATGTCCGACCGGCCGGCCGAGACCCTGCCCCCTCTCCCGAGGTGGCCGCAGCCGCCGACCCCCGGGTGGGGCCGGACCGACGACGTCCTCGGCCTCGCCTGACCACGGTCCCGTCGAAGTACGCCTGCTGGACGCGCCCTTGACGAAGCATGAGACTGGGGCACGTCCGACGGCCCGGCTCTCCAGGACGGTGACCATGGAAGTGGAAGTCCCCCGCGTCGAACTCACCCCGCAGGCTGCCGAACTGGTGCGCAGGCTGCGGGCCGAGCACGGTCCGCTGATGTTCCACCAGTCCGGCGGCTGCTGCGACGGCAGCGCGCCCATGTGCTACCCGGACGGCGAGTTCCGGACCGGCGGCTCGGACGTGCTGCTGGCGGAACTGGCGGTGGAGGGCGTCGAGGAGCCGGTGACCTTCTGGATGTCGAGGAGCCAGTACGAGGTGTGGAGCCACACCCGGCTGATCGTCGACGTGGTACCCGGAAGAGGGAGCGGATTCTCGCTGGAGGCACCCGAGGGGGTGCGTTTTCTCACCCGTTCTCGCGTAGTCGACGCCTAGCACCCCCGCGGGCCACCGCCGTCTGCTGCACTTCCCTGAGTTCTGGGACAGTTGACGAGACATCAGGGGGCGCGGTGGCGCACGATCGGCGGCAGACGGCAGCGGGCAGATCGGTTCTCACGGTTCTCACGGCGTTCGGTGTACTGGCCGGTGCGGCCCTGGCGGGGGCGGCACCGGCCGATGCCGTACCGCTGGGCAAGATGGGCAGACGGATCGCGCCGGGTGTCACCTACCGGCAGTTCGACATCTCGGCGGCGGCGGGCGAGGCCCACGCCCATCTGCTCACCGTCGACCTGAACAATCCGCACGTCCGCCTGGACCTGCTGTACCCGGGGACGGTGGCCGCCCGCGCGACCGTGTCGAAGCTCGCCGACTCGGCCGGCGCGGTCGCCGGCGTCAACGGCGACTTCTTCAACATCTCCGAGACCCAGCACCCGGGCGTGGAGGCGACGGGCGCGACCGTGGGACCGGCGATCGCGGACGGGAAGGTACTCAAGGCGGCGGTGCCGAAGGGCCAGCGGTTCGGGCCCTCGCTGCCGCCCGGGACGACCACGACGGACGTCCTCGGCGTGGGTACCGACGGGCGGGCCCGGCTGGACCGCCTCACGCTCACCGGCTCCGTCGGCACGCCGGAGGGGCAGTTCCCGCTCAAGGGCCTCAACCAGTACGCGCTGCCGCAGAACTCCGTCGGCGCCTTCACCTCACGGTGGGGCAGCGCCTCACGGGTGCGTGCCACCTGCGGCACGGACACCGACCGGGCGGCGGCGTGCAGCACGGACACCTACGAGGTGAAGGTGCGGGACGGTGAGGTGGTCTCCGCCTCCGGCACCCCGGGCGGCGGCTCGATCCCCACGGGCACCACGGTCCTGGTGGGCCGCGAGGAGGGCGCGCAGCGGCTGCGCAAGCTGTCGGTGGGCGACCAGGTGACCGTCACGCACGCCCTGGTGGCGGCCACGGCCAAGGTGCCGTACACGTTCGCGATCGGCGGCTACCCGGTGCTGCGGAACGGCAAGCCGCTGTCCGGCCTGGACGACAACGCCTCGGCCGTGCGCACCGTCGTGGGCTTCGCCGACGGCGGGCACCGGATGCTGCTCCTCGCGCTGGACGGAGCCGCGGCCTATCGGACGGGCATGACCATCGCCGAAGAGGCCCAGCTCATGAACGAGCTGGGCGCGTCCGACGCGTTCAACCTCGACGGCGGCGGCTCGACCGAGATGGTCACCCGGAATGCGGGCGCCAGCAGTGTGACGATCCGCAACCACCCGAGCGGCGGGGCCGAACGCCCGGTCCCGAACGGCATCGGGGTCTTCTCGTCCTGACCTCGCGGCTCAGGGGCGCAGGCTGCCCACCAGATCGGCGGTCGCGGTGAGCCCGCTCTGGATAGTGGGCGCCATGGTGGTGCTGGCCATGTAGAAGCCGAGCAGCATGCAGACCAGGCCGTGCGAGATCTTCAGCGCGCCGTTGCGCATGAAGATCACGACAATGATCAGGAGCAGCAGCACCACAGAGATGGAAACGGCCATCGGGAACCTCCTCCGCCACGCCCCATGAGCGGCGTTCGGCCGTAAGTGTGGCGTAGCGGGGGGTTCGTCCGGGCGGCTGACATGTCCTCCGATCGTGTGGTGTTACACAAACGGGTGTGCGTCCAGGAAGGCCTCCAGGCTGGCGAGGTCGTCGGTGTTGAGGTAGTCGACGCCGCCCGCGAGGAGTTCCGTCCACAGGGCGTCCCGGGCCGCACCCGCCGTGTCCGGGGTGGCCCAGAACCGGATCTGCTGCACGCGCGCGTGGGCAGCGCCGGTGATACCGCGCAGCTTCTGGCGCTCGGCGTCCGGGAAGGGGCCCTCGCCCTGCCAGGTGAAGTTCAGCGTCCAGTTGTCGCTGATCAGCGGGATGAAGGAGGCGGGGGCCGCGCCGCCGAGGTCGGCGAGCCGGCCGTCGTAGAAGGCGCGGCGCTCGGTCTGGGCCTCCATCGGGACACGGGCCGCGCGGTCGCCGGAGACGACGGCGGTGACCGGGCCGGGGTGGACGCGGCCGTGCGCGTAGCGGGTGAGCAGGTGCGGGTAGCGCCTGAGGTGCCGGTCGAGTTCGACGTACGTCGAGGAGCCCTCGGTCTTGATGTCGATGAGGAGTTGCACCGGCTGCCGCCGGCCCCGGTACACGGAGCCGTGGTTGGCCTTGACGAGGGCGGCGAGCGGGTCGAGGTAGAGGGATTCGAGGGTGCGGGTCGGGTCCAGCTCGGAGGTGTCGTGGCCGATGAGCAGCTGGTCGCCGACGAGGAAGATGTCGGCCTCGACGCTGCCGAAGCGGTGGTCGAGGGCGTCGAACAGGGGCCGCGGGTGCTCGTAGTCGTTGTGGGCGTGCGCGTGCCACAGCGGGCGCGGGCCAGGGTGGCCGCCGCCCGCCCAGGCCTGGCCGGCGGGCAGGGCGACCGCACCCGCGAGGGCGGCGCCGAGGGTGGTGAGGGCTCTGCGACGGGTGGTGAGGGCCATGCGCTGCCTCCCTTGAGGGGCCGGATGGGACCGGGGAGAGTATGCGTGCGCTCTCCACTCAAAAGCCCCTGGCCTACAGGGAGTTGGCCGGACTGCTGCCCTCCGTTCACTTCGTGACGGGTGCGCACACGAAGAAGCCCGCCCCGGGTGGGGCGGGCTTCACTGGCTGTGCGTCAGGGCGCCTGGAGGTCGACCAGTTCGGCCAGGGCCTCCCGGTGGGCGCCTGCCGTGCCGTAGGCGATCGAGTCGGCCTTGGCCCGCTTCAGGTACAGGTGGATCGGGTGCTCCCAGGTCATCCCGATGCCGGCGTGGAGCTGGAGCGCCTCCTCGGCGGCGTGTACGGCGACCGGGGCGGCGTAGGCCTGGGCGACGGCCACGGTGACGTCGGTGTCCTCGCCGGAGGCCAGCGCGTCGGCGGCGGCGCGGGCGGCGGCCCGGAGGTTGACGACCTCCAGCCACAGCTGGGCGAGCCGGTGCTTGAGCGCCTGGAAGCCGCCGACCGGCCGGTTGAACTGCTTGCGCTCCTTCAGGTACCGGACGGTCTCGGTCAACGCCCAGTCGGCGACGCCGAGTTGCTCGGAGGCGAGCAGTCCGGCGGCGGCGCGCAGGGCCCGTCGTACGGCGGGTTCCGCGTCGCCGATGCGGCGGCCGGGCGCGCCGTCGAGGGTGACGGTGGCGAGCGGGCGGGTCAGGTCCAGCGAGGTCTGCGGGGTGACGGTCACCGCGTCGGCGGCCACCGCGTACAGCCCGCCGTCGTCGGCCGGGACGAGCAGGACGTCGGCGGCGGCCGCGTCGGCGATGCCGGTCAGCTCCCCGTGCAGGGTGCCGTTCTCCAGGCGTACGGCCTTGAGGGCGGCGCCCGGTGCCGAGTGCAGCCCGACCGCGAGGGCGCCGATGGTGCGCCCGGCGGCCAGGCGGCCCAGCAGCTCCTCGTCCCCGCAGGCCAGCAGGGCCTCGGTGGCCACGACGGCGCTGGTGAGGTACGGGACGGGCGCGACGGCCCGGCCCAGCTCCTCCAGAACGACGGCGACTTCACGGTGGGTGGCACCCTGGCCGCCCTGCGCCTCGGGCACCAGCAGCCCGGCGAGCCCCATGCCGTCGGCGAGCAACTTCCACAGGGCGAGGTCGTGCGGGGCGTCCGACTCGGTGCGGGCGATCACGCCGGCCGCGTCGCAGTGGTCCGTGAGCAGGTCGCGGACGGCGGCGCGCAGCGCCTCTTCCTCCTCCGAGTACAGCAGGTCGGTCATCGGGCGAGGTCCTTCCAGGCGACGTCCTTGTCGGTGCGCGGCTCGGCGGGCAGGCCCAGGACGCGCTCGGCGACGATGTTCAGCAGGACCTCGCTGGTCCCGCCCTCGATGCTGTTGCCCTTGGAGCGGAGGTAGCGGTAGCCGGCGTCGCGGCCGACGAAGTCCACCAGCTCGGGCCGCCGCATGGTCCAGTCGTCGTACAACAGCCCTTCCTCGCCGCGGAGTTCGACCTCCAGGCCGCTGATCTCCTGGTTGAGGCGGGCGAAGGCGAGCTTCATGCCGGCGCCCTCGGGGCCGGGCTGGCCGGCGACGAGCTGCTGGCGCAGGCGCTCGGCGGTGAACCGGGCGACCTCGGACTCGACCCAGAGCTTCAGCAGCCGCTGGTGCAGGTCGTGGGTGCGCAGTTCGGGGCGTTCCCGCCAGGTCTTCGCGACCGGGCCGATCATGCCGCCCTCGCGGGGCAGCCGCATGCCGCCGATGGCGACGCGCTCGTTGTTGAGCGTGGTCTGCGCGACCCGCCAGCCGTCGCCGACCTCGCCGAGGCGGCGGGAGTCGGGGATGCGGACGTCGGTGAGGAAGACCTCGTTGAACTCGGCCTCACCCGTGATCTGCCGCAGCGGACGGACGTCGACGCCCGGGTCGGTCATGTCGCAGATGAAGTACGTGATGCCCGCGTGCTTGGGCACGTCCGGGTCGGTGCGGGCGATGAGGATGGCCCAACGGGAGTTGTGCGCGCCGGACGTCCACACCTTCTGCCCGTTGACCACCCACTCGTCGCCCTCTCGCACGGCCCGGGTGCCGAGCGCGGCGAGGTCAGAGCCGGCGCCGGGCTCGCTGAACAGCTGGCACCACACCTCCTCACCGATCCACAGCGGTCGCAGATAGCGCTGCTTCTGCTCCTCGGTGCCGTATTTGAGGATCGTCGGGGCGGCCATGCCGAGCCCGATGCCGTTGCGGCGCGAGTCGTTGTCGGGAGCGCCGGCCGCCTCCAGCTCGGCGTCCACGACGACCTGCAGGGAGCGCGGGACATCGAGTCCGCCGAGGCCCGTTGGGTAGTGCACCCAGGCCAGCCCCGCGTCGAAGCGGGCCTTGAGGAAGTCGAGGGGGTCGGTGGCGGCGGGCGGATGCGCGGCCAGCAACTCCCGTGTGCGGCGGCGCAGTTCTTCGGCGTCGATCATGCGGCGGCTCCCTTGTCCATGACCACGGCCACCCGGCCGGTGGTCACCCCGTCGGCGACCCGCTGCACGGCGGCCGCGGCCTCCGCCAGCGGCACCCGCTCGCTCACCAGCGGCTTGATCGCGCCCTGGGCGGCCAGCTCGGTGAGCCGCTCGTGGCAGTGCAGGATCAGCTTCGGGTTCTTGGTGTTGTACAGGCCCCAGTGGAGGCCGAGGATCGAGTAGTTCTTCACCAGGGCGTGGTTGAGCGCGGGGCTCGGGATGGTGCCGCTGGCGAAGCCGACGACGACGATCCGGCCCTCGAAGGCGACGAGCTTGGCGGACTGGGCGTAGGCCGCGCCGCCGACGGGGTCGTAGATCACGTCGGCGCCCCGGCCGCCGGTGGCCTCCTTCACGGCCGCGACGACGTCCTCGGTGCGGCGGTCGACGACCACGTCACAGCCCAGCTCCCGGGCGACGGCGGCCTTGTCGGCGCCGCCGACCACGCCGATCACGGTGGCCCCGGCCGCCTTGCCGAGCTGCACGGCCGCGCTGCCGACGCCTCCTGCGGCGGCATGCACGAGCAGGGTCTCCCCCGCCTCCAGGTGGGCGCGGCGGTGCAGGCCGAACCAGCCCGTCTGGTAGCCGATGTGCAGCGCGGCGGCCTCGGCGTCGTCCAGCGACTCGGGCGCGGGCAGCAGGGCGCGGGCGTCGGCGAGCGCGTACTCGGCGAAGCCGCCGTGCGGCAGCACGGGGTTGGCGATCACCCGGCGGCCGTCCTCGGTCTCGGCGCAGATCTCCACCCCGGGCGTGAAGGGCAGCGGCGGCCGTACCTGGTACTGGCCCCGGCACAGCAGGGCGTCCGGGAAGTTGATGTTGGCGGCGCGCACCCGCAGCAGCACCTGACCCTCGCCGGGCGTGGGCCGCTCCACCTCCGCCAGGCGCATCACCTCGCTCGGCTCGCCGTTCTCGTGCACTTGCCATGCCTGCATGCGGGGCCTCCACGGGACTGCTTCGTCTGACCGGGTCCGACCGCATACTAAGCGGTCGCTTGCCATTCGCGAAACAGTCGGACGCGTCACTTCGCGCGCGTCACTTCGGACACGTCACTTACGAGCCGGCCGTGCCCGTACGTGCATCCGCTCGCCCTGCGGCCCGAACAGGCTCAGGAACTCCACCGGCCCCTCTCCGGTCGACCCGAACCAGTGCGGCACCCGGGTGTCGAACTCCGCCGCCTCCCCCGCCGACAGCACCACGTCGTGTTCGCCGAGCACCAGCCGGAGCCTGCCCGAGAGCACGTACAGCCACTCGTAGCCCTCGTGGGTGCGCGGCTCCGGCTCCTGGCTGCGTTGGGGTTCGCGGACCTTGAAGGCCTGGAGGCCGCCGGGCTGGCGGGTCAGCGGCCAGAAGGTGCGGCCGTGCCGTTCGAGGGGCTTCGCGCGCACCCGGGGGTCGCCGACCGGCGGGGCGCCGACCAGCTCGTCCAGCGGTACCTGGTGGGCCTGCGCGATGGGCAGCAGCAGCTCCAGGCTGGGTTTGCGCAGGCCGGACTCCAGCCGGGACAGGGTGCTGACGGAGATGCCGGTCGCCTCGGACAGCGCCGCAAGCGTCACCTCCCGCTCCTTGCGGATCCGCCGGAGCCTCGGGCCCACGCCCGCCAGCACGCCGTCGGTGCTCTCGGTGCTCATGCCCGTATTGCAGATTCGGCAAAGACGTTTGTCAACACGGCAGGGTGTGGGCGACCGTCGGGCGCGGAGGTGGTCACCATGACCGAGAACTGTGAAGTGGTGGTGGTCGGAGGCGGCGCGGCCGGTCTGTCCGCCGCGCTGGTGCTGGGCCGGGCCCGGCGGCGCACCCTGGTGGTCGACGCGGGCGAGCCGCGCAACGCGCCGTCCGCACACCTGCAGGGCTATCTGACCCGGGACGGCATGTCGCCCGCCGAGTTCCTGGCCGTCGGGCGCGAGGAGATCGCCCGGTACGGCGTGGAACTGGTCCGGGACCGGGTCGTGGACGCGACCAGGGGCGAGGACTTCACCGTGGTGCTAGCGAGCGGCCGGACCGTACGGGCGCGTCAGCTGGTCGTCGCCACCGGCCTGAAGGACGAGCTGCCGCCGGTCCCGGGGATCGCCGAGCGGTTCGGCCGGGACGTGGTCCACTGCCCGTACTGCCACGGCTGGGAGGTCCGGGACCGGGCGACCGGCGTGCTCGCGAGCGGCCCGATGAGCGTGCACCAGGCGCTGATGGTGACCCAGTGGTCGAAGGATGTGCGGTTCTTCCTGCACGAGGTGCGGGAGACGGAGCTGACGGACGAGGACCGGCGCAGGCTGGCCGCCGCCCGGGTGACCGTCGTACCCGGTGAGGTCGCGGAGGTGCTCGCCGAGGCGGACCGGCTCACCGGCGTCCGGCTCGCGGACGGCACGGTCCACGAGCGCGAGGTGCTGTACGTCGCACCACGGGCCGTTCCACAGAACGACCTGCTGGTGCGGCTGGGTGCGGAGCTGCGCGAGACGCCGTTCGGCAGTTTCCCGGTGATCGACGAGCGGGGCCTGACGACGGTGCCGGGTCTGTGGGCGGCGGGCAACGTGAGCGGCTTCGCCGAGCAGGTGGTGAACGCGGCGAGCCGGGGGTACCGGGCCGGTGCGGCGATCAACGGCGAGCTGCTCTTCGCCGACCTCGACGCGGCCGTGCGGGTGTAGAGCCCGCGCCTGCGGTGCAACCATGACTGCATGCTGCTGGCCCGGCTCGCCGAGGTGTCCCGGGAGGTCGCCGCGACGGCGGCCCGGTCCCGTAAGACCGCGCTGCTCGCGGAGCTGTTCCGGGACGCGGAGGCGGACGACGTGCCGATCGTCATCCCCTACCTGGCCGGACGGCTCCCCCAGGGACG
The DNA here is from genome assembly GCF_002242805.1 of Streptomyces diastatochromogenes. GTDB lineage: Bacteria > Actinomycetota > Actinomycetes > Streptomycetales > Streptomycetaceae > Streptomyces > Streptomyces diastatochromogenes. Next base: position 46,050 of record NZ_MCGQ01000044.1, on the reverse strand, counting down.
GCTCGGCGTCGGCTGGAAGGTGCTGAGCCGCGCGGTCCCGCCGGCCGCCGAGCCCTCCCTGACCGTGCGGGAGGTCGACGCCCGGCTCGGCGAGCTGGGCAAGGTGTCCGGGGCCGGTTCCCAGGCGGAGCGGGCCCGGATCGTCGGCGAGCTGATGGGCGCGGCCACCGAGGCGGAGCAGCGCTTCCTGCACGGCCTGCTCACCGGCGAGGTCCGGCAGGGCGCGCTGGACGCGGTCGCCGTGGAGGGTCTGGCCCGGGCGACCGGCGCGGATCCGGCGGACGTGCGACGGGCGGTGATGCTCGCCGGGTCGCTGCAGACGGTGGCGCAGGCCCTGCTCGCCGAGGGGCCCGGGGCGCTGGACCGGTTCCGGCTCACGGTCGGCCGCCCGGTGCTGCCGATGCTGGCGCAGAGCGCCTCCTCGGTGGCCGAGGCGGTCGAGAAGCTGGGCTCGTGCGCGGTGGAGGAGAAGCTGGACGGCATCCGGGTCCAGGTCCACCGGGAGGGCAGCGCGGTACGGATCCACACCCGCACGCTGGACGACATCACCGACCGGCTGCCCGAAGTGACCCGGGCGGCCCTGGGGTTGTCGAGCGACCGGTTCATCCTCGACGGGGAGGTGATCTCCTTCGGCGCGGACGGCCGGCCCCGCTCCTTCCAGGAGATCGCCGGCCGGGTGGGCTCCCGTACCGACGTGGCGAAGGCCGCCGAGGAGGTGCCGGTCTCGCCGGTCTTCTTCGACGTGCTGCTGGTCGGCGGCCTGGACGTGCTCGACCTCCCGTTCGCCGAACGGCACGCGCTGCTGGTCGATCTGGTGCCCGGGCCGATGCGGGTCCGCCGGGCCGTGGCGTCGGGGCCGCAGCACATCCCCGAGGCGGAACGGTTCCTCGCCGACACCCTCGCCCGTGGCCACGAGGGCGTGGTCGTCAAGGCGCTGGACGCCCCCTACAGCGCGGGCCGGCGCGGTGCGTCCTGGCTGAAGGTCAAGCCCGTGCACACGCTCGACCTCGTCGTGCTGGCCGCCGAGTGGGGCCACGGCCGCCGCACCGGCAAGCTCTCCAACCTGCACCTCGGCGCCCGCAACCCGGACGGCACCTTCGCGATGCTCGGCAAGACCTTCAAGGGCATGACCGACGCGATGCTCGCCTGGCAGACCGAGCGGCTGCGGGAGCTGGCCGTCGCGGACGACGGCCGGTTGGTCACCGTACGCCCGGAACTCGTCGTGGAGATCGCCTACGACGGCCTGCAGCGCTCCTCCCGCTACCCGGCCGGCGTCACCCTGCGCTTCGCCCGCGTGGTCCGCTACCGCGAGGACAAGAGGGCCGAGGAGGCCGATACGGTGGAGGCCCTGCTGGCGGCCCATCCGGAGGTCAAGCCGTGACGGTGCGGACGACGAAGCGCAGCGCGGGACTGCTGTTGTTCCGGCACAGCGACGAGGGGCTGGAGGTGTTGCTCGGCCATATGGGCGGTCCCTTCTTCGCGAAGAAGGACGCGGGAGCGTGGACCGTGCCCAAGGGCGAGTACGAGCCGGACGAGCCCGCCTGGGAGGCGGCCCGGCGCGAGTTCCGGGAGGAGCTGGGCCTTGCCCCGCCCGACGGGGAGGCCGTACCGCTGGGCGAGGTCGCGCAGGCCAACGGCAAGATCGTGACCGTATGGGCGATCGAGGCGGACCTGGACCCGGAGGCGATCGAGCCCGGCACCTTCACCATGGAGTGGCCGCCGAGGTCCGGGCGGACCCAGGAGTTCCCGGAGCTGGACCGGGTGGCGTGGTTCGGGCTGGACCGGGCCCGTGAGCTGGTCGTCACGGCTCAGGCCGCGTTTCTCGACCGGCTGGCGGAGCACTCGGGCTGAAGGGGGTGCTACGCGTTGCGGTCGGCAGCGCCGCGCGCGAAGGTCGAAGCAAGACCGCTCCCAGGGAGGTCAGCCATGCCCATCGCGACGGTGAACCCGGCGAACGGCGAGACGCTCAAGACGTACGAGGCCATGGGCGAGGAAGAGCTGGAACGCCGGCTCCAGCTCGCCGAGGCGACGTTCCGCACGTACCGGACTACCACGTTCGCCGAACGCTCCCGACTGCTGAACAAGGCCGCCGACCTGCTGGACGAGGACCAGCAGGAGATCGGCCGGGTCATGACCACCGAGATGGGCAAGCCGGTCAAGCAGGCCCGCGCGGAGGCCGCGAAGTGCGCCAAGGCGATGCGCTGGTACGCCGAACGCGCCGAGGGACTGCTCGCCGACGAGGTACCGGCCGAGTCGGACGTGCGGGACTCCGGCGCCTCCCGGGTCCGGGTCCACTACCGGCCGATCGGGCCCGTCCTCGCGGTGATGCCGTGGAACTTCCCCCTGTGGCAGGTGATCCGCTTCGCCGCGCCCGCGCTGATGGCCGGCAACGTGGGCCTGCTCAAGCACGCCTCGAACGTCCCCCAGACAGCCCTGTACCTGGAGGACCTGTTCCACCGGGCGGGCTTCAAGGAGGGCTGTTTCCAGACGCTGCTGGTCGGCTCGGGAGCGGTCGACGCCATCCTGCGCGACGAGCGGGTGAAGGCAGCGACGCTCACGGGCAGCGAGCCGGCCGGGCGGGCCGTCGCCGCCACCTCCGGCGAGATGATCAAGAAAACGGTGCTGGAGCTGGGCGGCAGCGACCCGTTCGTCGTCATGCCCTCCGCCGACCTCGACCGGGCGGCGCAGGTCGCCGTGACCGCGCGGGTGCAGAACAACGGACAGTCGTGCATCGCGGCCAAGCGGTTCATCGTGCACACCGACGCGTACGACGCCTTCGCCGAGAAGTTCGTCGCGGGCATGAAGGCGCTGAAGATCGGCGACCCGCTGGAGGAGAGCACCGAGATCGGGCCGCTCTCCTCCGAGCAGGGGCGGGCCGACCTGGAGGAGCTGGTCGACGACGCGAAGCGCAGCGGTGCCCAGGTGCTGTGCGGCGGGGAACGCCCCAACTGGCCGGGCTGGTACTACCCGCCGACCGTCCTGGCGGGCATCACCCGGGAGATGCGCATCCACCGCGAGGAGGCGTTCGGGCCGGTCGCCACGCTGTACCGGGCCGGCGACCTGGACGAGGCGATCCTGATCGCGAACGACTCCTTCTTCGGGCTGAGTTCGAACGTGTGGACGCGGGACGAGAACGAGGTGGAGCGGTTCGCGCGGGATCTGGAGGCGGGTGGCGTGTACGTCAACGGGATGACCGCCTCCCACCCGGCGTTCCCGTTCGGCGGTGTGAAGCGGTCCGGGTACGGACGTGAGCTGTCCGGGCACGGAATCCGGGAGTTCTGCAACATCACCACGGTTTGGCAGGGTGCGTGAGCGCTGCGCGGCTACCATCCCGTTTGTGAACCGCGAAGTGACTCTGCCTCTGATCGTCGACGACCGCGGGTCCTTGCAGGTGGCTGCGGCCGACGTGAGTAAGTTGTTGCGGACCGTGGGTGGGCGGTGGCTGCATCTTGTCGAGGCCGGGGAGCAGCTTGATGAGGACACGGTGGCTGCGCTGACCATTGAGTTGGCGAAGCTGGCGGATCGTATCGACGTGGCGTGTATCGCGCACAGCAGTGGGGCGCCGTAGGTCGTCCTAGGGGGTTTCCCTCAGCGAGTCCCAGAACATCGCCTCGTAGGACTGAAGCAGACTTCCGTAGGTGTGCGCCATGTCGGTGTTCAGACGGCCGGTGTCCAGGGCCGTCTGTACCGCCGCCGTCGCCTGCGCGTCCAGGTCGGGGGCAGGTTGCGCGAAGAAGTCGAAGAAGGCGCTGGCCTCGTCCGAGAAGCCGTAGTGGCGGCGGAGGCCTTCGGCGATGCGGGCGCAATAGCCACCCCACGCCGAGAAGTTGGCGGTGAGGGCCAGGATCACGTCGGCCGGTGAGCCGTTGAGGGCCAGCCAGGCCACGTAGGCGGGGTAGGCCTGGCAGCCGGGGCGGGGTGGGTGGGAGCGGGTCCGCTCCTCGGTCACGCCGCTCTCCTCGGCGAACGCCGCCAGATGCTCCCCCGCCAGTGCCTCGCCCTCGGCGAGCGAGGTGAAGAAGGCGGTGGCCGCGGGGCTGTCGGCCGCGCGTTCGGCCAGGTGCAGGAAGGAGCGGTGGTCGGCGGCGATCACCCACCGCTGTTCCAGGGCCAGGGCGGCGAGGGTCTCGCGGCTCGCCTCGCCCCTGGCGATCAGCGGGACCAGGGAGTTGGTCTGGGGGTCGGGGGCGAGTCGGGCGGTCGTGGCGGCCAGTAGTTCAGCGGCCGTGAGCGTCATCGGGTCCTCCGAGGGGTCGTACGGGCTCCAGGTCCGATCCCTACCCGTTGTCCCCGATTCGGAGTAACCCGACGAGAGATAGTCGCCCCCTCGGGTGAACCTGGGTGGACCACCTTCTGACCGGTGGGCGCAGGCCCGCCGGACGGCGAAAGCAGGGACGGCTCATGGCGACTTTGTGCAGACCCTCGGTGTCCGTACCCGAACACGTGATCACGATGGAGGAGACGCTGGAGCTGGCACGTACGCACCACGCGGACCACCCCCAGCTGCCGCTGGCCCTCCGGCTGATCGAGAACACGGGCGTCCGCACCCGGCACATCGTGCAGCCCATCGAGGAAACCCTGAAGCACCCCGGGTTCGAGGAGCGCAACAAGCTCTACGAGGCCGAGGCGAAAGCCCGTGTCCCCGCGGTGATCCAGCGGGCCCTGGACGACGCGGAGGTCCTGACCTCCGACATCGATGTCATCATCTACGTGTCGTGCACGGGCTTCATGATGCCGTCGCTGACCGCGTGGCTGATCAACGAGATGGACTTCTCGTCCACCACCCGCCAGCTCCCCATAGCCCAGTTGGGCTGCGCGGCCGGCGGCGCGGCCATCAACCGGGCCCACGACTTCTGCTCGGCCTATCCGGAAGGCAACGCGCTCATCGTGGCCTGCGAGTTCTGCTCGCTGTGCTACCAGCCCACCGACCTCGGCGTCGGATCGCTGCTGTCCAACGGCCTGTTCGGCGACGGCATCGCCGCGGCCGTGGTGCGCGGCCGGGGCGGCACGGGCGTCCAGCTGGAGCGCAACGGCTCGTACCTGATCCCCAAGACCGAGGACTGGATCGCGTACGACGTCCGGGCGACCGGCTTCCACTTCCTGCTGGACAAGCGGGTGCCGACCACCATGGAGCCGCTCGCCCCGGCGCTCCAGGACCTCGCGGGCACGCACGGCTGGGACGCCGCCGACCTGGACTTCTACATCATCCACGCGGGCGGGCCCCGAATCCTCGACGACCTCAGCAAGTTCCTGCAGGTCGACCCGCACGCCTTCCGGTTCAGCCGGTCCACGCTCACCGAGTACGGCAACATCGCCAGCGCCGTCGTTTTGGACGCGCTGCGCCGGCTGTTCGACGAGGGCGGTGCCGAGCACCGGGCGCGCGGGCTGCTGGCCGGGTTCGGTCCCGGCATCACCGCCGAGATGACCGTGGGCCGCTGGGTCCAGGACGGCGGGATCACGCGATGAGCGAGGAGACCGTCACCGAGACCCTGCCCCCGGTCCGGCACTGGCCGGCCGTCGATCCGACCGGGACGGACTTCGACCCGGTGCTGGCCGACCTGATGCGCGAGGGTCCGGTCACCCGCGTCCAGCTGGCCAACGGCGAGGGCTGGGCGTGGCTGGTCACCCGGTACGACGACGTGCGCATGGTGACCGACGACCCCCGCTTCAGCCGCGAGGCGGTCATGGGCAGACAGGTGACCCGGCTCGCCCCGCACCACATCCCGGACCGGGGCGCGGTCGGCGTCCTGGACCCGCCCGACCACACCCGGCTGCGCCGCTCGGTCGCCGCCGCGTTCACCGCGAAGGGTGTGGAGCGGATCCGCGAGCAGGCGCGCGGCATGCTGGACGAGCTGGTCGACGAACTCCTCCAGGACGGCCCGCCCGCCGACCTGACGGCGACGATCCTCAGCCCCTTCCCGATCGCGGTGATCTGCGAGCTGATGGGCGTCCCGGCGGCCGACCGGCATGCCATGCACACCTGGACCCTGCTGATCCGGTCCTCCGCGCACGGAAAGGAGGCCGGCGAGAAGGCCAGGCGCGAGATGAGCGCCTACTTCTCCGACCTCATCGGGCTGCGCGAGGGCAGCCCGGCCGAGGACGTCACCTCGCTGCTCGGCGCCGCCGTGGGCCGGGGCGAGGTCACCCTGGAGGAGGCCGTCGGCCTCGCCGTCCTCCTCCAGATCGGCGGCGAGGCGGTCACCAACAACAGCGGGCAGATGTTCCACCTGCTGCTGACCCGACGCGACCTGGTCGAACGGCTGCGCTCCGACCCCGCGATCCGCCCGCGGGCGATCGACGAACTGCTGCGCTACATCCCGCACCGCAACGCCGTCGGCCTCCCCCGGATCGCCCTGGAGGACGTGGAGATCGGGGGCGTACGGATCCGCGCGGGCGACCCGGTCCACGTCTCCTACCTGGCCGCCAACCGCGACCCGGACGTCTTCCCGGACCCGGAGGCGATCGACTTCTCCCGCAGCCCCAACCCGCACGTGGCGTTCGGCTTCGGCCCGCACCACTGCCCCGGCGGCATGCTGGCGAGGCTGGAGTCGGAGCTGCTGGTGGACGCCCTGCTGGACCGGGTGCCGGGCCTGCGGCTCGCCGTACCGCCCGGGCAGGTGCCTTTCCGGAAGGGCGCGTTGATCCGCGGGCCCGCGGCCCTGCCCGTGACGTGGTGAGCGGCTGATGACCACGACCGAGGGACTGCTCGTGCCTCCGGGCCACGGCCGCGTGGTCGAGACGTCCGCCCAGCGCGTGACGTTCAAGGTCACCGGCACCCATTCACGGACGGCCTCCACCTTCGAGGTGGAGGTCCCGCCGGGCTTCGACGTCGGTGCCCATGTGCACACGCGCAGCGAGGAGTTGTTCTACGTCCTCGAAGGCGAGCTGGACGTGCTCGCCTTCGAGCCCCGCATCCGCACCCCCGACAACTGGCAGAAGTGGGAGTCGAGTTCGGGCAACCGGGTGGTACGGGCAACCCCGGGCACGGTGATCGTCGTACCTCCCGGCTGCCCCCACGCCTTCGCCAACCCGACGGACTCCCCGACCAAGATGTTCTTCCAGGCGTCCCCGCCCCCCGATCACGAGCACTATTTCGAGGAGCTGCTGGAGATCCTCGGCAGCGGCGGCCCACCGGACCACGCGGCGATCGAGGAACTCCGGAAGCGGTACGACATCGAGCAGCTGACGCCGCTCAGGCATCGTTAGCGGATGGGCATGCCCGACAGCGTGCGGGCGATCACCAGACGCTGGATCTCGCTCGTACCCTCGAAGATCGTGTAGATCGCGCTGTCCCGGTGCATCCGCTCCACCGGGTACTCCCTGGTGTACCCGTTGCCGCCGAGGATCTGGATCGCCTGCGCCGTGACCTTCTTCGCCGTCTCGCTGGCGAACAGCTTGGACATCGACCCCTCGGCCGCGGTGAACGGCTTCCCGTTGATCGCCATCCACGAGGCCCGCCACACCAGCAGCCGGGCCGCGTCGATCTGCGTGCGCATGTCCGCGAGCTGGAAGGCGACGCCCTGGTTGTCGATGATCGGCCGCCCGAACTGCTCACGGGTCGTGGCGTAGTCGAGAGCCACCTCGTAGGCGGCCCGGGCGGTGCCCACCGCCATGGCCCCCACCGCGGGGCGGCTCGCCTCGAACGTGGCCATCGCCGCGTTCTTCACCCTCCCCCACTCTCGGCTTCGCTCGAGCGGGGGGACCCCCATGCCGCCCTTCTTCGCCCGCTCCCGGGCCCGCGCCAGCCGCTCGTCCAGCTTCTCCTTGCCGCCGAGCAGGCAGGACCCGGGAACGCGCACGTTCTCCAGGACGACCTCGGCGGTGTGCGAGGCGCGGATGCCGTGCTTCTTGAACTTCTGCCCCTGGGACAGCCCCGGCGTGCCCGGCGGGACGATGAAGGAGGCGTGGCCCTTGGAGCCCAGCTCCGGGTCGACGACCGCGACGACGACGTGGACGTTGGCGATGCCGCCGTTGGTCGCCCAGGTCTTCGTGCCGTTGATCACCCACTCGTCCTTGGCCTCGTCGTACACGGCACGCGTGCGCAGGGAGGCGACGTCGGAGCCGGCGTCGGGTTCGGAGGAGCAGAACGCGGCGACCTTGACGTCGTTCGCGTCGCCGTACATCTGGGGGATCCAGGTGCCGATCTGCTCCTCGGTTCCGTTGGCGAGAACGCCCACGGCGGCGAGGCCCGTGCCCACAATGGAGAGGGCGATGCCCGCGTCGCCCCAGAACAGCTCCTCCATGGCCATCGGGATACCGAGGCCGGTGGGGTCGAAGTACTGCTGCGCGTAGAAGTCGAGGGAGTAGATGCCGACCTTCGCGGCCTCCTGGATGACCGGCCAGGGAGTCTCCTCACGCTCGTCCCATTCGGCGGCCGCGGGGCGGATCACGTCGGCGGCGAAGCCGTGCAGCCAGTCCCGGACCTCCTTCTGTTCGTCGTTGAGCTCCATGGTGAACTCGGCCATGTCCCCTCCAGCGGCGGCGCATTTGGTGTTACTAGCGGTAACACGAGTGTGTTACTGACCGGTAGGAAAAGTCAACTCCCGATGACGCGTCGGTATCCCGTTCGATGTCAGGGGCGCGGACAGTGTTAGTTTGCGCAGGCGTCACCGAATCAGCACGGGTGGGGAGAGCACATGGACACCACGCAGCGGACCGATCAGCAACGGTCCGCCGACCGCCGACGGCGCGAGCTGCTGGAGGCCGCGGACAGAGTGGTCCTGCGTGATGGCCCGCAGGCCTCGATGAACGCCATCGCCGCGGAGGCCGGCATCACCAAGCCGATCCTTTATCGCCACTTCGGCGACAAGGGCGGGCTTTACGCGGCCTTGGCCAAGCGGCACACGGACGCTCTGCTGGATTCACTGCGGGCCGCGCTGGACGCCCCGGCCGAGCGGCGGGAGCGCGTGGAGTCCACGTTGGACACCTACCTCGCGGCGATCGAGGCACGACCTCAGGTGTATCGCTTCCTCATGCATCCGGCGGAGGGAAGCACCGGCGCCGACCAGGGCTTCGATGTCGGCAAGCATTCGGCCCCGCTGCTTCGGCGCATGGGTGAGGAGCTGGCTCAGGTCATCGAGGACCGGCTGGATCTCGGGCCCGGGAGTCAGCAGCTGGCTCGGGTGTGGGGGCATGGGATCGTCGGGATGATGCACGCGGCTGGGGACTGGTGGCTGGGTGAGCGGCCGTGCTCCCGGGCTGAATTGGTGCGGTCGCTTGCGGATCTTTTGTGGGGGCGCCTTGCCGCAGCGGGGGACAAAATCGGCGGTCCGGGGTTCTGACCGCCCCTGACATACGCAGCTCAGCGGTGCCATGAAGATCGCGAGATTTGTCTCATCAGTCTGCGGTGGCGCCAACCCGTCAAGTGGTCGGCGTACACCGTGCCCTCCAGGTGATCGCACTCGTGCTGCAAGCACCTGGCGAAGAATCCTGTGCCATGCACGGTGACCGGCTCCCCCGTCACCGTGAAGCCCTCGACCACCGCGTGGTCGTAACGCTCCGTCCCTGCCTCCAGGCCCGGCAGGGACAGGCAACCCTCCGGGCCCCGGATCACCACACCGTCCGCCTCCACCAGGCGCGGGTTCACGATATGTCCGAGATGTCGTACGTCCTCGTCGTCGGGGCAGTCGTACACGAACACCCGTAGCGGCACCCCGATCTGGTTCGCGGCCAGGCCCACCCCCTGGGCCGCGTACATGGTCGCGAACAAGTCCTCCACGAGTGCGGCCAGTTCGGGGCCGAAGTCCGTGACGTCCCCGCAGGGTGCGTGCAGGACGGGGTCGTGGAGGAGGGAAAGAGGCCGGACGCGCCCGCGGGCGCCCGGGATCGAGCCGTGTCGCATGGCGGCAAGGGTACGGTTCCTTCAGCTCATGCCCGCCGCACTGGCATGGGCCGGGATTCGGGTGTGCGAATGGATCTCGATAGGCTGAGGTCCACACCACGTTGCCGGATGGCCCCAGGCGCGGCGCGTACGCAAGGAGGATCGAGAACTGATGGCAGGCAACTCGGACCCGCTCACGCCGCGGGCCAAGCTGGCCGTGACCGCGGGCAAGGCGGTCGCAGCGGCGTCCCGGGCCGCGGGACGCGGCAGCGGATCGGTGATCGGTGGCCGGGTCGCGCTCAAACTCGACCCCGACCTCCTCGCCCGGCTCGCCCAGAACCTGGACGTCGTCCTGGTCTCGGCGACCAACGGCAAGACCACGACCACCCGGCTGATCGCGGAGGCCCTGCGGGCCGCGGGTGAGGTCGTCTCGAACGCGCTCGGCGCGAACATGCCGGCCGGCATCACCTCGGCGCTGGCCGGAGGCTCGGAAGCCAAGTTCGGCGTCATCGAGGTCGACGAGAAGTACCTGGCCGGGGTCGCCCGCGACACCGACCCGAAGTGCATCGCACTGCTCAACCTCTCCCGCGACCAGCTGGACCGCGCGGCCGAGACCCGGATGCTCGCCGAGAACTGGCGCGAGGGTCTGGCCGGGTCCAAGGCCGTCGTCGTCGCCAACTGCGACGACCCGCTGGTCGTGTGGGCCGCCTCCTCGTCCCCGAATGTGATCTGGGTCGCAGCCGGGCAGATGTGGAAGGACGACGCCTGGTCCTGCCCCTCGTGCGGTGGCGTGATGCAGCGCCCCGGTGACGACTGGTTCTGCGGCGAGTGCGGCTTCCGCCGGCCGACGCCCACCTGGGCGCTGTCCGGGGACCATGTGCTGGATCCGCACGGGTCCGCCTGGCCGATCCACCTCCAGCTGCCGGGACGCGCCAACAAGGCGAACGCGGCCAGCTCCGCGGCCGTCGCCGCCGTCTTCGGGGTGCCGCCCCAGGTCGCCCTGGAGCGGATGTACCAGGTGCAGGCGGTCGCCGGACGGTACGACGTCGTCCAGTTCGAGGGCCGCGACCTGCGGCTGCTGCTGGCGAAGAACCCGGCCGGCTGGCTGGAGACGTTCTCCCTGATCGACCCGCCGCCCACCCCGGTGATCCTGTCCGTGAACGCGCGCGGCGCCGACGGCACGGACACCTCGTGGCTGTGGGACGTCGACTACACGCGGCTGACCGGCCACCCGATCTTCGTCATCGGCGACCGGAAGCTGGACCTCGCCGTCCGTCTGGAGGTCGCCAACCAGCACTTCCAGGTCTGCGACAACCTCGACCAGGCCGTCCAGATGGCGCCGCCGGGACGCATCGAGGTCATCGCGAACTACACCGCGTTCCAGGACCTGCGCCGCCGCGTCGGCAACTGATCAGGAAGGGCGATCACCTCATGAGCGACAACCAACTGCGGCTGGTGTGGATCTACCCGGACCTGCTGAGCACCTACGGCGACCAGGGCAACGCGCTCGTCGTGGAGCGGCGGGCCCGGCAGCGCGGCCTGGACGTGGCCCGGCTGGACGTGCGCAGCGACCAGCCGATCCCGACCTCCGGCGACATCTACCTGATCGGCGGCGGCGAGGACCGGCCGCAGCGGCTCGCGGCCGAGCGGCTTCGGCGCGACGGCCACCTGCAGCGGGCGGTGCAGAACGGCGCGATCGTCTTCTCCGTCTGCGCCGGCTACCAGATCCTCGGCCACGAGTTCATCAACGACCTCGGCCAGCGCGAGCCGGGCCTCGGCCTACTCGACGTGGTCTCGGTGCGCGGCGAGGGCGAGCGGTGCGTCGGCGACGTCCTCGCGGACATCGACCCGCAGCTCGGCCTGCCCCAGCTGACCGGCTTCGAGAACCACCAGGGCGTCACCCACCTCGGCCCCACCGCCCGCCCCTTCGCCCAGGTCCGCCTGGGCCGGGGCAACGGCACCGGGGACGGCACGGAGGGCGCGTACAACGGGACGGTCTTCGGTACGTACATGCACGGCCCGGTGCTGGCCCGCAACCCGCTCATCGCCGACCTGCTGCTGAAGCTGGCGCTCGACGTCAACGCGCTGCCGCCGATCGACGACCGCTGGTACGACGCGCTCCGCAACGAGCGCATCGCTGCTGCGCAGCAGCCGGCGTAAGCGTCACGTCAGGGACTTTTCAGCGGGTTCCGGCAGGCTCGTAGTGGGCCCGCCTGACGGGCCGTCCGCTCACATGTGCGGGGGCGTCCAGCAGGCGGACGCCCGCTACGGAGCCACCCCCTCACGCCGGTAGGGTGGCCGGGAATCCGCCGGACGACGTGGTCCGGTTTCCCGGCCCACGTTGAGAAGGTATTTCGGGCTATGCGCATTGGTGTCCTCACGTCCGGCGGCGACTGCCCCGGCCTGAACGCCGTCATCCGGTCCGTCGTGCACCGTGCCGTCGCCGACCACGGCGACGAGGTCATCGGTTTCCGGGACGGCTGGAAAGGCCTCCTGGAATGCGACTACATGAAGCTCGACCTCGACGCCGTGGGCGGCATCCTGGCCCGCGGCGGCACCATCCTCGGCTCCTCCCGGGTCCAGCCCTCGCATCTGCGGGACGGTGTGGAGCGGGCCAAGGGCCATGTCGAGGAACTGGGCCTCGACGCGATCATCCCGATCGGCGGTGAGGGCACGCTGAAGGCGGCCCGGCTGATGTCGGACAACGGCCTGCCCGTCGTCGGTGTCCCGAAGACCATCGACAACGACATCGCCGTCACGGACGTCACGTTCGGCTTCGACACGGCCGTCGGCGTGGCGACGGAGGCCCTGGACCGGCTGAAGACCACCGCCGAGTCCCACCAGCGCGTGCTGGTCGTGGAGGTCATGGGCCGGCACACCGGCTGGATCGCGCTGCACTCCGGCATGGCGGCCGGCGCCCACGCCGTCGTCGTACCGGAACGGCCCTTCGACATCGAGGAGTTGGCCGCGCGCGTCGGTGAGCGGTTCGAGGCGGGCAAGCGGTTCGCCATCGTGGTCGCCGCGGAAGGGGCCAAGCCGCGGCCCGGCTCCATGGAGTTCGACGAGGGCGGCAAGGACATCTACGGTCACGAGCGCTTCGCGGGGATCGCCCGGCAGCTCTCGATCGAGCTGGAGCAGCGGCTCGGCAAGGAGGCGCGGCCGGTGATCCTGGGGCATGTGCAGCGAGGCGGCACGCCCACGGCCTACGACCGGGTGCTGGCCACGCGGTTCGGCTGGCACGCGGTGGAGGCCGTGCACCGCGGGGAGTTCGGGATGATGACCGCGCTGCGCGGGACCGACATCGTGATGGTGTCGCTGGCCGAGGCCGTGGAGACGCTGAAGACGGTTCCCGCGGAGCGGTACGACGAGGCGGAGTGCGTGCTGTAGTTCACCCGCTGCGGTTCACCTGAGAACAACCCGCCCCCGGTCACAGCCGTGACCGGGGGCGGTTCTAGTCTTGAGGGCGGACAGACGCGTACAACCCCCACGAATCAGGAGCCGCCGGATGGATCACAGCGGGCACGGCATGATGATGGACTTGCCGCCGTTCACGCTGGGGCGGGGCCTCCAGTGGTCGGCGGATCCGTTCTTTCTGGTCGCCTGTCTGGCCGGGTTGGCTCTGTACGGCTGGGGTGTGGTGCGGCTGCGGCGGCGTGGGGACACGTGGCCCGTCGCCCGTACGGTGTCGTACGTCGTCGGTGTGCTGACCATCGCGCTGGTGATGTGCACCAAGCTGAACGACTACGGCATGGTCATGTTCAGCGTGCACATGGTGCAGCACATGGTGATCAGCATGCTGTCGCCGATCCTGATCCTGCTGGGCGCCCCGGTCACGCTGGCGCTGCGCGCGCTGCCGGTGGCCGGCAAGGGCCGCAAGGGGCCGCGTGAGCTGCTGCTGGCGCTGCTGCACAGCCGGTACATGCAGGTCATCACCCACCCGGTGTTCACGATCCCGCTGTTCATCGCGAGCCTGTACGCGCTGTACTTCACGCCGATCTTCGACTTCCTGATGGGGTCGAGGGCCGGGCACATCGCGATGATGGTGCACTTCCTCGCCGTGGGTGTGGTGTTCTTCTGGCCTATCATCGGCGTGGACCCCGGGCCCCACCGGCCGAACCACCTGATGCGGATGCTGGAGCTGTTCGCCGGCATGCCGTTCCACGCGTTCTTCGGCATCGCGCTGATGATGGCGTCGGAGCCGATGGTGGAGACGTTCAAGATCCCGCCCGCCTCGCTCGGCATCGACGCGCTCTCCGATCAGAACGCGGCCGGCGGCATCGCCTGGGCGTTCAGCGAGGTCCCGTCCGTGCTGGTGCTGATCGCGCTGCTGTTCCAGTGGTACGGCTCCGAGCAGCGGCAGGCGAAGCGCAAGGACCGGGCCGCCGACCGGGACGGCGACAAGGAGCTGGAGGCGTACAACGCCTATCTGGCCTCGCTCAACGCGCGGGAGAGCTGAGTCCGCGGTATGCCGTTCGGGCGGTGTTCGGGGCACCATGGTCAGGAACGGACCATGAGGAGGGTGTCGCGATGCCCGGTTCCACGAACGGTTCCACCAAGGCGATGGGGGCGATGACCGTCGGCGGGCTCGTCGTCGTGACGGCCTACACGGTCGCGCTCGGCAGCAACGGCTGGCTGTGGTTCGGATGGGTGGTGCTGGGGCTGCTGACGCTCGCCATGGTCGTCACCCAGTCGTAGGACGCTCGTCGCGGGCGTGGCTGATTACAGTGCCCGCATGAACAGCAGGACTGCCTCCTTCGACGACCTCGACCGGAAGATCATCACCGCGCTGATGACGAACGCCAGGACCAGCTTCGCCGAGATCGGCGCGGCGATCGGTCTGTCGTCCACCGCGGTCAAACGGCGCGTGGACCGGCTGCGGGAGACCGGTGTGATCACCGGGTTCACGGCGACCGTGCAGCCCACCGCGCTCGGCTGGCGGACCGAGGCGTACGTCGAGGTGTACTGCGAGGGAGCGGCCCCGCCGCGGCGCCTGGCGGAGGTGGTGCGCAACCACCCGGAGATCACCGCGGCCATGACGGTGACCGGCGGCGCGGACGCGCTGCTGCACGTACGGGCGCGGGACGTGGAGCACTTCGAGGAGGTGCTGGAGCGGATCCGTGCTGAACCGTTCATCCGGAAGACGATCAGCGTGATGGTGCTGTCCCACCTCCTCCCGGAAAGCCCGGAAGCGGGCGCCACCCACGCCGCACCCGAGTGATCGCGCCGTAAACCCCGACACGCGCAGTTCTCGTGCGTTCTCCCTGGTGAGAACGCAGCGATGCTGCGCATGCACGCAGCTTTCGTTTCTTGTCGCGCGCCTCCCTCGCTTTCTACCGTGGTGCCACCCCTCAGTGACACACAGGAAAGCGGAGGAAACCCTCTGTGGCCGAAAGTCGTGTGCCGCGCGCCCGGCGCTTCCTTGTCTGCGAACCCAGACACTTCGCCGTGCAGTACGCGATCAATCCCTGGATGCATCCCGACACGCCCGTCGACGTGGATCTGGCCCAGGAGCAGTGGCAGGAGCTGATCCGCGCCTACCGTTCCCACGGCCACGCCGTCGAGGCGGTCGAACCGGTCCCGGGCCTGCCCGACATGGTGTTCGCCGCCAACGCGGCGTTCGTGGTCGGCGGCCGGGTCTTCGGCTCGCTGTTCCACGCGCCGGAGCGGCGCCCCGAGTCGGTCCACTACGACACCTGGTTCAAGTCGGCCGGCTACGACGTCTACCGCCCCGAGTCGGTGACCGAGGGCGAGGGCGACCTGGTGTGGACGGGCCGGTACGTGCTGGCCGGCACCGGGTTCCGCACCACCCGTGAGGCCCACCGCGAGGCGCAGGAGTTCCTCGGCCACCCGGTGATCGGTCTGACGCTGGTGGACCCGTACTTCTACCACCTGGACACGGCGCTGTTCGTCCTCGACGGCGGGCACGAAGAAAACATCGTGTACTACCCGGAGGCCTTCTCCCCGGGGAGCCGGGAGGTGCTCAAGCGCCTCTACCCGGACGCGGTGCTCGCCACCCGCGACGACGCGATGGCGTTCGGTCTGAACTCCGTGTCCGACGGCCGGCACGTCTTCATCGCCCCCAAGGCCGAGGCACTGGCCGAGCGCCTGGCCGACCACGGTTACGTCCCCGTCCCCGTCGACCTGTCGGAGTTCCACAAGGCCGGCGGTGGCATCAAGTGCTGCACCCAGGAGATCCGCTGATGACCGCACCCGCGCACGAGCGCACGTCCGACGACCTGATCAAGGCGGAGGAGCCGGTCCTCGCGCACAACTACCACCCCCTGCCCGTGGTCGTCGCCCGGGCCGAGGGCACCTGGGTGGAGGACGTCGAGGGCCGCAGGTACCTCGACATGCTGGCCGGCTACTCGGCGCTCAACTTCGGCCACCGGCACCCGGCGCTCATCGAGGCCGCGCACCGCCAGCTCGACCGGCTCACCCTCACCTCCCGCGCCTTCCACAACGACCGGCTCGCCGAGTTCGCCGAGCGGCTCGCCGAGCTGACCGGCCTGGACATGGTGCTGCCGATGAACACCGGCGCGGAGGCGGTGGAGAGCGGCATCAAGGTGGCCCGCAAGTGGGCGTACGACGTGAAGGGCGTCCCCGCCGACCAGGCCACGATCGTCGTCGCGGCGGAGAACTTCCACGGCCGTACGACGACGATCGTCAGCTTCTCCACGGACGAGACGGCCCGCGCCGGCTTCGGCCCCTTCACGCCCGGCTTCCGGATCGTGCCGTACAACGACCTGGCCGCGCTGGAGGAGGCCGTCGACGAGACGACGGCGGCGGTGCTGCTCGAGCCCATCCAGGGCGAGGCCGGGGTCGTCATCCCGGACGAGGGCTACCTGGCCGGCGTCCGTGAACTGACCCGCCGCAAGGGCTGCCTGTTCATCGCGGACGAGATCCAGTCCGGCCTCGGCCGCACCGGTCGTACCCTCGCCGTCGAGCACGAGGGCGTCGTCCCGGACGTGCTGCTGCTCGGCAAGGCGCTGGGCGGCGGCATCGTGCCGGTGTCGGCGGTGGTGGCCCGGCGCGAGGTGCTGGGCGTGCTGCACCCGGGTGAGCACGGCTCCACGTTCGGCGGCAACCCGCTGGCGGCCGCGGTCGGCACGGCGGTGGTCGAGCTGCTGGAGACCGGCGAGTTCCAGCGCCGGGCGGCCGAGCTGGGGCAGGTCCTGCACGACGGCCTGGCCGAGCTGGTCGGCCGGGGCGTCACCGGCTTCCGTGCGCGCGGGCTGTGGGCGGGCGTCGACGTCGACCCGGCCATCGGCACCGGCCGGGAGATCAGCGAGCGCCTCATGCGGGAGGGCGTCCTGGTCAAGGACACGCACGGCTCCACGATCCGGCTGGCGCCTCCGCTGACCATCACGGCCGAGGAGCTGCGCTCCGCGCTGGGCGCGCTGGAGAACGTGCTCGGCGCGGCCGGCTGAGACGGGGGCAGGGGGCCGGGCACGCGTCCGGCCCCCTGCCCGCTCGGTCAGCTCCCGCTCTTGCCGAGGAGCTGCTTCATTTCCTTGATCTCGGCGTTCTGGGCGCCGACGATGTCGTCGGCCATGCCCTGGGCGGGGCCGTACCGGCCCTTGTTCTTCTCCGTGGTGGCCATCTCGACGGCGCCCTGGTGGTGCTCGACCATCAGGGACAGGAACTTCGTGTCGAAGTCCTTGCCGGTGGCCTTCTTGAGGGCGGCCATGTCGTCGTCGCTCATCATCCCGGACATCCCGGACATCCCGGACATCCCGGACATGCCGGTGTGACCCGAGTGGTCCATGCCGGCCATCGGCACCTGCTCGCCCCAGGCCTTCAGCCAGCCGGTCATGGTGCGGATCTCCGGGTCCTGCGCCTTCTCGATGCGGGCGGCGAGGTCCTTCACCCGGGCCGACGAGGCCCGGCCGTCGGCGAGCCGCGCCATCTCCAGGGCCTGCTGGTGGTGCGGGATCATGCCCTGCGCGAAGGCGACGTCCTGGGCGTTGTGGGGCGTGCCGGTGCTGGACGCGCTCGGGCTCAGGCTCGCCGAGGTGCCGTGGCCCGCGTGGGCGCCGCCCGCGCCACCGCCGCAGGCGGCGAGGAGGACAGAGGCGACACCGGTCACCGCGACGAGTGCGGCACGGCGTGTCAGGTTATGGGTGGTCATGCGGGAACTCCTGCTGTTCGAAAGCTGTCTTCGGGCACGCGTGGGAGGACGACCGCAGGGCATGCGGTCGTCGCGGCCTCTAGATCCGCAGGAGTTGGAGTTCCGCCAGGGAGGGTGGCGCACGGGCCCCGTCCGGCGCCGTGACCGCGCACGCGCGCGGGTCGGTGGCCGGTGCGGGGGCGGTCACGGGGTCGGGTACGAGCGCGGGCAGGTGCGGACCGCCGTTCACGGCGCCCGACGCGCAGGTGGGATCGGCGTGGTGCATCCGGTGGCCGCCACAGTGCCCGGCACCCTCGGGACAGTCGTCGTGGGCGATGACCGTGACCATCGTGTGCGCGGCCCGGGCATGCTCCGCGTGCCCCGTGCCGCCACCGGGCCCAAGGGCATGCATCCCCAACAGCCCGGTCAGCACCGCCAGCACGAACAGCGCGCGAAGCCGCCGCCGGGGCGGTCGCTGGGTGTGCTGTCCGGTGCTGTGCATCGGGGACATCGTAGGGGTCGCGGGCGGTGAGCGAGCCGGGGCCCCCGCCGATGCGGGCGCGCACCTCGGTCCCCCAGGCCGGTCCCGGACGGCGTCGGCCTCTTGACGAGGGTCCATCCGATCGATATGTACATGCCATCACTTGGTATGGACCAATCCCGTGCAGCCTCGCGCGTCGCCCCGGCGCTCACCCCCCTTGTGGAGGCAGCAACATGCGAAGACCATCCGCACTCGTCGCCCTGTTCCTCGGCGCACTCCTCCTGCTCCTGTCCCCACCGCCCGCACTCGCCGCGGGCTCGCCCACGGCGTCTTTCGCCAAGACCTCGACCTGGGACGGCGGTTACCAGGGCGCCTACACCCTCACCAACGGCGGCACTACGACCGTGTCCGCCTGGACCGTCGAGTTCGACCTGCCCTCCGGCACCACGGTCGGCTCGTACTGGGACGCGCTGCTCACCCAGAGCGGCAGCCACTACACCTTCAAGAACCGTGAGTACAACGGCTCGTTGGCGCCCGGCGCGAGCACCACCTTCGGGTGGGTGTCGAGCGGCACCGGTACGCCCGCCAACTGCCGGCTCAACGGCGCGCCCTGCACGGGTGGTTCGGGGGGCGGCGACACGACCCCGCCCGGCGTGCCCGGCGGGGTGACCGTGGGCTCCGCGTCCAGCTCGTCGCTGACCGTGCGGTGGACGGCCGCCACGGACGACTCCGGATCCGTCGCGGGCTACGAGGTATCGCGCGACGGCGGCACGCCCGTCACGGTGACCGGAACCTCGTACACCGCCACCGGACTGCAGGCGAGCACCAGTTACTCGTTCCGCGTGCGGGCCCGGGACGCCGCGGGCAACGTCTCCGCCTACAGCGCGGCGGTCAGCGGTACGACCGCTTCCGGAGGCACCCAGCCGGGCGGCGGCGTGCACACCGCTCCCTACCTCGACATGGGCGCGTGGCCCACCCCGAGCATGCCCGACATGGCCTCGGCGAGCGGGCTCAAGAGCTACACCATGGCGTTCATCACCGCCTCCGGCTGCAAGGCCATGTGGTTCAACGCCTATGACCCGCGCGACGGCTGGGCCAAGGACCAGATCGACGCGATCCGGGCGAACGGCGGCGATGTGAAGGTCTCCTTCGGCGGCGCGTCCGGCATCGAACTGGCCCAGGCCTGCGACTCGGTGGACTCCCTCTACGCCGAGTACAACGCGGTCGTGAACGCGTACAACCTGACCTACGTCGACTTCGACATCGAGGGCGCGGCCGTCGCCGACCCGGCCTCGATCAGCCGCCGTTCCCAGGCCCTGGCCCGTCTGCAGCAGGCCCACCCCGGGCTGCGGATCTCCCTCACGCTCCCCGTGCTCCCGGAGGGCCTGACCTCGGACGGCCTGAACGTGGTCAAGGCGGCGCGGGACGCCGGCGTCGACCTCGACCTCGTGAACATCATGGCCATGGACTACTACCGGAGCGTCGACTACGGCGACGCCGCCCTCCAGGCCGCGCAGAGCACCTTCACCCAGCTGAAATCGCTCTATCCGGGAAGGAGCGACGCCCAGATCTGGGCGATGACCGGCGTGACGCCGATGCTCGGCCAGAACGACGACGGCCACGTCTACGACCAGTCCGACGCCCGCCAACTGGTCTCCTTCGCCCAGGGCAAGCACCTCGGGGAGCTGGCCTTCTGGGAGGCCACCCGGGACCGCAACGCCTGCACCGGCGCCCTGTACCAGTGCACCAACGTCCCGCAGTCCCCCTACGAGTTCGCGAAGATCTTCGCGGCGTACACGGGCTGACACGCCCTCGGTGCCGCCTACGGCCGCTCGCCCGCGCCATGACCCGGTGGACCGGGCGAGCCGGCCGGACCGAGGTGGGGCCGCGACCGGCCGTACCAGTCGTGCACCACGGCACTGCCCACCAGGAGGTCCTGGACGGAGGCCCGGCGCCTGCTGGCCGGGATCCACAGCAGTCCCAGCGGAAAGAGGAGGTACAGGACGGCCCGCAGCACGGCGGGCACGAGGGTGAGGCGGGCGCCGGACCGGCCGGTCACCCGCAGGCCCATCATCTGGTCACCGGCGGTGCGCCCGACCGTGCACCAGCTGCCCACGAGATAGGCGACCGCGACCGCGGTGCCGAATCCCGTGGCCCCCCACAGGCCGAGCTGCGGCGCCGAGAACGGGGGCCCCACCAGCAGATACCGCAGCGCCGCGTAACCGAACTGAACGACCGCGACCGCGCCGAGCACGACGAGGACGTCCACGACGGCGGCCACCATTCGCGTGACGAGCCCGGCCGGCAGTCCTTGGACGACCGCCGGACCGGGCGCACGGGCCATCGCGGTCACGGCGCCTCAGGCCCCTCGCGTCGCGCCCCCGACGGCGGCTCACCGGCCGACGGCCCCGGAGGGGATCCGGCACGATGCAGCAGCCGTTCGGTGAACCGGTCCACGAACCGGTCGGCGCGGGCGTTCTGCTCACGGAACGCGTCCAGCGTCTCCGCCGTCATGCTGCCCCCGGTGTCCCGGACGATCCGCCCGACGTCCAGCTCCTCCAGCACCTGTTCGGTGTACGTCACCAGGTCCACCCGGGCCAGCACCGCGTCCAGGTCGATGCGCCGTGCGACACGGTCCACGTCCAGCCGCTCCGCCACCGCATCCACGTCGATCCGGTCGACGACGGCGTCGAGGTCGATCCGGGACAGCAGCGTGTCGACGTCGACACGGGCCAGTACGGCGTCCAGGTCGACGCGGGCGAGGACCCCGTCGAGGTCGATCCGGGACAGCAGGGCGTCGAGGTCGATGCGCCGGGCCACGCGGTCCACGTCGAGGCGGTCGGCCACGGCGTCGAGGTCGAGCTCGTCCACGACGGCCGCCGTCATCGCCCGGACGAGCGCCCGCGCCAGGTCCTCCGCCTGATTGCGCGACCGCACCCGTTCCGCCGCTCCCCGCGCGCTCCAGTACGCGATACGGCCGTCCACCGCACCCAGCACGGCCGACGGCACGAGCAGCCGGGTCGCGGCGCGGGCCCAGCGCCCGGCCCGGTCGGCCGTGCCCACGACCCTGGACACCGACCGCCGCTCCACCTCCAGCGCGAATCCGAGCAGGGCGTCGCCCAGGGGCGCCGGTGTACCCACCGGGCGCGGAGTCCCGGGACGCGCCGCGGACACGGCCTGCGACGCCAGGTCGGCCAGGCCCAGGACCAGCCGCGTCACCCCCTGGGGTACGGGCCGCACGAGACCGTCGGCGCCGCCCCCGCCCGTCGGCGCGGAGGAGGGCGAGTCGCCCGCGGACCTGCTCATGCCGCCATCGGACCATCCCGGGCCGCGGCCCGCCCTCACCCGCATCGGGTGAGGAAGGGGCGACAGGCAGCCGCCTACGGTGAGGAGAGCCCAGACGGCAGACTCCGGAAGGCGGAACCGCCATGTCCACCCGATCAGACGCTCCCGTACTCGACACGCTGGCCGCCATGACGATCGACTCGATCGAACGCTGCGGCATGGACGAGCACACCCTCATCCTGACCCGCATCGCCGCGCTCGTGGCCATGGACGCACCGGCGATCTCCTACCTCGCCCACGTCGACCCGGCGGTCAAGGCCGAACTGACCGTGGAGCAACTGCAGGACGTCCTCGTGGCGATCGCCCCCGTCGTCGGCACCGCGCGCGTCATGTCGGCCGGGACCCACATCGCCCAGGCCTTCGGCGTGGCCATCGCGCTGGCCGAGGCCGACGCCCAGTCCATCGCCGAGGCCGAGACCCGAAGCCGGGACAGCTCCTGAGGCAGGCGACAACCGCTCGTCCCCGAGCATGTGAGGTGACGTCAGGTACGACTCAACCGACCAGGCCATCTGGAAGGCGAATGCTCAACCGGATGCCGGTACCGACGCCCGGGGCTCACGCGATGTCGGGCATCCCGGATGCCCAGTCGTCCAGAACCCTGGAGGGGTCCAGCGCGACGGGCAGCTCGGTCAGGCCGCGGAACGCGGGGAAGGGCACGGTCAGCCACTTGGCCTCGTCGGCCGGCATGGTCAGGGAGAGCTTCGGGAAGCGGCGGAAGAGCGAGTCCAGGGCGATCTGCATCTCCATCCTGGCCAGCGGTGCGCCGAGGCAGTAGTGCGGGCCCGTACCGAATCCCAGGTGATTGCTCTGCACGCCCGGCCGGGCGATGTCGAAGGCGTCGGGGCTCTCGAACGCGGCGGCGTCCCGGTTGGCCGAGGTGACCGCGATCTGCACCAGCGAGCCCTTGGGGATGAGCGTCCCCGCGATGGTGACGTCCTCGAGCGCGTGACGGAAGGTCGCGTTCTCGACCGAGCCCTCGAAGCGGATGATCTCCTCGATGGCGTTCGGGAGGAGTTCGGGCGAGTCGATCACCTGCTTGAGCTGCTCGGGGTGCGTGAGCAGGGTGAAGACGGCGTTGCCGATGAGGTAGGCGGTCGTCTTGTGGCCGGCGAACAGCAGCACCCACAGCGTGGACAGCAACTCGCCGTCCGTCAGCGACTCCTGCTCGTCGCTCGTCTGGATGAGGACGCTCAGCAGGTCGTCCTCGGGAGCCTTCCGCTTACGGGCGATCAGGACCTCGAAGTACTCCCGGAGCGCGGTCTCGGCCTCGGCCAGCCGGTCCTTGTCCTTCTTGCTGAAACCGGTCCGCGCGACGACGCTGCACCGCTGCTGGACCTCCTCCCTCTCCTCCTCGGGGACGCCGATCAGCTCGCAGATCACCTGGAGGGGCAGCGGGAAGGCGAAGGCCGACAGGAGATCGACGGACTGCAGGGTGGAGCACTGGTCGAGCAGCGCGTCGGTGATCTCCTGGATCCGCGGGCGCAGGGCCTCGATACGGCGGGGGACGAACGCACGGCTGACGATCCGGCGCAGCCGCGTGTGCTTCGGCGGGTCGGCGAACAGCATGTTGTCGTCCAGGGCGATGGAGGAGTCGCCGAAGATGGAACGGTAGGCGTCGATGGCCGCGTACATGTCCTTGCTGATCCGCGGGTCGGCCAGGGCCGCCTTCGCGTCCTCGAACCGCGTGATGAGGTACGAGTCCACACCGTGCGGCGGGGTGATACGGCACACGGGCGCGTTCTCACGCAGATGCTGATAGAGAGGGTGCGGGTTGGACCGGTATTCGGGGCAGCCGCGGGATGCCGCATCCACTGCCCGGGCTGTCTCGTCCGCGGTCTCCTGCTCTTGCGTCTGAGTCATCGACGGCCCTTCTTCTCTTCCCGCAGTGGCACGAGTCGGCTGAACGCTGGAACGCAGGAATGCATTGACGCCACTCGTAACGGGAAAACGCGATTCACCCTGACGCTTCCCGACTTCTTCGGCACGGTGCGGTCGCGGAAACGACGAGTGCGCCGTCCGAGGGAAGGCTCGATTGCCGACCCGGCGGCCGTATGACAGGTTCGAACCCAGGGCCGCCATGAGTTCGAATTGCTGCCCGAACTACCGCTGGGTCACTGGAGGAGGACGGGCCGTGGACAGGCGCGACGAAGAAATGGTGCCGGTATTGATCGTGGGCGGTTCGCTTGTCGGACTGTCCGCGTCGGTGTTTCTGGGAAGACTGGGCGTCAGCCATATGGTCGCGGAACGCCGGGCCGCCACTTCCGAACACCCCCGGGGCCGGGGGAACAACATGCGGACCATGGAGTTGTTCCGCACCGCCGGTGTGGAACCGGACATCAGAAAGGCCGCGGCCAACCTGTCCGGCAATCACGGCATCATGCAGACGGACAGACTGTCGGGCGGTCAGAGCAGATGGCTCTCGGCCCGGCTCACCGGCGGGAAGCCCCCCGAGAAGGACGTGTGCTCCACCCTGCGGTGCGCGTGCAGCCAGAACGACCTGGAGCCGGTCCTGCTGGACCACGCCCGTCGGCTGGGCGGGGACATGCGCTTCGGTACGGAGCTGGTCTCCTTCACCGAGGACCGGGACGGCGTGACGTGCGAACTGCGCGAACGGGAGAGCGGCCGGACGTACACGATGCGCACGGCCTACCTCCTGGCGGCCGACGGGCCGCGCAGCCCGGTGCGCGAGCGCCTGGGCATCGGACAGAGCGGAGGGGGCGACCTGTTCCACAACGTCAGCGTCACCTTCCGCAGCAAGCTCCTCCGCGAAGTGGTGGGCGATCAGCGGTTCCTCGTCTGCTACCTGAACGGAACCGAGGGCGACGGGGTTCTGCTGCCCGTCGACAACGAGGAGAAGTGGGTCTTCCACATCCCGTGGTTCCCCGAGCGCGGCCAGACGCTCGACCACTTCACCGACACGCGCATCGCGGACCACGTCAGGGCCGCCGCCGGCGTACGGGACCTGGACGTCGAGGTCACCGGGCGTGCCCCGTGGCACGCGGCGGACCGGGTCGCCGACCGCTACCGGCAGGGACGCGTCTTCCTCATCGGTGACTCGGCCCACGAGATGCCCCCCACCGGCGCGTTCGGATCCAACACCGGCATCCAGGACGCCCACAACCTGGCCTGGAAGATCACCGCGGTGCTGCACGGCTGGGCGGGAGAGGGCCTGCTGGACACCTACGAGGACGAACGGCGCCCGGTCGCCCTGGCCACGATCGCCCGGGCCATCGAGCAAGCGGCACGCGAGGAGCACCCCGGCTACGCCGCCGCGCAGGGCCCGGGCCAGAGCACGGACCTGATGACCGTGTCCCTCGGCTACCGCTACCTCTCCACGGCCGTGTCCGGCGCGGACACCGGAGCGCCGACCATCCCGGACACACTCCGCCTGCAGGCGGACCCCGGTACCCGGGCCCCGCACATGACCGTCGTGCACAACGGGGACACCAAGTCGACCGTCGATCTGTACGAGCGGTGCTTCGTCCTGCTCTCCGGTCTTCCGGACGGGCCGTGGCCGTCGGCCGTCCAGGCCGCGGCGGCCAAGCTCGGCGTCCCCCTGGTGTCCTACCGCATCGGCGCCGGCCCGGACTTCGACCTCGACACCACGGCCGCCGACGGCACCGATGGCGGTGGCGCGGACTGGGCCGCCGTCCACGGCGTCACCCCTCAGGGCGCGGTGCTCGTCCGCCCCGACGGAATCGTCGCCTGGCGCTCCGCGGACCTCCCCGCGAACCCCGCGCACGAGTTGACGCACGTCCTCGAAGGCCTCCTCAGCCGCTGATCCGCTCTCAGACGCCCCCGGACCCTTCCACCGTAGGGAGCCCCATCCATGCCGACCGACCTGCAAGCTCCGGGCGACATAGGCCACCGCACCGCACCGAGCGGCGACGACGCCCGACACGAACGAATAGACGTCCACCACCACTACACCGCCCCCGAATGGGTGCGGTGGGCCGAGAAGAACGGGATCGCGGACCGTGACAGCCTGCCGCCGTGGACCCGGTGGGACGAAACGGCCGCCCTGGATCTGATGGATCGGACCGGCACGCGGACCAGCGTCCTGACCGTCGCCATGCTGGGACGCTTCAAGGAGGCGGCGGCACGCAAGGAGAGCACGCGTGTCGCCCTCGACGCCGCCGGCGCCCTGGCCACCCGGCACTCCGGCCGCTTCGCCTTCTTCACGCCCGTCTTCCTCGACGACCCCGAACTCTCCCGCTGGTCCGTCTCCCACGGAATGGACCAGCTCGGGGCCGTAGGCGTCAGCGCGCGCACCAGCACGGGCGACACGTTCCTGGGCGACCCCGCACTCGACCCGATCATGGCGGAACTGGACGAACGCGCCGCCGTGATCAGCACGCACCCCATGCAGGTGAACACCTCCGGCGCCCCCCGGGGCGTACCGCCGTTCGTGTGCGACTTCCTCATGGACACCACGCGCGCCGCCCTGAGCCTGATCATGAACGGCACTCTGGACCGCTTCCCGCGGCTCACTTTCATCCTCCCGCACGGCGGCGGGTACCTCCCCTACATCGCGAGCCGGATCGAGGTCTTCGGCCGCCAGCTCGTCCCCGCCGTCGACCCCGGCCGCGTCCGCGACTACCTGCACCGCTTCTACTACGACACGGCAGCGCCCATGTCCCCGTCGGCCACCCCCACTCTGCTGGCCGCCGCGGGTTCCTCCCGGATCCTCTACGGAAGCGACTGGCCCCCCACCCCCACGCGCGTGGTCACCGAGATGACCACCCCCGCTCTGGACGGGGATCCCGCGCTCGGCGACCGGGAACGCGGCCACATCAACCGCGGGAACGCCCTGCGTCTGCTGCCCGCGCTCGCTCCTGCCTGAGCGCGCCCGGGACCGTCACGCGGGCCACCCTCACCAACCGGTGTGACAGCAGTGTCCCTTCGCACCGCTCGCGGGGGAGCGACGCGAAGGGACACTGCCCTGCTCACGGAGCCGAACGGCCCACGGGCCGGCTCAGCTCAGCACAGTCCGGCCGGGATCGAGACCCGGCAGAAGTTGCCGCGGAAGAGGTTGCCGCTCTTCGAGGCGTTCTGATTGACCAGGTCGGCCGGGGCGTTGCCGCTGAGCCAGTTCTCGTCGACGCGGTTCTTGGCGTTGACCGCGCCGACCATGCTCTTGAACAGCACGACACCGCCCGACAGGGGCGACCGGCCGCTGTTGCCCTCGACCACGTTGTGCGTCAGCAGAACGCTCTCCGCACCGGACAGTACGATCCCGGAGCCCTGCACGAACGGCAGCCGGGCCGTCTTGGCGCAGTACTTGTTGTTGCGCAGCACGTGGTTCTCGCTGACGGTGAGCGCGCCGGCCTGGGGCTTGTTCTCGTCTCCGATCACGATCATCCCGGTGCAGTTCCCGGTCAGGTAGTTCCGCTGGACCGTGAGGTTGCGCAGACGCAGGACCGTGAGGCCGTTCCGGTTGCCCTCCAGGGTGTTCCCCTCCACGACCAGGCCCCGGCTGTCCGTGGCCCCCTTCTCCGACATCGTCGTGTTGGCGAGGTACAGGCCGGCGTCACCGTTGTCGCGGGCGACGTTGTTCCTGAACACACCGCGCGTGGAGTGCTCCTGCGAGATGCCCCACTTGCCGTTCTTCTCGGCCCGCACCCGCTGCACGGTCAGGCGGTCGGTGGCCAGGGACCATACACCGACGCTGGAGAAGCCCGTCACCTTCAGGTCGGAGACGGTCACGTCCGCGACGGGCTTGTTCCTGAGCCCGACCACACAGATGCCCTTGCCGCCCTCCACGCAGCCGACCGCTGCCTTGGGGCTGGGGACGGCCTTCTTCGCGGGAGGCACGATCACCGTGCGCGGACCGACGCCGCGGAGGGTCAGTCCGGAGGTTTTGACCGTGACGCTCTCGTGGTAGGTGCCGGCCTGCACCAGGACCGTGTCACCGGCGCGGGCGGCATCCACGGCCTTCTGGATCGACTCACCCGGGTGCACCGTCAAGGTCCGCGCGGCCGGGAAGGAGACCGCCGAGACCGGGAAAGCACCTGGGCCCACACCGAGAAGTACGGCGACGAACGCGGCGTACCGAACATGATTGCTTTTCATGTCCGGAACGTAGGACCGAATCTGCGGATGCCCGCGCGACACTCGGCCGCATGCCTCCCAACGGGCGTAAAGGTTCACATCACCGGCCGCGTACGGACGACGTCGGAGTAGCAGCGGTGGCAACTCCATCGGGCCCTACCTAGGCTCGCTAGCGGAAACGAGCCCGCGGGAAGGAAAGAGAATGCCGCAAGTCGACGAAGAAGAGATCCGCGTTGGTGCGATCGATACAGTGACTCAGCCTCGAACACGCACGGGTGTTCTGCGTTCCGCGGTCAAACAGACCAACCTGCTCCCGGTTTTCCTGGTCCTCACGGCCATGATGATGGCACTGTGGCTCATGGGAATGCCCTTCCTGCAGGCCTTGACCATTTCGACCGCGGTGAAGATCTCGATGGTTCTTTTCGCGGCGCGTCGGCTGCCTTCCGACTCGAAGAGCTGACGCACGGCGATCATCTCTGTGCTGATGGCTGAGGACCACCCGGCCCACCGGCCCCGCTCTCCCCCACGCCCCGCCGCGGCGTCGCCGTGAGGTCGTCGCTGCCCGGATGCGCCCGGCGCTCCCGCAGATCGGCCACGGCCAGGACGAGGGCGACGAGGATGATGGCCATGGCGGTGAGCAGCCCGAGCTGAAGGGCCTTCGTGGCACGGCCGTGGTTGGAGAGGTGCGCGAAGTACACAGCGCCGACCACGGCGATACCCATGGCCGAGCCGATGCGCTGGCCGGTCTGCATCACCCCGCCGGCCGCACCGGCCCGTCGTACCGGCACGAGCATGAGGGTGAGGGTCGTGTTGGGTGAGACCGTGAGACCGGACCCGATCCCGCCGATGACCAGCGGCAGCGCCATGGCCCAGCCCACGCCCTCGCCGGGTACCAGCTGAACGGCCAACACGACGCCGAGCAGCCCGAGAACCACCGCACTCAGGCCGATGACGACCAGGCCGCGGCCGTAACGCATCACCAGACGTCCCCCGAAGGCCGCGCCGACCGCCGAGGCGACCGCGAACGGCAGGATCGTCACACCAGCGGCAAGGGCGCTGTAGGCCACGGAGTTCTGCAGGAACAGGGACAGGACGAAGAAGATGGTGGTGAGCCCGCCGAAGAACGTGAGGCTGATCAGGGTGCCGAGCGTGAAGGAGCGCAGGGAGAAGAGCCCGAGGTCGACCAGCGGCGCCTCGCCCTGGCTGCCCCGGATCCTTTCCCACAGCCAGAAAACCCCCAGCAACAGTGCGCCCACCGGGAGCAGCACCCACTTCGCCCGCCCCTGCCACTGCTGTTCCTGGACCAGGGGAAGCAGCAACGCCAGCACGCCCGTGCCGAGGAGCAGTACGCCCAACGGATCGAACTTCTCCCGTCTGTCGCTCGGCACCGGGAGGCGGGGCAGCAGCCGGTGCCCCGCGATGAGGGCGGCCACCCCGATGGGCACATTGACGAAGAACACCCAGCGCCAGCCGTCGTCCGTGCCGAACGCCTGGATCAGCAGTCCGCCCGCGAGCGGGCCCACCGCGGTGGACACGGCGACGACGCTGCCGTGGAAACCGAACGCCCGAGCCCGCTCGGCGCCCTGGAACATCTGCTGGATCAACCCCGAGGTCTGCGGTGCGACCACACCGGCGGCCGCACCCTGGACCAGCCGGAACACCACCAACCAGGTGGGGCCGGCAGCCAGCCCGCACCCCACCGACGCGGCCGTGAACAGGCCGAGGCCGAACAACAGCGCCTGGCGGCGCCCACGCAGGTCACCCAGTCGCCCCGCCGGCGCCAGCGCGAGGCCGAAGGCGAGGGCGTACCCGGACACCACCCAGGACTGGGTGGCTTCGGAGGCACCGAGCCCGCGCTCCATGGAAGGCAGAGCCACGTTCACGATCGAGACGTCGAGCAGCGAGATGAAGCCCGCGGTCAGACAGACCCCGAGCGCTTTCCACCGCCGGTCGTCGAGTGCGGGCCGGGCCGTTTCTGTGGTCATGTGATCACGCTATGCAGGCGTGACCGGTCGCACCAGCGGAGAACGGGGCGGCGCTCACCTGGAACCCACAGCTCCAGAAGCAGGTCCAGTGGTGTGCCAGGCTGCCACGCTGTCCTCGGGGAAGGCGTGCATGCGCACCAGCAGCAGTGCGGCATCGTCGTCGGTGGATCCCTGGGCACTCCGGGAGACGACCTCGTCGCACGCTTTCTGCAGAGACCTGGTCGAGGCGTCCAGCGCGCCGCACAGGTCCGCCACTCCCTCGTCCACGTCCCGGCTGCGCGCCTTGACCACTCCGTCGGTGAAGCACCGAGTACTTCGCCCCGGTCCTCGCCGGACTCCGCCACGGCACGGTCGCGTTGAACGCCTGGACCGGCGCCGGGGACGTGCAGAGCGGCATCGGCGTCGTGCACAACGCCCTCCACCAACGAGAGGAGCGGGGCGGCCGTGCTTCCCTCAACGATCTCCCAGTAACGATCCAACCTGACTGATCATCAGTAAACTCGGCAATGGGTCAGCATGAGCCCGCCTGATCGTGGCTGCAGATGACCACGGGTGCAGAGGAGTGAGCCGTGTTCTACTACCTGCTCAAGTACGTGCTGCTGGGCCCCCTGCTCAGACTGGTCTTCCGCCCCCGGATCGAGGGGCTGGAGAACGTGCCGGCGTCGGGGCCGGCGATCGTCGCGGGGAACCATCTGTCCTTCTCCGACCACTTCCTGATGCCGGCGATCCTGAAGCGGCGCATCACCTTCCTCGCCAAGGCGGAGTACTTCACCGGGCCCGGCCTCAAGGGCCGCCTCACCGCCTTCTTCTTCCGCAGCGCCGGTCAGATCCCGGTGGACCGCTCCGGCAAGGACGCGGGACAGGCCGCGATCCGCGAGGGGCTCGGGGTGCTGAGCAAGGGCGAGCTGCTGGGCATCTACCCGGAGGGCACCCGCTCGCACGACGGCCGGCTGTACAAGGGCAAGGTCGGGGTCGCGGTCATGGCGCTCAGGGCGGGGGTGCCAGTCGTGCCCTGTGCGATGATCGGCACCTTCGAGGCGCAGCCGCCCGGCAAGGTCATTCCGAACATCCACCCGGTCGTCATCCGCTTCGGCAAGCCGCTCGACTTCTCCCGCTACGCCGGCATGGAGCACGAGAAGGCCATCCTGCGGGCCATCACCGACGAGATCATGTACGCGATCCTCTCGCTGTCCGAGCAGGAGTACGTCGACCGGTACGCGGCCGTCGTCAAGGCGGAGCAGGCGGCCGAGAAGAAGGAGCGCAAGTTCCCGCGGGCGCCGCTCAGCTGATCTGCCGTCGGCAGAACGGCTCCGTGCCGGGCGTGCCGCGTGCCTAGGCTCGCCCCATGAAACGGGCTGTGGTGATCGGGGCGAGCGGACAGATCGGCCGTCCGGCGGTGGCGGCACTGGCACGGGACGGCTGGGAGGTGACGGCCGCCTCGCGGGGCGGTGGCCGGGACGAGTCGTGGGGCGAGGGGGTGCGGGCGGTCCGGCTGGACCGTTCCGACGACGGGGCGCTCGCGGCCGTGGTGGGCGACGGCTGCGATCTGGTGGTCGACCTGGTCGCGTACGGCGCCGGGCACGCACGTCAGCTGACGGCCCTCGCCGACCGGATCGGCTCGGCGGTCGTGATCTCCAGCGTGTCGGTGTACGAGGACGACAAGGGGCGTGGCTTCGACACCCAGGGCGAGCCCGACGGCTTCCCGGCCTACCCGGTGCCGGTCGCGGAGACGCAGCCGACGGTGGCGCCGGGCGAGGCGACCTACAGCACCCGCAAGGCGGCCCTGGAGCGTGAACTGCTCGCGAAGGGCGAGGAGTTGCCGACGACCGTGCTGCGGGCCGGTGCGGTGCACGGGCCGTACAGTCCGCTCCCCCGCGAGCTGTACTTCGTGAAGCGGCATCTGGACGGGCGGGGCGGGCGGGTGCTCGCGTACGGCGGGGAGAGCCGTTTCCATCCGGCGAGCGCCCGGAACATCGCCGAACTGGTCCGGCTGGCGGCGGGCCGGCCGGGGTCCCGGGTACTCAACGCCTGTGATCCGCAGGCGCCGACGGTGGCCGGGATCGGGGCGGCGGTCGACGCGGTCATGGGTGTGGAGCCGGAGACCACGCTCGTGGACGGCCCGCCGCCCGGCGGAGCGGTCGGCCAAACTCCCTGGTCGGTGCCACTGCCGATGGTCTGCGACATGTCCGCCGCCGAGCAGGAACTGGGCTACCGGCCGGTGGTGTCGTACCAGGACAGCCTGCCGGAGACGGTCGAGTGGCTGCGTCGTCGCCTCGCCGAGGGCGACTGGCGGGAGTGCTTCCCGCTGCTGGCGCGGGTGTATCCCGACCTCTTCGACTACGCGGCCGAGGACGCCTGGCTGGCGGGGGCATGACGAAGGGGCGGCCGGAGTGTCCGGCCGCCCCTCGTCGCCGTACCGGAGGGGTTACGGCTTGGGCGTCGCGTGCGGCGCGCAGGTCACGTCGGCGGTGTCCAGCTTGCCGTTGATCAGGTAGTTGTCGACCCGCTCGTTGATGCAGGGGTTGACCAGGCTGGTGACGCCGTGGGAGCCCGCGTCCTTCTCGGTGATCAGGCGGGAGCCCTTGAAGCGCTGGTGCAGCTCGACGGCGCCCGGGTACGGGGTCGCCGCGTCACGCGTGGACTGCACGATCAGCACCTGCGGCAGGCCTCGGTGGGTCTTGACGTCCACCGGGGTCAGCTGCTTCGTCGGCCAGGTGGCGCAGGGCAGGTTCATCCAGGCGTTGGCCCAGGTCATGAACGGGTAGTCCTTGTTGAGCCGGGTGTTGTCCCGGTCCCACTTGCGCCAACTGGTGGGCCACTTGGCGTCGGCGCACTCGACGGCGGTGTAGACGGCGTTGCCGTTCTCGGCGCTGATGTTGCCCGCCGTGTCCGACAGGTCGGGGGCGGCCGCGTCGACGAGCGCCTGGGTGTCACCGGCGACGTACTTGCTGAAGGCCGTCGCCACCGGCACCCACGAGGAGTCGTAGTACGGGGCGCTCTGGAAGAAGGAGATCAGCTCGGCCGGGCCGACGACCCCGCCGAGGGGGTTCTTCTTCGCCGTGGCGCGCAGTTCGAGCCACTTCGCCTGGACGTCGGCGCGGGTGGTGCCGAGGTGGAAGGCGGCGTCGTTCGCGGCGACCCAGTCCTCCCAGTCCTTCCAGCGGCCCTCGAAGGCGATGTCCTGCTCCAGGTTGGCCTGGTACCAGATGTTCTCGCGGGAGGGGTTGACCACGCTGTCCACGATCATGCGGCGCAGGTGACCCGGGAAGAGGGTGCCGTAGACGGCGCCGAGGTAGGTGCCGTAGGAGACGCCGAGGTAGTTGAGCTTCTTCTCGCCCAGCGCGGCACGGATGACGTCCAGGTCGCGGGCGGTGTTCGGCGTGGTCATGTGGGGCAGCATGGCGCCGCTGCGCTCGGCGCAGCCCTCGGCGTACTCGCGGGCCAGCTTGCGCTGCGCGGTCTTGTCGGCCTCGGTGTCCGGGACCGGGTCGACCTTGGGTGCCTTGACGAACTCCTGCGGGTCGACGCAGGAGATGGGCGCGGAGTGGCCGACGCCGCGCGGGTCGAAGCCCACGAAGTCGTAGGCCTTCGCCACGTTCGCCCAGATGGCGTTCTTGGTGACGACCCGGCGCGGGAAGCGCAGCCCGGAGCCGCCGGGACCGCCCGGGTTGTAGACGAGGGCGCCCTGGCGCTCCTCGGCGGTCCCCGTGTTGCCGATGCGGTCGACGGCGAGCTTGATCTGCTTGCCGTACGGCTTGGCGTAGTCGAGCGGTACGGAGACCCAGCCGCACTTGATGGGCTTCTCCAGGCCCCAGTCGGCGGGGCAGTCCTGCCAGTCGATGCCGGCCTTGGCGGCGCGGGCGGCGGCGATCGCGGCGCCCCTGGCCTCGCGATCCTGTCCGTGGCGGCTGTCGGCGCTGGCCGCGGGTGCCGACACCGCGCCGGCTATCAGGGTCGCGGTGACGAGTGCTCCGGCCGAGCCGAGCGCCAGCAGGCGGCTCTTCGGTCTGTTGTCCCTCAAGTGGGCCCCTCCCCCAACACAGTTCTACAAGTGGTCAGGCGGGGATCCTCTCGGCTGTGAGCCGTCTGAGAACAGGGGTCGCAGACGTTTCTTTACCAATCCGATAAACGGACGATCACGTCCCGCTGAGCGGGGCATGCGCCATTTCAGGCCAACCGGGTCAGCGCGTCGTCCAGCAGCCGCCGCAGCGCGAGCGCGTCGGGGGCCACGGCGCTGACGAGTACGGCGGGTCCCGCGAGCGGAACCAGCGCGGCGCACTCCCCCAGCATCCGCGCCGCCACCGGCTGCTCGGCGAACTCGGGCCGTACGACGACCAGTTGGCCCACCGACCGGTGTCCGGCGAGCACGGCGGGCCCGTCCCAGCCGCCCGGCGCCCCGGGCCCGCAGGACAGCTGCTGGTCCAGCACGGTCCGGCCCGCGACCCGCACCGTGAGCCGGCTGGTGAGCCGCCCGGGTTCCTCCCCGACCCGCCCGAGCACCTGCTCCTCGCGCAGCACGAGCCGTGCCCCGGCGGCGAGTTCGGCCCGGGTGGTGACGTACAGGTCGCTGCCGCCGGCCGAGATCAGCTGCTCGGGCAGCCAGCGCAGCTCGCCGCCGTCGGCCACGTCGAGCCGTACGTCGTAGTGCGCCTCGCCCTTCGCCTGCCCCGGGAGCGCGATGGTGGCGGCGGCCGACCCGACGTGCAACCGGGCGCCCTCCTCCACCCGCGTGTCCAGCGAGAAGCGGTCGCCGCCGAGCGGGCCGCTCATCGCGCCGACGACCATCACCCGCGCCTCGTCGCCGCCGGCCCGGGTGCGGCGCAGCGCCAGCGGACCCTCGCCGTCCAGCACGGGCAGCGCCGTGCCGCCGCGTCCGTCGGCACGGGCGACGATCCGCGCCTGCGCCCGGACGCCGGTCGCCGTCATGCCGCCCACGCGGTGAGCCGCCCCCGCACCCACGCCGCCACGTCCGTGACTCCGGGCTCCGCGCGCAACGACTGGAAGACGACCGGGAGTTCGGCCCGCTGCGCCTTGGCGTCGGCGGCCATCCGGGCGAGGTCGGAGCCGACGTACGGCGCGAGGTCGGTCTTGTTGACGACGAGCAGGTCGGCGGTGGTGACGCCGGGTCCGCCCTTGCGCGGGATGTCGTCGCCGCCGGCGACGTCGATCACGAAGATCTGCGCGTCCACGAGCCCCTTGGAGAAGGTGGCGGTGAGATTGTCCCCGCCGGACTCCACGAGGATCAGGTCCAGCGGCCCGACCTCGTCCTCCAGGTCCTCCACGGCCTCGAGGTTGGCGGAGATGTCGTCGCGGATCGCGGTGTGCGGGCACGCGCCGGTCTCCACGGCCGTGATCCGCTCGGGCGGCAGCACGGCCTCGCGGAGCAGGAACTCGGCGTCTTCGCGCGTGTAGATGTCGTTCGTGACGACGGCGAGGGACAGCTCGTCGCGCAGGGCCCGGCACAGGGCGGCGACGGTCGCGGTCTTACCGGACCCGACGGGCCCGCCGAGCCCGATGCGCAGCGCACGGCGGGTTCCGTCGGGTCGATGAGCGTCCGCGCTGACGGCGGCGGGGCCGTGGTGGGTGTGGTCGAGGTGCATGTACGGCTCCAATGGTTGAGAGGCTGAGTCTGGGGACGGCCACTCGTTGCCCAACCGAGTCGGGCGGGTGGGTGGGAAGATCTATGACGCGAACAGGCGCACGGGCCAGGCGGCATGCCACTCCGCGCCGATCTCCAGCACGGGCCCCGAAGCCGCAGGCAGCGCATCGACACCCTCGTCGAGCACCCTTCGCGCCGCCTCCACCGCCGCATCCGCGACGCGATCCAGCTCCGGAGCCAACCGGGCCAGAACCCCCGTCGCGTCGAACGGGTCGAGGCTCAGCAACCGCACGGTGGCAGTCGCCGGCCCGCTCACGCTCTCGTACGCGGCGCAGTACGCGGCATCCGCGGGGCCGAGACCGGCCGCCCTCGCCGCCACCCCGAGCACGACCGGCTGATGGGCACCCTTGGGGAACTCCCCTGCCAGCGCGTCGAGTTCGGCCGACGGCCAGCTCGCCCGGGCGGCCCGCATCAGCTGCCGGCCGAGCCTGCGCGCGGCGCCCCGCAGCGCGGGCGAGGGCGTACGGGCGTCCGCGGCCGCGTCCAGCTCCCGGGGCTCGACGCCGAGGGCGGCGGCGGCCGCCAGCGCGCCCGCGACCAGCCCGGCGGTGTGCAGCCGGCCCCGGCAGAAGTCCTCCAGGCTCGCGGCGGAGGTGATCCGGCCCGCCTTGACAGCGGCCTCCGCCCCGCCGGAGTGCGCATGCCCTCCGGCGGGGAAGCGGCCGTCGGCCAGGACGAGCAGTGCTGCCCTGGACATCAGAAGAGGAAGTAGCGCTGGGCCATGGGCAGTTCGGCGGCCGGTGCCGCCTCGACCAGCTCGCCGTCGATGTGCACGGCGAAGCTGTCGGGGTCGACCCGCACCTGGGGACGCGCGTCGTTCTCCCGCATGTCCGCCTTGGTCACCCCGCGCGTCGAGTCGATGGCGACGAAGCGCTTGCCCAGCTGAAGGCGCTCCGGCAGCCCGTCCTCGATGGCCAGCGGTGCCACGAAGTTGAACGAGTTGGCGGCCGGTGCCCGGCCGATCGCCCCGTACATCGGCCGCGGCAGGATCGGCTGCGGCGTCGGGATGGAGGCGTTGGCGTCACCCATCTGCGCGTACGCGATCTGGCCGCCCTTGATGACGAGGTGCGGCTTGACCCCGAAGAACGCGGGCTCCCACAGCACCAGGTCGGCGAGCTTGCCGGTCTCGACGGAACCGACCTCGCGGGCCAGGCCCTGGGCGAGCGCCGGGTTGATCGTGTACTTGGCGACGTACCGCCGTACCCGCCGGTTGTCCGCCTGCCCGTCGCCGGGCAGCGCGCCCCGCCGCCGCTTCATCACGTGCGCGGTCTGCCAGGTGCGCAGGATGACCTCGCCGACCCGGCCCATGGCCTGGGAGTCGGAGGAGATGATCGAGATCGCGCCGAGGTCGTGGAGGACGTCCTCCGCGCCGATGGTGGACGGCCGGATCCGGGACTCGGCGAACGCCAGGTCCTCGGGGACGGCCGGGTTGAGGTGGTGGCACACCATCAGCATGTCGAGGTGTTCCTCGGCGGTGTTGACGGTGTACGGCCGCGTCGGGTTGGTCGAACTGGGCAGCACGTGCGGCTCGGAGACCACGGTCATGATGTCCGGCGCGTGCCCGCCGCCGGCGCCCTCGGTGTGGTACGCGTGGATGCCCCGGCCGGCGATCGCGGCGAGGGTGTCGCCGACGAAACCGGCCTCGTTGAGGGTGTCGGTGTGGATGGCGACCTGGATGCCGGTGCGCTCGGCGACGGTCAGGGACGCGTCGATGACGGCCGGGGTGGACCCCCAGTCCTCGTGCAGCTTGAGGCCCAGGGCGCCGCCGCGGATCTGGGAGAGCATCGCCTCGTGCGAGACGGTGTTGCCCTTGCCGAGGAAGCCGATGTTGAGCGGGTACTGCTCCATCGCCTCCAGCATCCGGGCCAGGTGCCAGGGACCGGGCGTCACGGTGGTCGCCTTGGAGCCCTCGGCCGGTCCGGTGCCGCCGCCGACCAGGGTGGTGACGCCGGAGGCGAGCGCCTCGTCGGCGATCTGCGGGCAGATGAAGTGGACGTGCGCGTCGATGGCGCCGGCGGTCAGGATGCGCCCGTTGCCCGCGATGACCTCGGTCTCCGGACCGATGACCAGATCCGGATGGACCCCGTCCATCGTGTCGGGGTTGCCCGCCTTGCCGATGCCGGTGATCCGGCCGTCGCGGATGCCGACGTCGGCCTTGACGATCCCCCAGTGGTCGACGATGACGACACCGGTGATGACCGTGTCGGGGGTGCCGTCCGCGCGCGTGGCACGCGACTGGCCCATGGACTCGCGGATGACCTTGCCACCGCCGAAGACCGCCTCGTCACCGGCGAGCCCGGGGCCGCCGGAGCGGTCCTCCTCGATCTCGATCAGCAGGTCGGTGTCGGCGAGCCGGATGCGGTCGCCGGTGGTGGGGCCGAACAGGTCGGCGTAGGCGGCGCGGGAGATCTCAGGCATCGAGGGCACCTCCGGTCTCGCCGCGCAGTCCGGGCACGATCCGGGCGCCGGCGAGGGGGACGAGTTCGACGGCGACGGGGATGCCGGGCTCGAAGCGTACGGCGGTGCCGGCGGCGATGTTCAGCCGCTTGCCGTGCGCGACGGTCCGGTCGAACTCCAGGCCGGGGTTGGCCTCGGCGAAGTGGTAGTGGGAGCCGACCTGGACGGGCCGGTCGGCGGCGTTGAGGACGGTCAGCGTGGTGACCTCGCGGCCCTCGTTGTAGACGACCGGGCCGTCCGCGAAAAGAACCTCTCCGGGAATCATCGCGGCCCCCTCAGATGATCGGTTCGTGGACGGTGACGAGCTTGGTGCCGTCCGGGAAGGTGGCCTCGACCTGTACGTCGTGGATCATCTCCGGGACCCCGTCCATGACGTCGTCCCTGGTGAGGAGCTTGCGACCGGAGGACATCAGCTCGGCGACAGTACGGCCGTCACGCGCTCCCTCGAGGATGTGCGACGTGATGAGGGCGACCGCTTCGGGGTGGTTGAGCCTGAGGCCACGGGCCCTGCGCTTCTCGGCCACATCGGCTGCCACATGGATCAGCAGCCTCTCTTGCTCGTGCGGGGTCAGTTGCACGTCCCACCTCACAGTCCTTGCTCCGGACCGTGCGGGGTCCGGTTGCCGCAGCCACCACAACGGGATAGATGTAACACACAGACAAATTTGCCCGAACGTGATCAACGTGGGCAGAAAAACCCCTGGTGGCGTGGATCGGCAGGCTAGTTCGCCGGAGTTTCAACGACGTTAACCGGACCTTGATCAACACATGACCGCGCGATAGGCGCGCGCATACCCGGCTACGAGACGCCGGGCCCCCGATGCTCGGCCGCGATCCCGAAGCGCTGCCGCTCCTGGGCCGCGGGCGTGACCTCGCGGACGCGGGACACCGAGGTGACCACCTGCTCCTCGGCCGGCTCGTCGAGGGAGTCGAGGGCGTCGAGCCGCTCCAGATCCGCGGCCGAGACCAGCGCGACCAGCGGCTTGCCGTGCCGGGTCACGACGACGCGCTCACCGCCGTACACCACCCGGTTGATCAGGTCGGCGAGCTCAGCCCTGGCTTGTGTCACCGGAATCTCGTAGGCCATGTCCCCATCATAACGTCACGTACGTCCTGTACATTTTTTACAGAAGCGGGGCCGCCGGTGTCCCGTCGCGAGGAGGGGTATGCCCATGAGCCGACCGACCGCCCGTCACGTCCTGCCCGAGTTCACCGAGCGCACCGGCACGGGCCACCGCACGCTGGATCCCTACTCGAAGCTGTTCGAGAGCCGGGTCGTCTTCCTCGGGACACCGCTCGACGACACGGCGGCGACGGACCTGGTCACGCAGTTCATGCAGCTCGAACACGCGGCGCCGGACCGGGACATCACGCTGTACCTCAACTGCCCGGGCGGCTCGTTCACCGCCATGACCGCGGTCTACGACACGATGCAGTACGTCAGTTGCGACGTGGAGACCTACTGCCTGGGCCAGGCCGCCGCGGCCGCCGCGGTGCTGCTCGCGGCCGGGACACCGGGGAAGCGGTTCACGCTGCCGGGCGCGCGCGTGGTGCTGGAACAGCCCGCGCTGCCCGAGCCGGCCCAGGGTCAGCCGAGCGACCTCGTCATCCAGGCGGAGGAGCTGGCCCGGATGCGCACCCTGATGGAGGGGATGCTCGTACGGCACACCGGGCGCACCGCGGAGCAGGTCCAGCAGGACCTGGAGCGGGACCTGGTGCTGGACGCGCCGGGCGCACTGGCGTACGGCCTGGTGGACGGCATCGTCCCGAGCCGCAGGGACACCCCCGGCGCACGGGACGCGGGGTGAGCCGCCCGATGCTGCCACCGGAGCTTCCGCCGCTGCCCGCGCTGACGCGTGCCGAGGGCGAGTTGATCGACCGTTACCTGGAGGCGGTCGACCTGCTGGGCCGGATCAACCCGGCGCAGTCCGGGGACACCTACCGCGGGCTGCGCGCGGCGCAGGCCCTGGTGCGCAAGGCGTCCGAGCTGCGCGACGCGCTGACCCTCATGCACCAGCGCGGCGAGACGGAGCTGCATGGGGACACGCTGGCACGGGCCTTGAGGGTGCTCGACGGCGAGCGCCGTACCGCTCGCGTCGTGCTCCCGCCGGACTGCGTGGGCTGATCCGGACGCTCGTCCGGCCCGACGGGACCCGCGTGTCGACGGACCCGTCGGGGCCGGACTCCAAACGGCCCGAACGACGTACCCCCGGCCGGCGTATCTTCAGAGATTTTTCGGGGTCTTTCCGCTTGCGCAGTACGCCGGTTCAAGGTCAGCGGGAAAGCGCTTCGTCCCAGGTCCGGGGCTACGTGCGGGATCTGACGGTGACTCGAACACAGCACTGTCCACCCGAACGGGCGAGTGGTGAGTAACGCCACAAACCCCCGGTTCCATTGGGATTTTCCGACTTCTGTGAAGGAAGATCCCTGTCTGACGACAAGCCCCCGCCACCGCGGCGGGGCGATCCGGGCGGACGCCGAGTCCTGCCGCCGCCCCGGATGACCGGTCGACGGAGTGGATCGGCAGGAGTGGAGGACCCAGGCAAGACGGGTCGCCGGAACGGACGTTCGTCGCACTGACGGACGGTCGGGCCGAGCAGCCCTTGGGGTGAAGCCGTGGCAACGCGGCCGGGCAACTTCGCCAGCCCGAATCCGACAGGTCATCCTTCACAGGCGGCTGACGAAGGGTTGCGCATGACTGCGCTCAATCGTGTCCCGTCGCTCATGGCCAGGGCCGGTACGGCCTCGGCCCTCACCCTCGCCGCCGTGGGCGGCTCGATCGTGGTCCCGGGCCTCGCCACCGATGCCTCGGCCGCCGGCACGGCGACGAAAGCACTGCAGATCGCGGCCTCCAAGAAGGGCTCCCCGTACCAGTACGGGGCGACCGGACCGCGCCGGTTCGACTGCTCGGGGCTGACGCAGTACTCGTTCAAGAAGGCGGGCAAGAAGCTGCCCCGTACGGCCGCCCAGCAGTACAACAAGACGCACCACATCTCGGCCAAGAGTCGCAAGGCCGGAGACCTGGTGTTCTTCCACTCGGGTTCGAGCGTCTACCACGTCGGCATCTACGCCGGGAAGGGCAAGATCTGGCACGCCCCGAAGACGGGGTCCGTGGTCCGGCTGGAGAAGATCTGGAGCAAGAGCGTCTGGTACGGCCGGGTCAGCTGACCCGGG
The DNA here is from genome assembly GCF_002242805.1 of Streptomyces diastatochromogenes. Taxonomy (GTDB): domain Bacteria; phylum Actinomycetota; class Actinomycetes; order Streptomycetales; family Streptomycetaceae; genus Streptomyces; species Streptomyces diastatochromogenes. The sequence goes on along the minus strand of NZ_MCGQ01000044.1, from coordinate 4,971 downwards.
GTCAGGCCAGGAGCGGCTCCAGCAGCAGGGCCGCTCCCAGGGCCGTGAGCGCCGTCCCGGTGCCCGCCTGCAGCATGCGGGCGGCCCGGGGCCGGCGCAGCCACCTGCCGAGCCGGTCCACCAGCAGGGCCACCACCTGGAACCACGCCAGCGCCAGTGTGCAGACGATCAGCGCGAGCAGCAGCGTCCTGGGCAGGGCGGAGCCGCCGGACGGCACGAACTGGGGCAGCAGGCTGAGGAAGGTCAGCGAGGCCTTCGGGTTGAGGACGTTGGTGACGAAGCCCTGCCGCAGCGGGTGCGCGGCCGACGGCGCCTCCTCGGCGGGGGCGGCGGCCGGCCGGCGCAGCGACCACAGGGTCCGCACACCGAGCTGCAGCACATAGACGCCGCCCAGCAGCTGCAGCGCGCGGAAGAGCGCGGGTACGGCGACCAGCACGGCCGCGACTCCGGCCACCGCCAGCGTGGTGTGCACGAGGAGGCCGCCCGCGATGCCGAGCCCGCAGACCGCGCCGGCGCGGCGGGAGACCAGGGCGTTGCGTACGACCACCGTGAAGTCGGCGCCCGGCATGGCGACGAGTCCGGCGGCGATCCCGGTGAAGGCGATGAGCTGTCCGTCCATACGGCCAGAGTGCACGGGTGCGGCCTTCAGCAGGTATTTCGAATGAGAATGGCCAGCATTAAGCAATGCTTTAGGCTGGTCCCATGTACGACCCCACGCGGCTGGCCGCTCTGGTCGCCGTGGCGGAGGCGGGCTCCATCACACGGGCCGCCGACCGGCTCGGCTACACACCGCCCGCCCTCTCCCAGCAGCTGGCGAAGCTGGAGCGGGAGGCGGGCACGGCGCTGCTGGTACGGCATCACCGCGGGGCCCGGCTGACCGAGGCGGGCGAGGTGCTGGTGGCGCGGGCCCGGCGGGTGCTGGACGAGCTGGAACAGGCCCGGCACGAACTGGCCCGGCTGACCGGACTGTCGGGCGGGGTGCTGCGGCTCGGCACCTTCCCGACCGCGGGCGTCCATCTGCTGCCACCCGCGCTGAGCGCGTTCCGCCGGGCACACCCGGATGTCGAGCTGTCGGTCGCCGACTACGACCCGCCGGCCGGGGTCGCGGCGGTGGCGGCCGGTGAGGTGGATCTGGCACTGACCCACGCCTACCACCCGGGCGAGGCCGCTCCGGTGCCGGCCTCGGTCTCTCTGGAGCCGGTCCTGGTGGAGGAGCTGGTGCTGGTGACGGCTCCGGGGCACGCGCTGAGCAGTGCCTCGTCCCGGCTGCCGCTGGAGCAACTTGCGGGGCAGCCGCTGATCAGCATGGCCCCGCACCATCCGGCCCGCCGGGAGGTGGAGGCCCTGCTCGCCGAGGCGGGCGCCACTCCCGCGCTGCTGGTGCCGACCCCCGGGTACGCCGTGGTGTGCGCGCTGGTCAGCGCCGGGCTCGGGGTGGCCGTCGTACCGGAGATGGTGGCGCGGACCGCGGTCACTCCGGTCGGGGTGCGGCCGCTGGAGGCGGGACGGCTGCGCCGTACGATCTCGGTCGCCTTCCGCGCCGAGGAGGCCACTCCGGCGGCGGAGGCGTTCCGGGCCCTGCTGCACGGGGCGTTCGGCCGCGCCCGGCAGACGCCGGTACGTCAGCGACCGTCCGTGTGAACCGTCCCCCGACCGAGTGGGGTCGACGGCCGTCGGCTGCGCGGGGTCCTCGGTCAGGTGACCGAGCGTCTTTCCGTAGAGCGGATTGGTGCCGCCGAACAACACTGACGGCGGGCCGAAGGCGGTGGTCACGTCGGCCTGGTCGGGCTGCACGCCCCATGCTGGGCCCAGGGGCGCTTCTGCGTTTCAGGGCTCCTGGCCGGCCGTGACCGGCTCGGCCGGGATGGTCCAGGGGAGTTCGATGGAGACCGTCTTGCCGCCCTCGCGGGTGGGGCGCACGCGGAGTCTGCCGCCGCACTCGGCGGTGAGCCAGCGGATGATGACCATGCCGCGCCCGTTGTCCTGCTGGACGGCGGCGGGCAGTCTCTTCGGAAAGCGCGGATGACTGTCCGTGACGCCGATGCGCAGGTGTTCGTCACGGTCCAGCGCGATGTCGACCGTGAAGGTGGGTGACTGGCCGAAGGTGTGCTGTACGGCGTTGGTGGCCAGCTCGGAGACGATGAGCCGCACGGTGTCGGCCACTTCGGTGTCCGACGGCAGGCCCCATTCCGCGAGGGTGCCTACCACGTAGGAGCGGGCCGCGGAGACCGAGGCGGGATCGCTCGGCAGAGTGACGGATGCTTCCAGATGGTCTGCCATGGCGACGTCGTCCCTTTCCCACGGGACCGGAGTCCGACGAGGAGCGGATGGTTCGAGTACGGTCCCGGACTGGTGCTTGTTCGCCAGACTGCCATCACCGGGCCGGTCAGGGGAGCGATCCACCAAGATATGCATATATCTGTCGCTCAAAGCGGTGAACTCTACGACGCGAGACCGTATTTGGGCGGCCCGGTTGGAGTAAGGAGTAACCCATGCAGAACGGTCCCGCGGTACGGCGCCGCAAACTGGGCGCCGAACTGCGTGCACTGCGCACCGGGGCGGGGCTCACCAGCGGTGAGGCGGCCCGTCTCGTGGGCTGGCACCAGTCGAAGGTGAGCCGCATCGAGACCGGCGCCAGCGGGGTGAAACCGGCCGATGTGCGGTTACTCCTCGACGCCTACGGGGAACGTGACGGCCAACTGCGTGAGTTGCTGCTGATGTTGGCAGGGTCGGAAGAGGCGGGCGGCCGCAGTCGCTGGTGGCACGCCTACCGTGGCATCCTGCCGCCCACCTATCGCGATTTCATCAGCCTGGAGTCACAGGCGACCGGGATGCGCACCCTGGAGACCACGGTGGTTCCCGGTCTTCTGCAGACGCCCGAATACGCCCGCGCGGTCACCCGGGCGGCCCTGGACGGGGTGGACGAGGAGCGGCTGGACGCGCTGGTGGAGGTGCGGCTGGCCAGGCAGGACGTGCTGCGCGCCGATCCGCCGCTGGAGCTGAGCGCCGTACTGGACGAGGCGGTGCTGCGGCGCGAGATCGGCGGCCCTGAGGTGATGGCGCGGCAGCTGGCCCGGCTGGTCGAGTGCGCCCGCCTGCCCCAAGTGCGCCTCCAGGTGCTCCCGTTCGCCGCCGGTGCGCATGTCGGCCTCACCGGACCTTTCGTTATTTTCTCATTTCAGAGCACTTCTGATCTGGATGTGGTTGTTCTCGACCAGTTGACGAGTAGCCTCTACCTGGAACGGAAAGAAGACCTCAAGGCCTACCTGGAGGCCTTCAACACCCTTCAGATCCACGCCCTTTCACCCGAGGACTCGTTGGATTACATCGCCGGGATAGGCGACGGCGCGTAAGGAGGCACCATGCCAGCACTGCCTCGGAACGTCCCTGCCAGTACCGATCTGCACGACGTGCGCTGGCTGCGCAGCAGCTACAGCACGGGAGCCAACAACTGCGTGGAGACGGCCCGGCCGCACTCCGGCCCCTGGGCCGGGCTGCTCGCCGTGCGCGACTCCAAGAAGCCGGCCGGACCCGCGCTGCTCTTCTCCCCCGGGAGCTGGGCGGGCTTCGTGACCGCGCTCCGATGATCCCGTTCGGACCCGACCCGATCGACCCGACCGATCCCTACTGATCAGATCCGATCACTTTCGCGCGATGCCCGGCCGTGTCACGCCGACTCATGGTCGCGTCTCGCCGATCACACGTACAGCGCGTTCGATCTCGGCCCCGGAGAGGTCCGCGCGGGCGGTCAGCCTCAGCCGTGAGATGCCGTCGGGCACGGAAGGAGGACGGAAGCAGCCCACGGCCAGGCCTGCCGTTCGGCAGTCGGCCGCCCAGCGCACGGCCTGCTCCGGGGACGGAGCCCGCACCGAGACCACCGCGGCGTCCGGACGTACCGCTTCCAGACCCGCGGCGGTCAGGCGTGCGTGCAGTTCGGCGGCGACCTCGCGGGCCCGTTCCGCCCGCGCCGGTTCGCGCCGCAGCAGCCGCAGCGCCGCCAGCGCCGCGCCCGCGGCCGCGGGGGCCAGACCCGTGTCGAAGATGAACGTCCGGGCCGCGTTGACCAGGTGGGCGATCACCCGGGCCGGACCCAGCACCACCCCGCCCTGGCTGCCCAGCGACTTGGACAGCGTGGCCGTGACGACCACGTCCGCGGCGCCCGCGAGGCCGGCCGCGTGCGGGGCGCCCCGGCCGCCGTCGCCCAACACGCCGAGACCGTGGGCGTCGTCGACGACCAGCCCCGCGCCGTGCGCCCGGCACGCCTCGGCCAGCGCGGCCAGCGGCGCCGCGTCACCGTCGACGGAGAACACGGTGTCGGAGACGACGATCGCCTCTCCCCCGTGCGTGCCGAGCGCCTTGTCCACGGCCTCCGGGTCGGCGTGCCCGACCACCTGCGTGGTGCCCCGGGCGAGCCGGCAGCCGTCGATGAGCGAGGCGTGGTTGCCCGCGTCGGACACGATCAGCGAGCCGTGCGGGCCGAGCGCGGTGACCGCGGCGAGGTTCGCGGCATAACCGGACGAAAAGACCAGAGCCGCCTCGAAGCCGCAGAAGTCCGCCAGTTCGCGCTCCAGCTCCGTGTGCAGCTCGGTGGTGCCGGTGACCAGCCGGGAGCCGGTGGCGCCGCCGCCCCAGGTACGGGCGGCCCCGGCCGCACCCTCAATGACCTCGGGGTGGTGAGCGAGGCCCAGATAGTCGTTGCTCGCCAGGTCCAGCAGCGGCGAGTCGGCGGGGCGCGGGCGCAGGGTCCGTACGAGTCCGGCGCGGCGGCGCGCCTCGGCCTGCTCGTCGATCCAGCCGAACGCCATGGGTCCTCCGGGGCTTTTGTAGGTAGCGGACAGACCCTAGCGGCACGACCGGTCACCCAGGGTGTGGCAATACCCACACGGTGATCGGCCTTCGTTGTGCAAAGTCTCCTTGGCCCGGAGCGGTCCCGTAGGACAGGATCGGACCTCATGGACCTGCTGAACACGC
>NZ_MCGQ01000043.1 GCF_002242805.1 Streptomyces diastatochromogenes | reverse complement strand
GTGGGGGCGGGTCGGGTGGCGGGGGTGGCGGGAGCCTTCGGCGTGGTGGCGGTTGCGGCGGCTTTCGGGGTGGTGGTGGGAACTTTCGGGGTGGTGGCGGTGGAGGACGAGGAGGGGGTGGCTGTGGGACGGGAGCCGGGGGCGGTGAGGGTGGCGTCGGTGCGGGTCGGGTGTGCGGCCGCGAGGGTGCCGTCCGGCTCGTGCTCCGGCCCGGGAGTTCCCCGGCCCGTCGGCCGTACCACCCCCGCCAGTCCCGCCAGGGCCTGCCGGACCCCCTCCGCCGGCTCCCGGCCCGCCCCCGCGATCTCNNCGGCCCGCCCCCGCGATCTCCGTGCCGTCGGGGCCGTAGAGGATCGCGTGGCCGCCAAGGCGTTGGGCGAGTTGGCGTAGGACCGAGGGGATCGGGTCGGGGCGGGAGGCCGCGGCGGCGAGGCTCTGCTGAGCTTCCGTGACGCGGCGGAGTTCGGCCAGGCGGGCCTGGGCCATCAGTTGCCAGACCGCGCGGGCCACGCCCGAGAAGGTCGTCTGCGGCGGGACCTCCAGGAGGGGGAGGCCGTAGGCGTCGCAGGCGGCGACCAGGGCGCGCGGGACCGTGTCGTGCACGGGTGCCAGACCGAAGCCGAGGGCCGCCCCGCCCGCGGCCACGATCCGGGAGACGTAGTCGTCGAAGTAGGTCCCCGAGCCCGCCGCCTCCGGGATGTGCACCCCGGCCGTGAGCAGCAGCTCGCCGCCCAGCAGATACGGGTACGGGTCGGCCATCTCCGAGGTGTGCGCCCAGTGGATCACGATGTCCGGGTCCGAGGGGCCCGCGATCTGCCGCAGGGCCAGGTCCTCGCGGGCCAGCAGGGCCGAGAGCGGGACCGGTGGGGTCGGTGGGACGGCTGGGGTGATCGTCTCCGGCATGGTGTGCGTTTCCTCCATCCCGCCCCGTTCGTATGGATGAAACGTACACTTCGCAGTCGCTTTCCGGCCACCTAGTGTCAAGTCAGCACGGCAGCCGCGGGTACGGGCGGATGTCCCCGCGATCAGCTGCCGGCGCTCCTCTCAGGAACCCCCATACGTCTCTGCACGACACGCCACCGACCGTGCGCGAAGGAGGGCCCCACATGGCCGTCGACTACACAGTGATCGTCGTCTACCTGGCCGGGATGCTGGCCATGGGCTGGTGGGGCATGCGCCGCGCCAAGTCGAAGAGCGAGTTCCTGGTGGCCGGCCGCCGCCTCGGCCCCGCCATGTACTCCGGCACCATGGCCGCGATCGTCCTCGGCGGCGCGTCCACCATCGGCGGCGTCGGCCTCGGCTACCAGTACGGCCTCTCCGGCGCCTGGATGGTCTTCACCATCGGCCTCGGCCTGCTGGCCCTGTCGGTCTTCTTCTCCGCGCGCATCGCCCGCCTGAAGGTCTACACCGTCTCCGAGATGCTGGACCTGCGCTACGGCGGCCGGGCCGGTGTCATCTCCGGTGTGGTCATGTGGGCGTACACCCTGATGCTCGCCGTCACCTCGACCATCGCCTACGCCACCATCTTCGACGTGCTCTTCGACATGAACCGCACGGTCGCGATCATCCTCGGCGGCTCGATCGTCGTCGCGTACTCGACGCTCGGCGGCATGTGGTCCATCACGCTGACCGACATGGTGCAGTTCGTCGTCAAGACGATCGGCGTGCTGCTCCTGCTGCTGCCCATCGCGGTGGTCAAGGCCGGCGGCTTCTCCGAGATGAAGGCCAAGCTGCCCACGTCGTACTTCGACCCGCTGGGCATCGGCGGCGAGACGATCTTCACCTACGTGCTGATCTACACCTTCGGCATGCTGATCGGCCAGGACATCTGGCAGCGCGTGTTCACCGCCCGCGGCGACCGGACGGCGAAGTGGGGCGGCACGGTGGCCGGCACCTACTGTCTGGCCTACGCCCTCGCCGGTGCCGTCATCGGCACGGCCGCCAAGGTCCTCTACCCCAAGCTCGGCAGCCCCGACGACGCCTTCGCGACCATCGTCAAGGACGAGCTGCCCATCGGTGTGCGCGGTCTGGTGCTGGCCGCCGCCCTCGCCGCCGTGATGTCGACGTCCTCCGGCGCCCTGATCGCCTGCGCCACGGTCGCCAACAACGACATCTGGTCCCGGCTGCGGGGCGCGGTGCGCCGGGACGGCGACGAGCACGACGAGGTCAAGGGCAACCGCGTCTTCATCCTGGTCATGGGCGTCGCGGTGATCGGCACCGCGATCGCGCTGAACAACGTCGTCGAGGCCCTGACCGTCGCCTACAACCTCCTGGTCGGCGGCCTGCTCGTCCCGATCCTCGGCGGCCTGCTGTGGAAGCGCGGCACCGTGCAGGGCGCGCTGGCCTCCGTGATCGTCGGCGGCCTCGCCGTGATCGGCCTGATGGCGGGCTACGGCATCCTCGCCAACGAGCCCGTCTACTACGGCCTGCTCGCCTCCCTCGCCGCCTACGTCGCCGTTTCCCTGGCGACCAGGCCCACCGACGAGGCCGTCCTCACCACCTGGCGCGAGCGCCTGGCGGGACGGTCCCCCGAACTCGCGTCCGAACCGGTCCCGGCTCACCAGTAGAGTCATAGGGAAAGCAGTACATGCGCGACGAAGCGCAAGAAAGAAGGCATTTCACTATGAGCAGCAACGAGACGCCCCGCGGCCCCGTCGACTCCTCCCGCATCCCGCGGTACGCCGGACCCGCGACCTTCGCCCGGCTGCCCCGCCTGGACGAGGTCGGCACCGCCGACGTCGCCGTCGTGGGTGTGCCGTTCGACTCCGGCGTCTCGTACCGGCCGGGCGCCCGCTTCGGCGGCAACGCCATCCGCGAGGCGTCCCGGCTGCTGCGCCCGTACAACCCGGCGCAGGACGCGTCGCCGTTCGCGCTCGCCCAGGTCGCGGACGGCGGCGACATCGCCGTCAACCCGTTCAACATCAACGAGGCCGTGGAGACCATCGAGGCCGCCGCCGACGACCTCCTCGGCACCGGCGCCCGCCTGATGACCCTGGGCGGCGACCACACCATCGCGCTGCCCCTCCTGCGCTCGGTCGCGAAGAAGCACGGCCCGGTGGCCCTGCTCCACTTCGACGCGCACCTGGACACCTGGGACACCTACTTCGGCGCCGAGTACACGCACGGCACCCCGTTCCGCCGCGCGGTCGAGGAGGGCATCCTCGACACCTCGGCGCTGTCCCACGTCGGTACCCGCGGCCCGCTGTACGGCAAGCAGGACCTCACCGACGACGAGAAGATGGGCTTCGGCATCGTCACCTCCGCGGACATCTACCGCCGCGGCGCCGACGAGGTCGCCGACCAGCTGCGCCAGCGCATCGGGGACCGCCCGCTGTACATCTCCATCGACATCGACTGCCTCGACCCGGCCCACGCGCCCGGCACCGGCACCCCCGAGGCCGGCGGTATGACCTCCCGCGAACTCCTCGAGATCCTGCGGGGGCTGGCATCGTGCAACCTGGTGTCGGCGGACGTCGTCGAGGTGGCTCCCGCGTACGACCACGCGGAGATCACGTCGGTGGCGGCCTCCCACACGGCGTACGAACTGACCACCATCATGAGCCGCCAGATCGCGGCGGCCCGGAAGGACGCGTAAGCGCAGTGACTCACGACCACGACCTGGTACTCCGCCCGACGGCGGCACAGATCTCGACCGCGCTGAACCCGCCCCCCGGGCGCAACGGCGGAGACCTGGTCGTGGAAACCCTGGCCGGGCTCGGCGCGACCACCGTCTTCGGCCTGCCCGGCCAGCACGCCCTCGGCATGTTCGACGCCCTGCGCCGCTCGGCGCTCCGCTACATCGGCCTGCGGGTGGAGAACAACGCGGGCTTCGCGGCGGACGCGTACGGCAGGATCACCGGTGAGGCGGCTCCGCTGCTGCTGTCGACGGGCCCGGGCGCGCTGACCTCGCTGGCCGCGCTGCAGGAAGCCGCCGCCGCTTCCGCCCCCGTCCTGGCGATCAGCAGCCAGATCCCGACGGCGGGCCTGGGCGGCGGCCGCCACGGCTACCTGCACGAACTCCCCGACCAGTCCGCCTCCTTCCGGGGCGTCGTCAAGTCGGTCCACACGGTCCGCACCCAGTCCCAGATCCCCTCGGCCATCGCGGCGGCCTGGCAGTCGGCCCTGACGGCCCCGCACGGCCCGGTGTGGGTGGAGATCCCGCAGGACGTGCTGCTGGCGGAGACGTCGTTGCCGGTGGTGACGGCGATGGACGCGACCCCGGACGACCTGGTCCCGCGCCCCGAACTCACGGCGGTGGCGGCGGACCTGCTGTCCCGCGCCGCCCGCCCGGCGATCATCGCGGGCGGCGGAGTCGTACGCTCGGACGCCTCGGGGAAGCTGCTGCAGCTGGCCGAGAAGCTCGACGCCCCCGTGGTCACCACGTTCGGCGGCAAGGGTGCCTTCCCCTGGACGCACCCCCTCTCCCTCCAGTCCTGGCTGGAGGACCGCCACACCACGGACTTCCTGGAGGACGCGGACGTCCTCCTGGTGGTCGGCTCGGGCCTGGGCGAACTCTCCTCCAACTACCACACGTTCAAGCCCCGGGGCCGCGTCATCCAGGTCGAGGCCGACCTCGGCAAGCTGGAGTCCAACCACCCGGCCCTCGGCATCCACGCGGACGCCCGCCTGGCCCTCCAGGCCCTGCTGGAGACGGTGGAGGAACGCACGGACGAGTCGGCACCGGAGCGGGTACGGGAGCTGCTGGCGAAGGTCGCCGACCGCATAGCCTCCCAGGAACTCACCCTGGAACAGGACGTGTTGGCCTCGGTCCGGCGCGCACTCCCCGCCGGCTCCCCCTCCTGCTGGGACATGACGATCCTGGCGTACTGGGCCTGGTCGGCCTTCGACCCCCACGGCGCGAACACCATGCACTCCGCCCAGGGCGCCGGCGGCCTCGGCTACGGCTTCCCGGCGGCCCTCGGCGCGGCCGCCGCGGACCCCACCCGCCCGGTCCTGGCCGTCTCGGGCGACGGCGGAGCCCTGTACTCCATCGCCGAGCTGGCGACGGCACGCCAGTACGACCTCCCGGTCACCTGGCTGATCGTCGACGACGGCGGCTACGGCATCCTCCGCGAGTACATGACGGACGCCTTCGGCCAGGCAACGGCCACGGAACTCACGCGGCCGGACTACGTGGCCCTCGCCGAGTCCTTCGGCGTCCCCGGGGTTCGTACGACTCCGGAGACTCTGGAGGAGGATCTGGCGAAGGCCCTGTCGGCCCCCGGCCCGTCGGTGGTCGTACTCCCGGCGGTCCTGCGGATGTTCGCGCCGACGCATCTGGGCCAGGACGCCTACTCCGCCTAGTCGGAGTTCTCCCAGACCAGCACCCCCGGACCGTCAGGCGTCACGACCGGAACCCATGCCTCGTCGATCTCGGCGAGGCGGGTCTCGTCGAGGGCCAGCGGGGTGGGGAACAGGTCGTGCCGGTTCGCGGAGCCGTAGAGGTGGAAGGCGACAGCGGCCCTGAGCCGGTCGAGCAACTCGACCGGCCAGTCCAACTGCCTGGCGCCCTGCCTCTTCAGCTCGCCGACGAAGATCTCCTTCAGCTCCTCGTCGAGACCCCGCCCGAAGAGGGGGATGAGGTAGCCCTCCTGCGCGTACTGGACACAGCCGACCCCGCCTCCCTGCACCTCGTAGACCACCCCGGTCTTCGCCGCGACGATGACGAACGCCCATCCCTGGTCCGAGCCCGTGCCGTCCGGGTCGAGGAAGACGTACCGCCGGTTGTCGTCCGCGTCAGCCATGAGGGGAGCGTGGCATACGGCGCCTCATTACCCGTAGATCTCTCCGGTGCCGGCGTCCAGGACCGTGTCGTACGGCTCGCAGCCGTTGGCGGCGCCGGATCCGTGGGGTGTGCATCGGTGGTCGGTGACGCGGACGGACCACACCACGCGCCAGGGGCCCTGCCAGCCCTTGGCGCGTTCGGTTCTCAGGGTGTCGGCGTGGATCCTCAGCCGGCTGAGATCGGCACCGCTCTTCTTCTGCTCCTTGCGGACGATCTCCTCGGCCTGCTGCGCCGAGATCAGCCGGGCGGGAAGCTCGACCTGCTTGGGGCCGAAGTCGACCAGCAGCTGGGAGACGCGGCCGGAGCGGTTGATCCGCACGTCGAGGCTGCGTGGCATCGCCACCCCGCGCTCCTTGAAGCGCCATGACGTGAGCCACCCGGACTCGGCTTTGCTGCCGACGGGTCGAGTGTCGTGCCAGGAGGCTGACTCGGCCCACGGGTAGTGGGAGGTCATGTAGGAGTGGGCGATGCGGTACGCGTCCTGGGTGTCGTGGGGTGCGGTGGCGCCGGGGACGGGGAAGCCCGACCGCGCCGGGTGCGGGGAGTCCTCGAAGTCCACGGTCAGGTGGCGTCCGCCGGGCCACATCAGCTCAGCGGGGAAGCCGTCCGCGATCTGTATCGACATCCAGCCGTTGTAGCCGTCGATGCCGGGGCTGATGCGCACGGATCCGACGGGGTACCGGTCGCCGAAGGCCTGACGGATGACGCGCTCGGCGGCCTCCCGCTCGTCGCCGTGTGCGTCACGCACGCTGGAACCGTCCACGTGGTACGCGGTGATCGCGGTCTGGAAGACGGCGGGCCCGGCCACGGCGAGCGCCCCGGCCACGATCAGCGTGGGCCTGGCCCACGAACGCCACGCGACGCGGCCGCGCACCAGCACCAGCCCGGCGGCCACGCCCAGGACGCCCCCACCGACGTTCATCTCCACATCCGCGCTGTCGCAGATACCGCTCACGAACGGGGCCAGGGCCTGGGCGAGTTCGATGAGACAGGGCAGCGCGAGGACACCGACGAGCACCGGAAGCGGACGCCGCAGTGCCAGGACACCGAACAGGCCCAGCGGGACGAACATCGCCAGATTCCACAGACCCTGCGTGGTGTGCAGCGGCTCGGTGATCTCATGGTTGATCACACACTCGGCCCGTCCCGCCTCACCGCCCCGCAGCGCGAGGGTGACACCGAGGACACCGGTCAGGCAGAACGTCAGCGGCAGCCACCAGACGGCGTGATCCACCTCGCGGCGACGGGCCGCAGCCCACGCGGTCACCCCTACGACGAGGGCGACGACAGTGAGCCCGGCCAGGAACCACATGTCGTCGCCGAAGACAGCTTCGAACACAGCTTTGCAGCACTCCCCCCGTGAAGCGCCCCCGCTTTCGTCGGCGGCGCGCGCTCCGACGACCTGGTCAGGGTCGCGGGCGTCGCGCCGACCCTACCTCGGGCCGAGGGGATGGGGACGAACGCCGGGGTCAGCTACGGCCGTTGCGGTCCTCGGGCGACGACCGGGCGGCCACCGTCGTGCGGCAGGACGACGGTGAACCGCCAGGGACCGTCGTCGACCTGCGCCAGACCGACCGACTCGGCGGCGCCGAGCGCCTGCGCGACGGCCTCCGCACCGTCGCGCAGCTCGTCGAGCTTCACGTAGTACTGCGCCAGGCCCGCGGACGGACCGTCGATCCACCGCACGACCTTCGCGCCGGTGCGCAGCGCGGAGAGCAGGTCGTCACGGGTGCTTCCCGGGGCGGCTGCCACCACCCTGTCGTGCAGGCGTTCCTGCGCGGACGCCTGTGACGGGGCCGCCGCCACCTGCCGACGGCACTCCGGGCAGGCGTGGCGGCCGTGGGCGACGAACAGGTGCCGGTAACGGACGATCCGCTGCTCCGGAATGCCGCACAGCGTCCCGTCGGCGTCCACGGCGTGTTCCGTGCCGGGAACGCCGTCGACCTCACCGGCCCCGAACCGGGCGGGCTCGCGCGCCGCCTCGAAGGACCAACGGCTGTACGGGTCTTGAGCCATGCGGATCAGCATGCCACGCAGGTCCGCAACGGCCCGGGGTCAGCAGGCGCCCGTGCCCACCCCGTCGATCCGCCCGCCGAAGTCGCCGGAGTACTGGGAGCGCCAGTCGCCGTTGAAGACGTCCCGCTTCTCCACCGGGTCCCAGTTGATGAAGCAGGCCCGGGTGTTGGCGACGAAGGAGCCCACGTTGTCGTGGAGGTTGGGCGGCATGTCGCGGTAGCCGCTGCGGGCCGTCCACTCCCAGTAGTCCCCGCCGAAGCCCTCCCCGCTCCAGAAGCACACCGAGCCGTCGGGACAGGGCGGCGCGGCGGCCTGGGCCGAGGCGGTCTGGGCGGGCAGGAGGAGGGTGGTCAGGGCGAGAGCGGCGGCCAGGGACCAGGAGCGAATCTTCACGGGCCTCTCCAGAAAGGGGAGTTGGGATGCCTCGGTCGTGGTGCCGAGGCATCGCCATGCTCCTGTTCCGGATCGGGGACACGCCCGGGCCCAAGATCGACATCACCGGTGTGGGCGAAGAAGTAGAACTAGTGGAACTAGTACGACCGGTGCCCGCTCCGTGCCGGCTCCTCCCGCCTACCAGATCTCGTCGACCCACTCCGGGTGATCGATGAACGGGTTGCGGTTGTGCTGGTAGGAGTCGTAGATGACCTGGTTGCGGCGCTCCTCGAAGGCGTCCGGCGGGTCCTCGTCGTTCCACTTCTTCAGGATCGACAGCTTGCCTATGTAGGGGTTGCTGCCGTTGCCGACCTTGTCGTCGGGTTCGAGGTCGGCGAAGCCGTCGCCGCCCTCGTAGCGGACCGCCATGTAGAGGATCATGCGGGCGACGTCACCCTTGACCGCGTCGCGCGGCTCGAAGGAGTCGGAGTCGGCCTTGCTGCCACCGCTGTTGGTGAACGTGCTGCCGCCCTCGTCGAAGTCGAGGTTGCCGCGCTTGGCGTTGACCGCGACGTCCTCGGGGCGGATGTGGTGCAGGTCGGTGCCGGGGCCGGTCGAGGTGGTGAGGTCGCCGTGCGAGATCGCCCAGACGTGCTCACGGTTCCAGTCGCCGCTGTCACCGCCGTTGAGCGACTTGCTGCGGGAGATGCCCGAGTACAGCAGGATCACGTTGCCGCTGTTGTTGGGGTCCTGGTCCGTGTTCTTCAGGGCGTCCCAGAGCGCCGAGTACGACAGCTTCGTCACACCCGAGCTGATGATCGTGTGCAGGGACGACTTCAGGCTCGTACCGGTCTTGCCGACGGCGTTCTTGTAGTACGTCGAGTCGTACGCGGTCGTCGTCGCCTGGGCCGGGGACGCGGTCAGGGTGGGGGCGGCGAGGCCGACCAGCACGGCTGCTGTGGTCAGCGCCAGTGCCTTCCAGCGGCGCGGGGGTGTCGCCAGCATCATGTGGGGTCCGTTCTACGCGGGTTGAATGGAGGCGGCAACCGGGAGCGTGGCATGGACATGCAGTCTGTGCAATGAGCGGGACGTTTCCATCAGGTGAAGGAACACGACAAACGGCCCCCGATCCGGTGATCGGGGGCCGTTCTCGAGCGAGTTGTGTCAGCTGACGTCCGACGGGTCCAGACGGTAGAGCGACGAGCTGTTGCTCTGCGACGAAGAAGAGGACGAGGAGGACGAGGAGCCCGAAGCGCCCGAAGACGACTTCGACGTGCTCGAACTCTTGCTGTACGCGCTCTCCTTCACCGCCGTACCGTGCTTCTTCACCCAGTTCGACACCTCGGTGCTGAGGCTGTTGCCACCGCCGGGCCCGCCACCCATGCCGCCGCCGCTGCCGATCTGGATGTAGTGCAGCTCGCCCTTCTTCACCAGCTCCTTGAGCTTGGCGACGGTCATCGCGTTGTCGGTGCCGGTGAAGCCCCACATCGAGATGACGGGCACGTTGCTGCTCAGCTCGATCTGCGCGGCGCTCTGCGAGTTGGACACCGCCAGCAGCCACTTGGCGCCGTCCTGGTGCTTCTTCAGGTACGAGATCAGCTCGCTGTCGGCCCCGCCCATGCCGCCGCCGGGCCCGCCGCCCATGCCGCCACCGCCGAAGTCGCCGTTCCCGCCGGGCAGTCCGCCCTGCCGGGTGCCGCCCTCGGCCGTACCGCCGTTGGTGCCGGTGCCGCCCGGGGGCGTACCGCCCATCTGGCCGTTGCCCCCAGGAGCCTCGCCGGTCTGGCCGTTCTGCCCGCTCGGGGCACCCGGCAACTCACCGTTCCCGCCGCCGGGGAAGCCGCCGCCCGCCTGGCCGCCCTGCTGGGTGCCGCCCGGCAGCTCGCCGTTGCCGGGACCGCCGGCCGCGCCCCCGAAGCCGCCCCGGTCGCCGCCGCCCGGCCCGCCGCCGAAGCCGCTCCCCGTCGACGGCCCGGCCGTCGGGTTCGTACCGCCCATGCGGCCGCCGCCCGACCCCGCCGGCACCGACCAGGCGTACGCCGCCGGACCGGCCACCGCAGCGACGACCGCCGCGGCGAGGGAAGCCGCCAGCAGTCGCACCCGGTTGCCGTCGCGGAAGACGAACAGGCCCACGATCGCCGCCGCCATGACCACACCGATCACCGGCCACAGCCAGGTGTTCCAGCCGGAGGCCCGGCGCAGCAGCACGATCGCCCAGATGCCGGTCACGGCCAGGGCGGCCGGGAGTACCCACGCCCACCGCTTGTCGTCCCGGAACGCACGCAGCAGCATCACGCCGCCGCCCCCGCACAGCACCGCGATGCCGGGCGCGAGCGCGGTCGTGTAGTACGGGTGCATGGTGCCCTCGGCCATGCTGAAGGTCAGGAAGTGCAGCACGGTCCAGCCGCCCCACAGCACCAGCGCGGCGCGGGTGAGGTCGGTGCGCGGGGCGCGGCCGCACAGGATCAGGCCGGCGACCAGCGCGACCGCCGAGAAGGGCAGCAGCCAGGAGATCTGCCCGCCGAGGATGTCGTTGAACATCCGGCCCAGGCCCGCGGATCCGGAGAAACCGCCGCCTCCACCGCCCCCGCCTCCGCCGTTGCCCTCGCCGCCGAGGACCCGGCCGAGGCCGTTGTAGCCCATGATCAGGTTCCAGGCGGTGCCGTCCGTCGAACCGCCGATGTACGGCCGCTCGGAGGCCGGGACGAGGGAGACCGCCGCCGCCCACCAGAAGCTGGAGACCGCCAACGCCACGGCCGCGAGCGCCAGGTTGACGATCCGCTTCACCAGCGGGAGCCGGGCCGCGTACAGGTACACCGCGAAGACCGCGGGCAGCGCGATGTAGCCCTGCAGCATCTTGGTGTTGAAGGCGAGCCCGAAGCAGACCGCCGAGCCGAGCAGCGGCAGCAGCCGGCCGCCCGTCACCGCGCGCAGGGCGAGGGCCGCGCCGCCGACCATCAGCAGGACCAGCAGCGTGTCGGGGTTGTTGTCCCGGTTGATGGCCACGGTGATGGGCGTCAACGCCAGGACCAGCGCGGCCAGGGCGGCCGCCGCGTGTCCCCACACCCGCTTCACGGACGTGTGCAGGATCCAGATCGTCGCCAGCGCGGCCACGATCATCGGCGCCATCATCTGCCACGTCCCGAAGCCGAAGACGCGGCAGGACAGCCCCATGACCATCAGCGCGAGGGGCGGTTTGTCGACGGTGAGGAAGTTGCCCGCGTCCAGCGAGCCGAAGAACCACGCCTTCCAGCTCTGCGTACCGCTGAGCACGGCCGCGCTGTAGAAGCTGTTGAGGCTGGAGCCGGAGAGGTTCCAGGAGTAGAGCACCGCCGCCAGGATCATGATCGCGATCAGGGCGGGCAGCGACCAGCGCGGCGCGGCGGCCGGGACCGCCGCCGCGGGCGGCCCGGCGGTCACGGTCGTCGTGTGGGGGAGGGGATCGGTGGCAGATGTCACGGGAGCAGCGTGCAGAGCCGGTGTGAGCGCGCGCTGTGGCGTACCTGGCGGTTGCCTGTGAAATCACAGAGGGCGAAAGGTCCCGTCTAGTCCAGTACGCCCTTGTGGTCCTCCCTGTACTTGGCCAGTTGGGCCTCGTACCCGGCCGTGAAGTCCGCGAGCGGGCGCTCGCCGATGGTCTTGCTCGGTATCAGGCCGCGCTCCAGGAAGTCGGGTATCGAGCGGAATACGGCAGTTGCCGCCTTCGCGTACTCTCCACCCCGTTTGTGTGCCTCCAGTAGGGCGTTGTACGGATCCGACTTCAGGTCGTCGATCCGCTCGGCAGGGCTGTCCTTCCCCGTGAACGCCTCCGGGCCGGGCAGGGAGCCGCGCGGATCGGCGAGGAGGCGCAACACCGCCACCGCAGCGAACAACCGCCCCGACCGCTTGAATTCGCTGTCCTTCTCGTCCGGCATGACCGGATCTCTGCCCCCGCCCGCCCCCGCGAACTCCCGCCCTGGGAACATGCGTACAACTTTCGGCCACCCCGACGAGTCACCTCAGTAGGCGCCGGGGTGCGCCCGACGTCGTTTCAAGGGGGAGAAGCTTCCATGACCCACCGGATATCCCGACACGCCCGAGTGCTTGCGGCAGCCCTCGGCGCCGGGGTGCTCATACCCACCGTGGCCGCCGCCACCCCGGCCCCGGCCGCGACCCCCGCCGTCAGCTGTACGTCCGGCAAGGCGGGTCTCGCCACCAAGTTGCAGAAGGACATCACGGCGGCGCTGGCGAACCGCAAGGGCACCGTCGCGATCGGTGTCTACGACCGCACCACCAACACCACGTGCACGCTGCGGGCCACCTCCGCCTACGACTCCGCGAGCGTCGTGAAGGTCACCGTCCTCGCCACGCTGCTGTGGGACGCGAAGAAGCACAACCGGTATCTGACCGACCGTGAGACCACGCTCGCCAAGGCCATGATCACCAAGTCGGACAACAGCGCGACCAGCACGCTCTGGAAGCAGCTGGGGCTGACGAAGATCAAGGGCTTCCTGAGCGCCGCCGGAATGACGAAGACCGTCCCGGGCGCGAACGGCTACTGGGGCCTGACCCAGATCAACGTCACCGACGAGCAGAAGCTGCTCAAGCTCATCACCGCCAAGAACACGGTCCTGAGCGACAACTCCCGCGCGTACATCCTGAAGCTGATGAACCAGGTCATCTCCTCGCAGCGCTGGGGGACGCCGGCCGGGGCGCCGTCCACGGTCACCGTGCACGTCAAGAACGGCTGGCTGCAGCGCTCCACGCACGGCTGGCGCGTGCACAGCGTCGGCACCTTCAACGGCGGCGGCCACGACTACATGATGACGGTGCTCACCTGGGACAACAGCACCATGGACTACGGCGTCACCACCATCCAGAACGTGGCGAAGGCCATCCACAAGAACCTCGTCCCGGCGACGTCCTCCGCCACCTCGCTGCGCTACACGCCGACGTCCACGCCGAGCGAGGCGTTCCCCGCGGTGCCCCCGCAGGGCTGACGCGGGGATGACGCGGGGCTGACGACGCTTCACGAGACGGTCTCCCGCCGGTCACCGGACCGACCTACGGTGGCGCCCATGCGCCTGAGAACCGTACTCGCCACTCTCACCGCCGGCCTGGCGGCGGCCACCTGCCTGGCCGCCGCCGGGCCCGCCGGTGCCGCCGACCCGGCGGACGGCAACGCCTGTTCGCCGACCGTCTCCCTCGACCGCTTCTCCGACGCGCTCGACAAGACGACGTACCAGGGCACCTTCGTCGGCAACTTCTCCGCACTCGCGGTGGACCGCGACGGCTCCCTTGCCGCGCTGGAGGACCGGTCCTCCCTCTTCGGCCTGGACCCGAAGACCCTCCAGCCGACCTTGGCCGTCCACCTCGCCGACGAGAAGGGCGCCGACCTCGACTCCGAGGGGCTCGTCATCGACCGGGACGGCACCCGGCTGATCTCCTCCGAGACCGAGCCGTCCGTCCGCCGCTACTCCCGTGACGGGAAGATCCTCGACCGCCTCCCGGTCCCGCCCTCCCTTCTGGTCGCCCCGGCCGGCCGCGCCACCGCCAACCAGACCTTCGAGGGCCTGACCCTGCTGCCCGGCGGCCGCACCCTGCTGGCCTCCATGGAGTACGCGATCTCCGGGGACTCCGCCGGCATCGTCCGCTTCCAGACCTGGACCCGCCACCACGGCCGCTTCCGGCTCGCCGCCCAGTACGCCTACCGCACCGACGCCGGCCTCGGCGTCCCCGAGGTCCAGGCCACCCCCGACGGCCGCCTCCTCGTCCTGGAGCGCGGTTTCACCGCGGGTGTCGGCAACACCGTCCGCCTCTACGAGGCGGACCTCCGCCACGCCACCGACACCAGCACCATCGAGAACCTGACTGGCCGGCCGGACGTCCGCCTGATCAAGAAGACCTTGCTCACGGACATCGCCGCCTGCCCGTCCCTCGGCGCCACGGCCAAGCAGCCCCAGCCGAACCCGCTCCTCGACAACATCGAGGGCATGACGATCACCGGACGCGACCACACCGGCCGCCTGAAGGTCCTGCTGGTGAGCGACGACAACCAGAACCCGGCCCAGACGACCCGGTTCTATTACCTGCGGGTACGTGTCTGACGTCCGATGTCCGCCTTCGTTTTGTTGCGGAGGGATGAAATCCGCTCCTGTTGACGTTGGTGTCTTCCGGAAGAGCAGGTCTGACGGAAGGCACCGGCGTGGCAGCGCAACGGGGATGGGCACGACGGCTGGCGGGCTACGCCTGGCGGTATCCGAAGGACGTCGTCCTCGCTCTCGGGGCCTCCCTGGGCGGCATGGCCGTGATGGCCGTGGTCCCGCTGATCACCAAGGTGATCATCGACGACGTCATCGGCGACCACAGCCGCTCCATGGCCCCGTGGGCCGGCGCGCTGCTCGGCGCCGCCGTCCTCGTCTACGCTCTCACCTACATCCGCCGCTACTACGGCGGCCGGCTCGCCCTCGACGTCCAGTACGACATGCGGACCGAGATATACGGCACGATCACCCGCCTCGACGGCCGTCGCCAGGACGAGCTGTCCACCGGCCAGGTGGTCGGCCGGGCCACCAGCGACCTCCAGCTGATCCAGGGCCTGCTCTTCATGCTCCCGATGACCATCGGGAACGTCCTGCTCTTCGTGATCTCCCTGGGGATCATGGCGTGGCTGTCGCTGCCGCTGACCCTGGTCGCCCTGGCCGTGGCCCCGGCCCTCGGCTGGATCGCCAAGCACAGCCGCAGCAAGCTCCACCCCGCCACCTGGTACGCCCAGGCCCAGGCCGCCGCCGTGGCCGGTGTGGTCGACGGCGCCGTGAGCGGCGTACGCGTGGTGAAGGGCTTCGGGCAGGAGGAGCAGGAGACTGGGAAGCTGCGCGAGGTCGGGCGCCGCCTGTTCGCCGGACGCCTGCGGACCATACGCCTGAACAGCAGGTTCACGCCCGCCCTCCAGGCCGTCCCGGCCCTGGGCCAGGTCGCCATGCTGGCCCTCGGCGGATGGCTCGCGGTCCGCGGGCACATCACCCTCGGCACCTTCGTGGCCTTCTCCACCTACCTCGCCCAGCTGGTCGGCCCGGTCCGCATGCTCGCCATGGTCCTCACCGTCGGCCAGCAGGCCCGCGCGGGCACCGAGCGCGTCCTGGAGCTGATCGACACCGAGCCGACCCTGAAGGAGGGCACGAAGACCCTGTCGGCCGACGCACCGGCGACCGTCGAGTTCGACGACGTCTCGTTCGGGTACGAACACGAGCGCCCCGTGCTCGAAGGGCTCAGCTTCGAGATCCGGCCGGGGGAGACCCTGGCCGTCGTCGGCTCCTCCGGCTCCGGCAAGTCCACCGTCTCCCTGCTCCTGCCGCGCTTCTACGACGTCACCCACGGCGCCGTCCTGATCGGCGGCCACGACGTGCGCGAGCTGACCCTGGACTCGCTCAGGGCGGCGATCGGACTGGTGCCCGAAGATTCGTTCCTCTTCTCCGACACCGTCCGCAGCAACATCGCCTACGGCCGCCCGGACGCCACCCAGGAGGAGATCGAGGCCGCCGCCCGCGCCGCCCAGGCGGACCGTTTCATCGCCGAGCTGCCCGAGGGCTACGACACCAAGGTCGGCGAGCACGGCCTGACCCTCTCCGGCGGCCAGCGCCAGCGCATCGCGCTCGCCCGCGCCCTGCTCACCGACCCGCGCCTGCTGGTCCTGGACGACGCGACCTCGGCCGTGGACGCCCGCGTGGAGCACGAGATCCACGAGGCGCTGAAGCACGTCATGGAGGGCCGTACGACCCTCCTCATCGCGCACCGCCGCTCCACCCTCAACCTCGCCGACCGCATCGCCGTCCTGGACGGCGGCCGGCTCGCCGACCTCGGCACGCACGAGGAGCTCCAGGACCGCTCCGCCCTCTACCGCCGGCTGCTCACCGACCCGGACGAACTGGGCGGGGTCTCCCCGGGCCACGCCCGCCCCGTCCTGCCGCAGGAGGACATGTCCGTCCGCGAGGAGCTGGACGCCGAGTTCGACGCCGAGCGCGGGGTCACCCCGCGGCTGTGGACCGGCGACCGCGAGCCCAAGGACCAGGCGCTGTCCGGCACCCCGGCCACCCCCGAACTCCTCGCCCAGGTCGACGCGCTGCCCCCGGCCACCGACACCCCCGACATCGACGAGGCCCACGCGGTACGCGCCGAGGAGTCGTACGGCCTGCGGCGCCTGCTGCGCGGCTTCGGCGCGCCCCTGCTCGTCAGCCTGCTGCTGGTCGCCGTGGACGCGGGCGCGGGCCTGCTGCTGCCGGTGCTGATCCGGCACGGCATCGACCAGGGCGTCACCAAGATGGCCCTCGGCGCGGTGTGGGCGGCCTCCCTGCTGGGCCTGTTCACCGTGCTGCTGCAGTGGGTCGCGCAGATCGGCGAGACCCGGATGACCGGCCGTACCGGCGAGCGCGTCCTGTACTCCCTGCGCCTGAAGATCTTCGCCCAGCTCCAGCGGCTCGGCCTGGACTACTACGAGCGCGAGCTGACCGGCCGGATCATGACGCGGATGACGACGGACGTCGACGCCCTGTCGACCTTCCTGCAGACCGGCCTGGTCACGGCGTTCGTCTCGGTCGTCACCTTCTTCGGCATCATGGGCGTCCTGCTCGTGCTCGACGTCCAGCTCGCCCTGGTCGTCTTCGCCACCCTGCCCCCGCTGATCGTCGCCACCTTCTTCTTCCGCCGGGCGAGCGTGAAGGCGTACGAACTCGCCCGTGAGCGGGTGTCGGTGGTCAACGCCGATCTCCAGGAGTCGGTGGCCGGGCTCAGGATCGTGCAGGCGTTCCGGCGCGAGCGGGACGGCGGGCGGCGGTTCGCCGAGCGCAGCGACAGCTACCGCCAGGCCCGTGTCCGGGGCCAGTGGCTGATATCCGTCTACTTCCCGTTCGTCCAGCTGCTGTCGTCGGTGGCCGCGGCCGGCGTCCTGATCGCGGGCGCGGGCCGCATCGAGGCGGCCACGCTGACCACCGGCGCCCTGGTCGCCTACCTCCTCTACATCGATCTGTTCTTCGCCCCGGTCCAGCAGCTCTCCCAGGTCTTCGACGGCTACCAGCAGGCCACGGTCTCGCTGGGCCGCATCCAGGAACTGCTGCGCGAGCCGACCTCCACCGAGTCCGCCGACGAACCCCTCGAAGTCCTCGCCCTGCGCGGCGACATCGCCTTCGAGGACGTGCACTTCGCGTACGGCGCCGAGGAGGAGGCCCTGACCGGCATCGACCTGACGATCCCGGCCGGGCAGACGGTCGCCTTCGTCGGCGAGACGGGCGCCGGCAAGTCGACGCTGGTCAAGCTGGTGGCCCGGTTCTACGACCCCACCGCCGGCCGGGTCACGGCCGACGGCACGGATCTGCGGACCCTGGACCTGACCTCGTACCGCCACCGCCTCGGTGTGGTCCCGCAGGAGGCGTACCTCTTCCAGGGCACCATCCGCGACGCCATCGCCTACGGCCGCCCGGACGCCACCGACGCCGAAGTGGAGGCTGCGGCGCGTGCGGTCGGCGCGCACGACATGATCGCCACCCTGGACGGCGGCTACCTCCACGAGGTCGCCGAGCGCGGCCGCAACCTCTCGGCCGGCCAGCGCCAGCTGATCGCACTCGCCCGTGCCGAACTGGTCGACCCCGACGTCCTCCTCCTCGACGAGGCCACGGCCGCCCTGGACCTGGCCACCGAGGCCCAGGTGAACCAGGCGACCGACCGCCTGGCGGGCCGCCGTACGACGCTGGTGGTCGCCCACCGGCTGACCACGGCCGCCCGCGCGGACCGGGTGGTGCTCATGGACCACGGCCGGGTGGCGGAGGACGGCACCCACGAGGAACTCCTCGCCCGCGGCGGCCGGTACGCCGCACTGTGGCGGACCTTCGTCGGCCAGTCCGAGCCGGAGGAGCCGGTGGGCGTCTCCCGCTGAGGCACTGAGACACTGAGGCCGTTCGACCCGTTCTGCTTCCTGTCATGCAACCACCGGCACACCTCATGCGTCCGTACATCAGTACGGTCACCGGGCACGCATGACGGCGGTACGGGGAGGACGACAGTGGACAGTGGTGCGATACGCAGGCGCCTGGCGATGGGCGCGGCCGTCCTGGCCGGGTCCCTCGGGCTCGCTCTCGCGGTACCCGGCACCGCCTTCGCCTCGGCGGACGGCTCCTGCGCCGGGCGCGAGGTGCGGACCCTGCCCTTCAGCACCGGCACCGTGCACGTCTTCAAGCACGACGGCTACGTCTGCGCCGTCACCGTCGCCCGGAACCCCGGCGTCAAGCGCGTGATGTCGGTGAGCGTGCAGGCCCGCGGCAACCGGCCGGTGGTGGACAAGGGCAGCTACAAGCACCACGCGGGCCCGGTGACTGTCCATGCCGGGCAGCGGTGCGTGTGGGTGAAGGGCGTGGTCGGCCGGGGATCGGTCAGCTCTGGCTGGATCCTGTGCTGAAATCTCAACTGATCGCGAAGACCGCCCAATCGCCCCTGGTGTGACGGCAGTTGATCCGCTAGCTTCCGGCGGACATCTGTCTCACAGGGGAGAGTGCGCATGCGCAAGGCGCTCAGATGGCTGCTGGCGCTCACGGTGTTCATAGGCACGTTGAGCACAGCGGGCGCGGCCACCGCCGCACAGTCCGAGCCCACCGACATCAAGGACCGGCTCCTGTCCATACCCGGCATGAGCCTGATCCAGGAGAAGCCGTACCCCGGCTACCGCTACTTCGTCCTGAACTACACCCAGCCGGTGGACCACCGCCACCCGGACCGGGGCACCTTCCAGCAGCGCATCACCGTGCTGCACAAGGACGTCTCGCGCCCCACGGTCTTCTACACCAGCGGCTACAACGTCTCCACCAACCCGTCCCGCCGCGAGCCCACCCAGATCGTGGACGGCAACCAGGTCTCCCTGGAGTACCGCTTCTTCACGCCGTCCCGCCCCGACCCGGCCGACTGGTCCAAGCTGGACATCTGGCAGGCGGCGAGCGACCAGCACCGCGTCTACGAGGCGCTGAAGCCGGTCTACTCCGCCAACTGGCTGGCCACCGGCGGCTCCAAGGGCGGCATGACGGCCACCTACTACGAGCGCTTCTACCCCCACGACATGGACGGCGTGGTCGCCTACGTCGCCCCCAACGACGTCGTGAACAACGAGGACTCGGCCTACGACCGCTTCTTCGCGCGCGTCGGCACCAAGGAGTGCCGGGACCGCCTGAACGCCGTCCAGCGTGAGGCCCTGGTCCGCCGCGAGCCGCTGGAGAAGAAGTACGCCGCCTACGCCGCCGACAACCACTACACCTTCGACACCATCGGCGGCCTGGACAAGGCCTACGAGGCGGTCGTCCTCGACTACGTCTGGGGCTTCTGGCAGTACAGCCTGCTGTCCGACTGCTCCTCGATCCCGGCGAACGCGGCGACCGCGACGGACGAGGCGATCTGGGACTCGGTGGACACGATCTCGGGCTTCTCGGCGTACACCGACCAGGGCCTGGAGACGTACACGCCGTACTACTACCAGGCGGGGACGCAGTTGGGCGCCCCCACCATCCACTTCCCGTACATCGAGCGGAAGTTGATCCGCTACGGCTACCAGCCGCCGCGCAACTTCGTACCCCGCTCCATCCCGATGCGCTTCCAGCCGTTCGCGATGCGGGACGTGGACACGTGGGTCCGCCACCACGCGCAGCACATGCTGTTCGTCTACGGCCAGAACGACCCCTGGGGCTCGGAACGCTTCCGCCTCGGCGCGGGCGCCCGCGACTCGTACGTCTTCACGGCGCCCGGGTTGAACCACGGGGCGAACGTGGCGGGGCTGGTGGCCGAGGAGAAGTCGCTGGCGACGGCGCGGATTCTGGAGTGGGCGGGGGTTGCGTCGTCCGCGGTCCAGAAGAACCCGTCTGCGGCGAAGCCGCTGGCTCGGTATGACCAGAAGCTGGATGTGCGGGGCGTGGAGAGGGAGCCTGCGCTGCGCCCGTAAGTCCGAAAGGGTGACTGGCGGCGGGTTCGCGAGGACCCGCCGTCAGTGCGAGCGGCAGACGGGGCCGGCTGACTGGCCCGGCAGGTACGCCGTCCGTTCCTCCGGGGTGAGGTCGCGGCTGATGGCCTGGCAGATCTTCTTGATTGCTGCTGTGGGTGGTGGGAGAACGACATTCCACAGCCGCGCGGTCTTGTCGGTGCTGCCGGTGGCGAGGGTGCGGCCGTCGGGGCTGAATGCCACCGCTTCCACCGTGTTGGTGTGTCCGGTCAGGGTCGTGCGCGTTTTGCCGGTCGTCACGTCCCACAACCGCGCGGTGGTGTCGTAACTGCCGGTGGCGAGGGTGCGGCCGTCAGGACTGAACGCGACCCCGAGCACTGTGTTGGTGTGTCCGATCAGGGTTCTGCGGGTTTTGCCGGTGGTCACGTCCCACAGGCGCGCGGTGTAGTCGAAGCTGCCGGTGGCGAGGGTGCGGTCGTCGGGGCTGAATGCCACCGTTTCCACCGAGTCGGTGTGTCCGGCCAGGGTCCTGCGGGGTTTGCCGGTCGCTACGTCCCACAGGCGCGCTGTCTTGTCGGTGCTGCCGGTAACGAGGGTGCCGCCGTCAGGACTGAACGCGACCCCGAGCACCGTGTTGGTGTGTCCGGTCAGGGTTCTGTGGGTTTTGCCCGTGGTCACGTCCCACAGGCGCGCGGTGTAGTCGAAGCTGCCGGTGGCGAGGGTGCGGCCGTCGGGGCTGAATGCCACCGAATACACCGAGTCGGTGTGTCCGGTCAGGGTTCTGCGGGTCTTTCCGGTGGCCACGTCCCACAGCCGTGCGGTCTTGTCGGTGCTGCCGGTGGCGAGGGTGCGGCCGTCGGGGCTGAATGCCACCGAGTTCACCGAGTCGGTGTGTCCGGTCAGGGTTCTGCGGGTTTTGCCGGTGGCCAGGTCCCACAGGCGTGCCGTGTTGTCGGTGCTGCCGGTGGCGAGGGTGCGGCCGTCGGGGCTGAATGCCACCGAACTCACCGATTTGTCAACGATCAGGGTTTGGCCGGTGGCCACCTCCCACAGCCGCGCTGTCCTGTCGTCGCTGCCGGTGGCGAGGGTGCGGCCGTCGGGGCTGAACGCCACCGAATTCACCGAGTCGGTGTGCCCGATCAGGGTTGTGCGGGACACACCGGTGGCCACGTCCCAAAGCTGCTCCGTGTGGTCCCCGCTGCCGGTGGCGAGGGTGCGGCCGTCGGGGCTGAATGCCACTGAGTACACCGAGTTGTTGTGTCCCTTCAGGGCTCTGAGGGTTTTGCCGGTCGCCACGTCCCACAACCGCACCGCACTGCTGGAGCTGCCGGTGGCGAGGGTGCGGCCGTCGGGGCTGAATGCCACCGAATTCACCGAGTCGGTGTGTCCGGTCAGGGTTCTGCGGGGTTTGCCAGTGGCCACGTCCCACAGGCGGGCTGTGTTGTCGTCGCTGCCGGTGGCGAGGGTGCGGCCGTCGGGGCTGAACGCCACCGAGTACACCGAGCTGTTGTGTCCGGTCAGGGTTCTGCGGGGTTTGCCGGTCGTCACGTCCCACAGGCGGGCTGTGTTGTCGTCGCTGCCGGTGGCGAGGGTGCGGCCGTCAGGGCTGAATGCCACCGCTCCCACCGTGTTGGTGTGTCCGGTCAGGGTTCTG
>NZ_MCGQ01000042.1 GCF_002242805.1 Streptomyces diastatochromogenes | reverse complement strand
GGAGCAAAACGCCCTCTAAGTACTCCAGCAGCGGTTCGTTTCCTGAGCTGCGTCTCTGGTAGTGGCAGTGGCGGGCGGCAGGTCACGGGCCCGACTGGCATCTTCCGGGACACCTGACCAGGACGGAGCCGGCTCGGTGCGTCACCCCGCCCCGGCGCCGGTCACAGTGGACAACTTCACGACGAACGTCACCGGGCGCCGGTGACCCCAGCCTCGCCGATGTCGGCTCGGACATACGAGCGGCCGCACCCCGACCCTGACCGACCCACAACCAAGATCCGGACCATACGCGGACCAGGGGCTCTGGCTCTGGACTTACAATCCCTCATTCGTGCTGGACAAAGCTGCGCGGGCAAGTGCACCAATATCTCGGAGAGCCCTGTGCCGACCTACGTCTCATACGGCTCCACCAGCACCCCAACTTGAGAACCGTGCATCCCGCGGTCCCGGTCGATCCGCTCGGCGCTCACCGCTGCCGGCATATCCCGCCACAGCCTGAGGAGTTCACGGTCGGCGCCTGTGCAACACCACCTAGAATACGGTCATGCGTTCGGATGTGGTCGTCGTGGGGGCGGGCCCGGTCGGCCTGACGGCGGCCGTTCTGCTGGCGCGGCAGGGACTCGACGTTCGGGTCGTGGAGCGCCGTCCGGAGCCGGTGACGCAGTCCCGGGCGACGGATCTGCACGCCCGCACCCTGGAAGCACTTGCTCCCAGCGGTCTCACGGACTTGCTCATGCCCCTCGGCCGCCGGGTCACGGCGGTGGACATGCGCTCGGGCGCATCCCGGCTCGGCGAAGTCAGCACCGCGGGGCTGCGTTCGCCGTACCCCTTCGTCCTGACCGTGCCCCAGTGCGCCACCGAAGGGATCCTTGACAAAGAGGCCGCACAGTCCGGTGTGTCCGTGCACCGAGGCGTGAGCGTGCGTTCGGTGCGGGAGGAGCCCTTCGGAGTGCTCCTTGGCGTCGAGGGACTGGGCGCGCTGCGGGCCCGCTGTGTCATCGCCGCGGACGGCATCTCCAGCACCGTCAGGTCGGTGACCGGCACCGCCTTCCGCGGCCACACGCACCCTGGCCTCTGGACGCTCGCCGATCTGCAGGTGAGCGCCGCCTCCCTGCCGCTCGACCGCATCCACATGATCACAAGTCGGCGAGGCCTGCTGGTGGTACTGCCGATGCATCTCGACGGCTGGGTCCGCATCGTCCAGCACCACCCCTCCCCCGCCACGCATGCGTTCACCGTCGGCTGCCCACCGGACGGCACGCAGGGAGTCTCCTCTGCCCTGCTCCAGGAGGCGGCCGCGCGGGGGTGGACCGCCACCGCGCAGGCCTGCCGGTGGGCAAGCAGCTTTCGCACGCACTGTCGGATCGCGTCGCGCAGCACGTCCTCGCACATCGTTCTGATCGGTGACGCCGCCCACGTATGCAGTCCCATCGGGGGCCAGGGCCTCAACCTCGGCCTGCGTGACGCCGCCACACTGGCCTCCGCACTCCCTGACACCCTGGCCGGCCGGGGGCGGCGTGACGGACTGGCGCAATGGAGGAGCGCGCGACGCGCCGAGGCTTGGGGTGTTCTGACCCGCACGCACCTGGCCACCACCGCCTGGACGCAGCGGTCCGGCCCTCCGGCGCACCTCCGTGACGGTGCCCTGCGTGCGCTGCTGACTCTCCCTCCGGCCCGCCGCCGGTTCGCCGAATCGATGGCCGGCCCGGCACCGAACCAACCGGGAAGCTGTGCGAACCCTGGCACAGGCTGACCGGCACGGCCGGATGCCACCCGGTCCTGGTTCTTCCGCGATGGCCAAGGCCGCCGCCATGAAGCTCAGCTGGGGATTCGCCTGAGGGAAGCTGGGCAGCACCGGCGCATCCGCGACCGGCACTCCGTGCGACTCCGCGGAGCGGACCCCACGAGTCGGCCAGGAAACGCTGCGGGTCCTTGCCCGCGGCGACCGTGCCGGTGGGGTGGTAGCCCGAGGGTGCCGCGGATCGTCACGAGTTTTCAACTGCCGCTGGGCACTGTGAATGAGCGGATGCGCGACTTATGGCGTGCTGGAAGCGCCGGGAGCACCTGCGAACGAGAGGTGCACGAGGTGGCAGCACGCCTGGTTCTCGACGCGCCCCAGGTTCGACGGTCACCCGTCGCACCGCCGCGAGGGGCACGCGCACATCGCCCCGCCGTGCGGTCGCCCTTTCCCACCGCGAAGTCAGCCAGAAGACCGCCCTCGACCCGGATCATCCGGTGGTCGGCAGAGCATTGCTTCGCAAGACCCTCCCCAAGAAACGTCACACTCGTCGGCCTGCGACGGGACCGCATGCTCAATGAGGCGTTCGCCACCGGCGATCCCCTCAGGCTGATGCGGCTCTTCGGGATCACCGCGCAGACCGCCATGCACTACGTCGCCGCGGCGTATCCGGAGCGGATGGCCCGACCGCTCCGCTGACCGTCCAGTTGCTGAGCGAATCGCAGCGACGAAGAGTGCGGCTGTCGTCGTGCATGTGTATGCGCACAGGGCGGTACAACGGAAAGTGCCCAGCCTCCATCCCTCTTCGGGCTTGTTGGCGCGCGAATGCTCGGCGTAATCGGGAGGCGATATGGGCGGGGGATGCGGAACACTTCCCAGGTGATCGTGATGCAGCCCGTCCTGGAGATCCACCCCTCTGACGGCTTTGCCCTCTGGCCCGTCGCCGAGATCGAGTCGTTCAGCTACCTGCCACTCAGCGGTGAGCTCGCCCCCGCCGAGGTCGGGACAGCGGTGATGCGCATCGCCGGCTGCAACGACATCGACCCTGAACATGACGACCGGCCGCCTCGGCCCGCCGACCCGCTCGGATCGTTCCTGCACGGACTGCTGACCTTCGACAACCTCTTCGCGGCCGGTGGCATGCGAGTCACGGACAGCTCCACAGGTACCACCTTCCTACCCGGCTGCTGCAATGGGCTGGAAGACTGGCGTGACTGGCGCAAGGTCGTCGACGGCAGCGGCCGAGCATCCTTCGGCCACGACCCCGATCCATTCGCCGAGCGCCTCGCCGACACCGTCCGTTTGACCGTCGACGCCGAGCAGAACGACAGCCCGGTGATCGTGCTGTCCGTCACCGAGCTCCGCCACCTGCTCGACGGCGCCGAGCATGACCTGACCAACTTCCTTGCACTGGCCGCTGACTGGGTGTCTTCGTACCTGCCCAACCACTGCACCCCCGTCATCGCCGCCCTCGCGCGCGTCCTTGCCCTGCCCGCAGCGGCCGTACAGCCAAAGCCGTAGGTTGACGGCCCTGCTCCGCCGGTCAACTGATCGCTGCGTGACCCCGGCACAGTCGTCGTGTACGACGCATTGATCATGTTCGCGTGTACCCGGCCGGGCACTTCGACGAGTACTCCGACAGCGGCGGAGCCGTGCGCCACTACGCCGGCGCGCACATGAACGAGATCAGTCCCAGTCGGACGGTGGCTGCTTGACTCTGCCGCCTGTATGCGGCAGCTGCACGTAGTCCTCGGCGCCGGAGGGAAGGGCAGAAACGCAAGCTGCCGAGCAGGCATTGACCAAGAGAGGCAGGACATCGGTGGCCACCCGCAGAGAGATCCACACTTGGTGGAGCCCGCCCTGCTCGATCGGCCGATCGCAGACGCTGCAGCCGCGGATGGCTGTGGTTCCCCAGCGCCGGGCATCAAGCTCTTTCAGGTCGAGATCAGCAACGGAGTCCTGCCAGGGCTGCAGCCGGGGGAAGGGAGGGCGGAACTTGTAGTTACCGAACAGAGCGCGGGTGCTTACTGTGCTCCGGGCCAGCTGGGAGCATCGGGTGATCTCGTAGGGAAACCAGTGCAGCCGGTACGAGGTGTAGGGGGTGAACTCCTCCAGGCTGCTCATTGCACCGATCTCAGGCGGTATTCGGACCAAGTTGCTGCCGTAGAGCACCAAGCGCTTGACCGCCGTCAGTTTGGCGATGCTCGG
The DNA here is from genome assembly GCF_002242805.1 of Streptomyces diastatochromogenes. GTDB lineage: Bacteria > Actinomycetota > Actinomycetes > Streptomycetales > Streptomycetaceae > Streptomyces > Streptomyces diastatochromogenes. The sequence goes on along the minus strand of NZ_MCGQ01000042.1, from coordinate 142,388 downwards.
TGGCAGGGTGATGACCTGCCGTCGTTCCTCGGCACTGAGTTCGACGAGAGGACGGAACTCCTCCCGCCCGTCGTCTGCAGCCTCGTCGATCAGCTCCAGCAGACGTTGCCACCCAGCGGCCGAAGTGTCCTGGCGCTCGGCATGGAAACCGACACGGGCTCGCGGATGTGGCTTGACCTGGTCGAAGCACACGCACACATCCCGATGGGAACCGCGTCCCCCCGGTGCCGGGTCCAATGTGTTCCCCCACCGGTTCACAAAGAGTCTCGGCTCTCCCTCATCCATCATGAGCCCAAGGTACGGATCTTCATCTGGCCGGCCCAGTGCTCAATGGCCAGTCAAACCCGCTCCCAGCGCCACCTCCAACGGTGGGCCGGCGACCGGGTTGGTCGTCTCGCCACTCCCGGAATCCGCGAACCCGCGCGTTTCTCCCTCCCGAAGCTCTGAAGCCGGCGAACATCCTGTTGGACAGGGGCTGGTGATGTGGGCGCCTTGAACGGTCGTTTATGCCCTCGGCACCCAGTCACTGGCAGCGTGCCTCAGACGCCGGCGAGGCTGGATGTGCCGGACCCCGGCTCCGCAAACGGAAGGCGAGGCTGGAGTCGCCGGTCCCCGGCTTCGGAAGTCAGCGGACTGGACGGACCGGGCCCTCGGCCGTGGCGTCGGAGGGACGGACTTGTACAACCGGGCCTCGACACCGCACTGTTGGGTGGTATTCGTTCATACGGTCAGGAGTCCCGGCTTGTCCTCCCACGCCCCCGCCCACGTCGTCGACCCCGCCGGCGGCTGCCCGCACGCCCTGAACGCCGATCTGCGGGCCCGTGGGCCCGTTGCGGACATTGTCCTGCCGGGCGGGGTGCCCGCAGCGGTCGTCCTGGGACACGACGCGCTCAAGGAGTTCCTCTCCCACCCCGACGTGGCCAAGGACGCCCGCCACTGCCCGGCCCTGAACGACGGCACGATCCCCGCGGACTGGCCGCTACGGGTCTTCGCCGACGCCCAGGGCATGCACACCGCCGACGGCGCCGACCACCGGCGGCTGCGCTCCCTCGTCGGCAACGCCTTCACCGCCCGCCAGGTGGAGCGGCTGCGGCCGCGCATCGAGGAGCTGACAGCCGGCCTTCTCGACGACCTCGGCCGAGCCGCCGCCGAGGACCCGGACGGCATCGCGGACCTGCGCACCCACTTCGCGCTCCCGCTCCCGATGAGCGTCATCTGCGAGCTGCTCGGCGTGGACCCCGAGCACCGCGGCCGGCTGCACGACCTCACGTACACGGTGATCATCGCCACCGACACCACCCCGGCGGAGGTGATGGCCGCCGTACGCGAGCTCGTCGAGCTGCTCGGCACGATCGCGGCCGCGCGCCGGGCCGCCCCCGGCGACGATCTGACCAGCGCCCTGATAGCCGCCCGCGAGGACGGCGGCGACCGGCTCAGCGAGGCCGAACTCATCGGCACGATGCGACTGATGCTGGTCGCCGGCCACGAGACCACCCTCAACCTGATCAGCAATGCCGTACGGGCACTGTGCACCCACCGCGACCAGCTGGCGCTGGTCCTGGATGGCAAGGCCACCTGGTCGGACGTGGTGGACGAGACGCTGCGCTGGGACGGCCCGGTCAGCTGGTTCCCCTTCCGTTACCCCACCCGCGACCTGGCCCTCGGCGGCACCGTAATCCCGCAGGGCACCCCGGTCCTCGCCGGCTACACCGCCGCCGGGCGCGACGAGGCCTTCCACGGCCCGGACGCCGACCGCTTCGACGTCACCCGGCCCGGCTCGGCCCGGCACCTCTCCTTCGGCCAGGGCGTGCACTACTGCGTGGGCGCCCCGCTCGCCCGCCTCGAGGCCACGATCGCCCTGGAACGGCTTTTCACCCGCTTCCCGGACCTCGACCTCGCCGTCCCCGAGGCCGAACTGCCCCGCCAGCGCAGCTTCATCGGCAACAGCGTCGAAGCGCTCCCGGTCCGCCCGGTGTGCCCGGTCCGGCTCTCAGGCGCGCTTTCGCTCTGACCCCTACCGGCCCGCGGCGGGCGGGGACAGTTGTGTGCTCAGCCAGCCCAGCGCGTCGGGGTACATCCCGCTCCAGGTCTGGAAGTTGTGGCCGCCGGCGGGGCGGATGAGGGTTTTTGACGCGACCCCCGCTGCCCGCCGCGGCCCGGACGAACGCCTCCAGCAGATGCCCCCTCACCCAGGTGCCGCCCTACCGCCCGGGTCGGGCGAGAGGGACGTCAGGGGCCTTGACTGCCCGGAGGGGGCATGCGATGGCACTCGGCGGAGGATGGGCGCTATTTCAGGCCGATTGCAGCGCAGTCCGCCTCGTACTTCGGGGTGCAGATGTCCTTGACGGAGTAGACGCCGTCCGCGATCACTGTGTCCTTGATGCTGTCCCTCGTGAGGGCGACCACCGGCACGAGCATCGCGGGGATGCTCTTCTTGGTCGGGCTGTCGACCGTGTCGCGGGTCAGCGCGTCGAACCGGATGTCGCGGCCCTGGACCTTGTCCACCGCCATCTCCGCGGCATGGGTGGCCTCGTCCAGGAACGACTTGTACACAGTCATGTACTGCTCGCCCGAGACGACCCGTTGCACCGCGTCCAAGTTCGCGTCCTGCCCGGTCACCGGCGGAATCTTGGTGGCGCCCGCCTCCTTCAGCGCGTCGATGACGGCGCCCGCCATGCCGTCGTTGGCTGAGTAGACGGCGGCGATGTTGTTGAGGCCGATGGCCTGGATCGCCTTCTTCATGTTCGCCTTGGCGACCGCCGGCGACCATTTGTCGGTGTCGTACTCCTTGGCGATCTGTACCTTGTTCTGGAGTTCGCTCAGGGCGCCCTGCTTGAACTTCGCCGTGTTCGGGTCCGCAGGGTCGCCGTTCATCATGACGATCTTGCTGGTTGCCGCCTTGCTGCCGAGCGCCTCGATGACGGCGCGGCCCTGGACCTCGCCGACGAGTTCGTTGTCGTGCGAGATGTACGCGTCGATCGGGCCCTGCGCGAGCCGGTCGTAGGCGATGACCGGTATGCCGGCGTCCTTCGCCTTCTGGACATCCGGCGCGATGGCCTTGGCGTCCAGCGCGTCCACCACAACGATGTCGACCTTCTCGTCCACCATCTGCTGGAACTGCCGGCTCTGCGTGGCCGGGCTCGCTTCGGCGTTTGCGTAGACGACCTTGCCCTTGCCGTGTGTGAGGGAGGCGACCCCCTTCTTGATGATGGGGTAGTCGAACTTCTCGAAGCGCGCCGTGTCCTTGTCGGGCAGGAGCAGCCCCACCGTGATGTCGTCGCCCTTCTTGGAGGATGCGGAGCCGCCGCTCCCGCCGACGTCGTCGAAGGCGCCGCACGCGGTGAGTGTGAGAGCCGACGCGGAGGCGGTCAGGGCTATCGCGAAATGACGCACAGGGGTCCTGTAGGTGGTACGAGCGCTCACGTCAGGTGCCTTCCGAATGAGGGAGCATCATGGCAACCCAGTGACGGAAGCAAACGCGGAAACTACGAGAAACGTCAAGACGTAAGGACAACAAGACGGTTAAGGCCTGCCGTTCACCACGCCCCTCGAAGACTGGCGGGACGTCGGTTCCCGCAGGTCAGAACGAATGCACTGCCACGACGTCGAAGCGGCGGTTTGCCACGGCGATGAGGTGCACGTCGGTGAAGTTCCGCTGCGGCAAGGCGCCCTCCTGGGACTGTCACGCCTTCGTCACGTACCCGAACACCCGCAGGTTCCACGTCGCGACGAGCGGACTCGAACCGTCCGGCATCGCCGGCACGGCGTCAGACAGCACGGTCTCCCACCGGGGGCCACCTGCGTCATAGCTGTCCTCGGCAGGGCCAGAACTTCGGCTTCAACGGGCACGAGGTCCTCCTCCGCGCCGGAGCTCCGACCTCGAGCGTGCGAGATCACTCCCGACTCGAACAAGACCCACGCGGGTGACGAGACACACGGGCGCTCACGCCTCGATGAAGTTCTTCAGCATGTCGTCCAGGTCCACCAGCGTGTCTACGACGTCCGTCCCGAACCGGGCCTCCCGGATCTTGAAGCTCCCCTGGGTCCCGCGCGAAGGTTCTCCCCATCACCTCGGCCGCGTTCTCCTGATTCACCAGCAGGGCCCGGATCACCGGAAGCGCAGTCAGGTCGCCGTCCTCGCCGGACCCCTTCTCCTGCGCGATTTCCTCGATCGACGCCAGGAACTCTGCCACCGTCCGTTCGCGCTCCTCCGCCATCACGACCGCGAGGCCTACGAAGTCGCCCTCGCGCAGGGGGTACGGAGGCGAGAAACGGCTTGTACGACCACTTGAAGCCAGGCCACGGCTACTGATGGGATGCGCGGCACCTCGAACCCGACGGCCCGGAGGTCTCCCGTGGTGCTGCGAACGACCCTGACGGCGAGCGCAGTTGTCGCTGCACTGCTCGCCCCCACAAGCGAACACCCCCGGCAGGCCACGGACGGCATACCCGCACTCACCGACCGGTACGGGCGTGTCCTCACCCTGCGCGGCTGGAACGTGGAGGACAAGACGAACCGAGGCGAAAGGGCTCTGTCGGCCATCACCGAGAGCCACTTCCGCGACATGCGGGCCAAGGGCTTCAACTTCGCCCGACTGCTGGTCTTCTGGGACGACCTGGAACCGCGGCGCGGCCGCTACAGCCAGACGTACCTGCAGAAGATCGAACGCATCCTGGACTGGGCCGCCCGACATGACATGAAGGTCGTGATCGACGCCCACCAGGACGTCTTCGGACCCGCTTTCGGCCACCGCGGCATCCCCGAGTGGGCGACCAGAACCGATGGACTTCCCTTCACCGCGCACCCGGACGACTGGTTCGCCGAGTACTTCGAGCCCGCCGTCCAGCGCGCCTTCACCCACCTCTACCAGGACCAGGACCTCCAACGCGCCCAGGCCCGGGCGTGGCAGGTCCTCGCGGAACACTTCGCCCACCACCCGGCCCTCCTCGGCTACGACCTCATCAACGAACCCATGGGCGAGCTGCACCAGGGGGAAGATCTGCCGACGGCCGCCCGCCGGATCGAGCACGATCAGCTCACCCCCATGTACAACCGCCTGGCCGACTCGGTCCGTTCGGCCGACAAGGACGCCTGGATCTTCTTCGAACCCACCCCGATCGTGGGCGAGGGCGTAGCGACCGGCCTCGGACGCATCGACGATGCCAAGGCGGTGTACGCGCCGCACTTCTACAACGCCGCCATGGAGGCGGGCGCCGACTACGATCCCAACGCCGGCTGGATCGAGGCCTACGAGCAGGCCGTCACCGAGTACCCCAAGCAGTACAAGGTCCCGGTCGTGGTCGGGGAATGGGGTCCACTCAACAGTTCCCTGCCGAACATGAAGCGCTTCTACCACGACGCAATGGACTCGCTCGGCCGCTACAGCTCGGGCTGGGCAGGCTATGTCTGGTGCTACGGCGGCGGGTACTGCGCCGTCGACGAATCCGGTGCCTTCCGCACCAACAAGGAGCTCACCGCCGAACCGTACGCGGAGGCAGTCGCGGGCACGATCCGCTCCGCCTCGTACAGCCCCGCCGATGCCGTATACCGGCTGACCTACACCGCGGCACGCCACGGCTCCCGGCTGACAGAACTGTCCCTGCCTCCGGGCCCATGGCGGATCACCACCGACGGCAATGCGGTGATGCTACGCAGGACCACCGGCAAGGCATGGATCCTGGCCTCCCCAGGCAACGAAGTGACGATCACCGTCAAACACGGCTGACGGGACTGCCTGCCAACGTCGCCCCCACTCCCCCTCGCCCTCACTTGTGGATCGATGAAGTCATCGTCCGATGCTCCGGCGCCACAGCATCTCACCTTCGTGCCATTCGTCGGTGAGTGTGAGCCCGGCTGCCGTGGCGACGGCGGCGGATGCCCGATGTTCGGGATGGATGTGGGCGATGACGGTCTGCACCCGCTGCCGGCTCAGCCAGTCGACGAGCCCTCGGGCTGCTTCGGTGGCGATGCCCCTTCCCTGCCAGGGGGTCCCCACCACCCAGGCGACCTCGGCGATGGGGCCGTTGCCGGAGGGGCTGACCGTCGCCTGGACGGTGCCCGTCAGGCAGGACTCGTCACGCTGCCGGATCACCCAGTTCAGCCAGGAGACGGCCGGATCGGGAGAGCCCGCGGTCATGCGCCGGAAGCGCGAGCGCAGGGCTTGCGGGGTGTCCGGAGTGCCGCCGATGTAGGTGTGCAGGGCCGGATCGGACAGCACCACGGCCATCTCCTCGGCGTGCTCGACATGCAGCGGCAGCAGGTCCAGCCGCCTGGTGCTGATGGCCGGGGCCTCGCGGATGCTCACGCCGCGACCGCCTCGGGGCGTTCGACGAACCGGCCACGTTCGAAGCGGGCTCCGGCGCGGACGTGGGCGTCCAGGTGGGGCGCCTTCACGGATCGCCACAACTGCCGTGCGAACTCGACGAGTTCGCAGAGCATGGCCAGGGCGGCGGAGCGGGAGCCGGCCCCCGCAGGTGGCCTTGGTCCGCAGCCGGACGGTGGACAAGGTCTGTTGCTCTCCCTGTTCACGCTGTCCTGTGTCACGCCGTCCCCCTGGTACGTCCGTGATCCAGCAGGCTAGGGCCTCGGGCACCGAACAGAGCGAGTTTCATTGAACAATACGGAGTGCAGCAGCTCACGTCGGGCTCCCCGGTGGGTTAACAGGACGATCCCCCTTACGCTCGATCGTGTGGATTCCTCGGGATGTTGGACGCGCATCGCGAGACGGGCCATGGGCTGGGCAGAGCGCAGCGGTGCCGCTCTCGGGCCATGTTCACGCCCGTAGGTCCAGAGCGCCAAGAGCGACTTCGGCAAGCTTCATGTCCCTAGACTCCCCGCACATGTTGCTCTGGCTGCTCAATCATTTCAGCACCTTCACCCTGGCCGTGGTCACCGTCGGCGGGACCGTCGTCGTGGCCGTCACCGGCAGCGTGCTGCTCCGCCGCAGATACCCGTCGCTGGCCAAGGGCGAGCACAACGACATGGTCGGAGTGACGCTGGGGATGTTCGGCGCGATCTACGGGATCATCCTGGCCTTCGTCATCGTCACCCTCTGGACGCAGCTGGAGAGTACGGAGACCATCGTCGCCACCGAGGCCACGGATGTCTCGCTCATCGCCCGCGATGCCGCTGCTTTCCCGACCCCGGTCCACGCCCGCCTCGACGCCGCGCTCGGCAACTACGTTCACGCGGTCGTGGAGCAACAGTGGCCTCAGATGCGCGTGGGGCGTCCGAGCTACGAAGCCACCGCCGGCAAGCTCCAGTCCGTCTACGACGTACTGCAGGCATACGAACCGAAAGCCACTCGCGAACAGGTCTTCTACGAGCAGGCCGTGGACCACGTCAACGACGTCGCCTCCCAGCGCCGGGCCCGGCTGACCATGGCCGAACAGCAACTGCCCCCGCTGCTGCAGATCCTGGCCTTCGGAGGGGCCGTCGTCCTGATCCCGCTCACCTTCTTGTACGGCATGCGAAAGCTGCGGATCCAGATCCTCTTCGTCGCCTCCGTCGCCGCTCTCATCGGGTTCAGTCTGCTCCTGGTCTTCGTCTTAGACCGTCCCTTCGCCGGCGATCTCAGCGTGAGCCCGGCGCCGTTCCGACAGGGAGCGCTCGCGCCGTACTGGACCCGGTGAGTCCGGAGTAACACCTTCGCTGATACGAAAACACGACAATGCGCCAGAGGAGGCCTGCTCGTGAGTCAGGGACCTTCAGGTCGCCAGGGCGCGTGCCTTCCGGCCACAGTGCCGCCGCGACGACTGCGTCGGACCGAATCCCGCTGGAGTGTCCTGTTGTGCTCAACTAGCTAGGGGCCGGTTTGCGTGCTTCATGGTGATGCCGGGCACTCGCCCAGGTCGGTCCACCCGTCCTTCTGCTCGGCGAATTCCTGTCCCCATCGGGGCAACGGCTCATCCGGCACCACCAGATCATGACCGAGTTTCTGTCCCTGGTATGTCTCGAATACGCCGTCGCCGGTCGTCTGGTGAATCAGCAGCCGTGCGGAGGCCGGGTTGGCGCTGGCGCTGGCACTGTGCTGGTTGCCCGCCACCGCACGCAAACCGTCGATGTAGTAACCGTGGCTCATCCGGATCGAACCCCGGCTCTTGCCCTTGAGGTCACGGCCCAGCGGCCCCCAGCGCACTTCGTGCATGCTCGCCGAGTCGACCGGATAGTCGCTCTTGTCGAGTGCGGTGTACGTGACGGCCATGTCCACGCGGCCGTCGTTGTCGAAATCTCCGAACGCCGCCCGGAATCCCTCCTCGGGCGACGCATGGGCCTTCTGGCGCCCTTTCGCCGTGGTGACGATCGACCACACGGAGTGCCGGACCTGCTTGTTGCCAGGTCCCTCGAACGTGACGACCGTGCGCCCGTCACGCTCCTTGCTGTCGTGCACCTCGTCCACCACGCCGTCGCCGTCCACGTCTGCATACAGCGTCCGCCCGTCCGACGAGGCGCAGATCGGCTGTTCCTTGCCCGGGTTACGCACGTGGGGGTCCGCGCTCGGCTCCTGGCTCGCCGGCCACGCGTACCAGCCCACCCCCACCGCTACGATCACGGCGATCGAACAGCCCACCAGCCATCTGCGACGCCGCGCCGCCTCGGCGCTGGGCGCGTGTACGAAGGCGTTCTTGCGCTCGGATATGTCGTCACCACGCATTTGAGAACCCTAGACGGATAGTGACGAGTTACTTGGCCACTTCAAGCGCAGGAAGCTCGCCCTCGGAGAATGCGGACGGGCCTACGGAACAGACTGCCGCCACGAACACGCTTGCGTGCGCTGTCCCGTTCTCATCGTGAACCCCGCTGAACGGCAACGCCTCGAAGAGATCCGGAACAACCTCCGCGACCGGATCACCGAAGCCGAACGCGAAGGCTGGCTCGGCGAAGCCGAGGGTCTCCGCGTCAGCCTCGCGGCCGCGGAAAAGAAGATTGCGTAGCTCGACGCTCGGCGGAAACGCAACGAGTCCTCCGTCTTCCCAGGGATACCCCCAATCGACCGGATCGCCGGCCGCACCAACTGACCGCGCGGCCTGTCGAGCTACGGCCCGAGCCGGACCGCCCGGGCCTCGGCGACGGCGTCCAGCGCCTCAACGTGCCAGTCATAGAGGTAAGTCATCGTGCGGCAGTACGCCAGCACGCGCTCGTGTGCCTCGGCAGTGCCGATCTTCAGCAGGGCGCGTACGGCGGCCTCGTGGGCGCCGGACCACGAGCCAGGGCCGAGGAGCGACGTCAGGGGCGTGAGGCACTCGGATGTGCCCCGCTCGGTCAGCGCAGCGGACGCGGCCTCCCGCGCTGGGCGTGACGTGGCGAGCCGCCCCTCGCCGACCGCGGCGTACGTGTACGTGGCCGTCCGCGGCGGGGGCGGTGCCGCGGCGAGTCGGCCCAGGACAGCGGTCGCCTCGGCTTCGGGGCGGGCGGCGAGCGCCGCGACGAGCCGGTCGGCCAGGTCCTCGCTCAGGTCGTCCACGCCGTCGGCGAGCGCGACGAGGACGGGCAGGGCCGGGGCGCCGATCCGGCCTAGGGCGTGCACGGCGGCGCGGGCGACGTCGGGCTCGGTGCCGTGCGGTTCGGTGCTGTGGGTGACGAACTCCCCTAGTGCCTGCGCCGCCTCCGCCACGGGAAACCCGCCCAAGGCCGGCACCGCCTGCGCCCGCACCGCCTCGTGTGGCGACCGGGCGCAGGCGAGCACCACCGGCAGGGTGTCCGGCGCGCCGATCAGACCGAGGGCCCGCACGGCGCGGGCGCGCACGGTGCTGGGTTGCTCCTCGTCCTCGGCCAGGGCCGCGAGGGGCGCGGCGGCCTCCGTTCGCCGTAGGGCGCCGAGCGCGTCCGCGGCGGCCGTGCGCACCGCCGTCGGGGCCATGCCGTCCGCGAGGACGGTCAGCAGCGCCGGGGCAGCCCTCGTGTGCCCGATACCCGCCAACGCCCGTGCAGCGCCGCGCTGTTGGGGCACCGTCCCGTCCCCACCGGTGAGCAGTTCCAGGAGTTCTTGGACTGGCGGACCGGGAAGTCGGGCGACGAGGTCCGCCACGGCGTCGCTGATGTGCGCGTCGCCCAGCGCCTCCAGCAGGGCCTCGCTCGCTGAGGTACCCACGCCCGCGTGCGCCGACAGTGCCCGGGCCGCGGCCCGGCGCACGGCCGGCACCGCCGACTCGCGCAGATGATGGCGGAGCAGAGCGTGGTACTCGCCGGGATCCGGTACGGCGAAGAGATCGGGCTCCTCCGCTACGCGGGCGCAGACGGCGGCCACGGCGTGGGGCGGGCACTCGGGGGAATGCGGGGATCGTGACGCGGCGCGAAGCACGTCCCACAGGTGATTCCGGCCGTCCTCGGTTCTGGAGAGCAGGGCGGTCGCGAGGCGTGCCGTTTCGGGATCCGGGTCGCGTTGCGCCTCGTACAGGAGCGGTTCGGCGGACGGGTACCTGCGCGCGGGTGGCCAGGCGGCGTCGGGCAGTGCGTGGAGCGCCGTGACCGCGTCGCGGCGCAGGCGAGTGCCCGAGGCGGGCGAGTGCGCCAGGACGAGGAGGGCGGAGCCCGCGCGCGGGTCCCCGATGGCGCCGAGCGTCCGCACCACATGTCCCGCGTGATCGGGCAGGTAGTGCCAGAGCGAGGCGAGGAGTGGGGTCACGGCCCGGGGCGGGCGCAGTCGGGTCAGCGCGTCGAGCACGAGTACAGCCGTGTGCCTGTGCCGGTCGGTCGCCACTTGGTCGAGCACGTCGAGGAGTCCGCTGACGGCCTCCGGTCCGCCGATGGCGGCCAGGGCGTCGCAGGCGGGCCGGTCCAGTTGCTCGCGGCCGTGACGCTCCTCGACCAGCAGCCGCACCAGCTCGGGAATCGCGCGGCGCTCCCGCAGCTTCCCCAGAGCCTTGGCTGCCTGCCGCCGCAGCCCAGGGTACCGCTCGCCCCGTCGGCGGAGGCAGGCGAAAAGCGCCTCGACGGCCTCCGGCGGCCCCGTGCTGCTGCCCAGCAATTTGGTGGCGTACAGGGAGACGTCATGGGTTTTGGACCGGGTGGCCCGGCACAGTCCCGCGACATCTCCGTCCATGCGCATACGCATCAGATCGGCGATCGACGACGCCTGCTCCACTCAGGCCTCCTCTCCTTCGGGTGCCCCGTCCGACATCGCCACGTACAGCGGTGTCCCGATGACGATCGTCAGCTCCCGCCCGTCCTCCCGCGTCACGGTGCCGCGCATCAACTGCCGTGCCAGGAACTCGCAGTACACCGGCGGCACGGTCAACGACTCGGCGAAGTGGAGCACATCGTGCGTCACGCTCTCCCGGCTCGGCATACGGGAACGCCAGCGTACGTTGAACTGGTACTCCCACTCGGGAGGGATGTCCTGCAGCAGCCGGAACATCGACGGCAACCCCGAGTAGCTGACCCGATGCATGTCTGGCGACGCCTGGTAGCCGATGAGGTGGTGCGCCGACCCGATGAGCGCGACGACCAGGTCGCCATCGCGGCCCGTCATCAGCGTCGGGCTGTTGGCATCGCCGTATCCGGCAATCCGCAACCCCAGGTCTCCCCGGAACCAGGCCGTGGGCTCGGACATCCAGCTCACGTCGAACTCCCGGTCCAGATACGCCTCCACGAGGTCGAGCCGGTCGTACGTACTCGTGTCGGCGCGCGGCGACTGCACAGCCACGCTCACGAACTTCAGGTCGACCTTCGCCTCCACGGCGAGCCGCCGCAGCAGCTTCGGCGGAATCTGCTCGTACAGCATGTCCACCTTCACGGTGGAGACGTAGAGGTAGTAACGCATGCGCGATCAGGCGCGAGGCCACTGGGGGAGCGCCAGGAGAGCGGCCCAGGCGGCGGGCGTGACGGTGAGGTGCGCCCCGCGCGGGGTCCTGTAGCTGGACTTGAACCACTGCAATGCGGTGCTCATTGCTCTCCTAGCAAACGGTCCAACAGGACGTAGTTTCCTCGGGGTTGAGTGCCAGTGTCCGCAGCATCGCATACTTGTGCTCCAGAACGGACACCTCGTCAGGCTCGGCGAACATCTGTCTGCCTGTGCGCTGGGGACAGCAGGCGGACGCGGCGCCCCCGGGGCGCGCTCGCACTATGAGCACTTAACGCCTACCTGCTCCCCCACTGCGCCGATACCCCCCGAGGGATGACACGTCCCGGGCGCAGCTAGTTCGGAGAAGTCTCGTACGGAGAGATCGGCCAGGGCTACGAGCCGGCCGACGGGCGCGTCATCCCGCTCACCGAGGAAGACCTGCGGAGGATCCCGCTGCCCACGGCGCGCGCGATCGAGCTGGTGGGCTTCCTCCCGACCGCCGACGTCGGCCCGGTGAAGATCGGCCCCGGCTACTACCTCCAGCCACAAGGGGCCGTCGCAGCGAAACCGTACGCGCTGTCGCGCCAGGCCCCGCAGCGCGCTGCGAAGGTCGCGGTCGCCCGCTACGCGTGGCACGGGCGGGAACGGCTCGGTCTGCTCCGGGGGCTGGCCACAGCGATCGACGACGGCCAAAGACTTCGCCAGTGACTTTGGTCGGGGGGCCAGTCCGGCCGGTTTGATGCTCAGGGGGTGTTTGAATGAACGGTCGTGGAGCGGAACCGCCTGCGGGGCGGACAAGAGCGTTGAGACGGTCCCGCGCGGCGTGCGATCAGAGCACGGGACCGCCAAGCCCTGCTGTCCTGTCTGAGCCGGGCACTGGAACCGTACGAAAGGGCAGTGCGGTTCGCACGCTCATCGGTACAGGAGAGGGACCGTCGCCCGCGGGTGCGGTCTGCTTGCCTGCCGCCCCGCGCACGTGCGGAGGCCTACCAGCGTGCGGCCTGCCAAAGTCGCGGGGACCGGCCGTGGGAGGGCACCCGCCGGGACACGGGCCGATTGTGCGCACCGGGCAGTCAACCGGCAGCCGACCGCTCGAACGCCTGACGCGCGTCCTCCAGAACCGTCCGCCAGGAGACAACGTCCGGTCGGCGGCGCAGCAAGGACCGGCGCTCGCGCTCGGTCATGCCACCCCACACGCCGAACTCGATGCGCTGGTCGAGTGCTTCGGCCAGGCACTCGGTGCGCACCGCACACCCAGCACACACCATCTTCGCCCGGTTCTGCTCGGCGCCCTGGGCGAAGAGTTCCTCGGGGTCGGTGCTCCGGCAGGCCGCAAGCTCAACCCATTGCACGCTGGTCATTACTCCCCCTCAACTTCCCGCTACGACGCTACGCCGCCCACCAGAAACAACGCTCATAAGCTCCGGTCCGCTCAACACCATGAGGAGCAAACGCCTGGGCAGGCCAGGGTGGTGAGCCCGCTGCTGGTGTGTTCTCGTACGGGTGCGTTCGGCCAGGGCCTCAGCCGTATGGGGCTGAGATGGGTACGTCCGGCGCAACACAACACGGGCCAAGGAGCGTGAACTGCCGTGGCCGACGAGCCCGACAAAATCTCTATCCAGGACAGGTACGCGTCGCAGTTGCCGCCGACCTCGAGAAGAACCTCGCCGAACAGGAAGAGCTGCAGGCGCATTGGAGCTGCTCAGGGCGAAGGGGCCCCGTTCCTCGCCCACTTGGCAGACACCCCCCGTGACCACACTCGACCGGTCAGGTGCCCGGCGGCGGGATGCCGCGGCCGGTCATCGCCTCATCCAGCCCCTGTTACGTACGGCCATTGCGGCAACGTCCTTGACGCGATCAGCCGGACGGAGCGGGGTGCGGCCTTCCCGGTGGTGGCACGGCACGGCTCCTCCAGCCCGCCGCCCTGCGGGCAGGCAACGTGAACGCCAATCTGCCCGCCTCCCCCTGGCGGGCACCGGACTCCCAAGTTGAACGTGTTCAAAAAGAAGGGCTACGCTGATGTCGAGCGAAGCCGAGGGGGTTCGATGAAGGTAGTGCTGCCCGGGGGAACCGGACAGGTGGGCACGATTCTTGACCGTGCGCTGACGGCGGCCGGCCACGAGGTCACGGTAGTGACCCGACGTCCCGTGCGGGCGCACCACATCGGATGGGACGGGGCCACGCTGGGCCGCTGGGCCGCGGAGATCGACGGCTGCGATGTCGTGATCAACTTGGCCGGGCGCAGCGTCTCCTGCCGTTACACCGCTGAGAACCTGCAAGCCATGATGGACTCCCGGGTGGATTCGGCGCGGGTGGTCGGCGAAGCGATCGCCGCCGCCGCGCGGCCACCGCGCGTCTGGCTGCAGATGAGTACGGCCACGGTCTACGCCCACCGCTTCGACGCGGCACACGACGAGGCGACCGGAGTGATCGGAGGCTCGGAGGCCGGGGTGCCGGACTACTGGGCGTACAGCGTCGAGATCGCGGAGAACTGGGAACGCGCGCAGGCCGAGGCGCCGACTCCCGCGACCCGCAGGGTGGCGCTGCGCTCGGCGATGGTCATGAGCCCGGATCGGGGCGGTGTGTTCGACGTACTGTCGCGGCTGGCGCGACTCGGGCTGGGCGGTCCGGTGGCCGGCGGCGCGCAGTACGTCTCCTGGATCCATGACGAGGACTTCGTGCGGGCGGTGGAGTTCCTGATCGCCCGGGACGACCTCGAGGGGCCGGTGAACCTCGCCTCGCCCGGCCCCCTTCCGCACCGCGACTTCATGCGGGCGCTGCGCACGGCCTGGGGTGTCCCGGTGGGGCTGCCGGCGACGCGCTGGATGGCCGAGTTGGGGGCGTTCGCGCTGCGCTCGGACACGGAGCTGCTACTCAAGAGCCGTCGGGTGGTGCCGGGCCGGCTGCGCGCAGCCGGGTTCGCTTTCGCGTATCCCGAGTGGGAGAGGGCCGCTAGGTCCCTCGTACAGCGGGCCAGGCTGGTTCGTGCGGCATCGAGGCGGGCCCGTGAATCGAGCCACGCTGTGTAGACGACTACAAGAAGCGGACCAGGGCCCACTGCTCGACAAAGCCAGTGAGTAGCGGGAGTACGAGCGCAGCCGTCCCGGCCAGGGTGGAAGCCGCGGTACAACCATCGGTGCCGGTGGGGAGTCTGTTCTTCGTTGCGCATCGTGTGATCAAGCGGGTGGCCCGCTAGGGCACACGGATGCGGGCCATCGTTTTCGTTCGCTGGCGCCTCGGGGCGTCTGCGGTGTGCAGGGGGTTTCGTGCGTCGCTCAGTCCGTCTCGCCGTGGCAGCTGCCGTAGCGGCTTCTCTGACCGGCAGTCTGATGGCCGTCTCGGCCGACCGTGCCGTCGCCGCTCCGTCCAAGCTCGCGGACGACTTCAACGGCGACGGATACCGGGACCTGGCCATCGGCATGCCCCAAAAGACGATCAACGGCAAGGAAGCCGCCGGTGCTGTTCTCCTCACCTTCGGCTCCGCCCACGGCCTGACCGGCAAGCACGTCTACATCACCCAGAACTCCACCAACATCCCCGGCACGGCCGGGTATCAGGACTTCTTCGGCAGCAGCCTCGCCAGCGGCGACGTGAACGGCGACGGGTACGCCGACCTGCTGGTCGGCAGCGAAGGAGACACCACCGCCGACACGTCGGGGAACGGCTCGGTGACCGTGCTGTGGGGCGGCACCTCGCCGTTCCGCAGCGGTCTCGCCCTGCCGTCGGGACCGTCGTATCCCTCCCGCCTGTTCGGTGCCGACATCGCCGTGGGTGACTTCACCGGCGACTCCGCCCCGGACATCGCCGTCAGCAGCCAGACATCTCTGCGGCTGTACTCCGGCACGTTCACCCGCACCAAAGCCCCGACCGGGATCGACCTGACCGACCCCGATCTCACCGGCAGCTGGAACCTCGCAGCCGGCGACTTCACCGGCGACGGCAAAGACGAACTGGCCGTCGTCCAGAGCAAGACCAGCCTTGTCTACGGCCAGGAGCCCGGCACCACCGACGCCGACTCCTTCACTGTCCAGGCCCGGCTCGCTGGCGGGGACCGCGTGGCGGCCGGAGACCTCAACGGCGACGGCCGCGACGACCTCGCCATCGCCCTGTACGACCCCCGCCTCCACCCCAACGGCCTGACCGACCCCAGCCACGGCGCCGGCTACGTCACCGTCCGCTACGGCGACCCCGACATCAGCGGCGGCCTCACCCCCACAGGGCACGTCTACCACCAGAACACCGCCGGCATCCCCGGCTCCAACGAGAGCGACGACAACTTCGGCGCGGCCCTGTCCATCGCCGACATCACCGGCGACCACCGCGCCGAACTAGCCATCGGCGTCCCCTACGAGTCCTTCGGCCGGGCCATCAGGGCCGGTGACGTACTGGTGCTGCGCGGAAGTGCCCGCGGGCTGACCACCACCGGAGCGGAACGCTTCTCACAGGACACCCCCGGTATCCCCGGCAGCGCCGAGAACAACGACGTCTTCGGCTCCCAGGTCCGCCTCGCCGACTTCAACCGCGACGGCAAAGCAGACCTCGCCGTCGCCGCCCCCGACGAAGACCCGTACCACAACAAGGGCAGCGGCGCCCTCTGGCAGCTGCGCGGCACCAGCAGCGGACCGAACACCAGCAACGCCAGTGTCTACGGCCCCAAGGATTACGACGTCGCACCCGGCTCCGGCATCGGGGAAACCCTCCTCGGCTGAGGCCTGATCACCACCGGGGTGGCGGCAACCCCCTTACGCAGGCTGGACGACGGCCGAGCAGTGCCTGCACCAGGACGGGCGGGGCGACGTCCTGGGCCCGTCCAGTCCCTCTCGAACAGCGCTGCGGCCATGCCTAGGTGTTCGTCCGGGAGCCGGCCGGAGCGGTGCCTGGTGCCGGCCTCGACCAGCCAAGCGCCGATCTTGACAGCGTCGCCGTTGACGCGGATGGTTCGCAGGCAGCAGGGGCACTCCCTTCCCGTGGACGGTTCAGGGCGTGCGTCGACTTGGATCCCATGGGGTGCCTGGCCGTGACAGTCACCTCGGATGGGTCGCCGTTGTGGCGCGACCGGCAGTTCGTCCTGCTTGGCCCGCACACGGGCGAACTCCTCGCGCACGGCCTGCTCACACCCGAACAGGTACACCAACTCCCGCACGCCCTGGATGCCCTGTACGCCCGGCGCGCCACGGACCTGCTCCTGCTGACCGACGCCTTCGCCATCCCGGAGGCGCTGCTCGACGTACCCGCCGCGTTCCCCGACTTCATCGACCGCTACACCGCCCTTGCCCCCACAGCTGGCGGGCACCCGTGACCCCAGTACCACTGCCCATCGCAACGCCCCGCACGGCCCTGGTCACTGGCGCCAGCCAGGGCGGACTGGCCGTGGCCGAACGCCTGGTTCAGGACGGGGTCCGGGTCGCCCTCAACGGCCGTCAGCCGCAACGCCTCACCGAGGCCGCGAACCGGCTGCGCCGGCAGGGCGGGACGGTCCTGGAACTGCCGTGCGACGCGGGCGAGGCGACTGCGATGGCAGCAGCCGTGGACACCGTCACATCTACCTGGGGCGGGCTCGACCTCGTCGTGGACAACGCGGGGGTGGGCGGACCGAGCGGCCCGACCTGGGAGATCCCCGCCCAGGAATGGTGGAAGGCGCTGGAAGACAACCTCCGCACCACGCTCGTCGGCGCATGCGCCGCCATCCCGGCCATGCTCGCCGGCACCGGAGGACGCATCATCCACATCAGCAGCGAAGCCGGCCACTCCACCTGGCCCTACGTCTCGGCGTACTCCACGGCTAAAGCCGGTGCCATCAAACTCACCGAGAACCTCGCCCGGGAACTGCGCAACCTGCCCGTCACGGTATTCGCCTACCACCCAGGCATCATGGAAACAGGACTCACCCAAGCTGCCCTGACCCACCGAGCGCCGGCCAACCCCTGGAGCCGACGCTACGCCGCCTGGTTCGCCCGGCAGATCGAAAAAGGTAACAGCATCCCCATCACAGCCGCCGTCGACGCCTTGGTGACCCTGGCCTCAGGCCCAGCCGACCATCTGCACGGCCGCTTCCTGACGACCGTCGACATCACCACACTGGCGACCACCATGAGCGAGGACTGCAGCAGCAGACCACCGGGTTCGTAACGGCTCAGCGGCCAGTAGGTCGGCCTGCAGGGGAAGCACGGCTGACGGCGGGCCAACGCGCCGCGGACTCGCAAACTGTCGCGCCCCCAACACTCGCAAACCCACGCGCACCACGAGCCACGGAACCGGGCTCTTCCCTGCAATCACTCGCACACAAGACTGCAGGTCATACCTCTCCTGTGACTGAGCGCCGTACATGACCCCTCTGGCCAACTACACGGCTTGAGCGTCCCGAGGTCTTCACCTGGCGAGCGGGCACCTGGGCCGGAGCCGATGCGGATCTTCGCCTGCTCTGCCGACCCACCCACGGGCACAGGCTGGGGTTCCAGTAGCGTCCGTTCCATGATCGCCCTCGATGCCCTCGTCCGCCTCTGCCCGCCGCCCGTCGACCCACCGCCCGCGGTGGACTGGGCGTAGGCCGAGCACGCGCTGGGTGCGGATCTGCCCGCCGACTACAAGCAGCTCGTCGAGACATACGGCGATGGCATCTTCGACGACACGATCTGGCTGCTCGTCCCCCACTCCGCCTACAGCGACTGCGACCTGCGTGCGCAGATGACGGAACAGGACGAGATCTTGGCCGACCTGTGGGAGGTGGGCGAGGAGAAGCCCGCCGGCCTGCTGGAGGCGGGGGCGCGGGTCCTGCCGTGGGCATTCGAGGAGGGTACGGGGGCCTTCCTGTACTGGCTGGCGCGGCCCGGTCAGCAGCCCGACGAGTGGACCGTGCTCTACAACGAGGGGCGCGGCCCACTGTGGGAGCATCACGACATGGGGTGCTTGGCCTTCCTGCTGGCGGTGCTCACAGGAACGGCGGAAACGGAGTACTTCGGCTACCTCTACGAAGTGCTGAAGCCAACGGAGCACCGCTTCGTGACGGCCGACCAGACCCTCGGAGCGTCGCGGCACTGACGCCGCCCGGTCGCTCTCGGCGACCTGGTTCGCCGCTGGCGCACCGCTATTTGGGACTCTGGAGCACGCCAGGTTCCGAGTGGGGGCTGCGGACGAGTGCGCTCAGTCGGAAGGGTCCAGGTCAGCCGAAAGGTACCGGCGGTATTGGGCCAGGATGCAGGCCAGTGGGATCGCGTTGTGAAGGCGCTCACCGAGCACCGCGAGTGGCTGGCACAGGAGCGGGCCGCCGTCGGCATGGGATGGAAGGAACAGAGGCTGGTCTTCACGTCCCGCATCGGGACCCCGCTGGAGCCGGACAACCTCCGGTGGAGCTGGGACCCGCTCCGAAAACGGCGCGGGCTGGAGAACCGGAATCACGATCTCCGGCACTCGGCCGTCTCGCTCCTGCCGACCTCGGAGTGCCGCCCCACATCGTCCGGCAGATCTTCGGACACACCGACATCGGGGAGACCATGAAGGTCTACGCCCACGCGTCGCTGGACGAGCAGCGGAAGGCGTTGCTGTCCGTTCTCACTGGTCCTTTCAGAGTCTCACCGTGTTGCGCGCAGATCTGGCGAAGTCTCAGGCGGCGCCCTAGCTGACAGCCTGGTTCGCCTCGTTTACACCAGTCTGGGCTGATGTGAGTCTCATCGGGGTTGGCGTTTCTCATCGATGTCTGCCGAGGTCGAGGCGATCATGACCATGCCCGACGCGCGCGCATGCCGAGTTCATGGTGTTTGCGGGAGCGTGGACGCGATTCCGGCCGTACCGATGAGTTTGGTGCGGATCCGCAGTCGATACCCCTGGATCCACTGACAGCGGTGGCCCTGTGCTGAAAACGTTTCAGCGCGGGAGGAAGCATATGGAGACACTGATGAGCGTCGACGACTCCGAGCAGGAGTGCACCATCCGGACCGGCGAGCAGGGGGCCCGGGTGAGCGATCCCAGGGTGTTGGTGGCGGGGGCGAGCATCGCGGGACCCGCGCTGGCCCACTGGCTGCGCCGGCGGGGGGCCGAGGTGACCGTGGTGGAGCGGGCTCCCGAGCTGCGTCCCGGCGGGCAGGCGGTGGACGCGCGCGGGGTCGCCAAGGAGGTCATCGGGCGCATGGGGCTGGACGCGGCGGTCCGCGCGGCGTGCACCGGCACCGCCGGCGCGCACACCGTGGACGCGGACGGGCAGGTGCTGGAGACCTTCCGCGCGGACGACGACGGTGGCGACGGGTTCATCGCGGACATCGAGATCCTGCGCGGGGACCTGTCCCAGGTGCTCTACGACGACACCCGCGACGGCGTCGAGTACCTCTTCGGCGACCGAATCGCCGAGCTCGCCCAGGACGCGGACGGGGTCGACGTGGTCTTCGCGGGCGGCGACCGGCGGCGCTTCGACCTGGTGGTCGGGGCCGACGGGCTGCACTCGGAGCTGCGGGCGATGATCTTCGGGCCGCATGAGCGGTTCCTCCGCCACCTCGGGCACGTGCTGGCCTTCTACAGTGTGCCCAACGAGTTCGGGCTGGACCGCTGGCTGCTCGAGTACCAGGACCAGGAGTCCGGGCGCTCAGCACTTCTGCGACCCATCCAGGACGCCACTCGGGCGATGGCCATGTTCTACTTCGCCTCGGCTGACTTCGACGTCGACTACCGTGACGTCGCGGCCCAGAAGCGCCTGCTGCGTGAGCGGATGGCGGGCCTGGGCTGGCTGGCCCCCGGCATCCTCGCGCACCTGGACGACACCCCGGACTTCTACCTCGACCAGGTCGCCCAGGTGGTGATGGACCGCTGGTCGAGCGGGCGGGTAGGGCTACTCGGGGACGCGGCGTTCAGCTCGTCGCCGATGTCCGGGCAGGGCACCGGGCTGGCACTGGTCGGCGCCTACCTGCTGGCCGGAGAGCTGGCCGCCGCCGAGTGGGAACCCGACACCGGGTTCACCCGCTACGAGGCGCGGATGCGCTCATTCGTCGAGGCCAACCAGGAGATCGGCCGATTGAACGCCCGCAGCCGCGACGTCCCCGGGCCAGACGCCGAGCCGCGCCCCGATTTCGCCAGCGAATGGTTCACCGAGCTGGTCGGGCGCGCGATCAACGGCATCGAGCTGCCCGACTACGCGGGGGCACCGGACTCCGCAGCCCCGGCCGGATCGCCGATCACCTCGTCAGCCAAGCCGTAGGTGTCACATAACGTGTCGAGAGGGACCACGGTTCGGTAGGACACCGCCGGACGACCTCCGCTCATGCCGCATGGTGCGCGTTGGAGCGCCCGTTCGGCGGCCACGCCACGTTCCGATGAGGCGGTGTTGACTCGGAAAACTGACAAGATCGATGAGAATCCACTGCGCGGGGTCTCAGTGGTTCTGACACTTGCCCGGTCGGCGCTCACCGGAACTGACAAGACCATTGAGACATCGCCCCCGCGACGTCCAAGCCCATTGGTCCCCAGCCGGATTGCTCGCCTGTCTTGTCTCAAGGCAGCTGTCAGTGCGCAGCTCGCCGACGTGGCTCCCTGACACGATGGATGAGAACGGACAGTTGCGGAAGCTCGGAGACACGCTGTCGTGAGCCCTGCCGGATGACAGGGGCCGTGCGCTGAGTAGCCCCTGGGGCTTCGACCGGGGGCTACAGCAAGCGCCTTAGTCAGTCTGTACGCCCGCCCGAAGCGCCTGATCGCCCGTGCACAGGTCGGCTGTGGGCCGGACCGGGCATTGTCCCCGCCCGTTCGGGCGATGAGTGGGTCGCCACCGGCGCAGCTACCACCGATGGGGCATCCGTTGTTCTGGGCGCGAGGGTTCACGCCGCCCTGCAAGACGCCGGCGCAAGAAGACAGCGCCACAGGACAACGGACAGGCAGGGCCGATGGTCCTGCGTCAGGCACAGACAGGAGAAGGCGAATGTTGATGCGCGCGGATCGGGCCGTGTGGCGCCGGTGGGCAAAGGCGACGACGGTGATCGCGGGGGCGGGGGCAGTGGCTGTCGGTCTGATCGGCACGAGTCCGGTCGCCGTTGCCCAGCCCACCACGGTGGACTGCAATGCCAACCCCAGCGCCCTGCAGCCCGCGGTCGTCGGCGCCGCTCCAGGGGCTACGCTTCGGGTGAGAGGGACGTGCATCGGTCCTGTCACCCTCGTCAAGGACGTGACCCTGATCGGCCTCAGAGGCGCGATCCTCGACGGCAACCACACCGGCACCACCGTGACCGTTCGCGCAGGCGTCCAAGCGGACCTGCAAAACCTGGTCATCACGCACGGCTCAGCCACCCTGGGCGGCGGCATCGTCAGCGATGGCACGCTGACGCTGACCCGCTCCGCGGTGCAGGACAACACCGCCTTCCGCGGCGGCGGCATTCTCAGCTCCGAGGTGGCGACGCTGACGCTGACCCGCTCCGCGGTGCAGAACAACACCGCGACGGACGGTGGAGGTGGCATCTACAACAGCGGCACGGCGACACTCGACCGCACCACGGTGCAGAACAACAACGCCCCGACTGGCGGCGGCATCCTCAATGACTCCGGCTCGGCGACGCTGACCGGCTCCAGGGTGCTGAACAACACCGCGACCATCAGCGGCGGCGGCATCTTCAACTTCGCGGGCACGGTGACGCTGATCCGTACCACGGTGAGCGGCAACGTCCCCAACCAGTGCACCGGTGTGTCCGGCTGCTGATCACGCCGAATCGTCCGGCCCAGCACCCCTGGCCAAAGCCTCCGGACACGGCACCGGTGACCTCTGCCGACCAGACGAGCAGTTGCACTACCGGTCCAACCGCAATCAGATGATGGTCGTCGGGCTTGGACGGCGATCTAGGACTATCCAGCGTGCCGACACGAAAACACGAGTCCCGCACTCGGTGGGTCAAAGGCGCACCGGCTGCCAGCCAGCGCCGGCGCGCACTCGTTGCTGCCCGCCGCGACTACCTCCGCACGGTGCGGTAGCCGACCGGGAGGCGGTGGTCAGGCCGCCCTCTTCTTGCGGCGGCGCCCGGCCCGGGCGAGCGCGTCGACGAGCTCCTCCCTGCTCATCTTGGGCCGGCCGACGATGCCCTGCTCGGCTGCCCGCTGGTACAGCTCTGCCTTCCTCAACTGTCGCCACTCGGTCTTTGTCCCGCCCCGGCCGCCTCCCGCCGTCGATGCTCGGGCCGCCCTCGGCGGGGCCTTCTTGCCAGCGGCCTTCTTTCGCCGCCTCCGCGGCCGGCTTGCGCACCGTCTTGCGGTCCGCGGTCCTCTTCGGCCGCGCCGCGGACGGCTCCTGCCCTCCACCGCCCCGCGCCTGGTCGAGGCTGCCCTGCAGGCCCTGCGTGTGGGTCGGCGCCAGCCGCCGCACCATCCGGCTGGACCAGCTCAACCGCTGCCTGCGCCAGCTGATCTACACCGGACCGTCAAGTTGCGAGCTGGTCCAGCTCCTCGCCGATCGCCTCACGCAAGGCGTCGTGCTGCCGGCCAAGTGCATACCGCTCGTCGTTCCACCGCTCACCCGGATACAGCCATACGGGCAGATCTATTCCACGATTGGCCCAGTTAGTCACCCTTCAAATGGACCACACGTCCGGTCCACTGGCTGCATAGGCTCGACACCAATGCGGCTGAGACCACAGGCGAGCTCTGTAGGGGATCCCGAGGTCGACACTGGTGCGCGCTTTGGGTTTCCGGCCCGTACCTCCCGGTCGGCCGGGCTGAGTGAGAGGACAAAGATCTACTGTGAAGGCGTGCGGAGTGTCCGGGGCCGAGAAGGAAGTCGCCCTGCTGGAGTTGCCCGAACCGTCATCTCCCGGGCCCGGTCAGATCCTGATGGCGGTTGAGGCGGCCGGGGTCGGCCCGTGGGACGAACTGCTGAACGGCGCTGGCTGGGACGTGGGGCTGCGCCCCCCGGCGGCGCTGGGAGTGGAGGGCGCGGGCAAGGTGCTGGCCGTCGGCTCGGGTGTCACCGGGTTTGCCGTAGGCGACCGGGTGCTCGCACACGAGGCCCCGCTGCCCGGGGGAAGCGGCTTCTGGGCCGAACGCGTTCTGATCAACGCGGATCACGCGGCAGCCTGCCCACCCGGGCTGGACGCCGTGCGCGCGGCGGCGCTGCCGGTCAACGGACTCACCGCGGTGCAGTCCCTGGAGAAGCTGGACCTCAGCCGAGGACAGCGGCTCCTGATCACCAACGGAGGCGGGGCCACCGGAGCCCTGGCCATCCAGCTTGCCGCGGCCAAGGGCATCGCGGTGACCGCGACCGCGTCTGCTGCCGCCGCAGAGCGCCTGCTCGGTCTGGGAGCGATGGAGGTCGTCGACTACCACGACCCGAACTGGTCGGCCAAGGTACGCGGCGGGTTCGACGCGGCCCTGATCATCGCCACCAGCACGGCGGACGCCGCCCTGCCTCTGGTGCGGGACGGCGGCCGACTGTGCTCCCTGACCTCGGACGCGCCTCCGGAGGAACGAGGCATCACGAGTTGGGACCTCTACGTCGAGCCCAACGCCACGCAGCTTGTCCAGCTGGCGGAGCAGGCCGCCGCGGGAACCTTGAAACTCGCACCGGAACCCCTGCCGCTGAGCGAGGGACCGGCTGCGTTCGCCCGGGTGGTGACGGGACGGGCCGGCGGTAAGAAGATCGTGCTCACCCGAGCATGACCCGACCGGGACCGCCCGATCCCGATGCTGGGCCACGGTGCCCGCCAGGCGCGATCGAGAAATCGTCAGGCTGAGGGGGCGACCGAGGAGGTGCTGGCGAGGTTTGCTCACGCCGGGTCTGTACGTGGCTGGGGAGCGATGTCGAGCCGGCTCGCGACAGGCCCTGGGTGTCAGGGACCCGACGGTCCAGGCCTAGCCTCGCCCTTTCATGAGGGGAAGTTACTGATGGGTGATCATGGCTGGGTGTAGCCTCCCTGACCTGCAGCGTTGTCCCATGTTTGGTGCCCCTGTCGAACATCTGCGGCTTTCACCTCGCAGGTGAAGTTCCCGGTACGTCGATCCCCTCTCGACCTGCGAGTGACGTCACTGGAAGCGGCTGGCCAGGCGTCCCACTGGAGACCCGGCGCGGATCTCGGCGGCCTCGAAGGACACGCGCTTGCCCTGGCCGGCGAGCACGACCGTTTTCCCCGCGATGGTGGCGACGGTTGTGGGCCAGCCGGACCACCTATCCACTGCGAAGTTCTTCACGCCGATGCAGACCAGGACGAACTCGACCGCGTTGTGTCCTCGCGCCTGCCATAGATCCGCGCACCGACGGGGACGGCGAAGGCGAAGAACCTCAAGGTGACCGACGTTTCGCGTTCGTCGATGAGAACGGAGGTCAGGTCGTAGTCGCTGAGCGGTGGCGGAGGTGAGCCCAGGACTTCGCGGAGGGTCTCGCGATGGGTCACCTCGGCGGACCAGTCACGGTCAGTCATAGAACGCCTTCGCTGTCGTGGGAGGCAGCACTTGGTGCAGGTGCTGGTCGAGTCGGCTCTCGAACCATCGCCGAGCTGTGTATGGATCCGCGTCGTCGGAGCGGTAGGCGTTGAGATGGCTGGCCCGGATCGTGGCATGCGCGGTGAAGTCCAGCGAAAACCCCGGTCCGCTCACCCCGACCGTGACCCAGTGCCCTTGGTCCTGGACGACGGGTCCGAACTCGATGTCGACCACGGTGCGGTGGGGAACACCCCTCATCCGCAGGTCTTCGCCCACGGCCAGGAACTCGATCTGGACCTCGAACCGGTCGCAGTCGGCTTCGGTCCAAGATGCAGGAGCAAGGTCTGGAAAGCGGGGCAGCTCCACACGCAATTTCACACCGGGGCCGTAGGGACTCAGGTGCACCGATCTGAGAACCAGGTGCTCCAAGGGCGGCAACTCGGTGTAGAGAGCGGTCAACCGCTCGGAGTGGAGCAACAGCTCTGACCATGTGCCGGCTGACATGGGTGGGTCCCTTCACGCTGGGCGCTTCGCGCCCGACGAGGGCAACCGATCCTCGTCCCAGGGACGGTCGGAGAGCAACAAAGAGCACTTGAGCTGGGATGATAGCGCTCGTCTACGGTCCGGTTACATCACCCCCGCACGAGGCACGCTCCAGATGAAGCGCAATGGGTCCTCTCCACGCGTCCCGATATCGGGGGCGGATCGGGAGTGGTCTCGCAGGCCGGATCCGTGCTGCTGGTGGAGACAGTCCGCAAGACCGGCCTGGACCAGGCGATATCGACTGCGTTGGCCCCGTGGCGGAAGCCGCGGAACGTCCACGATCCGGTGACGGTTCTGCTGGATCTCGCGATCGCGCTGGGCAGGGACTGCCTCGCCGACATATCCATGCTGCGGTCCGAGCCGGCCGTGTTGGGGCCGGTCGCTTCCGACCCGACGGTCTCCCGCCTGGTCGCCGCCCTCGCCACCTGCGGTGACAGGGTCTTTGGGGCCATCCGCGCCGCGCGCGCTGAAGTCCGCTCTCGGGTCTGGCGGTTGGCCGGGAAGAGCGCCCCTGACACGGGCAAAGAGGTGATCGTCGATCTGGACGGTGTCCTGGTGATCGCACACTCGGACAAGCAGGACGCGGCTGCGACCTGGAAGAAGACCTACGCTCTTCACCCGCTCACGGGGTTCGTCGACCACGGCCCGGGCGGGACCGGGGAGCCGGTCGCGGCCCTGCTCAGGCCGGGCAACGCGGGCTCGAACACCGCCACCGATCACATCAGTGCCGCCCGCCTAGCCCTGGCCCAGCTCCCCGCAAAGTACCGGCGCGGACGCCGGACCCTGATCCGCACGGACTCCGGCGGCGGCACCCACGAGTTCATGGCGTGGAGACAGCTACTTACACCCAGACGCTACCTTCAACAACCCACCAGCTACTCAACACACCACAGACAACCCCAGCTCCCACCCCCACCACCCCGCCAACCTTCTCAACCAACCAACAACACCCCAGGTCAGACACCACCCCCACACCAAATAACCCCCCTCTAATCGACACCTCGACATCACCCGATTGGGCGTATCCGAATGGCGGTACTACGCCTGGCGACTCTACGGTCGGTTCAGATCTCGGTTCCGAGACAGGTGGCTAGCCAGGGAGGTCAACCATGAACCGACTTCGCACCCTCGCCATCGCGGCCGCGCCCGCGGCACTGCTGATCGGCCTGGCGATCCCGGCTCCCGCCGCACCCGCGCCGAAGGCGCCGACGACGCCGAACGCCAGCTGCTACATCCCGCGGGCTGACCAAGTTCTCACTGCCCAGGAAGGCATCAAGCTCGCCAATGCCTGCACGACTAAGAAGTCTGACCCCTCGTGGCACTGGATGGGCAACTACGGCTCGGTCTACGACGTGGTCAACGTCGCCAACAGCAGGGGCGTCGGCGTCGGCGGGCTGGTAACGATACCGAATGCCAGCGGCGGCGGCCTGATCCCGACGTTCATGTACTACTGAACAGGCGGCTAGGAGCGTCCGCCGGTAGGTCATGAACGCGTCGGAGTGGCGGCATGGCGGGCAGTCTTCTGCTGATCATGGAGTTGCTTACGTTCTGTGATCCTGGGAGCAGACTCATGCCCGTCGTGCCTGCGTCCATCATCGACCCGATCCGCGCCGAGTTCCTGGCCCTGTTGCCGGATCGTGAGGTCGATCACCGGCTTGGGTGCCACAACCCGCCGATCCCAGACGCGATCGTCTTCGGCAAGCTCATCACCGCACTGGGGTTGGGGAAGGGCTACAAGCGGGTGGCGGACGGGATCTGCTTGGCCGCCACGATCCAGCGCCGCCGGGATGAGTGGATCGAGGCCGGTGTAGCTGACGGGCTTGCCGGCAAAGGCAGCATGCCTGTCGACCATGAACAAGGCCATCTGGACTCGCTGTCTGACCGTCGCTGCTTCGGCGGTTGCTGTCGCAGGAGGCATCATGGTCACACCGCTCACAGCGGAGGCAACCCCGCATCAGGCTCCCACCGACTACGTCTGCGTCTACCCCAGCGTCCGCGCCAGGTCAGGTACGACAACGCCCACGCCGCAGAGCGTTGGGCATGAACACTTGCAGCCTCTGCGGCAGGTATTGGACGCTGTTGTCTTTCCGGGCTTGAGGACTGCGTTTCCGCTGGTCAGGCATAGGCTGGTGATCCTGTGGGAGTGGTGACCTGTCGTGTCGCCGTTCCTGTGGAGGTCGTGGATGCCGTCGGTCGTGGGGCTGCTTGAACAGCGCGAGCTCGTTGCTCGGCGTCGGGTGAACGAGCGGTCGGCCGGACCGGGGCCCACTCCGCGTCCGTCATGTCCGACGGATACCGCCGAACACGTTCCGGGTGATCGGCCGCATTCCCGAACCGGTGAGCGACACAATCACACGTTGCTGCAGCCGAGTTGAACCCCACCGGCGCGAACACGTACAACTGCGGCAACAGGGTCTCCTGGATCTCGGTTGGCTTCGCAACCCCGAGCTACCAAGCGGCCATGTACTCATGCCCGCAGCCAGCTTCGATCACCCGATCGAGACTCCCGTTCGACGCGCACACCTCAAGATCGGAACGACAACAGCTACTGAGGTGAGACGCCTCAGTTCCTGCTCTGACCTGACGAGTCGGCCTGCGTTGTAGGCAACCGTCGCGCGGGCCCGGAAAAACGAACCGCCGCTGCCCTCGAACGCCACCAGGAATCGGTCGGCCTCGCCGGGCGGCAGCACCTGAGAGATCCGGTCAGCCCGGAAGTCATCTCTGTCCGTCACCGAGTCGCCCGCCACGTGGCGCGGCAGGACAATGGACTCGGACCCGGCGGCAGCGCATCCGTGCCAAAAGGAGCACCATGCCGGATCAGCCATACATCATTCCTACGGACAGCTCGACCGCACGGAGTCCGGCGACGTCGTCGCGGCGGCCCACACCGACAGAACGAATGTCATCCATTGGCCGTCGCGGATCTGAGCGAGATGAACCAGACGCCCGCGGCGACTTCGTCGGCGCAGAGAAGGATCCCGGCGGCGTCGATCCGAGTCTGAGGAGAGGCCGGATCTACAGACGGCGTTCAACAGCTTCGGGCATCAGCGTCGTCAGGATCCTCACGACAACCGTAGTGAACGCGCCGTGAGAATGACGGGAGCGGTGTGATGAACTTTCCGGCCGAGATCAAGGTCAACATCGACGGTAATATCGCGGATGCTCTGTCGACGTTGGATCAGCCACAGGGCCCGGTACAGAAGCGCCTCATCTGGTTCGCCGAGGATCTCCAGGAGATATCGGACGGCCGGCTATTGCTGGACAGCGGTGTGATTGTCAGGTTCAGAAGTGGGGACACCCCGGACGATTTAACCGTCAAGTTGCGTCCGTGCACCGAGGCACAGTTGGTCGGCCAGTTCTCCAGCCGGTTCGACAGGGAGTCGTTCGAGTACAAGATCGAGCAGGACTGGTCGGGAAGCCGCCGAGTACTCGCCGCCTCCGCCACGCGCACCCGCCCGCAGGGGGCGCTCCTGTACGCCGTGGCACCCGGGGCCAATGCCGCCGCTTCGCTCGACGACCGGCAGCAGCATTTCTTGCAGAAATGTGCACCCACAGTGCACATCACCGAACTTGCCGCATTGGGTCCGATTTCCTCGACGAAGTTCAACAACGTTCCGCTGGACGACCTGGAGGTCGACCTGGAGCGGTGGTCGGTTGCAGACCTGGACTTCCTCGAACTGTCGATCCGGGTCAAGCCCAAAGACGACGAGAAAGCCGACCAGTTCGAGGCGCGGGCCAAACACAAGCAGAAGAAACTCGAATCCGCTGTGCGGGACCTGGGGGTAGTGATTTCCGAGAACCCCGAGAACAAGACCCGGCGGGTCCTCACCACCCTGGCCGCCAGTTACCGCTGAGAACTGCCGGTTCAGAGCAAATCGCACACCTCGGTCAGCCACGCGAGGTTCCAGTCCGCCTCGGTCCGCACCTTCGTTACACGCGTTCTGACGGACATTCTGAAGAAAGCCGCCAAGGTGACCCACTTTGGCTCACTGAAGCCTGCCCACCGCCGCGCCAGCCCCTGACCTAATCCCACCACATCCAACGCCCACAATCCGCGCTCGCCATACTCAACTCGTGCCGCCAGGAAAGGGGATGAGAGAACGCCGGAAGCGCCTCGAAATCACCACTGCCCATGAAAGGCCGCCATCCACCAGGCGCCTGTGGGCGTTCTCACCACACCTGCGGCAATCTCAGCCAACCTGCAGGACCGCAGTTCAGCCGCCGCGATTCCGGACAGCACACCACGACGGCCTCGGTACGACGGCGTTGGCGTTCACTGCACACGTCGCTCAGTCGGTGACGGCAGGGCTGCCAGCCTGGTGACCGGGGACGCGAAGAGTCCGATCGCCACGGCGGCGGAGCCGATCGCCGCGACGGTCAGGGCGCCTCTGCCGCCGAGCGCGCCGGTGAGGAGACCGGCGGACAGGCCGCCGAGTGCGCCGCCGCCGAACAACAGCGTCCGGAAAGCCGCGGTCATCCGTCCCATCATCGACGCGGGGGTGCTCGTCTGGCGGAGGCTGACGATGATGACATTGGCGACGCCGAGTCCCAGGTACGTGACAAAGAAGGACGCCACGCACATCGCGATCACCAGCCAGCTCGGGCCGGCGGCGGTGGCGAGGAGGCTCGGGCCGAGCAGTAGGGCCGACTGGGCCAGCAAGTAGACGCGTCCGAGGCGGAACCGTTTGATCACCCGTCCGGAGATCAACGCGCCGATGAGGCCCCCGACCGAGGCCGTGGCGAAGATGCCGCCGAGGACCGACGGGGCGAGGTGGAGGTCGCGTGTGCCGTGGAGCAGGAACATCGTCCATACGGTGATCATGGAAAAGTTGCAGCAGAATCCGACGAGCGCCAGGGCTCGCAGGATCCTGTCCGTCATGACCCAGCGGAGGCCGTCCCGCAGTTCCGACCAGATGTGGCGGCGAGCGCCCTGCTCCGGACGCGGCTCGGGTGTGCGGATGAGCAGCAGGGAGATCACGGAGACCAGGTACGAGAAGGCGTCCACGACCAGTGCCACCGGTGCGGTCAGCGCCGACACCAGGACGCCTGCCAGGCCGGGCCCCGCCACATCCGCCGTGGAGGAGCTGACGCCCATCTTCTGGCTCGCCTCGACGTAATGATCGGGATCGCGGACCAGGGTGGGGACGTACGACATCCAGCTCACGTCGAACAGCACCGACGCGACACCGACGGCGCACGCGATGACCGTCAGGGTGACCATGCTGAGGGCGTCCGCCCAGTGCAGGACGGGGACCAGCGCCAGCAGGACCATCCGGACCAGGTTCGCCGCGAGCATGACCCTGCGTCTGCGGACCCGGTCCACCCACACCCCGAAGATCAGGGCGAGGCCGAGGTAGGGGGCGAGTTGCAGGAACCGCAGCAGTCCCACCTGCTCGTCGCTCGCCCCGAACGCGCGGATGGCGGTGAGGGGCAGCGCGAGGGTGGTCACCTGGGTGCCGAGCAGCGACACGGTCTCGCCCAGCCAGAACTTGAGGAAGTCCCCGTTGTGCCAGAGGGTCCTGGGTGGTTTCCCGGTGGCCGGCGTCTCCGGTCCGGCCGCCGTCACGTTCGCCGACGCCATCAGCGGTTCCTCCGTCCCTGTTCGGTGAGTTCGGCGACGGCTGCGGCGACCGTGTCGACCTCGTCCTCGGTGTTGTAGTAGTGCGGTGACAGGCGCAGGCACCAGTCGACGTTCTTGTCGCCGAAGTCGTACTGTGCGAACTCCCGGAAACTCAGGGCGGAGTTGATGCCCCGCTCGTCCAGGGCCGTCTTGAACGGCTGCGGTTGCCGGCCTTCGACCTCGAAGGTGACGAGCGCCGCCGGGGCCGGGCCGCGGTCGAGGAGCCGTATGCCGGCGATGTCCGCCAGGCGGTCGCGCAGCCGGGCGGCCAGTGCGGGCGTCCGGCGGGAGATCGGCTCCAGGCCGACCCGCAGGGCGTAGCGCACCGCCGCCGCGCAGCCGAGCAGGGTGGCGTACGGGAACTCCCACTCCTCGAACCGTGCCGCGCTGTCCACCGGCCGGTACGTCTCGGGCTCGACCCAGCGGGCGCCGTACATGTCGATGAACAGGGGCTCGTAGCCCTCCCGCAGGACGCGGTCGGAGACGTAGAGGAAGCCCGAACCGCGCGGTCCGCGCAGGAACTTGCGGCAGGTCGCGGTGAGCAGGTCGCAGCCGATCTCGTCCACGTCGATCGGGTACTGCCCCACCGACTGACAGGCGTCGACGAGGTAGAGCAGGCCCAGCTCCCGGCAGTGGCGGCCGATCTCGGCCACCGGCTGCACGAGGCCGGAGTTGGTGGGTACATGCGTCGCGGCGACGAGGCGGGGGTGGCGGGAGCGCATGAGCGCCGCCATGGCGTCGACGTCGACGCCGCTGCCGTCGGGGTGGTCGGGGGCGTGGACGATCTCGACGCCGAAGCGTTTGCGCAGGGCGAGGAACGCGATCTGATTGGAGATGAAGTCGTTGCGCGTGGTGAGGATGACGTCGCCGGCCCGGAAGTCGATCGCCGACAGGGCCTTGGTGTACGCGTGGGTCGCGCTGCCGGCGAAGGCGATGTTGCCGGGGGCGGTGCCCAGGAGGTCGGCGATCGACGCGTAGAAGTCGCGGACCTGAACCTCCCGTGCGGCGGAGGCCTCGTATCCGCCGATGTCCGCCTCCAGTCGGAGGTGGTCGGTCATCGCCGCGAGGACCGGGCGGGCCACCAGGCCGCAGCCGGCGTTGTTGAAGTGGATGACCGACTCGCAGCCCGGGGTGTCGGCGCGCAGCTCCGCAATCTCCGCCGCCGTGTCGAGGAGCGATTCTCCAGCAGGGAGAGAAGCGTTACTCTGTTGTCTCATGTCTGAGAGTAGCAGTACTGAGGCGCTGGTTGGGATGCTCCGTACGGAGAT
Organism: Streptomyces diastatochromogenes; assembly: GCF_002242805.1. Classification (GTDB taxonomy): domain Bacteria; phylum Actinomycetota; class Actinomycetes; order Streptomycetales; family Streptomycetaceae; genus Streptomyces; species Streptomyces diastatochromogenes. Next base: position 109,800 of record NZ_MCGQ01000042.1, on the reverse strand, counting down.
CGCCCGTCTCTCACCCGGTGACCGGCTGCCCAGCAGCCGGGAGTTGACGGTGCGTCATGGCGTCAGTCCGGTCACGGTGTCGAGGGCGTTCGCCCAACTGTCGGCCGAGGGCGAGGTGGTCACCCGCCCGGGCAGCGGCACCTACGTCGCCCCGCGCCGCGCCCGCTCTGCCACCGATGTGCCGGACACCTCCTGGCAGGCAGTGGCACTCGCCGGACGTGACTTCGATCCGGGCGCCGCGGACGGCCTCTCGGATCCGCCGCCCTCGGGCGCCATCGCCATGGCAGGCGGCTATCTGCACCCATCGCTGCGCCCGGAACGGGCGTTGAGCGCGGCGCTGGCCCGCGCCGCCCGCCGTCCCGGCGCCTGGGACCGGGCACCCGCCGCGGGACTGACGCCGCTGCGCGCGGTCTTCGCCCAAACGGCGGGAAGCGCGGTCGGCCCGGAGGACGTGCTGGTCACCGGCGGCGGCCAGGGCGCACTGTCGATGCTGTTCCGGGCGCTGGCCGCGCCGGGCAGCTCCGTGCTGGTGGAGTCGCCGACGTACCCGGGCGCGCTGGCCGCAGCCCGCGCGGCGGGGCTGCGCCCGGTGGCCGTACCGATGGACGGCGACGGCATCCGCCCCGACCTGCTCGCCGACGCCTTCGCCGTGACCGGAGCCCGGCTGCTGTACTGCCAGCCCACCTTCCACAATCCGACCGGCACCGTGCTCGCGCCGGCGCGGCGCCGCCAGGTCGTGGACGTCGCCCGCGCCGCCGGGGCGTTCCTCGTCGAGGACGACTTCGCCCGCCACCTCGGCCACGGCGGCCCGGTGCCCCTCCCCCTGGTCGCGGACGACCGCGACGGCACAGTGGTCCAGCTGACCTCGCTGACCAAGCCGGCCTCACCGAGCCTGCGCATCGGAGCGGTGATCGCCCGTGGACCGGTGATGCGAAGACTGCAGGGGATGCGCCGGGTGGACGACTTCTTCGTCGCCAGGCCGCTGCAGGAGGCGGCCCTGGAGCTGGTGAGCACTCCCGCATGGGACCGGCATCTGCGCGCTCTTTCCACGCACCTGAGGGAGCGTTGTGCGGTACTGGCCGGTGCCATGGCGCGCGAACTGCCCGACTGGACGCCGACCCGGATCCCGGAGGGCGGCCTGCACTTGTGGGTCCAACTCCCGCCCGGCCTCGAGGACTTCGCCGTCGCGGACGCGGCACGGGCCCATGGTGTGGCGGTCAACGCGGGCGCCCGCTACTTCCCGGCCGAGCAACCAGGCCCCTGCCTCCGGCTCGGTTTCGCGGCCTCGGAGGACCTCGCCGACCTCACCGAGGGCGTCCGCCGCCTCGGTGAGGCGGCGCGAACCTGCGCTACGGCATGAGGTGTGGGCGCAGCCTGTTTTCATCGTGCGGTGCCGCGCCGCCGTCGCATGCCATTCCCGCGCCGTTCCAGATGCTTTGTTCCCGTAGCCGGCTGACGGCTTGCGGAGCCAGCAGGGGGACGGCTCGGGATCCGTTACGGCACGAGCGAGTTCAGCGCGGCCCAGATGGCAACCCTTCATCGTGAACAGCTTGCTTCCTGACGGTCCTCACGTCGGCTCCTCCGGCGGCTTCCGCTTGGCTGTCACGGGTAACGGGACGGGCGGTCACTCCTGTCCGGCCCCGGGCGCAGCCTGCAGGTGCTGTGGATCGGCACTGAGGAAGGGCTGGATGCCCGCGTCGCTCCGAGCGAGGGCATCCCCTTCACCGCCATCGCCATGGGGAAGATCCGGAGACTGATTACCTCCTGGACGGCACCGAGCGCAGCGCCGCTCTCGGCATCATGAGGTATCCGCTCGTGCCAGCAGCCACTGTGACGACTCTCCCGCGCCCTGCCTGAGGTGTTCGTCGATCAGCACACCGGCACGGCGTACGGTCACGCCAAGGGCGGTCCGTTCAGCCAGACCAACTACCGCTTCTGACCACGTCGACGACATTCCTCGGGAAGGACATGATGAAGCTTCTCCTCACCGACTCCGGTATCAAGAACGCGAGCATCCAGGATGCGTTGGTCGACCTCCTGGGCAAGCCGATCGCCGAGTCCAGCGCCCTCTGCATCCCCACCGCGGGGTACGGGGCCCCCGACGCCGATCCGGGCGGGCCATGGCGATTCATCAGCGGACGATCCCCCAGCCCCATGACCGGGCTGGGGTGGAAGTCGGTGGGCGTGTTGGAACTCACCGCGTTGCCAAGCATCGACAAAGCCCGCTGGGTCTCCTGGGTCCGGGAGGCCGACGTCCTGCTGGTCAATGGCGGTGACGCGCTGTACCTGGGCCACTGGATGCGGGAATCCGGGCTGGCGGAACTCCTGCCGTCGCTGCCCGACACGGTCTACGTGGGACTCAGCGCCGGGAGCATGGTGATGACCCCCCGCATCGGGGAGGACTTCGTGGGCTGGAAGCCGCCCACCGGCGGCGACAGCACGCTGGGCGTGGTTGATTTTTCGATCTTCCCGCACCTGGATCATCCGGCTTGCCCGGAAAACACCATGGCCACGGCAGAACGATGGGCGGCCGGGATCGCGGGCCCGGCGTACGCGATTGACGAGCAGACCGCCATCAAGGTGGCCGACGGCACCGTCGAAGTAGTCTCCGAGGGCCACTGGAAGTTGTTTTAGTACCCCCGCCTATTGAACAGCGCGGTGCCGTGGGAGAGTGCGCTCGGGTCTCCGGGCGCTCCGGGTGGAGACGCTGGTCAGCGCTCCGCCGACGCGGGGGTGTTCCGATCAGGATGTGGGCGCCGGTGCCGGGGCGCGCTGTCGCCCCCGCACCGGCGTGTCACTTCTTGTCGCGCAGCCGGGCCGCCAAGGAGGTCAGCGGCTCGGTCTCCTCGGTGTGGCCCAGGGCGGTCAGGCGGGAGATCGCCGCGTCGAGGCGGGTGAGGGCGGGAGTGGGGCGTTCCAGGTACAGGCCCTCCACGGCGCCCGCGAGGCGGATGCACTCGGCCCACTCGCCGACGTGGTCATCCTCCCGTCCCGGCTCGCCGAGCAGGGCGAGGGCCTTCTCCAGGGCGGCCAGTGCATCCTCGTACTCGCCGGCGTAGGCGTTCACCCGTCCGTGTTCGTAGGCCAGGGCGGTGTCCAGGGAACGGCCATGGGCCTCGTATTCGGCGGCGCGGGCCTCGTCGGCGATCCGGCCCGCGTCGGCGAGGAGGGTGAGGGCGTCGGCCAGGCCGTCGGGGCCCTGCTGCTGGGCCTGGAGGCGGGCGAGTTCGCGCAGGCAGTTGCTGAGCTGCTCGTAGCGCGGGGCGCGGGCGTGGGCGGCGAGTGCCTGGTCGGCGGCTTCGCGGGCCCGGCCGAACTCGCCGGATTCTCCGAGGAGTATGGCGGTCTCCGCGGCGATCATGGCGTGGCTTCCCGGGTCGTCGTCCCAGTCGGCCGACGCGGCCGCGAGGGTGACGAACTCCGCCGTGGCGGCCTTGAGGTCCTCGCCCGCGTGCAGTGCCCGAGCGCGGGTCAACTCGCCACCGAGAACACCACCCTCAGGCTCCGGGTGCACCAGGTGGCCCAGGAAGACCGGGCTCTGCGGGAGCTGTGGGGGCCGTTCTTGACTCGGCTCGGGAGCGGTTGACGAGATCCCGGGCGAGGGCTGGACGTCCGGCGCCGCGCGGGCGGGGCTCAGCGGGCTGCGGGGTTGCCCTGGTGGGTGAAGGCTGCCCACAGGTGGATCTCGTTCAGGTCGGCGCGGGCGGCGTCGCGGCGCAGCGGGTTGCCCAGGCCGGGCGGGGGCCGGCGGTCCGGGTCGAGCATCCACAGCTGGGCGGCGCGCAGCGCGTCGGCGGGAGCGAGGTCCTGGCTGGTGAGGAAGTGGTGGAAGGCGGCCATCATCAGGGCGGTCGCGCTGTCGTTGACGGCCCAGCGGGAGCCGACCACGTCGGCCGCGCCCCGGGCGACCAGGGCGGTGGAGAGGGTCAGTGCCTCGTCGTGGTCGCCCGTGCTCAGGTCGGTCTCGCAGGCGCTGAGCACGACCAGCGGGCCGTCCGGGCCGGGCGCCGCGGCCGCGGGGTGGTCCAGGATCCGGGCGACGGTCAGCTCGCCGTCGGCCAGCGACAGCGCCGATCGCGTAGGACTCGGACCGGCCACGCCGTGGCAGGACACGTGCACGAGAGCCGCCGGCTGACCGCCGCCCGGGAGCACGGCCAGCAGGTCCTCGCAGTTCCCCGGCGCATCCGGCACGCCCTCGGCGGCCACGAACTCGCCGTAGCGCCGGGCGTCCGGGTAGCAGGCCGAACGCAGCGCCTCCGTCTCGACCTCGGCCCACACCAGGCTGAGCCGCGGGTCGGTGACCAGCACCCGGCGCCCGCCGACGGGCAGCCGGTCGCGGGCGGCGGCCCGCAGGAACTGCGCCCCGGACGGGGCGTAGCTGAACACCGCGTCCTGGCAGGCGTACCGGTGACCGCCCAGCGGGATGTGCTTGCGCGCCGCATGCCAGGGGACGACGCCGAGGGGGCCGCAGGGGATCAGCACGATCCGCGGCGGGCGGCCGAGGGGTTCCAGGGAGTCGAGGACCGGCCCTACGGCAGCGGGCCAGGCCCAGTCGCACAGCTCGCTCAGCGCCGCTCGCCATTCCGTCTCGGCGGCCGCCCGCGACGCACCCGACGCGTCCGGGTCGGCCGCCTTGCGGGTACGGTCGGCGGCGGCGGCGAGGTAACGCTCCAACTGGTGGCTGCCCGGGGAGAGCAGCAGCGGCAGAGCCAGCACGGTGGGCTCGGCGCCACCGGGGCGCAAGATCAGCGCGCGTCCCGGGATGTGAGGGCGGAAGCCCTCGCCGGGGACCAGGTAGACCAGTGCGTCGGCCCCCGATGCGGCCAGCGCGGAGGTCAGTGCGGAGGCGTCCGGAGTGCCGAGCAACTCCCGTGCGCCGGTGCCGTTTCCCGCCCCCAGTGCGGCGAGCGCCTTGCGCCGCAGGCTGCTCGGCAGCTCAGCGCCGGGGGCCGGGGCCGCCACCACGGCCGCTCTCCTCGGCGGGAGCGGATCCTCCTCAGCCGGCTGCCCCTCGCCCGCGTTCCCCTCAACCCGATCCCCTTCGCGCGGATCCCGCTGCAGTGGATGCTGCGGGGCCTGCGCCCGCCACAGTTCGGCCAGGTCGGAGTGACCCCGGTCCGCCAGCAGCCGGGGTACGCCATGTGCGGCCGCTGCCGTCTGGAGCACCAGGGCCCGACCCAGCTCCAGCGCCTCCACGGCCTCGGCGGGGCGGCTGTCCTCGGCGCACCGCAGGGCCAGCCACAGCACGTGGCCGGTCGCGGCCCGGGCCACCGCCAGGGCGTGCTCGGCGCCGAGTTGAAGCAGGACATCGGCGGCCATCAGCTCCAGTGCCTCGCGGCGGGTGTCCAGGCTCGCCTTCCGGTCCTCACTCGCGCGCGGGCCACCGGTCACCACGCTCATCCAGTGGGCCGTGGACAGCTCCGTCAGAACCTCGACGGTCAACGACATGCCATGGCCTTCGGCGGCCAGGGCGCGGACCCGGCTCAGCTCGGCGATGCACGGGTCGAGCAGGCTGACGTCACTGCGGTGGGTGGTCGCGCGGATCATGGCCCGGCCGAGGGCGAGCCTCAGCCGCGCTTCCTCCCAAGGGACGGTCCGCGATTCCTCGATCACCCGGTGGACCTCCGCGATGGCGCGGTCGATGACCTCCCGGCGGGGGTCGACCATGGCCAGCCCGGTCATCAGCTGGGCCCGTGTAGTGGGAAAGAACGGTGCGAACAGCGGTGGGACCGTGGCCGGATCGGTCTCCACCGCCTCCCGCAGGTACCGGGCGGCGGCGCGGAGGTCGGCCTGGTCTCCGGTGTGGGCGGCACGTTCGCTGTGGGCCAGGCCCAGCATGCCGGTGATGACGAAGCGTGTGCCCGCGTCGGGCGCAGGGGAGGCGTACCGGTCGCTCAGCGTCTGGATCAGGTCCTCTGCCGCGCGGACCAGCGCGGCCTGGTCTCGGCTGAGGCGTGCCAGTTGGAACCCGGTGTAGAGGCTGAACAGCGCCTGGACTTCGTCGCGTTCATCGGCGGCGGACAGCACCTCGGCCATCGACAGGGCGGCGGCGCCGTCCTGAAGGCTGCCTCCGAGCGTGGCGGCGGTGGCGACGCGATGGGCGAGGAGGATGGCCAGGTATCGCCGGGCGGCTGAGGCCTTCGCCCCGTCCGCGTCAAGGGCGTCGATCCACTCCCGGAGCCATTCCGCGCTCCGCTCCACGCGCGCGAGCTCGCCGTTCGATACCCACAGGTTGTCGATCGAGGTGGACAGGATCAGTTCCAGGCTCAGCTCTCGCCGCCAGGCCGAACGCGCCGCGGGGTCGGGGTCGGGCTGCATCGCGGCCGCGTCCACCTCGCCGAAGTCCAGCGTTTCGGGCATCCGGAAGTTCCCGGCCACCAGCAGGGCCGCGTGGAACTTGGCGACGCGGATCCGCTCAGGTGCGTCCGCAGGCAGGGCGAGCAACACCTCCCTGGCCGCCTGCGCGGCTCTGTGGACGCGTTCGACGAGCGACCGGGGATCCTGCCCGCCCGATCTGAGGGCGGCGAGCAGCTCGTGCAGCGGCGCGAACTCCGGCTGGTCCAGGCCCAGATCCGCCAGCTCCCGGCCGGCGTCCGCCGTGGCGACCCGGGGTTCGTTCACGGTGACGCACAGCCACTCCAGCAGGCGTGCGAAACGCACCGCGTCCCGGCGTGCCCAGTCCAGCACCCCTTGGACGGCGGCGGCCAGGGCCTTTTCCACGGGCTCGCTTTGGGGCACCGCACCGGCCGGGCCCGCCATCTCCTCCTCACCATCGTTGCCCTCCTGAGGCGGAGACGGCGCACTCCCCCCGGGCGGGCCGGGGAGCGAGGACAGCATCGTCGCGACGCTCTCCATGACGGCCACCATGCTCTCCCGCGTCGTCAGGTCCCCGGCGACGATGCGGGCGAGAACGTTCAGGGCCTCGGTCAGCTGCTCCCGCAGGGATGCGGCCAGAGCGGGCGGCCCCGAGCCGTCGCGCGCCTCCGGAGGAATGCCCGGCGGGATGAGCAGCTCGGCCAGGTTGCCCCGGGCCATCATGGCGAGCCGGTCGTCCAGCGGCCTGGCACGGTCGGTCCACCGGAGATGGCTCAGGGCAGCCGCCCGCTCCCGCGGATCGGCGTGCGGCCGGCCCTTGAGCCGCGCCTTCATCAGCAGCCCGAGCCAGGGCACAACGGCCGCCCGGGCCGGGTCCTCCGCCGGTAACAGCCTCTCGACGGTGGAAAGATGCTCGGTCACGAGCAGCAACGCGGGCAGCTGCGGATTCTTCCGCGCTTGGGGCCACAGCTCGTGCGCCTGGCGAACGGCGACGGCGGCCCAGGCCCGGAGCGCCGCAACGTCTCCCCCGCCGTGGTCCCACTGCTTCTCGTCGGCCATGCATCCCCCCGCGACCGATGATCCCAGTCCGCTCCCCCGCAACGGGCCGCGGGCGGGCAGGTGTCGTCGCTGATCGAGGACAGGCTAGTGCCCCCGAGGCCTGCCAGAGGGGACAACGCCGGATAGGGCTCCACGCGTTACGAGGCGCCTTCACCACAACGACGGCAGCGTCGACGGCCGACACAACGGAGGGGAACACAGCGGCCGTTGTCCACAGAACCGACCGGCACGGACGGCCCGCCGAGGCCTACCGGCAGGATCCCGGGCGGACTGGGCCGACAGCCTGATACGCCCGTACTCCCGGCTGCATCGCATACTTGGTCCGCCTCGACGCGATGGTCCCAGAGGACGGCCAGAGCGTGACCGACATGCGCCCCGCAACCCGGTCCCTGACCGACCTCGCAGCTCAATCCGACGCCGACTGGCGGATTCCACAGCTGCCCGAGATGTCGCCACCACAGGGCTTGTTCGTCGGCTGGAAGTAGGCTGCCCAGGCTCGGCCTAGTCACAGGGGCAGGCCGGCCTGGGGTTGATCGACCTGATAGTTCGTCATCATCCGGCGGGGGCAGCATCGGTGGCTCGCCGGATGGCCAAGTCTCTGGGGCTGGTCGCCGCTGCGGCGATTGCACTAACGGTGGTGCTCTTGTCGCCTTTCGTGCTGGAGGAGATGTCCGGCTCCAAGGGCGTGGACTGGAACCGGCTGAGTCAGATCGGTGCCGCGTACGGCTTCACGTCGGCGATCGTCTCGACGCTGGCGTTGGCCGGCGTCGCGGTGTCGCTGATCGTTCAGAACCGGCAGGCCAGGGCGGAGCAGATCCAGGGGATTCGCACCTACTACCTTGAACTGGTCCGGTTGGAGCTTGACGACATGGCGCTCTTCCAGCCCGTCTGGGGCCACACGGACATCGTCGAGCCGGAGAAGCAGAAACGGCATGTCTATTCCGATCTGATGATGAACTATGCGTGGATGGGCTTCGAAATCGGGATGATTCCCGAGAGTCTCCTTCGGGACATGCTGTCCGGGATGTTCACCGGGGAGGCCGGGCGCGACTACTGGGGCAGGGCTCAGACGTCATGGATCGCCGGTTCGTCCGGGAGCCGTATCGGTCGTCGGTTCGTGACCGTCGTGGGCGAGGAGCACGCGCGCGCTGTCGCTGCCGGACCACCGGCTCACTCTCCGCGTGCTCCCAGCCCGCCTCCCACGCCTGCCGCATGGGCATCGCACCGATGGCGGACCTCGGCCGGCGCCTTGATCGGGCTGGGCACTGGTCTGGCCCTCGGATCCTTTTTGCGGAGTCGACGCTGAAGGCTGCCCTCAGCACGCCCACATCTACTCGTCGCCGGTGACTCCGAACGCTTCGTCTGGCAACCGGACCCTCCGCGTGAGAATGCTTCACAAATCCCGAAGTTACGTCAGACCACGACGAGACACCGGCGAGATGGCGAACCCCCTGGCCACGGAGCTGTGGGCCTGCGGTGTCGACGCCGGGTCGGGCGTACCGTTCCACGGAGGGCAAGGATGTGTGCGGGATGTGCGAGGTGCGCCAAACGCTGTCAGGGCCCGTACCGCCTCCGGTAGTTTGACAGTCCCATGCCATCTGTCGGAGGAGGGGGCGGGGATGGACGGGCTCTGGGCGTGGTTATGGAGCGGGTTCGATGCGCATGGCAACGGCCGTCAGATCGACGGGGCGCACGAGCCCTATTTCACCGGGGAACAGGCCCGCGCCAAGCTCGTGGAACGGCTGAGGTTCGCTGCGGTCTCCGATCCGCTCTATGGGCAGGTGGCTGACCTGGTGGAGACGACTCCACCGCCTCTTGCTGCCGCCGTTGGTCGGGAATTGTTCTGTGTTGCGATGGTCGACGAGAGCCGCCGGCCACTGGACTTCGGGAACTTCGCGGCGAAGCAGGACCATGCGGTGGACTGGGCAGTGCGGAACAAGCGGCGGCCCAAGATCTGGTAGCCGGCCTGGGCGGGATGTCCGGGGAAGAGCCGGGCGTCCGTACGTGCGCAGTCGGGCCGAGGGCGAGGAGGCTCGGGTTGGCGGCGCTGGCGGCCGTACGGGACCTTCGTGAGCACTGGGCGCCCGCGTCGGCGGAGGGGCTGGAGCGGTTCGAGGCCGACGTGCTGTCCCTTCATGTTGCTGGAGCTGCGGCACAAGGTCGAGCTCCATCGGATGACCGGTCGGGTCATCGAGTGCCCGATCGACGAGATGAACCGGCCGCGCGGCACGAAGGACGCCAGCTGCGGATCTTGACAACCGCCGAGCCGGAGGCCGGAACGCTCTTCACGTGGCGAGCTGGCCACCTGCCGCAAGTTCGCCCCGACCGCACGGAACTACACCGCCTCGAACCTGATGTCCCAGGTCGGCCTGCGAGTGAGCGAGGCATGTGGGCTCGATCTGGGCGACATCAAGTGGGACCTGGGCCGATTCGGCAAGCCCCACGTCCGCCTCGGCAAGGGCGCCGACGGCTCCGGGCCGCGCGAGCGGGTGGTCCCGCTGATCAATGGCGCCGACCGGACACTGCGGTGGTTCAACGAGGACGTCTGGGGCCAGTTCGACGACGACCACACCCGTCCCGGCGCCCCGCTGTTCCCCTCAGAGGGCGTTAAGTCCGTTTGCGATATTCCGCGTGCTGGTTGTTCGAGGAGTACTTGGTGGACGGGTCGTCCCAGGCGTGAGCGGGTGACGTTGGTCAAGGGCGGGCGGACTTCGCCGTCGCGGGCGAGGATCTTGGCCTCCACCTCGAACTCGGCGGACGTGAACCGCCGCGGTGGACGAGAGGGGGGGCGAGGAACCCGTCGACCATGGAAGGAGACGGTGCCGCGCCGGGCGGAGTCGCTGCCGAGCACGGTCACGCCTCTACAGTTGCTGTGTCATACGTCGACCTGCTCGAAGATGTGCGGGTACGACACGATGTCGTCGGGGAACTCGGCAGCCGTGCGCTGAAACTCCGGGCTGCCGAACGCCGTGGCGAGAGCCTCGGTCGACTCCCAGACCGCGACGTTCATCAGAAGTTGACTGTCCGCCGTTCCCTTGTGCATCTGCAGGGAGACGAATCCCGGCTGAGCCTTCATGAACTCCGCCTGCCTCCGGAAGAGAGCCAGGAACGCTTCGGTCCTCTCCTTCGGAACGAAGAAGGTGTTGGCCAGGACGATGGGCCCGGTCTTCTCCTTGAACTGCGCGAAGATCGGCGTAATCGGGTCCAGGCTCTGCAGCTTGGTCATCTTCGATACTTCCTCTCGCTATCGGTAGTCCCACGGCACCGAGGCGGGCCACCGCCGTACTGGGTCCGGCGACGCTCACGACGCTCGCTTGTCCCTACGGGTACTGCTTTCTGGGGACCGTTCCATCGTCCCGGCGTAAGCGGGCCGTGAAGTCAGCCGCAGTTCCCGTTCCGATGGACGACTTCGGTCGGACCGCGCGAAGCCGTGTCAGACCTGTGGATGACACCGGACCCTGAGGGGGCGCGGGCTCGCGGCCGACACGGGCAGAGGTGAAATACCGTCAATCCTCAGGAGCACCGCCCCGCATGGGGAATGCCCACTGCTCGTCCAAGAGGTCGCTCGGATTCGGTCTTCGGTCCATGCGCGCATCCCCGCATGCACATGGCGAACAGTCGGCCCGTATGGCGATCCGTACCACGATCGAGCGATCACGAACCGAGGAAGATCGGACTTAACGACCTCTGAGATCGACACCAGCAACTTCGCCAGGCAGCAGGTGACGGTAGGACCACCCCCCATTCGGTGTCCAGGCCCAGCGACGAGGAGCACCGTGCGCGGCACGATTCACCTCATCGGCAATGAACCGACGAGGAACCCAGCACACGGACACCCCAGGGGGACACCCATGAACGAAACCATCGCCAGGCGCCTGACGGGCCTCGCCGGCATCGCCGCCGCGACCGCCTTCATCGTCGAAGTGCCCCTGTACTTCATCTACTCCGGCCCGCCGCCGGACTCGAACGTCTTGACCAGGCTACTGATCGCAATGATCGCGCTGGCGTTCCTGATCGTGTTTGTGACGGCCTTCCGCGAACTGGTCAAGCGCGTGAGCCCCGCCTACGAATGGGTCGGAACGATGGCCTTCGCCACCGGACTGGTTTACGCGACGATCACCCTGGTCTCCAGCGGGCTGGAAGCTGGCGCGGTCATCGCCGCCGACCACCCGATCGACCCGACCATTACGGTCAGCGGCACTTACATCCTCTACGGGGCGATCGGTCGCCTCATGCTCGCGATCTTCCTGATCGCGGTGGGTTATGGCATCAGTCGTACGAACCTGCTGCCGCGCTGGACCGGCCGCTCGGCTTACGTCCTGGCCGGGGCCAACCTGATCTTCGTGCCGTCCCTGTTCTTCGGTAACACCCCGGCACACTTTTACGCGGCGAACGGCTGGGGCACCACCGCCCTGATGGGCGCGCTCCTCAGCTACTGGCTGCTCGCGCTGGGTATCTCCACCTACCGCAGCGCCGCACGACGTGCACCCGTCGGCTCACCGGCCCCGCAGCACTGACGCCGCCTGCGCAGGAGATGGTCGCGGTGCCCGGCCTTCAGGCCGGGCACCGCAGCCTGCCCGGTCGCACTCATCTCGGAGACGTGACCTCAGACTGAATCCAGACGAAGACCCACAGAACAACCTCTCAGAGCGTAAGAACGCCGACGGCTCCTCTCGCCGGGTGAGCGACGGCGCCCCGCGCAGCGGGCTCAAGGCCGCGTCCAAAGCACACCTGCCCGGGTGGGGCGAGAAGCTGACACCGCACGTCCTGCGGAATTTCTGCGCGTCCCAACTCTGTGAGAGCGGGCTGGACTTGCTCGCGATCCAGGGGGCTGGGGGCATTCATGAGGCCATAGTCCGAGGCCCCGACCCCCTCCACCTTGCTGAGATGTTCGGGCTTCACGAGAAGACCGCCATGCGCTGCGCGGACTGCGCACGGGGCCTGCTGGAACAGGCCGCCGAGGCCGGCCCCGCGACCTCCGTGCCCTCTCATCCGGTGTGCAGGATCCGAAAGCGATCGGGTTGCGCCGGATCTCGATCAACGACTTGGATGGGTGTCCAAGCCCATTGCCAAACGCTGATGCCTGGCGTGCGGGAGAACTGGATCTGCCCGCGGGTGCCTTCGACTGCAACGCGCGGCCAGGATTCGGCGGTGCGCGCCCGGTCCGCGCCGTGAGAACCCAGCACATCGGCGAGGACGGTGACCGTGTCGTAGCCCTCGAAGGCGACGAAGGAGGGCGCTTCGGCCAGCCGCTCACGGAGGGCCTTCTCGACTCGTGCACCGAGTGGGCTGAGGCGCTCGGGCAAGTAGCGCAAGAACGGGACCCCGGCACTGTCGTCGCCCAGCAACGTCGCCCATTCGGCGAACTCCGGTTGCCCGGCCGGAGCACCGATCATGATCTCGGCGAGGCGCTGGTCGCGGCGGACGGACTTGACGATCGGCACTGCCGGCTCCGGGTGGCCGACCAGAAGAAGGAGGGCTGTCGCGCGATGGTCGACGAGCTCGTCACACAAGGCCGTGGGGCTGAGCGCGCTCATGTCGAGTTCGATGACGGTGCCGCCGCGCGGAGCAAGGTAGTCCCGCAGAATGCGGGTCCCAGATGCCCAGTAGACGCTCGGCTGGGCTGCTACGGCGATTCGGCTGTGGCCCGCGCCGAGGAGGAAGTCCGCGTAGAACTGCCACCCGCGGGACTGCGGCGGGGACAGGCGCGCGACCCATTCCGTCGGCTGTTCGGTGAGCGCGTCGAGAACCGCTGACGAGCAGAGGAACGGCAGGCCGAGGGCGTCGGCCCTGGCGGCAGCAGCGCGAGCGACGACGCTGTGGTACTCCCCCGCCAAGGCGGCCACGCCCAAGCGAGCAAATTCGTCTACGGCCGCTGCGGCCCTCTGTGGATCGGCCGCGGTGTCTCGGACCACCAGCTCGAGTGGTCGTCCGACGATCCCGCCGGCATCGTTGACCTCGTGGACGGCCAACTCGAGTCCGGCGAGCAAGTGTCGGCCTGCCTCGGCCCAGCCAGGCCGAGTCAGCGGAACGAGAGCGCCGATCTGGACGGATGATCCGTCAGTCCGCTCCGCTTCAGGTGGCGATGGTGGCGTATTCATGCGGTGGCGTCTCCCGTGTGGCGATCCGGATGCGGTGTGCGCGGATCGCAGACTGGCAAGGCCCGGTAGTGCGCGTTCATCTCATCTCGCCGTGGCGGGCGCACCTGGGTGACCATGCCGGACATTGCATCCACCCCGATCGCCAACGGGCAACCGATTATTGCCAGGTCAGGGTCGCTGTCACGCTGCGGCAGAACTCGCTTCCGGGCCCTCGGAGGGCGCCGAACAGGTTCAGAGACCGGCACCTGACACCTTTTGCCGACGCTGTCGGCGGAGGCGCGTCAGTGGTGGTGGCCGTGCCGGCCGAGGGTCTCCACGGGGGTCGCGCCGGGGCGGGTCCACTGCGGCACGGGGCGGCTCGTCGGGCCCCAGGTGGCGTTCCCGTCCGCGTCCGAGCGCCAGGACCAGCACGGGCTGCGCCCCTCGGGCCAGCCCTCGGGGTTGTCCTCCCATGTCTCGCCGCGGCCGTAGGGCGTCATGTCGAGCAGGCTGAGGGAGCCGTTGACCGGCTCGTTGCCACGGCCCGTCGTGGAGTAGGTGAGGAACACGCGGTCGCCGTCGCGCAGGAAGCAGGTGAGGTACCCCATGCTGCCGCCGACCGGCGCGTCCACGTCGCGCACCGAGTACCAGGGCTGGGTGTAGCCCATGAACTCGACGTAGGAGGCCACCTCGTCCCACCGGCCCGTGGTCAGGATGGCGAACGAGACGCCGCGAGCGTTGAGGTAGACGGCGTCCTTCAGGTGCCAGGCCGTGGTGGTGCAGCCCTCGCACTGCCCCTGGTGCGGCGCGCCGTCGTACCACATGTGCTTGTAGACCACGAGCTCGTCGCGGCCCTGGAACAGGTCCACGAACGGAACGGGGCCGTCGGGTCCGACGACCTCGACCGTCCCGTCGAACTCCACCATCGGCAACCGGCGGCGGGCCGCGGCGAGGGCGTCGCCCTCGCGGGTGTGGGCCTTCTCGCGGACCAGGAGCTCGTCCCGGGCGGCCTGCCAGGTGGCCAGGTCAACGACGGGTGGGCGGCCGGGCAGCGTGGTGGTCGGGTCGTCCGGCGTGGTCGTCATGATGTCCTCCGTGGTGTCTCGTGCCGGGCAGCGTCGTACGACGCCCTACGACGGTCACCAGAACAGACCCGCGACCCGGCCGGAACTCATCGCAGCGGGGCCCTCGGCCGAGCCGGCGCGGAAGCGCGGGGTGGTGGCCGGAACGCCAGGGCGCCCGGAGAGCTGGGAGATCCGCATCGTGCTCACATCTCGACGGTAGACCTTCGACTCAGGCCGAAGGTCAAGCCACACCCTGCGAGCTGCCTCGGCTTGCGACGGCGCTCGCGGTGGGGTTCGGGCCTCACCGCATCAGAGAATTCGGGCACCCGCGCGCTTCCGACCGGGCGGCGCAGGAGATCCGCCGCCGGGAGCAGGACCACGAGTACGTCACGGCCCAGCTCGTCGCGCTGGGAGCTGCGTGGCCGCGGCCCGGCTGCGTCCCGGCCCTCTGGCTGCGCGGGGCCCTGGCGGCGGGTGGCGCCCGCAACGTCCGGCACCGCGGCGCGCTTCGCTTCAGTGGACGGCTGTCCCGTGTTGCCGCTTGGCCGCGGTGGCGGCGAGGTGGGCGCGGAGGGGGCCAGCGCTGGGTGGGGGTTGTCGCGGTGCCAGAGGAGCGAGTGCGGGTAGACGGGTGTCGGGTCGGTCACCGGGATGCGGCGCAGGCCGTGGTCGGCGGGCCAGACGAGGTGGGTGTGCTCACCCATGAAGGTGGCCGGGGCCGGGGTGTCGGCGATGGTGTCGAGGAGCGCGTCGGAGCCGAAGAGGAGCTGGAGCGGCTCGTCGAGCATGCGACTGGCCGCATACCCGTGGTGCAGCGGACTGACGACCCCAGGGATATCGAGCAGCTCCCTTGTCGACCGTCGCCCGGGGGAAGGCTCATGTCTCAGGGAGACCGTCGAGGAAGCCACCGCTTCACCGGAGCTGCGGGCGCCATTCGAAGAGCAGGATGGTCGCGTCGTCCCGCAGCTGGTTGCGCTGGTGGTCGAGGATGGCGTGGATGAGCAGCCGCAGCACCTCGGCCGGGCGCTGTCCGGCGGCGGAGGAGCGGATGATGAAGTCGGTGAACCGGTCCAGGCCGAACTCCACTCCGCTCGCGTCGCGTGCCTCCACGACGCCGTCGGTGTAGAGCAGGACGTGGTCGTCCGGTTTCAGTGTCGTCTCGTGGACCTGCCGGGCTGCCGGGGCGAGGTGGCCGGCCAGGCCGATCGGGGGCTGCGGGGGGCTGTCCAGCGCGCCCTCGACCACCCGCTCGGAACGGATCAGCAGTGGCGGAGGGTGACCGCAATTGACCCAGCTCAGCACCCCGGTGACCGCATCGAGCCGACACAGCACGCCGGTGCAGAAATGGTCGGGCAGCCACTGGGCGAGCGCCTGGTCGACGGAGCCGACGATGTCGGCCAGGTCGCCACCGCCGCGGCGGGTGTTCCGCGCCGCCGCCATGGCGACCGACGTGGTCAGGCCGGAGGCCAGATCGTGCCCCATGGAATCGAGGATCATGGTGTGCAGCACGTTCTTGACCACCGAGTGGTCGAAGGCGTCGCCGGCGATGTCGTACGCCGGTTCCAGGACCGCGGTCGAGACACACCTGCTGCTGCCGACGGTGTGGGGTGGCAGGAATGCCCGCAGCATCTCTGCGGGCAACCGCATGGCCGAGGTGCGGGTGCGGGCGGCGAGCCAGTCGCTGTAGGCACGCTTGGAGGTGATCAGCATGGCGAACAGATGGGCCAGCATCCTGCTGCGGCGCATCCGTACCCCGTCGAGCGAAGCGGTCCGCACCGCCAGCACGCCCAGCCGCTCCGCACCGTCGACCAGAGGCATCCAGACGATCACGCCGTCGTCGGCGTCGACCACCCGCGGCGAGACAGTGCGGTACGCCCAGCCGGCCGATGAGCCGGCCACCGACAGCGACTCCAAAGCCTCGTCGAGTGGGATGAGCAGCCGTTGTTGCAGGTCTACGAGGTAGATCAGCGCGGTATCCAGGCCGAGAGCCGAAGCGCACCGGTTCGCCAGGGCCGACAGTTCGAACGGCAGGGCCGTCTGAGCCTCGATGATCAGCGCCTCCAGCCGACTCTCGTCGACGGCGGCGTCGGAACCGGCGGACGCGTGCGGTGGGTCGGACACGGGGATCACCCCTTCCGCGCCCAGTCTCACACCGATCCCGACACCTCTCACGTCAGACACGGTCATGCCGGATGCAGCCGGATGAGCAGCGGGGTCCGCCCGGCCGGCGTG
Source organism: Streptomyces diastatochromogenes (assembly GCF_002242805.1). Lineage (GTDB taxonomy): Bacteria > Actinomycetota > Actinomycetes > Streptomycetales > Streptomycetaceae > Streptomyces > Streptomyces diastatochromogenes. The sequence goes on along the minus strand of NZ_MCGQ01000042.1, from coordinate 93,050 downwards.
CCGATCAGTGGCCGACGGCACGAATTCGCTGATCATCAAGCTTCGCCGGCAACGATCACTCTTCACTGGGACAGGGCATCGAACACGCGAGTGCGTGGCAGCCGATCATGGATCTAGAATCAAACATATGTTCGGCGACTCGCTGTCCGACCTCGAGCGTCTGCAGATGCTCCGGATCTGACACGCGAGGTGCCTGGCACGTATCGACCGCAAGATCGAACTGCTCGTTCAGCGGCAGGCCGGGGCCGACCACGGCCGACGGACGAGGCCAAGGCCGCCGGACTGGATCGTTCAACTCGGCATCGGCGTCGGCCAGACACCCACGCAGCTGCGCCAGGGCAGCTGCCACATGGCAGGCAAACGGCGCCGCCCCATCGACCGGAGCGAGGCGCGGCATCTGCCGCCGACGGCGTCACCGCCTGCACCCACTTTCCCAACTGCTCGTCCATGCGTCCTCGCGTGACAAGAATCGAGGGCGTGCGGATCGGCCGGAGCCCGGACCGCCGGATGCCCTCCCAGGCGTCCTCGGATGTGGCGCGGGCCTGGACGCAGAACTGGCAGAGATCCCGCAGAGTAACGGCCTGCTCCTCATCCGCCAGCCCCTCGAACCACGCGAGCCCTTGGGACAGCGGGCGCAAGCCCTGGGTGAGCTTGGAATCACAGCGCGCTACTTTTCTTCGGGCGAGCATCCCAAGCCTGCCCAACATACCTAACACGCTCAACAGGACTCGTCCGGCAAGCTCCTGCCGTGACCACCGATCTCGTCACCGATGAGTTATGGGAGCGCATAGCCCCACTGCTGCCGCAGCGACCAGCCCGGCGCCATCGCCCCCCCAGGGCGGCTGCCAGTGCCAGACCGAGTCGCGTTGGCCTGCACTCGCGGCATCCAGCCGGACACCGCCCTGGCTCGTGCCCGCTTTGACGGCGAACCGCACAGCAACCAAGCAGGCCGATGAGCCCTACGACCATTGGATAGTTGCGGACGACTTTCGCGACCTGTATCGGCAACAGCGCCCGCAACTACCCCATCATCTACCGAAATGCCGGCATCCACTGCGCCGGCATCCCCGAGTGAGCCCTCGCGTCACCTTCGCCAGAACAGGTGGTGCGTCACGCCGCTCGAGCTGGGCACGACCTCCAGGTGGAACCGGTCGAGCAGCTCATCGGGGGACTCCCAGAGTCGTAGTCCGGACCTGAGCTTTACCGGCGAGACCGCTACATGCATGGTGTCGACGAGGTCCGCATCAAGGAACTGCCGGATGGTGGTAACCCCGCCACCGAGTCGCACGTCCTTGCCCTCCGCCGCTTCCCGCGCCCGTTCGAGGACCGTGGCCGGGTCGCCGTCGACGAAGTGGAACGTGGTGTCGGACAGCGCGAACGACGGGCGCTTGTGGTGAGTCATGACGAACACCGGAGTGCGGAACGGGGGCTCGTCACCCCACCAGCCGCGCCACTCATGGTCCTGCCAGGGCCCGCGCTGGGGCCCGAACTTGTTGCGGCCCATGATCTCGGCACCGATGTTGCGTGCGAAGTCTCGCGTGAAGTAGTCGTCGAGGCCCCGGCTCCCCCCGGGATCCGTGCGCATGGGCCAGCTCGCCGTGGCTCCGGCCCAGGAGAACAGCCTCTCGGGATGGTCGAGGCCGAACGGTCGCTCGAGACTCTGGTGCTCACCGGCACCGATGCCGTCACTCGAGACGTTGAAGTTCATGACTCTCAGCAGTTGATCCACGTCTTTCCTCGTCAGGTCCTGTCGCGTCATCGTGTGGCGAGGCGCCGCACATCATGACGTCGAATGGGACGTGGCCGGATCGACAGCGACCCGTAACTTTTTTTCCGAGGCGTCGGGAAGCGGCTCCGCTGGCGGTGTGGCCGCGGCGGACGCGGACGGCATCGAGGCGGCCGAGGTTGCCGCCGCGACCACTCGCATGCGTCGCAACCGGCGTCACCACCCATCCAACCGCTCCAACCGCCAACCCGACGAACCTCCCGGTCACAGCAGGCCGTGTCCGATGAGTCGAGTGACTCATCCGCGGATGGGTCGTTCCGATCGACGTGGGGCGAGGTGATCTCTCGGATGAAGAGTGGGGTCAAGCGACTACGGCGAAGCCCTGACGCTCGCCCAACGACCAACCCCCGCCCTTCCGCGCTGGAAGGACGGGGGCTTGCGGTGGTGGGTGAGGGGGCACCCACGCCCACCCTGGGGCACGTCATCCGCCCGTGGCGTCCTCGGCCTCCCAGCGCAGCAAGTCGCCCGGCTGGCACTCGAGCACCTCGCAGAGCGCGGCGAGCGTCGCGAAGCGCACCGCCTTGGCCCGGCCGTTCTTCAGTACCGCCAGGTTGGCGGGCGTGATCCCTACACGGTCCGCGAGCTCGCCCACGGACATCTTCCGCCTGGCCAGCATCACGTCGATGTCGACGGTGATCGGCATCAGATCACCTCGTCCAACTCGGCCTGCATCTGCGCCGCTTCGACGTCGCGCGCGACGGCCTGGGCGAGCAGCATCCGCAGCACGAGCACGATGAGCGCGACCCCCAGGATGGCCAGGCCGATCCCGCCCATGATGAGGGTGACGCCCGGGTCGTCCCGCTGGCCCGGCGCATTGAGAGCCGTGACCGCGAACCACACCAGGGCAGCCGCCACGATCGCGCCGATCACGCCGTCCACGTACCGGAAGGCGGCATGGGAGAACACGGTTCCCCGTCGCACCATCGTCACCAGCCGCCATACACAGACCAGGGCGACCTGAGCCGAGACCATGCCCAAGATCGTGATCACGCGCAGCGGGGTCAGCGGGAGCGACCCGTCCTCCGGGTCGGTTGCCAACGCCCACACCATCAACGCCTGCACGAACACAGTGCCGGCGAGCACCACCACGAGCACGGCACGCAGCGCACCCACTGTCAGCTTTCCCATGACGCATCCTTCAATCGAGTTACGATGGGAATCTATCGAATCTCGATAGGTGAAGCAAGGGCTGGGACGCAGGGTGGGCGGCGGTTTCACACCGTGATGGGACGCCGCCCCACCCATAACGTGGCGTTGGCATTTGAGGGATTTAGACCATGTCCGGTCAGATGTATGACTGCCGCTTCGATACTGATCGCGTCCCCGAGCTCTTGGCACGGGTGGAGCGTGACGATGACTCCGAAGGGTCGAAGGAGCTGGGATACCGGCTCACCCTCGAGCATGACTTGGTTACGCCCGCCAGCTTCGCCGCTCTGCCACACCTGGTCCGCCTCGCGTCTGGCAGCCCGGAGGCACGCGGTCTGGCTGGCGAGATCATGGAACGCGCAGCAGGGCACCATGGCTGCGACGATCTGTTGGCGGACTGCGCCGACGCGATCGCGGAGTGTCGCCATCGGTGGCTACGGGCGCTACTCGGCGATCCGGGACTGGGATCTGGGGGACGTGTACAGACGCGACCTGCGGCCAGCGCCCGCCGAGAAACTCTCCGGCATCGGCCGATGGATGTATGAGACCGCCGTCTGCGATGGGGAAGACGTGCTCGCCAACGGGATCGCCCATCTCTTCGGCGAGGCGGAGTGCCCAAGCTGTGCCAGCGTCTTCAACATCGCGGATGAGTACACGGCGGCCAATTGCCCTGTCTTGCGGTAATGCACAAGGGATCGGCACCGGTTCGGCTGTGGATCAGGCGCGGAGCCACAGCCGAATCGCGGCGACGTTGACCTGTCGAACCCGGTCGGACGACCGCCCTTGCTGCCTCGGTGTCGGCGGTGGGCCCGCTGGTCCCTTGGCTCCGGGATGGTGTGCTTGATTTGGCGTCGCCGCAGGAGCGCATCGCCGACTCGGAGGCTCGACTTGTCGAGCTGCAGCGGACTGCCGAGTGACGGACGCTTCGTATCAGCGGGCGGACTCCAGCCATCGCGCATGCTGACGGACGCGCGATGCGTCCTCAGGGAAGTAGCCGGCCCAGTCCTCGTCCAGGTGCGTCCAGGCTGCTGGCTGTCCGCTCTCTGGGGCCAAAGGTGTTGCAGCATCCACGATCGCGACGAATGACAGCCCAAGTGTCGCCGACCACTCCGGGTGATACGAGCGCACCGTCGCCGCGGCGGGTTCCGGCAGCAGCTCCGCCTCGACACCGGTCTCCTCGAAGAGCTCGCGGCGTGCTCCTTCTCGGGGTGTTTCCCCCAGCTCAACGCGTCCGCCCGGCGGAACCCAACCCCGCCACCGGTGGTGAACCAGCAGAACCCGAGCGAGATCTTCGTCGAAGACCCACACCTCTGCGGCAAGAGGCTCCGAACGCCCCTGGCCGGCGGAGGCCAACCACTTGCCAGCGCCGTCGAACTCCATTCTCGCCAGCCGGACATCCGTAGCTGCGGCCTCTACTACCCGATGGTCAAACGCATCATGAATCACCGGGACAACATAGGGCGACGGTCTGACACCGGGATGGCGTCGAACAACGTCCCGGACGCCTACGCAGCTCACAGACGATCCGAACGCCACGCAGGTCGGTAATCTCGGCCACGACGTGCCGATCCTGTTCGACAACTGCCTCGACGGGATCGAGGACGCCGAAGGCGACATCCATCAGCCACTGGGCACGATCGATCTCGCCCTCCACGACGGGTTTGCTGCCTTCGACCCCGAGCGGGCCCTCCAGGCGCCCCAGCCGGGTGCGGGCGGTGGCGCGCAGACGGCTCGGCGGCACCCCGCCGAGGACAGCCTTCGGCAGGTACTCCCACTGAATCCCGGCATGCAGCACGTACAAGATCCCGCACAGCACCTCACGGTCTGGAAACCAGCGGCAACGACCACGGCCGGCCCCGCAAAGTGCCGTTGCCGCCCCGCTCCCGCACCACCTTCAACAGACCCGAAAACTGCGTCATCCGCAGCCCCTAAGCTCCTCGGCTGCCTCTACCACTGCCTGCAGAACCGTACGACCTACGACCCGGAAGGGGCATGCGCCCTGCCCGTCTCACTCGCTGCCTGACCGCCGAACTTGACCTCTCGGCGACATGAGATGTCTTCGTGCTGAGCCCGCCACGTGAACGGCCGAGGGCTTCATCGGGACGGTGCTGGGTGGGGCGGGTGCGCTTGCCGCGTTTCCGTGGCGCCTTCTTGCGAGCGCCGGCGGCGTGCTGGTGAGCGCGGCACACCGGAACGATCGGCAAGAGAGCGAGTCACGCGACCCGTCGGACACGTCCTAGCCGCTGACGCGCTGGCGCTCGCCGGTGGTGGCCGCCTGCTGGACGTGATCGAGTAGGCGGTGGTGGCGCACGGCGTGGGCGAGGTCGGGGACGGTGTGGGTGCCGTCGGTGAGGTCGGCGTGCAGTTGCGCGTAGGCGTGGGCGACAGCGTAGGCCATGGTGTGGCGTTGCCCGGCGAGTGCGGGGACGTTCGCGTCGTAACGTCCTGGGACCGGCAACTCGGCCAGTTCCGCGTCCCTGCCGCGGGCGCCGTGGATGGTGACCTGCCCGAACTGGAGGTGCCCGGAGTCCCCGGTGATCAGCAGGTCGCCCTCGGTCCCGTTGATCTCCCACAGGAAGTTGGTGGAGCGGGCGAGTCCGCCGCGGTAGTGGACGGAGGCGACGGCGCCCGATTCGAGGGTTCCGGTCACGGCGATCTGATCGTCGACGTTTGTGGGCAAGGGCTGCCCGGTCTCCTCATGCCGGACTTCGGTGCGCCGGGTGGCCGTGGTGGCGCTGAGTTCGGTGAACTCGCCCAGCACCGAGGCGAGTCCGTCGATGGTGTGACCGAACGGGATCGTCAGCATCGTGGCGCCGTTGGCACGGTCCCATATATAGGCGCTGCGGCTGTCATACGTCGCGCCCCATTTTCCTCCTGAGGCGACGACACTGGTGGACAGCACCTCCCCGACGTACCCGTCCGCGACCAGGTCGCGCAGGTAGCGGACCGGTGGGGCGGAGCGCGCCTGAAGCCCGACGAAGCCCCGCAGCTTCCGCGAATCCGCGAACGCGGCCATCTCCTCGGCCTCCGCGGTTCCGTTGCCCAACGGCCACTCGCTCAGTACGGTCTTCCCGGCTGACAGCGCGGAGGTGACCAGTTCCCGGTGATGCGGCACCTTCACGGTCACGACCACCAGGTTCACCTCGTCCCGCTCGACCAGCTCCTCGGCGCTGCCGAACGCCAACGGAACGCCGAACTTCTGCCCGGCGGCCTTGGCCGACTCGGCACTGCTGGCGCTCAGAGCGCGCAGCTCGTAGGCGTCGGGCAGGGCGGCGAGGGCCGGGACGTGGGCCCTTCCTGCCCAGCCGCCGTCGGCGCTGAGCCCGATGATGCCCACGCCGATCGGGGCGGGCGGAGCGGACGCGGGGGTGGACACGTGTGTGGACGAAAGAGAGGAGGGCATGGCAGTTCCCTTCGCATGACCGGTGCCACCGGCTGGTGATCACCACCGTAAACCTATGTTCGCTTGAATGCGAACATAGGTTTTCAGGGGCTGCGTGGATACTGGGAACGTGGCCAGTCGAACCTCATCCCCGTTGCTCCACCCCAACGAGCAGGACATGGACCTGTTCACGGTGATGGCCGCCCTCAGCGACCCCGTCCGCCTGAGCATCGTGGCAACCCTCGGTGCCAAGTCCGAGGTGGCCTGCGGCTGCTTCGACCTCCCGGTCGGCAAATCCACCAGCAGCCGTCACTTCCGAGTACTGCGCGAGGCCGGAGTGATCCGGCAGCGGGACGAGGGCACGCGCCGCATCAACTCCCTCCGCCGCGAGGAACTGGACCGGCGCTTCCCCGGCCTGCTCGACCTCGTCCTGCGCGAGCTGTCCGCAATTGGCTCCCTCTCGTAGTCGAGAATCGTGTACTTCTCAGCTGACTCGGGTCTGCGGTCAACGTGAGTGATCTCCAGGGGCATAGTGCGGCCAGGTTCCGCCGGCCTCGGCCGCGAGTTGGGCGGTGGTGGCGTCGTGGTGGCCCAGCATGCGGGCGACCACGGGGGCGGGGGCCTGGAGCACGAGGTGGCGGATCGCCGACGTGCGTCCTCGCTGGGTAGGAAACCCAAGTGGCGGAGGCGCAGTTCGAGGGTGTCCGGGGTCATGGGCTGCCCTGCTCGACGGCCGGGGAAGACCATCCGGAGTCCGGATTGGTTGCGGTCATGGTGTTCGGCCGCTGGCCCAGGTAGTCCAGCAGCATGCCGGCGAAGGGCACAGGGACGGGCGACAGTGGGTCGCCGATTCGAATCTGGACCTCGCCGTCCTCACGGAGGACATCGTCTGTGGTGAGCCGTGCGTTCCGGGTGAGCGGTTGCGCGTAGAGGGGGACGAGCGCGGCGGCCATGCGGTCCTGGAGAAGGATGTCGTCGCGGTTGACGGCCTGCCCTAGCAGGGTGAGCCGTTGGTGCTGGGCGAGCGGAGTTGGGTTGCTGGTGGAGCGGCTGACCCGCGCATACGAGTCGCTGGAAGCCGTCGCTGTCCAAACGCTGAATGTCGAAGCGGTGCTGCGGGCCGGGGAGGCAGAGTCGAAGGACAGGTGCCAGGGCAAGAAGTGGGTCCCATGGGACGATCAACGATTTCTACGACGATGTGAACGGCTGGGCCCAGGCACCGCCCACGGGTCATCGCGGTCCTCGCTGTGCGAACCATCGCGCTGCCCCTCGGCCTGACAGCGTGTGCGTTCGGCGTAGGCAGGCAATCAACGGCCGCAACGCAGAGGTGCGTACCGGTCCGGGAAAGGAATCCGGCCGAGTAGAAAGCGGCGGCGCTCAGCTGACAGTCATCAGGCACTCCGGGACGAAGAAAACGGTCGCGGCTGAATTTTCGCCTGTTCGTCATCTCCAGGCCGCCGTTGATGCCATGTCGCGCTCCCTGGGGATCCAGTTCACTGGAGCGCCCCCCTCAACCGGACCTGAAAGAGGGACGTATGTCGAGACGCATGCTGAAGCGCGGGTTTGTCACGCTCGTCGCTGTCGGCCTTGCCTCTTCCGCAATGTCGACCACCACGGCATCGGCGGCCGGCACCCCGCTGACGCTCGCCGTGTTCGGCGACTCGCCGTACGGCAAGTCGGCGTACGCGCCCGCGGGGCAGAGCGCGGACACGTCGCAGTTCCAGAAGACCCCGGCATTCATCGGCACCATCAACAGTGCCCCGACGATCAGCGACGTCATCCACGTAGGCGACATCCACTCGGGCAAGGAGTTCTGCACCGACGCCTACGACGCCTCGATCGCCTCCGCGTGGCAGACCTTCACCAAGCCGCTCGTGTACACGCCGGGCGACAACGAATGGGCCGACTGCCACAAGGCGTCGAGTCTCACCTCGCCTGGTCAGGGCGGCGGCTTCTACGACTCGGCCTCCGGTGCGATCAACTACATCGGCACGAGCGGCCTGTCGACCAACACGGCGGACTGCGTCAGCTACCACTGCGGCAACCCGCTCGACAACCTCGCCAAAGTCCGGCAGGACTTCTTCGCGCAGCCCGGCCGCACCCTCGGCAGCGGGACACTGAACGTGGTGTCCCAGGCCACTGCCTACGACCCGAGCCACCCGGGCGACGCACAGTACGTCGAGAACGTGAGGTGGGCACAGCACGACATCGTCTTCGTGACCATCAACGTGCCGGGCGGCTCCAACAACGACGCCGACCCCTGGTACAAGGTGCCGACCGCGACTCAGGCGCAGACCGACGAGCGGACCGACCGGACCGCAGCCGACATCCGCTGGCTCGATGCCGCCTTCGCCGACGCCCGGGCCGAGCACGCCAAGGCCGTGGTGATCACGGCACAGGCCGACATGTGGGACCTCGACGGCAAGACCAAGGACCACCTGACGAACTACGAGCCGATCATCAGCGAGGTCGCGGCGAAGACGACCGAGTTCCGCCGTCCGGTGCTGATGCTCAACGGCGACTCGCACCTGTACCGCTCGGACAACCCGCTGTCGCCGACGGCGGCGTGCACCGGCGAGACGGACCCGGCCACCGGCGCCGGCGTGTGCGCCCACGACCCACACAACAACGCGTGGAACGAGCACCCGTACTACAACGTGCCGAACTTCCACCGAATCGTCGTGCACGGCAGCACCACCCCGCTCGAATGGCTGAAACTGACCGCAGATCCGAACGCCAACTACCCCGTTACCGACACAACCTACGGCCCGTTCAGCTGGCAGCGGATGCCACAGCCACAGCTGTAATACCGCTGAGCGCACACGACCGGTCACGGTGTCCCATGTGGACTCCTGGCCGGTCGCGTCCCTGCAAAGCAACCGCTACAGCTCGAACGTCAGCTGCCCGGAGGATTCGAGTGCGGCGTGGCGGGCTTCGGCCTGCGTACTGGGCGAGGTTGTGGTGGCCCGGCAGCGCATCCGCCGGGCCACATTCCGCTCAGCGAGTGCCGGTGCGCTTTTCGAGGCGGGTGCCGTGGCGAAGGGTGATCGACATCAGGTCGCTGGGGGCATCCAGCTCCAGGCGGTGCCAGCGACCGCGGGGGACGATCACGCCGGTGCCTGCCGGCAACTGCACCATGTCCTCGTCGCCGTCGGGCCCGGCGGGACGGAAGTAGAGGCGGACACCGCCGGTCAGGCAGCACACCGCCTCCTCGGCCTCCGGGTGCATCTCCCAGTGGTCGGCGTGGACGTCGGCGTCGGTCTCCACGTGGAACGTCGCGATCTGCCAGGCGCCCAAGTCGCCGCTCGTCATCCGCCGTTCGGCAGCCTGGACGCCGCCGTCGGGGTGGATGTGCAGCGCCGAGGCGAACAGGTCGATGGGTGAGATGGGGGTCGTCGTCATGACGGCGTTCCTTCCAGTCGGTTCTCTGCGGGGACGGCGGGCCGCGGCGCAGCTGTCTCGGTCCGGTGGCGGGGCAGCACGCCGATCGCCACGACCGCCGCGATCACGAAGAGGGTGGCGGCGATGGCCAGGCCCAGGGCGTAGCCGTCGTTGAGCGAGGCAGGGTTGGCGGCCGTGCCGGTGCGGTGTGTGGCGAGGGTGGCCAACACGGCCAGTCCGATGCAGCCGCCCAGTTGGCGGGAGCTGTTCATGAGGCCGGAGGCCATGCCGGCCTCGCCGGGGGCGACGCCGGTGGTCGCGGCGGCGACGATCGGGGCGATGACCAGTCCGACGCCGACACCGGTGACGATGCAGGGGCCCAGCACGTCGGTGAGGAAGCCGCCGTCGGGGCTGATGAAGGCGAACCAGGCCAGGCCGGCGGCTGCGAGCAGGGCGCCGGGCACCAGGGATGCACGGGGGGTGCGTGCCGAGGTGACGCGGGTCGCGACGAGGCTGCCGGCGACCAGGCTCGCGGAGAAGGGCAGGAACGCGGCGCCGGTCGCTGCGGGACCCATGCCCAGAACCTGCTGCATGTACAGGGACACGAAGTAGAACGCCGCGAACTGCCCGGCAGTGGAAAAGAACACCAGCACATTGGCGCCGGCGACCCAGCGGCTGCGCAGCAGGCCGAGGCGCAACAGCGGTGCGGGAGCCCGGGATTCAGCGACGACGAAGGCGCCCAGGAGCGCGGTCGCGGCGACGAGCATCGCCCACGTGGCGGGCGAACCCCACCCTTGGGCGTCGGTGCGGACGACACCGAGCACCAGCAGCCCGACTCCACCGGTCGCCAGGACGGCGCCAAGCACGTCCAGCCTCTCGCGCCGGGCGGGGCGCGCATCGGCAGGCACGCCTGCGAGAACCAGCGCGAGAGCCACCACCACGATGGGCAGATTGATCAGCATCACCCAGCGCCAGCCCGCGTATTGGGTCAGCAGACCGCCCGCCAGCACCCCCAGCGCTCCGCCCGCTGCGTTCACCCCGCTCCACACTCCGAGCGCGCGTACGCGCTGCGGGCCCTCGGTGAACGAGGTGGTGAGCGTCGCCAGCGTGGCCGGGGTGGCTGCGGCAGCCCCCAGGCCCTGACCTGCGCGGGCGGCGATCAATTGCCAGGGGGCCTGGGCAAGCCCGCCCGCCAGCGAGCACAGCCCGAAGACGGCCAGGCCCAGCACGAACAGCCGACGCCGACCGTACAGGTCGCATGCGCGGCCCCCCAGCAGCAGAAATCCGCCGAGCGTGAGCGCGTAGACGTGCACGACCCACGACAGGTCGAGTGGTGCGAACCCTAACGCGGTGCGCATTGCGGGCAGTGCGACGTTGACCACCGACAGGTCCAAGGCGACGGCGAACTGTGCAACGGCCACCGCCGCCAGCACCACTCCGGGCCGCCCTCGCGAGTTTTTATACATGTAAAGAAAGTAACCTCAGGGGATCGCCGCTGTCGACACCTGGGGGATGATGAGGGCATGCCGCAACCGTCCGCACCGCGCAAAACCCTCGGCCGACCTCCCCGCATCTCCCGTGAGGAGGTCGTCACAACGGCCCGCCGGATCGTGGACGCGGAAGGCGTGGACCGGCTGACCATGCGGCGGCTGGCCACGGAGATCGGCAGCACTCCGATGGCGCTCTACCACCACGTCCGCAACAAGGAAGAACTGCTCGTCCTGCTGCTGGACGACTACGCCGCGCGGACGCTGCACCGCCCGGAACTGCCTGCCCAGCCTCGCGAGCGGGTAGTCGTCGCCGCTGCCGCGATCCACGAGGCGCTCGCCGCCTGTCCCTGGATCGTGGAGGTGCTGACCGCCGACGACCTGATGTCCACATCCGCCCTGTGGTTCGTGGAACAGATCGTCGACGGCCTGGTCGGGTGCGGACTGACCCCCGAGCGGGCCGTACACGGATACCGCACGATCTGGTACTACACCGCCGGAGAGATCGTGGTCCGGACGACAGCGGCCCGGAGGCGCACAGACGACGACCGTCCCACCTACCGGGAGCGAGTCTTCGCCGATCTCGACCCGAGCGAATTTCCCCGCTTGGCGCAGCTCGCGGCCCATTGGGCACCGCTGACCGCCGAGAACACCTACCTCGATGGGCTCCGAGCCCTGGTGGAAGGCCTCCTTGCTGCCGGCTGACGAGCCTCCCCGAGGAGATGCGCCTGACCGCTGACCGGACACTCCCGGTGCGGATCCCAGGGCCGTCAATTGTCGGCAAACGATGGCGAATTCAAGTGGTCAGCGCATCACCGCTGCTCAGGAGGCCATCGTAGACCTGTGCCGGAGTGGCTGACCTCATGCGGCATCCGCCACCGCCTGGCACGCAAGGGCATTGAGTCCTCCCAGCGGTTGGGCCAACATCGTTGGGTCGTCGAACGGAGCATCGGCTGGCTGTCCGGGACCCACCCGAGACTTGGCGAGCGTAGGCTGCGCCCGGCTATTTCTCGCCCTTCTCGTCGTTTTTCTTGAAGCAGACGACGAACCACTTTCCGGGGCCTGACTGGGTGAGCGAGCCGGTCGTGCCCGGGACATCGGAGCACGAGAAGGTATCGACGACTCCGTCCCTGTCCATCTTCAGGACCTTGTAGTCGGCATGCGGGTCAGTGCAGTCGAGCTTCTTGGTCTTCGCCTCCTTGTCCGTCCCGATGTTCTGGAAGCAGTCACCGGCCTTGAGCGTCGCGGACTGGTCCTTCGTGTCGTACGGGCCCAAGGCCCAGAACGCCACCATGCCCGCGAGGACAAGGATCAGACCGAGGAAGATCAGGCGGTTGCGCCGTATCTGCTCCGAGGTGTACGAGGCGTTCAGGCCACCCAGGGGCGGAATTTGGGACACGGGTAGTTCCTCAGGCGGTGGGGAATCGCGAAGACGACGACGAATCTAGCCCAGCTGCTTGTACTCGTCGTTTGCCGCCCCCTGCTGGAAGAACCTTGGCGACGGCGTCCGTCACCTACCAGGCGGGAGCGTTCTTCTTGAATGTGTGGTGTGGCGGTGTCACCACCCGCCCGCCCGTCTGCGCGCCCATGCGCCCATGCGCCCATGCCCTGATAGCCGGCATCCGCGAGGATCTCCACGAGCGGTCCGTCGGCCAGGAGCTTGACCAGCCCCAGCTGTCTGGCCTGGGTCATATCCGCGCGACTGCCCGGCCGGCCCTCCACCTCCGGCAGAACCCGGCTGCCCGGTCGCGAGAGAACGGCATCGGTCCTCTCCGCGCCGGCCAGGAACCGGCCGACGCCGAGCACCACGGACTCGGCGGGGCCAGGTAGGGGTGAACTCGCTCCAGGCTGCCTGCCAGATCCGGACGATCGGCGGTAGCTGCCCGCCCGGATCGGAGGCGGCGAACGCATCCAGAGCCTGCTTGGCGGCCGTCCCCGCGACGACCGGGTCCGCATGGTGTGGGCGCGGTGGCCGCGCGACATGCGGCCGCCATTCCGATGAGGCGCGGCGCTTGGGTGGCCGTGCGATCGGGGCGGCCGGGGCAGGTCAGAGGCCGCCGGTGTTGAGCAGCCGGTTGGGGGTGTCGGAGCGGACGCCGCGCACGACACCGCGGGTGGCCGCGTGATCGAGCCAGACGTGGACCTCGTTGGCCGTGGCGTGGGGGTGTGCCGACAGGTACAGCGCGATCACGCCGGTCGCATGCGGCGCGGCCCAGGATGTCGCGCCGTCGTTCTCCGTGGTCGTACCGCCGCCGGCGAGGGCGGCAGTCACCTTCTGGCCGGGGGCGTACAGGTCCACGCAGCGTCCGTAACCCGATCCGTAGGAGTCGGTGTCGCTCCACGCGCGGTCGGTTGAGGTCGAGGCCGCCACGACGATCGTGCCGGGGACGCCGGCCGGGGAGTGCTTGCAGGCGTCGTCATGGAAGTTGCCGGCCGACACCACCGTCGGGATCCCCGCGTCGACCATCTTCTTCACGGCGGACTCCACGGCCGCCGACCGGCGGTCGAAGTTGAGCGACATGTTCACCACCGCGGGCTTCTGCGCGTGCGCGGTGACCCACTTGACCGACTTCACCACGGCCGCCTCGGCCGCCGCCGGGGAGCCACCGCCCTCGCTCTCGCACAGCACGCCCTGGACCCGTACGAGCTCTGCCTTGGGCGCCACCCCGTACTTCGCCCCGCCGATGATGCCCGCGACGAAGGTGCCGTGGCCCATCCCTGCCTCACTGAAGCAGTCGCCGGAGTCCTTCGGGCCCACGAAGTCGGCGCCGAGGTGGGCGCGTCCGCCGAACTCCTTGTGGGCGATGTCCATTCCGGTGTCGATCACGTAGACGTGAACGCCCTTGCCCGTGGCGGTGGTGGTGAGCTTCCCGTTCAGCGGCCGCGACCGCTGGTCCAGGATGTCCAGGTTCCACGGCACGTGCCGGGTGATGGGCGCCAGTCCGGTCTGCGCGATCCCGGACAACTTCCCCACGGTGCCCGCAGACGTCGGCGCCGAACCGGACGACGTCCCGTCCCCGGACAGCGCCACGGACTCCCCCTTCCCGTGCGCGGGGAGCTTCCCACCGCTCCCCCCGGCCGCCGAGCCGGCTTCCCCGCCGCAGGCCGAAGCCCCGAGTACCGTCGCCATAGCCACCGCCACGAGCCCGGCCTTCGTCACGTTCCGTGTCACAACGCCCCCCACACCCCTGCTTCGTACACAATCAGCGCACAAGACGACCACAGGAAGCGGGCGGTTCCAGCGGAAGGTTCGGGTGGGTCGGTTCACACGCTCGACCGAAGCCTGTCCGGCCGCTCCCGGGGCGGGACTTGATGCCGGTACCCCGGAGCCCCCGTCCCGCAAAGAGAAAAAGGGCTCGACCGGACGGAGGCCAAGGACGGGGTGAACTCCGCTGTCGTCGGCGACCACGCCCTGCGAGGGTTCCTGCCGATCAGTACGGCGGGACGTCGTTCCGGACGAGGGTGACAGGATGGCGGCATGGTGACGAATCAGCCGTGGGCCGGGCTTCACGGTGATCTGCAAACGGCAAAGGCGCTGGTGTACGACGCCAGTGGTTTCGCTTGCTCGCTGCCGGTGCCCGAACCGGAAGGCGCCGAGTACGCTGCGTGCGCGTTCACACTCGATGGCCGCTCGATCCGGTTCCGCGTGGCCAAGACGACCCCGAAGAAAGTGGGCCAGTTCGTCACCGTGTGGCAGCGGTCCGCAAAGGGGCCGATCCGGCCCTTCGACGCCGACGACCATGTGGACCTCTTCGTCATCAGCAGCCACCACAAGGACGGCTTCGGACAGTTCGTGTTCCCTGGCGAGGTGCTGTGCGAACACGGCATCGTCTCCCGCGACGCCTCCGGCGGGAAGCGCGGCTTCCGCGTGTACCCGCCGTGGGTGACCACGACCAGCCGGCAGGCCCGCACCACGCAGGCATGGCAGGTGAACTACTTCCTCCACCTCGGCCAGGACGGCCCTGCCGACCTGACGCGCGCCCACGCCCTCTACCGCCCGCACCCGCATCAGCGGCACGGAGGGACAGACGTCGTACGTCCCTGAACGGGAGGCCACGAAGCTCTGCGGTGGTGCCCGAGTCATCGTGCGGAGCGCCGCTGAAGAGGTTCAAAGCGGTCTGGATGAGCACCGCCCAGCGCTCTTCCTCGGTCCGGTCCGTCGGCCCCTTCGCAGGCAGCGGCTCGTGCACGAACGTCCGCGCCTGCGCCAGCCGCACACCGCGAAGGCCAGCAACGACACCGCCATTGCTGCGATCTCCACCACGTACCCCCACCGTCGTACGTCTCCCGCCTCCCCTAAGGACTCCCACCAGCCTCGGCGTTGCCAGCACTCGCGGTAGAAGCTGGACGGTCGACCGAGCGCTCATCGCAGAGGCTGAGCCGCCACGCATCCGTCGTACGACCGCCTCGGACACAGACTTCGCGGGCTGCTGCGCCTCGCCGGCGCCCACGCGCACCAGACGGCTTTAGACCGCCCACTGACCCAGCGCGCGGTCTGCGGCGCCGCGCCGCCGAGCGTGTTCGCTGGACTGCTCACTCGCCGCCTGGGAATGCCGCACGATACGGATCGAGCAGGCCGAGCACGCGCGGACGACGCAACTGCCAGCACCTCGACTTGCTGCGCTAGCCCCCGCCGCCCGATGCCGCCCGGAAGCCACGGTCTTGAATCACCGGGAAGGCATCCTGCGTGGTGGCCACCCACGCGTCGATCTCGGCATGGGACGTCCTGATGGCGCTGATCAGCTGGTTGAGCACGTCCAGCTTCGGCTGGCTGACGTTCAGGCTGAGCTGCTCCAACGACACCTCTCGGTACGGCATGCGCAGCTGCCACCAGAACCGCATGAGGTAGCGGCATTCCTGCGGCTCGCGGTCGTCCGCAAGGCGATCATGGATCACCGCTTGGACGCGCCGCCGCTGATCATCGTCCCGAAAGCCATTCCCCAGGTCCGTCAAGGTCACTGTCGGACACTAGCAACCTCGTTCACTGCGCCGGACGTGTCCCGTAGGCGCTGAGCATGTGTGCCGAAGCACGGCAGTCGTCACCGCCGGTGGCGCCGAACCCCGGCGTGATGTGGGAAAGGACTGGTCCGATGGCGCTTCAGCGAGTCATGATCCTGTGGTGCGCCATGCCCATGAGGGTGCCGAGATGCCGGACCTGGTCCGTCGCTATGTCACCCCGGATCGCCGCTACCTGAAACTCAGCGGCAATCTGCTGCGCCTGGAGGGTCCTGAATACGGCCGATTCACGCGATCTCTCAGCGAAGACGCCGGAATCATCACCTCGCACGAGCTCGCCGTACTCCTGGAAGGCGGGTGGCGTGAGCGCAGGACCCCCGCTTGGCTCATCGCCGTCTCCGGCCGAACCGAGTTCCGCGAGCGCCTGGGAGATCTCCTGCTGGCCAGCGAGGTCTGCTGTGCGGGCTTGGCGTACTGCCTGGCCCTGGCCACCTTCGGCACGCCCGATGATGCTGACCTGCTGGCCGCCTACCTCGATCGCTACCTCCGTCGTCCCGACCTCGCCCACGACCAGCCTGTAGCTCTGGGAGCCCTGCTGTACATCGACCTGAACTTCGGCGCCGACCAGGCCGCGCGCTTTCTGGCCCCGGGCGGCCTCTGGTATCAGTGGCTCCAAGGCACGCCAGCAGGCGGCGTGTCCAGGTCCCCCGCCACCTACCTGAGCCTGATCCACCGGCTCTGCGCCTTTGCCGACGAGTGCGCCGAACTACGTTCATCGGGATGCCCCCAGCACTCCTCGGCCGGCTTGGCGCCACGAGAGAGTTTCAGCCGCCGGTCA
The DNA here is from genome assembly GCF_002242805.1 of Streptomyces diastatochromogenes. Taxonomy (GTDB): domain Bacteria; phylum Actinomycetota; class Actinomycetes; order Streptomycetales; family Streptomycetaceae; genus Streptomyces; species Streptomyces diastatochromogenes. Next base: position 76,074 of record NZ_MCGQ01000042.1, on the reverse strand, counting down.
GCCGATCAACTTGGGGGCCTTGCTGGGCAATGCCTGCTGTGCCGCGTCCTTCGACTCCCAGAGCAGGGCTGCGCCCACCTGTTGGCTTCGCTATCGGAGAGCCACGCCTTGAAGCGGATCCTCGGGACTTCGGGCGTACCACTCGGGTATGTCCCGCCATGCTGTGCCCGTACGGAACTTGCGCACGATCCCCGTTGAGGACTCTGCGGTCGGCCGGCCGCTTGCGCCGGCGCAACGACGCGGGCAGGAAAGGCCAGATGAGCTCCCACTCCGATCGCCGCGGATTCGGAGGGCGGCAGGCTGACCGCGCACCTGGAGGACCGCCTGTATCGGCCCCGGGACGTCGAGCTGCCGAAGTCCGGCGCCGGTTCGGGGAGATGGCCTGGCCCGCACGTATCGGGGGCCTGTCGGTCCGATGTCGGCGGCTTGTCGGCGGGGTCCGGCATCTTTCCATCAGATCCTGCCGGGTGCCCGTCCGGCAGGCGTACGACAGGCAAGGAGTCACCATGCGCAATGACGTCACGATCATCGGTGCCGGACTCGGCGGCCTGACTCTCGCCCGCGTCCTGCACGTCCACGGAATCCCGGCCACGGTCTACGAGGCGGAGTCCTCCCCGAGGGCGCGCGCGCAGGGCGGGATGCTCGACATCCACGACTACAACGGCCGGCCGGCTCTCCAGGCGGCGGGCCTGACGGACGAGTTCCGCGGCCTGATCCTGGAAGGCCGCGAGGCGACACGGTTCCTCGCGCCGGACGGGACCGTTCTGGTCGACGTGCCCGACGACGGCACGGGCGAGCGCCCCGAGGTGCAGCGCGGCGAGCTGCGGCAGATCCTGCTCGACTCGCTCCCGGCCGACACCGTCCGGTGGGGTCACAAGGTCAGCAGTGCCCGTGCTCTGGGCGAGGGTCGCCACGAGGTGACCTTCGCCGACGGCGCCACCGTCGTCACGAGTCTGCTGGTCGGCGCGGACGGTGCATGGTCCCGGGTCCGGCCGCTGCTCTCCGACGCCACACCCGAGTACACCGGCAGGTCGTTCGTCGAGACCTACCTGTTCGACGGCGACACCCGGCACCCGGCCACCGCGAAGGCGGTCGGCGACGGCTCGCTGTTCGCGCTCGCGCCGGGCAAGGGGATCCAGGCTCACCGGGAGCGAGGCGGAACCCTCCACACCTACGTGGCGCTCTCCAGGCCGCTGGAGTGGTTCGCCGACATCGACTTCACCGACTGCGCCGCGGCGACCGCGCGGATCGCGCGGGAGTTCGACAGCTGGGCGCCGGAGCTCACCGCACTGATCACCGACAGCGAGACCACGCCGGTCCTGCGCCCCCTCCACGCCCTGCCGATCGAGCACCGTTGGGACCGGGTGTCGGGGGTGACCCTGCTCGGCGACGCCGCCCACCTCACGGCCCCGAACGGCGAAGGCGCCAACCTGGCCATGTACGACGGCGCCGAACTCGGCAAGGCCATCGCCGCACACCCCGATGACATCGAGACCGCGCTGAGCGGATACGAGCAGGCCATGTTCCCCCGCAGCGCCGCAGCGGCCGCCGAAGGCGCCCAGCTCAACGACCTCCTCTTCGGCGACGACGCACCCCAGCGCCTGATCACCATGTTCGAGCAGGGCCGGTGAGCATGCCGGTCACCCACTGGGCCGATATATCCGCTTCAGAAAGGTGATCTTCGTGTACGACATAGTGATCGTGGGCGCGGGCCCGGTCGGCCTGTTCCTGGCCTGCGAGCTCGGCCTCGCGGACTGCTCCGTCCTGGTGCTCGAGCAGGAGCGGGGGCTCCACTCCCCGCGGAGGGCACTCCCCCTCGGGCTGCGGGGCCTGTCAGCCGCGTCGGTCGAGACGTTCTACCGTCGCGGGATGCTGCAGCAGTTGCTGACGGCGTCGGGCGTCAACAACTATCCCGACGCGTCGGACGAGCCGGCGCCTCCTCGTCAGGTGGGCCACTTCGCCGGCATGGTGCTCGATCCGGCCAACGTCGACGTCGCCGCACTGCCGTTCCGGCTTCCCAGCCCGGCAGGGGAAGGCGTGTTGACACACCTCGACGCGGTCGAGCGGGTGCTGTCCGAGCGGGCAGCCGAGCTGGGCGTGGAGATCAGGCGCGGTGTCAGGGTCTCTGGCGTCACGCAGAACGAGGAGAACGTGGTCGCGCACACCGGCGCGCACGAGTACGCGGCGCGCTGGCTCGTCGGCTGCGACGGCGGACGCAGCACGGTGCGCAGGCTCGCGGGCTTCGACTTCGTCGGCACAGAGCCGCAGTTCACGGGCTACACCATGCTCGCCACCGTCGCCGATCCCGAGAAGCTGCGCCCTGGGTTCCATCTGACGCCGAGGGGCGTGTACCTGCAGATGTCCGGGCAAGGACACATCGCTGTGATGGAGTTCGACGCAGGCGCGTTCGATCGCTCGCAGTCGCCGAGTCGCGAACACCTCGAGGCGGTTCTGCGCCGCGTGTCCGGCACCGATGTGACGCTGAGCGATGTCCACCTTGCCTCGACCTATACCGATCGGGCGATGCAGACGACGACGTACCGGCAGGGACGTGTCCTGCTCGCGGGCGACGCCGCACATATTCACTCTCCCCTTGGAGGGCAGGGACTCAACGTCGGCATCGGCGACGCCCTCAACCTGGGATGGAAGCTCGCGGCGACCGTGCGCGGGGACGCGCCGGAGGGGCTTCTCGACACCTACACCCGTGAGCGCCATCCGATCGGCGCATGGGTGCTCGACTGGACTCGCGCCCAGGTGGCGACCATGATGCCGGACCGGCACGGTCAGGCGGTTCAAGCGCTGATCCGCGACCTGATCGGGACCCGTGACGGAACGGCCTACGTGTTCGAGAAGCTGTCCGGATCGTCGGTCCGCTACGACCTCGGCAGCGAGCAGCCGCTGGTCGGTCGCAACGCCCCGGAACTTCGTCTTGAGGACGGCACCCGCCTCGGCGACCTGATGCGGGAAGGACGAGGCGTCGCCCTCGATTTCACCACCGACCGCCGTCTGAACGACTCGGCGAAGGGCTGGGCCAAGCGGATCCGCTACGTAGCCGGGCCGGCCCGCAACGACCTCGGATTCGGTGCCGTGCTTGTCCGACCTGACGGCATCGTCGCCTGGGCAGGCGACAGCGCCTTTGATCGTGAAGCGTTCGAGCGGGCAGCCGGCCACTGGTTCGGCAGTCCGGCGATCTGAGCAGGTACCCCGTTCCCGTCGCGCGTTGCCGTCGGTCCGGCATTCGGTGCGGATGGCGAAGGGTGACCGCGGTGCGCTGAAGCAGCTGTTTGACAATGAACTCAAGCGGCTGCTTGAGTTCATTCCGTGGTACGGGCGGAAAAGACGGATCTGCGTCGAGAGGCTGGTCAGCGCACACGGGACGGTCTGCTGACGGCCGCCCTGGAGCTGCTCGCGCAACGGGGCCAGGAGGGCGTGACACTCCGCGAGATCACGGATCGCGCCGGAGCCAACGTCGCCGCGGTGAGTTACCACTTCGGGTCGTTGAAGGCGTTGCGCGACTCCGCGATCGAGCACGCGCTGGAACGGTATCTGGACGCGCAGATCCTGGCACTCGATTCCCTTGACTCCACCTCGACACTTCAGGAGCTGGCGGCAGCGTTCGCCCGGCCCATGATGCGCGCGCTGGCGGCCGGCGGACAGGACCTGGCCGTGATGCGGACCGTGGCACGCGTCGGAATCGATCCGCCCCAGGGGTGGGAGCGGCTGGCCGGCAAGTTCGAGCAGACTCGGCGGGATGCCCTTCGAGTGCTGTCGGCGAACCTTCCCGGAGTCGACGAGCAGGAACTGATCTTCCGTACGCGATGCGCGGCCGGCCTGCTGAACTGGCTCGCGCTGGCACCGATCGGCGCCGAGCTGGCCGCCATGCCCGCCGAGCAGATCGAGCGGCAGCTGGTCCCCGTGGTGGCCGGGGCGTTCCACGGGTACCCCGCCGTCGGCCGCTGACCAGCCCAAAGGCCGTCGCCACCAGAGAATTCAAACGATTGCTTGACAAGGCCCCCGACTGTCGGCATATATTAAAGCAATCATTTGATTACCATCGCGGAAGTGGAGAGTAGCGATGGCTACTGACGCAGAAGCCGTGGTCCGGGCGGCGTACCACGCGGCGGAAGGCAGCGTCCTGGACGTCCAGGGGTTCAAGGACCTGTTCACCGCGGACGGCGTGTTCAACAACGTCGTCGCGGGCGAGAGCTACCGGGGTGAGCACCTGGGCGACCTGGTCGCCTACATGGGCCGGCTGGCGCCCGACATCCACCGGGAACTGCACAGGTTCCACGTCATGGGCGACATCGTCACCGTCGAGCTGTCGGTCAAGGGCACCGTCACCGGGCCGTTCGAGACGCCCGCCGGGGTCATCCAGCCGACCGGCGCCAAGCTCGACATCCCGACCGCCGACTTCTGGTACGTCGAAGACGGCAAGATCAAGGAGTTCAACTGCTACGTGGGCGTGAGCGTCATGCTCGCCCAGCTCGGCGTGCAGTCGGACTTCGCCTCCGCCGTCAAGGCATCGACGCCCGCGGCGAACTGACCACCCCGGCCGAGGAGGAGGAAGGTGTGCGTCCGCCCGGCAGACAGACTCCTTCCTCCTTCCGCCCCCTCACACGGCCCGCAGTCCGGGCCAGCGCACCGTGCCGCGCGACCAGACGGTGCGCGGCGAATCCCGACCCGACTCGAAAGGGCATACCCGTGGGCACCACACCCGCACCGCTCATCGATGTCCACCGCTCCGACGGCCGGTCGGAGACCCGTCTGACGTGGCTGCGCGGCAGGCACTCGTTCTGGGTCGGCGGCCAGCCCTACGATCCGGGCAACACCCACCACGGCCTGCTGGTGGTCCACAACGAGGACACCATCAAGCCTGGTACTGGCTTCGACACCCATCCGCATCGGGACATGGAGATCGTCACCTGGGTTCTGGAGGGGTCGCTGGTACATCAGGACTCGGCCGGCAACTCCGGAGTCATCTATCCGGGGCTTGCCCAGCGGATGAGCGCCGGCACCGGGATCCTGCACTCGGAGAAGAACGACTCCCCGCGCCTCGGTCGAGAGCGCCACACAGACCCGGTGCATCTGATCCAGATGTGGGTCGTACCCGACGAGACGGGCGTGACGCCCGGCTATGAACAGCTGGAAGTCGACAACGACCTGCTGTCCGGAGGCCTGGTGACGGTGGCCTCGGGCATGGCCCGGCATCACGGCGATGCCGCCATCCGGATCCGGAACCGTCACGCTGCACTGCACGCGGCCCGGCTGATGCCCGGCCGGCCTGTGCAGCTGCCCGAGGCTCCCTATCTGCACCTGTTCGTCACCCGCGGCTCGGTCGAGCTCGAAGGCACCGGCACGTTGAACTCGGGCGACGCGGTCCGCTTCGCCGCCAGCGGCGGCCAGCGGATCAGTGTCTCCGCACCCGCTGAAATTCTCGTCTGGGAAATGCACGCGGACCTCGCAATCTGACCGTGCCGGGGGGGGGCGCCGGGCACCGGCTCGCGCGGCCCAGTGCAGCACGGCGGACGGAACGCGTATCGCCACCGGCTGAGGGCGGTGGCCTGGTCAACGTCATCCCCACCTGTCCCGACGGACTACGGGCCAGCACGCCGCCACAGCATCCACGAGATCCCGCTGATGTCGCCTCACCTGTGCAGACGCGTGAGTCAGCCCAGGAGCGCGAACAGGCCGCCCACTCCACGAACCGCTCTCGAACCGCGTACGACCGGACCGACCCGACGTAGCGAAAGGCAGTTGAGACCATGTCCGTGTTCGACTCCCCCACCAGCCGCCGTTCCCTTCTCGCCCGTTCCGCGAAGGTCGCGGCCGTCCCCGCCATCGCGGCGCTCGGCAGCAGCGCTCTGATAACACCGGCCTCCGCCGACACCACCGGGCTGCCGGACTACGCCCCGATCCCGCCCTCCGCGCTCGGCCCCGCCGTCAACGCGCAGGGCTACTACGTCGGGCGGATCGAGCGCAATCTGTACTGGGTCACCGACGGCACCTACCAGGCCGCCTTCTTGACGACGAAGGACGGCGTCGTGCTGTTCGACGCACCCCCCACCATCGGACGCAACCTGCAGCGCGCCATCGACGAGATCGCCCGCGCCAACGGCGTGTCCAACAAAGTCACCCACATCGTGTACTCGCACCACCACGCCGACCACCTCGGCGCGTCGTCCCTCTTCGGCCGTGACGTGGAGCGCATCGGCCACGCCGAGACCCGACGCCTGCTGCTGCGCGACAACGATCCGGCCCGCCCCGTGCCCGATGTCACCTTCGAGCGCCGCAAGACTCTGCACATCGGCGGGGAACGTATCGAACTGGCCCACCTGGGTACCAACCACACGCCCGACAACGTCTACATCCACTTCCCGGACCACGACACGCTGATGCTGGTCGACGTCAACCTGCCGGGCTGGGTGCCGTTCCAGAGCTTCAACCTCGACGAGGACGGCCCCGGCTCCATCGCCGCCCCGGCCAAGGCCCTGGCCTACCCGTGGAAGCACCACGTCGGCGGCCACATGGGCCGGCTCGGTACCCGTGAGGACATGACCGTCCATCAGCAGTACATCGCGGACCTCGTCGACGGCGTCAAGGCCGCGCTCACCCACGTCGACCCCACACCGTTCTTCGTCAAGTACGGCGACAACACGTGGGCCGCGGTGAAGGAGTACCAGTCGGCTCAGACCAAGTACGCCGCCGATCCGGTCATCAGGAAGTACACCGGCGTGCTTGCCGCAGCCGACGTCTACACCCAGAGCACCGCGTTCGTGATCCTCGAATCCATCCGCCTCGACCTCGGCATCGGCTCGCAGGTCCACGCCTGACGGACCGCCACCTGCCGGGCGGGGCAGGATCCCTGGCGACCTGGGTTCGGCTCTCGACCACTCCGCAGACCCGGGCGATCGCTGAGGACAGCCCCACGGCCTGTCGCGTCGCCTCCGCTGTCCGAGGTGTCGCGGTTGATGGGACGCCGGGGCCGCCTGCGACCTTCTGCGGCGCGCGCTCGGGCAGGCGGCGGGCAGTTGGTCGCGATGACCTCCCTCGACCCATGGGCGCTGATGGTCGATTCCAACGGACACGGCGGGGTCGCCAAGGCCACGGCTCTCAAGGTATCCGCAGGCATGCAGTGGGTCTCCTGACCCGAAATCCCTCAAGCCTTGTCGGGGCCTTGAGGCACAGCACGGAGCCGAGTTGCCGCTTCAACTGGGTCCAGCTGCCCGTGGTCTGCTCATGGGCGGCCTTCTTGAAGGCCCGTAGACGGTAGGTGCGGCGATCGGGGGGCGCCCTTCTCGTCTCCCTGCGGGGCGATCGGCACGGCCGGGGTGAGACCCTGTTCTTCGACTGTCCGCTGTAGGCCCTCCAGCGGACCCGCTCCTGGCGGTGGCTGGAACGGCTGCTGGACGAGCCGGAGACGCTGGAGGACGCTCACGCAATTCCCCGGTTCGTGGCCATAGCAGCTGTCGGACCGCGCGAGTGCGGCGGAGACGGACGGGTCAGTCCTGCCAGCCCAGCCGGCGGTTCGGGAATCCCGATGGAACGCGCGTAGTCCTGCGCGTGTCAGCGGCCTGCCGTGAAGCCGCCTGTATCCGAATCCGATTGCCCCTCAGCGGCCGGCTGCGCATCCTGCTGGGATGCGCTTCTCCATCAACATCCCCAACTTTGGTGACTTCGCCGACCCCCGTAACGTCGCGACGGTGGCGGCTGCCGCCGAACAGGCCGGCTGGGACGGGCTCTTCGTCTGGGACCACGTACTGCACCGACAGCACCAGGGGCGTCCCTTCGGAGATCCCTGGATGCTGCTGACCGCGGCCGCGCTGGCGACCTCCCGGATCCGACTCGGTACCCTCCTGACGCCGGTCCCCCGTTACCGCCCGCAGCAACTCGCCCGCCAGGTGGCCACCCTGGACCACCTCAGCGGCGGCCGGGTGATCTTCGCCGCGGGCCTGGGCGGTCCGGTCGAGGACGAATACCGCAGTTTCGGCGACGCCGCCGAGCCACGCCTTCTCGCCGAGCGGCTGGACGAGGGACTCGACCTGTTGAGGCGCTTCTGGTCCGGCGAGCCGGTGAACCACCACGGCCGGCACTACGAGGTCCGGGACGTGACGCTGCTGCCCGCCACCGTGCAGCGGCCCGGTCCGCCGATGTGGATCGGCGGGTTCTGGCCGCGTCGTGCGCCCATGCGGCGGGCAGCGCGGTGGGACGGCGCGGTCCCGCTCTTCGAGACGGCCCGGCATGGGCATGTGCCGGATGTGGCGGAGGTACGGGATCTGGTCGGCTACATCTGCAAGCACCGTGCGGCCGGTGCCGAGCGCTCCTTCGAATTCGTACTCGGCGGCGCCACGTCCCCGGACGCGGCGAAGGCCAGGGACGTGATCGGTCCGCTGCACGACGCCGGCGCCACCTGGTGGGACGAGCGACAGGTCCAGACCGGACCCGACCTGGACAGCCTGCGCCCAGTGCTGCGCCGCATCGAGGCAGGGCCGCCGGTGATCTGATCGGCCGTTCGACGGGGCGTCCGTGGGCGGTGGTGCAGGCCGCGGGCTTCTCGTGGTCCCAGCGCTGTCGGGCGTCACGACGGCGGGCCAAGCAGGCGGCGAAGTCGACGTCGCGCGCAACCAGACCTGCGGTGTTCGCGTCCTCGTCGCAGCGAGGAAGGCCACTGCGGCGGCCGCAGTCCGTCGGAGCTGCTCAGTGTGGAGGACAGGATGACAGTGATCTCCACCGGCGATTGCATGACGGCATACGGCTCCGCCGGTTTCGCCGTGCCTTCTACGGCAGGAAGCGACACGAGAGGTGAAGGGACGAAGAACGTGACGACGTGGGGGCTGGTCATCGAAACGACCGTGGGTGTTGGGGAACGCAAACACACCGAGGCACACGTGGTGGCTCACATCACCGGACTGCGCGAGGAGGCACTCGCAGAGCTGGAACGGCGGGCGCGGAGCCACTCACCCGAGCACCCGAGAAGCCCCAAGCGCCGTCGGCTCCTGCGACAGAACGACGGGTTCCTCCTCGTCATCGACGGGGCGTGGCAGTCGTTCGTCACTCGGTTCACGGTGGCGGAGCTGCTGGAGGACTCCGACGCGCCCGCCGTACCAGAACCTGTGGCGGAGTCATCGACCGTGCCTGATGCCGCACCGGCCGAGCCGGTGGAGCCGGTGGAGCCGGTGGAGCCGGTGGAGCCGGTGGAGCCGGTGGAGCCGGTGGAGCCGGTGGAGCCGGTGGAGCAACAAGTCGAGCGGTACCCGGACGGGGTGCCTGTCAGGCCGGCGTGGCTGGGACGCGACGACCTGCCGTGAGTACGTCGGCCGACGGCGCGAGGTGTCAAGGGACAGTAGGAACTCCCCGGGGGCGGACTGTTGATCTCCCCACTGGCGGACAGTGAACATCCCCGGTGGACAGTTGCTCTCCCAGGTGGTGGGGTCAGCCGAGCAGGACGACGCCTCGGCGAGTGGTGGCCTCGGCGAGGCGGTTGCTGTCGCCCTGCGTGACGACTACGTGGGCGTGATGCAGAAGCCGGTCGACGGTCGCAGTGGCGAGGGTCTTCGGCGTGATCTCGTCGAATCCTGACGGGTGCAGGTTGCTACTGACGGCCAGACTCCGGCGTTCGTATGCGGCATCGACCAGCCGGTAGAAGCCTTCGGCCGCGTCGGGAGAGACGGGCAAGAGCCCGATGTCGTCAACGATGATCAGATCAGTTCGCGTGATCCGGCCTATGGCCTTCGCGACGGAGTCGTCGACACGGTGTCGTCGCACCAACGCGCCGAGGTCCTCGATGGTGAACCCGGCGACGGTCATCCCGGCGTTGACGGCTGCTTGCCCGAGGGCCTCGCAGAAGTGCGGCTTTCCGGTGCCCGACGGGCCGACCACGTCGAGGTTCTCGCGTCGGCCGACCCACTCCAGCGTTCGCAGGGCGGTCTGGGTCGGGACGGGGATCGAGGAGGCTTCCTCGTTCCAGATGTGGAAGGTCTTGCCGGTAGGGAAGGCCGCCCGGGTGCGGCGGGTTCGGAAGTTGGCTGCGTCCCGGCCTGCGGCCTCCTCGGCCAGGAGCGCTCGGACGACCTCGGCCGACTCCCAACGCTGGGCCCTCGCGGTCGGGATGACCTCGGCCATCGCCCGGCGGATGTGAGGCTGCTTCAGGCGCCGCGTCAAAGCGATCGCCTCGTCGAACACGGCGCCGGTCGTGGCCGCGACGGCGAACGCCGGGGCAGCCAGCCGGGGCCGGGCGGTTGCGGTTGCGGTGTCAGTCATCAGGGGTTCCTTCTGTTCGGTTGGCTAGATTGAGCGGATGTTCGAACGAGTGGGTGCTGAAGAGTCCGCGGCCCTGGAGACACTGGCCTGGAAGGTCCGCAACGAGCTGGCAGCCGCGGGCCTGCCCGTGCTCGCCTCGGGGGTGAACCCGGTCCTGACCGGTGGCGCCGAGGTGGACATCGACGACGGTGCCGACGCGGCCGGCGGAGTGTTCGTGGCCTGGCAGGCAAACCCTCGCCTGCGGGCCTGCGCAAGTCGCGCATTCAGGCTCAAGCAACTCGATGAGCCGGTCCTGCGGCATTCAAGTGCGGTCGGGGCCGCGATGATGGAGGCGATGGCCCAGGTCTTGGCTTCGGCGGGCTTCAGCGTGGAGGACGCCCGCGACGAATACCGCCCGCAACAGTTGCGGGTCCTTGCCGGACCGTCGTCCGGGCAACAGCCGGTGTGGCAGCTTCGCGACGACGAGCTGACCCTGCCCGGCTGGCAGGACCATCCCGCCGACGGTGCCGACTGAGACCAGCGTGGCTCACGGCGTCGTGAACCCGGACCAGGCGGAGGTGCCAGGCTGCAGGCTGTGGGCCTCACCGCGGCGGATCGGATCGGTCCGGTCGTGCTCGCCCTGGTGTTCCAGGATCGACAGCAGGTCGCGCTCGGCGAACCGGCCGACTGTCGCCGCGGTGCCCAGCGCCCGGTCGACGTCGGCCGTCCCGTGCGGCTTCGCCAGCGCGACGGCGTCGCCCATCTTCGCCCGGATCCGCCGGACGCCTGTCGCCGCAGCCTCGACCAGCCAGGCCGCCGCCCCAGGTCCGATCGCCAGGAACTGGGCCTCGGCCGGGTTCGTCGCCCGCGGCGTACGTTGGCCGCACGGGGCGTCGAGGTAGTGCTCGTCGGCGATCCGCGGACTGCCCGGAACCGAGCGCGGGTGGCGGGCGGCCTCGACCGCGCTGCCCGCGGCCATCGCGGTGACAATCAGCTCGTCGCCGTGGAAACGGACCCAGACACACTCGTCGACGAACTCGTGCGGGACCGAGTAACGGACCGACTCGACCGAGATCGTGGGGTCCTTGCCGACCCTGCGGGTCTCGCCGAACGCGGCAGTGAACGGCTGCTCGGGCACCGGGTGCAACCGCAGCCGCTCCTCCGCCAGCAACTCGGCCGGGATCCGGCGGATCTCACAGTGGCCCCGGCCGTTCACCTCGCTCATGAAGTCCTCGCAGGCCTCTTGGAGTTCGGCGAAGTCGGCATACTCGGGCCGCAGGTTCACCGCGGCCGGGACCAGGTCCCGCTTCGCGATCCGAACGGTCGCCTCCGTCCCGCCCTTCGAGGCCGGGTAGGCCGGCACGCATGACCGCACCACAGTCCCGTAGTAGCGTGCGATCGGCACCAGCTCGGGGGGGACCTGTTCGTCGGTCAGCCACCGGATTGCATTGAATTCGCCTTGGTCGTACGAGGTGATGGTGCGGGCGTCGGCATCGAGCAGGTACCAGAGCGAGACGTCGGTGTGCGCGTGCTCTCCCCGGGTTCGGGCCACGGTGAGGAAGAGGGGATCCCGCCGGTGATCGGTGATGCCACTGCTTCGATGCCCAGCTCCTCATGGCATTCGCGGACCACGGCGGCCCACGGGTTCACACCCGGCTCGACGTGTCCTCCGGCCGGCAGCCACAGACCCGCCTTGCGGTGCGCGACGAGCAGCATCTGCCCGCGCACGTGGTCGAGCACGACGAAGTAGGTGCATGCTCGCAGGAGCCACTGACAACCGTGCCCGACGGGCACGATCCACCACGGGCCCCTGGGGCCCTGCATGACCACAGTCCCGGGAATTGCGTGACTGTCGACAACTGCTGGCGCCCGGCGCGAGGTGCACGCAGGGCGCCCGCATGAGCGTGCATTCCGGGAGCAGTCGGCGGTCGCCGCGTGAGCCTGGGCGGGCCAAGGGCGGGCCGCAGCACGGCGGCGTTGCAGGACAACTTTACCGGCCGCCGCCCGCGGTGGAAGTGCCCGAGGAGGCCCGCGCCAGCTGTCACCTCGCCGCTCAGCCGCCGCTGGCCCGCACATGCACGGCAGTAGGTTCGCATGCACGTCGATGCGATCACGTGAGGAGCTCCAGGGGCTGGGCTATGAGTGCCCAGGTGCTGCGTTCCCGGCGCCGCCTGGTGCCCGTGCACGTCTGAGGACGCCCGGACAACGTCGGCGGGCGACTTCTCGGGGCGGCGAATGCCGAAGGCGCGGCGTCACGCGAGCGCCCGGGTCTTCTTCGGGTTCGGGCCATACTGGTTCGCGCCCGCCTTACTGTCCTCGGAGCAGAGGACCAGCAGGACAATGGCGCCGATCGTCGGGACGAGATGGATGAAGATCCACCTGGCGGAGCGGACCGTGCCCCCCGTCGGCAGCAGGAGTACGAGCACGGCAATGCCGGCGCCGGCGAGTAGGGCCGACGAGTGGGTCGCGACGCCGATGCCGCCCAGCACCCCGTATTGCGCCGCTGGGCGTGGGAGGTTGGCCAGTTGCGTGCAACCGATGTACTGGCGATCAGACTATGGCGGCGTCCTCGATGGCGGGCAATGATCGAGAGCTGTGGATCAGTCTGAAGGACGGGCGTACCTTCCCGATGGATCGACGGGTCTCAATGCTGGCAGCCTCGCTGGAAGCCGAAGTCAACTCCCACATAGCCGAGTTGGTTGACCAGCGCGATGAGCAGGGGCGGCGCTTGGTGGTGCGCAATGGCCACCGCCAGCCGCGGAAGGTCACCACGTCGGCGGGCGCGGTGGAGGCGAGGGCGCGGGCCCGGGCGCTCGCAGGTCAACGACAACTCGCGCTGACCGCCCTTGCTGAGCTGCCCCGGCTGCCTCGCGGGTATACGGACCGCGAGGCAGCCAGGCGCGCGATCGGTGGATCAGCCTTCGACGACGAGCGTCTTGGCCCTACCGGAGCGGCTGGAGCAGGACTGCTTCTCCTTCGCGGTCATCTTCCGGGACTTGACGACCACCGCGTTGCTTTGGCCGTCCGTCCCGTTAGGGGCAGGCCCCGTGATGACGTCGGGGACGAACCAGAAGTAGTGGCCCCACTTCCGGTCGTCGTAGTGGGTCTGCCATGTGCCGGAGACGGTCTGCATCACCTGCGCACGGGAGATCCAGCCGACTTCACCGGGTTTCACCGTCATGTTGATGGAGCTGGTCTCCGAGTGCGTGCTCGACCAGGTGTGGCTGTAGGTCGCCGTCACGCTGAGATCGATGATGTCCGCGATCTTGCCGCCGACGGTCACGGACACGCCCGCCGAGTCCGTGGAACCGACCGTGTCGGACCAGGTCATCGACTGGGTGGCAGGCGAGGTGCTGCAGTTGTAGAGCGAATCGGAGACCCGGTGGAAGTCTCCGAGGTACGCCTCGCCCAACTGGGGGTCGTTGAAGGTGCACTTGCCTGTGCCCGAGTCGCAGTCGGCTATGAGCTGCGCCCGGGTGGGCTGGTCATCGGCCGAGGCCGGGGCGGCCATCGCCGCGACCATGCCCAGGGCAGCCGCCGAGAGCGCCAGCATGTGTCCGCCGTAGCGCATCCTGCGGTTGTTCGCCATACATGTGCCTTTCGCTGTGCATGAGGGGGGTCGGCGATCGCAGAAAGAGTGACTGAAGTTTCCACGATCACCGCCTGTTGCGATCTAGGAGACACAACAACTGCCTTATCTACACCACAAGTTGATGAAATCCCAGCCGTGGGCGACCTTCTGCCTGTAAGTGATCGGCCGGACCCCCTTCGCCACCGCGATGACGTGCCGCTGCCCCCGGCCGACGACCGCGCGCGGCCGCCGCTAGAGGCACCCGCTGTGATGGGGCGGACCAGCGCTTGTAGCAGCAGACGGTTGTGGTGAAACCGAGAGAGTCCAGATGCGAGACCGTGGTGCCCCCTCGTAGCCGCCGAAGAGGCCGCTGGAGCAGTACCCGGAAGGTGGGTCAACGCCGGTGTGGTTCAGGACGCATACCTCGACTATGTGAAGGCGGGACGGCCAGTCGACGGCTCGCCAGACCTGGTAGACGGGCTGTTGATCAAGATCAACCTGTCCGACCGGAGCTTCATGTGCTTGCCTACTCATCGGCGATCGATCTGTCCAGCTCGACCCTTCGGTTCCTGTCTGGCCTGCTGGCTGTTCAGCGCCGCGAGCGCGGGACGTGCTGGCGCCGACTGTCGGCCGATCGGCAGGCACTGCTCGTGCTGGCGCATCTGCGGTGCGGGCACACCTATGCTCAGCTCGCGGCCGGTTTCGGCATCGGCACCACCACCGTCTACCGGTACGTGGCCGAGGCCGTCGAGGTGCTGGCCGCCAGCGCACCAGACCTCGCCGCCGCCTCCCGCACCGCAACCCGCAGAGATTCGTGATCCTTGACGGCACGCTGCTGCCCATCGACCGCATCGCCGCAGGCCGGCCGTACTACTCGGGAAAGCACCGCAAGCACGGGATGAATGTGCAGGTCGTCGCCGACCCGCTGGGCAGGCTGCTATGGCCTCGCCGGCCCTGCCCGGTGCCGTGCACGACATCAAGGCAGCCCGCACCCACGGCATCATCGACGCCCTGACGGACGCTGGCATCCCCTGCTGGGCTGACAAGGGCTACCAAGGCGCTGGCGGCACCGTCCGCGTGCCCTACCGCGGCCGTTGGCACGACAGGTAGATGGCTCAATCTCCAGACCAGCCCCAGAAGTAGACTTTCTGTCGCGTCCCGTCGTCGTCGTGCAGTACTGCGCAACGGCCGTACCCGCGCTCGCGAGCGAGGTCTTGGATCGCTGGAACGTGTTCGCGGGTCAGCCGTTCAGTACCCGTGGCCCTCCGGGCCTCTTCAGCGGTCACCGGCTGTACTGCACAAACCTCGGGCTCCTCATCTTCCCGTTGAACGTGGAAGACATCGAGAATCGAGTGGGTGCCAGAGTGCTGCGTCCACTCATCCGCCCACAGTTCGTCCAGGGTCAAAGGCCGCGGACGGCGCTCCTCCTCAGGAAGCCAGTCGCCGCCGCGCACCCAGTAGTACTCACCGGCGAGGAACACTCGATGCCGCAACTCCTCCAGCGCGGCGCCAAGATCCTCCTGGTACGGCACGTAGTAGTCCCAGGCCGAAGCGCCCATCCTGTACCCCTTCCGAGTCAGCTGCCAACGCGGCACTACGCCACAGGAACGTTAGCGGTCGCCGCCGACAGGCCAAGAAGGCTGACGACAGTCCTCCTGCACCAACTGCGGACACGTACCGAAGAAGCGGACCAGCACATGCATGGTCGACGAAGAGCCGAGCAGAGTTGTCACACTGTGCAAGGTCTGCCCGCTGCGACCAAGGTGCCGGACCGACGCCCCCGCGCCACCACATGTGAGCAGCCCAGGCAAACAGGCGAGGTTGGCAAAGGCTTCCAGTGTCGATATCCCTGCAGCACGGCCCCGGTCGTCAGGAGTGCTGACGTTGCTCCTGATGGAGAGCCGCAGCTTGAAGGTCATTGGTCACCATCACCTGAGCCGGTCTGGCCGCGATGGTGATCACGATGCCCCACCCCGGAGCATCGAGACAAGCCCGATCCGGGGCGCCGCGGCCCACGGACTCCTGCACTGCCGAGTAGGCCGTGCCCAACTCCTCGATGAGCGTGACTTCCTCCTCGGTCCGGAGGCTCTTGCCCAGCCACGGTGCGGGGTCGTCAGCGTTGCAGAAGTCGTCGAACAGCACGTTGACCACGTAGTCCAGGTCCTCGAGCTCCTCCGGCTGCAGCCACACGTCGCGTTGCCATGAGGGACTCGCCAGAGCGAGAATCGTCGGTTGTGGCGCAGGGTGAACAAGCCGGGCCAGGTCTCGATGACCAGTCCGAAGCTGCCGAGCCGGAGGCGGTCAGACCGTGACTGGCTGTACCTCCTGGGCGGCCCGCGCGTCGTAGGCGTCGCGGGCGTCCAGGACGGAATTGATGTTCTCCTCCGACCAGGCTCGGATCGCGTGCATCAGCGCGGTGACGCTCTCGCCCAGCCCGGTGGCCGCGTATTCGACCTTGGGCGGAATGGTCGGGTAGACCGTGCGAGTGACCAGGCCGTCCCGCTCCAGGGTGCGCAGGGTCTGCGTGAGCATCTTCTGGGTGATGCCGTCCAGTCGGCGCCGCAGCTCGCCGAAGCGCATCGGGCCGTCGGACAGTGCGCCCATGACCAACATGGTCCACTTGTTGGCGAGTACGTCCAGGATCTGGCGCGAGGGACAGGCAGCCAGATAGGCATCCGCGCCGCCGTAGAACCGCAGGTTGTCAGTAGTACCCATGAGGTACCTATATACCTTTGAGGTGCCTTCTGTTCAACGGTTACCGGCCCGCCGAGGATAGGGACATCCCAAGCGACTCTCCGAAGAGGAGTGCATGACGATGCGCGCGATCACCCAGAAGACCTTCGGCGGCCCCGAGGTGCTCGAGCTCGTCGACGACGCCCCCAAGCCGGCCCCCGGACCGACGCAGGTGCTGGTCCGAGTCAGGGCGACCAGCGTCAACCCCGTGGAACTGTTCGTCCGCTCCGGCGCCTTCCCGTTGCTGGGCGAGCCGCCTTTCGTCCTGGGCTGGGACATCTCCGGGGTGGTCGAGCGGGTCGATCCGGGTGTGCACCGGTTCAAGGTCGGCGACGAAGTCTACGGGATGCCGTACTTCCCGGCCGCCGCCGGGGCGAACGCCGAGTACCTGGTCGCCCCCGCGCGGCAGCTGGCTCGCAAGCCCGCAGGAATCAGCCACGAGGAGGCCGCGGCGCTGCCGCTGGTCGGCCTGACCGCATGGCACGCACTGGTGGAGATCGCGCAGCTGCGGCCAGGGCAACGGGTACTGATCCACGGTGCGGGCGGCGGGCTCGGGCACATCGCGGTCCAGCTGGCCAGGCACCTCGGCGCGGAGGTGGTGGGCACGGCGAGCGTGGGGAAGCACGACTTCCTGCGCGGGTTGGGTGCGGACCAGCTGATCGACTATCGGACCCAGGACTACACCGAAGTGCTCCAGGACGCGCCGGTGGACGTCGTGTTGGAGACCCTGGGCGGCGGGAACGCCGAGCGTTCCTTCGGCGTGCTGCGGCAGGGCGGCTTGCTGGTGACGGCGGTGGAGCGGACCAGCACCACCCTGCCGGAGCTTGCGGAACAGTCCGGCGTACGCTTCGCAGCGGTCGGCGTGGAGCCGGACCCCGCCGGCCTGGAGGCACTGACCGAGCTGGTCGAGGAGGGGAAGCTGCGGGTGCACTTGCAGCAGGTCTTCCCACTGGAGAAGTTGGTAGAGGCGCACGAGGTACTGGCTGCGGGCGGCGTGCAGGGCAAGCTTGCGATCACGGTCTGAACGGACCGCGTGAGGCGTGATCAGGCTGCGGCGTCTTCCCACCGCTCGTCGAGGCCCGCGTTCGAAGCGGGCCCCGGCGGACCGTGAACACGCCGAGCAGGCGATCCGGGTGTTCGCCAGGCTCTACCAAGCGAAGTTCCACAAAGCCGGACGACCGGCTGCGCTAGGGAGCCGGCCCCGGCTGCGATCAGGTCGGCGGCTACGAGCCGGACTTGCCATCCAGGAGCACGAGACGCAGGTACAGGTGCACGTTTGGCCGGGGGTTCCGGCAGGGCGCGCTGGAGGCGAGCTGCTGGGGCGGGGCGCTCTGTTCTCCAAGTCTGGCCGTATCTCGGTGCACTCCATGATGCGAGGGCCTGAAGGGCAGTGGCTGGTGCTGGAGGGGCCGGGGCTGTACGGGGTGCGCGTGTACCGCTTCGGGAGCGGCCCGGCCGCGCCGGCACGGCGGGATGAGGCGGTCAGGCGGATCGGCGACGGCGAGGACATCGAGATGCCCACCGACTTGGAGTCGTACGTGATCGACATGTGGTGATAGCCCCGGACAGAAGCGCGCGATTCGCCAGAGAGGACCCCGACGGGGGTACGGGGGTACGGGGGGGGTCGGCGGCCGGAGAATCGCACCCGCGCCACCCGATCCCTCACACACCGGTCGTGATCGCCAGTGCGGCAACCTGATCCGCCCTCGCCATCCAGATCAGCTGGTGACCAAACAGCGGTTGGCGTGCCGTTGTAGCGGAGCGTATGGCGCGCCCACGCACTACCAGCCGGTCAGATCCATCAACACCTCGCAGTGCGGATCCTCTTCAACCAACCTCATGTACTGCTCTTCTCCCAGCAGGGAGGGAATCGAACCGTCAGTGGACCGGTCAGATTGATGTCCACCCCTCCGGGATGCGACGCCCCGCCGGGGCATCACACGAAATCGGCAGCCGACTCCATCCTCAGCAGGACGTCCCTCCATTCCGCCCCGGAAAGCTGCATGGCCGCCCGGCGCAGGTCGAGGGGGTGACCTGCGGCAAGTGATGCGGCGATCTCCAGCACGGTCAGATGGGGACCCATGGTGCCGGGCTCTCGGCGATGGTCGTCCAGCAGCTCGGGCGTCCGCAGCAGCTCCAGGACACCCGCCCAGTTCACCGCGGTCGGGCGGTCGGGCGGCTCCACGGCGCCCAGCGCGGGCTCCTCGATGAACCGGCGCAGCCAGTAGCCGCCCCGGAAGGAGGCGAGGACCACCGTCGCCCTCCTCCTCTGGTGATTGCCCACTGACTCCACAAGCTGACGCGCCAGGACCGCCGCCTGGGGGGCTTGCAGGACAGACAGCTCGTCGGCATGATCGATAGTCATGCCGCCACTATGCGGCGGCTGGAGACAGGGGCTCCGTGCGGCGCCACCCTCTGTCACACGAACAGACCAGGCCGCTTTGCTCATGGACTCATGCCAGTGCTACGGCAGCGACCAACGAGGACTGAGTCGCATGGCCCGGCCGGGCGGGGTGCCGGCGGGCGCGGCTCAGTCACTACTCCGCCGGATCCTCCTCGGCGTGAGTGGTGATCGCGGTCTGCGACGTTTCTGCTGCCTTCACGCCGCCCAACGCTGGGTCGTCGAGCGCGCATGCGCCCGACTGTACTGGTTCCGCCGCCCGCGGATCCGCTGGGAGATCCGCGACGACATCCACGAAGTCTTCCTCACTCTCGGATGCGCACTCATCTGCTGGCGGCACCTGGACTCATCCCGATAGGAGTTCTTACTCCGACACGACCGGAGGCAGCGGTTCACGGGCTGCGTGCCAGGCAGGGGGGAGGGCGGCGACGCCCGTGCGAGCGGCGATCACCCCGCCCGCGATAGCGCAGGTGGTGTCGATGTCGCCGCGCCCCGCGACCGTGAACCACAGGCCCTCGTGCAGGTCGTCGAGGTGCCCCGCCGCGCACCACAGGGCGTACGGGACGGTGTCGGGCCCGGACATCCGGTAGCCGGAGCCCAGGACCTCCGCGGCGTGCCGGACCGAGGTGTGCTCCGGCATCCGGGCCGCGATCCGGACTCCCGACCGGACGTCGCTGTCGGGAAGTCGTTCGGCGACCGCCTGGAGGAAGTCCGGCCGGGCCGGACCGGGCCCGCCCCGGCTGCGGGTTGCCAGCGCAGCGGCGAGGGCGACCGCCACGGCCGCAGCGACCGCCTCCGGGTGGTGGTGCGAGACCGCGCCCTGGCGGGCGGCCTGCTCGGCGACCGCGTCGAGGTGGGCGGCGTGCCAGGCGCCGAGCGGGGCGGCACGCATGGCTGCGCCGTTGCCCCAGGAGCCCTGGCCGCCGAACTGTCCGGCGACCACCTCCCGCCAGGGCTCGCCCGCGCTGATCCGACGGAGCACGTCATGCATCGAGGCTCCGTAGCCGCGGTGCGTGTCGTCGGCGTAGGCCGCCGCGAAGCGCACGGCGAGGCGGTCCTGGTCGACGGTGCCGCCCCCCTCGACGAGTTCCCGGACCAGAACGAGCGCCTGGGCGGTGTCGTCACTCCACCGCCACAGCGGCTCCGGGGGCAGCGTCCGCGCCTCCAGGGCTGCCGGACCGTCCCGGCGCAGGATGCCGAACCAACGGTCACCGAAGGCGTCACCTAAGGCGAGCCCGTACAACGAGTCCAGCACGGCGGTAGGCACGTTGATCATCGGCGCAGTATCGCAACGCGACGGCGCTCCTGCACTCCGATTTCGGCGGGGACATGCTTCTGACCCGGACGTGATGCTGGGCAACCGCGGTGACAACCAAAGCAAGTACCGCCGTCTGGTGTGGGACCCGGAAGCCGCTGATCGCCCACCGGTGTACCCAGCACGGCTCTCGCCCGGGCTACCCAACCTTGGTGCGTGGAGCGGGCGTTCGCCATGTCGGGCCAGGCGCGAAGAATGACGGTGGCAGCGGCGTGAGACGGCCGCCGCACGAGTCGTGAGACGGCCGTCGACCAGGTGAGACCAACGTCTACAGCGCAATTTCCAAGGTCACTGACTTGGATGCGAAGCCGTTGCGCTCATAGAAACGGATGGCTTCGGTGTTGCTCGAGTACGCCGTCACCTCCGCCACCTGTGCTCCCCTTTCCTTCGCCCAAGCCGTGAACTCACCGATCAGGCGCCCACCGATCTGTTCCCGGCGATGAGCGGGCTGCACATACATGCTCACCAGCGACGCCACCCTCACCGGCTTCATCGCGGACCCCTCCGCCACGACACCCGTGAGATGGCCGACGACCTCGCCATCCCGGTCGGCAACGAGCAGCAGCCGGTCCGGATCGTCGATGCCGGCGGTAAAACGCTGCGGTCCGTGCTCGCGCGGCCAGTCGACGTTGATGCTCGGATCACGAGTCCCTGCATCCTCGGCAAACAGGGCACGACTGCACGCCACAAGACTGTCGACATCCGCGTGCTCGGCCTTGCGGACAACCACCACATGCCGTTGATCACTCATGGGTCGCGACGCTATCGGCTGCCACTGACACTTTGGCGCCGCCTCACGTGGTCCCGACACAGGCCAATCCGCGGCGCCACTTCAAGACGTCCAGGCAGCGCGAGATCTTGCCCAACTGGGGGCAGTGGAATGCGACATGCCGGAGCCGCTGAACGACGTCACAGCCAGGTCGCGGAGCAGCGCGCCGCATGTCGCTCGGCGGCGCTCCAGGGCGGTCGTCACGCGACGTCGTTCAGTTCGGACTGCTGACGACCGCCGGGGCACAGTGGGTATCCGAGCCCTCGATGTCGGCCCCAATGGGCCACGGGCGGTTGCAGCCGACGCGGGTCAAGAAGCGTTCCCAGGCTGCTGGGCGGTAGCTGTACCAGTAGGTGAACATCGCCTTGCCTGCGAATCCGCCCTTGTACACGCCCTGCGGGCCGTACGCTCCCGGGATCGCCGGCGGCTGGGAGAAGACGAACACACCTCCCGCGTTGAGTCGAGCCCGCCCGAGCGGGAAAAGACGGCTCGGGTCGGCGAACCAGGCCGCCCCGAAGATCGAGTAGACCGCGTCGAGCATGCCCTCACCGGCGGCCAGCCACTTCAGGACCTCCCCCACATGCGAACGTGGCACCGGTGTCCGCTCACCGCTCGCTGCTCTTCTTCACCATGCCCGGAGAGAGGTAGACGCCGTGCGCCTCGATGCCCTGCTGTGCCAGGAACGCGAGAGCCCGGCCGGTGCCGCAGCCGATCTCCAGGACTCGCTGCGGGCTGCCGAGAAGTTCGGGCCGGGGCCCGCGCCCGGCGTACTGGGTCCAGCAGAGCGTGGGCTCGGCGTCGTCCTTGAACGCGGACTCGGGGACTCGCCGCCGAGACCGAACTGTGGGACGCCTACGCAGTGGCTGTCGGGGACCTCGTCGTCGTACGGGGAGCAGTCCGCGCCGTCGATGGCCCCTCATGTGGCCGTCGTATCGCCGTTCGTGCTACCCGGCACCCCGGTGTCGCCTGGATCGTGGACCGTAAAGACGGGCAGTCCCGAGCCGGATTCCTGGTGCTCGCCCCGGCCAGATGCAACACGTACCGCTGGCTTCGGCCGCCGTGGCGCGAGAGTCGATGCTCCCGGCCGACGACGAGCATCAGGACCACGAGCCGGAACGAGGCGCGCCGTACCGAGCTGCGGCCGCACAAAAACCCGGCCCGGGCGCCGCCCCTGAGGGGCGGTGCCGGGCCGTGCTCGCCGGGTCAGATGAACTTGGCGGCCTTCTCCTTCAGCTGGGCGGCGAAGTAGTCGGCAGCATCGGGGCGCATCCTGGCAAGTGCGACGAGGCCGGTGATCACGGTGTCCGCGACCTCGGCGTGGACATCGTCCCAAGTGTGCGAGTTGCCCTTGCGCGGGTTGGTGCCCTTGGCCCCGATGACGGCCTGCGCGGCTTCGCCGGTCTCCTCGGCAATCTTCAGGACCTGGAGAATCCAGCTGTCTTCCGGAGTGAGGCCCTGCGCGCGGTCGGCGGTGTCGAGCCGGTGGGCGAGTGCGGTGATGGTGAGCCACGGGTCGGTCATGGCGCGGTGGTCTCCTCGCTGTGGCTGCGCTGGTTGGGCACGCCTCGGTCGTTTTGCAGGTCCCACAGCTCGCGGAACAGGCCTGGGGCGGCGACGAGCTGGGCGAAGGTGCCTTCCTGGATGATCCGGCCGTGGTCGAGTACGACGATGCGGTCTGCTACGGCGACGTTGGCGAGGCGGTGGGTGACGAGGACGACGGCCCGGTTGCGGGCGATGTCGCGCAGGCCGGCGAAGATGCGGTGCTCGGCGCGGGCGTCGAGAGCGCTGGTGGGTTCGTCCATGACAAGGAGGCCGGCGGGCCGGAAGAAGGCGCGGGCGATGGCGATGCGCTGCCACTGCCCGCCGGAGAGTTCGACGCCGCCGAACCATTCGCGGGCGAGGAGCGTGTCCAGGCCACTGCGGAGTTCGGCAACGACTTCGTGGGCGCCGGACCGCACCGCAGCCTCCTCCACGGCCTGGTCGCCGCCGTCGTGGGGCTGGCCGAGGGTGATGTTCTCGCGCGTGGACAGCGGCCAGTGCGCGAACGACTGCGGTACCACGGCGGTCTGCTTCCACAGGTGCTTCGGATCGAAGTCTGCGATGTCACTTCCGTCCCAGGTGACGGTGCCTTCGCTGGGCAGGTAGAGGCCGGTGAGCAGCTTGGACAGGGTGGTCTTCCCCGATCCGTTCTCGCCGACCAGGGCGAGGACTTCACCGCGCCGTACCTCCACGGTGACCTTCTCCAGGGCCGGCCGGTCGGAGCCGGGATAGCGGAAGGTCAGCCCGTCCGCGCGCACGACTTCGGGCCCGTCGGGGGTGCGGCTTCCTCGGTTCATACGGTGTCCGCCGGCCTCCTCGATGAACTCCACCCAGTCATCCACGTACAGGCCGGTACGGAACAGCTGGGTGCCGTAGCCGACCATGCCGCGCAGCGAGGAGCCGACGGTGCGCAGCGCGAACACGGCGGTTCCGGCTGAGGCGACGGTCATGTGGCCGAGGGCCAGGAGCAGGCAGAGGGCGGCCCATACGCCGGCGGAGGCGAGGCCGCCGGCGAAGGCGCCGATCAGGGAGTAGCGGGCCCCCTGGTTGACGGCCCTGTCGGTGACGGCGTCGACGCGGGCGCCGATCGCCCGGTAGCGGGAGAGCAGGAAGTCGGCCATGGTGCCGGCGCGGAGTTGGTCGGCGATGTCCTTGTCCACGATGTACCAGCGCAGCAGGCCCAGGGTGCGGCGTTCGGCGGCCATGGCCCGGCTGGTCTCGTACTGGATGCGTGCGCCTTTCATGCTGGCGATGGCCTGCGGGAGCACGGCGATCAGCAGCAGGGGCAGCAGGACGGGGTGGAGGACGGTGAGCACCCCAGCCGCCGCGATGATGGAGGCCAGGCAGGACATGAGCTGCTGGGACTCGGTGATGAGGTCCTGGGCGACGTCGGCACCCCGGTCGGCGTTGTCCCACTTGTCGTTGAAGCCGGGATGGTCGTAGGCGGCGAGTTCGGCGTGTACGGCCGCGTTCAGCATCTCCAGTTCCGCCTCACGGGAGATCCGCGGTGACAGGCGGCTGGAGACGTTGACGATGGCGATGCCGAGCAGGGCCCGCGCCCCGGCCGCTACGGCGAGGACGCTGATCGCGGGCAGGGCGTCGGTGAGCCGGTCCTGGATGTGGCCGGAGGCGATCAGGGCGGTGATGGTGCTGGTGGTGGCGACCAGGCCGAACGCTTCCAGGATCGCGGAGACGGCCTGACAGGCGAGGAGAACGATGATCGCGGTCCGGTCCACCCGCCAGCCCAGCTTCAGTGCGCGTTTGACGAGCTGGGGAAGGCGGCGGGTCATGGACCAGGTGGTGACCTGGTTCCGCTGGAACACGGACAGGGTGGGCGACTGGAACCGAAGTTCCTCGGCGGGCGTGGTGGGTTTGTCTGAGTCGGTATCGGTACTCAAATGCGGCCTCTCTCATGGGTGTTCGGACTGGAAGAGTGCCGTGCGGGTGAGTGCGCGGCCGGGGCGACAGGCGGCTTGCACTCGAATGTGTGAACGCATCGCAGAAGCATCCGGCCGGGGCGAAGACGCTCCCGTGCGCCGGTGTTTTGCTGCGAGACGGCTGAAGCCCCCTGTCGTTCGTGCAGGGGGCTTCTCATGGCTTGTGGCCGGCTCGGTGCCGGTGGGCAATCGGGTCTGCGGGCTCACGGCGAGTGCGTCGACTGCGACGGCCGACCCCTGTAGGGGACATTTGAGGTCTGGCCCTCGCACCCGGTACGGGGGGCAGGCTGTCAGTCCGGTCGGGATGCGCGGCTTGGAACCGCGCGCCCCGTGATTCCCGTATGACCTCCTTAGGACTCCGTCGGATACCAGTCGGGAGGCTGGCTCAGCCGGGCCGCCGGGGGGCCTCGACGTGCGTCGAAACGAGGCCCGATGGTGGTCGATCCCTCGCTAAGGCCGGATAAGGAACGTCATGGACTTCCGACCCATCGCCCGAGAGGCCCATGCCTTCCAGGAGTCCGTCACGGCGGAGGACGTCTAGGCGATGTGCCGGCGAGCCTTCGGCACCACCGCCCAGGTCACTTCGACGGTGGAGTTGGGCGGCGGCATGTACAGCACCACCTACCGGATCGCCGGGGACGGGCTCGGAGAGCCGGTCATCTTGTGCGTCGCCCCCGCCCCGGAGCTCCAGTTCGTCTCCGAGCACGAGTTGATGCGCAATGAGTACGCCCCGTGCCCTACCTCGCGACCTTCGCGGACCTCATTCCGCGCGTGTTGTTCGCCGACTGGTCGCCGGAAATCATCGGCCGGGGCTGGATGGTGCAGGAGCCACCTCGGCGGCGCTCCCTCTCCTGTCCGCCTCGGCGACGACCCCCGCACTTTCTCGCCGGGCTTCTTCGCCCGGCTCGGCACGATCGCGAAGGACGTCCACTGCGTGGGGCCGCACTCCACCAGGCCGTGCCTGGTGGCGACTTCTCCATCGCACACGTCGCGCGCACTCTGAACACCACCACCGCCCACGTCACTTACGTGCTGTCCCAGCACCCCGTCGGCTGGAGCCCGCCCCGGCTTCACCGCAACCGGCACACCGCCACCCGCGTTGGCCAGTGGCGCGTCTGGTACGAACAGGACCTCCCGTCGCTCCAGGACATCGCCGACCGCGAAGGAACCAGCCTCGCCACCGTGCGCCTGGCTCTGCGCGTGCCGGCCGACGGCGACGGCCTGCCAGGCGTCGCGCCGCGCTGCGCCTCGGTGGGCGCGGCGAACCCGCCTGTGAACCACGCCCTGTTCGCCGACGAGAACGACGCCGGCGCATCGTCGCCCGCCACGCCCCCGTCCTCGCCCGTCCCCCCGGCAGTTTCCGGCCCGCTGATCAGCCGGTTCACCGGCGGAGCCGGGGCGCGAGCACCGTGCGTACGACCTTGGCCACCTTGCTCGCGGCGGATCCGCCTTCTTCTTCGGGTTCCGGTTCCAGCACGCGCTGGATCTGCTGCAGCAGCTGGTTGGTCGACCGCCAGAGCGGGACGAACATGCCGGCGACCGGCCCGACGCCCTGGATCGGGCCACCGGACAGCTC
Source organism: Streptomyces diastatochromogenes (assembly GCF_002242805.1). GTDB lineage: Bacteria > Actinomycetota > Actinomycetes > Streptomycetales > Streptomycetaceae > Streptomyces > Streptomyces diastatochromogenes. The sequence goes on along the minus strand of NZ_MCGQ01000042.1, from coordinate 49,997 downwards.
GGTGACCTTCTTGGCGACCGTGACCGTTGCCGGGTCCCGCAGGATCAGGTGCACCTCATCGTCGACCAGCCGGATTTCCATCCTGCGCGCGGCGGCTTCCTCCGGGTTCGCGTCCGTGGTCGTCTCCGGATCCAGTTCGTCGATCTTGGCGGCGACCGCGTCCGGGTCGACCCCGAGTTCGCGCAGCACCTTGGCCGCCATGCTGTTCTCCGACCGCAGCATCGCCTCAAGCAGGTGATGGCTGCCGACCGGTGCGCCCCCGGCCAGCTCGCTGGCGGCGGACAAGGTGTCCTCGGCGGCCGGTGTGCCGGCCGGCCATGGGGCGGCCGCGACGTCCTGCGATCCCTCCAGTGACGCCAGCACCGCGGCACGGATCCTGCTGATCGGATTGATCCGCTCGGCAAGCACCTTCGCGCCGACGCCCTCACCTTCCCTGACCATGGCGAGCAGGATGTGTTCCGTACCGATGGAGGTGTGGTGCAGCTGCTGCGCCTCGCGCAGGGCGAGTTCCAGCGTCTTCTTCGCGCCCGGTGCGAACGGGATATGGCCGCTCAGCTCCGTCGTGCCGGGCTCGACCACCGCGGCGATATCGACCCGCGCCGTCTCCTTGTCGTACCCGAGCTGGTGCAGAACCTTCGCCGCCGTGCTGTCCGGCACGTCGAGCAGCCCCAACAGGATGTGCTCCGTGCCGATGTGATGGTGCTTGAGCAGTCTGGCCTCCTCCTGAGCCGTGACGACCACCTTGCGGGCTTTCACCGTGAACCTTTCGAATGACATGGCTCCATGGTCTCAACCCTGTCAATACACTGGTATTGATAGGGTCACCATGCTGAAGGGAGGGTGTGATGGAGACACCGTCGGACTGGGAGGGCCGGCTCGCGCGCTGGCAGAGTGAGCTAGAGCTGTTCGAGCAGCTGGACGAGACACCCTGGGTCACGCTGGCCAAGGCGGAAGCAGAGACCGGCGTTTCCCGCTCGGCCCTGCGGTCCTGGTACCGCAATGGCGAGATCCAGTCCCGGCTGGTGGACGGCCCGAACGGGCCGCAGCGCCTGGTCCGGCTGGACGCGGTGATCGAACGCGCCGCAGCGTCACCGCGCATTCAGCGCAGGGCGGAACGAGAAGTCAGCCTGGAAGCCCAGGTCGCTCTGCTACGGCACCGGGTCGACCAGTTGGAGCTGCGGCTGGCCGCGCTGGAGCGGAAGTGACCGGCGCGAGCAGCACCGTGCCACCGGCCCGGAGCGGTGCCACCGCCGCCGGATCCGCCTGCTCATCGACGACCAGGGTGTATGGCCGATCCAGCGGCGCCCCGTAGGGGAACGGGCCGGCACCGAGCTTGGAGTGGTCGGCCGACACCAGCGCGGTCCGTGTCGCGTACAGCATCACGTGTTTCAGCTGTGCCTGCTCCAGCGTCGGTACACACAGGCCACGCCCGGCGACGAGCCCGTCCGCGCCGAGGAACACCACATATGGCGTGATCGACCGCAACTGCTGCCCTCGATCACCTCGTTCGGGCACCGCAGTCGCCGTGCCGGCCCTCACTCACTCCGTGCGCAGGACCCGGGCGATGGTCCGCCGTGCCGCCGCGCGCGCCGGTATCACCGCGCCCAGTGCCGCGATCGCCACCCCGGCCAGCACCAGCAGCGTCATCAACCCGGGGTGCCACACGTCCAGCATGCGGTCCGGGAAGGTGAGTTGGGCCGCGTGCTCAGTTATCGGGATGACCACGTGGTACGCCGCGACGCCGAGCGGCAGTCCCAGGATCCCGCCGACCAGCCCGAGCCCGGCCATGGACACCACCATCATCACCGTGACCTGGCGTGGCGTCATGCCGATCGACTTGAGCATCCCGAGGTCGCGCCGGCGCTCCCGGGCGCTGAGCACGACGGTGTTGAACACGCCCGTCGCGGCGACCAGCGTCAGCATCAGGGTCAGCGCGTATGCGGAGCTGATGACGGTCGCGGCGTCCGTGTTCACCGTGGTGTTTTTTGTCGAGTAGAGCCCCGGGTCGGCGGCTTGTACGGCCTTCGTGTAAGTGTTGAAGTCGGCGCCGCGAGCGAGCCGCACCCAGTACTGGTTGGCCTGCGCGTCGGGTGCCAAAGCGGTCACCGTCGACCAGTCCGCTCGCATCCAGTCCTCGGGTCCGGCCAGGATCTCCCCGACCAGGGTCACGCGCTCCTGCCGGCCGTCCGCCGCGGTCAGGGTGAAGGAGTCACCGAGCCGCAGCGCCTGCTTGGCGAGGAATCTGCCGGAGGCCACCACCTCGCCGGGTCTCCGCATCCAGCGGCCCCGCGCCAGGTCGTCCGGGAGCGTCGACCGTCCCCCGCGCACGCCCTCGATCGCCACGCCCTCGCTCCGCCCGGGGATCCGTACGTCGGCGAAACCCACGGCGGCCACGTCCGCGACATGCGGCAGACCGCGCAGGAGCTTCTGCGTCGCGGCATCGTCGTGGTGCGGGGCGGTCTGATCGAACCTGGTCTGTCCTCGCCAGACGGTCGACTTTGCCTTGCCGACGCCCTGGGTCGCGTCGCTGTAGGAGACCATGGTGGCCGACAGGCCGGTGGCGAAGGTCACGGTCGCCACGCCGAGCAGGACCGAGGCGACGGTGAGCAGCGCGCGGCCGGGCCGGGCGAGGGGCAGACCCAGACCGAGGGTGACCGAGCGCGGGAGCCGGACGCCGGTCAGCCACCGCTGTACTGCCGGTCCCCGTCCCCGGTGCGGTGCGCTGCCCGCGCTGATGGCGCGTGCCGCGGAGAGCCGGTGTGCGCGAAGGGCTGGGATCAGCGCGACCAGCAGCACCGTCAGGGGCATGCCGAGTGCGGTGGTCGCGTACGCCCAGGAGCCGATCGTCGGGTCCACGGTCGCGGTGCCGAGGTTCGTGCCCTGGAAGACCTGGTGCAGCAGCGGTCGCGCGACCACCCCGCCCAGGGCCGTGCCGACCAGCGCGCCCGCCGTGGCGGGGACGCAGACCATCACCAGGTAGACCGCGACGACCTGATTGGGCGTGAAGCCCAGGGACTTGAGCACACCGATGTGCCGGAAGCCGGAGACGACGACGCCGCTCACCACATTGCCCACGATCAGGACGGCCACCAGCAGGCCGAGGATCCCGAAGGCCATGAGGAAGGGCACGAAGGTGTTGGGGTTGGCCGCGACCTGCGCCTTCAAGGTCAGGTACGACTGATGCGCGATCAGCGATCCGGACGGCAGGCCGGCGCTCACCGCCGCGGTGTCCTCACTGATCTGACGGGCTGTCGCGACGTGGTCGAACCGGTACAGCATCTGGTACGCCGTGGGGTGCAGGTACGTGATCTGCCGCGGGGAGACCCATGCCTGCGCGGTGCCGCTCACGCTGGAGGCGAGGCCCACCACGGTCAACGGCCGCTGCCCGGACAGCCGGATCCTCTTGCCGATCGGTGAGTGCGGCCCGTTGCCCATCCCGGGCGCGTCCGGCAACGCCAGCACGATCTGGCCCGGGCCGGTGGCCCAGTGCCCGGCGAAGAGGTCCAGTCGGTCGACGTCGCCACCGGGGTCCGCCCGCCCTACGACCGTCAGGGGGCCGGGCGCCATCCCGGGCATCTGGGACGCCGCGCTTTCCGGCATCTCGATCACGGCCTGCGCCAATGGCCCGGCCGAGGCCCGTACGCCCGGCCCGTGCGCGGTCCGCCCCAACTCCTCACCGGTGACCTTCGCCGCGTCGAACGTGGCGACGACGTGCGCGCCATGCGCCTGGCCGAAGATCCGGTCGAAGGGCCCGGACACGACGTCCAGCAGGCCGAGGGCGACCACGAGGGCCAAGCTGGAGACAAGGACCACCACCCCGATCACGGAGGTCTGAAGCCGGCGGCGGCGCACGGCCGCGCGCGAGGCGCGCCACACCGCGCTCATGCCGTCCGCTCCAGGGTCCGCTCGCCGGTGATCCGGCCGTCCGCCATCGTCACCAGTTGACTGGCGCACCGCGTGGCCAGCCGCTCGTCATGCGTCACCAACAACAGTGTCTGGCCCAGTTCGTTGAGATCGATGAGCAGGTCCATCACCTGCTCCCCCGCCTGGCTGTCCAGGGCGCCGGTCGGCTCGTCCGCCAACAGCAGCGCGGGGCGGTTCATCAGCGCACGGGCCACTGCCACCCGCTGGCGCTCGCCGCCGCTCAGTACGGCCGGGTACACGTTCCCGCGGTCGGCGATGCCGAGTTCGTCCAGCAACTCCAGCGCCCGGCGCCGGGCCTGACGGGCCGGTGTCCCGGTGAGCTGGGCAGCCAGGGCGACGTTGTCGATCGCGGGCAGGTCGTCGATGAGATTGAAGAACTGGAAGATCATGCCGATCCGACGACGCCGGAAGAGCGCCAGCCCGGTCTCGTTGATCCGCCCCAGGTCCTCGCCATCTACACAGACGGAACCGGCACTTGGCCGGTCCAGCCCGGCGATCATGTTGAGCAGCGTGGACTTGCCGCAGCCGGACGGCCCCATCACCGCCACCGCCTCCCGGCGCCGATCTCCAGCGACACCCCGTCCAGGGCGACGGTGCCGCCGTACTCCTTGCGTAACCCGCTCACCCCGACGACCGCCTGATCCGGCGCGGCGACCACGCCGGCCCCGGTGCCCGTACCGCTGCTCTCTTCGCTGATCATGACAAGGACGGTAGGCGGTGCGCCCCGGCCCGGTCGTCAGCCGCCGGATGTAGCCCAGAGCGGTGCTGATCCCGGGGATGTATAAGGATGATCCCGCAGGTGGAGCCCGCCCACCTATGGACCAGCAGCCATGTGAGGCCCCGTACCAGCGCAGGAGCGCGGTGCCTCACATGGCCGAGCGGCGGTCGCCGCGTTGGATGGCCTCAAGGACCTCCAGGTGCGACCGATTCGCAATCTAGTCTGTCAATTCGGAAGCTTTCTTTGTAGCTGGGCACGGCGTGATCGTTTCTTCGGTGAATCCGATCACCCACCGGGGTGAGACAGCCCCGAACAGTCTCGAAGCGACGGGACACCGGCCAGTACGGTGCGCACATCATCCACATTTCGCACGCTTGCATGTTCCGCAGGCCGAAGGAGCACCGTGAAATTCCCTGTGTCCACTCGTGGTTGGGCCACTGTCGGTGCCGCAGCCCTGCTCCTGGCAGCGGCCAACTCGGCACCGACCGTTGCGGCCGACGTCGCCCGCGCACGACTGGCGACCGTCAACTGCGCGGGCTCGATCAACGTGAACATTCATCCCCTCAACGGCGCCGTCGACGGCAGAAGTGGAGGCAACTTCCGCTGTGCGACGCCGGACGAGTCCTTCGCGGCCGAACTGACGATGTCCGGCTCGGTGACAAGCAGCGGTGACCTCTTCTTCACGACCAGGACCACCGACGCCCTCAGGCGGACGGACACGGGGCAGACCTTCCAGTTCACGATCGACCGCCGCTTCGACCGGGACACCACCGCGGCATCCGGCAACGCCACCGAAGGGGGTTCCGGCAGCCAGGCACAAGATTCCGGGACCGGTACTTTCGGTACGGGGACGGGCCTGGTGACGTTCCTCATCACCAACAACTACGTGCTCGACATCAACGTGTGACCGCTGCATGCGGGCCAAGGTCGACGCTCACTGGAGCGACGCACTGGTCGGCTTCGGATGACCGAGAGGCGCGGGTCAGTTGCCCGGACCAGGTGGACGGAGCCGCTTCGGCTGCTCCACCTCGTCCTCGGCGCTGTCCCCCGTGAACTGCCGGTCAGCGCCCCGAAAATCTCGTGCGGGCGTGATCCAGCCCGCGCTATCGTCCCTGCTGTGCAGGTGCGCAGGCAGCGGCTACTTCTCCTGTAAAGAGAGCAACACGGGTTCGAATCCCGTCGCCGGCTTCGTGCCGGTGTCGTCCAGCGGCCTAGGACACTTACGTTGCCGTCGCCGACCTTGACCTCTGCACACTCACGGCACGGGCCGCCCGCCACGGGGGAGTTGAGGCGGGCGGCTTCGTCGTGTCCGGCGGCTCAGCCAGCCGCGGCACCCGTGCACTCGCGCGCGCCCTCCACCCCGGGTCGGGCCGTAGAGCAGTCCGGCCGTCAGCGCGCGGCAGGGTGAGGGTGGGCGAGCGTCAAGCCGTCCTCGCCGACCAGGACGACACCGGTCGCGTCGATCTCCCGGCGCTCTTTGCGCCACATCATCGAGCCGCGCAGGTGGAGACCGGCGAGGTCGCTATCGTGCCGCTCAACGAAGCCTCCCGAACGGAGCTGGCAAGGCACCTCCAGACCACCCCGCACTAGAACGCCTGACCGATGATGCCAACCGGCACACCCCGAAGGACCGCCCATGAACAGCACCGTCGCCGACCTGATGCGCCGCAACCTCCTCGACGTCTTCAACGAACCGGACCCCGAGCGCCGCAGCGCGGCCATCGCCCAGACTTACGCCCAGGACGTCGTGTGGCACGAACCCGACCGCGTCGTCCGTGGCCGCGAAGCCCTCGCCGAGCGCGCCACAGAGCTGCACGCGCAGACCCCGGACTGGGTCTTCCGACCCGACGGCCCCGTCTCCGTCAACGACGACCTCGGCCACCTCGGCTTCCAGTACGGTCCGGCCGGCCAACCACCCGTCATGACCGGGATGGACATCGCCCACTGCAAGGGCGGCGTCATCGTCGAGCTCTACACCTTCGTCACCGAAGCCCGTCAACCGTCCTAGAGCGCGTATTGCGTGATCAATGGGTCGTCCGGGTGAGGTCTTTGATCCCTGTCATCGAGGCGCGGAGATGGAGACCGGCGAGGTAGCCATCCGGGGACCGTTCGTACCGGGTGGCGATGCGTCGCCATGCCCTCAGCTTGTTGACCAGCCGCTCGACGGTGTTCCGCTCCTTGCAGAGGTCTGGGGGCAGGCCGCACCTGGAGCCCTCGCTCCGAGGCTTCCGTCCGTGCCTGCTGGTCCATGGGAAACCCTCCGTCCGCCTCACCAAGGTGTGGCCGCATCCCCGGCCGCCCGCCGCCGACCGGGCCACATGTCGTCATACGCGGCGTCCATGAACTGCGCCTGCGGCCCGCGCAGCGCAGAGGGATCCGCTATCTCTCCCCGAACTGCCTGCCCCAGGCGGAACGCATAACGATAGGCAGAGCCTCGCAAGGGCTCGCTTCTGGCCGCCAGGTCGATCTCCGCCTGCGCGAGCCACAGGTCATCGACGAGTCGGTCGAGCACCGCATCGTCTGCCGTGCCACCATCGACCGGGCGCGCGAGCGCCGCCTTCTCCACCTGAGACGCAATGCCGAGAAACTTCAGGACCGCGTTCTTCAACTCCGCCCGGTGTGCTGCTGATTGCTGCACTTCGAGCTGCCGGGTACTCGCGCGCGACACGACGTACTGGCCAAAGATCGACCCGCCAGCACCGAGTGCGACACCGGCCAGAGACAACAGTGCCGGCCCCAAGGTTCCCCAAGATCCCATAGCGCGAGTCTCTCAACTCCCCGCGACCGCCGTCCCCATGGCAACGGGTGACCGTGAGGGTGAGGAATTCCGTGAGGCTCGACGCGTCGCAACTGGGGAATTCCGTGACCGTCGACACTTAACCGGTGAAGGGGTCTTCCAGCGTCGGGATGCACGGAGACAGCAGCGCCTCGGTGTGCTGCGTGACCGTGCCCCGAGCGAGCCTGAGCACGCGTACCTCGTTCTCATGGCTCGGATCCTCGTCATCGCGAATGTGGAGAAGTCCGTAGGAGCCGGAAGCAACCTTCGCCACATGCTCGAACAGACCGACAACGTCAGGTGATGAGCGGTGATTGGAATGGCCTCCCAGGTGGATGAACGGCTCGCCGTTCATCCACCTGAGGTCAAGGAGGTAAGGGCTGGCCATCTGGGCGATGCGAAGCCGCAGCTCGTCGACGACGTGCCTCAGTCGGACTTCATCGTCGTCATCAACTGCGTTTTCCCTGACCGTGATCCAGCCGTGGTACTCGAACACACCGCGATCCTAATGAGGTCAGCCGTACGTCACCACGCCCGACCGCGGCAAGATCCGCCGGACAGTACCTAGGGCTCCACGAGCGTGACGACGTTCTCCGAGGACAAGGACCAGACCGGCAAGCGGACGCCGATGGAGGTGACCGGAGACTTGCGCGCGTTGTTGGGTCACGGGATGCGGGGGCTGTGGGCACCAGTCCTGGGGCAGGTATCACGCTGCGCTGGGGTCGTTCTCCTGGCCGTCCTGGCTGTCCTGGTGCCTCTTGGACAAGGGGTGCAGGCAAGGATGAGAGCCGCGCTGGCGCCACCATCGAGGAGTTCGTAGACAGACATCGATCGCTTGCCGAGCAGCCCCTTCAGAGGCGCCCGGGGCAGCGTCAGGGCCTAGGGAGGTCGACCGGGCGCCGAGGCGGTCGTAGCCATGAGGAACGCGAAACGTGGATTCGACTTGGGAGTCATTCGGCGGGTCCTTGAGCGGGGAGGGCCCAGGTGGGGGCCGCTCCCCCGCCTCCTTGAAACGGGTGTGCTGCACCACCGCGGCCGGCTGCCGGTACAGGTCCACCACAAAGGGGGCACAGCGCCCTCCAGGTAGATGACGGTCCGGGCACCCGGCACGTCGTACTCGACGGCATTGGAATGGGATGGACGGCGGCCTTGGCGACGATCAGCCGTCCGCGGGCGTACCCGGCGGCCGTGAGTGCTGCTGTGTCCCTTGCGGCCCAGCACGGCAAGAGCGGGCTCAACGATCCGACGGTCGTCTCCTCACCGGGGATGGACATACCGGCGCCGCGGCTCGCATCCGGACGGGGAGACCCACGCGGTTCGGGGAGACGACCGCACGCGGAGGGTGGAAGGGCGCCATGGAGCGGTTCGGGTCGTGTGGGTCTTTCACCCGGGCGGCCCCGACTCGAAAGCGCTCACCGTGGGGAGTCGCTTGGCATGGCTGTGATCTTCTTCGACATCGGGGCGACCCTGGCGGATGCCCATGTGGAACCCGACGGCTCCCTGGTCCTTCGGCCCCGGCCGCGCGTCATGGCAGTACTCGATGCCCTGCGTGAGGTGCGCAAGGGCATCATCTCCAACCCCGGGCCGGGCGACGGTGCCGCCGCACGGGTGGCGGCTGCGCTGGACGAGGCGTTCCCCGGCCGTTTCACGGATCAGGCGCTTGTGCACTGGGGAGCCAAGGACAGTCGCTTGATCTTCGACCAGGCGGTCGCGAGCACGGGGGAAGCGGCGGCCGGCGAGTGTGTCTTCGTGGGCGAGGACGCCCAGGAGCGCGCATTCGCGCGGGAGGTGGGGATGCGTACGGCGGCCCACCCGGTGTTCGCACTCGCGGCGATGGAAGGCCGTCCTGTGCTCAGGGCGCGGATCGAGGTGTCGGACGGTGTGGGCGTGGGCGAGTTGACCGCGGCTGTGAACGGGACGGAGGCCGTTGTTGTGGAGGCCGTCTCGGAGCGGCTCGCGCTCGCCATGGTGACCGCACAGGGCGCCGAGACGCTCGAACGTGCCGGTTTCACGGTGGATCTGCGAGGACCGGTGGATGACACGGCGGTCTTCCCGGTCAGGGACGACAGGTCGGTCTCGGCAGCCGAATCGCGTGCGGAGGTACCTCACGAGGCCCCGTAGGCAGTCGTACCGACGCCGTATCCGGCGGCCGCGCGGTCCGCTTCCGGCACGTATCCGAACAGCAACAACATGGAGCGCATTGCATGAGTACACAGGGTGATGAGGGTCAGGAGAGTGCCGGTGAGGGCGGGCAGAGCGATGACGCCGAGCGCCGGGCAACCGAGAAATTCATCAGCGACCTGCTGGCGCGGGGCGAGGCGGTGTTCGAGGGTGAGGAGCCCACGTCACGGACGACGCACGTCGTCAAGCGCGCAGACGACGGACGGCTCACCGTCCGCCGTCTGCGCTTTAACCGCTGAGTGCGCTGGCTCTACTGGCGGGTCAGTCGAAGCACCGTCGGATGAGGGCGAGACCCTCGCCGGTCGTGCTCCGGGTGATCTCGTGCGTCTTGAGCCGGGTGGGGCTGTCGTCGGCAATCGCCGCACCGGAGCGGTGCTCCTCGGGTACCTCGATGCGGCCACGGCGGAAGAGGTCCTCGAGGTACGAGGTGGCGACCCGCTCCGGGTCGGCGGGCCGCACCGAGCCGCCGGCGGGGTCGGAGCCCGCGATGCCGAACCGTCGTTCCTGCGCGGGGGCGCAGAGGGTGAGGGGCTGGGTGAGGCCGTACGTCGATCCGTGGATCGTGACGGCCGTGAGCCCCTCGTCGGCACCGCCACCCGGCGTCGCCTCGGCGATGGCGGCGGCTTTGCGCGCCACCTCCGGCTCGGTGATGGAGGTGGCGGCCTCCAGGGAGAGGATGCCGTGACGGATGAACGCCGAGCGCAGGGAGGGACCGTACTTGCCGCCGTTGCGGCGCTGGTCCGCGGCGATCATGTGACCGGCGACCTGTGCGTAGTAGGCGGACACGACGGGCGCCGCCACGACGGCATCCACCAGCAGCTGTCCCGCGGTCTGGGCCGCCAGGGCCAGACCTGCCTGGTCCTGCAGGTCCTGCTGCCGGAAGATCCCGGCGACGACCTTCAGGAACGCGCCGCTGAACAGGCGGGAGAACGAGTGCGGCTCGCTGGAGAGCAGGTTCGCCGGTGCGCTCGGCGGCAACTCGACCGGGTCGCGGTAGAAGAAGCTGTTCGACAGGTTGCGCAGGCAGTCGGAGTCGACCACGTTCGGGTGACCCTGACGGATCGCCCAGCCCAGTTGCTCGGCCATCCTCGATACCCGCGAGGACAGTTCGAGGTCGCCCTGGGTCTCGGCCAGCACCGCGATCCGCAGCGACTCCAGCCCGAGTGAGGTCAGCAGCGCGCTGATGTCACCGAACGCCTCGTGCAGGGCGGCCGCCTCCGCGCTCGCCGCGTCGAACAGCTGAGGGCGCAGGGCGTCGAGGATCGCGTGCCCCGTCTCGTGCTCGACGACCTCGGAGCTCTCGCACGAGGCGACGGTGACACCCTGCACTGTGCGACGGAAGAACCACAGGCCCTTGCGGTCGTAGAAGGCGTTGAGGTCGTTTCCTGCGTTGAGGTGCGCGGTGAGGGCGCGTCCGACCGTCGGATGCCACTGCGTTCCGGTCGGAACCAGCGGACCCCAGGTCTGGCTGGCCCTGCTGAGCGCATCGGCCGCCACCCAGTAGCGGAACGCCTCGGTGCCCGGCCCGGCGCCGTCCGGCTGCGGCACGGACTCCGCGATGGCCGTCGGGAAGGGCTGTGTGTCGAGATGCGGAACGGGATGCGGTACGGGCATGTTGACCTGCGGAGGAAATCCGGGGTCGTCCTCGTAGACCAGAACCGTCGGGATCGTAGCTTGCTGTTGCTGCACCGTCATGGTGCCTCCGTTAGGGCGCAGAGACTGCGGATGCTGGAACCCCCCAACCGGGAAACTCTTGATCAAGAGTCCCTCATCTTCAGTACGCGGCCCTTGTCGTCCGATGTCAATCCGAACAGAAGCAGATGGGGCCGCCTTCGGCCTGCTGTGGCAGCAGAGGAGCGGCCGGTCGCTCTTGGCCAGCGGCCGATGCGTACGTGCCACCAGACCCGCGACGGGATGGCAGCCAGACGGGTGACCCGGGCTGCCACCGGTGGTGGGTGGGCGGGACGCCTTCGGGCGTCGAAGGTGTTGACCGCAGCGGACCTGTTCAGGTCGTACGTCAGGCCCTCGCGGGCGGCGAGGTCAGCGACCTGGCGGCGCATGCTGCCTCCGCAGGAAGAGTCGGCGCGGCGCCCGCCCGCCGACCCCTTGCCAGGAGACGCCGTCCGCTGTCTGAGGACCTGTCGCCGGGTCTCGCGCCAACCAGCCGATCCGCGGCAGAGCGGAGCAACGGCTCGATCACCCCCCTGGCCTGCTCAGTCAGGTCAGGCCAACGCAGCACGTGCAGGTCAACGCAGCAACCACTGTGCGGACACGGCCTAAGACCCCGGGGTGGCCGTCATCAGCGTGTCGAGCACCGAGTCCAGGTAGCGCCTGCCGTCCTCGCCCGCCGGAAGCGTCTCCGGGACCGCGTGCGCCAGCTGCGTGTGCCCGAGGTAGCCGGTGTACGCCAGCAGTGCACGGCGGCGCGCCTCGTCCGGAGGGAAGCCCAATTCGATGAAGAGCTGTGCCAGGTAGCCGACCCGACGCTCCGTCACCCGACGCAGTACGGCGGCCACTCGCGGGTGCCCGGCCGAGGCCGGCAGGGAGACCTCCAGCGGGTCTTCGGCGGCGAGTTCGGACGCCTCTGCGAGGAGCCTGCGCAGCCGCATCGCCGGATCCGGCTCGGACTTCAGCCCGGCGATGACGGACTCGGTGGACTTCTGCTCCCAGCGGTCGAGCGCGGCTTCGATCAGCGCCTCACGGTTGGCGAAGTGCCAGTAGAAACTGCCTTTGGTGGTGCCCAGGCGAGCGGCGAGCGGCTCGATGGCGACCGCTGCGAGACCGCCTTCACCCATGGCCGTCAGAGCCGCGTCCGCCCAGTCGTGCGCGGTCAGCCGCTTCCGCCCGCCCCCGCGGGGAACCGTCTCATGCCGTTGCGCCATATCCATACGCTACCGTATGGTCGACAACATACGGCACCGTATGGAGGCGGGCTATGGGCAGGTTCCGCACGATCCGCAATGTCCACGAGCGCATCATCGAGGCACCCGCCCCTACCGTCGGGACCCTCCTCGACCGGCTGTCCTCACCGCATGACCCCATCTGGCCCGCGCCGGCCTGGCCCCCGGTCCGCTTCGACCGGCCCCTGGGCGTTGGTGCGGACGGCGGCCACGGATTCGTCCGATACCGCGTTTCCGCGTACGAACCCGGCCGCCGCGCCCGCTTCGACTTCAACCCGCCCATGAGCGGCCACCACGAGTTCGTCATCGAGCCGCTGGGACAGGACCGCTGCCATGTGCGGCACACCCTGGAGCTGCAACGCCGTGGCCCGATGCTGCTGGGCTGGGCCCTGGCGGTGCGCTGGATGCACGACACGGTGCTCGAAGAGCTTCTCGACAACGTCGAGCGGGCCGCCACCGGGACGGTGCCCAGCCCCGTCCGCTGGTCACCATGGATCCGGCTGCTCCACCGGCTGACGTGGGACAGGGCAACCGCCGGCGACCTCCCGACCGGCGCCCGCCTGGTCCGGGCAGCCTTCGGACGGACCGACTACAGCGACGCGTGGCGGATGAGGATGCGTCCCGGGATGCCGCGGGACCCCGAGTCCTGGCGGGGCGTCCTGCGCGGAGCCCCCTTCCCGGTGGTGGGCAGAGAGGGCGGCGAAGTGCTCCTGGGCGAGGACGCCGGACACCTCGACTTCCGCGCCTCGATCCACGTCGACGACCGTCAGGTCACGCTCAGCACGGTCGTGAGGATCCACAACTGGCGCGGCAGGCTGTACTGGGCCGTGGTCAAACGCGTCCACCCGTTCATGGCCCGCACCATGCTCCGCCGCATCCACCGCCGACTCGCCCTGGCGGCTCCCAGCGCCGCCGAACGCGCGCAGAACGCGCCGGCTCCGGCCGTGCCGCCAGGGAGTTGAGCCCGATCCAACGCCACAGCGGCGATCAGCCCGCACGATGGCAGTCCAGCCGTCGCCGAGACCAACCCATCGTGACGGCAAGGGAGTTGGCGAAGCAGTGCGCACGCGAAGCGCAACGCGTCCGGCCTCTACAGGCCGCGTGACCGCGCCAGGTCGACAGCGTCACGCGGACAGGCTGTGCGAGTCGCCTCCGACGATGGCCTGTCCCCCGCTCACGCCGGTCACGGTGGCCGGGTTGTTGCCGTCGGGGGCAGTGCTACCGTCACCAAGCTGGCCGAACTGGTTGAAGCTGAAGGTCAGGACGTCGCGGCTGTTCGGCACGGTCAGCGCCGCGATACGCGACACGCCGGTCAGTCCGATCGCCGTACCGGCGACGACGGGGATGGTGCCGTGACGGCGGTGTTGCCGTCGTTGTTCGTGCCGTCCCCCAGCTGACCGAACTTGCTCCAGCCCCAAGCCAGTACGTCCCCTTGGCCGGAGATCGCCGGACTGTGCAGGCCGCCGGTGGCGATGCCGAGCACAACCGAGGCCGCCGACCGAGACCGCCAGGTGACCGTCGGCCCGCCATGCCGACCTCAGGCCCCCGGACGCAGGCAGGTCGGGCGCAAACCCTCGAACGGCCGCCGTACAGCGCGCGCCGGGTGGCAGTCGGCGCGCCAGGGGCGCGGGAGTCCCTGGCGCGCCTCAGCTTCCTCCACCCGGCCCCCTCAGGGCGTCGACGCGCGGTCAGCGGTCGGGTAGGCATGAGGGGGGTCGCGCCGACCGGAGCGATCGCCGCACACAGTGAGCGAGCAGTGGGGGGACAACATGGCCATCATCGTCACATTCGATATTCCGGGCGTCGGGCAGGAGCTCTACGAGGCCTGCATCAACCGCCTCACCGACGGCGGCGAGTTCACCTCGCTCGCCGACATCCCCGCACCCGGGCTGATCTCCCACGCGGCCGGGCCGGTCGACGGCGGGTGGCGGGTCGTCGACGTGTGGGAGTCCGAGGAAGCGCTCGAGAACTTCTCGAAGGTCCTCCAGCCGATCCTCTCCGATCTGGGCCACGCCGACGGCGAGCCGCAGATCATCCCGGCGTACAACGTGGTCACCCGCTGACCGACACGCTCGTCTCCGCGCGGCGGGTCGGGGCGCCCCGTACGTAAAGGCACACCAGGTCGGAGCTGCCGCCGATCCGCAACCGGAGGTGAGACACGCGGTCTTCACCGGCCTTGCTCGGGATCCGGGAAGCTGTACGTATCGCCCAACCGCAGCCCGGCGCGTGCGCGCGCCGGGCTGCCCGCGTCGCCGATCGTCCCGACCGAGGGAATCAGGGCACACGTCATCGATTGAAGGTCACTGGTTCAGGTGTCCAGGACGTAGCCGAGCGTGCCGTCACGGGAGATGTCCCGTGACGGCGTCTTCGTGAGTACCGGGCTGCTGCTTCGGCGGGCGCGGGCGCTTGCTAGATGATGATCGGGTTCGCTTCCACGACGCAGCCCGACCCGATCACCGCGAGCGTCTTCCCGCCCGGCACGACGACGCCGCCGCTGTCGAGCAGGTTGCCGAGGGCGCTGACCGAGTTGGTGCAGTAGACCTGTGTCGGAGCGGTTTCGCTGGTGCGGAGCACGACCGGACCGGACCCGGGGTAGGGGTGGGTGCCGGAGTAGGGGTCGGTCGGTATGGACTTGTCGCAGCCCAGGCCGACGGCGGTGGGGACTTCGGCCAGCCCCAGCCTCTTCGCCAGGTCGTTGATCGTGGCGACGGGGTAGCCGAGAGGGGGGTTGGTGAGATCGACCGTGCCCAGCCCGCATGCCAGCGCCGGGGTGTCCCCGGGAGGAGTGGGGGCTGCCTCGGCGGGTGAGGCTAAGGCGAGGGCGGCGACCAGGGCGAGCGAGGTGACAGCAAGAGTCCTCTTCATGTTCCTGATGGTTGCCTGTACATGACCAACGGGCGCGGTCTTCAATGCTTAATCGCGAGATCTCCGCACTTCCTTGCTGCCTCGCCCTTCGCGGTCGGCAGAGCAGACGCAGCGCCGTTTGCGGCTGGTGACGATCCTGCTGGCTTATTCCGTGCCCAGCAGGGCTGGCGGCTCGTTGGTCGGGACAGCAGCGGCCGGTCTTGGCGTTCCCGGTCGCGGGTGGGGTGTGGAATGTCGATGCGGCCGAGGCCGTGGCCGAAGGTGCCTGAGCTGACCGCGCAAGTGGCGCGGGCGGTGGCGGCACGGGGGCCGTATCCGTTGGCGATGCGGGTCCATGACGAGCTGGGCGAGTTGTTCCCGGACGCCGAGTTCGCCGAGGCGTTCGGGGCCAGAGGGCGGCCGGGCTGGTCACCAGGCCGGCTCGCGCTGGTGACGGTGTTGCAGTTCGCCGAGAACCTCACCGACCGGGCGGCAGCGCATCGAGTGCGGTACGGCATGGACCTGATGAACGTGTGTAGGTCGCGCCAACCAGGGAAGTTCGGTTTCAGCGTGGTGTGAGTCGTGCGACCGTTCCGATCTCCAGGGCTGTCCAGATTGCACCGTCCGGTCCCAGTGTGATGCCGTGTGGTTCGGAGGATGGGCTGGGGAGGTCGTGTTCGTCGATTCGGCCGTCGGGGGTGATCCGGCCGATGCGGTTGGCTCCCCATTCGGTGAACCAGCAGTTTCCGTCGGCGTCGGCTGCGATGGCGTGCGGGCGTGACGCGGGGTCGGGCAGTGCGAATTCGTCGATCTTTCCGTCCGGCGCGATCCGTCCGATTTGACCGGCGCCTATCTCGACGAACCACATGGCGCCATCGGCGCCCGTGGTGATGCCGACCGGGGCGGCGGCCGGTGTGGGCAACGGGTTGATGGTGACACCACCGTCGAGTCCGATGGCGCCGATCGCGTTCGCCTGGTTCATCGTGAACCACAGCCGGTTGTCCGGGCCGGTGGCGATGGCTGAGGGGAAGGCTCCCGAGAGGGGGAGAGGGAACTCGGTGACGTCACCGTCGGGTGTAATGCGGCCGATGCGGTCGGCGCTTGCTTCGGTGAACCACAGTGCTCCGTCGGGGCCGGCGGTGATGCCGAACGGCCCGGCATCCGGCGTCGGCAGCGGGAACGAGGTGATGTTTCCGG
Source organism: Streptomyces diastatochromogenes (assembly GCF_002242805.1). Lineage (GTDB taxonomy): Bacteria > Actinomycetota > Actinomycetes > Streptomycetales > Streptomycetaceae > Streptomyces > Streptomyces diastatochromogenes. Next base: position 33,457 of record NZ_MCGQ01000042.1, on the reverse strand, counting down.
TCGTGGTGATGCGGCCGATCCGGTGGCTACGGAATTCGGTGAACCACAGCGCGTCGTCGGGTCCTGTGGTGATGATCGACGGTCCGCTGGAGGCGGGTTCGAGCTGGTAGGAGGTGACGTCGCCGCCGGTGGTGATCCGGCCGATCCGTCCGTGGTGGACCATGGTGAACCACAGTGCGCTGTCGGGGCCGCAGGTGATTCCGTAGGGCCCGGCGTCGCTGCCGGACACGGGGAATTCTGCGATCGGAGCGGTCGGACGGCGCGGCATAGGGTGGGTTCCTTCATCGGTGGGTGGTGGAGTTCAGCGACTGCGGATGCTATCCAGAGCGCTCCGTGACCGCCTCTGGTTAATCCTGCTGCGCGATACGGTCTCGGCAGCTGGCAGGGGCCTCGGCGTGCGCTTGACCTTGGGTGGGCCTGGTGGGTAGCGAGCCGGTTCGTTCAGGAACTGTCAGTCCTTGCCTCGCTGGCCCTCTGGCGATCTTCGTAGGCGGCTCGGCGGCAAGAGGCCGAACACCAGTGAGGAGGGCGTCCTCGGTGGGTGGGGATCAGCCGTGTCCCGCAGCGTTCGCATCGCCGGCGGCGGTTCCGGTGAACACCATCGCGAGGGGCGGCCGAGGTCAGTGGAAGGAAGCACCTGCGCGCATGCGTTGCACCGCAGGCCGGTCAGTGCACGGAGGAGTGCCGACTCGCCAGCAGCTCAAACGTGCCTTGTTCCCGTCCGCGTTCGCGGCGCTTGGCGACCCGGCCTCGCAGGTCTACTACGACAAGAAGATCGCGCGGGGAAAGCACCACACCCAGGCCCTGCTCTGCCTAGCCCGGCGCCGAGCCGGCGTCCTCTTCGCCATGCTCCGCGACGGAACCTTCTACGCATCACGTCCGACGGCAACGGTCAGCTGATCGACGGTTCCGCCAGCAGCACCACCTGGTCGGACTCGACGTCGAACCCCAGGATCGGGTGGCTTCGGTCCCAGTCGCCCTCGGGGGTCATTACCACCGGCTTGCCCAGCCGGTGCCCGATCGCACGAAGAAACCCGCACAGGACGTCCAGCCGCTCCTGTCCCTGCAACTCTCGCAGGTCCACGTCGAAACCGATCTCGTCAGCCGACTCCAACCGAAAGATCGCCAGCACATCCGGCGTCGGCCAGACTCGCAGATCCGCGCACTCGGCATCAGCCGACCGTGACAGCACCTCTCCAGCACGCGGCAACGGCATGACGACACCGCCCTCGGAGTACTCACTCCGCCAGCCGCTCGCAACGACCAGATCGAGGACCGCCTGCCAATCCTCAACCCCGGTTCCCGCGACCCACACATCCGGAAGGCACCCCTCCCACTCAAGGTCGAAGAAACCCTTCACGTCACCCCACAGCAGCTCAGACACCCGGCAATGCTGACCCCACCCCGGACACAACGCACCCGGATTTCCTTGACGGAACCCGTAGGTGCCCCCGCAGCAGACGTGCGCCATCAGTGAAGTTGGCGTAGTTCCGGCGTCAACGACGTATGGCCAGACGTGGCAGAGGGCACGGCGGCGGTGGGGCCGCTGGTCGCCGAGGTGGCGCCCGGTGCGGGCCGCGTTGGACTCACCTGCCGGCGTCTGAGATCCGCTTGATGACCTGCGGCGCCACGACGGCGCCAGCGGTGTCTTCCTCACCTCCAACCGCCCGATCGCGCCGAGTGCGACGACCGCTCCACGGGATTGGCAGAATCCTGGATTGTTCCCTTCTCGGAGCAGAACGAGGATTGCCGAGCATGGGAAGTCAGGATCCACTGCCGAAGCAGGCGCAGAGCGTCGCCGAGTTCACGCGCTGTATGCGATGCCTCAAGGAACAGGTGGGCCTCACCTTCCGGCAACTGGAGGCACGGGCGGCGCAGAACGGAGACGTTCTGGCGCGCAGCACTCTGGCTGACGCGCTTCGCCGGAATTCGCTGCCACGCTCCGACGTACTCATCGCCTTCCTTCGAGCCTGCGGGTACGGGGACGATGCACATGTCTGGCTGGAGGCCAGGGACCGACTGGCCTCCGCCCAAGGAATCGACCCGGCGGAGCAGCAGTCGAGGCAGGCGGAGTTCGGGCCCGAAACAGAGACGGTAGCGGCCGATTCCGGCACTGCGGGATCGACCAAGGCGCCCGGCGCGGTGCCGAGGTATCGGCGGCAAACGGTGCTTCTCTCGACCGCCGCCGGGTTCCTGCTAGCCGCTCTGGGAGCCTGGGCGCTGCTCCCGGAGGGAGCAGGTCATCAGGGCGCGAAAGCACGCGCGTCGGAAAGCGTCCGGTCGCCCTCCGCTGCCTCAGCCTCCACCGCCGGCGTTGCCGCCCGTCTTCCGGCGGGCCCGTCCCGGATCCGTCCGGCCGGGGCACCGCGGCTGTGCGTGACCGAAGGTCACGACCGCCAGGGACGCTACCGCAGTCAAGTCGCCGTCCAACGGCCCTGTGGCGATGCCACACCTCCACAGACGTCCCTCGCGTCCGCCGGCAGGGACGGCGCTTACTACATTCAGTGGCGGCACCCCGTCCACGGCCTTGGCTGCCTCACCGCGTTGGGCAGCGACCATGTCGTCACGGGCATGCTCGAACCGTGGCCGTGGGAGAGCTGCTCGGCAGACCGGACCAGTCAGCATTTCCTCTTCGAGCCGATCGACAAGCCTGTCGTCGGCGGTTATCGGATACGTGTGGCGCAGAACGGGCTGTGCCTGGGAATCAACGGAGACGACGACCGGGTGGCGGGAGCCGAAGTCACCCAGCAGCTCTGCACGGGAGCCCGCGACCAGGAATTCCTGGTGGACGATATCGATTAAGGCTGTCCCGCAATCCATCTTGTAGCGTGCCGTGCTCGGCCCGGACCGGGACTTGGCACTGGCCGTCCGACCGTGATGACCAGGCGGGTGTCGTCATCGATGACGCTCTGATGGTTCGTCGAATAGCGCTAGTTCTTCGACTGCTCGGCGCCCGCGTGATCGCGGGCGGGGACGAGGGTGCCGTCGCCGACAAGCACGCCTTCTCGACGGAAGCGCTGCTGCTGCTTGAGGGCAAGCTACGGCTCGGTGCGGTGAATGATCCGGTTGGTGTTGGTTTCGAGATGCCGGACAAGGGGGCGAGCTGCCGCAGTGTCAGGTTGATTCGCCAGGACGCGGCCACCAGAAGCCGTCAAGACGCCCCATCGGCGCGAACCGACGCCGCGCACTCGACCAGGCGCGACTGATCACCGAGTGAACAGTAGGGCCACGGCCGAGCCCAGTCCCTCACCGCCCTCAGAGCAATGCGGACGGCCTTTGAGGAGCGCGGCCCGTCCTCCTTCGTTCCTTCTGACGACGTAAGGGGCGGACGCCCACGCGGACGGTTGGACAGCAGCCGGACCGGACCTGCGAGCGCGTCCCGGACAGCATTCCGGCGATGTCCCGGACAGGCCGCTGACCAGCCCGGACAACGGCTCGTCCGTCCGGGACTAAGCGGTGCCGTGGCAGCGGTCCGGAGGGGCTGCCAGCGTCTTGTGATGTCGCAAGTCCGCCTACCGAGGGAGACACCCATGGGCAAGTTGCGAGCCGCGCTCGCCGCCGCCTCGCTGGCCACCGTCCTCAGCGCCGCAGGAATCTCCGCCGCATCCGCGGCGCCCACGGCTACGGGGTACGACCGCTGCCAGGAGGGCAAGTTCTGCTTCTTCAGCGACTGGAACGGCCAGGGCAAGATCTGCCAGGCCGTGCCCGCCGTGGACGACACCGTCGCCGAGTGCGGCGGCTGGGTCGGCAACAAGAACGCGAAGTCGGCCTTCAATCGCACGAGCGGCGGCGCCGTGAACATCTACGCGGGCACGAACTTCACACAGCGCAAGGGCTCGGTGTCGTACCGGGGGAACCTCCAGGGCTCCTACAAGATCCGCTCCTTCGACTGACATGACACCCCCGCTCCTCCCCGCATCCTCGCCGGTGCGGGGAGGAGCGGCCTGCTCGGGTGAAACGTGCATCGTGCCGCCAGGGGAATATCGACTACGGCAGCTAGTGCTGTGACCGGGATGGTCCACCGTGATCGGAAGGCGGCTCGCGGGACGAGCGTACGCGCAACGGCTGGTATTACTGGGGCATGCAGGAAGAGACGGCACGCTCCGCGATCGACACGTTCATCTCCGCGTTTAACGCCTCGGACGACAGATATGTGACTGCCCTGCTCTCCCAGGCCCTGACCTCAGACGTGGTCTTCTGGGGGCCGTTGGGTCGCAGCGAAGGAATCGTGGCGGTCGAGCGGTTCGTGCTGGACATCCGGCGCCACCCGGCGGGGACCGGCACGATGGTGCGCTGCTCAGCGGTGGACATGCCTGACGAGTGGGCCCGGTACCAGTGGGTCTTCACCACGCCGGATGGAGGCCCCCGCCTGGCGGGAACGGACGTCGTCCATCTGCGGCGGAGCCTCATCGACCAGGTCATCGTCTTTGCGGGGGAGATCGAGCCGTCCGCCTCCTGAGTCGTCCTTCTGTCGCTGTCCTTCTCGTGAACTTGTCCCTTTCGGCACTCCGGGGCTGCGGTTCGCGGTCGGTCAGGCTGCGGCGTTGAGGGGGCGTCCACCCCAGCGGATGCCCTTCTCGCTGCGGATGAGGGCGCGTTCCTTGCGTTGGGCGGCAAGTACGTCGGGGTGGCGGGCGTTGGCGTTACGCCAGCGCAGGTAGCGGTGCAGTGCCTGGGCTTGCGTGGGGTGGCTGCGGTGGTGGGAATTGGCCAGGGTGAACTGCCGCAGCGGGCCGAAGTGGGCCTCGATCGGGTTGGCCCAGGATGCGCAGGTCGGGGTGAAGCACAGCTCGACCTTGTTCTTCCTCGCCCAGCGGCGGATGTCGGCGCCGGTGTGGGCGGAGAGGTTGTCCAGGATGATGTAGATCGGGGCGCCGTCGGGTCGGGCGGCGCGGATCGACTTCAGCGCGGCCAGGGTGTTGGCGGTGCCCTTGCGGCGGCGGTTGACGCCCCACAGGCGGTCGTCGCCCACGGAGTAGCAGCCGTGGAAGTAGGTGACGCCGTGGGTGCGGCGGTAGGTCGCCGGCAGCCGGTTCGGCTTGCCCTGCTTCGCCCAGCAGGAGCCTGCGGTGGGCCGGATCCCCAACGGCCCGAACTCGTCGAAGGCGAAGACCCGGTCCGGGAAGCGGTCCAGAACCTGCTCGATCCGGTCGAGCTTGGCGTCGCGATGAGGGTCGGGTGATTCCTTCCATGTCTTGGTGCGCTGGAAGGTGATACCGCGGCGCCGGAGCAGGCACCGTAAGGCTTCACGGCCGATGCGGATGACACGTCCGTGCACTTCCCGCAGGTAGGCGGCGAGTTTGCGGATCGACCAGCGGGTGAAGGGCTGGCCGAGCCTGGTGGGGCGAGTGGTGGCCGTCCGGATGACGAAGTCCTCGTCGGCAGGGGTGAGCAGGCGGGGACGGCCTCCCGCCCACTGAGGGTCCAGGCAGGCCAGGCCGATCTCGTTGAAGCGGTGGATCACGTCGCGCACGGTGTCCTCATCGGCCTGGACCAGCTGGGCGATCACCGGCACCCGGTTTCCGCCCGCCGAAGCGAGCAGCATCATCGCCCGCCGGTAACGCACCGAACTCGTGCTGCCCCGGCGCACGATCTGCTTCAGTTTCTGCCCCTCCTTGTCGGTCAGTCTGCGTACACGGACAGGCTCAGGCACCGCGTCTCCAGCGGTCGAATGAACGTCACCGCACATCCAACCGTCACGACCACCAACCCGGCGAACTTACGCGGTCACAGCACTAGGCGAGTAGGCGTTCGACCAGGCTGAGGCTGAAGGTGTTGTCCGTAGGCGTCTGCGGTGCTGCGGCACAGGGCGGCGGTAGGTGCCGACGAAGCGGACGGTCTGGAGTGTTCCGCCAGCGCGCTCAGGAGCTCGGCTGGTGTTCCGTCTCGGCCGACATGATTGCCATCTCACCGGTGCCGTGGCTCGGCGACGGATAGCCTCACGGCATGGACGTGCGCGTAGACATCGTCAGGGAAGCGAGCCAAGAACTCGTCGACGCTTTCGGCCGGCTGTTGCCGCAGCTCTCCTCGACGGCGAAGCCGCTCGACTACGAAGCGGTCGACCGGATGGTGACGTGTGATGCCAACACGGTGCTCGTCGCCCGGACGTCCGAGGCAATCGTCGGCACCCTGACTCTGCTGCTGTCGCCTTTGCCGTCTGGATTGCGGGCCCGCATCGAAGACGTGGTCGTTGACAGCGGGGCCCGAGGCCAGGGAGTCGCCGGCCTCCTCACGCAGGAGGCATTGCGGATTGCGCGGGAGGCGGGCGCACGGACGGTGGATCTCACCTCCCGGCCGGATCGTGCGGCGGCGAACCGGCTCTATGAGCGTCTCGGCTTCCGAGCCAGGCAGTCGACCGTCTATCGCTTCCTGCTCGACGGGTAGACGGCTCCACCTCCGGAGAGCTTACGCGTGCTTCGCTCCTTGCCGGTTCGGCTGTTCGCGGGGCTGACCGACCTCGTTTGCGTGGCCGTAATCAACTTGCTGTCGCCGCGGCGGGCGGGCAGGGTCTGGATCATGATTGAACTGCACACTTTGGAATCGGACGACTGGCCTCTCTGGCGGGAGTTGCGACTGGCGGCGCTTGCTGAGGCGCCCTATGCGTTCGGATCGACGCTGGCCGACTGGCAGGGCTTCGGCGATCGAGAGGAACGCTGGCGTGCCCGTCTGTCGATTCCTGGCGCGCACGATCTCGTCGCGCTCCTCGACGGCCTTCCGGTGGGCATGGCCAGCGGAGTTCCGGGCGAGGAGGAAGACAGCGTCGAGTTGATCTCGATGTGGGTCAACCCTGTTGCTCGGGGCCAAGGCCTGGGTGACTACTTGATCCAGGCAGTGGAGCGGTGGGCGTCGGATCGCGGTGCCAGGACGCTGCGCTTGTCTGTGATGCCGGACAACAGCAAGGCGCTTGCGCTCTATGAGCGGCACGGTTTCATGGACACGGGTGAGCCCGGCGATCTCCTGTCCGACGGCGTTCGCAGGGAGCGGGTCATGGCAAAGAGCTTGGCCACCGTTTGATCTCCGCACCAGGGCGCGGTGGGGTCTCCTGGCTGGTCAGGCTGCGGCGGTGAGTGGGCGTCCACCCCAGCGGATGCCCTTCTCGCCGCGGACGCGGGCGCGTTCCTTGCGCCGGGCGGACAGGACCTCACACCAGGGCGCTCGCGCGACCCGACCGGCAGCTGCGACGTCCGATGACCGCTCAGCCCTGATAGCCCCGCAACTTCCGATACAGCGTCGCCCGGCCGATACCCAAAGCTGCCGCCGTCCGGGCCTTGTTGCCGCCGTGGCGGCGTAGCGCGTCCAGGATCGTGGTGCGCTCGGCGTGTTCCATCGCGCTGAGGTGGCGTGCGGCAGGCCCTTCACGCACCAGGTCCGGCAGTTCGGCCCGCCGGACGGGTCCGGACGCCCGGCGGACCTCCGTCAGTGTCCGTACGACGTGGGCGAGTTCGGTGACGTTCCCAGGCCATGGGTACTGCTCCAGCGCGCGCAGTGCGTCCAACGTCCAGGTGAGCGGAGCCCGTCCCGGCGCGGGCCGTGGGGTCAGCGCCGGAAGCAACTCCCGTATGTCCTCCGGGCGTTCGCGTAGTGCGGGCAGAGTGACCGAGCGGGCGGCCAGCGTGTCCAGGAGACGTTGGAGGCAGGGGCCGGGCGGTGTGCCGGGTGTGTAGGTGACCAGGAGGAGCGCGTCGGGGTATGTGTCGAGCAGGGAGTTGAGCGCGGCCACGGCCGGCTGTGTGAGGCGCTCCGCATGGCGGAGTAGGACGGGTCGGCCCTGCACCAGCTCGGAGTGGATGCGGTCGAGTTGCCCGTCCTCCGCCGCGTCGACGACCCACGCCGCGCCCCCGCCCGGCAGCTGACGCGCCAGTGTCGTCTTGCCTGTGCCGCGTTCTCCCGTCAGCAGCAGCGGTTCCCGGGAGCCGGCCAGGTCGAGGGCTCGTGCCACGGCGTGCCGCCAGGGGACCGAGGAGCCGGTCAGGGTGGTGGTGGACGGGCGCGGCACGGAGGGTACGGCGGCGTCGGCGAGCGGGTGCAGTACGGCCACCACGCCGATGACGGCTCCCTCATGCCATACCGGAGTCACCTGCGCGGTGCATCCCGCGTCCTCGGGCAGCTCGGCCGTGTCGTCGACAGGATTGTTCTTGTGGCGTGCGGCCACGGCCGTACGTTCCAGCGCGGCCAGCGCCTGTGGCGACAGCATCCGCTCGGCCACCGCGCTGAGCAGTCGGTTGCGGCCGTCGAGCACGGCCACCGCGCGGTCCGGGCCCTGAGCCGCCCGGCGGTAGGCGTCCAGCAGGGCTCGCTCGGCCGTCCGTGACCGGGCGAGCAGCGCGGCCTCCACCGCGGTGGCGGCGGCCTCGGCGAGCGCCGCGCCGGGGTGCGGTGGGCATCCGCCGCACAGTCCCGTCGCGACGGTCACCGTGCCCAGCACCTGCCCGCTCTCCGGCGCGAGCACCGGCACGCTGACCGCGGACAGGTCCTGCCATCGGTCGAGGAAGTGCTCGGGGCCGTGCACCTCGGCGCGGTGCCGGGTGCGTACGGCGAGCGCCGCGCTGTTGTTGCCGACCTGCTGTTCCGAGAGGTCGGTGCAGAGTTCGAGCCCTGGGGTGCTGCCGCCCGTCCACAGCACCCTCAACCGGTGGTCGGTGAGGATCAGGACCGACCCACCGGCCCCCAGGGCGGGGGCGATCCGCTCCAACACGGGGCGGGCGGCGCCGAGCAGGGCCGACTCCTGCGGCCGTGCCGGCCCGGTGGTCGTCTCCTTGAGATCGTGCGGAACCCCGAAGAACCGCGCGCGCCGCCATGCGGCGACAACCTCGTCCGGCACGTCGTCCGGCAGGGGACGCCCCGTCAGGAACCGCTCGCGTGCCAGACGCAGTGGGGGCAGCGCGGGGTCGGAAGGAGAGTGCTGTGTTGTGGTCACGACGCTTCCCACCGTATCGGATTCAGTTGAAGGGGCAACAAGTGTGCTCCCGCTCCCCTTGGGCGAGGAAGCCCGGCTGTCTCGAAATGAGACACCCGCACCCCGGCGCTCCGCTCCATGATCATGAATGCCTGAAGCCCGTTCTCCCGCAGGAGCGCCCCGTGTCCACCGTCGTCGAGACCGACGTTCTGATCGTAGGCAGTGGCCCGGCCGGTGCGTCGGCCGCGCTCGCCCTGAGCACCTACGGCGTGCCCCACATCGTCGTGACCCGCTATGCGAGCCTCGCCGACACGCCCCGCGCACACATCACCAACCAGCGCACGATGGAGGTGCTGCGCGACCTCGGCGTCGAACAGGACGTCGTCGCCCAGGCCACCCCGCAGCACCTGATGGGCGACACGACCTTCTGCACCAGCCTGGCCGGCGAGGAACTCGGCCGGGTGCGCTCCTGGGGCAACGACTCGCTCGTCCAGGCCGCGCACGACCTCGCGAGCCCCACCCGCATGTGCGACATGCCCCAGCACCTCATGGAGCCGGTCCTCGTCGACGCCGCCGTCGCCCGCGGCACCCGGCTGCGCTTCCAGACCGAGTACCTCTCCCACACCCAGGACACCGACGGCGTCACGGCCACCGTCCGCGACCGGCTGCGCGGGGACACATACGAGATCCGAGCCAAGTACCTCATCGGCGCGGACGGCGGCCGGTCGAAGGTCGCCGAGGACGCGGGTCTGGCGATGGGCGGGCAGATGGGCGTCGCGGGCAGCATCAACATCGTCTTCGACGCGGACCTGACCAAGTACACCGCGCACCGTCCGTCCACCCTCTACTGGGTGCTCGCCCCGGGCGCGACGGTCGGCGGCATCGGCGCCGGGCTGGTGCGCTGCGTGCGACCGTGGAACGAGTGGCTGATCGTGTGGGGGTACGACGTGTCCGCGGGCGCCCCCGATCTGACCACCGAGTACGCCGAGTCCGTCGTCCGCAAGCTCGTCGGCGACGACGACATCCCCGTGACCATCAAGTCGTCCTCCGCGTGGACGGTCAACGAGATGTACGCGGAGACGTACGCGAACGGCCGCGTCTTCTGCGCCGGCGACGCCACGCACCGCCATCCGCCGTCCAACGGCCTCGGTTCCAACACCTCCATCCAGGACTCGTACAACCTGGCCTGGAAGCTGAAGATGGTGCTCGACGGGACCGCCGATCCCCGGCTGCTCGACACCTACACCGCCGAACGCGCCCCGATCGGCCGGCAGATCGTCACCCGCGCCAACAAGTCCATCGGCGAGACCGCCCCCATCTTCGAGGCGCTCGACGGGCTCTCCCCGCAGACCCCTGAGCAACTGTGGGCCAACATCGCCGCCCGCAGGGACGCCACGGAGGCCGCCGCGAAGCAGCGCGCCCGGCTGCGCGAGGCGATCGCCTTCAAGGTGTACGAGTTCAACGCGCACGGCGTCGATCTCAACCAGCGGTACGACTCGGACGCGATCGTGCCCGACGGCACCCCCGACCCCGGTTTCCCCCGCGACCCGGAGCTGTACCACCAGCCCTCCTCCCGCCCCGGCGCGAAGCTGCCGCACGCCTGGATCACCTCCGGCACCCGCACACTCTCCACGCTCGACACCGTCGGCCAGGGCCGTTTCACCCTGCTGACCGGCATCGGCGGCGACGCCTGGGTGCGCGCGGCCGAGGCACAGGAGATCGACATCGCCACCGTGGTCATCGGCTCCGGGCAGGAGTACGAGGACCCGTACGGCGACTGGGCGCGGCTGAGCGAGGTGTCCGACGCGGGTGCCCTGCTGGTACGGCCCGACGGCTTCGTCGCCTTCCGGCACGCGTCGGCGGCCCCGGACGCAGGGGAAGCCGGGGAACTGCTGACGGACGCGCTGCGGCGGATCCTCGGGCACGCCTGAGTGCGGGAACACGAGGAAGCGGAACACTGTGGTCAGCGGGACGCGGGACGCCATGGACGACGAGGAGCGAGCATGACCACCGATGCCACCGATGTCACGGAGACCACCGGCGCGGGCGAGGCTGTCACCGAGGAGGCGGTCGCCAGTCTGAGCGCGACGGCCCATCCCCGGCTGCGCGAACTGCTCGGCGGACTGATCCGCCATCTGCACGACTTCGTGCGCGAGACCCGGCTGACCCAGGAGGAGTGGGAGAAGGCCGTCGGCTTCCTGACGGCGACCGGGCAGACCTGCACGGACACCCGGCAGGAGTTCATCCTGCTGTCGGACGTCCTCGGCCTCTCCATGCTCGTCGAGACCATCAACGGCGACCGCGTCCCCGGCGCCACCGAGTCGACCGTCCTCGGCCCTTTCCACCTGACCGAGTCGCCCGCTCGTCAGCTCGGTGACGACATCGACCTGGTGGGCGGCGGCCGGCCGTGCGTGGTCAGCGGCCGGGTGCTGTCGCAGGACGGTACCCCGCTGGCCGGCGCGGTCCTGGACGTCTGGCAGGCGGACCCCGAGGGCTACTACGACGTGCAGCAGCCGGATGTTCAGCCCGCGGGCAACGGCCGCGGACTGTTCACCGCCGATGCCGAGGGCCGCTTCTGGTTCCGCACCTGTGTACCGGCCCCGTACCCGATCCCCACGGACGGCCCGGTCGGCGCACTGCTGCGCGCCACCGGCCGGCACCCCTACCGGCCCGCGCACATCCACTTCATCGCCGCGGCCGACGGCCACACCCCCGTCACCACGCACATCTTCGTGGCCGGCAGCGACTATCTGGACTCCGACGCCGTGTTCGCGGTGAAGCAGAGCCTGGTGCAGGAGTTCGCGGAGATCGACGATCCGGCTCTGGCCCGGGAGTTCGGCGTCCCGAACCCCTTCCGGCAGGCGCGCTTCGACCTCGTTCTGGAGCGCGCGTCATGACGTTCTCGGCCGACTTCGTGCACGAGACACGGCCCGTGCGGGTCGTCTTCCGGCCCGGCGCGTCCGTGACCGCGGTCCCTGACGAGGCCCGACGCCTCGGTCTGCGACGGCTGTTGGTGGTCTGCGGGAGGCGGGGCGAGAGCGTCGCCCGGGCGGTGGCGGAGGCCCTGGGCGACGCCTGCGCGGGACTGCACGCCGAGGCCCGGATGCATGTTCCCGTCGAGGTCGCCGACCGGGCCGTCGCGGTGGCGCGGGAGGCCGGGGCCGACGGGTGCGTCGCGGTCGGCGGCGGCTCGGCGATCGGCCTCGGCAAGGCGATCGCGCTGCGCACCGGCCTGCCGCTGATCGCCGTGCCGTCCACGTACGCGGGTTCGGAGATGACCCCGGTCTGGGGCCTGACGGAAGGCGGGGTCAAGCGCACCGGACGCGACCCGGTGGTCCAGCCCCGCAGCGTCGTCTACGACCCCGAACTCACCCTCTCCCTCCCGGTGCCGCTCTCCGTGACCAGCGGCATCAACGCACTGGCGCACGCAGTCGAGGCACTGTACGCCCCGGACACCTCGCCGCTCGTCTCGCTCATGGCGGAGGAGGGCATCCGCGCGATGGCGGGGGCGCTGCCGCGGCTGGCCGCCGAGCCCGCCGACCTCGACGCACGCGGCCGGGCCCTGTACGGGGCATGGTTGTGCGGAGCGTGCCTCGGCGCGACCACCATGGGACTGCACCACAAGCTGTGCCATGTCCTCGGCGGAACGTTCGGACTCCCGCACGCGGAGACGCACACGGTGATGCTGCCGTACGCCCTCGCCTACAACGCGCCCGCGGTGCCGCAGGCGATGGCCGCCCTGCACCGGGCACTGGACACACGGGACGCCCCGCGCGCCCTGCGGGACCTGTCGGTTCACCTGGGCGCACCGCGTTCGCTCGCCGAACTCGGCCTGAAGGAAGGCGACTTGACGGTCGCGGCCGAGCAGGTGACGGGCCGGCCGTACGCCAATCCACGCCCGGTCACGGCAGAGGCCGTCCTCGGGGTGCTCCGAGCGGCGTACGCGGGGCGGGAGCCAAGCGTCTCGTCCTGACACCGGGAGCGACTGTCTCGTATTGAGACACCCGTGCCCGCACGGCCTGCCACAAGATCGAATCAGGGGTACGACCGTATGCAGGCGCGGCCGTTTCGGCATGCCCTCGACCGCTGTTCACGCGGTCGCGTCAACCGTGAAGAAAGGTGAACATCATGGCCCTCGCACTGCTCCGGCGCCGGCGGCCCAAGGGCGCCTCGGCCGAGGCGGCGGGCCTTTCGCTCCCCCTCCCGCCCGGCGCGGGCGCTGTGGGCCGCGAGGTCGTCGACCCGATGGGTTCGCCCATGGCGGCCGCGGACGTCACGGTCACCGCGCTGGACACGCACCGCGTCGTGGCCCGCGGTACCACCGACCCGTACGGCTTCTTCCTCGCGGCGCTGCCGCCCGGCCAGTACAGTCTGCTGATCGTCACGGAGGGGCTGCAGCCGCACCGTGAGACGGTCGGGATCGTGGCGGGTACGGCAGCGCCCACCGAGCGCGTCTGGCTGCAGCCCGCGCAGGCCCTGGAGCTGCCGGCGCCCGGCACCTGGCTCTTCGACCCGCCGCACACGGCCATCCGCTTCATCGCCAAGCACGTCGGCATGGCCCACGTCCACGGCCGCTTCGAGCGCTTCGACGGCGGCATCCAGATCGCCCAGGACATGACCCAGTCCCGGGTCCACGTCCGCATCGACGCGTCCAGCATCACCACGGGCAACAACACCCGCGACAACCACCTGCGCTCGGCCGACTTCCTCCATGTCGAACGGTTCCCGTACATCGACTTCGCGAGCACCCGCTTCGCCTACCGGGGCGGCAGCAAGTGGACACTGCAGGGTTCCCTGACCATGCACGGCGTGAGCCGCTCGGTGTCCCTGGACACGACCTACCTCGGCACGGTGAACGGCGGTTACGGCGAGGAACTCCGCTGCGCGGCCCTGGCCAAGGCGGAGCTGCACCGCGAGGACTACACCCTGAACTGGCGCTCGATGCTGGCCCGCGGGATCGCGGTGGTGGGCCCGACGATCCAACTGGAGCTGGACGTACAGGCGATGTACCGCACGCACGACACGCCCACGCCACCGGAGTAGGCCCGTCCGGGCGTTCCGTCGTGCCGCAGAGTGCGCCCGCAAGCCCACGTCGACATGAGCACGGCTCAGCAAGAATCTTCCGCTACTGGGCATCGGTCGATGAGTTTCTCCTCAACATGGCGCGATCATGAGGTAAAGCCGCAAACACCTTCGGGCATGTCCGGCCTACTCTTCCCTCTCAGAGCGAGAGGAGAGCAGCACGTGGAAGACCGGACGCGGCAGGAACAGGCGAGCCCGGAGGTGCAGCAGCGCATCCAGGACAGCTTCGATCGTCAGGGCCTCATGGGCCACCTCGGCGCACGGATCGGCCACATCGGACCCGGCCGCGTGCACATCGTCCTCCCGGCCCGTCCCGAGGTGACCCAGCAGCACGGCTTTGTCCACGCAGGGGCCACCAGCGCCATCGCGGACAGCGCCGGTGGCTACGCGGCGCTCACGTTGCTCCCCGAGGACTCCGAGGTGCTCACCGTCGAGTACAAGATCAACCTCCTCGCGCCCGCCACCGGCGAGCACATCGAGGCGATCGGGACTGTCCTGAAGGCCGGACGCACGCTGACCGTTTGCCAGTTGGAGGTGTACGGCGTCCAGGACGACGGCGAACGGAAGCTCGTCGCCAACGGGCAGCAGACCCTGATCCGCGTCAACAGGGCCGAGCGGTGAGCCCGTTGCCGTCGCTGCCGTCCTGGGCCACTTGGTGGCAGCGGCCGTTCCCCGACGCCAACACGCTCCTGCTGCACGGGCGGCAACCAGCCCTCGTCGACAGCGGCTTCGTCGGCCATGCCGAGGAGACCGCCGCCTGGGCCCGCGAGCACGCCGGTGCGATCGGTCTGGTCGTGAACACGCACTGGCACTCCGATCACGTCGGTGGCAACGCCCTCCTCCAGGCGCGAGGTGCCGCTGTCGCGGCCGGGGCGCCGGAGGCGGAGGCGATCTCCCGCCGGGACCCGGGCTGTTGCTCGGCGGAGTACCTGGACCAGCCGGTCGCCCCGTACACGGTCGACGTCTCCCTCGACGACGGCCAGGTCCTCCGCCTCGGCGACACCGACTGGGAGGTCGTCCGCACGCCGGGGCACACCCCGGGGCACGTGGCGCTGTGGCAGCCGGAGGAGCGGCTGCTCGTGGTCGGGGACGCCCTGTCGGACTACGACGTCGGCTGGGTGAACCTCGCCCTCGACGGCCCCGAAGCGACCACCACGGCGCTGGACTCCCTCACTCGGATGGCCGACCTCTCCCCGCGCGTGATCCTCCCTTCGCACGGCGCGGTCCCCGCCGACCCCGGCGCGGCTTTCGCCGCCGCCCGGCGTCGTGCGCAACGGCTGGCCGACGACCCTGAGGGAGCCGTCTGGTACGGGGCCCGCCGGATCTTCGCGTTCGCCCTGATGATCCGCGACGGCATCCCGGCCGACGAGGTCGAGGCGTACCTCCAGGCCCGGGCCTGGCTGACCGACGCCGCACGCCTCTTGGACGTGACCCCCGAGGCGCTCGCCACCGAGTTGGTCACGACCATGCGCGGCAGCGGCGCGGTCATCCTGCGCGACGGCCGCCTGTTCGCCTCCACCGACCACACCCCTGTGGCGACCGAGTCGCTGCGCGTGCCGTACCCGCGTGCCTGGCCGGCGGCCGCACCCGGGTGAGAGGGGGTCATGCCTGGGTGAGTCGGTCGAGGAACCGGCCGACCAGGCGCAGTCCGGTGCGCAGGGTCTGGGTGTCGTCGGCGAAGCCGATGCGCACGGTGCGCTCGATGTCGAAGGCCGCGCCGGGGGTGAACATGACGCCGGTCTCCTGCAGCAGGCGGGTGCAGAACTCGTAGGAGCCGATGGGGGCTTGGTAGCGCAGGAGTGCGGTGGTTCCCGAGGCCGGCCTGACGTAGGTGACGTCGTCGCGGCCGGCGACCCACTCGTCCAGGATGGCCAGGTTGGTGCGGGTGATCCGGTGGGAGCGGGCCAGGATCGCGTCCTTGTTCTCCAGGGCGACGCAGGCGAGCAGGTCGTCGACGCGTCCGACGCTGATGGTGGTGTAGTCCCGGTGGGTGGCGACGTCCTTCAGGAGTTCGGTCGGGCCGACGATCCAGCCCAGGCGCAGTCCGGCCAGGGAGAAGGGCTTGGACATGCTGCCGGTGGAGATGCCGCGTTCGTACAGGTCGGCGATGGAGGCGGTGAATCCGTCGCCGTCCTGGTCGATGCCTCGGTAGACCTCGTCGCACAGCACCCACGCCCCGACCCGGTCGGCGATGTGCGCGATGCGGGCCAGGCCTGCTTCGTCGATGAGGGCGCCGGTGGGGTTGTTGGGATTGTTGACGGCTATGAGCTTGGTGTCCGCCGTGACCAGACGGTCGAGTTCGTCCAGGTCGGGCAACCACCCGTGCTCTTCGCGCAGCGGCAGGCGGTCGACGCGCGCGCCGTAGCTGTCGGGGATGGAGTAGTGCTGCTGGTAGGTCGGGACGATCGCCACGATGTGGTCGCCCGGGTCGACGAGAGTGGCGTGCACGAGGGCGTTCGCGCCGATCGCCCCGTGGGTGATCAGGACGTTGTCCGGGCGCTGGGTCGCGTACAGGTCCGCGACCAGGCGGCGCAGGCGGGAGCTGCCGGGGATCGGTCCGTAGGTGAGCGGGGTGGCGTCCAGCTCGGCGAACACCTGCTCGCGCCGACCGGACAGTTCCAGCAGTTCACCGGTGGTCAGTGAGCGGACGCATGTCTCGGCGAGGTTGTAGCGGCAGGTCTCCTCGTACTCGTTCATCCACTGCTCGACCTCGAACTCGCGGATCTTCACTGGGGCAGTCCCTTCGTCGTGTCGTCGTCGTTCCGGCAAGCCGCCCAGGCGACCGCCGCGTCCTCGATGCCCAGTCCCACGGAGCGGAAATACACCGGGCGTTCGCCGCTGGGGCGCGGTGCGTGGCCGGCGACGAGGCCGGCCAGGTCGCCACGTACGGTCGCGGGGTCCCAGCCGGCTGTCGCGGCCTGGGCCAGCTCGGAGGCGACCTGCAGGCTCGTGCGCGCGTCCACGTACACATCGAGGCCCGGCACGGCCGCGGGCGGGATCTCGCGGGCTCCGGGGGCGTTGGTCGAGATCGAGGTGACGACGGTGCCTGGGGGCAGGGTGCGGGGGTCGAGCACGTCGTCGGCGGCGGAGGTGCACAGCATCACCAGATCCGCACCCGTCACCGCGTCGTGGATGCTCGCGACGGCCCGGACGCCGTCGTCCACCTCGTCGATCCCGCCCGGCGAGAACGCGCGGACGGTCATGCCGGGGCGCAGATGGCTCAGGTAGCGGGCGTGCGCGCGGCCGATGCGCCCGTAGCCGATGACGGCCGCGGTCGCCGCGTCGGGCGGCAGCAGCAGGTCGGCGGCCAGCACCGTGGTCGCCGCGGTGCGCTCGACGGTCAGGCCCGAGGCGTCCAGCAGCGCGACCGGCTGCCCGGTGGACAGGCTCACGAGCATCGTCCAGGCCGTGACCACTGCGGGACCTGCCGGGTCCGGCAGGTAGGGGGAGACCTTGACCGCGTACACGCCGGCATGGGGCAGTACGGCCGGGTAGTGGATGACGTCACCGCCACCGGGCAGCTCGATCACGAACTGGCCGGGCACCGGCGTCTCACTACGGGAAAGGTCCCCGAAAGCGTCGCGCAGGGAGGCCAGTACGGCCTGCTCGGCGACTTGGGGAGAGCTGATCACACGCATGATGAGCAATATATTGCTCACGCTGCGGGGTGGCAACTTTTTTGCGCACTATAATGCTCACCATGAGCAGTGAGGTCGCCGCGGACAGCCAGGCCGCGCAGGAGTTCGTCACCCGCATCGGCGGGCGCATCCGCGCACTGCGCAAGCAGCGGGGCTGGGGCGTGCAGCAGCTCGCCGACGCCGGCAGGGTCAGCCGGAGAATGCTCACCGACATCGAGCTGGGCCAGGCCAACCCGAGCCTCGCCACCGTCGACCGGGTCGCCCGCGCCCTGGACACCGACTTCGCCGCTCTGGCCCTGCCCGAGGACGACGCGGCGGGCCCGGAGGTCGAGGGGACGCTCGTATGGGAGGCCCCGGACGGCAGCCACGCTCTCCTGTTGGGCGCCACCCAGGATCCCCGGGCGGAGCTGTGGCGCTGGACCCTGGCACCCACGGGACGCTACGACGCCGAGCCCGACCGCCGCGGCGCGCAGGAGATCCACCACGTCCTGTCCGGACGCCTGACCCTCGCCCTGGAGACCGGACCCCAGGTCCTCGGGCCGGGGCAGAGTGCGGTCATCGCCAGTGACCAGCAGTACGCCTACCTCAACGAGGGAGCCGAACCGGCCGTCTTCGTGCGGGTCGTCACGGGTGCCTGACCCATGCCGGCACTTCCGGCCAACTAGCTGCTAGAATGAACGCGTTGGCCTTCGGCGCCCCGACGGGTGCGTTCGGAGGCTTTTTTCATGCCTTCTGACACGTCCGCGTCCAGCACGCTTCCCACCACCAGCTACCTTGGCCTGCTCCGCAACCGTGAGTTCGCCGGATTGTTCGCCAGCTTCACACTGACGGTCGCCGCGAGCACCTTGTCGGGCTTCACGCTCGGCACGCTGGTCAACCACCAGACCCGGTCCCCGTTCCTGACAGCCGTGAGCATGTACGGCGCCACGTTCGCGACGGTCCTCGGTGCGCTGACGCTGATGTCGGTCGCGGACGGGAGCCGTCCTCGCCGGACCCTCGTCGCGCTCCAGTGGGTCTCGCTGATGGGCGTTGCCGCACAGGCGATTCCGGGGCTGCCGCTGGCCGCCCGGTTCGGTCTGCTCCTGGTGCTGGGGTTCTTCCAGTCCCTGGGGACCGGAACGCGGATGGGGCTGCTCGCCGAGGTGGTGCCGACCTCTGCGTACGCGCTGGCGCGTTCGCTGATGAACATCACCTCGGGCGGCATGGCCATCCTCGGCTACGCCATCGGCGCCGTACTTCTGCGGTACCTGAGCCCGCAAGAGGTCTTCGTCGCCGCGACGGCCCTGACCGGAGTCGGGTTGGTCGTTGTGGCAACGACCGTCCGGGAACGCTCGATCCGTCTGACCCGCCGCCCCGGACTGCGTCAGACCTGGACAACGAACATCGCGCTCTTCTCCCCCTCCGGCCAACGCGCGCTGCTGCTGAACCTGTGGGTCCCCAACGGCCTGATCGTCGGCTGCGAGGCTCTGTTCATCTCCTACGCCCCGGATCACGCCGGCGCCCTCCTGGCCGCCGGATCGGCAGGCATGCTCTCCGGCGACCTGACCGTCGGGCGGCTGCTGACCGCCGACCAGCGGCGCCGCTGTGCCTTCGCCCTGCGACTGCTGCTCGCCATCCCGTACCTGCTGTTCGCCATCCACCCACCGATGTTGATGGCGACAGCCGCGGTGTTCATCGCCAGTGCCGGGTTCGCCGCCACTCTGCCGCTCCAGGAGCAGCTTCTCGCGCTGACCCCTGATCCGATCCGCGGCCAGGTCCAGGGAGTCGAGTCCGCCGGCCGAATGACGTGGCAGGGCATCGGAGCCGCGATCGCCGGCGGCGTTGCCCAGCACTTGACCCCCGGCACGGCCATCACAGCTCTCGCCGCAGTCTCCGTCGCCATCACCGTCTTCTCCCGGCCCTTCGTGGTCCGCGCCCGAGCCGTCCGCGTCGAGACGGCCAACGCATGAGCCGCGCCAGGTCGGTAGCCGATGGCCAGAGCCCTTTCACGACGGCATGAGCGGCGGTCCCTAAGGCGGCGATGTCGTCGACAAGGACCAGCACGTACCGCTGCGTCGACACGCGTTAACCCAGACTACAGCGCATAGTTGACGAACCGTCACGCAGTACCGAAGGCACGCCCAAGCCCCCTCCCGGAGCCCGCCCTCAAGACCACGTCAAGACTTCGCCCCCGACTGCCCTCCAGTGGCTAAACGTTCAATCAAAGGAGCTCTCCTTCGAGCAAAGGGGTCTACTCGCATAGATGATCCCGGTGCTGTCATGCTCGCGACCGCCCGGATTCCTGCCGGGCATCGCACCAGGAGACCCCCACACATGTCCCGAATATCGCGCCCCCTGGTGACCACCCTCTCCACCCTGGCCCTCGCCGCCGCGGGCCTCACCGTCACGACCGGCTCCGCCCACGCCGCGAGCTGCAGCCAGTCCTACCTCCCCCTGCCCGACCCGGTTTGTACGCCCGGCGCCCTCAACCCGGACGTCACCCAGGACACCATCGACTCGACCATCTGCGTCTCCGGCTGGACCGCGACCGTACGGCCCTCCACCTCCTACACCAACGCGCTGAAGAAGAAGCAGATCGCCGAGTACGGCTACTCCGACACCAGCCTCTCGGACTACGAGGAGGACCACTTCGTCCCCCTCGAACTCGGCGGCGCCCCCAAGAGCGAGGAGAACCTCTGGCCCGAGCCGCACTCCGGCGACGGCACCTCCTCCGAGAAGGACAGCGTCGAGAACAAGCTGAAGAAGGCCGTCTGCGCCGGTGACGTCAGCCTCGACGACGCACAGAACGCCATCATCACCGACTGGACGACCGCGCTCTCCAGCCTCGGCCTGAGCTGAGCCGTCGCTCCCCGCAGGGGCCGGCCTCCTCCCCCGGGAGCGGCCGGCCCCCTCGGGCCGGCTGCTGCCGCCCGGCAACCCCTGGGCCACAATGCCCCCATGACAGATGATCAGTCCCGGATTCCGGCCCGTCCGCTGCTCCGTCGTCCTCAGGACGGTGAGCTGATAGATGTCGCCGGTGTCGCGCACTTCTTCCGGCTCACCGGCGAGCACACGGGCGGGCACTTCGCCTTCGAGGAGTTCAGCCTCGCCCCCGGCACCATCGGTGCCAGGCCGCACGTGCATGACGGGCACGACGAGTACTTCTACGTCCTCGAGGGCGAGTTGACGCTCCACACGGGGGACGGCGAGGTGACCGCCGGACCTGGGCATCTGCTCGCCGCGACCCGCGGCACCCCGCACGGCTTCCGCAACGCGGGCCCGGTCCTCGCCCGCGCCCTGTGCCTCTACACCCCGGCCGGCTACGAGAACTACTTCCGTGACGTCCACGCCGCCTTGAGCGCCGGGGCCGAGGCGACCGACGAACTGCTGGCCGAGTTCCGCAGCCGTTACCGGACCAGTTCCTACCAGGTTCCCGTGGACAGGACCTAGTCGCCCGTTCCGTCCCGCCAGACGGGGCGCCTGCCAATCGGGTGCTGTTACTCCGCTTCCGGCCGTGGGCGCCATGTGCCGTCGAGCGGGATCCCGGCGGCCGCGGCGATCCGGTTGCGTGATGCGAGCAGTCGGGTCCGCAGCGCCGGCAGGTCGACGTCCACCAGTACGCCGTCGCGTTTGACCACGCGGCCTGCGGCGAGGACGGTGTCCACGAGGCCGGGGTGGCCGGCGCTGACGATGGTGGCGGCCGGGTCGGTGACCGGGAACACGGTCAGGTCGTCGGTGCGCAGGAGGATGATGTCGGCGTCCTTGCCGGGTGTGAGGCTGCCGGTTCGGGCGTCGAGTCCGCACGACTGGGCGGCGTCGACGGTGACGAAGGCCAGCAGGTCGCGGGAGCGCAGGCCGCCGTCGAGGCCGCGCTGCACGGCGAAGGCGGTGCGCATGGTGGAGAACATGTCGCCGCCGACCGAGGGGACGTCGTCGATGGACAGCGTCGGGCGCAGGCCGGCGGCCAGTACCCGGCCGGTCATCGGCCAGCCGAACCCCATCTTCAGCTCGACGTCGGGGCTGATGGACACCGAGCTGCCCGCGTCGGCGAGCATCCGCAGCTCTTCGTCGCTGATCCCGTTGGCGTGCACGAACGTGGTGGTGTCCCGCAGCAGGCCGTGCTCGCGCAACTCGGCGACCGGGCGCTGCGTCCCGTCAGAGGCGATGTGCAGGCTGGTGCGCAGGCCGAGTTCGGCCGCCAGTTTCAGCTCCCGGGCGACGGTGTCCATGCTGGTGTCCTCCGGTCCGCGCAGCCCGAGAGCCATGGTGACCGGGCCGTCTCCGGCCAGGTCGGCGCGGACGCGGCGGACGGCGGCGTCGACGGGGTCGAGGGTGCCCCATCCGGCGCCGAGGCAGAAGATCGACCGCCCCGGCGCGTCCCGCAGCGCCGCGACGGCGGCGTCCTCGTGCTCAGGGCTCTGCGCGACGTGGTACCAGTCCAGCATCGTGGTCACGCCGGAGTGCAGGGCCTCCAGGCGGCCGAGCAAGGTGCCTACGTAGACGTCCTCGGGCTGGTAGTGGGGCTTGACGGTGCCGTGCATGGCCACCGCCCACTCGGGGAACGTCCAGTCCGCGCCGACGCCTCGGAACGCGGTCTGCCAGGTGTGGCGGTGGTTGTCGACGAAGCCGGGCATGACGATCCGGTCGGTCGCGTCGATCACCTCGGCGTCCGGCGCGTCGATCCGTTCGGCCACCTCGACGATCACGCCGTCTTCGATGAGCACGTCACCGCGGTCGAGATCTCCGACAGCCGGGTCCATGCTGACCACGGTGCCGCCGGTGAGCAGGGTCTTCATCGGGTGAACTCCTTCACAGACGCTTTCCGATTGTTCAAGATCATGTTGCGGCGGCCGCCGCGGCTCTGCTCGCGGCCGCGCAGGTGAGACATGCAGATCCACCCCTTCACTGAGTTCACTGAGCTGCTGGACTCTCAGGGGCCGGTTGTGTCGAGAACCGCGCCGGTCACGGGTGTGCACACGGATGGATGGCGTCGCCGCACCGTGCGACCGGCGCTCTCTCGGTGGTTCAAGCACTCGCCGCCGTGGCGTGTACCGCGTCGGCCGCGGCGAGCGCGTCGGCGACCAGGTCGGCGGTGTCCTCCGTGCCCGCGGCCAGCCGGACCAGGCCCAGCGGGACCGACTCGGCGATCTGTTCCTCGTTGAGCATCCCGCGCCACATGGACGCCGGATGCACAGCCAGCGATTCCACGCCGCCGAGGCTGGCCGCCCGGCGGGGGTAGCGGAGCCGGCCGAGGAACGCGTCGGCCATCTCGAAACCGCCGGTGAACTCGATGCCGAGCACCCCACCGAAACCGCTCATCTGACGGGACGCCAGCTTGTGCTGCGGGTGGGTCGCCAGACCGGGATAGTGCACCTTGGCCACGGCTGGATGCTCGTTCAACGCCTCCGCGAGCGCCTGGCCGTTGGCGTTGTGCCGTGCCACACGCAGGGGCAGGGTGCGCATGCCGCGCAGCAGCAGCCATGCGTCGATGGGGCCGAGGGTGGCACCGGTGAGCAGGCCGACGTCCCAGATCCGGTTGAGGAGCTCGGCCGGCCCGGCCAGCACTCCGGCGGAGACGTCGGAGTGGCCGTTGAGGTACTTGGTCGCGCTGTGCCAGACCAGGTCGATGCCGAGGTCCGCCGGACGCTGGTTCAGCGGAGTGGCGAAGGTGTTGTCCGCCATGGTCAGCACGTCGTGCGCGCGGGCCAGCTCCGCGACGGCGCGCAGGTCGGTGATCTGCAGCAGCGGATTGCTCGGCGACTCCACCAGGATCAGGCGGGTCTGCGGGGTCAGTGCCTGCGCGAACGCCTCCGGGTCGGTCTGGTCCACCAGGGTGGTCGACACACCGAGGCGCGGCAGCAGGTTCAGCAGCAGCGAGCCCGTGCCCCCGTAGGTGGACTTCTGCCCGATGACGTGGTCACCGGCGGACACCAGGGCCAGCACGGCGGTGGTGAGCGCGGCCATCCCGGACGCGGTGACCATGGCCGCCTCGGTGCCCTCCAGCTCCGCGACTACGGCCGCGACCTGTGCGTGGTTCGGGTTGCCGAAGCGGGTGTAGAAGTCCTTGCCCCGCGGGTCGACGGCGACCTGTGCGAACGTCTCGCCGTCCTCGGCCCAGAACGTCGCCGTCTGATAGATGGGCGGTGCCACGGCGCGGCTGGGATGGACTTCGCGATCGGCATGGACGGTGATGGTGCTGTTGCCCGGCATGGCTGCCCTTCCGTGGACCGTCGGTCTGACGCCATGAAGCGTGACCGACCATCGCTCCGATGTGGGCGGATCTCAGCAACTTTGGCAGCAAATTGCGCTCAGGGCAGGCATGAGATTGTGGTACTCAATCCATGAGAGCAATAATCTGCCACCATGGATGAGGTGGACCGGTCGATTCTGGCCGTACTCGAAAAGCACGGTCGGATCAGCAACGCCGAGCTGGCCGCCCGGGTCGGGCTGTCGCCGTCACCGTGCCTGCGGCGCGTGCGGCAACTGGAGGAAGCCGGCGTCATCCGCGGTTACCGGGCGCTGATCGATCCCGCCGCGGTCGGCCGCAGCCTGCGGGTGTTCGCCGGGGTGCGGCTGATGCGGCACACCCGCGCGGACGTGGTCGCGTTCGAGAGTGCGGTCACCCGGCTGCCCGAGGTGGTCCACAGCCACCACATCACCGGCAACTTCGACTATCTGCTCCAGGTCGAGGTCGCCGACCTGCCCGCCTACGAGGACTTCCACGCCAACCAGTTGGCGAGCCTGCCCGGCGTGGCCACGGTGACCAGCTACGTCACCATGAAGACGCTCTCCGCCGACCCCACCGCATGACGGGCGGTCAGAGAGTGATGGTGCCGCGGACGCAGATGACGGCGGCGCCGCTGACCCAGACGGTGCCGTCCGCATCGGCGGCGATCTCGATGCTCGCCGCCCGTCCCAGCCTCGTGCCCTGGGAGACCCGGTAGGCCGAGGGTGCGGCGCCGGTGGCGGTGAGCCACTGCCCGACGGCGGCGTTCATGCTGCCGCACGCGGGGTCCTCGGGCACGCCGGCGCCCGGGGCGAAGGTACGCATCTCGAAGTCGTACTCGGATCCCTCGGGGTGGGCGCCGATCGCGCCGACCATCGAGGTCGGGATGAGGGCCAGGTCGGGTTCGAGGGCGAGGACCTCCTCGGCCGTGGCCAACTGGACCACGGCCCAGCCGGGACCGTTGTCGACCCACTGGTGGGCCACGACCCGGTCACGTGTGATGCCGAATGCGGCCACGATCCGGTTCAGATAGTCGTCGTCGAGCGCGCCGTCACGCACACGAGGCGGGGCGGCGAAGGACAGAGTGTCCTCGCCCCGGCGCACGGTGACCAGGCCCGCGGCGCACTCCTGCACGACACGGTCGGCGTGCCGCGGCATGCCGCCGCCGTCCAGCCAGGCGCGCGCGGAGCCGAGGGTGGGGTGCCCGGCGAACGGCAGTTCGCCTCCCGGGGTGAAGATCCGCAGCCGGTAGTCCGACTCCGGGACAGTGGGAGGCAGTACGAACGTGGTCTCGGACAGATTCGTCCAGCGCGCCAGACGCAGCGGGTTCCGTACTGATTGAACCCTCCCGCTTACCGCGTGCCGGCGGGTGCGACCAGGAGGCCGCCGACGAAGGTGTGCGTGGGCTTGAGGTCGCGCAGGGTGTCGTCGGGGCACTGGGCGGGGTCTTGGTCCCAGACGGTGAGGTCGGCCAGGCGGCCGGGGGTGAGGGTGCCGCGCAGGTTCCCCTCGCCGGTCAGCCGAGCGGCGTTGGTGGTGTGCAGGGTGAGGGCCTCGTCGTAGGAGATGGCGTGCTCGGGGCCCTTGACGCCGATGACGGTCTGCCGGGTGGTCATGCCCCAGACGGAGCGCATGGCACCGAACTGGCCGACGGGGAAGTCGGATCCGGCGCTGACCTGGGCGCCCAGGTCGACCCAGCCGCGGGCGGGGAAGAGGCGGGCCACGCGTTCCGGGCCCCAGAAGCCCTCCTCCACCTCGGCGGTGTCGTGCAGCAGCGGCTGCTGGATGGTGACGGGGATGCCCAACGCAACGGCGCGGGCGCGCTGTTCGGGGCCGGCCAGGCCCCCGTGCTCCATCACCAGCGTGCCGGCGGGCAGGCCGGGGTTGCGCTGAAGGACGCGTTCGTAGACGTCCAGCAGGACGCGGACCGCGCGGTCGCCGTAGGCGTGGGTGCCGACCCGCCAGCCACGCCGGACCACGGCCTCGACCGCCTCGACCAGTGCGTCCGGCTCCCAGATCAGCGTTCCGGAGAAGGAGTGGTCGCAGGCGTACGGCTCCTCGGTGGCCCCGGCCTCCAGGCCGCCGTCGAGGCCGAACTTCACGCCCCACACCCGCAGCCACGGGTCGGACCCGTAGCGCCACTCCTCCATGGTGTCGAGCAGGTCCTCCACCTGCGCCCTGCTGGTCAGACCGAGCGCGGAGATCAGGGCTCGCACCCGGGTGCTCAGCGCACCGGCCTCACGGGCGGCCAGGAGCACCCGGTAGTCCTCGGGGCTGACCGCGCAGTCGCGCACGGTGCCGATGCCGGTGGCGGCGTACTGGCCGCTGGCCAGGCGCAGTCCGTCGATGCGCTCGGACAGGTTCGGGGCGGGGAGGAGGCGCTCCACCAGGGGCAGGGCGTTGCCGACCAGTCGTCCGTTGAGGCGGCCGTCGGCGTCGCGGCCGATGACGCCGCCCGGCGGTACGGGGGTGTCCTCGGTGATGTCGGCCAGGCGCAGCGCGTAGGTGTTGACGACGTCGTTGTGGCCGCCGCGCTTGACCAGGACCGGGTGCCGGTCGGTGGCCCGGTCCAGTTCGGCCGCGGTGGGCAGGCGGCGCTCGGCCAGGTTGAGCTCCTGCCAGTTGGTGGTGGTGCGGATCCACTCGCCCTCAGGGGTGGTCCTGGCCCGCTGCCGGATCAGGTCCAGGAACTCGCCGATGGTACGAGCCTGGTGGACGGGAACGTCGTGCGCGCCGTGCGCGGCGAAGATCAGGTGGGTGTGGGTGTCGTCGAACGCGGGCAGCACCGTGGCACCGGGCAGGTCATGCACCACGGTGCGCGAACTCACCAGGCCGTCAAGGCCGTTCGGGTCCGGGGACACGGCGGCGACACGGTCGCCCCGCACCGCCAGCGCCCGCTGCGGGGCCTGTCCGGGCACCAGCGTGTGCACCGCACCGGCCCGGATCAGCAGATCGGCTCCGTGATCGGTCATCGTCTTCTCCCATCGCCGTCTCGACGCGGCCGTTCACCACGTCCACTGACAGAGACAGGTGTACGGCCGCTCAGCCGATCCATCGACATTCGGCGGCCGCCCGTACAGGAAAGACGTCATTGAGGCGCCCTATGATGCAGATCATGCGCCAGACGCTCAACGAGACCGACCGCCGGATCGCGGCCGCCCTCGTCGCCTCACCGCGCGCCTCCTGGCGCGAGCTGGCCCACGGCCTGGGCCTGTCGGAGCGCACCGTCGTACGCCGTGTCACACCTCTGTACGCCGACGGCACCCTGCGCGCCACGGCCGTACGCAACCCGGCATGCTTCCCGCACCTGATCCCCCTCGCCCTGCGCATCCGCTGCCGCCCCAACAAGATCCATCAGGTCGCGCGCGCACTCGCCCGACGCACCGACACCGTCTGGGTCGACATCCTCGGCGGCGGCGACGAGATCTCCACGATCTTCTTCCTCGACGACCCCGACGCCCGCAACACCCTCCTGCTGCGCGACCTGCCCGCCACCGACGCCGTCGGCTCCTGGACCTCGCACACCCTGCTGCGGGTCTTCCCCACCGCGTTCCGCTGGACCGCCGGTCTCCTCTCCCCCGAGGAACTGGACCGGCTCACCCCAGACCCGGCACAACGAACGGCGCCACCCGCGCCCCTCGACATCGACACCGCACTGATCACGGCTCTGACCGAGAACGGCCGGGCCACCTACACGGAACTCGCCCGCCGCGCCGGCACCACCGCGCTCACCGCCCGCCGGCGGCTGGACACGCTCCTGCGCGGCCAGGTCCTGCGCCTGGCGACCGAGCTCGACCTCGCGCTGTTGGGCGCGCACGCCGAAGCCCTGCTGTGGATCGCCGTACGCCCGGGCGCGCTGCAGGAGACCGCGCAGACCCTCAGCAGCCACCCGCACGTCCGGTTCTGCGCCGCCATCACCGGCCCCGCCAACCTGCTCGTCGCTCTCGCCGCCGCGGACCTCGACGCCCTGTACACCTTCCTCACCGACACGGTCGGCCCCCTCGACGGCGTCACCGCCATCGACACCACCCCGCTGCTGGCGACCGTGAAACGCACGGGTCTGATCCGCCACTGAGGAAGGCGACGACGTCCGCGCACGCGGCCGTTCACCTGTCCCCGCCGGCTCCACCCGGAACTGCGGGACGCGTCGATGCGACGCCACGGCGTCCCGCTCGACGGGTAGGTCGCACGAAGCCTCCGCGGGGCTTCTCCGAGTTCGACGCGCTCGGCGCTCACGCCCGCTTCACCCACCCCACCGCCTTGGACGCGATCGCGTCCAAGCCGTGACGAAGGCCGGTCCGTCGGCGAGGAGGACGGCCGTCAGCTGCCGGCGACGTCCTCGGTACGCCCCTCGGCGAACTCCCACCAGGCGAGCGGGAGCCAGTCGCCGTCCACGAATCCGTCGACGGACGAGCCCCGTCCACTGATGGCCACCGGCGTTCCCACCGGGTACATGGTGCCGGACACGCCGGGCACCGGGACGATCAAGGTCCCGAAGCGCTGAGTCACTTTCCTCGTCCTCCCAATCGGCGCGAGGTTGAAATCGGAATTTAATTGACAATAGCTGGCTTGTTTCATGTTCTTCCATAGGGGGACCATGAGAGTTAGGTCACGTGAGGCGAACGGCCGCGACCTTTCTACTGCCCGTTCGCACAAGGCTACGTTCGGTTGACGGCTGTTTGGCCTCCGGCAGCGAGCACGCACCGCTCATCGGAGGTGTCATATGAAGGCTGTCGTCTACAAGGGACCGTTCGAGGTAGCGGTGGAAGAGGTTCAGAAGCCTAAGCTCCAGCACCCGAACGAGGTGATCGTACGGGTGACCTCCACCGCTATATGCGGCTCTGACCTGCACATGTATGAGGGGCGCACCGCCGCCGAACCGGGCATCGTCTTCGGCCACGAGAACATGGGCATCGTGGAGGAGATCGGTGAAGGGATCACCTCTCTCAAGAAGGGCGACCGCGTGGTCATGCCCTTCAATGTCGCCTGCGGTTTCTGCAAGAACTGTGTGGCCGACTACACCGGATTCTGCCTCACCGTGAATCCGGGCTTCGCCGGTGGCGCATACGGCTATGTGGCGATGGGGCCGTG
Source organism: Streptomyces diastatochromogenes (assembly GCF_002242805.1). GTDB lineage: Bacteria > Actinomycetota > Actinomycetes > Streptomycetales > Streptomycetaceae > Streptomyces > Streptomyces diastatochromogenes. The sequence goes on along the minus strand of NZ_MCGQ01000042.1, from coordinate 4,545 downwards.
GACCGGGGGCCAGGCCGAATACCTGCGCGTACCGTATGCCGACTTCAACTGTCTGAAACTGCCGGAGGGCACCGAGAACGAGACCGATTTCATTCTGCTCGCCGACATCTTCCCGACCGGTTACCACGGCAACGAACTCGCCCAGGTCTCCCCGGGCGAGAGTGTCGTGGTGTACGGCGGCGGACCCGTCGGACTCATGGCCGCCTACTCGGCCATGATCCGCGGTGCGTCGAGGGTGTTCGTCGTGGACCGCGTGCTCGAGCGGCTGCAGAAGGCCGAGGAGATAGGCGCGACCCCGATCAACTTCGCCGAGGGCAACCCGGTGGAGCAGATCAAGGAGCAGACGAACGGCGAAGGCACGGACAAGGGCATAGACGCGGTCGGCTACCAGGCCATGGCCCGGGGCGAGAACCGCGAGGAGCCCGCGGCGGTGCTGAACTCGATCATCGAGACCGTCCGGCCGACCGGAGCGCTCGGCATCCCGGGCCTCTATGTGCCGGCCGACCCGGGGGCACCGGACGAGCAGGCCAAGCACGGCCGGCTCATGGTGTCGATCGGCAAGCTCTTCGAGAAGGGGCTGCGTCTGGGCACCGGGCAGTGCAACGTGAAGCGCTACAACCGGCAGCTGCGCGACCTCATCATCTCGGGGCGCGCACGGCCGAGCTTCGTCGTCTCCCATGAGCTGCCGCTGGACGCGGCGCCCACGGCGTACGAGAAGTTCGACAAGCGTGTCGAGGGCTACACCAAGGTGGTTCTGCACCCAGGGCGTTAGTTCTTGCGCGATGGCGCCCGTCGGCCGGGGCGAGGCCCGGGTCGGCGGGCGCCGGCTGCACTGCGGCCGCGAGAACCCACGATCGGGCTGACCGTCGGCTCGGTGGCCGGGTTCAGCGGATCACCAGGACGTGCTCGCCGCGCGGCAGCAGCTCGCCCACGACGGGCGCGCCGGGGATCTCGCCGGCCACCAGCAGCCCGCCGGAGGTCTGCGCGTCGGCCAGGAGCAGTGCTTCGTCCTCGCTCACCGCCGACAGGTCGCTGTGCGGGCGTACCCAGGCGAGATTGCGCCGGGTGCCGCCGCTGACGTATCCCGCGCGCAGCGCCTGCCGGGCGCCGTCGAGGTAGGGCACGGCGGTCGCGTCGATCAGTGCCGTGACCCCGCTCGCCCGCGCGAGCTTGTAGGCGTGTCCGAGCAGCCCGAACCCGGTGACGTCCGTCGCGCAGGTGAGCCCGGCGGCCAGCGCCGCTTCGGCCGCCTCCCGGTTGAGCCGCGTCATGACCTCGACCGCCTGCGGGAACACCTCGCCGGTGGCCTTGTGCCTGCTGTTCAGCACGCCGAGGCCGAGCGGCTTGGTCAGCGACAGCGGCAGACCCGGCTTGCCCGCGTCGCTGCGCAGCAGACGGTCCGGGTCGACCAGGCCGGTGACCGCCAGGCCGTACTTGGGCTCGGGGTCGTCCACGCTGTGGCCGCCGGCGACGTGGCAGCCCGCGGCCGCGGCCGTGTCCAGGCCGCCGCGCAGCACCTCGCGGGCCAGTTCGAGCGGGAGCACACCGCGCGGCCAGGCCAGCAGGTTCACGGCGAGCAGCGGACGGCCGCCCATGGCGTACACGTCCGAGAGTGCGTTGGCCGCGGCGATCCGGCCCCAGTCGTAGGCGTCGTCGACCACGGGCGTGAAGAAGTCGGTGGTCGCCAGTACCGCCGTGCCGTCCGGCAGCCGTACGACGGAGGCGTCGTCGCCGTCGTCCAGCCCGACCAGCAGTTCGCCCGCGGGGTCACGGACCTGGACGGCGGCCCCCAGGCCCCGCAGCACCTCCTCCAGCTCGCCCGGCGGGATCTTGCAGGCACATCCGCCGCCGTGCGCGTACTGGGTGAGGCGGACGGATTCGCGGGGCGACGTCGGTGAGGTCACCTCGGCCATGATTCCCTACGCGCTCCATTAGCGCCTATATACGGCTTTTGCGAAGATTGCCGCGTGGCGCGGGGAGGCGTGTCCGGCCTGGTGACCGGCCCGGTCTTCAAAACCGTTGAACGGCAGGACCTGCCGTTGGCGGGTTCGATTCCCGTCCGCCTCCGCCACGTCCGGCAAGAGGGCCACCGCGAGCAGAGGGGGTGCCATGAGCGATCCGCGCCGTCTCGTCCCCGGCACCGACTCCGTGCTGGCCGATCCGCGCATCGCCACCGCCGTCCGCAGGCTGGGGCGCCCCCTGGTGAAGGCGGCCATCGAGGAGGCCCAGCGCAGGGCGCGGGCCGGCGAGATCGCTCCCGAGGACGTGGTGGACGCGGCGGTCGGTCATCTGCCCGAGCGGGCCTGCGGTCTGCGGCCGGTGATCAACGCCACCGGCGTGCTGGTGCACACCAATCTCGGCCGCGCGCCGCTGTCGGACGCCGCCCGGGACGCCGTGCTGGCCGCCTGCGGGTGCACGGACGTCGAGTTCGACCTTGCCGAAGGCCGCCGGGCCCGCCGCGGACGCGGGGCGCTCGCCGCGCTGGCCGAGGCCGTACCCGATGCCGGAGCGGTGCACGTGGTGAACAACAACGCGGCCGCGCTGCTCCTGTGCGCCCTTGCGCTGGCTCAGGGGCGGGAGATCGTGATCAGCCGGGGCGAGCTGGTCGAGATCGGCGACGGGTTCCGCATCCCGGACCTGCTGGCTTCCAGCGGCGCGCGGCTGCGCGAGGTCGGCACCACCAACCGCACCCATGCGCGGGACTACGCCGATGCCATCGGCCCCGACACCGGCTTTCTGCTCAAGGTGCACGCATCCAACTTCCACATCAGCGGTTTCACCGCGGCGGCAGAGGTGACCGAGCTGGCGGCGCTCGGACCGCCGGTGGTGGTGGACATCGGTTCCGGTCTGCTCAGCCCGCACCCGCTGCTTCCCCAAGAGCCGGACGCCACCAGCGCGCTGCGTGCCGGGGCGGCGCTGGTGACGGCCAGCGGGGACAAGCTGCTCGGCGGTCCGCAGGCCGGGCTGCTGCTCGGCGAAGCGGGGCTGGTCGAGCGACTGCGACGGCATCCAGCGGCCCGGGCCCTGCGGGTCGACAAGCTGACCCTGGCCGCGTTGGAAGCGACGCTGCGCGGTCCGGAGCCGCCCGTGCGCACCGCGCTCGCTGCCGACGAGAGCGACCTGCGCGAGCGTGCCGCCCGGCTCGTCGAACGGCTCCGGGCCGAGGGAGTACCGGCGGAGGTGCTGCGTACGGAGGCGGCCGTGGGCGGTGGCGGCGCGCCCGGCGTGACCCTGCCCAGCGCGGCCGTCGGCCTGCCCGCGCCGTACGGCCCGTTGCTGCGCGGCGGCGCGGTCCCGGTGATCGGCCGGCTGGAACATGGCCGCTGCCTGCTGGATCTGCGCACGGTCGAGCCGGAGCAGGAGCAGTCGGTGGTGGAGGCCGTACTGGCTGTGCGGCGGTCGCACACAGGCGATGCGAGTGTGCCGCCGTGCACGTGATCGCCACCGCCGGTCATGTCGATCACGGCAAGTCGACGCTGGTGCGGCTGCTCACCGGGATGGAGCCGGACCGCTGGGAGCACGAGCGCCGGCGCGGGCTGACCATCGACCTCGGTTTCGCCTGGACGACCCTCCCCGGCGGAGCGGAGGTGGCGTTCGTCGACGTCCCGGGGCACGAGCGGTTCGTGCCCAACATGCTGGCCGGTGTCGGTCCGGTCCCCGCCGTACTGTTCGTGGTGGCCGCCGACGAGGGCTGGATGCCCCAGTCGACCGAGCATCTGGAGGCACTGGACGCGCTCGGCGTGCGGCATGCGCTGCTCGCCGTCACCCGCTGCGACCTGGCCGACCCCGAACCGGCCCGGCAACAGGCGCTGGCCCGCATGGCGGCGACCAGCCTGGGACCGGTCGGCTCGGTGACGGTGAGCGGGCGCACCGGCGAGGGCCTGGACGGGCTGCGTGCCGCACTGGTGCGGCTGGTGGGCGCCCTGCCGCCCGCCGATCCGGACGCCGACGTGCGGTTGTGGGTGGACCGTTCGTTCAGCATCGTCGGCGCGGGCACGGTGGTCACCGGAACACTGACGGCCGGCACGCTGCGCGGGGATACGGAGCTTCAGCTGGCGTCCACCGGGGCGGTGCTGCGGGTACGCGGCCTGCAGACGCTGGGCCGGGACACGCCCGAGGTCCGCGCCGTGGCCCGCGTGGCGGTCAATCTGCGCGGCGTCGAGCACCAGGCCATCGGCCGTGGCGACGCGCTCCTCACCCCGGGCAGATGGCTGACGACGGCCGAGGTCGACGTTGCGCTGCGCACCGCCGACAGCGGCGAGCGCCGCGACCTCCCGCGCGAACTCGTACTGCACGTGGGATCCGCGTCCGTCGCTGCCCGGGTCCGGCCGCTGGGGGCCGGCAGCGCCCGGCTGCGGCTGGCCCGGCCCCTGCCGCTGCGCGTCGGCGACCGCGCGTTGCTGCGCGATCCCGGCCGGCACCGCATCGCCGCCGGTGTCGACGTACTCGACGTGACGCCCCCCGAGCTGAGCCGACGCGGAGCCGCACGGTTGCGCGCCGACGAGCTGGCCGCTCTGACCGATGCGCCACCGCGCGCGGTGGCCG
>NZ_MCGQ01000041.1 GCF_002242805.1 Streptomyces diastatochromogenes | reverse complement strand
CCCACCCCCTGGCCACCACCCCCTCCCTGACCCTCACCGACCTCGCCGCCGAACCCTGGATCTTCGGCGGCAGCGGCCCCTGGTCCGACATCACCCGCCGCGCCTGCGAGTCCGCCGGCTTCAGCCCCCACCAGGGCCACTCGGCCTCCGGCTGGACCGCGATCCTGGCCATGGTCGAGGCGGGGATGGGCGTCGCCCTGGTCCCCCGGATGGCCGCGGCCCGCCGCGAGGGCGTGGTGATGCGCGAACTGGGTGAGGACCGTCCGGTACGGCATGTGGTGGCGGCGGTACGGAAGGGGGCGGAGGCGGGGGCGGCGGTCGGCAGGGTGCTGGAAGCCTTGCAGGATGCGGCTGGTCCCGGCGGCGCCACTCGGGCGTGACCTCGTACGGCAGTTCGTGGAGACGGCTGTCCTACGGTGGCCGACGCCGGCCTGTCAGGGTCGCCGCACCTCATACAAGAAGCACCCGTACTCCACCGCCCGCACCTGCACCGCCGCCACCTCGGCATCGGCGAACGCCTCTGCGAACGCCCCCTCGAATCCGGACGGGTCCTCGACCAGGCGGCCGCCCAGGATGCGGCCGTCGGTGGAGTAACGGCGCACCGTGCGGTGGGCGTCGGTGAAGGGCAGGGTGGCGTCCGCCGGGCCGGGGCAGTCGTCGGCGTGGATGAAGACGGGGCCCTGTTCGTCGTAGGCCCCCGGGTCGGTGCCCGTCTCGGCCGCCCAGCGGCGCAGGGGTGCGTACGAGACCAGGGCGATGCGTTCGCCGGGTGCGCTGCGACGCAGGCAGCAGCGGAGGGGGGCGCCGCCCTCGTCGTCGGTGAAGGGGAGCATGGGGCGGCCCGCGTCGTCGGAGGTGCGCAGCTCCTTGAGGGTTATGGGCGTCAGAGGGCGTGCCGTGTACGTGGTCATGTGTCCAGAGTGGTGCGTCGCGATGCCGCCTACTGGCGGGATTCGGACCTCGCACTCCACTCCCGCTCAGTCTCTGGGAACGGTGACCTGAGATCGCGGGTCACTCTTGACGGGCCCCACTCCCGACGCTCCCATGGAATCGCTCAACATCCAGTAGCGGAAGTGGAGTTGCCATGGTGGGCTATCCGGGCGTCGACGAACTGGAGCGGCGTGCCCGTGCGCTGGTCGCCGCCGCGCCGGGGGTGCTGCGGCTGCGGGCCGTCGGCGAGAGCCGGGGCGGGCGGCCGCTGTGGGTGCTGTCCGCCGGGCACGGGGAGCGGCAGATCCTCACCGTCGCCGGTGCGCACGCCAACGAGCCGGTGGGCGGGGCCTCCGCGCTGCGGCTCGCCCGGCTCCTCGCCCACCGGCCGGAGATTCCGGAGGCACTCGGCTGCACCTGGCACTTCCTGCTCTGCCTCGACCCGGACGGCGCCCGCCTCGCGCACGGCTGGCAGCCGGAAGAGCCGGCCCCGTCGCTGACGGAGTGCCACCGGCACTTCTACCGGCCCGAGTTCGCCTGCCAGCCCGAGTCGCTGCCCGTCCCCGGCACCGGCCGGGAGCCGCTGCCCGAGTCGGCGGCCCTCGTGTGGCTGCTCGACGAACTGCGGCCCGTGGCCCAGTTCACCCTGCACGGCATCGAGGTCGGCGGTGCCTTCACCCTGCAGACCAGGAGGGTGCCCGGAGCCGCGCGCGCCTTCCGCGAGACGGCCGCACTCCTGCGCATCCCCCTCGACCACCGCCCGTACGACGCTCCCGACTGGCAGCCGGACCCGCCCGGCGTCCTGCGGCTCCCGGAGGGCAACACCGGAAGCGAACGCGACCCGAGCGGCTACGTCGCCGAGAGCACCTGGCTCTACCCGTGGCGCTACGGCACCCTGACCGCCGTCGTCGAGGCACCGGCCTGGTCCGCCCCCGCGGTGAGCGACCCCCGGCCCGAACCCGACCCGCGGGGAGAGGCCGCCCGGGCGGCCGAGCTGCTGCTGGGCCGTACCCGGGAGATCACCGAGCTGCTGGGAGACGGCGCACCCGACGAGGACCTGCTGCCCCTGCACACCGCCGCCCGGGAACTGCTGGACGTGGCGCCGTCGATCGCCGCCACCTGCGCGGACGAGCGCGGCGGCTCCCGGGGCCACTTCGCGACCCTCGGCATCGCCGCCCGCCGTATCCCGCTGCGCGCGGCGGCCATGCTGCGCCGGGCCCTGGCCGGCACCGCCCCCGGGACCGCCTGCGCCCTCACGGACCTGGTGCACGAGTGGTGCCGGGAACTCGACAAGACCTACGAGCTGCGGTGGATACCGGTGTCCGCGCAGACCGCACTGCACGTACGGACCATGCTGGACGTCGCCCGCAGGGTGTGCGACTGAGACCGAACAGACGGAAAGGCGCCCGGTGCACTGCGCACACCGGGCGCCTTCATGGCCGTACGGCGACGACTACTCGCCGGCCGCCGCGTCCGCCGCCTGGGCCCTCAGCGCCCGCTCGACGCCCGAGCGGGACTCCGAGACCAGCCGGCGCAGAGCCGCGTTGGGCTCGGCCGCGGACAGCCAGGTGTCCGTCTTGGTCAGGGTCTCCTCCGAGACCTGGATCGTCGGGTACAGGCCGATCGCGATCTGCTGGGCGATCTCGTGCGAACGGGAGTCCCAGACGTCCTTGACGACCTCGAAGTACCGGTCCGTGTACGACGCGAGCAGCTCGCGCTGGTCGGTCTGGACGAAGCCGCTGATCACGGCCTCCTGCACGGCGTTCGGCAGCTTGTCGGAGTCGATGACCGACGCCCACGCCTCCGCCTTGGCCTCCGGGGTCGGGCGGGCCGCCCGGGCGGTGGCCGCGTGCCGCTCACCGGCCGCGGTCTTGTCCCGCTCGTACTCGGCCGCGACCTCCGCCTCGTCGAAGCGGCCGACCGCCGCGAGCCGCTCCACGAACGCCCAGCGCAGCTCCGTGTCGACGGCCAGGCCCTCGACCGTGTGGGTGCCGTCCAGCAGGGCCTCCAGGAGGTCCAGCTGCTCCGGCGTCCGGGCGGTCGCCGCGAAGGCGCGCGCCCAGGCCAGCTGGTGGTCGCCGGCCGGCTCGGCGGCCCGCAGGTGGGCCAGCGTGGCGTCGGTCCAGCGGGTCAGCAGGGCCTCACGGGTGGACGGGTCGGCGTACAGGTCGATCGCCAGCTTCACCTGGCGCTGCAGCGACTGCACCACGCCGATGTCGGACTCCTTGCCGACGCCGGACAGCACCAGGGAGAGGTAGTCGCGGGTCGCCAGCTCGGCGTCCCTCGTCATGTCCCAGGCCGACGCCCAGCACAGGGCGCGCGGCAGGGACGCCTCGAAGTCGCCGAGGTGCTCGGTGACGGTCTTCAGCGACTCCTCGTCCAGGCGGACCTTGGCGTAGGAGAGGTCGTCGTCGTTGAGCAGGATCACCGCGGGGCGGCGCTTGCCCGTCAGCTGCGGTACGGCGGTCAGCTCACCGTCGACGTCCAGCTCGATCCGGTCGGTGCGCACCAGCTTGCCGGAGTCGGCGGAGAGGTCGTACAGGCCGATCGCGATGCGGTGCGGGCGCAGCACCGGCTCGCCCTTGGCACCGGCGGGCAGGGCCGGGGCCTCCTGGCGGACGGAGAAGGAGGTGATGACGCCGTCGGCGTCGGTGGCGATCTCCGGGCGCAGGATGTTGATGCCGGCCGTCTCCAGCCACTTCTTCGACCAGGTCTTCAGGTCACGCCCGGAGGTCTCCTCCAGGGCGCCCAGCAGGTCCGACAGGCGCGTGTTGCCGAAGGCGTGCGCCTTGAAGTAGGCCTGCACGCCCTTGAAGAACTCGTCCTCGCCGACGTACGCGACAAGCTGCTTCAGCACGCTCGCGCCCTTGGCGTACGTGATGCCGTCGAAGTTGACCAGGACGTCGTCCAGGTCGCGGATGTCCGCCATGATCGGGTGCGTGGACGGCAGCTGGTCCTGCCGGTACGCCCAGGTCTTCATCGAGTTGGCGAACGTGGTCCACGAGTGCGGCCACCTGGAGCCGGGCGCGGAGGCCTGGCAGGCGATGGAGGTGAAGGTGGCGAACGACTCGTTCAGCCACAGGTCGTTCCACCACTCCATGGTGACCAGGTCGCCGAACCACATGTGGGCCAGCTCGTGGAGGATCGTCTCCGCGCGGACCTCGTACGCCGCGTCCGTCACCTTGGACCGGAAGACGTACTGGTCGCGGATGGTCACCGCGCCCGCGTTCTCCATCGCGCCCGCGTTGAACTCGGGCACGAACAGCTGGTCGTACTTCTTGAACGGGTACGGGTAGTCGAACTTCTCCTGGAACCAGTCGAAGCCCTGCCGGGTGACCTCGAAGATCGCGTCCGAGTCGAGGAACTCGGCGAGCGAGGGACGGCAGTAGATGCCGAGCGGCACGCTCTGCCCGTCCTTCTCGTACACGCTGTGCACCGAGTGGTACGGCCCGACGATCAGCGCGGTGATGTACGACGAGATGCGCGGCGTCGGCTCGAACACCCAGACGTCGTCCTTGGGCTCGGGCGTCGGGGAGTTGGAGATGACGGTCCAGCCCGCCGGCGCCTTCACGGTGAACTGGAAGGTCGCCTTCAGGTCCGGCTGCTCGAACGAGGCGAAGACGCGGCGGGCGTCCGGCACCTCGAACTGGGTGTACAGGTAGGCCTGCTCGTCGACCGGGTCGACGAAGCGGTGCAGGCCCTCGCCGGTGTTGGTGTAGGCGCAGTCGGCGACGACCCGGAGGACGTTACGGCCCTCCAGCAGCCCCGGCAGCGCGATCCGCGAGTCCTCGAAGACCGCGGCGGGGTCGAGCGCGTCGCCGTTCAGGGTCACCTCGTGGACCGCCGGCGCGACGAGGTCGATGAAGGACGTGGCCCCGTTTTCGGCGACGTCGAAGCGCACCGTGGTCACGGACCGGTAGGTGCCGCCCTCCTGCGCGCCGGAGAGGTCGAGATCGATCTCGTACGAGTCAACGGTGAGCAGCGTCGCCCGCTGCTGAGCCTCTTCGCGAGTCAGGTTTGTGCCAGGCACGCGGTCATCTCCTCGTTATGTGTGCGTTCGGTCATCCTTCCACGGGACCTGCGCGGAGGGCGACGTCCTAGGGCTGCGCGGCGCAGCCCTAGGGAAAGCCCTATGGGCCGGAAACAGGAGGGGCGGCCACCCGGAGGTGACCGCCCCATTTCAGATCATTCGCGTTACTTCGCCGACAGCTCCGCCGCCACCAGCTCCGCGATCTGCACCGCGTTCAGCGCGGCGCCCTTGCGGAGGTTGTCGTTGGAGATGAACAGGGCCAGGCCGTGCTCCACCGTCTCGTCGCCGCGGATGCGGCCGACGAACGACGGGTCCTTGCCGGCCGCCTGCAGCGGGTTCGGGATCTCGGAGAGGACGACGCCCGGGGCGCCCGCGAGCAGCTCGGTGGCGCGCTCCGGGGAGATCGGGCGGGCGAAGCGGGCGTTGACCTGGAGGGAGTGGCCGGAGAAGACCGGGACGCGCACACAGGTGCCGGAGACCTTCAGACCCGGGATCTCCAGGATCTTGCGGGACTCGTTGCGCAGCTTCTGCTCCTCGTCGGTCTCGTTCAGACCGTCGTCGACGATCGAGCCCGCCAGCGGGAGCACGTTGAAGGCGATGGGCCGCTTGTAGACACCCGGCTCGGGGAAGTCGACCGCCTCGCCGTCGTGGGTGAGCTTGTCGGCGTCGGCGACCACCTTCTGGGCCTGGCCGTGCAGCTCCGCCACGCCCGCGAGACCCGAACCGGACACCGCCTGGTAGGTGGCGACGACCAGCGCCTCCAGGCCGGCCTCCTCGTGCAGCGGCTTCAGCACCGGCATCGCGGCCATCGTGGTGCAGTTCGGGTTGGCGATGATGCCCTTGGGGCGGTCGGCGATCGCGTGCGGGTTCACCTCGGAGACCACCAGCGGGACCTCGGGGTCCTTGCGCCAGGCGGAGGAGTTGTCGATCACCACGGCACCCTGGGAGGCGACCTTCTCGGCCAGCGCCTTGGAGGTCGCGCCGCCCGCGGAGAAGATCACGATGTCGAGGCCGGTGTAGTCGGCGGTCGCCGCGTCCTCCACCGTCACGCCGTCCAGCACGGTGCCGGCCGAGCGGGCCGAGGCGAACAGGCGCAGCTCGGTGACCGGGAAGTTCCGCTCCACGAGGATCCTGCGCATGACCGTGCCGACCTGACCGGTGGCTCCGACGATTCCGACCCTCACGGCGACTCCCTCTAGGTGTTTCTGTGTGTCTGCGGCGTTTCCATCATGCGGCCGACCACGGTCCGCCTGTCCAATTCTTTGCGGGTCATGCCCGAGGACTGGGACGCCCCGTCCCAGCGAGCGGTTGCGGAACTCCCGCCCACACCCCCGCTGAGCTGGAGAAATTCGCTTCACGGCCGCCCCGTGCCGCAAGCTGTGCTGCCCCGCGCGGCGGTGTGACGTACGCCTCTGAACGGTGTACCGGGGTTCCGCCGAACGTTTCCGTGCGCTGCGGCGTCGTAGAGGAAACGCGGTGAGGGGGGTGGCTTGTGCTGCGCAGAACGGCCCGCCGTGTCCACGAGGAAGATCCTCTGGACGCGGCCCAGGAACGCCGGGTGCGGGCGGTGCTCGCGCTCGGTGGCGTGCCGCAGGCGGACCTGCCGGACGGGGTGCAGCAGGTCCGCCTGCGGCTGCTGGAGCGGGCCGCGAGCGGGCGCGAGGCGCCGCGGAACGTGTCCGCCTGGGTGGCGGTGGTCGCCTCCAACCTGGCCATGGACTGGCACCGGGCCAAGCGGCGCCAGGAGCGGCTGGGGGAGCGGCTGGCGTCGCTGCGCGAGCCGGTGCACCCCTCAGGCGAGGAGACCAGCCTGCTCTCCCTCGCCGTCGCCCGGGGTCTGGACGAACTGCCCGACGCCCAGCGGCAGGTCGTGATCCTGCGCTTCTTCGCCGACCTGCCGGTGCGCGGGATAGCCGAGGAGCTGGGTGTTCCCGAGGGCACGGTGAAGAGCAGGCTGCACACGGCGGTCCGCGCGCTGCGCGAGAGGCTGCACGAGGACGAGGTGGTGTGACGTGACCGCCGAACACGAGGGCGCGGGGGAGTACGCCGGCATGGACGCGCTCATGGCCGCGATCACGGGCGAGCCCCTGCCCGATGAAGCCCGCGGGGACGCCGCCTACCTGAGCGAACACCGCTCGGCCGAGGCCGACGTGGCGCTGCTGAAGGACCAGCTGACCTGGCTCGCGGAGGCACTGACCGGGGAGGAGCAGGGGGAGGAGCAGGCGGCTGCGGAGGCCGGGGCCACGGCGGGCCCCGCCCGGAGCGCCCCGTCCGGGAAACGCCCCCGGAGCACCACACGCCCCACCGCTCCCGTACGCCCGACCCGCCCGGGGCGCCCGTCCGGCCCGCGTCGCGCCCTGCGCCTCGCGCTCGGCTCGCTCGCCTTCGGGGCGGCCTTCAGCATGGTCGCCGGGCTCGGCTGGCTCGTGACGCACACCGGAGCGGACGAGTCGATGGGCGGGAGCAGCGCCGACGCGAAGAGCGACGCCCGGAGCCCGGAGTACTCCGGCGACAGCGGCCGGCCCTCCGACCCGGCGCAGGCTCTGGCCTGCTCCAAGCTGGTGGTCGAGGGCACGGTGGCCGCGGTGGATCCGCAGCCGCAGACCCCCTGGACCCGGATCGTGCTGACCGTGACCCGCTCCTACAAGCCCGCCCACGGCCCGGCCGAGGTCGCCTTCCTCCTCGACGACGACGCGACGCCGGCCCCGCACAAGGGGCAGCACGTGCTCGTCGGCGTCGACCAGGGGCAGAAGACCGCGAGCCGGTGGTCCGTCGGCGACACCCGCGTGGCCGCCGACCGCGCCTGGATCACCGAGGCGCTGCCCGACTCGCGGCACACCACGTGCCCGTCCGAGGACGAGGAGCCGACCGGCAAACCGTGAGGGGCGGGTGTCCCTCCGGACACCCGCCCCTCACCTCACCTCAGGTCAGCCCCGTTACGGCGTGACCTTCTCGATCTTCACGCTGCCGACGCCCGCGACCGTGCCGCGCGCGTTCACCAGCTGCAGCCGGCCGAAGAACTCGCGGCCCGCGGGGGCCTCGGCGGCGGCCGTGACCTGGCCGGTCACCGTGGCCGAGTCGCCCGTGCCGAGCTTGACCGGGGTCGCGTCGTCGACCGTGACGGTGCCGAGCGTGGAGGAGAAGAACACGTCCCGGTAGTCGTAGTCGGTCGAACCGGACGGGACCGAGTAGCCCACGACCTTGATCGTGTACGTGCCGGCGGCCGGGGACGGGACGGAGACCGCCTCCTCCGAGTCGCCGTCCGCGGACTGCGCGACCTGCTTGCCGCTCGCGTCGTACACGGTCAGGTCAAGATCGGCGGCCGCATCAGATACGTTTCCGATGGCCACGTCCAGGGACTTGGCACCGGCCGGGACGTCCACCGTGGTCGTCTGGGTCTCGCCCTCCTTGATCGACGGGCGGGCCGTCTTGGAGGAGCCGAGGGGACCGCCGACCAGCTTGCCGTCGAGGGCCGCGTACTTGTTGGTCACCTTCCAGGAGGCGGTGGCCGGGGTGCCGACCTTGGCCTCGGGCACGGTCACGGTCTCCGGGTCGAAGGCCGCGCCGAGGACGGAGACGTCCAGCGTGTACGGGTTGTCGAGCAGCGGCGAGGTACGGCGCGACTCGACCTCGATCTCCCAGACACCGGCCTGCGGGTCGGCGTAGGAGCGGACGTCCGGCTTGCAGCCGTTGCCGTCGAGGTAGTTGTTGTAGCAGTACGGGGTGCCGGTGTTGTCGACCGGAGTGCCGTACGGGTGGATCGCGATGAACCGGGTCTGGCTCTTGTCCGTCAGCCCGCTCATCGCGACCTCGAGGGACTTGGCGCCGACCGGCACGTTCAGGAAGTACGACTGCGTGCTGTTGCGCTGCACCGAACTCGACGCGGAGTAGGTGTAGTTCACCGGGGTGGAGACCACGACGGTGGTGAGGATCTGCTTGTCGACCCCCTCCGTCCTCGGGTCGTCGACCTCCAGGATCGCGCTCTTGATGCCCGCCGACCGCGGCGCCGCCTGGACCTTGACGGTCACCGGCTGGTTCAGCGGCAGCCGCACGACGTCGTCGCCGAGGATCCGGAAGGTGTCACCGGCGTTGTTCTCGAAGTGCAGCTCGTGCCACACGGCCTTGTCCGGGCCGGAGGTACGGGTGATGGTGACGTCGTACGTCTTCTTCTGACCGGCCTTCAGGCCGCCCTCGCGGTCGTACAGACCGGTGCCGTAGCCCGGGGTCTTGAGCGCCTGGTCGAGCGCGGTGTCGACCGGGGCCTTCACGGTGTAGTCGTGCGCGGTCGCGTCGTCGCGGATCGCGTCCCACGCGTCCACGATGTTGATGCGGCCCGCACCCTCCTCGTACGCCTGCACACCCTTGATGTGGTCGGCGGTCGAGGTCAGCGCCGTGCGCAGCGTGGCGGGCGTCAGGTCGATGCCCTTCCGCTTGGCGGCCGACAGCAGCAGCGCGGAGGCGCCGGTGGCCTGCGGGGACGCCATCGAGGTGCCCTGGAGCATCGAGTAGCCGGCCGGCAGCGAGTAGCCCGCCTCGGCGACCGGGGAGCCCGGCAGCCAGGTCTGGGTGGTGTTGATCGCGGCACCGGGCGCGACCAGGGTCGGCGTGAAGCCGCCGTCCTCACGCGGGCCGCGGGAGGAGAACGGCATCATCGCGTACCGCTTCTCCACCTGCGAGCCGTAGTTGGCGGCCCAGGTCTGCCGGGAGATGGCCGCGCCGACCGAGATCACCTTGTCGGCCAGACCGGGGTCGCCGATGGTGTTGGCGCCGGGACCGGAGTTGCCCGCGGAGATGACCAGCTGGACGCCGTAGGTGTCGATGAGCCGGGTGTACAGCTCGGCGCGCGCGTTGTTGCCGTCGTTCAGCGCCGGGAGGCCGCCGATCGACATGTTGACGATGTCGACGCCCCGGTTGGCGACCAGGTCGATCATGCCCTCGGTGAGGGCGACGTTGGTGCAGCCGCCGGTCCAGGTGCAGGCACGGGACGAGACGATCTTCGCGCCGGGGGCCGCGCCGTTCATCTCGCCGCCGAACAGGCCGTTGGCGGCGGTGATGCCGGCCACGTGGGTGCCGTGCTCGGACTCGATGACGCCGATGTTGACGAAGTCGGCCTTCTTGCCGACCCAGGACCCGCCGAAGGGGTCCATCGGGACGTCCTTGCGGATCTGCACGACGAACGGCACCCGCTCGACGACGTCCGTCTTCGGGTCGTCGGTGCCGAAGTAGCCGATCTGGTAGCCGTCCTTGTACGGCTTCATCGGCGTGTCGTCGGTGAAGTCGTGGTTGTTGTTCAGGTCGAGCGTGACCGTGCCGGCCGCCGCGTCGTACAGGACGCCCCAGCTGTCGGTGGTGTCGCCGTCCCGGTTGAGGTCGCCCTTCTCGTCGCCGCCGGTGGTCGCGGACTCCTTGAAGGTGCTGATCTGGTACGAGCCCGCCGGCGCCGCCCAGGTCTGGCCGCCGTAGCTGAAGCTCGGGCCGGAGACCGCGGTGACCATGGGCCGCCAGGTGGCGTCGCTGTCCAGGATCGGGTCGGTCGCGGTGACCCAGTCGACGATCTTGCGCTCGCCGGTGGTGGTCTTCTGCAGCGCCGGGTGTCCGAGGTCGACGCCGGAGTCGAGGATGCCGATGGTGACGCCCCGGCCGTCCGCCTTCGGGTGCTCGTCGACGAAGTCGACGGCGCCGGTCTCGAAGGACGGGTTGTACGGGTTCTCGGCGGGGGTGTCCTTGCCGGGGCCCGGGTAAGTCTTGGTGGCCGTCGCCGACTTGGCGGTGTCCGCGTTCGGCGTCGGGTCGTCGAGCGCGATCTCCTGGCGCAGGTCGATGGCGTGCACCGAGGAGAGCTTCGCGGCGGCCGCGATCGCCGAGTCCGCCTTGGCGGTCGGGACGGTGGCGCGGACGTAGCCGAGCTTGTCGTAGGTACGGCCCACCGAGCCGCCCTTGACCGCGTCCAGCTCCTCGGTGACCTGCTCGGTCTTCCCGGGCGCGGTCGCGATCATCATCGTGACGTTCTTGTCGCCGTCCGCCTTGGCCTCGGCGAGCAGGTCGGCGTCGTCCGAACCGAGCTTGTCATGGGCGGACTTGACGCCGGGGTCGGTGGCCGCGGCGGGCGGCGCGTCCGCGGCGAGGGCCAGGGGTATCGGCCCGGTCGCGCAGAGAGCGGCCACCACGCCCACGGCCAGGCCTATGCGGGCCAGGCGTCTGTGGCCGGGTATCGGGTCGCGCTCGGGGGTGTGGGTCATCGGCATCCCTTGTAGGTAAAGAATCCAGTGCCGGACGAGGGCACAGCTTTACCCAAAGGGCCGAAATTTGGGGACCGTTGACCGAATCGATATGGATGTATGGGGAAAACCCGCGATGGGTTCTGAGTGGATTGGACCTGTCTGGTCCGTAATTCGCTCAGTTCTCCTTCAAGCGGGCGTAATGACGGGACGCCTTCGCCCGGTTGCCGCACCCGGCCATCGAACACCAGCGGCGGGTGCCGTTCCTGGACGTGTCGAAGAAGTGCAGGATGCACGACTCGTGGGCGCAGCCGCGGATCCGGTCCGGGGCCTGCGCCAGAAGTTCCAGGTAGTTCCGGGCGGCCAGCCAGGCCGGGCCCCAGGCGGGGTCGGCGAACTCGGGCTCCTCGGCCGCCCCCCGCTCGGTCAGCCGGGGCCGGATGCGCCCGTGCGCGAGGACGGCGTCGACGAGCGGTGCCCCCTCGGCCAGTGACCCGTCCACCGCGGCCTGCAGCGCCTCCCGCGCCTGGCGCAGATGGTCCAGTACGGCCGCGTCGGCCGCGTGGGTGCCGTCGAGCCCGTTGCTCGCGAGCCACACCGCGAGCCCCTCGGCGTCGGCGAGCAGGTCCTGGGTGACGCCCTCCTTGTTCCACCGGGTGTTGATCAGGTCGAGGGCGAGCGGCTCACCGGTGAGCGGGCGGGGATCGCGGGCGGCGGACATCGGGCACTCCTTCTCGGCTAACCCCTCAAGGGTACGTGACCGGTTGCGCTTCCGCTTCTAACCCTCTAACGTGAAGTCGAAGGTTATAAGCCTGAAAGGGAAGCCATGACTCTGCGCACCGGCCACACCGGCCTCAACGTCACCGACCTCGACCGCTCGCTCGCCTTCTACCGGGACGTCCTGGGCTTCACCCTGCTCACCGAGGGCAAGGAGGACGACCGTCGGTACGCGTTCCTGGGCGACGGCGGCGAAGGCCCCGTCCTCACCCTCTGGCAGCAGGCGCAAGGGGTGTACGACGGCGGCCGGGCCGGACTGCACCACCTGGCCTTCACGGCCGACTCGATCGAGCGGGTCCGGGAGTACGAGACGGCGCTGCGCGGCGCCGGGGTCGACTTCGCCCACGAGGGCGTGGTGGCCCACCGGGAGGGGGCGGCCTCGGGCGGAATCTTCTTCCACGACCCGGACGGCACCCGCCTGGAGATTTCCGGACCGCTCGGCGCCGAGAGCGCCCCGGCCCCGCACGCGGACGCCCCGACCTGCGGTTTCTTCTAGCCATGAGCGGCTATCACGCGGGCTCGCGCGCCCTGCAGGACCTGGTCGGCGTCCGGGACCGCGCCGACCACGTCGGCCGCTCCCTCGGCCAGGACATCAAGCCGGTCGCGGCGGCTTTCCTGGAGCTTCAGCCCCTGCTGGTGGTGGGCGCGGCGGATCCGGCGACGGGGAGGGTGTGGGCTTCGGCGCTCACGGGCACACCCGGTTTCGTCCGGGCCACGGGTCCCCGCCAGATGTCCGTGGTCGCGGATTCTGGCCAACGGCTGGACAGCCAACCCAAAGGGGCGCGGGGAACTGCGCGAGCAACCACAGATGACCCACACCCGAACGACGACCTGACTGACCCACTCACCATGGCCCTGAAAACCCCGGGCACCCTCGTCGGTACCATCGCCCTCGACCCCCGCACCCGCCGCCGCATGCGCCTGAATGGTCGGCTGAGGCCGACAACAAGGGGCTTCGCCATAGAAGCGGACCACGTCTTCTCCAACTGCCCCAAATACATCCAGCGCCGGGAGTCGTACGAGCGGATCGACGACCGCACCCCGGGAGCACCCCGACGGACGGACCAACTGCAAGCGGACCAGGTCGAGTTCATCGCCGCAGCCGACACCTTCTTCCTGGCCACCGCACACCCCGGCGGAGCCGACGTCAGCCACCGCGGCGGCAACCCCGGCTTCGTCCAGGTCGTCTCACCGCGCGAACTGACCTGGCCGGACTACGCCGGCAACGCCATGTTCCTCACCCTCGGCAACCTGCGCACGGACCCGCGCGCCGGGCTGCTCTTCCTGGACTGGACGACCGGCACGGTGCTGCAGCTCACCGGCGAGGCCCGTACCGAGTTCACGGCCGACGGCGAGCGGACGGTCCGCTTCACCGTCGAGGAGGCGGTGGAGACTCCCGCCGCCCTGCCCCTGCGCTGGTCCGCGCCGGAATATTCGCCCGCCAACCCGGACACCGCGCGCTAACGTCCGTCCATGCGACGGAAGCTGAGGGTGGCGGCCTACGCCGTGTGCGTCCGCGACGGACAGATCCTGCTCGCCCGCTCGCCGGGCCCCGACGGCACCCCCGAGTGGGTGCTGCCGGGCGGCGGCATGGAGCACGGCGAGGACCCGTACGACACCGTCCGCCGCGAGGTGGCCGAGGAGACCGGCTACCGCATCGAGGTGACCGGTCTCCTCGGCGTGGACTCCCTCCGGCTCACCGGCTCCCGTCTGTTCGGCCGCCGTACGGACTATCACGGCGTGCGGCTCGTCTACGCGGGTGAGGTGACCGACGGTGAACTCCGGCACGAGGTCGGCGGTTCCACCGACTTCGCCGCCTGGCAGGACCTGGCCGCCGTACCCGGTCTGAACCGGGTGCCGCTCATCGACACGGCGCTGCGGCTGTGGCACGAGCGGCCGGCGGCGGGGCGGGTCGAATAGCTGCACTACCCCGGAAAATGAACACGGAGTGACCGTTGCCCGGCCGCCCGAGGAGCGGTCGTGGGCGTGAAGGGTGGCCAGAGATCCACGTACGGTGATCGGCGCTGCGCGTTGCTGTCGTGTTCACGTACAGGTCATTCCCGGTGCCAAGCATCCAGAGCGAGCGGGATGTTCGCGAGAGCGATCGCCCGCGACCACTGCCGACGCGTTCGCACTCGGGGAGATCGCGCCATGTCGCGCATACGCTCTGTCGCCACCTCCGCACTGGGGGTCCACCGCCGTACCGTCCTCGCCGCCGCCGGAGCGGTCTCGCTCTCCGCGGGCGTCGGCTACGCCCTGCGCACCACCGACAGCCAGGCCGCCACCAGAGCCGCCGAGGCGCCCGTCGCCCACTCCCGGCAGGCCTCCGCTGCGAGCCCGCTCGCCCCCTACACCAAGGGCACCACCCTGTCCTCCGTCGCCGCCCCCCGGAACAGCTCCGGCTACCGGCGCCTGGGCGACGGCCCGGGCTGGAAGCGGGTCGTGCGCAGCGAGCTGGCCACGCCCAAGTCCGGCCGCGCGAGCCGCCGTACCACCCTCGCCGCCTTCGTGCAGTTCACCGACCTGCACCTGCAGGACGTCCAGCACCCGCTGCGGCTGGAGTACCTGCGCTCCACCGACCCGCACGCCTGGCGCCCGCAGGAGGCGCTGACCGTGCCCGGCGCCATCTCGCTCGTCGAGCGGGTCAACGCGCTGCGCGGCGCCCCCGTCACCGGCGCCCCGCTGCACTTCGTGATGACCACCGGCGACAACACCGACAACAACGCCCACTCCGAACTGGAGTGGTTCATGAAGGTGATGAGCGGCGGCCGCATCACCCCCAACTCCGGGGACCCGCGGCACTACGAGGGCGTGCAGAACAGCGGCCTCAAGCTGTACTGGCAGCCCGACTCCACCACCCGCGACGGCGACAAGGCGCTCGGCTTCCCGTACCTGAAGGGCTTCCTGGCCGCCGCCGTCCGCGAGGTGAAGAGCCCCGGCCTCAACCTGCCCTGGTACTCCACCGTCGGCAACCACGACTCCCTCCCGCTCGGCTGCTACGGCTCCCACGGCGACCCCTACCTCGCCGAGGCGGCCATCGGCGGCAAGAAGCTGATGAACGTCTCCGCCGCCGAGGCCAAGAAGCTCCAGGACGCCATCAAGAACGCCACCGACCCCAAGGGCGTCGGCTACCGCGACTTCCTCAAGGCCCACGCCCGCTCCATGCGCTCGGTCACCCCGGACGAGAAGCGGGCGCCGTACACCTCCGCGGACTATCTGAAGGCCCACCTGGACCCCGCCCACCAGGGCCACGGCCCGGTCGGCCACGGCTACTCCTCGGCGAACCTGGACGCGGGCACCCAGTACTACGCCTTCCGTATCTCCGACGACGTCATCGGCATCAGCCTCGACACCACCGACGCGGGCGGCCACTACGAGGGCTCCGTCGGCACCGCCCAGCTGAAGTGGCTGGACAAGACGCTCAAGGACAACAAGGACTCCTACGCCGTCGTCTTCAGCCACCACACCAGCAAGACGATGACCAACACCCGCCGCGACCCGGCCCACCCGGGGGAGCGCCGCCACAACGGCGCCGAGGTGGTGTCCCTCCTCGCCTCCCACGGCAACGTGCTGGCCTGGGTGAACGGCCACATCCACAAGAACGTCATCACCCCGCACCAGGCCTCCGGCGGCCGCTCCTTCTGGGAGATCTCCACCGCCTCGCACATCGACTACCCCCACCTCGCCCGCGTCGTCGAGCTGGTGGACAACAAGGACGGCACGATCTCCCTGTTCACCACCCTGATCGAGTCCGCCGCCCCGCACCGCACGGACTTCGCCGACCTCTCCCAGACCGGCCTCGCCGCCCTCTACCGCGAGCTGGCCTACAACGCGCCCGGTGCCAGGACGACCCTCGCGGGCAGCGCGGCCGACCGGAACACCGAGCTGGTGCTCAAGAAGGGCTGAAACTCACTCAACCGGCCTACAGGCAGGCAACCTTCGCACACCACCACCAGGTCCCTCCCCCCGACCGAACCGAACGGCACAGTTGGGGGAAGACATGCGTGCACGTACGACGCTGGTGGGCGCCACCGCCCTGCTCCTGTCGGCGGCCCTGGCGGGCCCGGCCTTCGCGGCCGGCCCCGCCACGGGCGGCCACTCCGCCACGCGCAAGGCGATCGAGGCGGCCGTCCAGGCCGGGGTTCCCGGGGTGACCGCCACCGCGAAGGACGCCCACGGCACCTGGTCCACGACGGCCGGCGTGGGCGACACCCGCACGGGCGCACCGCGCTCGACGGCCGACCGCTACCGCGTCGGCAGCATCACCAAGACGTTCGTCTCCACGGTCCTGCTCCAGCTGGAGGCGGAGGGCCGGCTGTCGCTGGACGACACGGTGGAGAAGTGGCTGCCCGGGGTGGTGCACGGCCACGGCCACGACGGGAGCCGCATCACCGTCCGCCGGCTCCTCAACCACACCAGCGGCATCTACAACTACACCGCCGACGACGACTTCGGCCGCACCTACTTCACCAAGGACGGCTTCTTCGCGCACCGCTACGACACGCTCACCCCGCGCGACCTGGTCGCGATCGCGATGAAGCACGAGCCGGACTTCAAGCCGGGCGCGTCCTGGGGGTACTCGAACACGAACTACGTCCTGGCCGGCATGGTGATCGAGAAGGTGACGGGCCACTCGTACGCCACGGAAATCACCCACCGCATCATCGGCCCCCTGCACCTCACGGCCACCTCCGTCCCCGGCACCCAGGTCACCGTCCCGCACCCCAGCAGCCGTGCCTACTCGAAACTCGCCCAGACGGCGACGGGTCCGTCGTACGACGTCACGAAGCTCAACCCGTCCATCGCGTCCTCGGCCGGTGAAATGATCTCGAATTCCGCGGATCTGGACCGCTTCTACAGCGCTCTGCTGCGCGGGAAACTCCTTCCGCCGCAGCAGCTGAAGGAAATGAAGACCACGGTACGGGCGGACGGCATCCCGAACACCCGCTACGGCCTCGGCCTCATGGACACCGAGCTGACCTGCGGTGTTCATGTCTGGGGCCATGGCGGCGGCATCCACGGCTCCGCGTCCGGGGCGGTGGCGACGGAGGACGGCCGCCATGCGCTGGCGCTGAATTTCAACGGGGACTGGGCCGGGGACATGGACGCGGTGATCGACGGGGAATTCTGTTAGCCAACGTTTCATTCCTGTCGTTCCGTGTTAACGCGCCCGCAATGTCCGTACCGCCTCATATCGGCTATCCCGCTATGGACGGGGATGGCTCGATCTTCTCGATCATTTATGCAAGGCGGGTGGTCGTGTGCGCGCGAGGCACGGACTGCGTGTGCTGTCGGTCTACGAGGGCTTCTTCTCCGGAGGAGCCAGGATCGTGCACAGCGACGTCGTACTGGGACTGGCCGAGGGCGGCCAGTCCCACCAGGTACTCAGCATCCATGGCGAGGTCCATCGCGAGGCCACCCGGCAGCGCATGGAGGACGACCACTGCTACCGCGCGCTGACGGCCGGCGAGGTCGGCGTCACCTCGCTGGGCCGCACCGCGGGCCTGGTGGACGGCTCGGTCGCGGCGTCCGTTTTCAGCGGGCCGGAGCTGGCCGAAACGGCTCGGGCCATGGCCGGGGCGGACGTGATCCTCTCCCTCAAGGAACAGCCGCTGGCCCTCCTGAACCAGGGCGGCCTGCCCCGCCGCCCGGTCGTGGTCTGCCTGCACCGCTCCGACCCCGAGAACCAGGGCCCCGCCCTGGACGAGCTGAAGGCCGCAATCGCCGACGGCACGGTGGCGGCGTGCGTGTGCTGCGCCGAGTCGACGCGGGCCGCCTACGAGGCCGCCGGCATCCCGGCCGACCTGCTGCACGTGATCCCCAACGGCGTCGACCTGCTGCGCTTCCGCCCGGACCCGGCGGCCCGGCTGGCGTTCCGCGCGTCCCTGGGCATTCCGGCCGCCGCCCCGGTGGTGGTCTTCGCGGCCCGGTACGCGCAGATGAAGAACGTGCCCCTCTTCCTCCGGGCGGCCCGCGCGTGGCTGGCGCGCGAGCCCGAGGGACACGTCCTGATGTGCGGCGCGGGCATGACCGACGGGAACCCGTCGCTGTGGGCCGACATCGAGGTCGCGTTCGGCGAGGACCGCCGGCTCGCGGAGAGGGTCCACCTCCTGGGCGTACGGCACGACATGGAGGCCGTCTACGCGGGCTCCGACGTCGTCGCCCTGACCTCCGTCTCCGGGGAGGCGGCGCCGCTGTGCCTGATCGAGGGCATGATGTGCGGTGCCGTCCCGGTGACGACGGACGTCGGCGACAGCGCGGCGATCGTCACCGGCCACGGCTTCGTCACCCCGCCCGACCCCGGCGCCATCGCCCTCGCCTGGACGGCCGCGATCACGGGCCGCGCCGAGCTGGCTCCCGCCCTGGAACGCAGCCGTGAGCGCTTCAGCCGCACCCGCATGATCGCCGCGTACGCCGCGCTGCTCGACGAGGTGTACGCCTCACACGTGGGCGGGCAGCGGGTCGCCGCGCAGCACGCTGTAGGCGACGCCGTCCCGCCACTTCCCGTCCCGGAAGACGATGCCGCGCAGTACGCCCTCGCGAGTGAAGCCGGCCTTCTCCAGGGCCCGCTGTTCGGCGATGTTCTCGGCCTCGGTGTCCGCCTCGATCCGCATCACGGGGGTGTGGGCGAAGAGGTGGCGGACGAGCTGTAGCTGGGCCCGGCTGCCGACCCCGCGCCCGCGGGCCTCGGGCAGCAGCTGGGCGCCGATGTTCCAGCAGTGGGTGGAGGGCGAGACGACGACCTTCCGCCAGGCGACGAACCCGAGCGGCTCGGCGGCCGACTCCACGACCAGCAGGCCGCCGTCCTCGCCCAGCATCCCGTTCTCGGCGAAGCGCCGCCTGAACCGCCCGGGGTCCGACCACCCGTACCACTGGAACGGCCCGGCGCTCTGCGGCTCCAGCAGGAACCGTTCGAGCACGGGCAGATCGTCCTCGCGTGCGGGGCGCAGTACGACGGATTCATCGCTCATCGGTCCACCGTAACGCGCTTGAGCGTGACGGGAGTTGGACATGAGGAGGGGCCACCGGCATCGCCCCGGTGGCCCCTCCTCTCCCCTCCTGGTGTCGCCTCCGTCCGTCACTACCGGGGCAGCACCACGACATAGGCGGCCGGGTCGCGGTCGCCGGAGGCCATCAGGGCCGTGCGGACCACCGTCGCCTGTTGTTCCAGGGACTCACGGAGCTTCCTGGGGGTGATGTAGACGACCGTGATGCCCAGGCGTTCCAAGTGCTCGCGCTTGCGGGCGTATTCCGACCAGAGGGCGTCCTCGTCCTGGCGGGGGGCGCGGGTGTCCAGTTCGACCGCGACGGCCTGCTCGGGCCAGTAGGCGTCCAGGCCGCCGAGGTGGGGGCCGCCGGGCAGGCGCAGGTCCACGTTCCAGACGGGGTCGGGCAGGCCGTACTCGCTGACCATCCGGTAGAGGCGGTCCTCCGCGATGGCTCGGCCCTCGGCCACCAGCGAGTCCACCGCGTCCACCACGTGCGGGCGGGTCAGCAGCTTCGCGTTGGTCAGCTCCCGTACCACCGCGGCCGGTTCGCAGTGGCCGGCGCGTACCGCCTCGGTCAGCAGGCGGCGTACCGCGGCCGCGTCCGTCAGTTCCGCCACCGCGTCGGCCAGCGCGCGCGGCACCGGTGCCACCGGCAGGCCCGTCACCGCGCAGGGGGTGGGGAGGGAGGGGGTGCGCAGGACGCGGACGTAGCCCGCGGAGCGCAGGCGGCGCAGGCGGGGGATCAGGACGTCGACGCGGTCCAGGGACAGGAGCGGCGGGGTGGAGGAGAAGCCGTGCAGGGTGAGGGCCGCCAGGCCGGTGATGACGGCGTCCGCGTACACCGGGCGGTGCGGCTCGTCGGCGGTGGGCTGGGCCGGGACGCCCGGGGCCGACTCCCGTGCCGCGTACAGCAGCGCCCCGTGCAGCCGCTCCTCGCTCGTCGCCGGGCCGGGGTGGAGCAGGATCACGTTCGGCAGCAGCGGCTGCCAGGGGCCGCCGGGGCGGCACTGCTCGTTCAGCTCGGCCGTGGAGACGCCGTGGGAGCGGAGCTGGGCCGCCGTCAGAACACGGCGGTGGACCTCGGAGAGGTGACGGAGGGGGCGGGGGGAGAGCGGGGTGTTGTGCGTCATGGCCCCGAGATTCCCGCGCTCTGTCCCACCCTTAACCGCTGTTACACGGTCGTCGAGGAATGCTGACAAGACGGTACTAAAGGGCAAGTGTTCGGGTGTCGAGTAGGGGTGGAAAACCCCTGGTCCAATCGGGTGTGGACCAGGGGTTACGGGCGCTATTGACTGAATTCCGTAACGGTCACCGACCGGGGAAGCTCAGGCCAAGGATCAGGCGTCGGCGGCCGCCTGGTCGCACGCCTGTGCGCGCAGCGACCGCGCCAGATCGTCCCGCGCCTCCAGCACCAGCCGGCGCAGCGCGGGCGCCGCGTCCGCGTGGGCCCCGAGCCACGCGTCCGTCGCGTCCAGCGTCTCCTGACGGTCCTGGAAGCCGGGGAACAGGCCCCGTACGACGTCCATGCCGATCTGGATCGACCGCTCCTGCCACACCCGCTCGATCGCCGCGAAGTACTTCTCGGCGTACGGCGCCGTCAGCTCCCGCTGCGAGGGCTGGTCGAAGCCCGCGATCGTCGCCTCCACCAGCGCGTTCGACAGGGCGTCGGACTCCACGACCTGCGCCCAGGCCTGTGCCTTGACCGCCGCCGACGGGCGCGCGGCCAGGCAGCGGACCTGGTGGCGCTTGCCGGACGCCGTGTCGTCACGGGCCAGTTCGGCCGTGAGGACGGACTCGTCGGCCACCCCGTGGGCCGCCAGCGGTCCCAGGAACGCCCAGCGCAGCTCCTGGTCCACGTCCAGGCCCTCGACCGTCTCCGTGCCGTCCAGCAGACCCTTCAGCAGCGCCAGGTCCGTCCCGCCGGAGGCGACCGTCGCGAAGAAGCGCGCCCAGGCCAGCTGGTGCTCACTGCCGGGCTCGGCCGCCTGCAGCTCCCGCAGCGCGCCCTCGGCCAGCAACTCCTCGCCGGCCGCCCGCCACTCGGGCGCCGCGTAGTGCACCAGCGCCGAGTTCGCCCAGGCGTGCAGCATCTGCAGCACGCCGATGTCGGACTCCCGGCCCGCGAACCGCAGCACCAGGTCCACGAAGTCCCGCGCCGGCAGCAGGGCGTCCCGGGTCAGGTTCCACAGCGCGGACCAGCACAGGGCCCGCGCCAGCGGGTCGGTGAGCGCGCCCAGGTGCTCGCGCAGGGTGGCCAGCGAGGTCTCGTCGAAGCGGATCTTGCAGTAGGTCAGGTCGTCGTCGTTGACCAGCACCAGCTCCGGGGTCTCGGCGCCGGCCAGCTCCGCCACCACCGTGCGCGGACCCTCGACGTCCGTCTCCACGCGCGCGTACCGCTCCAGCGCGCCCTCGGCGGTGCGCCGGTACAGGCCCACCGCGACCCGGTGCGGGCGCTCCTCGGGGTGCGACTCCGGCGCCTCCTGCACCACCGCCAGCTCGGCCACCCGGCCCTCGGCGTCCAGCAGCACCTGCGGGGTCAGCGAGTTCACCCCGGCCGTCTGCAGCCAGGAGCGGGCCCACGCGGACATGTCCCGGCCGCTGGTCTCCGCCAGCACCGACAGCAGGTCGCCCAGGCGCGTGTTGCCGTACGCGTTCCGCTTGAAGTAGCGGCGGGCGCCCTCCAGGAAGGCCTCCTCGCCGACGTAGGCCACCAGCTGCTTCAGCACGGAGGCGCCCTTGGCGTACGTGATGCCGTCGAAGTTGAGCTTGGCGTCCTGCAGGTCGCGGATGTCCGCCGTGATCGGGTGCGTGGAGGGCAGCTGGTCCGCGCGGTAGGCCCAGGCCTTGCGGCGGTTGGCGAAGGTGACCCAGGCGTCGGTGAAACGGGTCGCGCCGACGTTCGCGAACGTGCCCATGAAGTCCGCGAAGGACTCCTTCAGCCACAGGTCGTCCCACCACACCATGGTGACCAGGTCGCCGAACCACATGTGCGCCATCTCGTGCAGGATGACGTTGGCCCGCGCCTCGTAGGACGCCTGCGTCACCTTCCCGCGGAAGATGTACTCCTCGCGGAAGGTCACCATCCCCGGGTTCTCCATCGCGCCCAGGTTGTACTCGGGCACGAACGCCTGGTCGTACTTCCCGAACGGGTACGGGTAGTCGAAGTGCTCGTGGAAGAAGTCCAGGCCCTGCTTGGTGACCAGGAAGACGTCGTCGGCGTCGAAGTAGGGCGCGAGTCCCTTGCGGCACAGGGCGCCGAGCGGGATCTCCAGCTTCGTCCCGTCCTCCAGGGTGCGCTCGTAGGAGTCCGTCACATAGTGGTACGGCCCCGCCACCACGCAGGTGATGTACGTCGAGATCGGCTTCGTCTCCGCGAACCGCCAGACGCCGTCGGCGCGTTCCCCGGCGCCGTTGCTCCACACCGTCCAGCCCTCGGGCGCCTGCACCTCGAAGCGGTACGGCGCCTTCAGGTCCGGCTGCTCGAAGTTGGTGAAGACACGGCGGGCGTCGGCCGGCTCGTACTGTGTGTAGAGGTAGACCTCGCCGTCCTCGGGGTCCACGAAGCGGTGCATGCCCTCGCCGGTGCGGGAGTAGGCGCACTGCGCGTCGACCGTCAGCTCGTTCTCGGCGGCCAGGTCCTCCAGCGCGATCCGGGAACCGTCGAAGACCTCACCCGGGTCCAGATCCTTCCCGTTGAGCGTGACCGAGGTCACACTCGGCGCGACCAGGTCGGCGAACGTGGACGCGCCCGGCTCGTTGCAGCGGAACCTGATCGTGGTCACCGAGCGGAAGGTGCGCGGCCCGCCGTCCCCGTCGCCCACGGCGGAGCGCAGGTCCAGCGCCACCTCGTACCCGTCGACAGACAGCAGGGCGGCCCGCTCACGGGCCTCGTCGCGGGTCAGATTCTCACCGGGCACGGGCGGCACTCCCTCGTGGTCGCTTGGATGGCGCGGAACAGCACCGATCCTGCCACGCGCCCCTGACACGGGGCACCAGGGAATGAGGGTGACCAGGGGAATGTTGCCGCTTCAAAAGCCCATTTCGCTGAGGAGACGCATGTCCGAGACCGTGACCACGAGCGGCAAGACCCCCGTGGACTTCTGGTTCGACCCGCTGTGCCCCTGGGCCTGGATGACCTCCCGCTGGGTGCTGGAGGTGGAGAAGGTCCGCGAGATCGAGGTCCGCTGGCACATCATGAGCCTCGCCGTCCTCAACGAGAACAAGCTGGACGAGCTGCCCGAGGAGTACCGGGAGATGCTCGCCGTCAAGGCGTGGCAGCCCGTGCGCGTGGTCACCGCGGCCTGGCAGAAGCACGGCGCGGACGTCCTCGGCCCCCTCTACACCGCGCTCGGCACCCGTTTCCACAACAACGGTGAGGGCGCGACCCTGGAGGCCATCGCCGGTGCGCTCGCGGACGTCGGCCTGCCCGCCGAGCTGATCGAGTACGCCGAGCAGAAGGACTTCGAGTTCGACGCCGAGCTGCGCGCCTCCCACAAGGAGGGCATCGAGAAGGTCGGCCAGGACGTCGGCACCCCGGTCATCGCGGTCCCGGGCCCCGACGGCGAGCAGATCGCCTTCTTCGGCCCGGTCGTCACCCCCGCCCCCAAGGGCGAGGAGGCGGCCCGCCTGTGGGACGGCACCCTCGCCGTGGCCTCCGTCCCCGGCTTCTACGAGATCAAGCGGACCCGCACCAAGGGCCCCGACTTCAGCAACCTGTAAAGCGACCTGCACGTCCTGCACGTCCCGCCGAACGGGCCCGGTCAGCTCCGGGCCCGTTCGCGTGCCTGAGCCAGGCGGCCCAGGTGCTCCTCGTACCCCTTCGCGTAGTACGCGGCCCGGTCCGCGTCCGGCTGCACGACGCGGGTCGGCTCGGTCCAGGCCGCCGCGTCCAGGGCCGTGCCGAACCGCTCGGCCGCCGCGAGCACCGCGCCCCGCGCGCCCACCTCGCCCTCCACCACCCGCAGCGGGCGGCCCAGCACGTCCGCCAGCAGCCGCATCCAGGCGGGGCTGCGGGTGCCGCCGCCGCACACCGCCAGCGTCCCGGTCAGACCCGCCGCCGCCAGGCAGTGCCGGGCCGCGTAGCCGATGCCCTCGCAGGTGGCGCGGATCAGGTCGGCGGGCGTCGACTCCAGGGAGACACCAGTGAGTTCGGCCCGCAGCCGGGGCTCCACGAAGGGGGCGCGCTCGCCGGAGGGCGCGAAGTACGGCAGCACGCGCACCCCGTGGGCGCCCGGCGGGGTGGCGGCCAGCAGGGCGTCCACCTCCTCGTGCCGCACGCCCGTGGTGCTCAGCACCCAGTCCAGGGCCGCCGTGCCGACCATCGCGGGCATCGCGCGCAGCCAGTGACCGGGCCGGTCGGTGGAGATGTACAGGCCGGCCGGTTCGCCGCCCAGGTCCAGGTCCGTGGTGGCGACCAGGGCGGCCAGGCAGGTGCCGACGATCAGCAGGCCGTCACCGGGCGCGGTGACGCCCGCGCCGAGCGCACAGGCCGGCAGGTCGTACGGGCCGTTCGCCAGCCGGGTGCCGGGCGGCAGCCCCGCGCCGCGCGCCTCGCCCGTCGCCACCGGATCGCTGACCGGCGCGAACAGGCCCCGGCGGTGGGTCAGGCCGAGCAGCTCCACCACCCGGTTGTCGTAGGACCGGGTGCGCGGGTCCAGGAACGGCATCGACGCGTCCGACACGTCCGTCACCGCCCGCGCCGCGCCGGTCAGCCGCTGGAAGACCATGTCCTTGCAGTACACGGCCGCCGCGGCCGCCTCCAGGGACGTCGGCTCGTACCGGTCCAGCCACGCCAGCAGCGGGCCCGGGCAGCCCGGGAACATCGCGCTGCCGGTGCGCCGGAAGACGCTCTCGAAGGTGCCGTCCGCCAGCCACTGGTCGACCAGTGCGTGGGCCCGGCCGTCCATCCAGGAGGCCGCGGGCCGCACCGGTCGGCCCGCCGCGTCCACCAGCCACACCCCGTCGCCCTGCCCGGTCAGCCCGGCCAGCTCCACGGGCTCCGGTACCCGAGCGGTCAGCGCCCGCAGGACGGCGACGACTGCCCCGTACACCTCCTCCATGTCCTGCTCCACGGCCCCGCCGCGCAGACTGAGCCCCACCGGCCGTGCCTCGACGGCCAGTTCACGGCCGCCGCGGTCGAAGGCGGCGGCCTTCACCATGGACGTGCCCACATCGATCCCGACGTACATGCGGCTCCCCTTCACGTCAGACAGTGCGCGAGCGGCTCCCCGCGCACCCAGCGGCCCACCTCGGCGGCGGCGATCCGGGCCGCCTTCTCCGCGACCGCCCGGCTGGCCCCGCCCAGGTGCGGGGTGAGGACGACACGGTCGGCCAGAGCGGGCAGCCGGGAGTCCGGCGGGAGCGGTTCGCGGGCGTAGGTGTCCAGGGCCGCCGCCGCGAGCCGCCCGCCCTCCAGCGCGTCGCACAGCGCGTCCTCGTCCAGCAGCGGCCCCCGGGCCGCGTTCACCACCACCGCTCCGGGCGGCAGCAGCGCCAGCTCACGGGCACCGATCAGACCGCGGGTCTCGGCGGTGAGCCGGGCGTGCAGGGTGATGACGGCGGAGCGGCGCAACAGGTCGTCCAGCGAAGGCATCCGCAGCCCGTGCACCTCCCCGCGCACATAGGGGTCGTACACCATCACCCGCGCCCCGAAGGCGCACAGCACCCGCGCCACCCGGCTGCCCACCGCGCCGTAGCCGACCAGCCCGACCGGCAGGTCCTCCAGCTCCAGTCCGCCGCGCTCGTAGGTGTAGTACGCCGATCCGGCCCAACTCCCCTGGCGGGCCAGGAGTTCATGGGCCTGTGGGATGCGGCGCAGGGCGGCGAGGAGCAGGCCGACGGTGAACTCGGCGGTGGCGGCGGCGTTGCGGCCGGGCGCGAAGCACACCCGGACGTCGTGCCGCTTCGCCGCGTCCAGGTTGACGTTGACCGGCCCGCCCCGGCAGACCACCACCAGCCGCAGCTGGGGGCAGGCGCCAAGGACGCGTTCGGTGACCGGACCCATCTGCGTGACCAGGACCTGCGCGCCGTCGAGGGCGGAGATCAGCTCGTCCTCGGCGTCACTGGCCTCGCTCACCTCGGCGACCGGCCCGAACGGTTCGAGGGGCCAGCCCAGGGTCAACTCCCGTACATCACAGGCGGCTTCCTGCCCGAGGGCGGCCGTGATGAGGGACGGCAGGACGAAGTGGTCGCCGGCGGCCACCACACGCACACTGGAGGTCATCGCAGGGTGTCTCCCGTCTCGGCGTCGAAGACATGGGTGAGTCCGGCCGCCACCCGGACCCGCTCGTCGTGCGCGAGGCGCACCTCGGGCCCGGTGAGCACCACCAGGTGCCGCTCCACCCCGTCGAGGGCGAGGGTGGCGATGCCCGACTCCAGCAGGGGTTCATGGGCCACGACCCGGGCGGGGATGCCGCCGTCGCCGGTGAGGCTCAGGTCCTCGGGGCGGATGCCGACCACCACGGCCCGCCCCTCGGCCACCGGCACCGGGAGCGCGATCCGCACCCCGGCGGACAGGCGTACGTGGCCGTCGGCGGTGGCGGTGCCGGGCAGCAGGTTGATCGCGGGCTCGCCGACGAAGTCCGCCACGAAGGACGTGGCGGGGCTGTCGTAGATCTCGTAGGGCGTGCCGAGCTGCTGGATCACACCGTCCCGCATGACGGCGATCCGGTCGGCGAGGGACAGGGCCTCCTCCTGGTCGTGCGTGACCAGGATCGTGGTGTGGCCCAGGTCGCGCTGGATGCGCTTGAGCTCCCGGCGGGTGGTGTCGCGCTGGGCCGCGTCGAGATGGGACAGCGGCTCGTCCAGCAGGAGGACGTCCGGTTCCCGGATCAGCGCCCGGGCCAGCGAAACGCGCTGCTTCTGCCCGCTGGACAGTCCAGCCGGGCGGGCGTCGAGGACGTCGGTGAGGCCGACCCGCTCGGCGATCTCGGCGACCTTGCGCCGCACATCTCCGCGCAGGCTCCTCCGGCGCGCCCTCAGCCCGAACGCCAGGTTCTCCGCGACCGTCAGCGGCGGATACAGCGCGTAGTTCTCGAACGCGACCCCGATGTTCCGCTCCTGCGCCGGACGGCCGGTCACCGAAGCGCCCCCGACCAGGATGTCCCCGCCGGTCACCGACTCCAGACCCGCGATCATCCGCAGCGTGGTGGACTTTCCGCACCCCGACGGGCCCAGCAGCCCGAGGAGTTCACCGGACCGCAGTCCCAGGTCCAGGCCCCGGACCGCCTCCACCGCCGGGCGGCCCCGCGACCGGTAGGTCTTTCGCAGCTCACGTAACTCCAGCGCGGTCATCGCCCTCCCTCGGATCCGTGGCGCACACCTCGTACCGCACCTTGTGCTCGTCCAGGTCGCGCAGCGCCTCCGCCGAC
Organism: Streptomyces diastatochromogenes; assembly: GCF_002242805.1. GTDB lineage: Bacteria > Actinomycetota > Actinomycetes > Streptomycetales > Streptomycetaceae > Streptomyces > Streptomyces diastatochromogenes. The sequence continues at coordinate 197,497 of NZ_MCGQ01000041.1, read as the reverse complement.
GCGCCGTCGTCCACCAGCAGCAGGTCGAAGCGGGAGAGCGGGGCCACCCGGTGCAGGGCGACCCGGCCCAGCTTGGTGTGGTCGACCAGCAGCACGTTGCGCGCGGCCGCGTCGAGCATCGCCCGCTTCACGGAGACGATGTGCTGCTCCTGGTGGTAGGCGTAGCCGCCGTGCACGCCCGACGTCGACACGAAGCCCACGTCCACCCGCAGCTGCTCGACCGCCTCCACGCAGGACACCCCGAGGAAGGAGGAGTGCAGCCCGTCGTAGTCGCCGCCCAGGGCCATCAGATGGATGCCCCGCCGGCCGGCCAGGAGGTTGATCGCCTCCAGGAAGTTGGTGACGACCGTGAGCGGGGTGACCTCGCCGAGCCGGAGCCGACGGGCTATCTCCAGCGTGGAGGTGGAGTCGTCGAGGAGGATCGCCATGCCGGGCTCGATCTGCCGCAGGGCGTGTGAGGCGAGCGCGGCCTTCTGCGGGCGCATGGTCTTCAGCCGGTACTGCACGTTCGACTCGAACACCCCGGACGGCTGCGCGGTCACCCCGCCCCGGAACTTCCTGACGATCCCCTGCCGTTCGAGTTCGTCCAGGTCCCGGTGGATCGTCATCAGGCTCACCCCGAACCGCTCGGCCAGCTCGGCCGCGGTGGCCGAGCCCTCGGCCAGCACGCGCTCGGCCATGGCGGCCTGCCGGGCCGCGGGTCCCTGCTGTGCACCACTGCTCATCACGTGCTCTTCCCGATCCGTCGTCCCGGACGCCCTGGCCGGTCGGCCTCGAACACCAGCAGGTTCTCAGCCCGGACGGCCGGGCGGACCGGTTCGTCGGGACGCAGCCCGGCCGCCTCGCTCCGGGGTACGACGAGCGACAGGTGCTGCGCGCCGATCCGCACGGTGACCTCGACGGAGCGGCCCAGCACCTCGGTCACGTACACGGACCCGGAGAGCCGGTGGCCGTCCCCGGCCAGGGAGACGTCCCGGGGCCGTACCCCGACCAGCACCTCGCTGCCGGCGGACGCCCGCACGGGCAGCGGCAGTTCGACCGCGCCGTCCACCGACCGGAATTCCCCGGCTTCCGTCACCGTCCCCGGCAGCAGATTGATCCGCGGCCGCCCGAAGGCCCGCGCAACCTCCGTGTCGTAAGGCCGGTACCAGATCTCCTCCCGGGTGCCGGTCTGCACGATCCGCCCGTCCCGGATGACCCCGATCCGGTCGCCGAGCGCCAGTGCCTCGACGGAGTCGTGGGTGACGTACAGCGTGGTGGTGCGCCGGACGGCCCCGATCGCCTTCAGCTCGGCGCGCATCTGCTGGCGCAGCTTGGCGTCCAGGTGGGAGAGGGGCTCGTCGAGGAGGAAGGCGCGGGCCGGACGCACCAGCACCCGGCCGAGGGCGACCCGCTGCCGCTGCCCGTTGGACAGCTGCCCCACCGAGCGGTCCAACAGACCGCTGATACCGAGAAGTTCGGCAATCGCCCCGACCCGCTCCCGGGCCTCGGCGGCGGGCAGCCGGTGCCTCGGTGAGCGCAGCGGCGAGACGAGATTGTCGTACACCGAGCGGTGCGGATACAGGGCGTAGCTCTCGAAGCACATGGCCACACCCCGGTCGTACGGCTCCACGTCCCGCACGTCCCGGCCGTCGATCTCGACGGTCCCGGAGTCGGGCCGCTCAAGCCCGGCGACGGTCTTCAGCGTGGTGGTCTTGCCCGCGCCGGACGGCCCGAGCAGACAGAAGAACTCGCCCTCCTCCACCCGGAGTTCGATCCCGTCGAGAGCGGTCGTCCGGCCGTACGCCTTGTGCACGTCCCGCAGTGCGACGCTCATGACTTCACCGCCCCGAACGACAGCCCGCGCACCAGATACCGCTGGATGGTCAGGGCCAGCAGCAGCGGCGGTACGACGGAGACCAGTGCGGCCGCGGCCGTGAGGTTGTACTTGGGCCGGTCGCCGCCCAGGAAGGACAGCGCGCCCACGGTCACGGTCTGCGCGGAGCTGGAGGTGAGGATCAGCGGGAAGACGAAGTTGTTCCAGGCGAAGATGAACGCCAGCAGGGACACCGCCGCGATGCCCGGCTTCACCAGCGGCAGGGCCACCCGGAAGAAGGCCTGCTTGCGGGAGTAGCCGTCGAGCAGCGCCGCCTGCTCCAGCTCCGGTGTCAGATCCGTGAAGTACGACCGCATGATCCACACCACCAGCGGCAGCGTGACCAGCTGCAGCACCCACACCATGCCGACGTACGTGTCGAACAGCCCCAGCTTCTGGTAGAGCACGAACAGCGGGATGATCACGGTGAGTTCGGGCGCGAACCGGAACGACAGCAGCGTGAACATCAGGTTCTCCGAGCCCCGGAACCGCCAGCGCGCCGAGGCGTACGCCGCCGGCAGCCCGACCACCAGCGAGAGCGCGACCGCGCCCACCGACACCACCAGGCTGTTGACGAAGAACCGTACGAAGGGGATGCCCTCGCTGTCCCCCAGCACGGTCCGGTAGGAGTCCAGCGTCGGGGTGAACGAGAAGTACGTGCTGAAGAGTTGGTCGGCGGGCTTGAGGGAGAGGAGCACCATCCAGGCGATCGGGAAGAGCGCGAAGAGGAAGTAGAGGATGAGGGCGGCATCGGCCAGCCGGCCCACCAGGCGTCGCTTCACCGGGACACCTCCGCGGCCTTCCGCTGGATCCGCCCCAGATGCCGGACGAGGACCATCGCGGCCAGGTACACCACGGCCCACAGCACGATCGTGTAGCTGATCCCGAAGGAGTACCGCTGGAAGCGGATCGCCTCCAGATAGGCCCGGATCTGCAGGACGACCGTGGAGTCGCCCGGACCGCCCTCCGTCAGGGCGTAGATGATGTCGAAGACCTTCAGCGAGTCCATGAACCGGAAGATCACCGCGACCAGGACGTACGGCCACAGCATCGGCAGGGTCAGCCGCCGGAAGGTGTACCACCAGCCGGCGCCGTCCACGGCCGCCGCCTCGAAGGGGGAGGTGGGCAGCGACCGCAGACCGGCCAGCGCCAGAATCGCCACGAACGGGGTGTAGACCCAGACGTCCACGGCGATCGACGACAACAGGGCGCCCGTCGGGGTGTCCGTCCACTGCACCCCGCCGAGCCCGAAGGGCTTCAGCAGGTGGTTGACCACACCCACCGACGGCTGGAGCATCAGCTTCCACATGATCGCCGCGATCACCGGGGCGATCATCAGGGGCAGGATCAGGATCTTCTCCAGCACCCGGCCGACCAGGGACGAGCGGTGCAGCAGCAGGGCGACGGAGACCCCGAGCACGGTCTCCACGGCAGCCGCGCCGACCGCGTACAGCACGGTCACCCAGGCCGAGTTCCAGAAGGCGTCCTGCGTGAACACGGTCTCGTAGTTCTGGAAGCGCACCATGTCCGGCTGCGGTTTGCTCGCCGAGAAGTCGAACAGCGTGTAGTACAGGCCGAGCGCGAAGGGGTAGAGGATTCCGCAGGTGAGGAGCAGCGCCGGTACGACGAGGAGGTACGGGCGCAGGGTGACTCGCAGGCCCATCAGCCGACCTTGGACCTGAGGTCGCTCGCCAGCCCGTTCAGCACGGACCGGGCGTCCTTCCCGCCGTAGATCTCCTGGAGGCCGGCCGCCCAGCTGGTGGTGGCGTCGAAGAACTGGGCCTGCGGGGTGAACTGGATCTTCGTCTGGTCGACGACCGTCTCGAAGGTCTCGATGAACCCGGGCAGGTGCCGCATCTTGTCCTTGTAGGCGCCGTCCTGGCTGACCGACTTCCGTACGGGGTCGATGTGGTTGTTCGTGAGGGCGGCCCTGCGCAGGTGCTCCTTCCCGGTCGCCCACTGAAGGAAGAGCCAACTGGCGCTCTTCCGCCTGCTCCTGGCGTTCATGCCGAGCGACCAGATCCACATGTTGGTGGCGAGCGACCCGTCCGGCCCCTTGGGCCCGGGGTGGAAGGCGATCTTCCCCGAGGCGGGAGAGGCTCCCTTCACGGCCTGGAAGTAGGCGGCCGTGTCCGCGTCGAACAGCATCCCGGCCTTCTTCGCGCCGAGGTCGCTGGAGCACTGGTACCAGGTGTACGACGTCCAGGACGGCGGCCCGCCCTGCCTGACCATGCCGGCCCAGTCCTCGGTGAAGGCGACGGCCTTCGGGGTGTTCATGGCGGGGGTGAGCTTCCCGCCCTTGACGGTGAAGTCGTGCAGCCCGTTGCGGGCGTACATGGTCATGAACCCGGGGTGGATGGTCGCCCAGCTCCTGGACCCGCGCACGGCGATCCCGTACATCCCGTCGAACCCGGCGCCAGGGGCTCTCTTCTTGATGGCGCCGGCCAGCTCGCGCAGCTCGTCGAAGGACTCGGCGGGCTTCAGCCCCAGCCTGTCGAACACCTCGGTGTTGTAGGCGACCACGTTGGTCTCCCAGCCCCACGGCAGCGCATACTGCCCGCCCTGACCGAGCGGCGCGCCCGCCTTCAGCGACCACTGGTCGGCCTGCAGGAGGTTCGGGAAGAAGTCGGCCTGGTCCCATTCGGCGCCGGTGGCGGAGGAGTTGCGCATCCAGGGGCCGAGGTCTTCCAGCCACCCCGGTGGCCCGTACTGCCACACCATGTAGGCGCCGAGCATGAAGACGTCGTACGAGGCCCGCCCGCTCGACAGATCCACGGTGAGCTTGTCGAAGTAGTTGTCCTCGGGGAAGACGTCGTACTTCACCTCGATGCCGGTCTTCTCGGTGAAGGACTTCAGGTCGGCGATCAGGGCGTCCGCGTACGGGTGCTTGTTGAGCAGCGCCCTGACCGTCGTGCCCTTCTCCCGCCGCCAGTCGAAGGAGCCGGTGACGTCGTCCGCGGCCGAACCGTCGCTCTTCTCGTCGTCACCGCCGAAGCCGGCGCCGCAGGCCGCGAGGAACGGGGTCGCGGCGGCCCCCGCGGTCAGGGCGAGGAAGCGCCGGCGGTCGTGCACGTGCCTGTTCATCCGTGACCTCCGTCGGTGGGGCGGTGGGGTCGGGCCGGGTTAACAGTGCGAGTCGACTCGATAACAGAGGGTGTAACGGCGAAGGAAGCCCGTCAATCCCTTGTGCACGGGGAAATCAGGGGGAAATCTCAGAGAGATATGGGAAGTTCACAAGACCGTTCGCTATCTGCGGGAGGTCCGGATGGGTTTGGCGTGGCTCGGGATCGATCTCGGCACGCAGGGGGTGCGTGCCCTGCTCGTGACGGTCGACGGCGGCGTCCTCGGCAGCGGCGCGGCGCCCCTGCGGCGCGGGCGGCGGGAGGGGGTGCGGCACGAGCAGGATCCGGGGGAGTGGTGGGAGGCGGTGTGCGCGGCCTGCCGGGCCGCGCTCGACGGGGTGCGGGTGCGGGTGGCGGGACTCGCGGTGTGCGGGACCTCCGGGACCGTACTGCTCACGGACGACACCGGCCGCCCGGTGAGCCCGGCGCTGATGTACGACGACGGGCGGGCGGCGGCCGAGGCAGGCCGGCTGCGGTCGGCGGGGCTCGCGGTGCAGGACACCTGGGCGCTGCCGAAGGCGCGGTGGCTGGTCGGCCGGTACGGTCCCGGCCGGGTGGCGCACCAGCCCGACCTGATCAACGCGCGTCTCGTCGGCGGGCCCGTCCCCACCGACTCCAGCCACGCCCTGAAGACGGCGTACGACGTGGAGCGCGACCGCTGGCCGGACCTCACCGGGCTGCCCTCCGGTGCCCTGCCCGACGTCGTACGCCCCGGCACCCGGCTGGGCGAGGTCTGCCCGGCGGCCGCCGAGGCCACCGGCATCCCGGCCGGCACCCCGGTCGTCGCGGGCATGACGGACGGCTGCGCGGCACAGATCGCCTCGGGCGCGCTGCGGGAGGGTGCGTGGAACTCGGTGCTGGGGACGACCCTGGTGCTGAAGGGGGCCGCCGCGGATCCGGTCCATGACCCGACCGGCGTGGTCTACAACCACCGTGCTCCCGACGGCACGTGGCTGCCCGGTGGCGCCTCCAGCGTGGGCGCCGGTGTCCTGACGGCCCGCTTCGGCAGTGCCGACCCGGCCGCGCTGGACGCCGCGGCCGCCGCCTTCGAGCCCTCGAACGCGGTCGCCTACCCCCTCGTCTCCCCGGGCGAACGCTTCCCCTTCCACGCCCCGCAGGCCACCGCCCTCCTCCTCGGCGCCCCGGAGTCCGACGCCGACCTGTGGGCCGCCCTCCTGCAGGGCGTCGCCTTCACGGAACGCCTCTGCCTGGACTACCTCCACCATCTCGGCGCCCCTCTGGACGGCCCTCTCACCTTCACCGGCGGCGCGGCCCGCAGCCCCTACTGGACCCAGCTCCGCACCGACATCCTGGGCCGCCCGGCCAGGGTCCCGGAACAGACCGAACCCGCCCTGGGCATGGCCGCACTGGCGGCCTACGGCACCGGCGCCGCACCCACGCTCGCGGACGCGGCCGACGGCATGGTCCGCATCGGCACGACGGTCGAGCCCCGCCCGGACCGCACCGCACGCTTCGCCGAGCCGTACGCCCGGCTGGTGGGGGAGCTGGAGTTCCGGGGGTGGCTGCCGGGGGCGGTGGCGGCGCATGCGCGGGCGCGGCTACGGCCGTGAGGGAGCCGTCGGTGATCAAGGCACAAAACATTCTGACGGGCTTTTAGCTCGATCGGATGGACAGACCGGGACAAGCCTTGCAGGGGTCCCGCGCGCCACAAGATCCTTCCTGGAGAAGGGACTTCACGAAAGGCGCATACGTGACGTATCAGGGTGTGGTGTTCACTGCCCCGTGGCCGCTTCGGTTCAACCCGCATGTGGACGCGGCTCGCGAGAGCGCGATCGACTGGATGAGAAGGTTCGATCTGCTGCACGGCGAGCAGGCCGTCGAGGACTTCACGAACTGGCGCCTGACGGAGGTGGCCGGGTTCTTCTACCCCCTGGCCGACCTCGACGCGTGCTGTACCGCCGCGCAGATGATGGGCTGGTACTTCCTGCCGTTCGATGACCAGTTGGACGGGGAGGCCGGGCGCGATCCGCGGCGGGTGGCCCGCATCTGCGGTGCGCTGATCGACATCGTGCACGGTGTGCCGGGCACGGAGCGCCATCAGGCGCCGACGGTACGGGCGTTCGCCGACCTGTGGGAGCGCATGGTCCGGGGGATGTCCGCTCCGCTGCGCTCACGCGTGGCCCACCACTGGTCGTCGTACTTCGCGTCGCAGCTCACCGAGGCGATCGACCGTACCGACGGCCGCGTCCACACCGACCTGGAGGAGTACTTCCAGCTCCGGGCCGCCACGACGTGCGCCTTCGGGCAGAACGACCTGGCAGAGCACTGGGGTGGCGTCGAGGTCGCGCCGGTGGTGTGGCACCACCCGCTGTTGCGGCGTATGCGGCAACTCGCCGCGGATCTGGTCGGGTTACGCAACGACTCGATGTCCCTCGTGCACGAGGACGTCACCGGCGGGCACAACGTGATCCACCTCGTCGAACGCACCCACGGCTGCACCCGGGACGAGGCGCTGGTCATCGCGTCCGGGATCGCGCAGGGCAAGGCCGACGAGCTGGTGGAGCTCGAACGGCGGGAGCTGCCCCGCCTTGCCCGGGCCCTGGACGACTCCCAGCGGGTCGCGGTGGCCGGGTACGCGGACATCCTCCATGACTGGATCTGCGGTGACTACGAGTGGGAGCGGATCACCACCCGCCATCACGCACACCGCACGCTGCCCGAATGGGCGACCTCCCTGCTCGTCGGCGCCGAGGGCTGAGGAACTGTGACAGCGATCCATCCCGCCCGGCCGACGGCCCGCCCGGCACCGCTCGCGCCCGGCGCCCTGCCGGTCGTGGGGCACCTCAGGCAGTTGCTCACGGACCCCACCGGCTTCCTGACGTCGCTGCCCGCGCACGGTGACCTGGTGGAGATCCGGCTGGGGCCCCGGCCGACCTACGTCGTGTGCGGTCCCGAACTGGTCGCGCAGGTCCTGCTCACCGGACGCCGTGACTACGACAAGGGCGGTCCGTTCTTCGAGAACATCGCCGTCTTCTTCGGCGACGGTCTGGCCACCTGCCCCGACGCCAAGCACACGCGGCTGCGCCGGCTGACCCAGCCGGCCTTCCACCCCGGCAAACTCGCGGACTACCAGGAGCTCGCCGGTCGTGAGATCGCGGCCGTCCTGGGTACCTGGCGCGAGGGGCAGGTACTGGATGTCTACCGGGTGATGCAGGAACTCGCCCTGCGCATCACCGTCTCGACGATGTTCGCGTCCTGGTTCGCGCACACGGACACCGCGGCGGAGACGGTCCAGCGGACACTCGCCGACGTCGACACACTGGTCAGCGGCGCTTTCCTGCGCATGGTCGCCCCCGGTCTGGCCCGGTTGCCGCTCGCGGCCAACCGGCGCTACGAGCAGGCCCGTCTGTCGCTGTACGCCAGGATCGACGAGACCGTCGCGGCCTACCGGCGGGACGGGACCGACCACGGCGACCTGCTGTCGATGCTCCTGGCCGAAGACGGTGACGGATCCGCCCTGTCGGACGCGGAGGTCCGCGAGCAGGTGATGACGATGTTCATCGCCGGCATCGGCACCACGGCCGCCATGCTCGCCTGGACCCTCCACTACCTCTCGGTCGACGACGCCCTCGATGCCGTCGTCGCACAGGAGGCCCGTCGGGCCCGTGGCACCGCCGCCCGCGACGAACCCCCACCGCGGCTGCCGGTTCTGGCCGACGTCGTCGCCGAGACCTTCCGGATCCGGCCGGCCGCCTGGATGTTCAGCCGGCTCACCGTGCGCCCCACCGAGCTGGGCGGCCACCGGCTCCCGGCCGGAGCCGACATCCTGCTCAGCCCGTACATCCTCCACCACCGTGCCGACCTGTTCCCGGAGCCGGAACGCTTCGACCCCGGGCGCTGGAGCGGTGACGCACGCAGCTGGGCGAAGGCCGAACGCGCGCTGACGATGATCCCGTTCGGCGCCGGATCCAGAAAGTGCATCGGCCGCGACTTCGCCGTCGACAACATCACCCTGGCACTGGCGTCCATCCTGGCCACCTGGAAGCTCACCCCCGCAGGCCGACGGCCGGTCAGGCTCAGCGGGCGCAGCATCATCGAGCCCCGCGGCCTCAGCCTGCGCCTGCACCGCCGCCCGGCCGGCGTTCCCCGCCCCGCCGGATCCGAGGGAGAGCAGTGACCGTCTCCGCCACGGCACCGACCGCACCGGTCCCCACCGCACCGGGCCGTCTGCCGCTCCTCGGCCACGCCGTCCCCCTGCTGCGGAACCCTGTCCAGCTCCTGCAGTCCATCCGGCCCATCGGTGACATCGTGCGCATCCGCATCGGACCGCTGGACGTGTACGTGCTCAACTCACCGGACCTGGTCCACCAGGTGTTCGCCTCCGAGGCCGCCACCTACCGCAAGGGCCGGTTCTACGAGAAGTTCCGCCCGTACCAGGGCAACGGGCTGTTCACCACGGACGGCGACGAACACCAGCGGCAGCGCCGGCTCGTGCTGCCCGCCTTCCACCGGGAGCGGCTCAGGACGTACACGGACGTCATGCGACAGGTCGCCGCGGACCACTGCGCCGACTGGACACCGGGCGCCGCTCTCGACATCTGCGCCGAGATGTACGCGCTCACCAGCGAGGTGGTGGCGAAGGTCCTCTTCGGCGGCGGACTCGACCGCGAGCAGGTGGCCGGCATCCAGGCCTGGCTCCCCGTGTTCATCCAGGGCATGGGCCGCAGGGTCGTCTCGCCCGCCGCGTGGCTGGACCGGCTGCCCACTCCCGGCAACCGCCGCTTCGACACCGCACAGCGCCGACTGCGGGGTCTGGTCGACGACTTGGTCGAGGCGCACCGCCGGGACAGCGGCGACCGGGGCGACCTGTTGTCCATGCTGGTCGCCGCCCGCGATCCCGACACCGGCGAGCCCATGTCTCCCGCACGGCTGCGGGACGAGGCCATGACCTTCCTGACCGCGGGAATCGAGACCGTCTCCACCACCCTCACCTGGCTCTACCACGAACTCGCCACCCATCCCGAGGTGGAGAAGCGCCTGACCACCGAACTCGACGAGGAACTGGGCGGTCGTCCGGTGACCTTCGACGATCTGGCGGGCCTCCCGTACACCCGGAGCGTGGTCCGCGAGACGCTCCGGCTGCACAGTCCCGCCTGGATGCTCATGCGCCGGCCCGCGGGCCCCACGACGCTCGGCGGGGTGGCTCTGCCGGCGGGTGCGGAACTCCTGTTCAGCCCCGCCACTCTGCACCGCGACCCCGCGCTCTACCCACGGCCCCTGGAGTTCCGCCCCGAACGCTGGCTCGACGGCGACACGGCCCCACCACCGTTCCTGCCCTTCAGCACGGGCCCGTACAAATGCCTGGGCGACCACTTCGCCCTCACCGAACTCGCCGCCACCGTGGCGACCGTCACGGCGCGCTGGCGTCTCGTCCCGGTCTCGTCCCGCGCCCCTCGCGAGGTGGCCGGTGCCGCACTCTCCCCGGACCGCCTCGTCCTGACCGCGCGGCGACGCGACGCCTGAGCCGAAGCGGCCGCTCCCCGGACGCCCCGGGAGACCGGCCTGCTCGAAAGACCTGCCCGGCACACCCCGGACCCTCCTGCGGCATGCCCGCGGGAGGGCCCGGCCGGGCGGAACCAGCGATCCGGCCCGCCGGATCCCGACCAGTAACAGGAGATGAGGAAACATGCTCGGAAATGTGCAGCAGACCAACCTGGACCGGGTCTTCGACACCCTCGACGTCACTCGGGACGGCGCCATCAGCAAGGCCGACTTCCAGATCATGGCCCAGCGCATGCGCGCCCTGCGTCCCGCCATGGACGCCAAGCTCGCCACCGAGATCGACGAGACCTTCGACGCCTGGTGGGAGGCGATCCGCAGGGCCGCCGACGCCGACGGCAACGGGGAGATCACCCGCGAGGAGTTCGTCGCCGCGATCGCGCAGGGCCTGGAGAACGACCCCGAGTACGTCGACAAGATGGTCAAGGTGTCGGTGGTCACCTTCAACGCCGCCGACGAGGAGGGCGACGGCAGGCTGACGCCCCTGCAGGTCGAGCGGATCTACCGCGCCTATGGCGTGAACGAACAGCTCAGCTCCGAGACGTTCTCCCGCATCGACCTCAATGGCGACGGCTTCGTGAGCGTCGACGAGTTCGTCCGCGCGGCCCGCGACGTCTACAGCAGCAACGACCCCGAGGCACCCGGCGTCGTCATGTTCGGCCCCCTGAACTGACATCGCACGCCCTGGCGTACGACGGTCCCGGCACTCGTGTGCCGGGACCGTGGCGCCCGGTTGTTCCCGAGGAATGGAGCATGGCATGACGATCTCCCCGTCGGACATGACCGCACGGATCCAGGAGTGGGCCGACTCGTTCTCCCTCGACCGAACTGCGCAGGGTCCAGGTCGCGCCGGACCACGCCGTGGCCCAATGGGTGTGGAGCGGCACACTGAGCGTCGCGGACTTCCTGCAGCAGATCTGCGCCCCGACACAAGCGCCGACACAAGCTCCGACCGAAGGAGTCCGGCCATGAGCGGCGCCGCACGGATCGCCCTGGTCACCGGCGCGTGCGGCGGGATCGGCACCGCTGTCACCCAGGCGCTGCTCGACGACGGCGCCACCGTCATCGCCGCCGACCTGACACCGCGGGACGGCCGGCCCGTCGAACCCGGATGCGCCGACCGGTTCCTGCTGCGCGAGCTCGACGTCGCCGACGAGACCTCGTGGAGCGACCTTATCGACGAGGTCGAGGAGCGCTTCGGACGGCTGGACGTGCTGGTGAACAACGCCGGTGTCATGCGCCCCGGTCCGCTCCACACCACGTCGCTCGAGGACTACACCCGCATGGTGGCGGTCAACCAGACCGGCGTCTTCCTCGGCATGCGCGCCGCTCTGCCGCTGATGATCCGAGGAGGCGGCGGACAGATCATCAACGTGGCGTCGTTCGCGGGCCTCGAAGGCATCCCCGGGCTCGCGGCCTACTGCGCCTCGAAGCACGCCGTACTCGGTCTCACCCGCGCGGCCGCCATGGAGGTCGTCGCCCAGGGCGTCCGGGTGAACGTGATCTGCCCCGGTGCCGTCGCCACGCCCCTGCTCCAGAACACCGACTTCACCCGTCTCGGCTACGCTCCCGAGGAACTTCTCGCGCATGTCCCCCTCCAGCGCCCCGCCGCGCCGGAGGAGATCGCCAAAGCCGTCATGTTCCTGGCCGGTGACGCCTCCTCCTACATGACGGGGTCGACGCTGGTGGTGGACGGCGGCTGGACCGCCGGCCGCTACGCCCGCACGTTCTCGGCCGGTTGACGACCGCGGCCGGCCGGAGGGACCGGCACCGGGAATACTGCTCACCATGACCTCGGCCGCCACCCTCCTGCTCGCCCGCCACGGCCAGACCGTCTGGCACGCCGAGAACCGGTACGCCGGCGTCAGCGACGTCGGCCTCACCGACACCGGGCGCGCCCAGGCCGAGGCGCTGGGCCGCTGGGCCGCCGCTCATCCGGTGGACGCGGTCTGGACCTCGCCCCTGTCCCGGGCGATCGCCACCGCCGAGCCCGCCTGCCGCGCCCTCGGCCTCACCCCGGGGCGCGAAGACGACCTGAGGGAATGCGACTTCGGGGTGGTGGAGGGCCGTACGCTCGCCGAGTTCGAGAAGGAGAACCCCGAGGCGGCGCGGGCCTTCCGCACCGACCCGGTGGCGCACCCGTTCCCCGGCGCAGAGGACCCTCGCACCGCAGCCGCCCGGGGCACGGCCGCCCTGCGCCGGATCGCCGCCGCACACCCCGGCGAACGGGTTCTCGTCGTCGCCCACAACACCCTGCTCCGACTGGTGCTGTGCTCGCTCCTGCACATCCCGGTCGCGGAGTACCGCCGTGTCCTCCCGAGGTTGCACAACGCGGCGGTGAGCGAGATCAGGATCACCGGGGACGACACGGCACTGCTCTCGCTCAACGTGCCCTGTGAGCCGTAGTCACCGCCGCAGCAGCCCCCGCTCCATGGCCACCACCACCGCCCGCGTCCGGTCGTTGACGTCCAGCTTGGCGAAGAGACGCAGCAGATGCGTCTTGACGGTGGCCTCGGAGATGACCAGACGGCGGCCGATCTCGGCGTTCGTGAGCCCGTCCGCCACCGCGTCGAGGACGTCGGTCTCGCGGGCGGTCAGCGGATCCTGGACCGGGCGCCGCATACGGGCCACCAGCTTCTCCGCCACCCGGGGGGCGAGGACGGTCTCACCGCGCGCGGCCGAGCGGATCGCGTCGACCAGCTGTTCCCTGGTGGTGTCCTTGAGCAGATAGCCGATGGCACCGGCCTCGACCCCGCGCTCGATGTCGGCGTCGGTGTCGTACGTGGTGAGGATCAGCACGCGGGTGCGCGGGTGCCGGGCGACGATCTCGGTGGTCGTCGCGACCCCGTCCAGCACGGGCATGCGCAGGTCTACCAGGGCCACGTCCGGGTTGTGGCTGGCGACCAGACCGAGGGCGGCGCGGCCGTCGCTCGCCTCGCCCACGACCTCGATGTCCTCCTCGCCGTCGAGCAGCGCGATCACCCCGGCCCGCATCACGGTGTGGTCGTCCACCACGACGACCCGCAGCACCTCTTCGCTCATGCCGGAATCACCGCCAGGATCCGGGTCCCGTCCCCCACCGAGCTGGTCACCGTCAGCCGCCCGCCCAGTTCGGCGAGCCGTTTGCGCATCCCGTCGAGGCCGAAGCCCGTGGAGGCCCCGACCACGAATCCGGTGCCGTCGTCCGTGACCTCCAGTTCCACGCCGTGCGGACGCCGGGCCAGCAGCACCCCGACCGTCGAGGCCCGGGCATGCTTGCGCACGTTGGCCAGGGCCTCCTGGGTGCAGCGCAGCAGCGCGATCCGGGTCTGCTGGTCGCAGTCGAGGTCGGCCAGCTCCGCGTCCACGGTCAGCCCGGTGTCCTCGGCGAACCGGTCGACGATCCGCTGCAGGGTCTGCGCCACCGAGCCGGGGTGCGCGCCGCCCGGCCGGGCCGAGCCGACCAACTCCCTGGCCTCCGCCAGGTTCTCCCGGGCGGTCGACTCGATCGAGACCAGCTGCCGGGCGCTGCGTGCGGGGTCGGTGGCCAGGCCGTCCCGGGCCGCCTCCGCCAGGACGACGATCGAGGCGAAGCCCTGCGCGAGCGTGTCGTGGATCTCCCGTGCCATCCGCTCCCGTTCCTCCGCCGCGCCCTGCCGCAGATGCGCCTGGGTCAGCTCGGCCTGCGTGCGCTCCAATTCCATGATCAGCCGCGCGCGTTCGCTGCTCTGCTCGACCACCGCGCGCGCCCACAGCCCGATCAGCACCCCGACCGCCACCACGATCAGCGTGCCCACCACCGTCTCGCCGAAGAACTTGCCGGACCAGCCCTGCCGCACCCAGCCGCCCAGCAGCGTGCCGGTGGTGGCCAGCCCCAGGAAGGCGAGGGAGATCCTCGGGGTGCGGCCGAACATCCAGTAGTGCGGCAGCGTGACCATGAACAGGGCCGCGTAACTGGTCCCCAGGTAGGCGAGACCGGCGAGCGCGATCACCAGCACCGCGAGATACCCGTGCGGCCGTACGACGGGATGGGCGGGGCGGCGGTCCAGCACGACGAAACACAGGGCCACACTGCCCAGCAGGGCGAGGGCCGCGTACCGGTCGGCGCCCTGGCTCAGCGCGGTGATCCCGACCGCCATCGCGGCGAACAGGAGCCGGCACACCACGTTCCAGCGGCGCAGCGAGGTCGCCCAGAGGGCGTCGGCGGTCGTGACCATACCTGTCAACCTACGTCCACCAGCGCGGGGTTCGGGCCGGGGACCTCGGTTTCCGACGGCCGCACGGGCCACCAGGCGCGCGCGCCGAACAGCAGCAGGGCCGCCGGCAGGATCAGCACGCGCACCACGAAGGCGTCCAGCAGGACGGCAGCGGCGAGCACGAATCCGATCTGCTTCATCTCGATGATGTGCAGGAAGACGAAGCTCACGAAGACGGTCGTCATGATCACGGCCGCGCTGGTCACCACGCTCGCCGACCGCCGGACGCCCTCGACGACAGCCTGCCGGGTGGGCGTGCCGGCGAGCACCGCCTCCCGGATCCGGCTGACCACGAACACCTGGTAGTCCATCGACAGACCGAAGAGGATCACGAACAGGAACAGCGGCACCCGCGAACCGATCGACCCGGTGGAGCGGAAGTCCAGCAGCCCCTCGGCCCAGGTGTGCTGGAAGACCAGCACGAGCAGACCGAGCGCGGCCGCCGCCGACAGCAGGTTCAGTACGACACCGAGCACGCCGAGCACGACCGAGCGGAACGCGTACAGCGTCATCAGGAACGTCACCAGCAGCAGTGCGCCCAGGACCAGGGGCAGTTTGCCGTCCTGATGGGCCGGATAGTCGGCGTAGCGGGCCACGTCACCGCTCACGCCGTACCGCGCGCCGCTGATCCGGCCGACCGTGGCGGGCAGGTAGTCGTGCCGCAGATGCTTCAGGGAGGCCTCGGCCTGAGGGGAGTTGCCCAGGTACGGCACCCGCAGCTCCAGGGTGCTGGTGCGGTGGTCGGCGGCGGTGCGGATGCGGGCGTAGTCGGTGAACAGCGGGTCGGCGGCGGCCCGGTGGGCCAGTGCGCGCAGTTCCGAGGTGACCTGGGCGGAGCGCGAGGCAGGGGCCTGTACGACGACCTGGTGGGCGACCCGCCGGTCGGGGAACTCCGCGTTGAGCCGGTCGTACACCCGCATCTCGGGGATCGCGCGGGAGTGGGTGTCCCGGCTCATCTCGGTGATCCGCAGGCCGGTCAGGGGGAGGGTGAGGGCGAGCAGGGCGAGGACCGAGCAGCACAGGGTGGCGAGCGGATGCCGGGCGGCGGGGCGCAGCAGCGCGGACCACAACCAGCCGTCCCTCCCGCCGCGCGGGCGCCGGGCGGGCTTGCCGTGCACCGCCCTCCCCCACTCTCGGCTTCGCTCGAGCGGGGGGACCCCCATCCGCTCCCTGCGCTCGGCCCGCTTGCCCAGCACGGTCAGGAGTGCCGGCAGCGCGGTCAGGGAGCTGGCCACCGCGACCAGTACGACCACGATCGTGCCGGTGGCGAGCGAGGAGAAGATCACGTCCGAGGCCAGGTACAGCGTGGCGGTGGAGGCGACGACCGCGAGACCGGAGACGACGACGGCCCGCCCGGACGTCGCCGCCGCCAGCTCCACCAGTGCCTCCGTCCCGAGCCGGCCACCGGAGCGGGCGCGCTCCTCCCGCTCCCGCTTGAGGTGGAAGAGCGTGTAGTCGACGCCGACCGCGAGGCCGATCATGAGGATGACGTTCTTGCCGACCCCGGCGTCGGGGGTGAGGTGCGAGGCGACCATCGCCAGTCCGACGGCCGCCGCGATCGACGACAGCGCGAGCAGCAGCGGTACGGCGGCCATGGTGAGTGAGCCGAACACGATCAGCAGGGTGACGAGGGTGACGGGCAGGCTGATCTTCTCGGACAGGGCCAGGTCGTCGTCGCGCTGCTGGTCGACTCCCTTGCTGACGGAGGGGGATCCGGTCTCCTGCACGAGCAGGCCGGGGTGTGCCCGCTGTACCGCCCGGGTCTGCGCGAGGAGCGCGCCGACCTTGTGGTCGGCGTCCAGTTCCTCGCCCTTGAGCGACACCTCGACCATGAGGACGCGTCCGTCGGAGGACCGCACCGGGTCGGCCACGTCCGCGACCTCGGGCAGGTGCCGCATGCGTCCGGTCAGCTCGCGGACGGCGGAAGCCGCGGGTCCTTCGTCCAGGGGGCCCGACCGGGCGGAGATCAGGATCTGTTCGGTGGACAGGCGTCCCAGGTGCCCTTCGTCGGCCATGGTCTCGGCCCGGCCGGCCTCGCCCACCCGGTAGTCGGCCGTCTTCGCGCTGTTGGTGCCTACGGCGCTGCCGACGCCCAGGCACAGCGCCACGAAGAGCAGCCAGCCGAGGAGGGCCCGCCAGGGATGCCTGGCGCTCCAGCGCGCCATGCGCACAGTCAGTGAGTTCATACCCAAAAGCCTTGCTGAGCAGGGCATTTGGCGGACACGGGTGCTCGGTTGAACTTGCCGTCAGCCGATCGGTGGACCCCCGGGGTGGGGAAGACCCCCGCGAGTCAGGTCCTCGCGGGGGCCTCCTTTCATCCGCCTGCCAACGTGAAGGGTGAGAAGACGATCACGAGGCAGGACACTTCGGGGCGCCTCAGGGGGCGAGCAGGAGCACGTCCGTGCGGGACTTGGCCGCCGTGTACCGGCGGGCCACGTCCTGCCAGTTGACGACCTGCCACATCGCCTCGACGAAGTCCACCTTCTGGTTCCTGTACTGGAGGTAGAAGGCGTGCTCCCAGGCGTCGAAGACCAGGATTGGGGTCGTGCCCTGGCCGACGTTGCCCTGGTGGTCGTAGACCTGCTCCACGATCAGCCGCCCGCTCAGCGGCTCGTACGCCAGCACACCCCAGCCCGAACCCTGGGTGGTGGCCGCCGCCTTGGACAGCTGTGTCCTGAAGGCGGCGAAGGAACCGAAGGACTCCCTGATCGCCTCCGCCAGCTCACCCACACCGTCCTGCGCCAGAGGCTCGCCGCCGCCGTCCTTCGGGCCGGTCATGTTCTGCCAGTAGATGCTGTGCAGGATGTGCCCGGAGAGGTGGAAGGCCAGGTTCTTCTCCAGGCCGTTGATCGAGCCCCACGACTCCTTGTCCCGCGCCTCGGCGAGCTGCTCCAGCGTGTCGTTGGCGCCCTTCACATAGGCGGCGTGGTGCTTGTCGTGGTGCAGCTCGATGATCTCGGGGCTGATCACGGGGGCGAGCGCGGAGTAGTCGTAGGGCAGGTCGGGCAGCGTGTAGATGGGCATGGGTCGTTCCCCTTCGAACCTCTTATTGCAAAGAGCTTGCAACTACACGCTAGCAACAAAAAG
Organism: Streptomyces diastatochromogenes; assembly: GCF_002242805.1. Taxonomy (GTDB): domain Bacteria; phylum Actinomycetota; class Actinomycetes; order Streptomycetales; family Streptomycetaceae; genus Streptomyces; species Streptomyces diastatochromogenes. The sequence goes on along the minus strand of NZ_MCGQ01000041.1, from coordinate 179,678 downwards.
ACCCCCGCGGGTGCACCGCGGGGGTCTTTCGGGAGGGGCTCGAAGGGGAAGGGCGAGGTCAGGACCTGGCCCGCACCCGCTGCCACACGTACCCCACGGCCGCGAGGAACAACGTCATCCCACCGGTCGAGTACAGCTGAACGCGGGTGCCTTCCTCCCGCGCCATCAGCACGAAGATCGCCGCCATGCCCGCCAGCGCGACCCACGTCAGCCAGGGGAACCCCCACATCCGTACGACCAGCTTCTCCGGCGCCTCCCGCTCCACGCGCCGCCGCAACACCAGCTGGGAGACCGCGATGAAGATCCAGACGACCAGGATCACCGCGCCGATCATGTTCAGCAGCCAGGGGAAGACGTCGTCCGGCCGCCAGTAGCTGAGCAGCACGCACACGAAGCCGAAGACGGAGGAGGTGAGGACGGCGATGCGCGGGACCCCGCCGGAGACCTTCGCCAGGACCTTGGGGCCCTGACCCCGCTCCACCAGCGAGTAGGCGATGCGCGAGGAGCCGTAGATGTTGGCGTTCATCGCGGAGAGCAGGGCGACGAGGACGACGACCTTCATCACCTGGCCGGCGCCGGGGATGCCGAGATGGTCGAGGGCGGCGACGTACGGCCCCTTGTCCGGGTTCGCGATGTCCTTCGAGTCCCACGGGACGAGCGTGATCACGACCGCCATCGACCCGATGTAGAACAGCGCGATGCGCCACATCGCCGTGCGGACCGCGCTCGCCACGCCCTTGACCGGGTTCTCGGACTCGGCGGCCGCGATCGTGACCGTCTCCAGGCCGCCGTAGGCGAAGACGGAGGCGAGCAGGCCGACGATAAGACCCTCGCCGCCGTGCGGGAAGAAGTGGGTGAGGTTCGCGGTGCCCGGGGCGTCCGTGCCGGGGAGTACGCCGGCGATGGCCAGCCCGCCGAGGACGAGGAAGAGCGAGATCGCGCCGACCTTCAGGGCCGCGAACCAGAACTCGAACTCGCCGAAGTTCTTCACCGCGGCCAGGTTCGCCCCGCAGAACACCAGCATGAACAGGGCGACCCAGGCCCACTGTGGGGTGCCCGGCAGCCAGCCGGTGACGATGTTCGCGGCGGCGATGCCCTCCAGGCCGACGGCCGTGCACAGCAGCACCCAGAAGGACCAGCCCGCGGTGAAGCCCGCCCACGGGCCCATCGCCCGCTCGGCGTGCGCGGAGAAGGAACCCGAGGACGGGTGGGCGGCCGACATCTCGCCGAGCATCCGCATCACCAGCATCACCAGGAGGCCGGAGAGGGTGAAGGCGAGCACGATGGACGGTCCGGCCGCGGCGATACCCGCGCCGGAGCCGACGAACAGGCCCGCGCCGATCACACCGCCGAGGGCGATCATCGACAGGTGGCGCTGCTTGAGACCGTGGGAGAGGGAGACACCGTCCCGCTGCTGCGGTGGCGTCTCGGTGGTGGTGCTGGGCATCGGCGCGGCTCGTCCAGTGCTGAAGAGTGGGCAAAAACGCCCACAGTCTGGGCGGCCCGTCCGCTCACGCGAACGAGCCGCCCAGTATGCGGACACCCCCTGTACGCAGGGTGAGTGCGACGTTACGCGGCCACGGGTGTGTAGTGCGAGGCGTCGCCCTCGATCGAGTAGCTCTCCTTGCCCTCGATGCCGACCGGGACGTCACCGGCGACGGTCACCCGGTGCAGACGGCGCGGCTGCCCGTCGTAGTTGTCGATGGCGTAGTGCTGGGTGATCCGGTTGTCGAAGAGGACCAGCTGGTTCTCCGACCAGCGCCAGCGCAGGATGTTCTCCGGGCGGGTGACGTACGCCTGGAGCAGGTCGAGGATCCTGCGGGACTCGCCCACCGACAGGCCGGTGATCCGCTGCGCGAACCCGCCGATGAACAGCCCGCGTTCGCCGGTCAGCGGGTGGACGCGGACCACCGGGTGCGCGGTGCGGTACTCGATGGACGTGAACTGGGCGCGCTGGGCCGCCTTCTCCTCGTCGATCTCCTCGTCCGGCACCGCGTAGTCGTAGTCGTTGGTGTGCTCGGCCCACAGGGTGTCGGCCAGCCGGCGCAGCGGCTCGGGCAGGTCGCGGTAGGCGGCGGCCGCGTTGGCGATCAGGGTCTCGCCGCCGTACGGCGGGACGGTGATCGAGCGCAGGGTGCTGGCCTGCGGCGGGTTGAGGACGAAGGTGACGTCCGTGTGCCAGTGGTTGGCGCGGCCGCGCTCGCTGTCCACGGGCAGCACGTTCGGGGCACCCTCGACGGCGCCGACCGTCGGGTGGGCGGTGGTCAGGTCGCCGAAGTGCCGGGCGAAGGCCTGCTGGCCGGCGTCGTCCAGGCCCTGGGCGTCGAAGACGAGCGCCTTGTGGGCGTTCAGGGCCTCGCGGAGCGCGGCGACCTGCTCCGGGGCGAGGGGCCGGGTGATGTCGACGCCGGAGACCCGGGCGCCGATGCGTGCGGTGACCTTGGTGATCCCGATGGACATGGTCGCTGGTCCTTTCAGACGAGTCGGATGAGTCATGCGAGTCAGACGAGGGCTGCGGTGTGCTGGTTGGCGGGGCGGGGGAGGCCGTAGCGCTCCCGCAGGGTCTGGCGGGGGCCGTAGGCGGTGCGGAGCAGGCCGCGGGTGCGCAGGATCGGTACGACGTGCTCGACGAACGTCTCCAGACCGGAGGGCAGCACCGCCGGCATGATGTTGAAGCCGTCGGCGGCGCCCTGGGTGAACCAGGTCTCGATCTGGTCGGCGACCTGCTCGGGTGTCCCGGCGAAGGTGAGGTGCCCGCGTCCGCCGCCGAGCCGTCCGATCAGCTGCCGTACGGTCAGCCGCTCGCGCCGGGCCAGCTCCACGATCAGCGTGTAGCGGCTCTTGGCGCCCTCGATGGCGGACTCGGGCGGCAGGTCGGCGGGGAGCTGGGCATCCAACTCCAGTGTTCCGGAGGGCAGTTGCAGCAGGCTCTCCAGGCGGCTCACCCCGTGGTCGTACACGATGTGGTCCTCCAGCAACTGCTCGGCGGCCCGCGCCTCGGCCTCCGTGGCGCCGATCACCGGGACGATGCCGGGCAGCACCTTGATGTGCTCGGGGTCCCTTCCGGCCTGTGCGGTACGGGACTTGAGGTCGCCGTAGAAGGCCTGCGCGTCCCGCAGTGTCTGCTGGGCGGTGATCACCGCCTCCGCGTACCGGGCGGCGAAGGCCTTGCCGTCCTCGGAGGAGCCCGCCTGCACCAGCAGCGGATAGCCCTGCGGGGAGCGCGGCACGTTGAGCGCGCCCTCGACGCTGAAGTACGTCCCCTGGTGCCGGGGCGGATGGATCTTGGCGTCGTCGCCCCAGACCCCGGCCGCCTTGTCGGCGACGATCGCGTCGTCCTCCCAGCTGTCCCAGAGCTTGAGGGCCACGTCGAGGAACTCGGCGGCCCGGGCGTACCGCTCGGCGTGCGCGGGTTCCGCGTCCAGGCCGAAGTTGCGCGCGGCCTCGGCACCCGCCGTGGTCACGATGTTCCAGCCGGCCCGGCCGCCGCTGATGATGTCCAGCGAGGCGAACTTGCGGGCCAGGTTGTAGGGGGAGTTGTAGGAGGTGGAGGCGGTGGCGATCAGACCGATGTGCTCGGTGGCCGTCGCCAGGGCGGTGAGCAGGGTGAGCGGTTCCAGGGCGCCGGCCGGGCGCTGGGCGATGCTGCCCCACAGGTGCGGGCCGTCGGCCAGGAAGAGCGAGTCGAAGGTGCCGCGCTCGGCGATCCGGGCGAGCCGCACGTAGTGGTCCAGATCGACGTGCGCGTACGGATCGCTCTCCGGCAGCCGCCACGATGCCTCGTGATGGCCGGTGCTCATCAGGAACGCGTTGAGGTGGAGCCTTCTCTGTGTCACTGATGATCCTCCGTGACGCCCAGTGCGGCCAGCAGCCGCTCGCGGTATTCGCCCAGCACCGGCTCGCGGTAGGAGCGCGGGTGGGGACGGTCGATGGTCAGGTCGAGGCCGATCCGGCCCTGGTCCAGGACGAGGACGCGGTCGGCGAGCACGATCGCCTCGTCCACGTCGTGGGTGACGAGCAGCACCGAGGGCCGGTGGCGCTCCCACAGCTCGCGCAGCAGATGGTGCATCCGGATCCGGGTGAGCGCGTCCAGTGCGCCGAACGGCTCGTCGGCCAGCAGGAGTTCGGGTTCGCGGACCAGGGAGCGGGCGAGCGCGGCCCGTTGTGCCTCGCCGCCGGACAGCTCGCCCGGCCAGGCCCGCTCCCGCCCTTCGAGGCCGACCTCCGCCAGTGCCGAACGGCCACGCTCGACGGCGTCCTTGCCGTCCAGGCCGAGCAGTACGTTGTCCAGTACCCGGCGCCAGGGCAGCAGTCGGGAGTCCTGGAAGACGACCGACACCCGCTCGGGCGCGGTGAGCTGCCCGCTGCCCGCGACCCCGTGGTCGAGGCCCGCGACGGCTCGCAGCAGGGTGGACTTGCCCGAGCCGCTGTGCCCCAGCAGGGCCGTGAACTGGCCGGCGGGCAGGTCGAGGTCGATGCCGTCGAGGACCGTACGCTCCTCGAACGACCGGGTCAGGCCGCGCAGTTGGACGGCGGGCCGGGTCAGCTGTTCAGTGTGCGGCGCCACGACAGCACCCTCCGTTCGATCAGCCGGACCACGCTGTCGGAGACCAGTCCGAAGATGCCGTAGATCAGCAGGCCGACCAGGATGACGTGGGTCTGGCCGTAGTTCTGCGCCTGGAACATCAGATAGCCGAGGCCGCTGGTGGCATTGATCTGCTCCAGGACCACTAGGCCCAGCCAGGAGCCGGTGACGGCGAGCCGGAGTCCCACGAAGAATCCGGGCAGCGCCCCCGGGATCACGATCTGCCGGATGAAGGCGAACCTCGACAGGCCCTGCACCTCGGCGAGTTCGACGTACCGGCTGTCGATGCCGGACAGCGCGGCGTGCGTGTTCAGGTAGAGCGGGATGTAGACGACGATCGCGATGATGGCGATCTTGAAGGTCTCGCCGATGCCCAGCCAGAGGATGAACAGCGGGATCAGACCGAGGGTCGGGATTGCCCGGTTGAGCTGCACGGTCCCGTCGATCAGCGCCTCCCCGGCCCGGCTGAGCCCGGAGGCGAGCGCGAGGGCGACGCCGGCGGTCAGGCCGATCACGAAGCCGTACGCGGCCCGCTCCAGCGAGGTCAGGATGTCGGTGGGCAGCGTGCCGTCGGTCCACAGGTGGACGCCCGTTCGCAGCACGGTCCAGGGCGCCGGGATGGCGCCCGGGTCCAGCCGTCCGGCGGCCGAGGCGGCGGCCCACAGGGCGACCAGCAGCAGCGGGCCGGCCAGCCGGGCCGCGGGCAGGCGGCGGCCGGGGGAGAGGCGGCGGCGCCGGCGGACCTGGGGGAGTTCCCCGGCGGCCGTGGCCGCCACGGCGGTCGTCGTCGTGGTCACGGCGCTCACCTCCGATACTCCGCCGGTACGGCCTTGGCGGCGAGGGACTCGAAGCGGTGGTCGAAGAGCGAGGAGACGTCGAACTTCTTCACGAAGCCGCCCTCGGCGAGCAGGTCGGCGGTCTCCTGCTCCCACTTGATCGCCTCGTCCCAACTGGGCGGGAAGAGAGGCTTGTTGGCGAGCTTGCTGATGCCCCGGGCCTGGTCGAGGGTCAGGTTCTGCGTCTTCACGTAGAACTCCTCGTTCCACACGTCCGGGTGCTCGTACTGCCACACCTGGCCCTTGGCCCACTCGGGGATGTAGGCGGCGATCGCCGCGGCCTTCGCCGGGTCGTTCAGCACGGACTGCGGCGCCCACAGCAGGTTGAGCAGGTCGACGACGTCGGTGGGGATGGTGTGGGCGCCCTTGCCCTCGTACTGCTTGAGGTAGGCGGGTGCCTGGCTGTTGGCGAGCGGGGCGATGTCCACCTGCCCGGACTGCAGGGCGGTCAGGAACTGGTTGCTGGTCAGCGGGACCAGCTTCACCTCGTCGTACTTCAGGCCCGCCTGCTTCAGCGCCCGCAGCAGTACGACACCCTGCGCCTGCCCCTGGGAGAAGGCGAGCTTCTTGCCCTTGAAGTCCGCGACCGTGCGGATGTCGCTGCCGGGCTTGGTGGCGAAGAGGTAGTTGGGCTTGCGGGTGATGTTGATCGCGACGATCTTCGCGTCGAAACCCTGGTAGTGCGCCTGGATCGGCGGGATGCCCGCGTTGTTGGCGAGGTCCAGGGACTTGGCGCGGAACGCGTTGATGACGTCCGGACCGGCCCCGATGTTGACCCAGCTCGACACGGTGAACGGCAGCGGGGGCAGCTTCGCCAGTCTGAACTGCAGTTGCTGCGTGCCCTGGTAGGAGGCGATCTTCAGGCTGGTGCCGGACGGAACCTTGTCGGCGAGCGGCTTGGTGGCGGCGCCCCTGGTGTCGGCGGCGGCGCTGCCGTCCGCGCAGCCGCTGAGGCCGGCGACGGCGGCGGACGCGCAGAGCAGGGACGTGAGAAAGACACGACGGTGCATGGGAGGACTCCCGGGGAAAAAGAGCGAGCGGAAAGGCAGGAGGAATTCCGGGAAGGCAAGCCGGAGCAGGAAAAACTCACGCAGCGAGAAACACGCGCTTCATGCGCGGCAATGTGTCAGCAACAGAGGGTGCGACAGCTCGTGAGCGGGCTCATGACCAGGATGTTCCCGGCCATGAGCGACGCCTGTCAACATTCCGAGTTTCTGAATTAAATAGCCTCAGGTGACGCACCCAACGGGTCCCGGAACAGCGCGTCCAGCACCACGGAGCCGCCCGCGACCGCCAGCACGGAATCCGGGAAACTCGTCGGCAGCACGGCCGCGGACCGGTGATTTCCGGCCGCTTCGCGCAGCGCGGTCAGGCAGTCCTCCCGGTGCATGACACCCACCTCGGTCACGACCACCGTCTCCGGATTGAGCACGTCCAGCAGCAGCCCCGCCGCCCGCCCGGTCATCCGCGCCCGCTCCACCAGCAGCCGTACCGCCACCTCGTCCCCGGCCTGCGCCGCCGCGAGCACGTGCATCGGGTTCACCCCGTCGATCACCCCGGCCTCCCGGGCCCGCCGGCACAACGTCCGCTCGCTCAGCTCCGCCTGGAGGCAGCCGGTCCGCCCGCAGCCGCACGGCTCGGTGCCGCCCGGCACCGGGAGATGGGCGATCGCACCGGCCTGGGAGCGCGGCCCGTAGTGCACCTCGTCGTTGGTGGCGAAGGCCGCGTCGACCACGTTGCCGACGAACAGATGCAGCACGCTGCGGCTGCCCCGGGCCCGCCCGAACAGCCGTTCGCCGTTGACCAGCGCCCGCGCGTGCCCGTCCACCTGGACCGGCAGCCCGGTGCGGGCGCCGAGCAGCTCCCGCACCGGCACCTCGCGCCAGCCCAGCAGCTCGTGCTCGACGACGGTGCCCGTCTCCCGGTCCACCCAGCCGCCGGCCGCGACCCCGACCCCCAGCGGCCGGCGGCCCGGCGCCCGCGCGAGCAGCGCCGTCAGGCCCTCGGCGGCCCGGGCCAGCACCCAGCCCGGATCGGTCCGTTCGTGCTTCAGCCGCCGCTCGGCCACCACACGGCCGCGCAGGTCCAGCAGCGCGACGGTGGTGTACGGCACGGCCACGTGCACCCCGCCGACCACGAACCGGTCACGGTCGAGGTCGACCGGCACGTGCGGCCGGCCGACCCCGTTCGAACGGCGGGGCGCCGCCTCCTCGTGGATCAGCCCGAGCCCGGCCAGCCGGGCGCAGTGCTCGGTCACCGACGCGGGCGACAGCCCGGTCAGCCGGGCGATGGTGCTGCGCGCCACCGGCCCGTGCTCCAGCACGGACCGCAGCACGACGCTGGCACTGGTCCGCCGCCGGTCGCTGTCGGCGGCACGGGGAACGGGGGAGACAAGGGTGGATGCCGCGGTACGGGGCATGGAGAACCGTCCTCGGAAGCGGGGCCGACACGTCTCGGAAAGGAGAGGCGCCCCGCAGAGCGCCGCTACCCCGGGCGGCGACAGGTGGCAGCGCCCTGGCGTCGCAGGTCGACATAGCGACGCGACGTGAAGTTCCGGGCCTGGGCAACCATGCGTTCGAAGCTAGCAAAGCGCCCCCGCGCTGCCCAGACGGCGACCGACGGGCGAGACGGCCACCGGGCCTTTGGTGGAACCCTACAGACGCGGTGTCAGCTCCCCAGGTACCATGCACCACTTCACCTCAGTGACCGGTATCACGCCGTACCCGGTGTAACCCGCATCCTTTGTCCGGAGCCCACCAAGGGCCGATGACCGCCTTTGTCGAGCACTGACGGTGATCGGCGCGCGGCGGCCGGTATAGCGTCACGGTGTTCCCACGTGCCCACACCACTCGCGGAGTCCCCATGAGCACCGCCACCGTCGCCGCCCGCCCCGGCGCCGTCCTCGCCGACATCCGTCCCGCGTCCCGCGTGCGCGACGCCGCCCTCGTGCTCGGCGGCGCCGTGCTCACCGGTCTCGCGGCCCAGCTGTCGGTGCCGGTGCCCGGCTCCCCGGTGCCGGTGACCGGCCAGACCTTCGCCGCGCTGCTCGTCGGCACCGCGCTCGGCGCCCGCCGCGGCTTCCTCTCCCTCGCCCTGTACGCCGTCGCGGGCGTCGTCGGCGTGCCGTGGTTCGCGGGCGGCACCTCCGGCTCGGGCGCCGTCTCCTTCGGCTACGTCATCGGCATGCTGCTCGCCTCCGCGGCCGTGGGCGCGCTGGCCCGCCGCGGCGCCGACCGCTCCGCACTGCGCATGGCCGGCACGATGATCCTCGGCGAGGCCATCATCTACGCCGTCGGCGTCCCCTACCTGGCCCTGGCCGCCGACCTGTCCGCCTCCCAGGCGATCTCCCTCGGCCTCACCCCGTTCCTGATCGGCGACGCCCTGAAGGCCGCCCTGGCGATGGGCGTGCTGCCCACCGCCTGGAAGTTCGTCAGCAAGCGCTGAATCCGTAGTTCCTGCACAAGAGGTTCGCCGGGTCGTACTGCTCCTTCAGTCCGGCGAGCCTCTTGTGCGTCTCCGGGTCGTACAGACCCGCACTCCGGTCCCCGCCCCCGAACGCGAAGTTCAGCGAGCGGCCGAGGGTGTCGTCCGCCAGCAGCGCGAACGCCGGGTCGAGCACCGCCCGCGCCTGCTCCCGCTCGCCGCCGGTCAACAGCCGCACCAGGAAACGCCCTTCGCGGTACGGCACCGCGTTCGGCGCCGGCCGGCCGAGCGCCCCGCCCAGGTGATTGACCTGGACGACACACATCCTGGGCGCGTCCGGCCCGGTCATCCTCAGCAGTTTCCCGACCCGCTCCACGTCCAGCTCCCGCAGCACCGCGCTGTCACCGTAGTAGGCGTGCGGGAAGTCCGGGTCGCTGTGGATGGTGTGGCTCTCGGCGTACGGCATCACACGCAGCGAGTCCGTGAGCACCGGCCCGATCTCCCGCAGCGGGGCGACGAGTTCCTCACCGTCGGCGCCCGTGTAGGCGACCCGGATCGAGACGACGTACCGTCCCCGCAGATGCGGCGGCAGCGCGGGCAGATCCGGGTACGGTACGGCGGCGAAGGACGAGGTCAGCCCGTCCGGCACGGTCCGCGTCCAGGCCTCGTACGCCCGCAGCGCCTCGGCCGGGTCCACCACCCGCCCCTCGAAGGAGACCGAGCCGCCGTACAGCGTCCGCACCGGTACGAGGCCGATCTCCAGCTCGGTGACGATGCCGAAGTTCTGCCCGGCGCCGAGCAGCGCCCAGTACAGATCGGGGTCGGAGTCCGGGGTCACGTGCCGCAGCTCGCCGTCGGCGGTGACGACCTCCAGCCACCGCACATGGTCCGCCGCGTACCCGAACTCCCGTGCCAGGATGCCAAGTCCGCCGCCGAGGGTGTACGACACCGCGCCCACGCTCGGCGCCGATCCGTTCAGCGGCGCCAGCCCGTACGGCTCGGCCGCCGCGACCACCTGACCCCAGCGCACCCCGGCCTGCACCCGGACGGTCCGGGCCGCCGGGTCGACGGTGATCCCGTCCATCCGGCGGGTCGTGACCAGCACCCCGCCCTCGCTGCCACCGGGCAGCCCGTGCCCGGTCGCCTGGACGCCGACGGGCAGGTTCTCGGCGGCCGCGTACCGCACCGCGGCCACCACGTCGGCGGCCGAGCGGGCGGCCACGACCACGGCGGGCCGCTGGGTGAACCCGAGCTGGAATCCGGCGAGTTCGTCCTCGTAGCCCGAGTCGCCCGAGCGGAGGAGAAGCAGGTCCGCGTTGTCGTCGTCGCTGTTCACGAAGGTCATGACGCACACGATGGCCGCATAACCTGACACCTTCCGTCAGGTTATGCGGCCGATGTTCCGCGGTTGTCGTGGTGCGGCTCAGGCCTCCTGCCGCCGGCGCTGCGACCACCACACTCCGGCCGCGCCGGCCGCGATCAGCGCGGCGCCCGCGGCGCCCAGGGGCAGCACGTCACGCCCCACACCGGTCTTGGGCAGCTCGTCGCCGCCCGGTGCGACCGGCTTGTTGTCGGTGCCGAGGAGCAGCGGGGTGGCCGGGGCGTTCGGCGACGGGTTGGTCGTGCCGAAGGGCACCGGGCCCTGCTGCCAGAACGTCTTCTTCCCGTCCGTGGTCTGCACGGGCAGACAGATCTTCCCGGCCTTGCTCAAGTCGTACGTGGCCTGCACCGCGTACGACTTGGACTGCCCGGCCGCAAGCGAACCGACCGGGCAACTGAAACCACTGTTCGAACCTTCCGGCAGGTCCTTTTCCGCGATCGCCGAGCACCCCTGAACGCCCGCGATCCGCAACCCGTCGAATCCGACCACCAAAAGCCGGATGTCGCCGCTGTCCTTGGTTCCCTCGTTCTTCACCGTGGCGGTAATCGCCGTCTTTTTCGAACTGTTGTCGACCGAGATCTTCTCCGGCAGCAGCGTACGAAGCTGCACGCCCGCCGGTGCCTCGTCGACCGCCTTTCCTCCCTTGCCGCTGCCCGGTCCCTGGTCATCGGCCACGGCCGTGCAGGCGAGGACCAGCACGGCCGAGAAAGATGCCGTGACCAGCGATCCCGCGATGCCCGCCCTGCGACGAGAACTCATGTTCGCCCCCCTTGCAACCCCCTGGACTGCGCCTGAATTCGCAGTACTTGAAGAGGTACCACAAGATTTCCCCGCACTATGCTGGTACGGCGCGAAGTGTGACCATTGTGTTTCAGCAGAGGCGGTCGTTGAGGGGGGTGCGACGCATTGCCGGGAAATATGGGGGAAGCGGGAGAACCGGGAGCCGGCGGGATTCCGGGGCTCCTGGTGAACGCGCGCTATCGGCTGGTCGAAAGCATCGGGCAGGGGGGAATGGGGCGGGTGTGGCGGGCCGTCGACGAAATACTCGACCGGCTGGTCGCGGTGAAGGAGATACGCGTCGACGGGCACGCCGCGGAGGACAGTCGCACCCACCGCGAACGCACCCTGCGCGAGGCCCGGGCGACGGCCCGGATCGACCACCCCAACGTCGTGCGCGTCTACGACGTGGTGGACGAGGGGCAACGCCTGTGGATCGTCATGGAGTTGATCCCCGGCCGCTCCCTGGAGCGGATCATGACCGAGCAGGGCCCGCTGAGCCCGCGCGAGACCGCGGGCATCGGGCTGGGCCTGGTGGCGGCGCTCCGCCAGGTGCACGCCGGGGGCGTCCTGCACCGGGACATCAAACCGGGGAACGTCCTGGTCGAGTCCGGAGCGGGCCGCGTGGTCCTCACCGACTTCGGCATCGCCGCCATCCAGGACGCCAAGGCCCTCACGATGGTCGGCATGCTCGTCGGTTCCCCCGATTACATGGCCCCCGAGCGCATCTCCGGCCGCCGTCAGGGCCCGCCGTCCGACCTGTGGTCCCTCGGCGCGACCCTCTCCGCGGCCCTGGCGGGCAACTCCCCGTTCTCCCGCGACACCACGCTGGCCACCCTGCACGCGGTCCTGTACGAGGAGCCCCGACTCCCGCCGTCAGCAGGCCCGTTGAGTGACCTCCTCGCCGCTCTCCTGGCCAAGGACCCGTCGGCCCGGCCCGGGCTCGCGGAGGTGGAGCAGGCCCTGCGAGCGGTGGTGTATCCGCCGGTACCGACCGTGCCCTTCAGGAGCGAGCCGGTTCAGCCGACCGAGACGAGTGGGCGGGTGGGAAACGGGGGTCTGGGAGCGGAGCCCCCAGGAGCCGCCGAGGGCGCCCCCGCAGGGGAGGGGCCTGGAGGTGGGTCATCCGACGAGTTCGGGGGCGCGCCGCCCGAACCCGCCGCGGAACCCGAACCCACCGCGGAACCCGAGACCGCCGTCGGCCCGCACCCCCGCCGGACCGCGCTGCTCGCCGTGCTCGGGGTCGTCGCCGTGGGTGTCGTGGTCGCCGTGCTGGCCGCCACGTCCGGAGGCGGCGGACGGCGGGAGGGGGCGGGTGGCGGGACGACAGTGGCCTCGTCGCCCACGGCGTCCTCTGCTGCTTCTGCGGCCGTCTCCCCGACGGTCTCCCCGACCGTCGACGGGACCTCGCGGCCGCACAGCCCGCCGCCCGGTGCCAGGACGGAGGCGGGCGGGTTCGCCTGGGTGCCGCCCAAGGGGTGGCGGCGGGACGTGAAGACGGGGGCCGAGGTGCACTACACCTCGCCCGACGCGCGGCAGGAACTCGTCGGCAAGTCCTCGCTGGCCCGGGGCGACCTCCTGGACACCTGGAAGCGCTCGGAGAAGGACGCCCAGCAGGGACGCGACTACGTCAAGATCCGGCTGGCGGAGACCAGATTCCAGGGGTACCCGGCGGTCGTCTGGGAGTACACCTTCACCCTCAAGGGCACCCCCTGGCACGCCCGCCTGCTCGGCTTCGACGCGGACGGGAAGTCGTACCAGATCAACACCTGGTACCAGCCGGCGATCGAGGGGCAGGCCATCAGCCTCTACGACCGCGTCAAGGACACGTTCACGGTCCTGTGAAACGCGAGGGAGGGAGCCCCGAAGGACTCCCTCCCCGAAAACGCGGCGGTGGGCCGGATCAGCCGACGCTCACCTTGTCGGCCGGCTCCGCCTCCGCGGCGGGAACCGCCCGGCGGCCGACGACCTTCTCCTTGATCACGGCGATGCCGACCACGAGCGCCGCGACCAGCACGGACAGCAGCACCGTCGTACGACCACTGCTCTCGCCCTTCGTGTCCGTCAGCATGTAGCCGAGGACGAACACGATCAGTGCGGCCGTCGCCCAGGTCAGGTAGGGGTAGAGCCACATCTTGACGACGAGCTTCTCGGGCGCCTCCCGCTGGATGATCTTCCGCATGCGCAGCTGCGAGAAGCAGATGACCAGCCACACGAACAGGGCCACCGCACCACTGGAGTTGACCAGGAAGAGGAAGACCGAGTCCGGGAACTTGTAGTTGAAGAAGACGGCGACGAAGCCGAAGAGCACGGACGCGATGATCGCCGCCAGCGGGACACCACGCGAGGTGGTCTTCGCGAACACCTTCGGGGCGTCACCACGCTGACCGAGCGAGAACGCCATCCGGGAGGCGGTGTACAGGCCCGAGTTCAGGCAGGACAGCACCGAGGTGAGCACGATGAAGTTCATGAGCTCACCGGCGTGCGCGATGCCGAGGGAGTTCAGGGCGGCGACGTAGGAGCCGTCCTTCGCGATCGACGGGTCGTTCCACGGCAGCAGGGAGACGACGACCAGGATCGAGCCCAGGTAGAAGACGCCGATACGCCAGATGATGCTGTTGGTCGACTTGGTGACCGCGCGCTGCGGGTCCTCCGACTCGCCGGCCGCCAGCGTCGCGATCTCGCTGCCCATGAAGGAGAAGACGACCAGCAGCACACCGGTGAGGATGGCCCCGGGTCCGTGCGGCAGGAAGCCGCCGGCGGAGGTCAGGTTGCCGAAGCTCGCCTTGTCGGCGTGCACGCCCGGCAGGACACCGAAGATGGCCAGCAGGCCGACGACGATGAACGCGCCGATCGCCACGACCTTGATGCCGGCGAACCAGAACTCGAACTCGCCGTAGGAGCCGACCGAGACCAGGTTGGTCGCGGTCAGGACGGTCATCACGATGAGCGCCCAGCCCCACTGCGGGACGGCCGGCATCCAGCCCTCGAGGATCTTCGCGCCGGCGGTGGCCTCCACGGCCAGCACGACGACCCAGAAGAACCAGTAGAGCCAGCCGATGGAAAAGCCGGCCCAGCGTCCCAGCGCACGGTCGGCGTGCGCGGAGAAGGAACCGGAGGTCGGATTGGCGGCGGACATCTCGCCGAGCATGCGCATCACCAGCACCACGAGCGTGCCGACGAGGGCGTACGAGAGGAGGATGCCCGGTCCCGCGGTAGCGATACCGGAACTGGAACCGACGAAGAGGCCGGCTCCGATGACGCCACCGATCGCGATCATCGACAGATGGCGGTTTTTCAGTCCTGCTTGAAGGCCCGAACCAGGGGTCATGGACGGATTTCCTTTACGCCAGGTGGAGCTGCCCGTACGAGCGGTGTACGAGCCGGTCCAGTGAAACCGAGGTGAACGAATCCGGGAACCTCTGAATCCAGATTGTTACTTGAGGTTTCCTTGAGGTTCTATGGCTCGATTCACATTTTTCCGGGCCGGCACCCGAGGCTGCTGCCCGGGATCAGGCGTGTCACACTCGTCCCATGCGCGTGTATCTCGGCTCCGACCATGCGGGCTACGAACTCAAGAACCACCTCGTCGAATGGCTCAAGGCGGCGGGGCACGAGCCCGTCGACTGCGGGCCCCACATCTACGACGCCCAGGACGACTACCCGCCCTTCTGCCTGCGTGCAGCGGAGAAGGCGGCGGCGGACCCCGAGGCTCTCGGTGTCGTGATCGGCGGCTCCGGCAACGGGGAGCAGATCGCCGCGAACAAGGTCAAGGGTGTGCGGGCGGCGCTGGCCTGGAGCGAGGAGACGGCTTCGCTGGGGCGGCAGCACAACGACGCGAACGTCGTGGCCGTGGGTGCGCGGATGCACAGCACGGAGGAGGCGACCAAGTTCGTCGAGGTCTTCCTCAACACGCCGTTCTCCGGTGACGAGCGTCACATCCGCCGCATCGACATGCTGTCGGCCTACGAGACGACCGGCGACCTCCCCCCGATCCCGCCCCACCACCCCCAGCAGTAACGGCGCCCCCTGGGGGCTCCGCCCCCAGACCCCCCTTCGCCCGCCCACCCACCCGACTCGGTCGGCTGACAAGGGTGGGCAAAGGGCGGGGCGAGGCAGGTGAGAATGAATCGGTAGGAAAGGACACCTCCGCCTTGCCAGAAGGGCACACCATCCACCGGCTGGCCCAGGACTACGCCGAGCGTTTCCAGGGCACCGACCCGCGGGTGACCAGCCCCCAGGGCAAGTTCTCGGACGCGGCCGACCTCCTGAACCGTGCCCACCTCACCGGCACCGAGGCCCACGGCAAGCACCTCTTCCTCCGGTTCCGCGACACCGACTGGGTCCACATCCACCTCGGCCTCTTCGGCAAGGTCGACTTCGGCCCCACCCCCGCACCCCCGCCCACGGACACCGTCCGGCTCCGCCTCGCGAACGACACGTCGTACGTGGACCTCCGCGGCCCGACGACCTGCGCGCTCATCACGGACGACGAGAAGCAGGCGATACACGACCGCCTCGGCCCCGACCCCCTCCGCGAGGACGCCGACCCCAGCGCGGCACACCGGAGGATCACCCGCAGCCGTACGACCATCGCCGCACTGCTGATGGACCAGAAGATCATCGCCGGCGTCGGCAACGTCTACCGCGCCGAGGTCCTCTTCCGGCACCGCATCGACCCGTACCGCGCGGGCCGGGACATCACCCCCGCCGAGTGGGACGCCATCTGGGCCGACCTCGTCGCGCTCATGCGCGAGGGCGTGCGCAACAACCGCATCGACACCGTCCGCCCCGAGCACACCCCGGAGGCGATGGGCCGCCCGCCCCGCGTGGACGACCACGGCGGCGAGGTGTACGTCTACCGCCGGGCCACCCTGCCGTGCCACATCTGCGGCACCGAGATCCGCACCGCCGACCTCGCCGCCCGCAACCTCTTCTGGTGCCCGACCTGCCAGAAACCCTGAGCAGGGGCCGTCAGAAGCCGTGCGGCAGCCACGGGGCCACCGGTGAGCCGAACGCCACCGACGCCTCCGCCAGCGCCCCCTGCCGCAGCTCCCGTACCCGCCCGGCCGCCGCCAGCGACAGCAGGGTCACCCCGCCGAGGTAGGCCGCGCCCAACTCCCGTACGGACAGGCTGAGATCGGCCGAGTCGGTCGTACGCTCGCAGGACGCGCCCTTGCTGTCGCCGGTCAGCCGCCAACGCCCCGCGTTCCAGGGGCAGAAGGCGTCCTCCACCTCGAACACGACGTCCACCGGCGCCTGATACGTACGCGCCGTCAGCGCCGTACCGACGTCGACGAGCCGGACGTGGCACGAGTCGCGGAACCGCGGCCTGCAGCGCCGGATGTCGGAGACCATGTACTGCCAGGCGTCGTCGAGCGGCCGCCCCCGCACGGTCAGGGTCGTCATCAGGTCGATGCCGAACAGGAAGCGCCACAGCGCCGCGTCGGTCGCCGGGTCCAGCGCGGCGAGGTCCTCCAGCGACACCGTGCCGTCGTGCCCGCTCGGCCCCCAGCCCAGCTTGGTGCGGAAGCGGGCGTACCCGGTGACCACGCCGTCCCGCTCGGCCACCACACACTGCAGCTCGGACGCCCCGCCCCGCTCGCTCTCCGGGTCGAGCAGCCCCACCCGCTCCCAGCCGGGCTGCCGGGCCAGCATCCCGGGCCGGCGCGGCACCAGCGCCGCGTACACCGCCTCGCACTCGGCGAGGACGTCGGCGGGCGTCGCGTACCGCAGTCGTACGTCATCGGTACCTGCGGGCAGCGCCAGCGTCACCCGGCCCGTGTCGATCTCGGCGTGCAGCTGGAAGGTCCCGGCGCCGTACCCGAACCGGCCGTAGATCGCCGGCTCGGAGGCGGTCAGCACCGCCAGCGGCTCGCCCCACGCGCGCACGTCGTCCAGCTGGCGCCGCATCATCGAGGTCAGCACCCCGCGCCGCCGGTGCGTGGCGGCCACGCTCACCATGGTGACGCCCGCGGCGGGCACCAGGGCCCCGCCCGGCACGGTCATCCGGAAGCTGAACGCTCCCGCCGTCCCCACCAGCTGGTCACCGTCCCAGGCGGCCAGGGAACGGTCGAACTCGGTGAGTGATTTGTCCAGTTCACGTTCCTCGGGCGACGCTGCGCCCGCGCCGAAGGCACGGACCAGGTTGTCCCACCACCCGTCCCACTCCTCGGGGCGCAGCACCTTCAACTCGGTCGCACGGTCAGTCGCCATGAGCCATGCCTATCAGGGCATTGCGGGACGAGCCAGCGAATTTCTCCCGGGCGGCGGCGCGATGGCCCTCCGTGCCGTTCACTGTGAAGTTGAACCGCGAAGTTGAGCCTCTCACGGGGGACAAGTGGGACCTCCCGTGCCAAGCGGCTGGTCCGATCGATAGGGTCCCGAACTAATGGCAGCAGGACGAGAGCGGCGCGCGAAGGCCGAGACGTTCACGGCCCGGTGGAAGATGCAGTGGCACCGGGCCCGCGTCGGCCTGCGCAGAAGCGCCGTGGACTACTTCCGCGGCGACGGTTCGGACTGGATCGCGCTCGCCGGTCTGCTGCTCACCATCCCCGTCCTCGCGGCCATGACCCTCGCCAACTCGGTGTGGTGCTCCCCGGCCACTCTGGTGCTGCCGATCGTCGCGGGCGGCCTGCTGCTGCGCCCGGCGAGCCTGCTCGGCCTGTACGCGGCGGGGGCCACCGCGCTGATCGTGGAGTCGGTGCGGCTCGGCCCGTACACCGAGGGGCCCTCGCGGGTCACCCCCGGTGTGGTCCTGGTGGTCGCCGCGTGCGGCTTCTTCGGGCTGCTGACCGCGCAGTTCCGCAGCCGGGTCGGCGTGCCCTGGCGGCGCGGCGGCACCATGCTCTTCGACCTGCGCGAGCGGATCCGGGTACAGAGCAAGCTGCCGAAGCTGCCGCAGGGCTGGCACCACGAGATGGCGCTGCGCCCGGCGGGCGGCCAGTCCTTCTCGGGCGACTTCGTCGTAGCGTCCCGTACGAACGGCGGCCGCACCCTGGAGGTCGTGCTCACGGACGTGTCCGGCAAGGGCATGGACGCCGGGTCGCGCGCCCTGCTGCTCTCGGGCGCGTTCGGCGGCCTGCTCGGCTCCCTGGCCCCGCACGCCTTCCTCCCGGCCGCCAACGGCTACCTCCTCCGCCAGGACTGGGACGAGGGCTTCGCCACCTCCATCCACCTGGTCCTGGACCTGGACTCCGGGGACTACGAGCTGTACTCGGCCGGCCATCCGCCGGGGCTGCAGCTGAGCGCGGGCAGCGGCCGCTGGGAGGAGAAGGGGGCCGAGGGCCCGCTGCTGGGTGTGTACGACGGCGCCCAGTTCGACCCCGTGAAGGGCTCGCTGCGGCCCGGGGACGTGTTGATGCTGTTCACGGACGGACTGGTGGAAACCTCCGACCGCGACATCGTGGAGGGCATCGACCGCCTCACCGGAGAGGCCGACCGCTATGTCGCCGGCGGCTTCCACGGCGCCGCCTGGCACCTCATCGAGGCGGTCGCGAAGGACGTCAACGACGACCGGGCCCTGCTCCTGATCTGCCGCCAGGCAGCACCGGCGACGGCCCGCTGAGCCACCCCCCGCGCCGCCGGGGTGGGGTTTTCCCCCGCCCGGATCCGCCAGCCGTCCGCATGGTCCGGCCACCCTCCGTATCCGTACGTTCGAGACACGTCACCGCACACGTCACCGAACACCCACGGACCGGAAGGACCCCCATGCCAAGCGACTGGGCCGTAGAACTGCACGGAGTCACGCGCCGCTACGGCCGCGGAGGCTCCGCCGTGCACGCCCTGCGCGGCATCGACCTCGCCCTCCCCCCAGGCACCTTCACCGCCGTGATGGGGCCCTCCGGCTCCGGCAAGTCCACGTTCCTGCAGTGCGCGGCGGGCCTGGACCGCCCCACCGCGGGCCGGGTCGTGCTCGGCGGCACGGACCTCACCGGCCTGAGCGAGAACAAGCTGACCGCCCTGCGCCGCACCCGCCTCGGCTTCGTCTTCCAGGCCTTCAACCTCCTCCCCTCCCTCACCGTCGAACAGAACATCGTCCTGCCCATGCGGCTGGCCGGCCACCGTCCCGACCGCCGCCGCTCGGCCGAGGTGCTCGCCCAGGTCGGCCTCGCCGACAAGGCCCGCCGCCGCCCGAGCGAACTCTCCGGCGGCCAGCAGCAGCGCGTGGCCATCGCCCGGGCCCTGGTCACCCAGCCCGACGTCGTCTTCGCGGACGAGCCCACCGGCGCCCTGGACACCACCACCGCCGCCGAGATCCTCGCGCTGCTCCGCGACGCCGTGGACACCCAGCGCGCCACGATCGTCATGGTCACCCACGACCCGTCGGCCGCCGCCTGGGCGGACCGCGTCCTGTTCCTGGCCGACGGCACGATCGTCGACCACCTGGACCGCGCCCCCGCAGCCCACATCGCCTCCCGCATGACAACCCTCACCACCCAAGCCACCCAAACCCGCCCCGCCGCCTGACGCCCCCCGCCGGCGGGCACGGTCGCCCCCACGGGGCGGAACCGCCGTCGGCGGCTTACGGGTCACGGACGGCCTTGCCGGCCGACGCCCGCCACCCGCCGTCGGCGATCCGGCCCCCACCCACACCCGCCGACGAAACCAGCACGCCCCTCGGCACTCGTCCACGGCGATTTCGCCTCACAGGGGCCTCCCGCCCACCGACGAAAGTGGCCCGCACCCCGCCACCTGGCGAAGGCGATCCCGCCCCTCAGCGCCCACCCACACCACGCCCCCCGCACTCGTCTACGGCGATTCCGCCCCACAGCGGCCGCCCGCACCCACCGCCGAAACCAGCACGCCCTCTCCCACCCACCTCCTGCACCCGTCGACGGCGAATTGGCCCGCGGGGGCCACCCGCGCCAGACCACGAAGCCCGCACGCCCTCTCCCACGCCCCTCCGGCACCCGCCGACGGCGAATTCGCCCGCGGGGGCCACCCGCGCCAGACCACGAAACCCGCACGCCCCACTCATCCCACCCACCCCCCGGCACCCGCCGACGGCGCTTCCGCCCCACAAGGGCCACCCGCACCCGACCACGAAACCCGCACGGGTGGAGCGGGTGGGAACGACATCCCGCCGAAGGCGAAGCCGAGGCGGACCGACCCAGAACGGCACCCGGATGTACCCCAACGGCCTGGCCCGCGCAGCCCTCCGCTTCAAGCCCTCCACCTTCGTCGGCACCTTCATCGCCCTCGCCCTCGCCGCGATGATCGTGGCGGCCTGCGGGATCCTCCTGGAGACCGGCGTCCGCGCCAAGGTCCCACCCCAGCGCTACGCCCACGCCCCGATCATCGCCGCCGCCGACCAACGCGCCCGCCTCGCCCACGCCGACGACGGCGACAACCAGCCCCTCCCGGACCGCGCCCGCCTCGACGCCTCCCTGATCGCCAAAGCGGCCGCCGCCCCCGGCGCCCGTACCGCCGTAGCCGACGTCACCTTCCCGATACGCGGCCCGCACGGCACCCCGTACACCGCCCACAACTGGGCCTCCACCACCTTCACCGGCGAACGCCTCACCACCGGCCACCCACCCGCCCCGGGCGAAGTCGTGCTCTCCAACGAATCCGCCGAAACCGCCGAAGCAGCAGAAACCACCCGCACCGTCGGCGACCACATCACCCTCACCACCCCCGACGGCACCCGCACCACCTACCGCATCTCAGGCCTCACCCAAGCCCCCACCCCCACCACCTGGTTCGCCGACTCCGACGCCGTACGCCACTCCGGACACCCCGGCCGAATCGACGCCATCGCCGTACTCCCGAAAGAAGGAGTAGGCACCGACACCCTCAAGTCCCAGGTGTCCCGCGCCCTCGGCACCCACGCCCTGGTGCACACCGGCGACGACCGCGGCGCCGTGGAGGACCCCTCCCTCGCCCAGGCCCGCGAACTGCTCACCGGACTCGGCGGCTCCTTCGGCGGCATCGCCGCGCTGGTCGCCGTGTTCACCGCCGCCGGCACCGTCGCCCTCGGCGTCGGCCAACGCGCCCGCGAGTTCGCCCTGTTGCGGGCCATCGGCACCACCCCGCGCCAGATCCGCCGCACCATCGCCACCGAGGCCCTCCTCGTCGCCCCCCTGGCCGGCGCGGCCGGCTGCCTGCCCGGCATCGCGCTGGCCCACTGGTGGTTCGGCCAGCTCCAGGACAAGGGGGCGATCCCGGACGCCGTACGGCTCTCCGTCTCCTGGATCCCGCTGCTCACCGCCGCCGGCACCGTCCTGGTCACCGCCCTGTGCGCCGGCTACCTGGCCGCCCGCCGCAGCTCCCGCATCAAGCCGGGCCAGGCGCTCGGCGAGGCGTCCGTGGAGCGGCTGCGCATCGGCTGGATCCGCACCCCCCTCGGCCTGGCCGCCGTCGTGGGCGGCTGCGTCTGCGCGGGACTCTCCTCCTCCCTGCAGGGCGAGGACGCGGCCAACGCGGCCCTCGGCATCGTGTTCCTGTTCATGCTCGCGGTCGCCCTGCTCGGCCCGCTCGTCGCCCGCGCCTGCGCCGCCCTGTTCGGGCTGCCGCTGCGCGGTGCCGGCGCCCCGGCCGCGCTCGCCGCCGCCAACTCCCGTACCCACGCCCGTCGGCTCGCCTCCGCGATCACCCCGATCGTGCTCGCCATGGCCTTCGCCTCGGTCCTGGTGTTCCTGCAGACCAGCCAGGACAAGGTCACCGCCGACCAGCAGCGCGCCGGCGTGCGGGCCGACCACATCGTCACCGCCCGGCCAGGGCTCGCCCCCGACGCCGTACGACAGGCCCGGCGCACTCCCCATGTCATCGCGGCCGTCGGTCTGTTGCGCACCTCGGTCCTGGTCCCGGTCGCCGGCTCGCTGGAGTCCGCCTCCACCCAGGGCGTCACCGGCTCCGTACGCGACCTGGCCGCCGTCCAGGACCTGGACGTCCGGGACGGGCGCCTGACCCTGCGGCCCGGCGAGATCGCCGTGGACGCCGGCCTCGCCCGCAACGCCCATGTGAACGTCGGCGAACGCCTGCACCTGTACCTGCCCGACGGCACGAAGGCCGCCCCGCTGGTCGTGGCGACGTACGGCCGCGGCATGGGCCTGTCCGAGCTGACGATGAGCCGCGCCGACCTCGCCACCCACGTCACCTCCGCCTTCGACACGGAACTGTGGACGAAGGGCGGTACGACGGCCGGTCTCGCCCCCCTCGGCACGGTGCTGGACCGCGACGGCTACTCCGCCGCCCAGTCCCTGGACCGGGAGCTGAACGCCTGGGCCAACGCCGTGATGGCCGCCGTACTCGGCGGGTTCGCGGCCGTCGCCGCCGGCAACACGCTGGTGATGACCGTCCTGGCCCGGCGCCGCGAACTCGGCACCCTGCGGCTGATCGGCTCCACCCGGCAGCAGATCCTGCGGATGATCCGCTGGGAGGCCCTGCTGGTCGCCCTCGCCGGCATCGCGCTCGGCACCGCCATCGCCGTGGCCACGCTGGTGCCGATGACGAACGGGCTGACCGGGCAGGGCCCGTACATCCCGCCCGTGGTCTACGGCGCCTTCGCCGGCGGCATCCTGCTGCTCGGGCTCACCGCGGTCACCGTCCCGGCCCGGGCGGCGCTGCGCCGGGAGACACTGGACGAATGACCGGGACACCACTCACCCTGGCCGAGGTCGAGCGCCTCGCCCGAACCGCCCACGCGGGGCAGACCGACAAGGCGGGACGGCCGTACGCGGAACACCTCGCGGCCGTCGCCCACGGGGTGCGCGCCCGCGGCGGGGACGCCGACCAGATCGCGGCGGCCTGGCTGCACGACTCCGTCGAGGACGACGCGCTGAGCGAACAGTGGCTGACGGGTGCCGCCCTGACCCCGCGCACCAAGGCCATCGTGCGCGCCGTCACCAAGCGGACGGGGGAGGGGCAGGAGGCGTACGCGCGCCGGATCCTCGTCACCCCGGGCGCGCTGCTGGTGAAGCAGGCCGACCTGGCGCACAACGCCGACCCGCAGCGGCTCGCGGTCCTGGACGAGCCGACCCGGAAACGACTGACCGAGAAGTACGCACGGATGCACGCACTTCTCGGTCTTGAGCAGGGGAGTTAGACCAGGGGAGCTGGATCAGAAGAGCTAGATCAGGGGAGCTAGATCAGGAGAGCTGGATCAGGAGAGCTGGACCAGGGGAGTCAGACCAGGGAGTCAGACGCCGACCTTCTCGCGCTCCTTCTTCTGCCGCTCGCGGGCCAGTTCGGCCGCGTCCTGCTTGAACGCCCACTCCATCTTCGGCTCCATCGCGAAGCGGAACACCCGCTGCACCGGCCGGGTGCACAGCACCGTGACGACGGCGGCCGCGACGACGGTCACCGCGATCTCGCCGAGCGGGTGGTGCAGCCAGGCGTGGTCGAACCAGCCCCGGTAGTCGGCGAACTTCACCAGGAACCCGTGCAGCAGATAGCCGTACAGGGTGCCCGCGCCGAGCGCCGTGAACCACATGTTCCGGCGCGGCACCCAGGCGAAGAAGCAGGCCGTCAGCAGCAGCGAGCAGCCCAGCATCGCGAGCACCATCACCGGGCCGCACCACCACGGCGCGCCCAGCTCCTGCGCGGAGTCGCGGTGGTAGAACCACGCGGTGTTCATCCGCGGCACCGCCCACCAGCCGACCGCGAGGGCGGCGGCGAAGACGGGCACCGAGGCGATCCGCACCGAGCGGCGGCGCACCAGCTGGAAGTGCTCGGGCTTCATGCACAGGCCGAGCACGAAGTACGGCAGGAACTGCAGGACGCGCTGGAGGTCGAGGTCGTCACCGATGCTCGGCGTGATGCTGGCCAGCATGGCGAGGCCGACGGCGAGCGGCAGCGGCCAGCGCACCAGCTTCCAGATCGGTGTCGTCAACCGCCAGACGAACAGCGCGACCAGGAACCAGGTCAGGTACCAGGGATCGAGGAGGCTGATCGGCTCGTGGGAGCCGTCGACGGCGTTCTTGAAGAGCGGGTACGCGGTCTCGAACAGGACGTACGGCACCGCGACACCGGTGATCAGCCGCTTCAGCCGGTCCGGGCGCATGTCGAAACTGCGCGAGAAGAAGCCGGAGATGATGATGAACGCCGGCATGTGGAAGGTGTACACGACGGTGTACACGCCCTCCAGGATCCGGCTGTCGCCCTTCAGCGGTTCCCAGGCGTGCCCGATCGCGACGAGCACGATCGCCAGGTACTTGGCGTTGTCGAAGAACGAATCGCGCTGTTTGCCCGGTCTGTCCGCGGGCGGCCGCTGCCTCTGCGTACTCATCGGGGTACGCGGACTGGGCACTCCGTCCACCGGCGACTGTGCCGGGGGGAGCGGCCTGCGGCTGTGGCCGGGGGACGAGGCGGCGTCAAACATCTCAGGCACCCTAGCGTCGACTGTGCGATTTCGTAAAACCCCCGTGGTCATTCCTGGTTATTGCCTTCGAGTACCCGCTGATTTACATGACTTGCCTCCTGTGTCCACGTGACGATGGGCACATCGATCCCCTCCATTCAACCCTGATGTCCCGATTCATCCCGACTAATTGGGGCATATCTCGCCCCTGTGTCATCAATTCGAATTCCCTGCGCACATGATGTGTGGACACCGAAACGAAGCTGCGCAATTCCTAGTGGAGTCAGGCGCCGACGGCCGGTCGAATTGCTGTGCGGGGCATCGCCCGCCGCGGGTGCTTGTCCAACGTTGCGTCACGAGCCGCATACGGCGGCCGGGTTGGTGGCACGATGGTTCTGGCGGGGGTGCGGGGTCGTACCCCCGGGCCGGGAGAGCGGACCGACCGAGGGTGTGATCAGTTGTGGCCATTTCACTGTCTGTGGTGCTGCTGTTGGCGATCATCCTGGTGGTGCTGATCCGAGGGGGGAACATCAAACCGGGTCCGGCGATCGTCGCCGTCCTCTTCGGTTTCTTCCTCGCCTCGACCGGCATGGCGCCGTCCATCAACCGCTTCCTGAACTCGATAGCGGAGACCATCAACTCGATCAGGTTCTGACGCCGGTGGGGCGGGCCGGCAGAGCTGGACAACTGAAACAACGGGGGGACGTACGGGGATGGCGCTGCGCGACTCGGATCCGCCGGAAGTGGGCGGTTACCGGATCGAGGACCGTCTCGGCAGCGGCGGCATGGGAGTGGTCTACCTGGCCCTCCCCCACGCTCGACTTCGCTCGCGCGGGGGGACCCCCATCGCCTCCGGCCGCCGGCTCGCCGTGAAGGTCGTCCACGGTCAGTACGCCGACGACGACGAGTTCCGCACCCGCTTCCGCCGCGAGGTGGCCTCCGCCCGCCAGGTCAGCGGCGCCTTCACCGCACCCGTGGTGGACGCGGACGCCGACGCTCCCCCACTGCCTTAAGGGCGTGGGAGGTGCCCCCATCGCCCCTGGATGGCCACGCTCTACATCCCCGGCGAGGACCTGGGCACCCACGTCCGCCGCCACGGGCCCCTGCCGCCCGAGCGGCTGCGCGCACTCGCCGCCGGCCTCACCGAGGCCCTCGCGACATCCTCCCCCACTCTCGGCTTCGCTCGAGCGGGGGCACCCCCAGCGCCGGAGTCGTCCACCGGGACCTGAAACCGGCCAACGTGATGCTCGCCGACGACGGCCCCCGGGTCATCGACTTCGGCATCTCCCGGGCCACCGAGTCGGCCGCCGCCGACGCCCTCACCCAGACCGGCCGGGATGGGGGTACCGCCCGCGCGAGCGAAGCCGAGCGTGGGGGAGGGCACCCCGCCCTTCATGTCACCGGAGCAGTTCTCCTCCCCGCACGAGGTCGGCTCTGCCAGCGACATCTTCTCCCTCGGCGCGATCCTGGTGTACGCCGCCACCCGGCGCGGCCCCTTCGACAGCGCGAGCCCCTGGGAGACGGCCACGAAGGTCGTCGAGAGCGAGCCCGAACTCGACGGCCTCCCCGACGATCTGCTCCCCTTCGTCAGCCTCTGCCTGGAAAAGCACCCCAAGTCCCGGCCGACCCCCGATGAACTCCTGACCCTGCTGCGCGAGGGCCGCCTGCCGGACCCGCGCCCGGAGCCCGCAGAGCCGGACACCGAGCCCGTACGACCCCGCGCGCGGCGGCGGAAACTCTGGCTGGCCGCGATCGCGGGCGCCCTGGTGCTCGCGGCGGCTGCCTCCGCGACCGCACTGCGCCTGGCCGGGGGCGAGCACGGCCCGCCCGGCGACCTGCCCAAGGGGTGGTCCGCCTGGCAGACCCAGGAGTCCGACAAGGCGACCACCGCCGGCGGCTCGTTCACCTCCTGCGCCGCGCTCGACGGCGGGCTGGTCTGCGCCGGCGACGGCCTCAAGGCGGTCCGTTTCTCGCTGGCCACCGGCAAGATCGCGTGGAGTCTCCCGGAGGCCGACCACCCCGACCCGAGCACCAGCGGCAGCGGCTACCCCGACAGCGGAGTGATCGGCACGCACGGACACGACGTCTACACCGTCGCCGACACCAAGGCCCGCTCGGCCCAGAACAGCCGCTACGTCTTCCAGGCCCTCGACGCCCGCACCGGAAAGGTCCGCTGGAACAAGCCGCTCGGCCAGAAGAAGCCCACTGCGGTGGAGGGCACCGTGGCGGTCACGCAGGACGGGCCGATCGTCACCTACGGCCAGGACGGCAGGACCTACTCCCTGCTGGACCCCGCCCACGGCACCCCCCGCTGGAAGCGCACCATGCCCGCGAACGACACCTGCGCGCTCCGCACCGCGGCCGGGAACGGCTACCTCGTGTGCGTCGACGGCAACAGCGCGCACACCACGATCGCCCGGCTCGACCCCGCCCACGGCACGGCCCGCTGGACCGCCACCGTGGACGGCGCCCTCACCCTGGCCGGCCGGACCGGCGGCCGCCTGGTCCTCGTCACCTCCCCGGACTCCCCCGTAGGGCCGGAGGAGGCCACGATTCCCCCCTACCGCCGCATCACCCTGCTGGACCTCGCCGACCGCACCCCGCACGTCGTACCGCTGGCCCGGCCCGTTCCCTGGTCCGCCACGCCCACCCTGGCCGGCGGCACCCTCTACTTCGTCCAGGACAGCGGCGCGGTCCGCGCGGTCGCCCCGGCCACCGGCCACACCCTGTGGGACACCGCCTCCTCCGTCGAACGCCCCGGCGCGCCCGTCGTCTCCGACGCCTACGTCCTCCTCGCCTCCCCGGGCGGCCGCCTCGCCGCCCTGGACCGCACCAACGGCAAGGAGGTCCACAGCGTCCCCGGCCGCGGCACCGGCCTCGAACCTTTCACCGGCTACGCCGGCGCACCCCCCGTCGTCCACGGAGACGCCGTCTACGTCCCCTACGGCACCCGTTCGGTGTACACCGTGAACCTCCGGGCCCTGTGACCCCGGACGCCCCCGGAACACGCCAGAGGCCCGGCTCCGCCGAAACGGAAACCGGGCCCCTGGACCGTGGAGAGCGGGCGACGGGAATCGAACCCGCGTAGCTAGTTTGGAAGACTAGGGCTCTACCATTGAGCTACGCCCGCAACAATGCGCCGCAGGTCGGTGACCGCAGCACTGCAGAGCATCGTAGCGGGTCGTCCGGCGCGGAGGCCAACCCGTTTGGACTGCGGCGATGCCACGCGCGCGGGCAGTGGATAAAGCGGCCGACGGATCCGGCCGGGGCATGTACCCTACGTGTCGCACCAGACGGGGTGTGGCGCAGCTTGGTAGCGCGTCCGCTTTGGGAGCGGAAGGCCGTGGGTTCAAATCCCGCCACCCCGACCACCGGCACACGTGACCGCGTGATCGCCTTTTGGGGCGCTGACCCGCTGCGGTTACTATGCAAGCTGCGCGCCCGTGTGTCCCGGCCCACTCGGCCTACGAACTCCTCCGGGCGGCGAAATCCGCCGGACCAGTCTGGCTCCGGCAGAAACCAAGCAGTCAGCCACAAGGAGACCGAACCGTGAAGAGCGCCGTGGAGACCCTGAACCCGACCCGGGTTCGGCTCACTGTCGAGGTGCCCTTCGAGGAGCTCAAGGACAGCCTCGACGCGGCGTACAAGAAGATCAACCAGCAGGTCACGGTGAAGGGCTTCCGCAAGGGCAAGATCCCGGCCCGCGTCATCGACCAGCGCTTCGGCCGCGGTGCGGTGCTGGAGGAGGCCGTCAACGACGCGCTTCCGAAGTTCTACACCGAGGCGGTCAACGAGGCCGAGCTGAGCCCGCTGGGCCAGCCCGACGTCGACATCACCGAGCTGAAGGACGGCGAGACGCTGAACTTCACCGCCGAGGTCGACATCCGCCCGACCCTGGAGATCCCGGACTACTCCGGCATCGAGGTCGAGGTCGACGCCGTCGAGGTGACCGACGAGGACATCGAGAAGTCGGTCGAGCAGCTCCGTGAGCGCTTCGCCTCCACCTCCCCGGTCGAGCGCGCCGCCGAGGACGGCGACGTGGTCACCATCGACCTGGAGGCCAAGGTCGACGCCGAGGTCCTCGAGGACGGCATCGCCAACGGCGTCTCCTACACGATCGGCTCCGGCGAGCTGCTCGACGGCATCGACGACGCCGTGAAGGGCCTGGAGGCCGGTGGCGAGGCCACCTTCACCTCCGAGCTGAAGGGCGGCTCCGCCGCGGGCAAGGAGGCCGAGGTCACCGTCAAGGTCACCCAGGTCGCCGCCCGTGAACTGCCCGAGCTGGACGACGAGTTCGCGCAGCTCGCCTCCGAGTTCGACACCCTGGACGAGCTGAAGGCCGACAGCCGCAAGCGCCTGGCCAACATGAAGCAGTACGACCAGGCCACCCAGGCCCAGGAGCGCGTCCTGGAGAAGCTCCTCGAGCTGGTCGAGGTCCCGGTCCCCGAGAAGCTGCTCGAGGACGAGATCAACACCCGCAAGCACAACCTGGAGCACCACCAGCTCGGCCAGATGGGTCTCACCCTCGAGAAGTACCTGGAGATCCAGGGCAAGACCGTCGAGGAGTTCGAGACCGAGACCCGCGAGGCCGCGGTCAAGGGCATCAAGACCCAGTTCGTCCTCGACGAGCTGGTCAAGAAGGAGAACCTCAACGTCAACCAGGAGGAGCTCACCGAGCACCTCATGCGGCGTGCGGCCTCCTCCGGCATGTCCCCCGACCAGTTCGCCCAGGCCGTCGTCGAGGGCGGCCAGGTGCCGCTCCTGGTCGGCGAGGTCGCCCGTGGCAAGGCCCTGGCCGTCGTGGTCGAGTCCGCCACGGTGAAGGACACCAACGGCGAGGTCATCGACCTGGACGACGAGGACGAGACCGAGGCCGCCATCGAGACCGTGGAGGCCGCCGAGGGCGCCTCCGAGGCCACCGAGGAGACCACCGAGGGCTGAGCGGCCCTACGGCGCCTCTGACGACGTAGACGGGCCCCTGGGAGTTTCTCCCGGGGGCCCGTGTCGTTGCCGCGACGGGCAGCCAACCCAGGGGCGCGGGGCTGTGTCGATATGCGGCTCCGCCGCGGGGCGCGACCAGCCACCACGCACCCGCAGCCGACCATGACGGGTTGGCACCACGTCGCTACGCCCCCGGCGAACACTGGCTTCTCCGGGATTCCCCGAAGGGACCATCGCGTTAGGGTCCATGAAAGGCAGAACA
This sequence comes from Streptomyces diastatochromogenes, assembly GCF_002242805.1. Classification (GTDB taxonomy): domain Bacteria; phylum Actinomycetota; class Actinomycetes; order Streptomycetales; family Streptomycetaceae; genus Streptomyces; species Streptomyces diastatochromogenes. Next base: position 150,170 of record NZ_MCGQ01000041.1, on the reverse strand, counting down.
ATGAGACGGCCCGGCGCCGTCGCCAGACGAGCAGGTGGATACGTGACGAATCTGATGCCCTCCGCCGCCGGCGAGCCTTCCATCGGTGGTGGCCTCGGCGACCAGGTCTACAACCGGCTGCTCGGCGAGCGGATCATCTTCCTCGGCCAGCAGGTCGACGATGACATCGCCAACAAGATCACCGCGCAGCTGCTGCTCCTTGCGGCCGACCCCGACAAGGACATCTACCTCTACATCAACAGCCCCGGCGGCTCGGTGACGGCCGGCATGGCGATCTACGACACCATGCAGTACATCCCGAACGACGTGGTCACGATCGGCATGGGCATGGCGGCCTCGATGGGCCAGTTCCTGCTCACCGGCGGCACCGCCGGCAAGCGCTTCGCCCTGCCGCACACCGACATCATGATGCACCAGGGCTCCGCGGGCCTGGGCGGTACGGTCTCGGACATCAAGATCCAGGCCCAGTACCTGCTGCGCACCAAGAAGACCATGTCCGAGCTGACCGCGCTGCACTCCGGCCAGACCGTCGAGACGATCGTCCGCGACGGCGACCGCGACCGCTGGTTCACCCCGGAAGAGGCCAAGGAGTACGGTCTCATTGACGAGATCATCACGCACGCCTCGGGTGTTCCGGGAGGCGGCGGCACCGGTGCCTGACCGGCCCGGCCACGCCACGCACCGCCGAGACCCCAGCCCCCCGAACGCCACCAGGACGGTGAACCCCATGAGCAACTTCCCCGGCGCCGCCAGCGGCATGTACGAAGGGCCCCGCCCCGACAGCCGCTACGTCATCCCGCGCTTCGTCGAGCGCACCTCCCAGGGCATCCGCGAGTACGACCCGTACGCGAAGCTCTTCGAGGAGCGCGTGATCTTCCTGGGCGTCCAGATCGACGACGCCTCTGCCAACGACGTCATGGCGCAGCTGCTGTGCCTGGAGTCGATGGACCCGGACCGGGACATCTCGATCTACATCAACAGCCCCGGTGGTGACATGACGGCCCTCACGGCCATCTACGACACCATGCAGTTCGTGAAGCCCGACATCCAGACGGTGTGCATGGGCCAGGCGGCCTCCGCCGCGGCCATCCTGCTCGCCGCCGGTACGCCGGGCAAGCGCATGGCGCTGCCGAACTCGCGCGTGCTGATCCACCAGCCGGCCGGCTCCACCGGCCGCGGTCAGCTCTCCGACCTGGAGATCATCGCCAACGAGTTCACCCGGATGCGTGACCAGCTGGAGTCCATGCTGGCCAAGCACTCCAACCGGCCGATCGAGCAGGTTCGCGAGGACATCGAGCGCGACAAGATCCTCACGGCCGAGGAGGCGCTCGAGTACGGCATCGTCGACCAGATCATCTCCACCCGGAAGATGAACAACGCCGACGTTCGCTGACGCGGGTCGACGCATCCGTCGACGTAGTCTCTCCCCCTCTTGGCACCGTGCACGTCAAAGTGAACCCTGCCAAGGGGGGCCCGAACACGGGGCCCGGCAAGGTACCGTCGGACATAAGGCAGCACCAGGAGCCGCTGGATTCGAAAGCGTCCAGGCGTCTCCCAGGCGAAGGGGAAGCACACCGTGGCACGCATCGGTGACGGCGGCGATCTGCTCAAGTGCTCGTTCTGCGGCAAGAGCCAGAAGCAGGTCAAGAAGCTCATCGCAGGGCCCGGTGTGTACATCTGCGACGAGTGCATCGATCTCTGCAACGAGATCATCGAGGAGGAGCTCGCCGAGACGAGCGAGGTGCGCTGGGAGGAACTCCCCAAGCCTCGCGAGATCTACGAGTTCCTGGAGGGCTACGTAGTCGGCCAGGAGGCCGCGAAGAAGGCGCTCTCCGTCGCGGTGTACAACCACTACAAGCGGGTCCAGGCCGGCGAGAACGGCGGTGCCCAAGGCCGTGACGACGCCATCGAGTTGGCGAAGTCCAACATCCTTCTGCTCGGCCCCACGGGTTCGGGCAAGACTCTCCTCGCGCAGACCCTGGCCCGCATGCTGAACGTCCCGTTCGCCATCGCCGACGCGACGGCGCTGACGGAGGCGGGCTATGTGGGCGAGGACGTCGAGAACATCCTGCTGAAGCTCATCCAGGCGGCGGACTACGACGTCAAGAAGGCCGAGACGGGGATCATCTACATCGACGAGATCGACAAGGTCGCGAGGAAGAGTGAAAACCCTTCCATCACCCGCGACGTGTCGGGCGAGGGCGTCCAGCAGGCCCTGCTGAAGATCCTCGAGGGCACCACGGCCTCCGTCCCGCCCCAGGGCGGCCGTAAGCACCCCCACCAGGAGTTCATCCAGATCGACACGACGAACGTCCTGTTCATCGTGGGCGGTGCCTTCGCGGGTCTGGAGAAGATCATCGAGTCCCGGGCCGGCGCCAAGGGCATCGGCTTCGGCGCGACGATCCGCTCCAAGCGCGAGCTGGAGGCCAAGGACCAGTTCGAGGACGTCATGCCCGAGGACCTGGTCAAGTTCGGCATGATCCCGGAGTTCATCGGCCGTCTGCCCGTCATCACGAGCGTCCACAACCTGGACCGCGAGGCCCTGCTCCAGATCCTGGTCGAGCCCCGCAACGCGCTCGTCAAGCAGTACCAGCGCCTCTTCGAACTCGACGGCGTGGAGCTGGACTTCGAGCGCGAGGCCCTGGAGGCCATCGCCGACCAGGCCATCCTCCGCCAGACCGGCGCCCGCGGCCTGCGCGCCATCATGGAGGAGGTCCTCATGTCGGTGATGTACGAGGTCCCGTCCCGCAAGGACGTGGCCCGCGTGGTCATCACCGCGGACGTGGTCCACTCCAACGTCAACCCGACCCTGATCCCGCGGGACGCCCGCGGGCGGGGGGCGGGGGAGCAGAAGACGGCGTAACCGCACCCGGCAACGCACACGAAGGGGCCCCGGTCAGTCGACCGGGGCCCCTTCGCCGTCGTGCCCTACCTCATCAGGACTTGACGCGCACGTCGTTGCGGAGCTTTGCGGCCAGGTCCGCGGTGTCGGCGATCGTGCCGCCCTCACCGGAGGCAAGGCTGGCGAGGCTGAACGCCGTGACCCGGGCGGTCGTGCTGTGGTCGGCCCAGATGCAGACCGGCACCTTGACCGTCTTCGCCCCGGTGGTCGAGCCCGAGCTGCTGTTGTCGAACTCGGCCACCTGGCACTTCATGACGCCGTTGGAGAAGCCCGCCGGGTTGACCGTCTCGGGGCTGCCGATCAGCTTGCCCTTGTCGTCCTTCTCGGACTCCGTCTTGGCCTTCGCGAAGGCGGCGTCGATGAGCCCCTCGGGGTCGTCGATCGTGCCGTACACACCGCTGAAGGAGAGGCCCTTCGCGGTCAGCCCCTTGCCGTTCTGGTAGGCGCCGCTGACGCCCTTGGGGTTCTTCACCCCGGCCTTCTCGAAGTCCTGGAGGTCGGAGTCGCTGACGTTGTCCGCGTCGCTCGAGTCCGCCGACTTCGCGTACGTCCCGTTGATCACCGACGCCGGGGCCGTCAGCTTGTGCGGGCCGTCGTCCGCGACGTCGCCGCCGCCCCCGCCCCCGCCCCCGTTGAGCATGAAGGCCGCGCCCACGGCGACCGCCGCGACGACCGCCACCGCGCCGATGATCAGGCCCGTCTTCTTCTTGCCGCCGCCCGGAGCGGGCGGCTGCGGGACGCCGTAGGGCTGCTGGCCGTAGGGCGGCTGCTGACCGTACGGGTTCGGCTGCTGCGGCATGCCCTGCTGCGGCGCGCCCTGCTGCGGGTAGCCGTACCCGGGCTGCGGCGGGGCCGGAGGGGCCTGCTGCGGATAGCCGTAGCCGGGCTGGGGCGCCTGCGGCTGCTGGCCGTAGGGACCCGGCTGGCCGTAGGGACCAGGCTGCCCCGGCTGGCCGTAGGGCGGCTGCTGGCCGTACGGGCCCGGCTGGTTGTTGCTCATTTCTGGGTTCCCCTCCAGATGCTTATGTGTTCCTGACATCCTGGACCAGGCACAGAAGCCACACGGCACCGGGGGCCGCACCGTTACACAACAAACGCGTTTCGGGACCACGCCGTGACACCTCTAAACTGACCCCCGTGACCGAGAACGCTCAGCAGCAGCCACCCGCGCCCGACACCGAACTGCCGACCCAGTACGCGCCGGCCGATGTAGAGGGGCCGCTGTACGAGCGCTGGGTAGAGCGGGGTTACTTCGAGGCGGACGCGAAGAGCGACAAGCCGCCGTACACGATCGTCATCCCGCCGCCGAACGTCACCGGCAGCCTCCACCTGGGCCACGCCTTCGAGCACACCCTCATCGACGCCCTGACCCGCCGTAAGCGCATGCAGGGCTACGAGACCCTGTGGCAGCCGGGCATGGACCACGCCGGTATCGCGACGCAGAACGTCGTCGAGCGCGAGCTGGGCAAGGAGGGCAAGTCCCGCCACGACCTCGGCCGTGAGGCCTTCGTCGAGCGTGTCTGGCAGTGGAAGGGCGAGTCCGGCGGCCAGATCAGCGGCCAGATGCGCCGCCTCGGCGACGGCGTCGCCTGGTCCCGTGAGCGGTTCACGATGGACGAGGGCCTGTCCCAGGCCGTCCAGACCATCTTCAAGCGGCTCTACGACGACGAGCTGATCTACCGCGCCGAGCGCATCATCAACTGGTGCCCCCGCTGTCTGACGGCGATCTCGGACATCGAGGTCGAGTACCAGGACGACGACGGCGAGCTGGTCTCCATGAAGTACGGCGAGGGGGACGACACCATCGTCGTCGCCACCACCCGTGCCGAGACCATGCTCGGTGACACCGCCGTCGCCGTTCACCCCGACGACGAGCGGTACAAGCACCTCGTCGGCAAGCTCATCAGGCTCCCGCTGACCGACCGCTCCATCCCGGTCGTCGCGGACACGCACGTCGACCCCGCGTTCGGCACCGGCGCCGTCAAGGTCACCCCGGCCCACGACCCGAACGACTTCGAGATCGGCCAGCGGCACAACCTGCCGTCCCTCACCGTGATGGACGAGCACGCCGTCATCACCGCCCACGGCCCCTTCCAGGGCCTGGACCGCCTTGAGGCCCGCTCGGCGATCGTCGCCGCCCTGCGCGCCGAGGGCCGGATCGTCGCCGAGAAGCGGCCGTACGTCCACAGCGTCGGCCACTGCTCGCGCTGCAAGACCACCATCGAGCCCCGCCTGTCCATGCAGTGGTGGGTCAAGGTCGGCCCGCTGGCGAAGGCTGCCGGTGACGCGGTCCGCGACGGCAAGGTCAAGATCCACCCCCAGGAGATGGAGAAGCGCTACTTCGACTGGGTCGACAACCTCCACGACTGGTGCATCTCGCGGCAGTTGTGGTGGGGTCACCGGATTCCCGTCTGGTACGGGCCGAACGGTGAAGTCGTCTGCGTCGGCCCGGACGAGGAGCCGCCCACCGGCGAGGGCTGGCACCAGGACACCGACGTCCTCGACACCTGGTTCTCCTCCGGCCTGTGGCCCTTCTCCACCCTGGGCTGGCCCGAGCAGACCGAGTCGCTCGCGAAGTTCTACCCGAACTCCGTCCTGGTCACCGGCTACGACATCCTCTTCTTCTGGGTCGCCCGGATGATGATGTTCGGCCTGTACGCGATGGACGGCACCCCGCCGTTCCACACCATCGCCCTGCACGGCATGGTCCGCGACCAGTTCGGCAAGAAGATGTCGAAGTCCTTCGGCAACGCGGTCAACCCGCTGGACTGGATGGACAAGTACGGCAGCGACGCCCTGCGCTTCACCCTCGCCCGTGGCGCCAACCCGGGTGTCGACGTCCCGATCGGTGAGGACTGGGTCCAGGGCTCCCGCAACTTCGCCAACAAGATCTGGAACGCGACGCGCTTCGCGCTGATGAACGGCGCGACGGTGGACGGCCCGCTGCCGGACGCCTCCGCCATGTCGGCGACGGACCGCTGGATCCTCTCCCGCCTCAACTCCGTCATCTCCGAAGTCGACGCGCTCTACGACGACTTCCAGTTCGCCAAGCTGTCCGACGCCCTCTTCCACTTCGCGTGGGACGAGGTCTTCGACTGGTACGTCGAGCTGTCCAAGACGACGTTCCAGGCGGGCGGCGCGGCGGCCGAGGTGTCGAAGCGGGTCCTCGGCGAGGTCCTCGACGTCACCCTCAAGCTGCTGCACCCGATCGTCCCGTTCGTGACGGAGACCCTCTGGACGACGCTGACCGGCGGCGAGTCGGTCGTCATCGCCGAGTGGCCGACCGACAGCGGCTTCCGTGACGCGGCCGCCGAGGGCGAGATCGAGTCGCTCCAGTCGGTCATCACCGAGGTCCGCCGCTTCCGCGCCGACCAGGGTCTGCAGCCGGGCCAGCGGGTTCCGGCCCGCCTGACGCTGGACGGTACGGCGCTGGCCCCGCACGAGGCCGCCATCCGTCAGCTGCTGCGCCTCCAGCCGGAGGGCGAGTCCTTCACGGCCACGGCCACGCTGCCGGTCGCGGGTGCCGAGGTCGCCCTCGACCTCTCCGGCACGATCGACGTGGCCGCGGAGCGCAAGCGGCTCGCGAAGGATCTGGCCGCCGCGGAGAAGGAGAAGGCCCAGGCCAACGCCAAGCTCGGCAACGAGGCGTTCCTGGCGAAGGCCCCGGACCAGGTGGTCGACAAGATCCGCGGGCGCCTTGCCAAGGCGGACGAGGACATCGCCCGCATCCAGGCCCAGCTGGAGCGGTTGCCGCAGGCGTAAGCCTTCGTACGGCCCTGAAGGCCCCCGGAACTGCGAGGTTCCGGGGGCCTTCGCGTACCCGGGGCCCGACGGGGCTGCAACTCCCCAGGGCGCGGGACTGTGTCGACATGCGGCTCCGCCGCGTGGGCGCGACCAGCCCCCACGCACCCGCAGCCGGTCGACAAGACAAGCCACCCCATACCGGCGCCGCGAAGCCACCGCCCGCTCCGTAGACTGGCCCTGTGAGCGACCTCCCGCACGAAAACGACCAGCCCGACCCCCTCGACGCCTTCGAAGAACTCATCGCCGAGGAGACCGACCGCGACCCCGACCTCGCGGTGATCGAGGCCGGCAGCCGCACCCTGCGCACCCAGGGGGGCCCGTCGCAGGCCGACGTGCCCGGGCGGCCGGAGGACCCCGAGGTCGACAAGGCCCTGCGTGAGGTCGAGACGGAGCTGGCCGGCCGCTGGGGCGAGACCAAGCTGGAGCCCTCCGTCAGCCGTATCGCCGCGCTGATGGACGTGCTGGGCGAGCCGCAGCGGTCGTACCCCTCGATCCACATCACGGGCACGAACGGCAAGACCTCCACCGCCCGCATGATCGAGGCCCTGCTCGGCGCCTTCGAGCTGCGCACCGGCCGGTACACCAGCCCGCACGTGCAGTCGATCACCGAGCGGATCAGCCTGGACGGCGCCCCGATCTCCGCCGAGCGGTTCATCGAGACGTACCAGGACATCAAGCCGTACATCGAGATGGTGGACGGCCTGCAGGAGTTCCGGCTGTCGTTCTTCGAGGTGCTCACCGGCATGGCGTACGCCGCCTTCGCGGACGCCCCCGTCGACGTCGCCGTCGTCGAGGTCGGCATGGGCGGCAGCTGGGACGCGACGAACGTGATCGACGGCGATGTCGCGGTGATCACCCCGATCTCGCTCGATCACACCGACCGGCTCGGCGCGACGCCGGGCGAGATCGCCGGTGAGAAGGGCGGCATCATCAAGCAGGACGCGACGGTGATCCTGGCGCAGCAGCCGGTGGACGCGGCGCAGGTGCTGCTGAAGAAGGCCGTCGAGGTGGACGCGACGGTGGCCCGGGAGGGGCTGGAGTTCGGCGTCGTGGCCCGGCAGGTCGCGGTCGGCGGGCAGCTGGTCACCCTGCGCGGTCTGGGCGGTGAGTACCCCGAGGTGTACCTGCCCCTGCACGGCGCCCACCAGGCGCACAACGCGGCCGTGGCGCTCGCGGCCGTGGAGGCGTTCTTCGGCGTCGGCGCGCTGCGCGCGGAGTCGCTGGACATCGACACCGTGCGCAAGGCCTTCGCGGCCGTGTCCTCGCCGGGCCGGCTGGAGGTCGTACGGCGGTCTCCGACCATCGTCCTGGATGCCGCCCACAACCCGGCGGGCGCCGAGGTCACCGCAGAGGCCGTGCGCGAGGCGTTCGACTTCAGCCGGCTGATCGGTGTGGTCGGGGCGAGCGCGGACAAGAACGTACGGGGGCTGCTGGAGGCGTTCGAGCCGATCTTCGCCGAGGTCGTGGTCACGCAGAACTCCACGCACCGCGCCATGGACGCGGACGAGCTGGCCGCGATCGCCGTCGAGGTGTTCGGCGAGGACCGGGTCCAGGTCGAGCCGCGGCTGCCCGAGGCGCTGGAGGCCGCGATCACGCTGGCCGAGGAGGAGGGCGAGTTCGCGGGCGGCGGGGTGCTGGTCACCGGCTCGGTCATCACGGTGGGCGAGGCCCGCCTGCTGCTGGGGAAGGGCTGAGGTTCCGTAGTGCGTACGCTCTGTTCGTCGACGCTGATCGGCGAGTTCTTCATCATCGGGTTCGCCGGGCTCGTGGCCATGAAGGACCCGGACCTGTCCACGACGACGGTGTGGCTGGTCAGCGGTATCGCCATGGTCCTGTGCGTGCTGCTGTGCGGCATGGTGACCAGGCCGGGCGGTGTCGCCCTCGGCTGGGCCCTGCAGCTCGCCCTGGTCGCCTCCGGTGTCTTCGTCCCGACGATGTACTTCATGGGCGCGGTCTTCGCGGCGCTGTGGTGGGCGTCGGTGCACTACGGCAGAAAGGTCGACGAGGCCAAGGCCCGTTTCGCGGCGCGGACCGAGTCCACGTCGTCCCCCACTACACCTGACGCTGCGTGACAGCAACACGGACACGCCCTGTAACCTCGTCCCACCGCACACGTCAGTCGTAAGGAGCCCCCCGTGACCCAGCGCACCCTCGTCCTGCTCAAGCCCGACGCCGTCCGTCGCGGCCTGACCGGCGAGATCATCAGCCGTATCGAGCGCAAGGCCGGCTGGCGGATCACGGCGCTGGAGCTGCGCACCCTGGACCAGGACACGCTGGAGCAGCACTACGGCGAGCACAAGGGCAAGCCCTTCTACGAGCCGCTGGTGGAGTTCATGGCCTCCGGCCCGGTCGTGGCGCTGATCGTCGAGGGTGAGCGGGTCATCGAGGGCCTGCGTGCGCTGGCCGGCCCGACCGACCCGATCGCCGCCGCGCCCGGCTCCATCCGGGGCGACTTCGGCGTGATCGTCCGCGAGAACCTGATCCACGCCTCGGACTCGGAGGAGTCCGCCGAGCGCGAGGTGAAGATCTTCTTCCCGCGGCACGCCTGAGCGCCATCCGGCGGATTTTCCGCGAATTTTTCTGAGGGGGCGTCAGCTCCACTTGGAGGCCTGACCAGGGCGGCCGTACGTTTTCGGCCGTCCTTTGGCATATGCGTTGCCGATCGGGGGAACGTGTGCCCCCGATGGCCCGTCTCCACAAGCGAGGCGACGCGCCATCTGATGACAATGGCGAAGACCCTCGCGCAGTGTTCGTGCAGGCGCGTTTACGATGGAAGCCTTCACGTCACAGCACCCGCCTCGCCGACCTGATATGCCCTCAAAAGCCCGGGAAGGCCAGATGAATCCGGATGGGGAACTCAATGTCGTTCATCGGCCGTGACATGGCTGTCGACCTCGGGACCGCCAACACGCTGGTGTACGTCAGGGGTCGCGGAATCGTGCTCAACGAGCCGTCCGTCGTCGCGATCAACACCAACACCGGTGGCATCCTCGCGGTCGGTGCCGAGGCGAAGAAGATGATCGGCCGGACGCCGGGCAACATCGTCGCGGTGCGTCCGCTCAAGGACGGCGTCATCGCCGACTTCGAGATCACCGAGCGGATGCTCCGCTACTTCATCCTGAAGATCCACAAGCGGCGGTATCTCGCCCGGCCGCGGGTCGTCGTCTGTGTGCCCTCGGGCATCACGGGCGTCGAGCGCCGCGCGGTCATCGAGGCGTCCTCCCAGGCCGGCGCCCGCCAGGTGCACATCATCGAGGAGCCCATGGCCGCCGCCATCGGCTCCGGTCTGCCGGTCCACGAGGCCACCGGCAACATGGTGGTGGACATCGGCGGCGGCACCACGGAGGTCGCCGTCATCTCGCTCGGCGGCATCGTCACCGCCCAGTCCATCCGCGTCGCGGGCGACGAGCTGGACAACGCGATCATCCAGTACATCAAGAAGGAGTACAGCCTTCTGCTGGGGGAGCGGACGGCCGAGCAGATCAAGATCACGATCGGCTCGGCGTACGACCTCGACGCCGACGAGCACACCGAGGTCCGCGGCCGGGACCTGGTCTCCGGGCTGCCGAAGACCGTCGTCATCTCGGCCGCCGAGGTCCGCAAGGCGATCGAGGAGCCGGTCAACGCGATCGTCGACGCGGTCAAGACGACCCTCGACAAGTGCCCGCCGGAGCTGTCCGGCGACATCATGGACAGGGGAATCGTTCTGACCGGCGGCGGAGCGCTGCTGCGCGGCCTGGACGAGCGGCTGCGCCGGGAGACCGGCATGCCGATCCACATCGCCGAGGACCCGCTGGACAGCGTGGCGCTCGGCTCCGGCAAGTGCGTCGAGGAGTTCGAGGCGCTCCAGCAGGTCCTGGACGCCCAGCCGCGCAGATGACGTAACTCTTCGATTCCGCCGTACGAGATGATCTCCTCTCGTACGGCGGATCGTTGGCATAGAGGCATAAGCTCCCACAAATGGACCCCTTGGGTTTGCGCTTCGCCAGTGGCGCCTTGAGGGGTTCCCGAATTCCTACTGAGGAAGGGCACGGCCGCCGCACGTGAGGGACACGAAAGAGAGCCGGCTGCTCCTGGTCCTGCTGATCGCCATCGCGTTCGCGTTGATCACGGTGGACATCCGCGGAGGCCGGAACTCGCCGGTCGACGGTGCCCGGCAGGCCGCGGCCACGGTGTTCGGCCCGATCGAGAACGGGCTGTCCTCGGCGGTCGACCCCGTCGGCGACGCCGTCTCCGCCGTCCGTGACTCCGGCAGCCGCCACGACCGGCTCGCCGCGCTGGAGAAGGAGAACGCGGCCCTCAAGGCGAAGCTCGGCAGCGACGACCGCAACCGCAGCCGCCTCAAGCAGCTCGACAAGATGCTGAAGATCGCCGGCGAGGGCCAGTACGGCATCAAGGGCGCCCAGGTCATCGCCATAGGGTCCGCGCAGGGCTTTTCCTGGACCATCACCGTCGACGTGGGCGCGAACGACGGCATCAAGCGGGACATGACCGTCCTCAACGGGGACGGCCTGGTCGGCCGGGTCACCACCGTCGGCCCGGACACCTCCACCGTGCTCCTCGCCAACGACCCCGACTTCACCGTCGGCACCCGCATGGAGGGCAGCGACGAACTCGGCTTCGCCTCCGGGCAGGGCGACCGTCCGCTGCGCGTGGAACTCCTCAACGGCAAGGCCGAGGTGAAGAAGGGCGACCGGCTCGTCACCTTCGGCTCCCAGGCCGACAAGCCCTTCGTGCCGGGCGTGCCGGTCGGTGTGGTCTCCCGCGTCGACCCCTCCGGCGGGGGCCTCACCCGCACGCTCTACGTCACGCCGTACGTCAGCTTCACCCAACTCGACGTCGTCGGCGTGGTCGTCGAGGCCCCGAAGAAGGACCCGCGCGACGAGGTCCTGCCGGCCAAGCCCAAGCCGACCCCGACGCCGACGGTGACCGTCACGGTCACCCCCTCGGCGGACGCACCCGCAGACGGCCAGCAGCAGTAGGAGCTGAGTTTTACCCATGCGTGTCAACCGGATCCTGCTCTCCAGCGCACTGGTCGTCGTCGCCCTGGTGATCCAGGTCAGCGTCCTCGCCCGCCTGCACCTGCCGGGCGCCGTCCCGGACCTGCTGCTGCTCACCGTCCTGGGCCTCGCCATGGTGTACGGCCATGTGGGCGGCGCCCTCGTCGGCTTCGGCGCCGGCCTGCTCGCCGACCTCGCCCCACCGGCCGACCACGCGGCCGGCCGCTACGCCCTGGTGCTGTGCGTCATCGGCTACGGCGCCGGACTGATCAAGCCGGAGAACGGCCGCCTGAGGTCGGCGACCGGCCCGATGGCGGTCGTGGTCGCCGCCGCCGTCGGCTCCACCCTGCTGTACGCGGGCGTCGGCGCCCTGGTCGGCGACACCGCCGCCCGCCATGTCGGCCTGACCGGCCTGCTGTTCTCGGCCGCCCTGTACGACCTGCTGCTCGCGCCCTTCGTGGTCCCCGGGGTCATGTGGCTGGCCCGCCGCTCCGACAACGACCCGCTCGCCGAGACCAGCCCCGCCGCCAAGGCCGGCGACATCTCCTCCGGCTGGCTCTCCTCCGGCACCGGCCTGCGCATCGGCAGCCAGCGCGGCGGCCTCGGCTCCCTGAAGGCCAAGGCCCGCACCCGCTCGACCCGGGTCGGCCGGATCAAGGGGGTCAAGCGGCTGTGAGCACACGGCAGTTGCGCAGGGGCACGCACAGCTTCGTCGTATATGACACAGACACACACTGAGAGGGGGAGACAGCCGCAGTGACCAATATTCCCGAGACCGGACGGACCCCACGGGTCCAGACCCGGCTGGTCGTGATCCAGATCCTCGTCCTCTCCCTGCTCGGCACGCTCGGCGGCCGTCTGTGGTACCTCCAGATCCGGGAGGGCGCCGAGTACCAGAAGGAGGCCTCCGGCAACCACGTCCAGCAGGTCGTCGACCCCGCCGTGCGCGGCGACATCCTGGACGCCCGGGGCGTGCCGCTCGCCGACAACGAGACCCGCCTGGTCGTCTCCGCCTCCCGCACCGACCTGCTCAAGCAGAAGGACGACGGCAAGGCCGTCCTCGCCAAGCTGGCCGGCGTCCTCGGCATGAAGCCCGAGGAGGTCAGCCAGAAGGTCCGGCTGTGCGACGCCAAGACCCCGCAGCCCTGCTGGAACGGCTCGCCGTACCAGCCGATCCCGATCACCGACGAGGCAACGCCCAAGCAGGCCCTGCAGATCCGCGAGCGCGCCGAGGACTTCCCCGGCATCACCGCCGAGCCGGAGGCCGTGCGCCGCTACGCGGGCCCCGGCAAGTCCAACACCGCCCAGGTCCTCGGCTACCTCTCGCCGGTCACCGACGACGAGATCCAGAAGGCCAAGGACACCGACTCGCCCTACCTGCGCTCCGACATGGTCGGCCGCTCCGGCCTGGAACGCCGGTACGACAGGGTGCTGCGCGGCAAGGCCGGCGTGACGCGGTACGAGGTGGACAACCTCGGCCGGGTCATCGGCAAGGCCAAGTCGGACGCCGCCGAGTCCGGCTCCAACCTGGTCACCAGCATCGACTCCCGGGTGCAGCGGGTCGCCGAGTACGAGCTGGACAAGGCCATGAAGAAGGCCCGTCAGCAGTTCGACAAGATCACCGGCGAGAACTACAAGGCCGACTCCGGCGCCGTCGTGGTGATGGAGGCCAAGACCGGCCGGATCGTCGCCATGGCCTCCGCCCCCACCTACGACCCGAACGTGTGGGTCGGCGGCATCTCCGGCAAGGACTACAAGGCCCTCACCGGCAAGGACAGCGACTACCCGCTGCTCAACAGGGCCATACAGGGCCAGGCGGCGCCCGGTTCGACGTTCAAGGTGGTCTCCACGGCCGCCGCGGTTCAGGCGGGCTACGAGTGGGACGGCGGTTACCCCTGCACCAGTTCCTACTCGGTGGGTGGCCAGGTCTTCAAGAACTTCGAGGGGGAGAGCTTCGGCCCCATCTCCCTCGGCCGCGCCCTGGAGGTCTCCTGCGACACGGTCTTCTACGGCCTCGCCGACCGGGAGTGGAAGAAGGACGGCGGCATCAACCCCAAGAAGGGCCAGCCCAAGGACTACTTCTTCAAGACCGCCCACCAGTTCGGCCTCGGCAAGGAGACCGGCGTCGACCTGCCCAACGAGGTCACCGGCCGCGTCCCCGACCGCCAGTGGAAGCTCGACTACTGGAAGGCCAACAAGGACGCCTGGTGCAAGTCCGGCAAGAAGGACGGCTCCTACGTCGAGAAGATCGCGTACGAGAACTGCCTCGAAGGCAACAAGATGCGCGAGGGTGACGAGATCAACTACTCCATCGGCCAGGGCGACACCCTCGTCACGCCGATCCAGGAGGCCGTGATCTACGGCGCCGTCGCCAACGGCGGCACCATGTACCACCCGACCATCGGCAAGGCGGTCATCAGCGCGGACGGCAAGACGGTCACGCCGATCAAGCCGAGGAAGTCCGGGAAGCTGCCGGTCAGCCAGGCCACCCTCAAGGGCATGAACGACGCCTTCGCGGGCGTCATCACCCGCGGTACCGCCGCCTGGAAGTTCGGCGGCTGGCCGCAGGACAAGATCGCGCTGCACGCCAAGACGGGTACCGCGGAGGTCTACGGCAAGCAGACCACTGGCTGGCTGGCCACGTACACCAAGGACTACTCGGTGATCATGACGATCGCCCAGGCGGGTACGGGTTCCGGTTCCTCCGGTGAGGCCGTGCGCAACATCTACAGCGCGCTCTACGGCGTCCAGGGCGACGGCTCGATCGACAACAAGAAGGCCCTGCTGCCCGAGCCCCAGAAGGGCCTGCCGAAGGTCCGCACGGACGGCACCATCGCCGCCCCCAAGGTCACCGGCGACCCGGCGAAGGACGTCGAGGCCTCCCAGCAGGACAACCCCACGAACGACGACACCCAGCAGCCCGCCACCAGCCCCTCGCCCAGCACGGGCAACAGCAACACCCGCAGGCGGCCGCGCCGGAGGGGGAGCCGGAGGATGCCCACATGACCGGCAACAGCTTCTCCGTCTCGGGGTACGGCCCCGCGCGGGCCGGCTGGACCAGGATCCTCGCCCGCGACTCGCTGGCCCGCCGGCTCGACTGGCCGATGCTGTTCGCGGCCACCGCGCTGTCGCTGATCGGCTCCCTGCTGGTGTACTCGGCGACCCGCAACCGCACCGAGATCAACCAGGGCGACCCGTACTACTTCCTGATCCGGCACCTGATGAACCTCGGCATCGGCCTCGCCCTGATGGTCGGCACGCTCTGGCTCGGCCACCGGGCCCTGCGCAACGCCGTGCCGGTCCTCTACGGCACCTCGCTGCTCGGGGTGCTGCTGGTGCTCACCCCGCTCGGCGCCACCATCAACGGCAGCCGCAACTGGATCGTCTTCGGCGGTGGCTTCTCGCTCCAGCCCGCCGAGTTCGTGAAGATCACGATCATCCTGGGCATGGCGATGATACTGGCGGCCCGGGTCGACGCCGGTGACAAGCCGTACCCCGACCACCGCACGGTCCTGCAGTCGCTGGGCCTGGCCACCGTGCCGATCCTGATCGTGCTGCTCATGCCCGACCTCGGGACGGTCCTGGCCATGGTGGCGATCATCCTGGGCGTGCTCCTCGCCTCCGGCGCCTCCAACCGCTGGATCTTCGGCCTGCTCACCACCGGCGTGATCGGCTGCGTCGCCATCTGGCAGCTGCACATCCTGGACGAGTACCAGATCAACCGCTTCGCCGCCTTCGCCAACCCCGACCTCGACCCGGCCGGCGTCGGCTACAACACCAACCAGGCCCGCATCGCCATCGGCTCCGGCGGGCTGACCGGCGCGGGCCTGTTCCACGGCTCGCAGACCACCGGCCAGTTCGTCCCCGAGCAGCAGACGGACTTCGTCTTCACGGTCGCGGGGGAGGAACTGGGCTTCCTCGGCGCCGGTCTGATCATCCTCCTGCTCGGCGTGATCCTGTGGCGCGCCTGCCGCATCGCCCGCGACTCGACCGAGCTGTACGGCACGATCGTCGCCGCCGGCATCGTCGCCTGGTTCGCCTTCCAGGCCTTCGAGAACATCGGCATGACCCTCGGCATCATGCCGGTCACCGGCCTGCCCCTGCCGTTCGTGTCGTACGGCGGATCGTCGATGTTCGCGGTGTGGGTGGCGATCGGACTGCTGCAGTCGATCAAGGTGCAGCGGCCGATGTCGGCGTAGGGGCTTTCGCCGGGGCGTAGGGGGCGTTCACCGGGCGGATGCAGGACTGTTCACCGGGTGGATGACGGGAGTTTTCCCGCCATCCACCCTGGATGGCCTCTGCCCTCCCGGCCGTTCTGCCACTAGATTCAATTCATGGCGGATGCGAAACGCGAGATCGAGCGCAAGTACGAATCCGACGACAGTGGGCTGCCCGACCTGACCGGCGTCGGCGGGGTGGCGGACGTCCTCGACAAAGGCCTGGTCGAACTGGACGCCACCTACTACGACACCGCGGACGAGCGCCTGGCCGCCGCCGCCCTCACCCTGCGCCGCCGCACCGGAGGCTCGGACGCGGGCTGGCACCTGAAGTTCCCGGTCGCCCCCGGCGTCCGCGACGAGATCAGAGCGCCCCTCTCCGACACCGTCCCCGACGAGATCGCCGCCCTGGTCCGCTCCCGGGTCCGCTGCGCCGAACTGATCCCCCTCGTCCGGCTCCGCTCCGCCCGCGACGTACGCCACCTCGTGGACGCCGACGGCGCGCTGCTGGCCGAGGCGAGCGTGGACTCCGTGACCGCCGAGCGGCTCACCGGCAAGGGCGGGAGCGCCCAGTGGACCGAGATCGAGGTGGAGCTCGCGGACGACGGCGACCCCGCCTTCCTCGACCGGGTGGAGAAACGTCTGCGCAAGGCGGGCGTACGGCCCTCGAAGGCCCCGTCGAAGCTGGCCCGGGCACTGGAGCAGACCGGAGGCCGGCGGCCCGGCTCCGGACGACGCGCCAAGCCCGTGACCGCCGGCGACCACGTCCTCGCCTACGTACGCGAACAGCGCGAGGCGATCCTCGGCTACGACCCGGGCGTCCGCCGGGACGTACCCGACTCCGTCCACCAGATGCGGGTGGCCACCCGCCGGATGCGCAGCACCTTCCGCAGCTTCGGCACGGTCCTCGACCGGGCCATCGCCGACCCGGTCGCCGCCGAGCTGAAGTGGCTGGCCGGCGAGCTGGGCGTGGGCCGCGACCAGGAGGTGCTGGCCGAGCGCCTGCTCACCGTCCTCGACGGCATCCCGCCCGCCCTGGTCTCCGGACCCGTGCACCAACGGCTCACCACCTGGGCGAGCGCCAAGCACGGCAGCGCCCGCAGCCATCTCATCGGGATCCTGGACTCCGCCCGCTATCTGGCCCTGCTCGACACCCTGGACGCCCTGCTCGCCGACCCGCCGCTGAAGAAGAAGGCGGCGGGGAAGCCGGAGAAGGTCATCGCCGAGGCCGTACGCAAGGACCTCGCGAAGGTGACCCGCCTGGTCACCGACGCCCTGGACCAGTCGCCCGGCGAGCAGCGCGACCTCGCCATCCACGAGGCCCGCAAGAAGGCCAAGCGCACCCGGTACGCGGCCGAGGCGGCCACCCCCGCCCTGGGTGGCCCCGCCGGCTCCCTGGCCAAGTCCATGAAGTCCCTGACCAGCCTGCTCGGCGAACACCAGGACAGCGTCATGGCCCGCCAGACCCTGCGCGAGCTGTCCGCGGTGGCCCACGCGGCCGGGGAGAGCGCGTTCACGTACGGCCTGCTGTACGGCAGGGAGGAGACGGCCGCGGCGGCGGTGGAGACGGAGCTGCCGGGGCTGTGGGAGGAGATCACGGCCGGGGCGGCCGTCTGAGCGTACGGGGAAGGCTTCCGGGCAGGTTACGCTTGATGGTCACCCCTGCCAGCTCACGAAGGTAATCCCCGCGATGTCTGTCGAGTCGGTCTTCCCACAGCTCGAAGCTCTGCTCCCGCATGTGCAGAAGCCGATCCAGTACGTGGGCGGCGAGCTGAACTCCACCGTCAAGGAGTGGGACAGCTGCGACGTCCGCTGGGCACTCATGTACCCGGACGCGTACGAGGTCGGTCTGCCCAACCAGGGCGTCATGATCCTCTACGAGGTGCTCAACGAGCAGGAGGGCGTCCTCGCCGAGCGCACCTACAGCGTGTGGCCGGACCTGGAGGCCCTGATGCGGGAGCACGCCGTCCCGCAGTTCACGGTGGACAGCCACCGCCCGGTGAAGGCCTTCGACGTGTTCGGCCTGTCCTTCTCCACGGAGCTGGGCTACACGAACATGCTGACGGCGCTGGACCTGGCGGGCATCCCGCTGGAGTCGCGCGAGCGGGGGCTGGACGACCCGATCGTGCTGGCCGGCGGCCACGCGGCCTTCAACCCCGAGCCGATCGCGGACTTCATCGACGCGGCGATCATCGGCGACGGCGAGCAGGCCGTGCTGGACATGACGAAGATCATCCGCGAGTGGAAGGCGGAGGGCCGCCCCGGCGGCCGCGAGGAGGTCCTCTTCCGCCTCGCGAAGACGGGCTCGGTGTACATCCCGGCGTTCTACGACGTCGAGTACCTCGCCGACGGCCGCATCGGCCGCGTCGTCCCCAACAAGTCCGGCGTCCCGTGGCGCGTCTCCAAGCACACGGTGATGGACCTGGACGAGTGGCCGTACCCCAAGCAGCCCCTCGTGCCGCTCGCCGAGACGGTCCACGAGCGCATGTCGGTCGAGATCTTCCGTGGCTGCACCCGCGGCTGCCGCTTCTGCCAGGCGGGCATGATCACGCGCCCGGTGCGGGAGCGCTCGATCACGGGCATCGGCGAGATGGTCGACAAGGGTCTGAAGGCGACCGGCTTCGAGGAGGTCGGCCTGCTGTCCCT
Organism: Streptomyces diastatochromogenes; assembly: GCF_002242805.1. Taxonomy (GTDB): domain Bacteria; phylum Actinomycetota; class Actinomycetes; order Streptomycetales; family Streptomycetaceae; genus Streptomyces; species Streptomyces diastatochromogenes. Next base: position 131,601 of record NZ_MCGQ01000041.1, on the reverse strand, counting down.
GTCCTCCGCGGACCACTCGGAGATCGGCGACATCGCCAAGGGCCTGGCGGACCGCTACGAGGAAGACAAGATCGGCCTCTCGCTCCCCTCCACCCGCGTGGACGCCTTCAACGTCGACCTGGCGAACGAGCTGACCCGCAACGGCCGCCGCTCCGGCCTGACCTTCGCCCCCGAGGGCGGCTCGGAGCGCATGCGCAAGGTCATCAACAAGATGGTCTCGGAAGAGGACCTGATCCGGACCGTCGCGACCGCCTACGGCAACGGCTGGCGCCAGGTGAAGCTGTACTTCATGTGCGGCCTGCCGACGGAGACGGACGAGGACGTCCTCCAGATCGCCGACATGGCGATGCACGTGATCCAGAAGGGCCGCGAGGTCTCCCGGTCGAACGACATCCGCTGCACGGTCTCGATCGGCGGCTTCGTCCCCAAGCCCCACACCCCCTTCCAGTGGGCGCCCCAGCTCTCCGCCGAGGAGACGGACGCCCGCCTGGAGAAGCTCCGCGACAAGATCCGCGGCGACAAGAAGTACGGCCGCTCGATCGGCTTCCGCTACCACGACGGCAAGCCCGGCATCGTCGAGGGCCTGCTCTCCCGCGGCGACCGCCGCATCGGCGCGGTCATCCGCGCGGTCTACGAGGACGGCGGCCGCTTCGACGGCTGGCGCGAGCACTTCTCCTACGACCGCTGGATGGCCTGCGCGGACAAGGCGCTGCCCCCCTTCGGCGTCGACGTCGACTGGTACACCACCCGCGAGCGCACGTACGAGGAGGTCCTCCCCTGGGACCACCTCGACTCCGGCCTGGACAAGGACTGGCTCTGGGAGGACTGGCAGGACGCCCTCGACGAGACGGAGGTCGAGGACTGCCGCTGGACTCCGTGCTTCGACTGCGGGGTCTGCCCGCAGATGGACACGCACATCCAAATCGGCCCGACGGGCAAGAAGTTGCTGCCTCTGACGGTCAAGAATGCTGCGCCGGCACCCGCTTCGAGTGGGCACGTGCACTGAGGTGGGCGAGGCGCTCGATCGGGTGGTTGAGGTGCTGGCGGGGGTGAGCGAGGACGAGGTGGCCGCTGCGCTGGCCGCGGTCGGCGCTTCACGTCCTCGTGCGTCGGCTCCGCTGGCGTCCCTTGGGACGCCGCTGCCGCGCCCCGGAAGTGCCCCGCACATCGTTTCCGAGGTGGAGTGGGTCTGAGGGCCCGTTCCAGGACTGAGTGCGACTAAATGGCCCCGAGCCCCTTTCCTGACTGGGAGGGGGCTCGTTGGTGTGCGGTGGCGTGTGAGTCCGTGAGCTTGATGCTGTGGCGTCCCCCCTCAACGCAACTGAGTTACAACTTGCTCCGCCTCAGCAAGGCGCCACGCAAGCGCGGCGAGGGCCCGGCCCGGCCGGCGTCTGTGCCGCGCTCCGAGCGTTCAGCACGCTTGATGTCAGAGAAGGGGTACGTCGTGGCCGGCGCGGTCGCTCAGCGGTTGTCTCTGGGCCATGCCGGTCATTGTCTCCGGCCGTTCGGGGGCGTGCCGGCTCACCTCCGGCGCTCGGTCCGCCCCGAGGGGGAGGTTTCTCCGAGCGTGGGCGCTTGGGCCGCCCAGGAGGAGAACGACAGCGAGGCGGGGCCGCCGGGCGTGTCCCTGCACATGGACAGGAGATGACAGATGCTCGTGCGAGCAACTCGGGCGGTGTGGCACCGGGGGATGCCGGCAGTGGTTGTGGCGACGATGGCGGGGGCGGCCGGCCTGACCGGGGCGGCCCCGGCAACGGCTGCCCAGAACACCACGGTGAATTGCAACGCCGACCCCGGCGCCCTGCAGCCCGCAATCAACGCCGCTTCGCCGGGGAGCACACTGCAGGTGAGGGGGACCTGCGTCGGCAACTTCACCATCGACAAGAACCTGACCCTGACGGGCATCCAGGGCGCGATCCTCGATGGCAACCAGACCGGTTCCACGGTGACGGTCACCAGCGGTGCCCAGGCGCGACTGGTGGCCTTCACCATCACCAACGGCCGCAACTTCAACGGCAGCGGCGTCCTCAACATCAACGGCAGCACGTCGACACTTGACCGCTCCACGGTGACCGACAACACCTCCGTCTTCACCGGCGGCGGCATCTTCAACGACGGCACCAGCACGCTGACGCTGACCAACTCCACGGTGCAGCGCAACACCGCGACAAGCACAGGCGGCATCGACAACCGCGGCACGGTGAGGCTGACCCGCAGTACAGTGCGTAACAACACCTCCAGCTCAGACAGCGGCGGCATCTACAACGGCGGCTCGCTGACGCTGACCAACTCCACGGTGAGCGGCAACACCGCCACCTCCCCCGGCGGTGGCGGCATCTTCAACGACGGCACGCTGACGATGACCCGCACCACGGTGAGGGGCAACACCGCAGATTTCGGTGGCGGCATCTACAACCGCAACGCGGCAACACTGACCCTTTCCTCGGTGGTGGGCAACACCGCTAACGGTGGCCCCGGCAGCGGCGGCGGCATCTTCAACAGCGGTAGCACAGTGATGCTGGACCGCACCCTGGTGCGCAACAACACCCCGGACAACTGTTCTCCCGAGAACACCATTTCCGGCTGCACCAACTGACGAGCGATCACTTGTGCACGGCTTCCGCCCGATCCGGTGGCTGCGGGCCGCGGTCCTTGTGTTGGCGGGTCTGCCCGCAGATGGACACGCACATCCAAATCGGCCCGACGGGCAAGAAGTTGCTGCCCCTGACGGTCAAGAACGCGGCGCCGGCACCTGCTTCGAGCGGTCACGTGCACTGAGGCGGGCGAGGAGGAGTTGGCTGCCGCGCTGACTGCGGTGGGCGCTTTGAGTCCTCGCCCGTCGGCGCGGTTGGTCTCCTCTCGGACGCCGCGGCCTGGTCAAGAACGCTGCGGTCGCCCCCGCCGGGCACCGAGGCTGGCGGGGCGTTCGGTAAGGGTGGTCAGGCGACTCGGCCCCCGGTGCCGGACCGTCCTTCAGGGACGGACAGCAGGCCGACCGTCACCTGCTCGCGGGTCTGTTCGCCGAGCACGTCGGCCACTGCGTCGGTGATCGCGGTGATCAGGCGCGCGGGTGCGTTCGGTACGTCGGGGTGCCGGTAGGCCGCCTCGCGCAGGCTCAGGGTGATGTTCGGGGCCAGGTGGTCGGTCGGTTTCCCACCGATGCCGCGCCGACGCTGGGGGATGCCGATGAGATCGACTGCCACCAGGCGGCTGAACTGCTTGCCGTAGACGGATCCGACCGCGTCTGCGAGTCTGCGGATCAGGCCTTCTTCGGCCGTCTCGTCCAGGGCGGCCTCGCTGATGTGCACGGTGAAGTGAGGCATGGTGGAATCTCCGTTCGTGTCCGCGTGTGGCGGGCGGAGCGACTGCTGATGCCTTTGTGAGCAAAGCATCTTTGCCCTCAAAGGTAAATGCTGGGGGTGTGTAATGGCCGGATCCATGCGGCGCGAGGCCGGGGCGGGTGACGTGGACGCCGCCGTACGTGAGCTGCTGTTGCTCATGCCGCGGATGGCCGGCCGGGTGAAGCGCATTCCCGTGCCTTCGGTGCTCCAGTCGCAGTCGCTGGCGCCCCGTCACCTCTCCTTGCTGTCCTGCCTGTTGTTCGACGGCCCCATGACGGTCAACGAACTGGCCGCGCGTCTGGAGGTGGCGCCCACCACGGTCAGTCTGATGGTCGGGGACCTGAGCGGGAAGGGCATTCTGGACCGGCGCGAGGACCCGTCGGACCGGCGGCGCCGGATCGTGGCCATCGCCCCCGACCAGCACGACGCGATCGCCGCATGGCTCGCCCCGGGCGCCAAGGCCTGGCGCCGCGTACTCACCCCGCTGGACCCGGCGGAGCGGCGCCTTTTCGTCGACACCCTGCGCGCCTATGAGGCGGCCGTGGAAGAAGAACGTGAGCGCTGAGATTCACGCCTCCTCCCGGACGCCGCTACTGAGCCCTGGTGACGGCGTGGCCTTGAGCCCCCTCCCGGATGGGGAGGGGGCTCTTCGGCCTCTGAGTGGCCTTCCTACCAAGCCACCGGCAGCTCCAGCGGGAACCGCCTGATCGTTTCCGTGTCCCACCGCAGTTCCTCCGGCGGCACTGCGAGGCGCAGGCCGGGGAACCTCTCCACCAGGCGACCGATGGCCACTTCGAGCTCCGCCATGGCCAACGGCATGGCGATGCACCGGTGTCCGCCCCAGCCGAAGGTCATGTGCGGAGCGACAGGGCGGTCGAGGTCGATGTCGTGCGGGGACGGGTAGCGCTCCGGGTCACGGTTGGCCGTCAGGTACGACACGTGCACGAAGTCGCCCGCCTTGATCCGCGCACCGTCCAGTTCCACGTCCTCGAGAGCCACGCGGGGGATCCCGACCCCTTTGCGGAACGGGATGCAGCGGAGCATCTCGTGCACGACGTCGGTCACGGTCTCGGGCCGGCGCCTGAGGTGCTGCATCAGCTCGGGACGTGTCAGGAGCAGGTAGGTGATGTCGCTGATCTGGCAGGTCGCCGTGTCCTGGCCGCTGAGCGCCAGCGTCAGTGCCATGACCGCCAGTTCCCTGTCGTCGAGCTGTTCCTCGCCCTCCCGCGCCGCGGCCATCGCGCTGATGAGGTCGGGGCCGGGTGAGTTCCGGCGCTGTCCGACGAGCTTGGCGAAGTAGGCCGTCAGATCGGCCTTGGCTGTCGCGGCGGCCTCCTTGTTGCCCGCGCCGACGACGAGCAGTTGCTGCAGGGACTCCTCGACCCGGGGCCATTCCTCCCGTTCGATACCGAGGAGGTCCAGGAGGGTGTGCTGGGGGAGCTTGTTGGAGAGGTGCTGGACCAGATCCGCCGGCGGTCCCGCGTTCTCCATGTCGTCGAGCAGACGGTCCGTGAGCCAGATGATCCGCTGCCGCATGCCCTCGACCCGCTGCTGCGTGAAGGCCTGCGAGGCCAGGTGGCGGACGCGGCTGCTCTGCGGTGGGTCCATCACGTTGATCGATTCCGGCGAGACGATGGGCTCCGGCGTCATCCGGGGGTAGTCGTGACCGATGATGCCCGCCCTGCTGAACCGTGGGTCGGTGGTCACCTGCTTGACGGAGTCGAAGCCGGTGATCAGCCAGGCGTCCGCATCGCCGTAGGCAAGCCGGATGCGCGCGGGGGAACGACGCTGCATCAGGTCCGCGAGCGCGGGGTCGAAGTCGAGTGCTTCGCTGAAGTCGAACGGGCAGGTGACTGTCTCGTGGTCCGCGGTCATCAGCCGGATCCTCCAGGCATGGGTACGACGTTGGTGACGTTCACGGCCCGGCGAACGGCCTTGGCGAGCCTGACGGCATTGCCGACAGCCCAGTAGTGGACGAAGAACAGGCGCGGTTCGTCGGTGAGGTTGTGGTGGTGCACCTCGACGAGTTCGACCCCACCGCGTCGCAGGGCCGTGAGGGCGGGCTGGACCTCGCCGGCGATCATGACCAGGTCGCCGCTGAGGGCGGCCCGTCCGCCGCCGAGCGGCTGGAAGTTGACGGAGGTGGTGGCGCCCAGTCCCGGAGGCAGGGCCATGTGGCCGTCGGCGACGGTCTCGCGGCGGACATAGACGGACTTGTAGATCTTGCCGTCAGCGCTTCCCTTGACGCCCATGGCGGCGTCGATGGCGGCGGTGTCCAGGTCGACCGGCCGCGCAGGGGTGGCGGGTTGGGCGGGTGGGGTACCCGTGCAGTCGAACGCGGCGCGCAGACCGCGGGCGACGGCGACCGGATCGTGGCCGTGGGCGTGCAGATGGACCCACCAGACATCCGGTTCGTGGGCGAGCAGGTGCTTGTGGATGGCGGTCTGCATGATCCCGTGCTGCTGCAGGACGTCGCAGAAGTGCTGCAGTTCGCGTTCGGTGACCACGGCGTCGCCCATCAGGAGCGTGCTGTGGTCCGCGTATCGGACGAAGGACACGTGCGTACCGAGGGCGAGCGCGGGGTCGATCAGAATGCCGCGCGAGTAGACCTTGAGGTCCCGGCGTGGCAAGCCCGTGTGATACATGAACCGCTTCATGTCACCGGGTCGGCCGAGAGACCTGCCCACGTCCGCCCAGTCCGTCAGCTTGGTCATCACCGGTGCGACCAGGGCGTGGTTCGTCGGTCCGGCGGACAGGGCGTGGGCCCGGGCCGGCACACCGGCAGCTATGGGCGCCAGGGTGGCCGCCGCCAGCAGACGACGCCGGGACGAGGTGAGTCGGGAGCGGGTGTCTTGCTGTCTCTCGTCAGTCATGTCATCGGCCTCCACGCAGGATGCAAGCATGAGAGACCGCGTGGACGGCTGATCGGCACAGTCCACCCGTCCAGGTGGGCTAATGCCGGGGGTGGTCCGCACTGGTTCAACGATGCCGATGATGGGCCCGCTCGCGGTGACGGAGGGTGAGCTGACGCCACATACGGTTGATCGATGAGAAGGGCTCCCCAGGGCAGATGAAATCGCCTAAGTTATTCCGATTAAGATGGTTTCGACGGATGTGGATCGCTCGCAGGTCCACATCCGATCACTTGCAGCCCAGCGGGTGAGCGGAGGCGACAGTCGACAGTGGTGAACACCAGAGGCGCCGATGCGCACAACACCGACCCGTCCGTGCCCCGTGCCCCCCATTCGCCGCACCAACCGCAGGGCTTGCGGACCATACGGACCGCACGGCCCTCGGAAACACACTGCATACGGATGCGGCTGCTCGACGCCGTGGACGAGGACCGGCGCGATGTCGAGGTGCTGCTGACCGCGCTCCAGCAGGCGGTGGCCGAGGTGCACGGCCTGGGCGGCATGGTGCATCTCCCGGGCGGTGGCATGAGCGGCATCCTCTACCTGGTCGCCGACAGTGGCCTGCCGGAGTCGATGACCCGGCCCTGGCTGATCATCCCGGCACGGGGCACGGCGCCGCCGAGCAGGGCCGTCCGCAACGACACCATCACCTGGCGGCCCGACCTGGCCCCGCCCGACCCGGTGCCCGGCCGGGACCCCGCCGCCCTGTGGCCTTCCCGACTCCCCGCCGGCATCGGTCACCTGGCCGTCCCCGTTCCGGGCGGTGGCCGGCGACGCGGCGCGCTCTCCGTCCTCTTCGCCCCGGGCGACGAGCCCGGTGCGGCGGAGTGCGCCTTTCTGAACGAGGTGGCGGCCTGGATGTCCGGAAGGCTCGGGCCGTCCGGGATCCTCAATCCGTCCCCCACCCTGCTGCGCGCCCTGGAGAACGGGACAGGACCGCGGGAGGCCGCCCCTCCGTGGGACGTGGAAGGGGTGCCCTCCGTCAGCTACACCTGGGACCTGCGCACCGGCGAGCTGACCTCCGACCGGCCCGTCGAGGAGGTGCTGGCCGGCATCGATCCGGAGGTGATGAGCGGTGGCATCGAGGCGTGGGCGGCGCTGATCCACCCGGACGACCTGCCGGGGGCGGTAGCCGGCTTCGACACGGGCATCCAGCTCCGCGGCGGCTTCCAGAACGAGTACCGGGTCCGGCGCCAGGACGGCACATACCTCTGGATCGAGGCCCGTGCCCGGACGATCACGGACGAAGACGGGGCGCCGGTGGAGGTGATCGGTACCCTCCGGGACAGCAGCGAAACGCACGCCGCCGCCGAGTCGGTGGGGCGGGCGCTGCGCCACATGAGCGACGGCTTCGTGTCCCTGGACACGGACTGGCGCATCGAATTCCTCAATCAGGCCGCCGAGCGGCTTCTCGGCGCCGCGGGAGATGTGGCCGGAGCCCTGCTCTGGAACATCCCCGCGGTACGTGCCGTGCCGGGGCTGGAGGAACGGTGCCGGGCGACGGCGGCCGAGGGCCGGCCGGCCGGATTCGACGTACCGGGGCCGGACGGGACGTCCTGGTACCACCTGCGGCTGGTGCCGGTGCCGGAAGGCCTCACGCTCTACATCACCGACACCACCGAGCGGCATCTGCGGGAGGCCGAGCGGGCCGCCGCGGAGCGGGCGTCCGCGGAGCGGGCGGCCCTGGTGCAGCGGATCACGCGGGAGCTGGCCGAGGCTGTCACGGCCCAGGATGTGATGGCGGCGGTGGCCGACGGCGTGATGACACCCCTCGGAGCCACCGGACTCATCATGCTCGGCGTCGTCGGCGACCGGCTGACCGTGGTCGGCTCCCGGGGATATGCGGAGCGCTTCACCCGACTGCTGGACGGGCACTGGTCGGTGCGGGACACCACGAACCCGGTGGGAGACGCCCTGCACACCCGCACCCCCCTCTGTATCTCCTCCCCGGAGGAATTCCTGAAGGGCTACCCGGGGACCGAGACCCTGGTCCGGGAGAGCGACAAGCAGGCGTGGGCCTTTCTGCCGCTGGCGGTGTCGGGGCGCGAGATCGGCGCGGCGGTGATCTCCTTCGGACGACCGCGGGTACTGGACGACGACGAACGAACGCTGCTGACCGCGCTCAGCGGACTGATCGCGCAGGCCCTGGAGCGAGCCGGGCTCTACGACGAGGCGACGACCCGCGCCCGCACCCTCCAGCGCAGCCTGCTGCCCCAGGCACTGCCCAAGCTGCCCGAGGTGACGACAGCGGCGCGCTACCAGGCGGCCAAACAGGGAGCCGACGTCGGCGGCGACTGGTACGACGTGATCCCCCTCTCCGCGGCCCGGGTGGCGCTCGTGATCGGCGACGTCATGGGCCACGGCATGGCCGAGGCCGCCACCATGGGCAGGCTCCGCACGGCCGTCCGCACCCTCTCGGAGCTGGAGCTGCCGCCCGACGAAATCCTCGGCCACCTCAACGACATCGTCGGCGAGCTGGGCAACGACGCCTTCGCAACCTGCCTCTACGGCATCTACGACCCGGTGAGCCGGTGTCTGTCGTACGCCAGCGCCGGTCAGCCACCCCCGGCGGTGGCCCACCCCGACGGCACCGTCACCTTCCTGCCCATGACCCCGGACCCGCCACTGGGAGTGGCCGCTCCGCCCTTCGAAACTCTCGAGATCCCCCTGCCCGCCGGCAGCCTGCTCGCCCTCTACAGCGACGGCCTGGTGGAGAGCAAGGACAGGGATATCACCACCGGCATGAACCACCTGGCCGAACTCCTCTTCCAGTCCGTGAACGCCATGCCGACCTCACCGGCGGACGCGTCCGACCTGGACGCCCTCTGCGCCATCCTCACCTCCGCTCTCCTCCCCGCCCACGGCGCGCTGGTGGACGACGCCGCCCTGCTGCTGGCCCGCACCCACCCGCTGGACGCGGAGAACGTCGCCGAGTGGCCGTTGCCTGAGGACCCGGTGGCGGCGGGCCGGGCCCGTGAGTTGGTCCGTACCCAGCTCACCGACTGGCACCTGGCCGACGAGGACCTGATCATGACCACCGAACTCCTGGTCAGCGAGCTGGTCGGAAACGTCATCCGGCACGCCTGCGGCCCCATCCGGCTGCGCATGCTCCGCAGCCGCGCACTGATCTGCGAGGTCTCCGACGCCAGCCTGACCACGCCGCACATCCGCCACACCTCCGCCACCGACGAGGGCGGCCGCGGCCTGCAGCTCATCTCCGCACTCTGCCAGCGCTGGGGCACCCGCCACACCCGCACCGGCAAGTCCATCTGGACCGAACAGCCCCTCCCCATTGCCTCAGTTTGAGACGCTCAGTCGAGGGTCGCGAGGTGGTCGGCGGTGCCCCCGTGCCACTCGATCATGAAAAGGGTGGCGTCGTCGGTGGTGCGCCCGCCCCGTTCGCTCTTCAGCGTGTGGGAGAGTCGGCGCAGATCCGCCCGCACACCGCCGGCCGGCTCTTCCCCCAGGCGGTTGACGCACCGGATGAGGCGTTCCTCGCCGAACGTCTCCCCGCCGGCGACATGCTCCTCGATGATGCCATCGGTGTAGCAGAGCACCCGGTCGCCTCGCTGGAGCACGTGCTCCCTGACTCGGGGCAGTTCACCGCCGAAGCCGATGGGCAGCGTCGTCGCGCTCTCCAGCTGCTGCACGACTCGGCCGTCGCGGATCAGCAGCGGCGCGGGGTGGCCCGCGTTGACCAGCTCCATCTCACCGGTGGCGATGTTCAGGTGCATCAGCTGCGCCGTGACGAAGTGGTCGGGCCCGAACTGCCGGGAAATGGCATCGTCCATGAACGCGTACTTCTCGTCCAGGCTGATGAAGACGCGCCGGGCATGCCGGTAGGCGCCGATGGCCACGGTCGCCATCGTGGCGGCGTCCAAGCCGTGGCCCATGGCGTCGATGACGGCCATGTGCAGGATGTTGCCGTTGAGGGCGTAATCGAAGCTGTCGCCGGCGACGCGGTAGACGGGCTCCAGGGCGCCGGCCACCTCGACCTGAGGCACGGACATCGTCAGCGGCGGCAGCAGGCTCCACTGGATCTCCGCGGCCACGCTCATCGGCTCCCGGCGCCGGGCCTGGAAGAACTGGTCGGTATAGGCGTTCTTGGTGATCAGCATGTCGGCGACCAGGCTGGCGAGCCTGCGCAGCAGGCGCCGGTCGTCGTCGCCGAGCGCGTCCAGGGTGAGGGCCATCACGCCCACCTGATCGCTGCCGTCCAGCAGCGGCAGGTATATCCGGACGCCGCCGCGGGCCTGCGGTACCTCGACGATGTCCCCGCGCAGGAAGGCCCGCCCGGCGGGGGAGTCGGCTACCGGCTCTGGCTGGGCCACGTGCAGTTTCCTGCCCGGCAGCGGCACCAGCAGCTCCTGCGCGTAGTCCTGGAGCAGGACGGAGACGTCACGACCGCCGATCCTGGCCACCCCGTCCGCGACCAGCGGGGCGATCATCTGGGGCGGCAGCAGCCGCGCTCTGTCCAGCAGCAGGCCGAGCAGCCGCTCGCCGAAATCCTCCGATCGGCCCATGCTCTCCGTGCCCATGGCCCGGTTCGCCACCCACCTTCCGCGTTTCAGGACTCCTTGCCCGGGGAGCGCCCGCTCCAGGGGATGATCAAGCTCCCTGCTCGATGTGCAGATGGATCGGACCGCGGAGAACGGGGCTGCGCCGGTACGGCGGCGGGTCGGCGACCAGCCGGGGTCGGTCGAGGCGGCGTACCAGCTCGTTCAGCGCGATCTGGGTCTCCCGCCGGGCCATGGGGCCGCCGAAGCACAGGTGGATGCCGCTGCCGAAGCCGAGGTGCTGGTTGTCACGCCGATCGGGGTCGAAGCGGTCGGGCTCGGGGAAGCGGTTCGGATCGCGGCTGCCCGAGGCCAGCATGAGCAGGATCCGCGCGCCCTTGGGGATGACCGTGTCCGCGACGGTGATGTCGCTGTACGCCGCCCGCCACGGAATGATGTGCACGGGAGGCTCGTAGCGCAGCAGTTCCTCGACCAGCGGGACGACCAGGCCCGGTTCGTCGCGCAGTCGCCGCAGCACCTGCGGGTGGCGCAGCAGGGTCAGCATGCCGTTGGTGATGAGGTTGACCGTGGTCTCGTGGCCGGCGATCAGCAGCAGGTTGGCGGTGGCGACGATCTCGTCGTCGGTCATCCGCCCGTCCGGCCCGTCATCGTTGGCCAGCCGTGACAGCAGGTCGTCACCCGGCCGGCCGTGGCGTTGCTCCACCAGCCCGCCGAGGTACTCGCGCAAGTCCTGGGAGGCCTGCTGGCCGTTCGTCAGTTTCTCCTTCGGGTCGGTCTTGGGGTTGTAGTCGATCGACTCGATGATGTCGTTCACCCACAGGTGGAACCTCGGTTCGTCCTCGCGTGGCACGCCGAGCAGGTGGCAGATCACGGTGACGGGGAACGGGTAGGCGAAGTCGTCGACGATGTCGACCCGCTCCTTGCCCGCGAAGTCGTCGATGAGGCTGCCGACGGTGGCGGTCAGGTCGGGTTCCAGGCCGGCCACCAGCCCCGGGGTGTGCGGGGGGCCGAAGTGACGCATCGCCATGCGCCGCAGGCGGTCGTGCTCGGGCGGGTCGAGGTTGATGAACGCCGGCGTGCCGGATCTCTCGAACGCCTCCATGGGATGCGACAGATTGCGGACGTCGGAACTCAGGTGCGGGTTGTGCAGGATGTCCGCGAGCTCGCGGTAGGTGCTGATGACGTAGCTGCCGTCCTCCTGCAGAGCCACCGGCGTCTCGCGCAGCTCGGCGTACAGCGGGTACGGGTCGGCCCGGGAGGAGTAGTCGAGGATCCGGAGCAGCGTGTCGGGCTTCTGGGTCGTGGTCATCTCGCGCTCCCTCCTACCGGTGGTGCTGGTGAGCGGCCGTGACCCGCCGTTCACCCGGGTCATGTCCAGTGACGACCACGGTGGCGCCCTGGGCGAGCAGGGTGGGGCCGGGGAAGTCGACGGGCACCGGCTTCACGTCGACAGGCTGGTCGGGCGTGGGACAGGGCGGCGGGAAGGGTGCGGCCGTCTCGATCAACGTCCGGTAGTGGTCCAGCCACTTCGCGTTGTTGAAGCTCACCGCCGCGGTGACGCGGCCCCGATAGCCGTACGCGGCGACGAAGCGGCGGTCGGACACCGACCCCTGGCTGACGATCACCTCGTCGGCGAAGGTCGGCACGCCGACGGACTTGATGTTGACGCCGAACTGGATCGACCAGAACACCGGGATGGACAGGTGGGGCCAGCGGTCCGCCTGTCCACTGACCATGTTGTGCGCCGCGACCTCGGCCTGCTCCACGGCGTTGGCCCAGTGCTCCAGCGAGATGAGCCGGTACTCGTAGATCGGGTTCGGGCAGCGTGCCACGTCTCCGGCGACGAAGACGTCGTCGGTGATCAGGCCGTCGAGGGTGAGGGCGCGGCAGCCCGTGTCGCAGGCGATTCCCCAGACACCCGCCGCCAGGCCCGAGTCCCGCAGCCACTCGGTGTTGCGGATGCCTCCGAGTGCCACCACCGCCACGTCGGCGTCGATCGTGGTGCCGTCGTCGAAGTGAGCACGGCGGAAGTGCCCCTGCGCGTCGCCTTCCAGCCGGGTGACCTTGACACCGCAGCGCAGGTCGACGCCGTGAGCGCGCTGCATGTCCGACGCGATCTCACCGATCATGGCACCGAGCGCTCCGACCAGCGGAGCCGGGGCGAGTTCGGCGACGGTCACGGGGATGTCCCGCTCCCGGCAGATGGAGGCGATCTCGGAGCCGGTGAATCCCGCTCCGATGACCAGGACGCGGGAGGGCCCGGCGGCAAGGGCTCGCTGCAGGCCCTCGGCGTGCTCGCGCGTACGGACGACGAACACCCCGTCCAGGGCCGCCTCGCTCTCGACGAACCAGGGCCGGGCCCGCACCCCGGTGGCGATCAGCACCCGGTCGAAGGGAATCTCGCGTCCGTCGGCGAGCCGCACGTGGTCGGTCGCCAGGTCGAGCCCGCTGGCGGGCACGCCCAGCAACCACTCCGCATTGATGTCACGACGCCGCGGCAGCTTGGTGCCGTCGGCCGGCACCCACCCGGTCAGTACCTGCTTGGACAGGGGAGGCCGGTCGTAGGGCTCGCCCAACTCGTCACCGATCATGGTCAACGATCCGGTGAAACCCTCGTCGCGCAGCGCCTCCGCGGCCCGCAGTCCCGCCAGTGACGCCCCGACGATCACGATGCGGCCATCGCGCTTGAACGCACGCAGGTTGTCGGCGCTGGTCATGACTTCGACGCCTCCACCGGTACGTCCCGTCCCTCCAGCTGGTCGACCAGAATCGCTTGGACCGGGCAGGCCGCCGCGGCGCGCAGCACCTGGTCGCGCCGAGCGTCGTCGGGGTTCGGGTCGTACATCAGTGCTTCCTCGCCGTGCATCCGGAATGCGTCCGGAGCCAGGAACGCGCACTGCGCGTACCCCTCGCATCGGGAAAGGTCCACGACAATTCTCATCCCGGCCTCCACAGGGACTGCGAGCTGCGGACCCAACAGGCTTCGAGAGAAGGGATTCGGCCGTTGCCCACCCTCGGAAAACGCGAGGGGCTGCACCGTGCTCGTCGGGTCTCGACAGAAAGAAATGAACATCGCGGATAAGGCGATCGGCGCCTGTAAAACCGCCAAGAGAACCTGACCTTGTCGCCAAAAAGCCTATACCGCACGCACATCACCCGCACCCGAGACACCAAGGCACCCCTGAGCACCATTCACTCGCGCGCCGCGTGCCCATGCGGCAAGGGCCGTGTGCTGTCGATGATTCTTTTTGGACGTGGCTGGAGTTCTTTCGATATGCCGGAGGCACGCATGGGCGAAGTGCTGGGTGATGTGCTGGGCTTGGCGGCCGGTGTCGCCGTCAGTCCTCTTCCGATCATCGCCATCATCATCGTGCTGGCAACGCCTCGGGGGCGTGTGAACGGATTGGTGTTCGCCACCGGCTGGATGGTGGGTCTGTCGGCGTTGGGCGCGGTGATGCTCGTCATCGGCGGCCAGGGGAGTGCCGACTCCCACGGGCAGCCGGCCGACTGGGTGGGGGCTCTCAAGATCGTGTTGGGGGTGGCACTGGTTCTTCTCGCTGTGCGGCTGTGGCGTCATCGCCCTGCCGACGCCACGCAGGCGAAGTTGCCGCAATGGATGGCTGCGCTCGACCGCTTCACGCCGGTGAAGATCTTCCTTCTTGCCCTCCTGCTGTCGGCCGGGAACCTGAAGAACGCCCCGCTGACCATTGCGGCGGCAGCGTCCATCAGCTCGTCGGGACTGCCCGTGGGGGAGCAGATCGCCGCGCTGGCCGTCTTCGTCGTCGTCGCTTCCGTCGGGCTGCTGACTCCGCTCGGGGTCTTCCTGGTCATGGGCGAGCGGGCGAAGAACATGCTGGGCAACTGGAAGGAATGGGCGGCACGGCACAACATCGCCGTCATGGCGGTTCTGTTCTTCGTGTTCGGGCTGAAGCTGCTGGGGGACGGCATCGGCGTGGTGAGTTCCTGACCGTGCCGGCCGTGATCGGTTCAGCCGCCGGCGCCCGGGCCGTAGAGCGCGGCGATGTCCTCGGACCTCGCCCACCGGCTGTAGGTGGGCGACTGAGGCCAGCCCTCGGGCGAGTCCTGCCATTCCTCCTGCCGCCCGTACGGGAGGACATCGATCAGCGCGAAGGAGTGACTGAGCTGCTCGGTACCCCGGCCGTCCGTGTGCCAGGTGCGGTAGACGGTGCCGCCGTCGCGCAGGAACACGTTGACCGCGAATCCTCCGCCGGGCGGTGCGCCGACGTCGGCCCCGAACGAGCTGTCGGCCGTCGAGTACCACGCCATCCGGTTGCCGACCCGCTGCTTGTAGGCGAGCGCCTCTTCGATCGGGCCCTGGGTGACGATGACGAATCGCGCGTCGTAGTTGTCCAGGAACTCCAGGCGGGTGTACTGCGAGGTGAACCCCGTGCAGCCCGGGCACTGCCATTCCTGGCCGGCGAACCACATGTGGTGGTAGACGATGAGTTGCCTCCTGCCTTCGAAGATGTCCGCCAGCCGAACGGGGCCGTCCTCGCCCTCGAGGACGTAGTCGGGCATCTCGACCATCGGCAGGCGACGACGCTCGGCGGCGATGGCGTCAAGCTCCCGCGTCGCGGCCTTTTCCCGGGCGCGCAGTGTGTCGAGCCGGCGCTCCCAGGTTGCGGCGTCGACGACGGGCGGTAGTGCGTGGCTGGTCATGGTCCCCTCACAGAGCTGGTGCGCGGCTTTCGCTTCCGCAGAGGCAGACCCCACCGACCTCCGGAACTCATCGGTCGCCTGTCACCCCATTACTACGGCACCGATCTGGTCGACTACTTCCACCACGAGTTCGGTCCGCCCGTGCGCAGACCACCGGACAAGCACGCGGCCCGCTGTTGCGGAGGGGCGCGGCCCCGCGTTGCAATCAAGTGTGAGGCACTTTGGCGGCGCCGAGTCCGCCGGCCCCGCTCCCGGGACGGGGGTCGGCCGGAAGGGGCTCAAGAAGAACGCCCTGGGCTTGTTCTCCTCGGTGGCCATGGGCCTGGCCTCCACCGGCCCGGCCTACAGCCTCGCCGCCACACTGGGCATCATCGTGGCCGGGATCGGACTGCAGGCCCCGATCGTCACCATGCTGGCCTTCATCCCGATGCTGCTGGTCGCGTACGCCTTCCGGGAGCTGAACGCGAGCAACGCCGACTGCGGGACCACCTTCACCTGGGCCACCCGCGCTTTCGGACCGCGCACCGGCTGGATGGGCGGGTGGGGTCTCATCGTCGCGAACATCGTCGCCATGGTGAACCTCGCCGAGATCGCCGGTGTCTACAGCTTCCGCCTGGTGGGCCTGGACGAACTGGGAGAGAACCGGCTGTGGACCACCGTGGCCGGCATCGTCTGGCTCGCCGTGCTGACCACGGTCTGCTACGTCGGCATCGAGGTCTCGGCGGCCGTCCAGCGCTGGCTGCTGTGCCTGGAAGTGCTGATGCTGATCGTGTTCGCCGTGGCCGCGCTGGTCAGGGTCTACACCAGCCCTCCCGCGACGGCGATCCACGTGTCCGCCTCCTGGTTCAACCCCTTCGAGGTGTCCTCGGCGAAGGCCCTGACCTCGGGCGTCCTCGCGGGCGTCTTCATCTACTGGGGATGGGACACCGCCTTCTCGGTCAACGAGGAGACCGTCGACAGCACGCGCATCCCCGGGCGCGCCGCGGTCATGTCCGTCGTGCTGCTCCTGATCACGTACGGGCTGGTGTCCACGTCGGCGCAGGCGTTCGCGGGAGTCGGCACCTCGGGCATCGGGCTCGGCAACCCGGGCAACTCGGACGATGTGTTCTCCGGCCTCGGCGACGCCGTGTTCGGGAGCAACGACATGGGGCTGGCCCTGTCGAGACTGCTCATCCTGATGGTGCTGACCTCGGCGCTGGCCTCCGCCCAGACCACCATCCTGCCCCTGGCCAGGACCGTCTTCTCCATGGCGGTCCACAAGGCCGTCCCCGCCCGGTTCGCCCGGATCCACCGCAGGTTTCTCACCCCGACCTGGGGGACCATCGGGATGGGAGCGGCCTCGATCGCCCTGTTGGTCCTGCTGACGTCGTTCAGCCAGAACATCGTGGCCGACTCGATCGACTCGGTCGGGCTCGCGATCGCGTTCCAGTACGGACTGACCGGCTTCGCCTGCCTCTGGTACCACCGCAAGAACCTCACTCGCAGCGCCAGGGACCTGGTCTTCAAAGGCGTGTTCCCGGGGCTCGGCGGGCTGATCATGCTCCTGCTGTTCGTCTACGCCACCTTCGTCGTCTACGCGAACCCCGAGTACGGCACGACCAGCGTCGACCTGCCGCTGATCGGACCGACCGGCGGGGTCACCGTCCTGGGGCTTGGCGCCCTGCTGATCGGTCTCCTGCTGATGCCGGTGGTCACCCGTGGCCACGCGGTGGCCCTCAGACTCCAGCGGAACCTGCTTCCGCGCCGTCTGCCGTCGCACGCCGCCGTCGACTCGGCGAGCCGCTATCTGCCCGCCGACAACGGGTCCGGGGTGGGCGGCGACTGGTACGACGTCATCCCCCTGTCGGGCACCCGGGTCGGCCTGGTCGTCGGGGACGTGCGCGGGCACGGCCTGCGCGCCGCGGCGACCATGGGGCAGCTGCGCACGGGGGTACGCGTCCTGGCCCGGCTGGACCTGGCCCCGGACGAGCTGCTGTCGCGCCTGGACGACCTGGTCGAGCAGAGCGCGCACGAGGGCGGGACCGGAGCCGGTCCGGGCCAACCGAGGCCGGGGCTGGGCGTGTCCTGCCTGTACGCGGTGTACGACCCCGTCTCCGGGAAGTGCAGACTGGCACGGGCCGGGGACTCGGTGCTGACGGTCGTCGTACCGCACAGGGGCGTCGTCGACTGCCCCGAGCTGCCGCCCGGACCGCCGCTGGGAATCGGCGGCCCGCCCTACCAGAGCACGGACCTGGAGCTTCCCCCGGGCAGTCTCATCGCCCTCTTCACCGGCGGCCTCCTCCAGACGGCCGACAGCGGTGAGGCCGGACTCGCCCAGCTGTCCCAGGTACTCGCCGGCGACCGCACGTCCCTGGAAGAGCTGTGCGACAGCGTGGTGGCCACCCTGCTCCCCGGGGCGGTGGACGTGGACGCCACCCTGCTCGTGGCCCGCACCCGCCTGCTCGACCGGAACCAGTTCGCCCAGTGGGCACTGGCCCCGGACCCGGCGGCGGTGGCCACCATCCGCTCCGCCGTCGGCAAGCAACTCGGCGACTGGGGACTGGACGACCTGGCGTTCACCACCGAGCTGATCGTCAGCGAACTGGCCACCAACGCCATCCGCTACGCCGGCGGCGGCCCGATCCAGGTACGCCTGATCCGCGACCGGACCCTGATCTGCGAGGTCTCCGACACCGGCCACACCACGCCCAACCTGCGGCACGCGGCGAGCGACGACGAGGGCGGCCGGGGCCTGTTCATCATCGCCCAGATGACCCACCACTGGGGCACGCGCTACACCCCGACCGGCAAGACGATCTGGACCGAGCAGGACCTGCAGCCGGGGGAGGGCCCGTAGCACCTCCCGCGCACCTTCACTGATCCGGGCAGCGCAACCACCCGTGGAGGGTGAGCCCGGCCGCACCGATCGGGTCGACTCTGTCGGGAGGGCCAGGCTGGAAGGCGGGCGGACGATGGCCGACGACACAGCCGAACGCATAGCGAAGTTCATCAGGCCGCTGCGGGTCGAGCCCGGCGCCAAGGTGCGTCTGGTGGAGGACTTCGATCCCGGCTACAAGGCGGGCATCCGGAAGAAGAAGGAGGGTGTCGAGCTGCTCCGCACCGGTGTCGAGCTGCTCGCCGACTACCAGCGGCGGCTGGCGGCGCAGGACACCTACGGAGTGCTCGTGTGCCTGCAGGCGCTGGACGCCGGCGGCAAGGACGGGACGATCCGCCACGTGATGAGCGGGATCAATCCGCAGGGTGTGCGGGTGCACAGCTTCAAGGTGCCCTCGGCCGAGGAACTCGGGCACGACTATCTGTGGCGCTACGCCGTCCGGCTGCCGGGGCGCGGCGAGATCGGCATCTTCAACCGGTCCCACTACGAAGAGGTCCTGGTCGTACGGGTGCACCCGGAGAACCTCGACCGGCAGCGGCTGCCGGACTCGACGCGCGGCCCGGACGTGTGGGACCGGCGCTACCGGGAGATCAACGACTGGGAGCGCTACCTGAACGACAACGGGTTCAGGATCGTGAAGCTGTTCCTGAACCTGTCGAAGGAGGAGCAGCGCATCCGCTTCCTCAAGCGCATCGACGTTCCCGAGCGCAACTGGAAGTTCTCGCCCGCCGACGTCCGGGAGCGGGCCCGCTGGGACGACTACCAGCGCGCGTTCTCGCAGATGCTCTCCGCCACCAGCACGGAATGGGCGCCCTGGTACGTCGTACCGGCCGACCACAAGTGGTTCGCGCGCGTCTGCGCGGCCGCGGTGCTGGCGCACACCCTGATCGACATCGATCCCCAGTACCCGCAGGTCAGCGACGAGACCCGGCGCGGGCTGGCCGACGTCAGGCGGGAGCTGGAGCGTGAGGCACCCAAGGGTGCCGAGGCCGACCCGTACGCCGCCTCGATCGCCGAAGAGAAGTCCGGCAACGGGAAGTCCGGCAAGAAGCGCAAGCACTCCGGCGGGAACGGCTGACGGGAACGGCTGACGGGAACGGCTGAGAGGAGGCGCGCGCCATGACCGCGCAGACGGATGCCCCGCACGAGGGGGCGACGGACGACCGGGCCTGGTACGCGCGTCCCGCGGCGGAGGTCGCCGCCGCGTTCGAGGTGGATCCGGCCGTGGGGCTGTCCCCGGCGAGGGCGGCGGAGCTGCTGCGGGCGAACGGTCCGAACGCGCTGCCGGAGGAGAAACCCCTGCCGGGCTGGCGCCGCTACCTGGCCCAGTACCGCAGCTACATGCAGCTGGTCCTGGTCGCCGCAGCCGTGGTGTCGTTCCTGATCGCGGAGTGGAGCACGGGCATCCTCCTGGTCGTGCTGACGGTCCTCAACGCGGTTGTCGGCATGCGGCAGGAGGGCAAGGCCGAGAGCGCCATGAACGCGCTCAAGTCGATGCTGAAGGCCACCGCCCGGGTGCGCCGGGGCGGGGCGGAGACCGAGATTCCGGCCGAGGAGGTCGTCGTCGGTGACGTCGTGCTCCTCGCCGCCGGGGACGAGGTCCCGGCCGACGGCCGGATCATCACGGCCAGCGCCCTGCAGATCGACGAGTCGGCACTGACCGGCGAGAGCGTGCCCGCCGTCAAGGACGCGACGACCCTGGCCGACGGCGACCTGGGCCCCGGGGACCGGACGAACATGGCGTTCATGAACACGCCGGTCACGCACGGCAGCGCGACGGTGATCGTCACGGCCACTGGCGTCGGCACCGAACTCGGCCGCATCTCCGGGATGCTGTCGGCGACACCCCGCGAGGCCTCCCCCCTGGACCAGGAACTCAACCGGCTCACCCTGTGGATCACGGGGGCGGCCGGACTGACGATGATCGTGATGTTCGTCCTGGGGCGCGGCCGCGGCGAGGCGTGGGACGCGTTGTTCGTGAGCGCGGTCTCTCTGGCCATCGCCGCCATTCCGGAGGCCCTGCCCACGGTGACCCAGACCATCCTGTCGATCGGCGGGGTCGACCTGGCCCGGCGCGAGGCGATCGTGAAGGACCTGCCGTCGGTGGAGTCGCTGGGGTTCACCTCGGCGATCAACTCCGACAAGACCGGCACGCTCACCATGAACCAGATGACCGTCGTGGAGGTGATCGATCCCGGCGACCGCTACACCGTCTCCGGCACCGGCTACCACCTGGAGGGCCAGGTCCAGCACGCCGTCGGCAGCACGCCCGGCATCGAGGACGCGATCCTGCCCTACCTGGTCGCCAGCGACGCCAAGCTCGTGGACGGCAACGTGGTCGGCGACCCCACCGAGGGCGCCCTGCTGGTGCTCGGCCACAAGGCCGGGCTGGACATCGACGCCACCAGGGAGCGGCTGCCCCGGCTGGCCACGCTGCCGTTCGACCCCTCGTACAAGCTGATGGCCACCTTCCACTCGGCCACGGACGCGGCCGGCCGGCCGGTCGTGCGGTGCTTCGTGAAGGGGGCGGCGCCCGCGGTCATGGACCGGGCCGCCACCGCGCTGCGCGACGGTACGGCCGTCCCCTGGGACACGGAGCTGCGTGAGCGGGCCCAGACCCATGTCGAGCGCATGGGCGGCGAGGGGCTGCGGGTGATGGCCGCCGCGCGCCGCGACCTCGACCCCGCCGCCTTCGATCCGGACGGCGACCTGCTCGCCCACGTCACCGACCTGCAGATGACGAGCCTGGTCGGCATGGTCGATCCGCCGCGTGCCGAGTCGCGGGCCGCCGTGGCCGACGCGCAGGCCGCGCACATCCGGGTGCGGATGGTGACCGGGGACGACGTCGTCACGGGTGCCGCCATCGCCCGGCAGCTGGGCATCGAGGGCGAGGCGCTCCTCGGCGCCGACTTCGCCGCGCTGCCGGAGAGCGAGCGGCTCGCCCGGATCGACGACATCGGGGTGGTCGGCCGCGTCGCCCCCGAACACAAGGTGTTGCTGGCCGACACGCTCAAGAAGAAGGGCCACGTGGTGGCCATGACCGGGGACGGCGTCAACGACGCCCCGGCCATCAAGGCGGCCGACATCGGCATCGCCATGGGCTCCGGCACGGAGGTCGCCAAGAACGCCGGGCGCATGGTGCTGGCCGACGACAACTTCGCGACGATCGTCTTCGCCGTCGAGCAGGGCCGCAAGATCTACGACAACCTCACCAAGTACATCCGCTTCGTCCTCGTCCTCCTCGTGGTGTTCGTCCTGACCTTCCTCGGCGCGACCCTGTTCAACATCGCGGCGGGCGAACCCTTCACCCCGCCCCAGGTGCTGTGGATCCACTTCTTCGTCAACGCGGCCTTCGGCTTCGCGCTCGGCTTCGACCGGCAGAGCCCCGGACTCATGGAGCGCCGGCCGCGTCCGCGCGGTGAACCGGTGCTGACCAGGGGCGTGATGATCACGGTCGGGCTCTCCGGGCTGGCGATCACCATCGGCCTGCTCGCCCTGATCAAGCTCGGCGAGTCGCACTACGGCAGCACCGCCGTCGGCCAGTCCATCGCGTTCACGTCCTTCGCGCTCTGCCTGATCGTGGCCGCGCTCGAATGCCGCAGCGAGACGGCGACCGTCCTGACCGCCGACAGCTTCGACAGCAAGCAGATGAACTGGGCGATGCTCGTGGAGTTCGTCCTCGCGGTGCTGGTCACGCAGCTGGACGGGTTCCGGCGGCTGCTGGGCACGACACAGATCAACGTGCGGCAGTTCGGCTGGGCGCTGGTGCCGGCGCTGGTTCTGCTCGGCCTGTGGGAGCTGGGCAAGCTTGTCGCCAGGCGGGCCGCGAGGACGTGAAAGGCCGTGGACGGCGACGGGACGGGGAAGGCCGTAGATGGCGACAGGACGTGAGAGGCCGTAGATGGCGACCCGGCACGCCACCCAGCGGGTACTGTCCGGGCTGCGCGCCGTCCCCGGCGTCCGCGCCGTGTCGTCGTACCGGCGCGAGTGGCTGGCCAAGGACCTGGTCGCCGGAGTCGTCCTGACGACGCTGCTGGTGCCGCAGGGCATGGCGTACGCCGAACTCGCGGGCCTGCCGCCGATCACCGGCCTGTACACGTCGATCCTGTGCCTGCTGGGCTACGCGGTGTGCGGACCGTCCCGGATCCTGGTGCTGGGACCGGACTCCTCGCTCGGGCCGATGATCGCCGCCACCGTGCTCCCGCTGGCCGGGGCGGGCGGTAACCCCGACCGGGCCGTCGCCCTGGCCTCGATGCTCGCCCTGATGGTCGCGCTGGTGATGATCCTGGCCCGGGTGGCGCGGCTCGGCTTCGTCGCCGACCTGATCTCCAGGCCCACGATGATCGGCTACATGAACGGGCTGGCCCTGACCATCCTGATCGGCCAGCTGCCCAAGCTGCTCGGCTTCAAGGTCGAGGCGGACACCCTGATCGGGGAGTGCGTCGGCCTCGTCGAGAAGCTGGCCGCCGGGGCGGTCGTGCCGGCCGCGGCCGCGGTGGGGATCGGCGGGGTCGTGCTGCTGCTGGTGCTGCAGCGCCGGCTGCCGAAGGTGCCCGCGGTGCTGGTGATGGTGGTGCTGGCGATCGGCGCCGCCGCCGTGTTCGAGCTGGACGAGCACGGGGTCGGCCTGGTCGGGGTGCTGCCGAAGGGCTTCCCGCCGTTCACCGTCCCCGACGTCCGGCTCGACGACCTCGGTCCGCTGTCCGCGGGCGCCCTGGGCATCGCCGTGGTCTCCCTGGCCGACACCATCTCCAACGCGTCGGCCTTCGCGGCCCGCACCGGGCAGGAGGTCCGGGGCAACCAGGAGATGGCCGGGATCGGCGCGGCCAACCTGGCGGCGGGCTTCTTCCAGGGCTTCCCGGTGAGCACGAGCGGCTCGCGCACGGCGGTGGCGGAGCGGGCCGGCGCGAGGACCCAGCTGACCGGGGTCGTCGGCGCGGCCCTGATCGTCCTCATGCTCGTGCTGGTCCCGGGGCTGTTCCGGAACCTGCCCCAGCCCGCCCTGGCCGCCGTGGTGATCGTCGCGTCCCTGTCCCTCGCCGACGTCCCGGGGACCGTACGGCTGTGGCGGCAGCGCCGCGTCGAGTTCCTGCTGTCGATCACGGCCTTCCTCGGCGTCGCGTTCCTCGGCGTGCTGCCCGGCATCGCGATCGCGGTCGCGCTGTCCGTCCTGAACGTCTTCCGCCGCGCCTGGTGGCCGTACGACACCGTGCTGGGCCGGGTGCCGGGACTGGAGGGCTACCACGACATCCGCTCCTACCCCGGCGCACAGCGGCTGCCCGGTCTGGTGATCTACCGGTTCGACGCCCCGCTCTTCTTCGCCAACGCCAGGACCTTCCGCGACCAGGTCCGCCGGCTCGCCCGGGGAGACCCGCCGCCGAGCTGGATCGTGGTCGCGGCCGAGCCGATGACCGACGTGGACACCACCGCCGCCGACGTCCTGGAGGGCCTCGACGAGGACCTCAACGCCGCCCACGTCCATCTGGTGTTCGCCGAGCTGAAGGACCCGGTGCGGCGGAAGATCGAACGGTACGGGCTCACCCGCACCATCGACCCGGACCACTTCTTCCCCACGGTCGAGGCCGCCGTCGCCGCCTATCGCCTGCGCACCGGCGCGCAGTGGACCACCGGCGCCGGGTGACGTCACCTCCCCAGCGCGAGCCGTGCCACCCTCGGCCAGTCGGCCGCCGGTCTGGCGACGGGCGAACCGGGACGGTGGCGCGGCACGCGGACCCGCAGGGTGCCGGGGACGATCCGGCACACGACGGGTACGGGCAGCATGACGTGCTCCCCGTCGATCCCGGCCGGGACGGTCGCCGCGTCCGTCTCCACGACCACCTCCCGCGCCGTCAGCCGTCGCAGCCCCGGCGCGCCCGGACCGCGTACCAGCTGGGCCGCCTGCGCGGTGCCGCCGACGTGCACGCACAGCACGCCGAGCCGCCCGGAGTCCAGGCAGACCCTGCGCCCCGGACGGTCGACGTCGAGGGCACGCCGGTAGGGGTTGTTGCTGACGAGCAGCGCCTGCAGGCCCTCGGCCCGCGTCCGGCCGGCCCGCATCCGCAGGCTGGGGGCCCTGTCGCCGGTGAGGAGATCGGGCAGCTCCCGCAGGGTGGTGCGGACCTTCTGGTCCCGGTAGGCGGGATCGGCCACCACGGCCGCGTACGTGCCGAAGGAGACGTTGTTGACGAACACCCGGTCGGCGGCGAACCCGAGGTCGACCCGGAACTCGTCACCGTCGGTCAGCGCCTCCAGGGCGGCCGCCGGATCGTCCCGGTCCAGGCCGAGGTCCAGGGCGAAGTGGTTGCGCGTGCCGGCCGGAATCACGATGAAGGGCAGGCCGTGCCGGGCCGCGACCTCGGCGACCAGGGCCTGCGTGCCGTCCCCGCCGGCCACCCCCAGCAGGTCGGCGCCCTCCGCCACCGCGCGCCGGGCCAGCTCCGCCACGTCCTGGTGCCGTGCCGGGTCCAGCAGGACGACCCCGGCGCCCGCCGCCCGTGCCCGCTCCGCCAGGTGGAAGCGGGCCACCTTGCCGCCGCCGGAGTTCGGGTTCATCAGGATCCACGGCCGGCGCGGCGGCTGAACGGGGCCCCGGGCACGGCGGCGCCCGGAATCCGCGCCCGCAGGGGTCAGGGCGATCCGAGCGGCCACGACCGCGAGCACCCACAGGCCCAGCGACACGCAAGCAGGCCACAACAGGTCGTGCACGGCATACAGCGCGAGGACCGCCAGCGGCGCGGCCACCGACACCAGCGTCCCCACGGCCCGGACGACTCCGGTGTGCGCGAGGGCCCACCACACCCCGACCGCGGTGAGCACCAGCCCCGCCACCCCGACCAGCACCCACAGCACACTCTTCAGCCCGGCGACGACAAGCGGAACCGCCACGCTGCCCAGCAGGGCGAGCAGCGCCGAACGGGCCCACAGGACGGGAGCCCGGCTGGAAGCCGATCTCACTGCGCCAGCTTGGGCACGGCAGGCGCGGGCCGGCTTCACCCGAGGCGGGTGAACGGAACCGTCAGGTCAGCAGTGGATCCGTAGGCGTACCAGCAGCGTGTCGGGAGGCAGGTCGTCGAGGTAGGAGTCCATGTCCAGGGTGTAGTCGTAGGCCCAGGCCCCTTCCAGGGTGAGCAGGTGGTCCGCGGTCACCGCGTCCGTCCGCGCCCGCATGGCCCCGAAGTCGAGCAACCTCCGAGGACCCCCGTCACACAACCCGGGAACCCACTCGCGGACCTCGCCACGGAACTTCTCCGTGTCCCGGATCAACCGTGGATCGTCCTCGTGCCCGGGGACCACCATGAACTCCGAACCCGGGCACCCGATCCGCCAGTGGTCCCATTCACCCTGGTAGGGCTTGTGCGTTCCGTTCATGTCGTACGGCGCGAGCGCGGCGGCGACGGCAGCACGCAGATCCGGCCCGGCGTCCGGCGGCAGACAGACGGTGAGCAGCTCGTTCGCCATGAATCCCCCGGGTCTTCCGATCGGTGAAGGGCGATGGTGCCATGTGAGGGCCGACGGAGGCATTTCGTTTCCGGCATGTGCGGGACGGCACATGCCGGATAAAGTCGTCCGGTTACGACCGGTTGTGGGGGCGGCCGGAGTTCGGTCGGCGATGCCGACGTCCTGGGGAGGGCATACAGCGGATGAGTCGTCGCTCTGCTGGTTTGGTGGGGGTCTGGGCCGAGGTGCAGCGGCAGCAGCAGCGTCAGAGAGAGGCCGAGGCCCGGCAGCGCAGGGAGCAGGAACGGCAGGCGCGGGCCCACCAGCGGCAACTCGCCCAGAACCAACGTGAGTACCGGCAGGCGGAGGCGGGGCGGCGCACGGCGGAGCTGGACGACCGGGTGGCGTCCCTGCAGGGGCTGCTGGCCGCCGGGTGCCGCGCCCCGGCCTTCCGGGCGGCGGCGCTGCTGCGCACCGAGGAGGTCCAGGCGTTCGACCCGGGGCCCCTCGCCTGGCCGGTGCGCATGCCGGATCCGGCGCAGTACCAGCCGCAGGGTGGCTGGACCGCCGGCCGGCGCGCGCAGGCCGAGGCCGAGGCCCGGGCCCGGTTCGAGCACGACTGGTATGCCGCCCAGGCCGCCGAGGCGCAGCGACAGCAGCAACTCGCCGCCCACCGGCACGAGTACGAGCAGCGGACCGGCGCCCACCTGTCGGAGGTACGGCGGCACAACGCCGGGGTCACCGAGCTGACCGAGGGTGTCAGGAGCGGCGACCCCGAGGCGGTGGTCGAGTACTTCTCGGCCGTCCTGTACGCCGCCACGACCTGGCCGGAGGGGTTTCCGCGGCAGGTCTCCGCGGCCTACGACCCGGCGGCCCGGCAGCTGGTGCTGGACTGGGAGCTGCCCGGCTACGGCGTCGTCCCCGAGGCGAAGTCGGTGCGGTACATGCCCACGCTGGACCAGGACAAGGAGACCCCGCGTCCCGTGGGGCAGCGCCGTGCGCTGTACCGGGAGGTGCTGGCGCAGAGCGTGCTGCTGGCCGTCCACCAGCTGTTCGCGGCGGACGAGTCCGGGGCGCTGGAGTCCGTCGCGCTGAACGGGGTCGTGGACGACCACGATCCGGCGACGGGACGGCAGGCGCTCATCTGCCTGGCCACCGTCATGGCTCCGCGGGGCATGTTCACCGGTCTGCACCTGGAGCAGGTGGACCCGGTCAGCTGTCTGACCGAGGCCCTGCGGGGGCAGCTCTCGGCCCGGCCGGACCAGCTCGCCGCGGTCCGGCCGAGCCGCCGGCCCGAGGACGTCCGGGACCGTCCGGTCACCCGCGGGGGCGACGAGGAACCGGATCTGTACGACATGGATCCGATCGCCTTCGAGTCCCTGGTCGCCGACCTGTTCCGGGCCATGGGCATGGAGGCGGTGACGACCGAGCGCTCGAACGACGGCGGGGTGGACGTCGACGCGGTGGATCCGACTCCGATCCGCGGCGGCAAGATCGTCGTACAGGTGAAGCGCTACCGCAACACGGTGCCGCCCACGGCGGTGCGCGACCTGTACGGGACGGTGCAGGACGTCGGAGCGAACAAGGGGGTGCTGGTCACGACGTCGGGCTTCGGACCCGGCTCGCGCACCTTCGCCCAGGGCAAGCCCCTTGAGCTGATCTCCGGCACCGAACTAGTCGACCTGCTGCACCGGCACGGGCTCCGCGGCCGCCTGGGGGAGCGGGGCCGGCCCGCCGCGAGGCCCGAGCCGGCGGCACGCGAGGACTACAACGTGCTGGGGATGTCCTGGTCCGGTGACGTGGCGCTGGACGTCTGCGCGCTGGTCTGCACGGGCAGCCGGGTGCTGAGCGACGAGCACTTCGTCTTCTTCAACAACCCGGCCACGCCCGACGGTTCGGTGCGCACGGTGGCGGCCGTGCCGCCCGACCGGGCCGCCCTGAGGGTGGCCTTCGACGCGCTGCCGGATCGCGCGGACCGGCTGGTGCTGGTGGCCGCGATCGATCCGGAGGCCGCCCCGCACGCCGATCTGTCCGGGTTCACCGGTGCCGGCATCCGGTTGCTGGACTCCGCGATGACGGAGCTGGGCCGGCTGGACGTCTCGGACGGCAGGCCCCACGAAACCGCCCTGGTGCTCGGCTCCTTCCGGCGCCGGGCCGGCGGCGACTGGGACTTCGTCGTCGGCGGCCGGGGATACCCGGGCGGTCTGGCACAGCTCGTGCGCGATCACGGCATCGACGTCGAGTAGGCCGCGACGGGAAAGGCCCGCCGGAGAACTCCGGCGGGCCGCTTCGCTGACGTCGGCTCAGTGGGCCGGGGCGTACTTCGGGTTGGGGCCGTACTGGTTCGGCTCCGACTTGCCCTCGGTGGCGAGGAAGACGATCAGGATGATCGAGCCCACCAGCGGGATGAGGGCGATGAGGATCCACCAGCCGGACCGGCCGGTGTCGTGCAGCCGGCGGACCGCGACACCGAGGCCCGGGAGCAGGACGGCCAGCGTGTAGATGAGGCTGAGGACGTTCGAGCCGATGGCGCGGTCGACGACCGTCAGCACGATGCTGATGATCAGGTTGAACAGGAAGAACATCCAGTATTCCTGCCGCCGCGCACGGCCGCTGAACACCGCGTACTTCTTGAGTACGTCCACATACCAGTGCATTTGCCTCGTCCCCCCTGGGAATCGTGTGCTTGGTCACCCATGGAATCAGTCAGGCTGACCGGAAACCATGTTTTTGGCGTGCGCGGGTCAATGTGTTACCCGGCCGCTGCCGTTCGGTGATCCGGCCTCGTCGGCAGCGGCCGGGCGGGTGTCCGGCCGGCCGAGGACAGGCTGTCAGGCGCCGACGAGTGCTCTCGACCCCGCCGCGGCGCCCAGGCGCAGCTTGGCCCGGGCGAAGTCCCTGTTCGCGAGGACCCGTTCGCGGTGGGCGTCGGGCACCTTTCCGCTGTCGAGCAGCTTCTCGCAGCACTCCAGGCTCTCGCGGTACTCGCCCAGCCAGTACGACGCCACCGCCAGCTCGTCCAGCGCCCGCCACTCGTACCAGTGGTGCTCCACGAACAGGGTGTCAGCCGGCTGCGGGATGTCCACCGCGCGCCGCGCGAACAGGTAGGCGAGCGGCCAGCGCTCTCCGTGCACCCGGGACAGGTAGGCCAGCTCGGCGAGCGGTTCGGCGCGGGTGGGCCGGTACTCGTGCGCGTCCAGGAAACGGGCGGTCACCTCGGGCATCCGGCGCTTGAGCAGCACCGCCATACGGGCGGCGTAGAGCCGGGCGCAGAACGCCTCCTCGCCGAAGCCGCCCATCACAGCCCGCCGGTCGTAGGCGGCGAGCGCCTTCGCGGGTTCGCCGGCGTCGCGCCAGCTCTGGGCGAGGTAGAAGACGTACCGGGTGTTCTCCGGCTCCTTGGCGAGCCCGTCCTTGAGGATCGCGGCGTCGCGCAGGTACTTCTTGCGCTGGCTGCCCTGCAGACGCCCGCCGCCGCCCATGATGACCATGTGCGCGCCGGCGAAGGTCGCCCGGCTGAAGGACGTGTCGCACTCCAGGTACTCGTGCAGGACACCGACGTACCGCCACGGGAGGCGGGTCGACACCAGCGTCGGGCGCCAGTGGACGACGGTGTTGTGGCGGATCTCGAAGTCGTAGCAGTCATGGGTCAGTTCCGGCATTGTGAA
The DNA here is from genome assembly GCF_002242805.1 of Streptomyces diastatochromogenes. GTDB lineage: Bacteria > Actinomycetota > Actinomycetes > Streptomycetales > Streptomycetaceae > Streptomyces > Streptomyces diastatochromogenes. The sequence goes on along the minus strand of NZ_MCGQ01000041.1, from coordinate 102,171 downwards.
GCCCGGGACGGTCTCCATCGCGTCGTCGGCGTCGATGAACAGGAGATAGTCCGCGCGCTCCCGTGCCAGCCCGATCGCCTCGGTGCGGCTCACGTCGAAGCCCTTCCAGGGGCTCTCGTGCAGCTCCCCGGGCAGGTCGGCGAGGGTTTCGCGGATGACGTCCTGGGTGCCGTCGGTCGAGCCGGTGTCGAGGATCACCCAGGTGTCGATGAGAGGGCGCACGGATTCGAGGCAGCGCCGGATCACATGCGCCTCATTCTTGACGATCATGTTGAGGCAGACCGTTTTCATGGCGTTTTCTTTTCTGTGATTCAGGCGTCTGTGATTCAGGCGTCGGCTCTGTGATTCAGACGTCGACCCGGCGTGCGATCACTTCCATGCAGATGCGGTAGCGCTCGCTGATGGTGTAGTGGACGGGCTCGAAGCCGTGTTCGGTCAGGAGCGCGTACAGACGCCGGCGACTGAAGTTGTGGAAATGCTCGAGTTCGCCCCAGTAGGGGTTGGCGTCGACGGCGTCCAGCAGTCGCCAGGCGGCGCAGTCGTAGTTGGGCATCGACGCGAAGAGCATGCCGTCCGGCCGCAGCAGACGATGCGCGGCGGCCAGGCCCGCGCGCGGATACGGCATGTGCTCGAGTACGTCGGCCATGCTGATCACCGCGAAACGTCCGGGCTCGTCGAGGTCCGTGACATCCACGCAGCGCGCCTCGAAGCCAAGGTGTCGCAGACCCTCGACGCTCGAAGGCCGGAGATCGAGACCCATCGGTTCAAACCCCCATTCCTCGGCGGTGAACAGGAGCGAGCCGTTCCCGAATCCGACGTCGAGCCAGGCCCCTGCCTCCACGTAATGGGAGACGCGCTCGACGATGCGCGCCGAGACGGCGCGGCTCTGTTCGAACCCCGCGCCCGGTTGCTGGTGCCCGTTGGTCGAGGAGAAGATCACCGCCGCCGCGTCGGACGTGAAGTAGCCGTCGGTGAAGACGTGTTCGCAGTCGGGGCAGCGCATCCAGGTCATCGTCGGATCGACGACCGGCCGATAGAGCGGGTGGCGCGAGCAGTCCCCGATCCGCAGCGTGGACAGGCCACGGCTGGAGCAGAGAGGACAGGCGTCGTACGGCAGGCGCCCCTTGAGCGGGACACGCGTGGCCGCGGCACCTGACGTGCCGGCCACGACTGCGGAGTCGGCGGTCATGCGCGCAAGCTACTCGTCGCTCCGGTCGCCCTCGCCGATGTCGGAGGGCGCAGCGGGCCCGTTCCCACGGTCGGCCCATGCGCGAGGGGTGTCCGCCGGGTCTGGCACGACCCGGCGGACACCCCTCATGCCGTGTACGGCACGCCGGTCACGGCGTTCCGTCGTTGACGGTGCCGGGAGTGGGCTGATGGATCAGGAGGACCCAGGGGGCGGAACAGGTGATGGTGGCCGGATGCTGGCTGCTGTGCTCGGCACAGCCGATCTCGAAGACCTGCCCCGCGGTGGTCACCACGTCGATCTTGACGCTGTTGTCGTCGTTGTCGCCGCCGTGGTCATGGGCGTTGATGGAGACCCCACAGGCGAGGCCGGTTGTCGTGGGGTCGGTGGGGTACCCCGTCAGGCCGCTGAGGTCGGTCCACCGCACGGTGTGGTCCGCGCTCGGGGCGCCCCTGAGGTCCCGGATGCCTGCGAACGTCCTTGGCGCGCCGGTCCCTGTGCCGGGGGTGATCGCGGCGCGGAGTTCGAAGTTGCCCGAGTCCTGCTGGGCGTCGATCTCGGCGCACGGGCCGGGAGCACCGGTGGCACCTGTTGCGCCCGTGGCACCAGTGGCGCCGGTGGCTCCGGTCGCGCCCGTTGCGCCGGTGGCACCCGTGGCTCCTGTGGCACCTGTTCCTGTGGCACCCGTGGCACCCGTGGCTCCGGTCGCACCCGTGGCCCCGGTGGCGCCCGTGGCTCCGGTCGCGCCGGTGGCGCCCGTCGCGCCCCGGCACTCGTTGCCATAGTCGCCGTCGCCGCCCAGTGCCGCGGCCGACTTCAGGCCGGACTTCGACTTGTCGGGCTTGCCCGGCTTCTCCGGCTCGTCCTTGCAGTGGTCGTCGCCGCCGTAGCGACCCATCCAGTAGTCACTGGCGTGCAGGCTCGCCAGGGCCTCGCGATTCGACACGTTCTGCGCCGCGGCGACGGCGGGGCTCGCCACGCCGGCCGCCATGACCAGCGTGAGCGAGGCCACCATCCCGGCCTTCTTGAACCTCTCTCGCGCCAGCGGCCCGAGTAGTGAGGACGTCCTGTACTCAGGACTCATCAACGTGCTCCTTGCCTCGTCCGGTCCGGGAGGCGTCCCGAACCCGAGTGCGAGGTTGAACCCTTTGTGTCCTGACTCCGTGTGTGTCACGCCGGAACTCGCCGGTTTATCCGTAGATTGGACTAACGGACGAACTGCATCGGACCAACAGGCGACTGCATCCGTAGGGGCTGCTCGGGCGTCTAAGCCGGTATGGATCTACAGAAGCCCCCGCCCGAGCCGCAGTACCCCGAAGGGTGCCTCGCCGTCGCCATCCGCATCCCGGTGCGGATCGTCGTGCTCGTGCTGGTGCTGCCCGTGCGCATGGCGTGGGACGCGCTGGTCGTCTGCGGCCGGTTCCTCACCGACACCGTGCTGCGGCCGGTGGGGCGCGCGCTGCTGTGGGTCGGCCGGGCAGTCTTCGTGTGGCCGTGGGTGGCGCTGTGGCGCTGGGTCCTCGTGCCCGTCGGGAAGGCGCTCGGATGGCTCGGGCACGTCCTCGTCGTGGTGCCGCTGCGGTGGCTGTACACCTACGTGCTGACCCCGGTCGGGCACGCCGTCGCCTGGGTCGCGCGGGGGATCGGGGCCTGCCTGGAGTGGCTGTACGCGCGCGTGCTCGCACCGGTGGGCCGGGGGATCCTCTGGCTGCTGAAGGGTGCCGGCATCCTGCTCGCCGCCGTCGGCGCGGGCGTGTACGCCGCCGTGGCCTGGCTGGTGCGGTACCTGCTCGTCGTCCCCGCCCGGTGGCTGTACGCGTGGGTCCTCGCCCCGGTCGGGCGGGCGCTGGCCTGGGTCGCGGGCGCCGTCGTCACCGGGATCGGCGCGGTCCTGTACTGGACGACCCGCGTCCTGATCGTCCTGCCCGCCCTCGCCCTGTGGCGCTGGGTCCTCGCACCCGTCGGCCGGTTCCTCGCCGTCGTCGCGCGAGAGGTGGGCGAGGCCCTCGGGCACGCCTGGCGGGTCGCGGGGCGGATCTCCCGCGCGGTCGGGCGGGCGCTCGGGACCCTCTTCCGGTGGATCTTCGTGGAGCCGCTGCGCTGGGTGTACCGCACCGTCCTGACCCCCGTCGGACACGTTGTACGGGACCTCGTCCTGCGGCCCGTCGCCGAGGCCGCGCGCGTGGTGGGGCGGACCGCGCGGCAGGCGCTGACCACCGCCCGCGACACCGTACGGCAGGCCCGCGCGGACCTGAGGCGGATGCTCTTCGGCGAGCCCCGGCAGCTGGTCGCGGTGGACCGGCGGGAACCCGCGGGGCGCGACACACGTACTCTTGGTAGCAGTACGACCGCTCTCACGAAGGACTAGGACACTGGGCAAGCGACAGCCCGAAGGCCCGCCGCCCGCACCCGCGGTGCAGCGCATCCGACTGCGCTACACCAAGCGCGGCCGCCTCCGGTTCACCAGCCACCGTGACTTCCAGCGCGCCTTCGAGCGTGCGCTGCGCCGCGCCGAGGTACCCATGGCGTACTCGGCGGGGTTCACACCGCACCCGAAGGTGTCGTACGCCAATGCCGCACCCACCGGCACGGGCAGTGAGGCGGAGTACCTGGAGATCGCGCTGACCGCGCCGCGCGACCCCGAGACCCTGCGCGGCCTCCTCGACGAGTCGCTGCCCGCCGGGCTCGACATCGTCGACGCGGTCGAGGCACGGACCTCGGGCCTCGCCGACCGGCTCACGGCTTCCGTCTGGGAGCTGCGGCTGGACGGAGTCGACCCGGTCGACGCACAGCGAGCGGTCGAGGCCTTCACCAAGGCCGACACCGTCGAGGTGCAGCGCATGACCAAGAACGGTGTTCGCACCTTCGACGCCCGCCCGGCGGTCGCCGAGCTGACAACGCACAGTTCGCCTGCTGATAGGCCGACCGACCAGCCCTGTGCGATACTGCGGCTGGTTGTTCGGCACGTGACGCCTGCCGTACGACCCGACGACGTCCTGTCCGGTCTCCGCGCCGTGGCCGACCTGGCGCCGCCGGTCCCCGCAGCGGTGACCAGGCTGGCGCAGGGGCTGTTCGATGAAGAGACCGGCACGGTGACCGACCCGCTCGCGCCCGACCGCGAGGCAGCCGAGGCCCTGACGGCCCAACCGGCTGCCGCCGCGACGGCGCCGACGCCGGAAGGTTCCGCGTAGGGACGGACGTCGTAGCGCAGCCCTCGTACTCGGGAGCCACCTGGGTCGGGCAGCGCACCGACCAGAAGACTTTCGCCAGGCCGTACCGACAAGGCGTACGGAACCGGCGAGACAGGACACAGAGTGCTCCCGTGCGGCGCCCGCGCCCCGGACGGCGGCCATCGCGCATCGCGCGGGCCGCGGACGTCAACGGCGGACGGTCCTTGGAGACCGGCGCCGGACCAGGCGCGGCGCCCGGGAGCCTGACGGGAGAACCGCCCGCATGCTCGAGCCGACCGAACCCCTCGAGGGTTCCGAACTGAACACTCCGAGCGACACCCTGCCGCCGCGCAGGCGTCGCCGTGCCGCCTCGCGCCCGGCGGGCCCGCCCGCCGCGGGCGAGGCCGCCATCGAGGTCGCCGTGCCGGCCATACCGGCAGTGGAGGCCGACGAACTCGCCGATCCGCAGGAGCCGGCCGAGGCCGAGGCCGAGGAGGCCCCTGCGGCCGCCGCTGTCGAGGAGCCCGCGCCCGCCGCGCGTACTCGCCGCCGTGCCACGCGGCGCGCGTCCGCGCCCGCCGGGGCACCCGCGGCCGCCGAGGCCGTCGAGACGGTCGTACCGGCTGCTACGGCCGCTGCTGCCGAGGCCGTTGAGCCGGCTGAGGCTGCCGAGACCGCCGAGACCGTTGAGGAGGCCGCGCCCGCTCCTCGTACCCGCCGTCGGGCCACCCGCCGTGCGTCCGCGCCGACCGGAGCCCCGGCCGAGGCCGAGGTGAAGGCGGAGGAGAAGGCAGAAGAGAAGGCAGAAGAGAAGATCGAGGTGAAGGCAGAGTCCGAGGTGGAGCAGCCGGAGGCCGAGGCCGCCACCCGTCCGCGTCGCCGTGCCACCCGCCGCGCCTCCGCCCCCGCCGGTGCGCCGCAGGTCACCGAGGCGCCCGAGTCCGCGCCCGGCGCGGAAGCGCAGGTCGCCGCCGAAACCGCCCCCGCCGTGGAGACGCCCGCCGCCGAAGCCGCGCCGGCCGTCGAGGCGGAGGCCGTGCCGGCCGCCCGTACGCGTCGTCGTGCCAGCCGCCGGGCGTCCGCGCCCGCCGGATCCCCCGAGGCCGCCGAGGCCGTCGTACCGGCCGCCGCCGCGCCCGCCGCCGTCGAGGCCGCGGAGGAGCCCACGGCTGCCGAGGCCGCCGAGGGCGCCGAAGAGGCCGCTCCGCGCCGTACCCGCCGTCGTGCCACCCGCCAGGTCGCCGCGCCCGTCGGCGCTCCCGCGGTCGAGGAGGCCCCTGCGGCCGCCGCCGAGTCCACCGAGGAGACCGAGATCGCCGAGCCCGTCACCGTCCAGGCCGCCGCCGAGGTGCCGGCTCCCGCTGCCGAGGCCCCCGCCGAGGGTGCGCCGCGCCGTCGTCGCCGGGTCGTGCGCCAGGCCGCGACCGGGTTCTCCGCGCCCGCGCACAAGGGGGCCGCCGAGTCCGAGGCCGAGGCACCGCGTCGCCCGGCCCGGCCCGCCGTGGCCGTGTTCCAGGCGCCGGTGTTCGCCGAGCCGAGGTTCCAGACCCCGGAGCGGGCCGCCGCCCAGGCCGCCGCCGAGGCCGCTGCCGAGGTGGAGGAGCCCGAGGAGACCGAGGAGACCACGGCGTACGCCGAGGAGCGTGCCGAGGCCGGTTCCCGCCGTCGCCGTCGCCGCCGGGGCGCCGCCGAGGAGACGCCGGCCGTCGAGGCCGCCGCCGAGGACGAGGAGCCGGAGGAGGCCGAGGAGGCCGCCGCCGAGGACCTCGCCGAGGGCGACGAGGCCGAGGAGACCGAGGAGGCCGGCTCGCGCCGCCGTCGTCGCCGGGGCGGCCGTCGCCGTCGCCGGGGTGACGCCGGCGAGGGCGAGGCCGGTGAGGGCGCGGACGCCGAGGACGAGCTGGCCGCCGAGCAGGCCGCCCAGGACACCGAGGACACCGCCGAGCAGGAGGAAGAGGACGCCGAGGAGGCGCGCGACGAGGCCGGCGGCTCCGCCGGCAGCCGCCGTCGCCGTCGCCGTCGTCGTCGCGCCGGTGACACCTCCGTCGACACCGAGCCCGACGAGGGCGACCCGGAGCGCACGGTCGTCAAGGTCCGCGAGCCCCGCAAGCCCGCCGAGCCGTCCGACGAGGTGCAGTCCATCAAGGGCTCGACCCGTCTGGAGGCGAAGAAGCAGCGCCGCCGCGAAGGCCGTGAGCAGGGCCGCCGTCGCGTCCCGATCATCACCGAGGCCGAGTTCCTGGCCCGCCGCGAGGCCGTCGAGCGCGTGATGGTCGTGCGCCAGCACGGCGAGCGCACGCAGATCGGCGTGCTCGAGGACGGTGTGCTCGTCGAGCACTACGTCAACAAGGAGCAGGCCACCTCGTACGTCGGCAACGTCTACCTGGGCAAGGTCCAGAACGTGCTGCCGTCGATGGAGGCCGCCTTCATCGACATCGGCAAGGGACGCAACGCCGTCCTGTACGCCGGTGAGGTCAACTTCGAGGCGCTCGGCATGGCCAACGGGCCGCGCCGTATCGAGTCCGCCCTGAAGTCCGGCCAGTCCGTCCTCGTCCAGGTGACGAAGGACCCGATCGGGCACAAGGGCGCCCGTCTGACCAGCCAGGTCTCCCTGCCGGGCCGTTACCTCGTGTACGTCCCCGAGGGCTCGATGACCGGCATCAGCCGCAAGCTGCCCGACACCGAGCGCGCGCGGCTGAAGACGATCCTCAAGAAGATCGTCCCCGAGGACGCGGGCGTCATCGTGCGCACCGCCGCCGAGGGCGCGAGCGAGGACGAGCTGCGCCGGGACGTCGAGCGGCTGCAGGCGCAGTGGGAGGACATCCAGAAGAAGGCCAAGAGCGGCAACGCTCCGACGCTGCTGTACGGCGAGCCGGACATGACCGTCCGGGTCGTGCGCGACATCTTCAACGAGGACTTCTCCAAGGTCGTCGTCAGCGGTGACGAGGCCTGGGAGACGATCCACGGGTACGTCTCCCACGTGGCCCCGGACCTGGCCGAGCGGCTGTCGAAGTGGACCTCCGAGGTCGACGCCTTCGCCACCTACCGGATCGACGAGCAGCTCGCCAAGGCGCTGGACCGCAAGGTCTGGCTGCCCAGCGGCGGTTCGCTGGTGATCGACCGGACCGAGGCGATGGTCGTCGTCGACGTCAACACCGGCAAGTTCACCGGTCAGGGCGGCAACCTGGAAGAGACGGTCACCAGGAACAACCTGGAGGCGGCCGAGGAGATCGTGCGCCAGCTGCGGCTGCGCGACCTCGGCGGCATCATCGTCATCGACTTCATCGACATGGTCCTGGAGTCGAACCGGGACCTGGTGCTGCGGCGCCTGCTGGAGTGCCTGGGCCGCGACCGTACGAAGCACCAGGTGGCCGAGGTGACCTCGCTGGGCCTGGTCCAGATGACCCGCAAGCGGGTCGGCCAGGGCCTGCTGGAGTCCTTCTCCGAGACCTGCGTCCACTGCAACGGCCGTGGCGTCATCGTCCACATGGAGCAGCCGACTGCGGTCGGCGGCGGTGGCGGCAAGCGCAAGAAGCGCGGGCGTGGCGGTGACGGGCAGCTGCCCGAGCACGAGATCGCCGCCGAGGCCGTGGAGACGGGCGAGGCCGTCGAGCCGGAGATCGAGACCGTGGTCGAGGTCGCGGCCGAGATCGCCGAGCCGGTCGCCCTGCCCGCGCCGGACTTCGCGCCGGACGAGGAGCTGTACAGCAGCGTCGCCGAGGCGGAGGCGGCGGCCGGCCGTGGCCGTTCGCGGCGCCGCGTCAGCCGTCGGGCCTCGGCTCCGGCCGGTGCGCCGAAGGCCGAGAGCCGGAGGGCCGAGCGCCGCAAGGCCGCGGAGGTCACCCAGACCGCGGAGACCGCACAGGCCGCCGAGGTCGTCCCGGTCGCCGAGGAGGCCGTGCTTCCCGCGCAGCCGGAGCCGGTGGTCCAGGTGGCCGAGGCGCAGGCCGAGCCGGTCGCCGTGGAGGCCCCGGAGCCCGCCGTCGAGGAGGCCGCGCCCAAGGGGCGTACGCGTCGTCGCGCGACCCGGAAGGTGTCGGCGCCGGCCGGTTCCCCGGCGGGTGCGGAGGCGGCCGTGGTGACGGTCGCCGAGACCGCGCCCGAGGCGCCGGTGGAGCAGCCCGAGGCCGAGGCCCCGGCTGCGGCTCCGGTCGCCGCTCCGGTCGAGGAAGCGCCCGAGAGCGCCGCCCCGGCCCGCCCGCGGCGCCGTGCCGTGCGCAAGGCCACCGCGCCGACCGCGTCCGAGGAGACGGCCGTGGTGGTCGTTCCGGCCGCCGCGCCGGAGGCCGCTGTCGCCGAGGCGCCCGCTGCCGAGGAGGCGGCGGTCGAGGAGGCCGTGCCGGCCAAGAAGACCGCCCGCAAGGCGGCCAAGAAGGCCACGGCGAAGAAGGCCGCCACCAAGAAGACCGCGGCCAAGAAGACGGCCGCGAAGAAGACGACGGCCAAGAAGGCGGCCACGACCGCCAAGACGGCCGCCGCCAAGTCGACGGCGAAGAAGACCACCACGGTCTCCGCGGCCACCGACGAGGGCTGAACCCGCTGAGCGGTGTGCGGCCGGTCCGTGTGACCGGCCGCATACCGCGGGGGCCCGGCCCGGTTTGACCCCTTCGGCCGTGGCCCCGTAACCTTGACCGTCGGCGTGTCCACTGAACACGCCACATCCCCGTAAACCTCTTCCTCCCGGGCACACGGTTGGCCGGGAGAGGTCGTTCCTGCTGTTCCTGGGCGGCTGGCCTTCGGGGGTGCCGTTTCTTCGAGCGAAAGAGAGATCCGCGTGTACGCCATCGTGCGCAGCGGTGGTCGCCAGCACAAGGTTGCTGTCGGCGACATCGTTGAGGTTGACAAGATTTCCACCGCCAAGGTTGGCGACACGGTCGAGCTCTCGACCCTGCTCGTTGTCGACGGCGACGCTGTGACCAGCGACCCGTGGGTGCTGGCCGGCATCAAGGTCCAGGCCGAGGTCGTGGACCACCACAAGGGCCAGAAGATCGACATTCTGCGCTACAAGAACAAGACCGGCTACCGCCGTCGTCAGGGCCACCGCCAGCAGTACACGGCGATCAAGGTCACGTCGATCCCCGCGGCTGCGAAGTAAGGGACTGAGGAGACATGGCACACAAGAAGGGCGCATCGTCCACCCGGAACGGTCGCGACTCCAATGCCCAGCGGCTCGGCGTGAAGCGCTTCGGCGGTCAGGTCGTCAACGCTGGTGAGATCCTGGTCCGTCAGCGCGGCACCCACTTCCACCCGGGCGCCGGCGTCGGCCGTGGCGGCGACGACACGCTGTTCGCGCTGCAGGCCGGTGCGGTGGAGTTCGGCACCCACCGTGGCCGCAAGGTCGTGAACATCGTTCCGGTCGGCTGACCCGAACGTTCACTTCGCGAGGCGGACCTCACTTCCCGGTCGGGAAGGCGGGTCCGCCTTTCGCGTGTTACGCAGTAGAGATTCCCGTACGTATCTGGAGGCACTGAACCATGACCACCTTCGTGGACCGCGTCGAACTGCATGTCGCCGCGGGTAACGGGGGCCACGGCTGTGCCTCCGTCCACCGCGAGAAGTTCAAGCCGCTCGGCGGCCCGGACGGCGGCAACGGCGGCCGCGGCGGTGACGTGATCCTGACCGTGGACCAGTCGGTCACCACGCTTCTCGACTACCACCACTCCCCGCACCGCAAGGCCACCAACGGCAAGCCCGGCGAGGGCGGCAACCGCTCCGGCAAGGACGGCGAGGACCTGGTCCTGCCGGTGCCGGACGGCACGGTCGTGCTGGACAAGGCGGGCAACGTGCTCGCCGACCTGGTCGGCCACGGCACCTCGTACATCGCCGCGCAGGGCGGCCGGGGCGGCCTCGGCAACGCGGCGCTGGCGAGCGCCCGCCGCAAGGCGCCCGGCTTCGCGCTGCTGGGCGTGCCCGGGGACCTGCAGGACATCGTCCTGGAGCTGAAGACGGTCGCCGACGTGGCCCTGGTGGGCTACCCGAGCGCGGGCAAGTCCTCGCTGATCTCCGTGCTCAGCGCGGCCAAGCCGAAGATCGCGGACTACCCGTTCACCACCCTCGTCCCGAACCTGGGCGTGGTGACCGCCGGCTCGACCGTCTACACCATCGCCGACGTGCCCGGTCTGATCCCGGGCGCCAGTCAGGGCAAGGGCCTCGGCCTGGAGTTCCTGCGGCACGTGGAGCGGTGCAGTGTGCTCGTGCACGTGCTGGACACCGCGACCCTGGAGTCCGACCGCGACCCGGTCTCCGACCTCGACATCATCGAGGAGGAGCTGCGGCAGTACGGCGGCCTCGGCAACCGTCCCCGGATCGTCGTCCTGAACAAGGTCGACGTGCCCGACGGCAAGGACCTCGCCGAGATGGTCCGCCCCGACCTGGAGGCGCGCGGCTACCGCGTCTTCGAGGTGTCCGCGGTGGCCCACATCGGGCTGCGCGAGCTGTCGTTCGCCCTTGGTGAGCTGGTCGCCGGGGCGCGCGCCGCGAAGCCGAAGGAGGAGGCGACGCGGATCGTCATCCGGCCCAAGGCCGTGGACGACGCGGGCTTCACGGTCACCCGCGAGGAGGTCGGCGGGGAGCCGCTGTTCCGGGTGCGCGGCGAGAAGCCGGAGCGCTGGATCCGCCAGACCGACTTCAACAACGACGAGGCCGTCGGCTACCTCGCCGACCGGCTCAACCGCCTCGGTGTCGAGGGGGAGCTGATGAAGGCGGGCGCCCGGGCCGGCGACGGTGTCGCCATCGGGCCCGAGGAGAACGCGGTCGTCTTCGACTGGGAGCCGACGGTGATGGCGGGCGCGGAGATGCTCGGCCGCCGTGGCGAGGACCACCGCTTCGACGCACCGCGGCCCGCGGCGCAGCGCCGCCGCGACCAGGAGGCCGAGCGGGACGAGACGCTGCGCGAGTACGACGAGTTCGACCCGTTCGAGTAGGCGGTCGTACCACCCGAGCCGTTTCTCGCCTCACCTGCGGTGAATGGCCGGATCGGCTCGGGATTCGCCTACTGACCCCCGTTACAGTAGCTGTCTCCTGACACTCAGTAAGGCCCGTTGCGGCAAGGCACGTTCCACAGTGGTTCCCGTGTCGCAGCGGGTCTTCTGTTGTCTGCCTGTTTGTCATGCACGCGAATGCTCTCGTTCAGCGGACGGGCCGTCCGGCCGTGGGAGCTTCCGAAGGTCGAAGCCCAAGAGGCTTCTGTGGCAAGGGAGTCAGCGAATGACCGGAGCATTACCGCCCGACCGCCGCCGCTTTCTGACCGCCGGTGCCGCCGTCCTCGGCGCCGCGGCCTCCGCCCAGCTCTGGCTGCCGGCCACCGCCGCCCGGGCGGCCGAAACCCCGCTGCCCGACGGTGTGTTCACCCTCGGCGTGGCCTCCGGCGATCCGCTGCCCGACGGCATCGTGCTGTGGACCCGGCTCGCCCCCGACCCCCTCCACGGCGGCGGCATGCCCGACGCGGTCGTGCCCGTGGAGTGGGAGATCGCCGAGGACGAGCGGTTCGGAAGAACCGCCCGCAGAGGCACCGCCGAGGCCCGGCCCGAGTACGGGCACAGCGTGCACGTGGACGTGCGGGGGCTGCGCCCGGACCGCCCGTACTGGTACCGGTTCCGCGCCGACGGCCAGCTCTCGCCGACCGGCCGCACCCGCACCGCCCCGCACCCGCACCGCAGGGGCGGCTCGCTGCGCGTCGCGCTCGCCTCCTGCCAGAACTGGCAGCACGGCTACTTCACCCCGTACGCCGACATGCTCGCCCAGGACCCCGACCTCGTGCTCTTCGTCGGCGACTACATCTACGAGTCCAAGCCCTCCGCCACCGCCGTACGCCGGCACGAGGGCAGCGACGAGCCGTACACCCTGGTCCAGTACCGCAACCGCTACGCCCAGTACCGCACCGACCCCGACCTCGCCGCGATGCACGCGAACGCCCCCTGGGTGGTCACCTTCGACGACCACGAGGTCGACAACGACTTCGCCGGCGAGATCCCGCAGGACCCCGACAAGCAGTCGCACGACGCCTTCGTGGCCCGGCTGACCGCGGCCTACCAGGCGTACTACGAGCACATGCCGGTCCGCGCCACCGCGATCCCCGACGGCCCGCACATCCAGATGTACCGCCGGCTGGAGTTCGGCCGCCTGGCCCGCCTGAACGTCCTCGACACCCGGCAGTTCCGCACCGACCAGGCGACCACGCAGGAGGGCGCCGAGAGCCCGTCGACGACCATGCTCGGCGCCGAGCAGAAGCAGTGGCTGCTGGACGGGCTGTGCGACTCCCCGGCCCGCTGGAACCTGATCGCCTCGCAGATCATGATGGCCGAGACCGACCTGCTGCTCGGCGAGGGCAAGCTCTGGTACTACGACGCCTGGGACGGCTACCAGGCCGAGCGCAACGCCCTGCTGGAGGAGTTCGCCGACATCCGCAACCCGGTCGTGCTCAGCGGCGACCGGCACCTGACGATGATCAGCGACCTCAAGGAGGACTTCGCCGACCCGGACTCCGACGTCGTCGGCGCGGAGTTCGTCGGCACCTCCATCTCCAGCAACGGCGACCAGGACCAGGCCGCCTTCCACGCCCAGTGGGACCCGCTGAAGGCGGACAACCCGCACTGGAAGGTGATCGACGCCCACCGCGGCTACCACCTCTTCGACATCCGCCGCGACGGCATCGACGCCCAGGTCCGGGTCGTCGACACGGTCGTCAAACCGCAGGCCACGGCGAGCACGCTGGTGCGGCTGCGGGTGGAGTCGGACGAGCCGGGCGTCCAGGTCGTGTGACGCGACGGCGGGTGACGTCTGGGTGACCGGAGCCTGGGACTCATCTGTGTCCCAGGCTCCTCTCAGCTCCGCCCAAGGAAGAACTCTTACCGTCCGTTAACCATGGAGACGGACTGTACGAGAGACACCCCCGCGCCCCTGCCCGCCGGCACCCGGCTGCTGCACATCGGCCCGCACAAGACGGGGACCACCGCCGTCCAGGGCGCGCTGTTCGCCGCGAAGGACCGGCTGCCCGAGTACGGCGTGGCGTTCCCGGCGCACAGCAGGCACCCGATGGAGGCCGCCCTCGCCGCCTGCGCCCGGCCCGCGATGATGGGGGACACCCGGCCGACCGACCGGCACTGGACCCGGCTGCTGGCGCAGGTGCGGGCCACCGGGACGCAGACCTCGGTGATCAGCAGCGAGTTCTTCGCCGACGCCCCCGACGACGGGACGATCACCCGGATCGTCGAGCAGCTCGGCGGCGACCGTGCGCACGTCCTGGTCACGCTGCGTCCGCTGGCGAAGATCATGCCCTCGCAGTGGCAGCAGTACGTGCAGAACGGGCTGCGCATGGGCTACGAGGACTGGCTGGAGCACATGCTCCGCAAGCCGCCGTACGAGAAGCCGAACCCCAGCTTCTGGCAGCGGCACCGGCACGACCGGCTGGTCGAGCGCTGGGCGCGGGTCGTCGGGCCCGGGAAGGTCACCGTGGTCGTGGTGGACGACCGGGACCGAGGCGGGCTGATGCGCACCTTCGAGGCGCTGCTCGGACTGCCCGGGAATCTCCTGCAACCGGTTCCGGACACCGCGAATCGGTCACTCACTCTGGCCGAGACCGAAATGCTGCGGAATCTCAATGTGGAATTCCGCGGCAATGGACTCCCCGACGAGCTGTATTCCCGGCTCGTGCGCAACGGCGCGGTGCTGCATATGAAGAACTCGTGCAGCCCCACGCCCCGGGACGTGAATATCTCGACCCCCCGCTGGGCCGTCGAGGCGGCCGGTGAGATCGGCGCGGAGACGGCCCAGCGGATCGGTGCGCTCGGCGTGCGGATCATCGGCGATCCGGCCCTGCTCTCGGCGGTGCCCGAGCAGCCGCCACCGGCCTCGCCGGAGCCCCGGATCTCCCCGGAAGCGGCGGCCCAGGCCCTGTACGGCGCGCTCGCCGCGGCCGCCTCGGCGCCCCCCGGCGCGGCCCCCGCCCGGACCGTGCACCAGACCTCGTCGAAGGAGCTGGTCCGGGTGCTCGGTCACCGCTGTCTGAAACGGCTCGGGCGGCGCTGAAGGGAACCTGAACGCAACCTGAACACCACTTGTGGACTTACTCACAACAAATTCATGGGGGTTCAAGGCAACCCCACCCAATCACCAGGAGCGCAAGGTGAATGAGAGGTGGCGCGCACATATGCGGGGGACGTCACTCACCTTGCACTGCGGTTGCCCGAAGTGGGACGCTTTCACGGTTCCCTGTCGCCACAAGGTAGGTCAGCCTGTGTCCCAGCACATAGCCAAGCCCCGAACCACCGCAGTGATCCTGGCCGGTGGCACCGGTCAGCGGGTGGGTCTGTCGATCCCCAAGCAGTTGCTGAAGATCGCCGGCAAGGCAGTCATCGAGCACACTCTGACCACCTTCGAGAACGCCGAGTCGATCGACGACGTCATCGTGCTGATGGCGCCGGGTTATGTGCCGGACATCGAGAAGATCGTCGCCAAGGCCGGCTTCACCAAGGTCAAGAGGATCATCGAGGGCGGCTCGACGCGGAACGAGACCACCGAGCGCGCCATCTCCGCCCTCGGTGAGGGCCTGGCCGAGGGTGAGGACCGCAACGTCCTCTTCCACGACGCCGTACGTCCGCTGCTGTCGCAGCGCGTCATCGACGACTGCGTGATCGCGCTGGAGCGTTACCAGGCCGTCGACGTCGCCATTCCGTCCGCCGACACCATCATCGTCACGCGCACGCACGGCGAGGACGGCGAGTTCATCACCGAGATCCCGGACCGCTCCCGGCTGCGCCGCGGCCAGACCCCGCAGGCCTTCAAGCTGTCCACGATCCGCCGCGCCTACGAGGTCGCCGCCGGCGACCCCAACTTCCAGGCCACGGACGACTGTTCCGTCGTGCTCAAGTACCTGCCGGACGTGCCGATCCACGTCGTCGCGGGCGACGAGTACAACATGAAGGTGACGCAGCCGGTCGACGTCTTCATCGCCGACAAGCTGTTCCAGCTCGCCTCCACGGCCGCCCCCGAGCAGGTGAGCGAGGAGGCCTACCGCGAACTCCTCACCGGCAAGACCGTCGTGATCTTCGGCGGCTCCTACGGCATCGGCAAGGACATCGCCGAACTCGCCGAGTCCTACGGCGCGAACGTCTACGCGCTGGGCCGTTCCACCACCGGCACCCACGTGGAGAACCCGGAGGAGGTCGACGACGCGCTGTCCAAGGCGTACGCGGAGACCGGCCGGATCGACTACGTGGTCAACACCGCGGGTGTGCTGCGCATCGGCAAGCTCGCCGAGACCGACAACGCCACCATCGAGGAGGCGCTGAAGGTCAACTACCTGGCCCCGGTGCAGATCGCCCGTTCGTCGTACAAGTACCTGGCCGAGACCAAGGGCCAGCTGCTGCTCTACACCTCCAGCAGCTACACCCGCGGCCGCGCCGAGTACAGCCTCTACTCCTCGACCAAGGCCGCGATGGTGAACCTCACCCAGGCGCTGTCCGACGAGTGGGCCGGCGACGGCATCCGCGTCAACTGCATCAACCCGGAGCGCACCGCCACCCCGATGCGCACCAAGGCCTTCGGCCAGGAGCCGTCGGGCTCGCTGCTCTCCTCCGAGGCCGTGGCCCGTACCTCCCTGGACGTGCTGCTGTCGGAGCTGACCGGGCACGTCATCGACGTGCGCCAGCAGGACCCGACGGCGGGCGCCGCCAAGGCCTCCGGATTCGAGCAGGCGCTGGCCTCGGTTCTGGACCGTCAGGACGGCATGTAATAATTGCGGGTAATTAGCTTTTAGGAATTCAGGCCTTTGCGGCCGCCCATTCGACGGGCCTTCGCAGGGGCCTGAATCCTTACCCATCGCGAATTAACGTCACCTCCGGCATTACTGAACAAAACCGGCACTCCCCCTCCCAGAGCAGGTTTCTCCGTGATATCCACCGCTATTCGCGTCGCCCGGGTGGGCAGCGCGGCCGAGCTGGCCGCGGCGGCCCTCGTGATGATGGGCTTCCCGGCGCTGATGCTGGCCGCGCTCGTCCCGAGCGAGTACGCCTTCGCGGCCGCCGCTGCCGTGACGTACCTGGCGGACCACTATCTGCACCGCAAGGGCAGCTACCTGATCAACCGCCTCAGCAAGGTCCGGGCCGGCCTGTCGATCCGGTTCCTGATCCGGCAGCTGCTGCTGATCCTGCTGCTGGCGCGGCTGTCCCACGCGAACGACCTGATCTTCTACGGCGCGGTCGCCTGCTTCATCGCCTTCTACGGCCTCCAGGCCCCGCACGGCGCTCTGGTCACCCTCATCCGCAACCGCCGCAAGATGCCGGTCGCGACCCGCAACGTCGACCTGAAGTCCCGCATCCGTATCCCGGACGCCCCGCCGCGCGGCCTGCTGCACCGCTCCGCGGAGAAGATCCTCCACCTCGACCTGTTCGCCATGGTCGGCATCCTGGTCTCCGCCGTCGTGGGCCCGGCCGTCGCCGGCTTCGTGGGCATCGGCCTCACCGTGGGCCTCGGCTGCCTCTACGTCCTGGTGCTGGTGCCGTACGTGCGCGGCCGGAAGATCCCGCCGAAGGCCGACGACGTGCTCGCCGCCGTCGACGACTGGCTGGCCGGCTACAAGCCGGAGACGGTGCTGTACTTCTCCGGCTCCAAGGACTCCGCGTACCAGGTCAACATGTGGCTGGAGACGATGGAGCAGCTGGAGACCCGGCCGCTGATCATCCTGCGCGAGCGGGCCATCCTGAACAACCTCGCGCCCACCACGGTCCCCGTCATCTGCGTGCCCGGAGGGGTGCACCTGATGAACCTGGACCTGTCGACCGTGCGGGTCGCCCTGTACGCGGCCAACGTCGGCAAGAACATCCACCTGCTGCGCGTACCCACCATGAAGCACGTCTTCGTCGGCCACGGCGACAGCGACAAGCTGGCCAGCGTCAACCCGTACAGCAAGGTGTACGACGAGGTCTGGACCGCCGGCCGGGCCGGGCGTGACCGCTACGCCATCGCCGACGTCGGCGTCCGCGACGACGACATCGTCGAGGTCGGCCGCCCGCAGCTGGCGCCCATCCAGAGCTGGCAGGGCGTGCCCGAGGGGCGCATCGCCACTGTTCTCTACGCCCCGACCTGGGAGGGCTGGGACGGCAACCCGGGCAACACCTCGATCGTGCTCGCCGGCGAGAACATCCTGAACAAGCTGGTGCAGGCCGACCCGCCGGTCCGTGTCCTGTACAAGCCGCACCCCTTCACCGGAACCGTCAGCAAGGAGGCGGGTGCCGCGCACCGGCGGATCACCGCCCTGGTCGAGCAGGCCGCCGCCGAGCGCGCCGCCGACTCCCGCTTCACTGCCGACGCCACCGCCCAGGCCGAGGCCCAGGCCGAGCTGGACCGCATCGAGGCCCGCCTCGCCGAGCTGGCCGCCGTCGGCGGCGACAAGGGTGATGAGGCCGAGGCCAGCCGCGACGGCGTGGTCGACCCCGAGAAGCACGAGGAGATCGCCCGGCTGCGCGCCGAGTGGAACGACGCCTACTGGCGCTCCTTCCCCTCCTACGAGCACCGCGTCATCACGGGCGCCGAGCCGCGCCTGTACGACTGCTTCAACGTCTCGGACGCGATGGTCTCCGACATCTCCTCCGTGGTCTCCGACTTCATCGCGAGCGGCAAGCCGTACGCCGTCACCGACTCCGCCGATCTCGGCGTGGAGGAGTTCAAGCGGCAGAACACGGCCGTGCGCGCCGCGACGATCCTGTCCAACAGCGCGGCCGAGCTGGGCGGCCTGCTGAACGCCGTACGCGACCCCTCCAACGACCCGCTGGCCGAGGACCGGGGCGAGCTGAAGCGGTACCTGCTGGGCCCGGACGAGCCGAAGTCCATCGACCAGTTCAACACCGCGGTCGCCGACCTGGGCCTCAAGGCCGAGGCCCGCAACGTCGGCCAGGAGTCCCGGCTGGGTGCCGGGGACGCCGACACGGCCGAGCTGACCAACGCGGTACCGGGTCAGCGCGGGGCGTCCGCCGGTGAGACGGACGGCGTGACCGCGGGCTGACCCGCCACCCTGCCCACGGCCCCCGAGGACCACTCCTCGGGGGCCGTTGCCGTGTCCGGTGCCGTCTTGCCCGGCTCTTAACCGCCCCTGAACGGCTCTTACTCCGGCTGCGTACTGTCTCGTACCGCCCACCGTGCTCCGATTCTGTCCGCTTCCTGTGAGGGTGACGGTGTGTGAGGTGCGCCACTGATGACCCGCAGTGAGGCAACCGCTTCCCACGGGTGCCCGTCTATCAGGTTGCTAATGACGCGATACGCGGGAAATGTCCGTTGACCAGCGGGAAAGCAGCAAGGGGGAACCGTGACCGTCGTGACGCAGCCTGATGTGAGCGTGATCATCGGGGCGTACGAGGCGATGCCGTACCTGGTCGAGTGCCTGGCATCCGTAGAGGCGCAGACCATCGACCCGGCACGCATGGAGGTCATCGCGGTCGACGACGGCTCCACGGACGGCACCGGGGAGTACCTGGAGGAGTTCGCGGCCCGCGCCCCCATGCCGGTCACCGTCATCCGCCAGGAGAACTCCGGCGGCCCCAGCGGCCCGCGCAACGTCGGCCTCGGCAAGGCGGCCGGACGCTACGTCTTCTTCCTGGACGCCGACGACCGGCTCGGGGCCGAGGCCCTGGAGCGCATGGTCGCCATGGCCGACAAGAACGGCACCGACGTCGTGCTCGGCAAGGTCGAGGGCATCAACCGCATCCCGCCGAAGTCCATGTGGGGCAAGACCCTCGACCGGACCGACGTCTTCTCGTCCAACATCAAGTTCACCCTCAGCGCGCAGAAGCTGTTCCGCCGCGCGCTGCTGGAGAAGCACGGCATGCGCTTCGACGAGTCCCTGTGGACCGGCGAGGACGCGCTGTTCACGATGGAGGCCTATCTGCGGGCCGACGGCGTCTCGGTGGTCGCCGACTACCCCTGCTACTACCTGGTCGGCCGCGAGGACGGCAAGCACGTCACGAAGACCGGCAGCTACACGCTCCGCTTCGACTCCGCGCGCGCCCTGATGGCGCTGATCGCCGACATGGTCCCGGCGGGTGCCAAGCGTGACACCCTCATGATCCGGCCCTTCCTCATCACCCTGCTGCCCCAGTTCGGGCCCAAGTTCCTCACGGACGGCGAAGAGGTCCGCAGGCACAAGTTCGAGCTGGCCAAGCCGCTGATGGACGCCTACTGGACCCCAGGGGTGGCCCGCCGCCTGAAGGTCCACGAGCGGCTGCGGCTGCACCTGGTGGCCATACAGCGGCCCGAACTGCTGCTGGACGTCGTGAAGTTCGTCAAGGCGAAGAAGCAGGCCGCCGCCGTCCTGGAGAAGCGCGGCACCCGCCTCTACCTCGTCTACCCGCACTTCCGCTCCAAGGCGGCCGGCATCCCCGACCAGGTCTACCTCGCCGAACCCCGCGAGGCCCGCGCCTTCGAGGGCTACCGCGAGGCCGCCGCCAACTCCTTCCTGCGCCGGGCGCTCCGCAAGGTGCGGCGGATGCTGCCGAGCGGGGGGTTCGGGGCGGCGGCGGCCTGAGGGGCCCTCTTTAGCACGCGTCCTTGAAGTGTCAGGTTGCCCGCTCTGCCGTGCTCGCTCCGTGAGCGAACGATGACATCCCGCCTGTCCGGGGGCTGGACCGGTGCGCACCGCACGGCCCCCTTCGCGTAGATTGCCGCACAGGCAGCCGGAACCGGGCGAGGGGACAGCAGGCAAGGTGGCAAGGGCTAGGCAGGCCGTGGGTGAGGCCCGCAGGATCGTCGTCAAGGTGGGCTCCTCGTCGCTGACCACCGCCGCGGGCGGCCTGGACGCCGACCGCGTCGACGCGCTGGTCGACGTCCTCGCCAAGATCCGCAGCGGGGGAGAGCGGGAGATCGTGCTGGTCTCCTCGGGCGCCATCGCCGCGGGCCTCGCTCCGCTGGGCCTGCGCCGCCGCCCCAAGGACCTGGCCCGCCAGCAGGCCGCGGCCAGCGTCGGCCAGGGTCTGCTCGTCGCCCGCTACACGGCCTCCTTCGCCCGCTACGGCGTGCGCGTCGGCCAGGTCCTGCTCACCAGCGACGACATGAGCCGCCGCGCCCACCACCGCAACGCCTCCCGCACCCTCGACAAGCTGCTGGCCATGGGCGCCTTCCCCATCGTCAACGAGAACGACACCGTTGCCACGGACGAGATCCGCTTCGGCGACAACGACCGCCTCGCCGCCCTCGTCGCCCACCTCGTCCACGCCGACCTGCTGGTGCTCCTCTCCGACATCGACGGCGTCTACGACGGCGACCCCAGCAAGCCGGGGACCTCGCGGATAGCGGAGGTGCGGGGGCCCGAGGATCTCGCAGGGGTCGACATCGGCACCGCGGGCAAGGCCGGCGTCGGCACCGGCGGCATGGTCACCAAGGTCGAGGCCGCGCGGATCGCCGCCGCCGCGGGCATCCCGGTGGTGCTCACCAGCGCCGTCCACGCCGCGGAAGCGCTGAGCGGCGGCGACACCGGAACCTACTTCCACCCCAGCGGCAAGCGCTCCGCCGACCGGCTGCTGTGGCTCCAGCACGCCTCCACCCCGCAGGGCTCCCTCACGCTGGACGACGGCGCCGTCCGCGCGGTCGTGGAGCGGCGCAAGTCGCTGCTGCCCGCCGGAATCGCCGCCGTGGAGGGCGAGTTCAGCGCCGGCGATCCCGTCGAACTGCGGGACGGCACCGGCCGCGCGGTGGCCCGCGGGCTCGTCAACTTCGACGCCAAGGAGATCCCCCAGCTGATCGGACGTTCGACCCGGGAGCTGGCGCGCGAGCTGGGCCCGGCGTACGAACGCGAGGTCGTACACAGGGACGACCTGGTGCTCCTGCACCCGTAAAACGGGGCGTAACGACCGCCCCCGGTGGGGGACGTTCCGTAAAACCGCCCCGCGAAGCCTTGCGGCCTGCTCAACTTTGTCTCAGGAACACGTTCCCGAGCGCTGGGTGAAGGAGGTCGTCGTGAGACGAGTGCGCCCTGGGGCGGCGGCGTCCCGCGGTGCTCTGACGAGCGTCGTGGCCGGGGACACCTACGAGGAGCCCAGGGACCTGCCCCGCCTGTGGCATGTCACCCTCAGCGTCTCCGGGCAGGAGGTCCCCCTCAAGGATCTGCGACGCGCCCTGGAACAGCTGGCCCATGACCACCCCTTCCTGCTGACCAGCAGATACGCGAACGACCACGCGGAGATCCGCTACTGGGAAGAGGCCCGCGACCTGCACGACGCCGCCGCCGTGGCCCTGCGCCTGTGGGGTGAGCACCGCCAGACGGCCGGACTCCCCGCCTGGGAGATCGTCGGCCTGGAGGTCATCGACCGGGGGACCTACCACCAGCGCATCGCCGAGGGCTACGGCCCGCCGCCCGCGACCCCGGTAGGGGTTCATCCCTTCTGACCCCGTACAGGGGTTTCCACCCCTTTGATCCCGTCTCGGGGTGTGGAACGAGCGGTGGACGGCCCCGTCCGGCGCACTACCCTTCCCTCATGACCACGCTCTCGCCGTACGACTCCATGTCCCCGGTCACCCAGGCCGCCTACCGGGCCAGGGCCGCCGCCGCCGACCTCGCGCCGCTCCCGCGCGCCGTGAAGGACGACGCGCTGCTCGCCATCGCCGACGCCCTGGAGGTCCGGACCAGCGAGATCGTGGAGGCCAACGCCAAGGACGTGGCCAAGGCCCGGGAGAACGGCACCAGCGAGTCCGTCGTGGACCGGCTCACCCTCACCCCCGAGCGGATCCGCGCCATCGCCTCCGACGTCCGCGACGTCGCGAAGCTGCCCGACCCGGTCGGCGAGGTCGTCCGCGGCTCCACCCTCCCCAACGGGATCGACCTGCGCCAGGTCCGCGTCCCGCTCGGCGTGGTCGGCATCATCTACGAGGCCCGCCCGAACGTCACCGTCGACGCCGCCGCCCTCTGCCTGAAGTCCGGCAACGCCGTCCTGCTGCGCGGCTCGGCCTCCGCCTACGAGTCCAACAGCGCCCTCGTCCGGGTGATCCGGGACGCCGTCGGCGGCTCGGGGCTGCCCGCCGACGCCGTGCAGCTGGTGCCCGGCGAGAGCCGCGAGTCCGTGCACGAGCTGATGCGCGCCCGCGGCCTCGTCGACGTCCTCATCCCGCGCGGCGGCGCCTCCCTGATCCAGACCGTCGTCATGGAGTCCAAGGTCCCCGTCATCGAGACCGGCACCGGCAACTGCCACGTCTACGTCGACGCCCAGGCCGACATCGACATGGCGATCGAGATCCTCATCAACTCCAAGGCCCAGCGGGTCAGCGTCTGCAACGCCGCCGAGACCCTCCTGGTCCACCAGGACATCGCCCCCGAGTTCCTGCCGCGCGCCCTCGACGCCCTCGCCGAGGCCGGCGTGACCGTGCACGCCGACGAGCGCGTGCTGGCCTACGCCAAGGACTCCAAGGCCACCGTGGTCGAGGCCACCCCGGAGGACTGGGAGACCGAGTACCTCTCCTACGACATCGCCGCCGCCGTCGTCGACTCGCTGGACAAGGCCGTCGAGCACATCCGGCTGTGGACCTCCGGCCACACCGAGGCGATCGTCACCACCTCCCAGCAGGCCGCCCGCCGCTTCACCCAGTTGGTCGACTCCACCACCGTCGCCGTGAACGCCTCCACCCGCTTCACCGACGGCGGCCAGTTCGGCTTCGGCGCCGAGATCGGCATCTCCACCCAGAAGCTGCACGCCCGCGGCCCGATGGGCCTGCCGGAGCTGACCAGCACGAAGTACATCGTCACCGGCGACGGACACGTGCGCCGCTGACGGCCCTGGCCCAAAGGCGTCTCAGCAGGCGGATGAATTTCCATACCGTCTGCCCAAATTGACCCCCCAGGTCTACTCTGGATCCGTGCCGGAGGACGTGGGGGGCACGCCGTTCCCTGACGGCTGGGAGCCCGACGACGACCACGACCACGGGGTGTCGGACGAAGAGTTCGCCTCCGTGGTCTTCGACGAGGCCTTCGTACAGGCGGCCGTGGTGCACGAGCCGACCGCCGTGGAACGCCTCCTGGCCGCCGCGCAGGCCAGAGCCGAGGCCTCCGAGGCGGAAGCCCGCCGAGCCCACGCCAGAGGCGAGCGCTACGACGACGGGTACGGCCCCGAAGGGACCGATTTCGGTCATGATCGGGACGACGACGAACTGGACGACGCCTACGTCCTCGGCGACCGTGGCGGCGTCTTCGGGAACCACGGCAAGCAGGTCCGCTGGCACCGGCCCGTCGCCTGGGTGCTCGCCCTCGTGATGGGCATCGGCATGGTCGCGCTGGCCTTCGCCGCGGTCTACCGGGGCGCCTCCTCGAACACCCGCGACCGGGTGCCGTCCCCCGCCTCGACCGGCCTGGAGCAGGGCGCGGCCTCGCCCCCCTCGGCCTCCGCCGACTCCTACCCGCCGGCCGTCTCGGCTTTCCCACGAACCCCCTGAACGTTCACGCGCGCACCTGTTGAGAACCTGTCAGAAGTTGTCGCGTAGCGGGGCGTTTACCCGAGGCCCACGAGACCTACTCTGAAAGTATGGGCGGGCCTGGAGACCCACCGGAGGGGACACCCGAGGGCGGCCCCGGAGGTGGAGAGGACGAGTACCGATCCGTCGTGTTCGACGAGTCGTTCGTCCGCGCTGCCCGCCTCCAGGAGTACTCCGCGCAGGAGCGCATGGGCGACCACGCCCCCGCCGTGCGCCGCCGCCCGGCCCTGCGCCGGGGACTGACCCGGCAGCTCCTGATCCTCGCCCTGCTGCTCGCCGTCGCCTTCGGCACCGCGATCTACATGGGCCTCCGCCACCCCTACAGCTCCCCGCAGGCCCGGCGCTCCGTCGAGGCCCTGCGGATGACCGTCATCCCGCTCGCCCCCCAGGGCAAGGTGCCCGGCGGCGCCGACGCCGAGCTGCTGTACGCGCACAGTCCCGCCGCCCAGTTCGAGGTCGGCGCCGCCGGGATCCCGCTGCCGGCCACCCGCAACACCCCGCACTTCTCCGACAGCCAGGTCACGGCCGCCCTGAGCATCGCCAGGACCTACCTCGTCCGCTCCTCCCTCGACCCCGACGTGCTCACCGGCCGCCAGGTCCGCCAGGCCCGTGCCCTCCTCGACGGCGACCAGCTCGACCAGTTCGACCAGAGCTTCGACCACCCCGCGGCGGACGGCCGCCACGCCCCCACCGGCTGGCTGGTCCGCCTCGACCCCTCCCGCGCGCAACTGGCCGACGACCGGATCCGCGTCCAGGGCACCCTGCAGGCCGACGAGACCGACTCGGCCACGCTGGAGGTCACCGCCGACACGATCTTCGTCTACGCGCTGCGCCCGACCGGAGCCGCCGCCGACGCGCCCGTGTCCCTGTTCACGGTCCGCCGTGAGATGACCTTCCGCTTCGACCGCGACGACCTGCGCGTGGGCCAGCTCCAGCTGGTCACCTCCTACGCCCAGGCCGGCCCCATGTCCTGCGCGGAGGACGCCACCTCCTACCTCCACCCCCTCCTGTCCGGCCAGACCGCCAGGACAGGCGGCCCGGCAGGCACAGACCCGTATGCGACGGACAGCGCCACCGCCCTGTGCGGGACGCTGGCCGTTGGGGCTCAGCCGAAGGGGTGAGTGGGCTGACGGGGTGCGTTGGCGGGTGCGGGTGGGTGGGGGGTTCTCGCGCAGTTCCCCGCGCCCCTGGGGAAGGAAGGGCTGGGCCCTGCTCGATCGTTCCCGTGGGACCGGTTACTCCTCGTCCTGCGGCGGGGTGTCGCTGGGCCCGTCCTTCGGGGGAGCCGGGCTTTTGAAGCCGTCGAAGCCTCGGCGGACGCGGCCGCCCAGGCCACCGGCGCCGCCCGCGAGGTCCGTGACCAGCTTCATCAGCGGGTCCTTGGAGGTCTTCACGTCGTCCGCGTAGCTCGCGGCGGACTCGCGGAAGGAGTCGCTGACCGAGGTGTCCTTGTCCTCGGTGCGCCGCGGGTAGTGCCCGTCCATGATCCGCTGGTAGTCCCGGGACTCGGCCCACTTCTTCAGCTCGGCCGCCCGTATGGTGGCGAAGGGATGCGAGCGGGGCAGCACGTTGAGGATCTTCAGCACGGAGTCGCGCAGATCGCCCCCGGCCTCGTACTCCTCGGCCTGCTCCAGGAACGCGTCCACGTTCATCTCGTGCAGGTGGTTGCCGCCCGCGATCTTCATCAGGCCGCGCATGGAGGCCTTCGGGTCCTGCCCCACGAGCAGCCCGGCCCGGTCCGCGGACAGCTCCGACTTGCGGAACCACTCCCGCAGCGCCGTCACGATCGCCATGATCGCGAGGTTGCCCAGCGGGATCCAGGCGACCTTCAGCGCCAGGGTCGTCAGGAACAGCAGGATCGTGCGGTACACCGCGTGCCCGGACAGGGCGTGCCCCACCTCGTGCCCGACGACCGCCCGCATCTCCTCCTCGTCGAGCAGCTCGACGAGCCCCGTGGTGACCACGATGATCGGCTCGTCCAGCCCGATG
Source organism: Streptomyces diastatochromogenes (assembly GCF_002242805.1). Lineage (GTDB taxonomy): Bacteria > Actinomycetota > Actinomycetes > Streptomycetales > Streptomycetaceae > Streptomyces > Streptomyces diastatochromogenes. Next base: position 76,383 of record NZ_MCGQ01000041.1, on the reverse strand, counting down.
CACATCGCGTTCGGCTGCGGGTCCTGGTTGACGTACATCGGGGGGACCTTCTCCAGGTCCAGGATGTAACAGGCGTCCAGCAGCATGTCGTGCAGATGCTTGAACTGCCGCTCGGAGACGCGCACCGAGTCGGACAGGAACAGCAGCCTCAGGCTCCGCTCCGGAAGCAGCCCGCTGAGCGCCTTGAACACGGTGTCGAAACCGCTCAGCTTGCGCAGCGCCACCAGGGCCGACCGGTCGGCCGGGTGCTCGTACGCACGCGAGGAGATCCCCGGGAAGCGCCTGCGCTGCCTGCTCGGCACGCGCTCGTGCCCTGTCTGCTCGCGGCCGTCGTCGGACATGTCTTCCCCCATGTGCGTGTGAGTGCCTCACTGTGCCCCCGAGGCAGGAGCCAGCCTAGGCGGAGATACCGTGGACGGGCAGTACAGCCGAAGGAGTCCATGTCATGGAGCACCAGCCCGCAGCCGCCTGGCTGACCGAGGCCGCCACGAGCGCCGTCCAGCAGCACGGGGCGGGGAATCTGCTCCGGGTCGTCCTCATCGTGATGTTCCTTGGCTGCGCACTGACCGCATGGTTCCTGCTGCGCGGCTACAAGAGGAAGGACGACTGACCGACGGCGAAAGTTCCCTGCCGACGGTCAACCCGCGCCCCGCGCCCGCACCAACGGCGGAGTCGGCGTGATCGCCGCCGGGCCGCCCGCTTACGATGAGCCGACGTCTTTATCCCGCCCACACGCGATAGGTCCTGCCGAAGATGAGCTTCCACAGCGCCGCTGCCCAGTTGGTCACTCTCGCCGCCGAGGGCGAGGAGCACGGCGGCAACCACAACAGCCTGAACCCGGCCATCACCGGCGGCAGCGCCCTGGTCATCCTGCTGCTGCTCCTGTGGATCACCACCCGCTTCAACCGCGACCGCTGACCCGGGACCCTGTCCGCCGCCGGGGCCCTCAGCCGAGGCCGGTAGGGTCTGCACGCATGGGAGAGCAGGACATGCCTACCGGCCCGGCGAACGACACGGCCGCACACGCGGCCGGCGAAGCCGCCGGGCACGCCGGAACGGCGGCAGGCACGGTGAAGACCCCGGCCTACGCGCCGGGCAACGGCCCCGCCCACTCGGGCAAGCGCCGCCTCGGCGTCATGGGCGGAACCTTCGACCCGATCCACCACGGACACCTGGTGGCGGCCAGCGAGGTCGCCGCGCAGTTCCAGCTGGACGGGGTGGTGTTCGTGCCCACCGGTGAGCCGTGGCAGAAGTCCCACCGCAAGGTCTCCCCGGCCGAGGACCGCTACCTGATGACGGTCATCGCGACCGCCGAGAACCCGCAGTTCTCCGTCAGCCGCATCGACATCGACCGCGGCGGCCCCACCTACACCGTGGACACCCTGCGCGATCTGCGGGCCCTCAACCCCGACGCCGACCTGTTCTTCATCACCGGCGCCGACGCCCTCGCCCAGCTGCTGACCTGGCGCGACTCGGAGGAGCTGTTCTCCCTCGCGCACTTCATCGGCGTCACCCGGCCCGGCCACCACCTGACCGACCCCGGTCTGCCGGAAGGCGGAGTCACGCTCGTCGAGGTGCCCGCGCTCGCCATCTCCTCCACGGACTGCCGCGCGAGAGTCGCCAAGGGCGAGCCCATCTGGTACATGGTGCCGGACGGAGTCGTGCGCTACATCGACAAGCGCGAGCTGTACCGCGGCGAGTGAGCCGAGAGGGGCACCGGTGAACGACCGATACGACGCGGGGTACGGAGACGGCCAGTACGAACTCGTCGGCTACGACGAGTACGGCCAGCCGGTGTACCAGCAGATCCCGGCACAGCAGATTCCACAGCAGCAGGTTCCGCAGCAGCCCTACGACCCGTACGCCCAGCAGGGCTACGGCTACGACCCGTACGCCACCGGGCAGCAGTCGGCTCAGCCCTACGACACCGGGAACCAGGCCGCCGCCCCTTCCTACGACCCCTACGACACCGGCCACCAGGCGCCCGCCCCCTCCTACGACTCCTACGGCGGCAGGGGCGCGGCGAACACGTACGACCCCTACGGCCAGACCGCGACCAGCGGGCAGCAGCCGCGCGTCGCCGAGCAGACCGCGTACATCCCGCAGCAGACCGGACCGGTCCCGCAGCAGGCGGGTCAGGCCGAGGAGCCGGAACCCGCGGCCGACCACGAACGCGACTACCACACCGAGCAGTTCGCCTTCGTGGAAGAGCCGACCGACGACTCCGAAGACGTCATCGACTGGCTGAACTTCACCGAGAACCGCACCGAGCGCCGCGAGGAGGCCCGCCGCCGCGCCCGCAGCCGGACCATCGCCCTGCTCGTCGTCCTCGCCCTCGTCGCCGTCGGCGGTGTGGGCTACCTCTGGTACGCCGGAAAGCTGCCCGGCCTGTCCTCCTCCGGCTCCAAGTCGGGCACGGCGACACCGGCGGCCGCCCAGAAACGCGACGTGATCGTCGTCCACCTGCACAACACCGGCAAGGGCGGCACCTCCACGGCGCTGCTGGTCGACAACACCACCACCAAGCAGGGCACGACCGTCCTGATGCCCAACTCCCTCGCGCTCACCGGCGACGACGGCACCACGACGACCCTCGCCAAGTCGGTCGACGACGACGGCGCCTCCGGCACCCGCGACCAGCTCGACACCGTCCTCGGCACGAACATCCAGGGCACCTGGCGCCTGGACACCCCGTATCTGCAGAACCTCGTCGACCTGGTCGGCAGCATCGACATCGACACCAACGCCGACGTACCCGACCCGGACGCCAAGAAGAAGGGCACCTCGCCCCTGGTCCACCAGGGCAAGGACCAGACCCTCAGCGGCAAGATGGCCGTCGCCTACGCCACCTACCGTGCCTCCGGCGAGGCCCAGAACGCCCAGCTGGAGCGGTTCGGGCAGGTCATGCAGGGGGTGCTGCGCAAGATGTCCTCCGACCCGACGGGCGCCACGACCACCGTGCAGACCCTCGCGCAGATCCTCGACCCGCCACTGACCGACAAGGACCTCGGCGCCTTCCTGGCCAGGCTCGCCGACCTTGCCAAGGGCGGCGACTACAAGACGGCCCTGCTGCCCGTGCAGTCCGACGGCACACTGAGCGCCAGGACCAGTGACAGCGTGGTGAAGGACATCCTCGGCGGCACCGCCAAGAGCCCCGACGCGGGCTCCGCGGTGCGGGTCTCCGTCCAGAACGCCACCGGTGTGAAGGACGACACAGAGAAGGCCCGCGTGGTGCTCCTCAACGGCGGCTTCACCTTCCTCGAGGGCGGCACCGCGTCCGGAACCCAGGCCACCTCCAAGGTGCTCTACGCCGACGCCGCCGACAAGGCGAACGCCACCGAGGTCGCCAAGACCCTTGGCCTGCCCGCCGGCTCCGTGACCAAGGGCACGGTCTCCTCAGGCGCCGACGTCTTGGTCGTCCTCGGCGGCGACTACAAGCCCGCTTCCTCCTGACAGCGGCCGGGGCACCCCATGTGATCCGTTAATCACATGGGGTGCGCCCTGCGGTCCGTGAGACCCTTGATGTCAAGTGACCCCTTGACGGAAAGCCATGTAGTGACCGCCACTGATCGTTCCCTTGAGCTCATCAACAGCGCCGCCCAGGCAGCGGCCGACAAGCTCGCCCACGACGTCATCGCCTACGACGTCAGCGACGTGCTGTCGATCACGGACGCATTCCTGCTGGCCTCCGCGCCGAACGACCGCCAGGTCAGGGCGATCGTCGACGAGATCGAGGAGCGCCTGCTGAAGGATCTCGGCGCCAAGCCGGTACGCCGCGAGGGAGACCGCGAGTCCCGCTGGATCCTGCTCGACTACGTCGACATCGTCGTCCACGTCCAGCACAGCGAGGAGCGGGTCTTCTACGCCCTGGAGCGGCTGTGGAAGGACTGCCCCGAGCTCGAACTGCCCGCTGACGCCAAGGCCACCCGCGGCAAGGCCAAGGAGCACGCCGAGCTGCAGGCCGCCGAGGCCGCCGACGAGCCGGCCGGGGAGTGGTGATGAGCGCCACCGGCGAGGTGAGCGACCGAACCGGCCGGGGCCGCCGCGTCATCCTGTGGCGGCACGGCCAGACCTCCTGGAACGTGGAGCGCCGCTTCCAGGGCACCACGGACGTCGAGCTGACCGAGACCGGCCTCGGTCAGGCCCGCCGCGCCGCCCGGCTGCTCGCCTCCCTGGGCCCGGACGCGATCGTCTCCTCGGACCTGCAGCGGGCCGCGAACACGGCCGCCGAGCTGGCCACCCTCACCGGCCTCGACATCGTCCGCGAGGAGGGCCTCCGGGAGACCTACGCGGGCGTCTGGCAGGGGCTGACGCACGACGAGATCATCGCCCGGTACGGCGAGCAGTACGCTGCCTGGAAGCGTGGCGAGGCGGTCCGTCGCGGCGGCGGCGAACTGGAGACCGAGGTCGCCGACCGCGCCGCCCCCGTCGTGCTGCGGCACGCCGAGAAGCTGCCCGAGGACGGCACCCTCGTGGTGGTCAGCCACGGCGGCACCATCCGCACCACCATCGGCCGGCTCCTCGGCCTGGAGGCCCGGAACTGGGAGAGCCTCGGCGGCCTCTCCAACTGCTGCTGGTCCGTGCTCGGCGAGGGCGCCCGCGGCTGGCGCCTGCTGGAGCACAACGCTGGCACCCTCCCGGAGCCCGTCCTCGGCGACGACGACTGACCCCTGACCCCGGATTTCACTTTCCGGCAGGTCACAGGCTAGAGTTCTTCTTGTTCGCCCCCGCCGAGCGGGAAGAACACAAGGGGCTATAGCTCAGTTGGTAGAGCGCCTGCATGGCATGCAGGAGGTCAGGAGTTCAATTCTCCTTAGCTCCACGGATCGACACTCTGTTGAGTTGTCAAAGATCGGTGATGAGGATCCCGTCCCCTCAGGGGGCGGGATTTTCTGTGTTCCATCGACGAATGATCTCGGCGGCCTCCCCGTCCGTCGGCGGCCACAGCCGCTGCCTCTGTTCTCTGAGCAATGCGACCTTCGCGCGAGCTTCTTCGTCCTCCGGTGTGTAGACGACGATCCGGCACTCGGGCATCCCGTCGATGGACAGCGACTGCGAGGTCATCCGCATCTCGCCCACCACCTGGTGACGGAACGTCTTGACCCGCGGCCCCGGAGGCGTCACCTCGCCACTCGCCCACAGCGACGCGAAGTGGGGGCTCGCGGCCGACAGGCCGCGTATGTAGTCCTCCCAGGCCGGCTCGCCCACATGTCTGCCGTACGCCGACCGCAGCGTGGCAACCATCACCGGCAGCTCGCGGTCCCGGTGCACCACCGGACACGTCTCCTCCGGCAGCGTGAACAACGTCCACAGCACGTTCGGCACACCGATCCGGAGGGTCTGCGGTACCGCGAACAGGTCGCGGTAGGCCGGGTTGGTGGCCAGGATGTCGTACCGCGAGTTGTAGACCACCGCGAGCAGCGGGTCGAGGGCGTCGATGATGCCCTGGACCTCCGGACCGGCCCGCCGGGTCAGGCCTTCCGGTGCCGGCTCGAAGGGCACCTCCGCCAGCCGGTACAGGTGCTCCCGCTCCGGCGGGTCCAGCCGCAGCGTCCGTGCGACCGCGTCCAGTACCTGCGACGAGGCGTTGATCGGCCGGCCCTGCTCCAGCCACGTGTACCAGGTCACCCCCACGCCCGAGAGCTGGGCGACCTCCTCCCGGCGCAGCCCGGGCGTGCGTCGCCGCAGCCCCGGCGGCATGCCCACGTCGGCCGGTGTCACCCTGGCCCGCCTGCTGCGCAGAAAGGCGGCCAGCTCCGGCCTGCGGCGCTGTGTCGTCGTCCCCATTGTCAGTCCCCCGTCCCCCGTCGTCCCGTCCCCATCGTCGGCACCCGCTGCTGGTACTGCCAGGTGCTGCCAGTACCAGCATCAAAGGGCACTCGGCACCCGTACCGGTCCGTCGTCAGTCTCGACGTCATGACGACGACACCTCGAACCGGGCCGAGTCCCGCACCCGTTCCCAACCCTGCGACCAGTGAAGCACTCGCCACTGACAGTGAGGTCCCCACCGCCGACAGTGCGGAAGCTGCCGCCGACGATGGATCCCCCGTCACTCACAGTGAAGCACCCGCCACTGACAACCGGCCCCGGCTGCTGCTCGCGGTCCTGCTCACCGCCCTGTTCATGGCGGCCCTGGACGTCTTCATCGTGAACGTCGCGGCGCCCACCATCGGTTCCGATCTCCACGCCTCGGGCGCCGACCTGCAGCTGGTGGTCGCCGGCTACGCCATCACCTACTCCGTGCTGCTGATCACCGGCGCCCGGCTCGGCGACCGGGTCGGCCACGGTCGGGTCCACCTCGCCGGACTCGCCCTGTTCACCGCGGCCTCGCTCGCCTGCGGCCTGGCGCAGGGTTCGACCGAGCTGATCGTGTTCCGGCTGGTGCAGGGCGCCGGCGCGGCGCTGATGATCCCGCAGGTGCTCAGCCTGATTCAGCGCACGTTCACCGGCGAGGCCCGGGCCCGGGCGCTCGGCGCCTACTCGGCGGTCCTCGCGGTCGGTGCGGCGGCCGGGCAGGTGGTGGGCGGCGTGCTGGTCAGCGCCGACCTGTTCGGCACCGGCTGGCGTCCGGTGTTCCTGGTCAACGTGCCGGTGGGCGTGTTCCTGCTGGTGCTGGGCAGGCGGGTGCTGCCGCCGGGACGCGGAGCGGAGGCCGAGCGGGCGCGCGACCTCGACCTGCCCGGACTCGTCCTGCTGGGCGCGGCCGTGTCACTGCTGACCGTGCCGCTGGTGCTCGGGCAGGAGGAGGACTGGCCGCTGTGGTCCTGGCTGTCGCTGGCCACCGCCGTGGTTCTGTTCGCGGTGTTCTGCGGCTATGAATCCCGGCTGGCCAGGCGCGGCGGCGCCCCGCTCATCGCACTGCGCGTCCTGCGTCACCCCGGCATCGGCCTGGCCGTGTTCCGCATCCTGGCCGTCATGTCGGTCAACGCCGGCTTCCTCTTCGCACTGACCCTGCACGTCCAGGGCGGTCTCGGCTACAGCGCGCTGCGAGCCGGTCTGAGCTTCGCGCCGACCGCGGTCGTCTTCGGCGCCGTCAGCCTGACCTGGCGGAAGTGGCCCGCAGCCTGGCAGCGGGCGCTCACTCCGGCCGGGTTCGCGCTGACGGCCGTGTCCGCGGCCGTGGTGGGGCTGGCCTTCCGCGACGGCGGCGACGGGGGAGCGCTGCTGTACGTCGGGTACGCCGGAGTGGGGGTCGGTCTCGCGCTGGCCTTCAGCCCGACCCTCACCGGCGCGCTGGCCACTGTGCGGCCGGAGGACGCCGCGGACGCCAGCGGGCTGCTGGCGACTGTCGTCCAGCTCGGTCAGCTGATCGGGGTGGCGGCGTTCGGCACACTGTTCCTGAACCGGCTTGAGTCACTCGGGGCTCTGCGGGCGTATACCTCTGCGGAGGCGTTCTCGGTGTGTGCTTGGGCGCTGGCCGGAACGGCCGCAGTGGGGGCCGTGTCCGGACTGGTACTGAGGCGTCGCTGACCGTATTGGTCCGGCCGTGGCAGAATCAAACGGCCGGAAGGGGGCGCGGCCCGACGGGAGGGAGTAGCGATGCCTGCGAGCATCCTTGAGGAGGGCGGCCACCTCCTCGGTGCGGCGTTGATACGGGATACGACCACCCGGCTCAGCTGCCCTTCCTGCGGTTCCGCGCGTGTGGCCCAGGTTCTTGGCGACAACGGCGGAATCTCCTACGTGTGCACGGCCTGCGGCCACAGCTGGAGCTGATCGATGGGTGCACACAGGCGAAAGTGCGACTGGTGTGGGAGCGGTACACCGATCGTCCGTGACATGGAACCGATCAATCCCGACTACCAGTACTGGTGCGAGGAATGCGCGCGGGCGCTGATCATAAAAGGCGACCCGATCGAGACCTACCGCGAGCTGGAGGGCGAGCCGATCTACGGCCGGCTGCTCGAGGAGCACTGCACGCTCAAGAGGTTCTACTCCTTCGTGACCGCTTGACGCGCTGCTGACCGCGGCCGGGGCCTCGGCAATGATGTCCGGGCCAGCGCGAGGAACAGCGCACCGGCCCCTCCGTAGAGGGCCGACAACGTCAACTGGACGCCTGTCTGCTGCAGTTCGGGCCGTCCGGGGCCGTGCGGCACCCACCACGGGGCGTACGAGCAGAAGACCAGCGCCGTGCCCAGGGCGGCCGCCCGGCGTCCGCGCGTCCACAGCAGGAGCACCAGGGGTACGCACCACACCCAGTGGTGCGTCCACGACACCGGACTGATCAGCAGCGCCGTGACCGCGCAGGCGCACACCGCCCAGGGCCGCATCCCCCGCAGCTCGGCCGTGACCGCCACCGCGAGCCCCAGGGTGGCCGCCAGGGCCGCGGAGGCGACCCAGAGGGCTCCCGGGTCGGGTGTGTGCAGCAGGCGGGCCAGAACGCCGCGCAGGGCCTGGTTGGCGCTGCTCTCGGGATGCCCGGCCCGGTCCGCGTGGAACACCATGTCCGTCCAGAACCGCCACGAGTCGTACGGCAGGGCGGCGGCTGCGAGCAGCGTCGCCCCGGCGAACGCGGCGGCCGCCCCGCGCGCGTGCCGCAGCCACGGCCCCCCGTCCCCGCCCCTGAGCCGGGCCACGACACCCGCGGCGAGCAGGAACACCGGGAAGAGCGCGGGGGTCAGCTTGACCGCGGCGGCGAGCCCGAGCCCCGCCCCGGCCAGTCGGTCGTACCCGCCGGCGGGGCGGCGGGTGAGGTCCCACAGCGCCAGGGCGGCCAGCAGCAGGTTGACCTGGCCGTACCGCAGCGTCGTCCACACCGGCTCGCACCACACGGCCACCGCCGCGACCCACCAGACGCTCTCCACGCGCGCGTGGCCGACGAGTTTCAGCGACAGCCGCACGAACACCACGAGGAGGGCGAGATTTCCTGCCGTCGCCAACACCCGCAGCGTCGGCCTGTCCGGCAGGGTCAGCGCGGTGAACAGCAGGGCCGCGAACGGCGGGTAGGTGGTGGGCAGGTGGGCGGCGGTGGCCCGCAGCGCGTACAGGTCGCCCCCCGCGCGGACGGTGGCCCCCTCGGCCCGGTACACCATCAGGTCGATCATCGTCACGTGCGCAGCCCTCTGGGCCAGCCAGAACGCCGTGAACGACACCAGGCACGCACCCACGGCCACCGGCACCCGGCGCCGGGCTCCGGAGAACGCGATCAGGGTCACGAAAGCAGACATTAGCCCCCGTATGAGGGCAGAGCGGAAACCGATTTGGTACTGCGCCCCGGTGACCGTGTAATGTTGGCGTCGCCGCCGGGGAAACCGGGCGGACCAAAGCAAGGGGCTATAGCTCAGTTGGTAGAGCGCCTGCATGGCATGCAGGAGGTCAGGAGTTCAATTCTCCTTAGCTCCACAGAAGTCGAAGGCGGACCTTCCGAACGGAAGGTCCGCCTTCGGCGTGTTCCGGAGCATGCGAAAGGCGCGATACGAACGGCGGGTCACCCGGCTCGGGTGACCCGCCGTTCGTGTGCTCAGCGTCCGAGGGCGCGGCGGCCGCGGCCCTGGGAGAGGACGGGAAGGTTGCGCGAGGGCGCCTGCCCGCGCGTGTCTTCCTCGAGGCGCAGCGCCAGCGCCGGGCAGCGGCGCACCGCGCGCAGGGCCTTCGCCTCCGCGTAGCGCGGCACCTGCGCCTGCGCCACGGTCGGGAATCCGTCCGCGCCCAGTTCGAAGACCTCCGGCAGGATGTCGGCGCACAGTCCGTGGCCCCGGCACAGCGTCCAGTCGACGTAGATCTTCTGGCGGCTGGAGCCGGTCTCCTCGGGCTCTCCGCCGCCCGGGATGCCCGAAGGGGCCCTGCCCCCCTCGAAGAGCGGCAGAACGCCTTCCACGGGCCGTCCGCAGCCGTTTCCGAGGACATGCGCGGCCAGGTCGTCGGTGAACGCCTTGATGGTCGACTCCAGGAACATCGCGGAGCCGTCGGGGTGCGAACACGCCCCGCGCCGCTTCACGTTCTTCGCGACCTGCTTCAGCGCCTCCAGCGCGGCGGGTCCGCCGCCATTGAGGATGTCCTCCATACCGCGCGCGGCGGCGGGCAGTCCGAGATAGCAGGGGCCGCACTGGCCGGCGCTCTCCTCGGCCAGCCACTGCGCCACCCGCAGCGACTCGCCCAGCGGGCAGGTGTCCTGGCTGATCGGCAGGATCGCCCCCGCGCCCAGCGAACCGCCCACCGCGTCCAGCGAGTTGCGGGAGACGATCGCCTCGTTGACGGTGGCCGCGTCGATCCACTTGCCGTGGTAGCCGCCGGTCAGCACGCCCTGCGGCACCGGCGGGGCGCCGGCCAGCTGCAGGACGTAGCGCAGCGGGACGCCTGTGGGGACCTCCAGCACCATCGGGCGGGCGACCGCGCCGGAGACCGTGAGCATGACGGTGCCCGGCTCGTCGTACAGGCCGGTGTTGCCGTAGCGCTCGGGGCCGATGCGGGCGGCGATGGCCAGCTGCGCGAATGTCTCCGCGTTCGACAGCAGCGTCGGTGCCCCGCCGACGCCGGTCTGCGAGGCGCTGATCTTGCGGCCGGGCGGGACCGCCGGGCCGCCGTCGATCGAGCGGATCAGCGATGCGGCGGCGCCGGTGACCATGCGCACGGGGTTGCGCTGCACCCACGCGCGCAGTGCCGATCTGCGGCTGTTGCTCAGACCGCGTTCGGCGAGCGCGGCCTCCATGGAGCGCTGGGTGGACTCCCGGGTGACCCCGATCACCAGCGTGCGGGCGCCGAGGGCCTCGGCGCACAGCAGGGCGCCGTCCAGGATGAGGTGCGGGGCGCGGTTGATGAGCACCGTGTCCTTGCGGCAGGCCGGTTCGTCCTCACTGCCGTTGACGACGACGACCGGCCGCACGCCCCGCTTGATCGCCGACTCGGCGACCGAGCGCAGCTTCTTGTGGAAGGGGAAGCCCGCGCCGCCGCGGCCCTTGAGGTTGATGGCCTCGGCGAGTTGGGCGAGCTGTTCGCCGCCCAGCGGGTCGAGCGGCCCGTGCACCTTCAGGTGCATGGGCAGGTCGAGCCGCTCCACAAGGTCGAAGCCCGACGTGAGCTGGGGAAGACCGACCACGCGGACTTCGGGTACGTCGGGCAGGGCCTCGTTCACCTATAGCCTCCGGAAGGCGTGTTCCAAGGTTCGCCCGAACCCGGCGTCTCGTACGAGGTGCCGGGGGTTGGTTCAGTGGCGGGACCGCTGTTGTACGTGTCACCCGAGTTGTACGTGCCGTACAGGTTGTTCGTCTCACCGGTGTCGTACATGTCACTTCCGCCGTATCCGCCGGTGCCCGAATTGCCGTAGACCGGGATGTTGTATCCGGTGTCCTGGAGCGGGTCGTACGCCGACGGCGGGGCCTCGCCGACCGGCGGCGGGGACGGGATCGGCCAGCTGCCCGAGGTGCTGGACGGGCCGTCCACGCGCGGGACCGCCTCCGTGGCCTGCAGATCCAGCGGCAGGTCCATGCGTGTGGTCTGGCCGGCCGCGAACGGCTGCTGTGGGCGGCCCGGAGTGGACACGGCGCGGTAGGCCGCCGCGAAGCCGGAGGCGGGCTCGGGGGCCGGGGCTGCGGGCGTCTGGTACAGCGGTGAGGCGGGGGCGGGCGAGTCGGCAGGTGAGGCCTTCGGCTCGCGCCGGCCCTCGAAGCCCGCCAGGCCGGACTCGGCGACCCGGGAGCGGCTCGCGTCCAGGTCGTCGAGTGCCGACCGCTCCGAGCTGCCCAGCAGGGTCACGAGCCGGTCGGCGACCTTGCGCTTGACGGGGCGCGGGGCCGCGCGCAGCGCGAGGGCGCCCATGACGCCCAGCAGGGACAGGCTGTAGAGGATCACGAAGATCGGCTTGGCCGCGCGACCCGCGTAGAGACCGTGGATCAGCGCCGCGCACCAGGCCGGGTAGGCCAGCATGTGCATGGCACGCCAGCGGGCGGCGACGGGGGCCGGGGTGGCGAAGTTGCTGCGCAGGGCGCCGGTGATGCCCACGAAGATCATCAGCAGGCCCGCAAGCGAGCCCAGCCCGATCAGGCCGCCGATTCCGGTGACGCCGAGCGAGAACGGGATGATCGCCGCGATCAGCTGCGTGTGGCCGAGCGCGACCTTGGTGGTGATGTGCAGCAGCAGGAACGCGATCGAGGCGACCGCGGTCGTCCGGTGCACTGCCTGGCCGACGATCCGCTGGCGCGTGTTCAGGAAGATCCGGTCCTGGGCGAACAGTCCCCAGATCACCGAACAGCTGAGCGAGACGAGGGACAGTACGCCCGCGCCGAAGTTCAGGAAGTCGCGGAACTGGCTGCCTCCCACCAGCACGACCACGGGTATGAGCAGCAGGACGACGGCGGACGCCACCCCATAGGCCGACCGGCCCGGTTTGGGGAGCGAGCTGTTACTACGACGAGGGTTCATGGGGGCAACTCCGAGCAGTTTCGGGAAGGCGGTCCCGCTGCCGAACTCTAAGTGGCGCCATACCGATCAGTACGAGGTTTGAGTTATTGCGTTGTTATCAAAGGACAATGCGACTGTGTCGATGTCCCTTAGCGGGTGTTACGCGAAGTAATCTTTGACCTTCGTTCAGCTCTGGTCGGGTTCGTGGCATGTCCACAAGGCATACGGAAGTCCGTCGCAGCTTGCTCAAGGGCTGCGGTACCCTAGCGCCATGCGTGCCGTACGCCTTCTGCTTAGCGGGCCGCGCTGATCAGTACCGACCCCCGGTCGAACCGGGTGGGTCGGCATCGGCGCGGCGTCCCCTCCTGTGCGAGGGGATTTTTCATTTCTGCAGGCAGAGACGATCGATGGAGCTTTGAGGATCATGAGCGAGACGAACCCCGCTGCCACCGCCGAGGTGGCCGCGCCGCACCGCTACACGGCCGCCCTGGCTGCCGAGATCGAGGCACGCTGGCAGGACTTCTGGGACGTCGACGGCACCTACGCGGCGCCGAACCCGAAGGGTGACCTGGCCGGCGATCCGGAGCTGGCCGCGAAGCCCAAGAAGTTCATCATGGACATGTTCCCGTACCCCTCGGGTGCGGGCCTGCACGTCGGCCACCCCCTGGGCTACATCGCCACCGACGTCTACGCCCGGTTCCAGCGCATGACCGGCCACAACGTCCTGCACACCCTGGGCTTCGACGCCTTCGGACTGCCCGCCGAGCAGTACGCCGTGCAGACCGGCACGCACCCGCGCGTGTCGACCGAGGCCAACATCGAGAACATGAAGGTCCAGCTGCGTCGGCTGGGTCTGGGCCACGACAAGCGCCGCTCGTTCGCCACGATCGACCCGGACTACTACAAGTGGACCCAGTGGATCTTCCTGCAGATCTTCAACTCGTGGTACGACGACGAGGCCGGCAAGGCCCGCCCGATCTCCGAGCTGATCGCCCAGTTCGAGTCCGGTGAGCGCGCCGTACCGGGTGACCACGGGCGCGCGTGGAACCAGCTGACCGCCACCGAGCGCGCCGACGTCCTGGGCGAGTACCGCCTGGCCTACGCCTCCGACGCGCCCGTCAACTGGTGTCCCGGCCTGGGCACCGTGCTGGCCAACGAGGAGGTCACCGCCGACGGCCGTTCCGAGCGCGGCAACTACCCGGTCTTCAAGTCCAAGCTGCGCCAGTGGAACATGCGCATCACCGCCTACGCGGACCGGCTGCTGGAGGACCTGGAGGAGCTGGACTGGCCCGAGGCCATCAAGCTGCAGCAGCGCAACTGGATCGGCCGCTCCGAGGGCGCCCGCGTCGACTTCCCGATCGACGGCGAGCGGATCACGGTCTTCACCACCCGCCCCGACACCCTGTTCGGCGCGACCTACATGGTGCTGGCCCCCGAGCACCCGCTGGTCGAGAAGTTCACCCCGGCCGCCTGGCCGGAGGGCACGCACGAGGTGTGGACCGGCGGTCACGCCACCCCGGCCGAGGCCGTCGCCGCCTACCGCGCGCAGGCCGCCTCGAAGTCCGACGTCGAGCGCCAGGCCGAGGCCAAGGACAAGACCGGCGTCTTCATCGGCGCGTACGCGACCAACCCGGTCAACGGCGACCGGATCCCGGTCTTCATCGCCGACTACGTCCTGATGGGCTACGGCACCGGCGCGATCATGGCCGTCCCCGCGGGCGACCAGCGCGACTTCGAGTTCGCGCGCGCCTTCGAGCTGCCGATCCACTGCATCGTCGAGCCGACCGACGGCCGTGGCACCGACACCTCGACGTGGGAGAACGCCTTCGGGTCGTACGACGCGAAGATCATCAACTCGTCGAACGACGAGATCAGCCTGGACGGCATGGCCGTGGCCGAGGCCAAGGCGCGCATCACCGAGTGGCTGGCGCGCAAGGGCATCGGTGAGGGCACCGTCAACTTCCGCCTGCGCGACTGGCTGTTCAGCCGCCAGCGCTACTGGGGCGAGCCCTTCCCGATCGTCTACGACGAGGACGGCATCGCCCACGCGCTGCCCGAGTCGATGCTGCCGCTGGAGCTGCCGGAGGTCGAGGACTACTCGCCGCGCACCTTCGACCCGGACGACGCCGACACCCAGCCCGAGACGCCGCTGTCGCGCAACGAGGAGTGGGTCGACGTCACCCTGGACCTGGGCGACGGGCGCGGTCCGCAGAAGTACCGCCGCGAGACCAACACCATGCCCAACTGGGCCGGTTCCTGCTGGTACGAGCTGCGCTACCTGGACCCGCACAACAGCGAGAAGCTGGTCGACCCCGAGATCGAGCAGTACTGGATGGGCCCGCGCGAGGGCCAGCCGCACGGCGGTGTCGACCTGTACGTCGGCGGCGCCGAGCACGCCGTGCTGCACCTGCTGTACGCGCGCTTCTGGTCCAAGGTCCTGTACGACCTGGGGCACGTCTCCTCCGCGGAGCCGTTCCACAAGCTGTTCAACCAGGGCATGATCCAGGCCTACGTCTACCGTGACAGCCGCGGCATCGCGGTGCCGGCCGCCGAGGTGGAGGAGCGCGACGGCGCCTACTACTACGAGGGCGAGCAGGTCACCCGGCTGCTGGGCAAGATGGGCAAGTCCCTGAAGAACGCGGTGACTCCGGACGAGATCGCCGCCGAGTACGGCGCGGACACGCTGCGCCTGTACGAGATGGCGATGGGTCCGCTGGACGTCTCCCGTCCCTGGGACACGCGCGCGGTGGTCGGCCAGTTCCGGCTGCTGCAGCGGCTGTGGCGCAACGTCGTCGACGAGAACACCGGCGAGGTCACCGTCACCGACGCCGAGCCCGACGAGGAGGCGCTGCGTGCCCTGCACAAGGCGATCGACGGCGTGCGTCAGGACCTGGAGGGCCTGCGCTTCAACACCGCCATCGCCAAGGTCACCGAGCTGAACAACCACCTGACCAAGGCCGGTGGCGCGGTGTCTCGGTCGGTCGCCGAGCCGCTGGTCCTGATGGTCGCCCCGCTGTCCCCGCACATCGCGGAGGAGCTGTGGCGCAAGCTGGGCCACACCGACTCGGTCGTCCACCAGGACTTCCCGGTCGCCGACCCGCGGTACGTGGTGGACGAGACCGTGACCTGCGTCGTCCAGATCAAGGGCAAGGTCAAGGCCCGTCTGGAGGTGCCGCCGGCCATCTCCGAGGAGGAGCTGGAGAAGGTGGCGCTGTCCGACGAGAAGGTCGTCGCGGCGCTGGACGGCGCGGGCATCCGCAAGGTGATCGTGCGGGCGCCGAAGCTGGTCAACATCGTTCCGGCGTAAGCGTCGTTTCGATAAGGATCGCTCCCGTGCAGGCATCGTTCCGGCGTAAGCACGGGTCCGGCGCGAGCATCGGGGTAGTCCCCTACGGGCAGGTTCGGGGTTTTTCTGGAACTCCGGGCCTGCCCGCTGCGTTTACCGTGGAGAACACAGCGGCTCGTGCCGCATCGTGCGGAGGAGGAGCGTCATGGAAACAGTGATCACCGTGTTCGCCCTGCTCTTCCTGCTCTTCATCGGCCTCGGCGCCTACGCCACGGTCAAGGCGGTCGGCGCCGCCAAGCGCGGAGTGGACCGTACGATCGCGCAGGCCAGACGCACGGTCGAGGACCACACCCTGCGCGCCAAGTCCTTCGCCCAGCTCGGCCCGGCCGGGGAGATCGCCCAGCTGCGGCTCCGGCTGCGCACCTCGATGCGCGCCACCCAGGACGCGCTGCACGCGGGCGTAGCCGAGGACGAGTCGCTGAAGGAGTCCCTCGGCCTCTTCGAGCGGCTCAGCGCGCACGGTCACGAGCTGGACGCCGACCTCAAGCGTCTGGAGTCCGAGCCGGACCGGGCCACGCTCACCGCGCGACTGCCCGAGCTGCGCGGCCGCACCGAGCGCATCACCGAGTCCGCCGACTCCCTGCGCTGGGCCGCCCGCGACCGGGCCCGCCGCTTCTCCGACGACGACCTGGACTCGCTCAGCGCCCAGATCGACGTCGAGGCAGGGGCCCTTCGCCACTGGACGCGGGCCGAACCCACCCCGGCGCCCCCGCCGTGGCCCGAGGCCCCGGCCGCCGCCGGCGGTCCGGAGGGACAGCGGCAGACCTGGCAGGAGACGCCCGGCTCCCGCACCGCCAAGGAGCCGACGGCCCCCGCGATCACCCCGCCGACACAGCGCCCCGCTTACCCCTGGGAGAAGAAGCCGCGCCCGGAGAGCACCACATGACCTGTCCGCTCCCGGACCGGCAGACAGGGGCCGGGCTGCCGCACGAGCGCTACGGCAGGTAACCTCCAGCTCATGTCCCGCCATGTCGCGATCGTCACCGATTCAACGGCCTACCTGCCGCCGCGGACGATGGAGCGCCACGGCATCACAGCGGTGCCCCTGACCGTCGTCCTCGGCGACCAGGCGCTCGAAGAGGGCACCGAGATCTCGACCCGTTCCCTGGCCCAGGCGCTGCAGAAGCGGCGGCCGGTCACCACCTCCCGTCCCAGCCCCCAGGTGTTCGCGGAGACCTACCGCAGGGTCGCCGAGTCCGGCGCGAGCGGCATCGTCTCCCTGCATCTGTCCGCCGAGCTGTCCGGCACCTACGACGCGGCGGTCGTCGCGGCGCGTGAGGCGCCGGTGCCGGTGCGGGTGGTGGACACCGGGATGGTCGCGATGGCCTTGGGCTTCTGCGCGCTTTCCGCGGCCGAGGCGGCGGAGGCCGGCGGCACGGTGGACGAGGCCGTGACGGCCGCCGAGAAGCGGGCCGCGGGCACCTCCGCCTACTTCTACGTCGACACGCTCGACTATCTGCGCCGCGGCGGTCGCATCGGCGCCGCGCAGGCCCTGCTAGGTTCCGCACTGGCCGTCAAGCCGCTGCTCCAGCTGGACGGTGGCCGCATCGAGCTTCTCGAAAAGGTCCGTACGGCGTCCAAGGCGATCGCCCGCCTCGAGGAGATCGTGGCCGACCGTGCGGGTGGCGCCGAGGTCGACATCGCCGTCCACCATCTCGCCGCCCCCGAGCGGGCCGCCGCCCTCGCCGACCGGCTGCGGGTGCGGGTGCCCGGACTGGCCGATCTGCATGTCAGCGAAGTCGGGGCGGTGATCGGGGCACACACCGGGCCCGGGTTGCTGGGAGCGGTCGTCTCGCCGCGCTGACGCCCTCGTCTCGCGGGCTGCCGTCACTCGTGTGAGTGGTGGAGTTTTCCACAACTGGGCAGTAATCCCCGGGAATTGACCAAGATCATCGCGAAGCGGCGAGATGCCCCATCCTCGTCGCATGGCACTTCGATCACGGTCACGCACCGCCACCCCGACCAGCGGGCCGGGCCGCGGCCCCACCTCCGACGGGCGCATCCGCCGCCGCTCCACCGACCGGCGCCACGCCCGCCACCGCATGCCCGCACCCGCGGAGGAGTTGCGCCGTCGCGCGGAAATTCTCTTCGGCGAACGAGCCGTGGAATGGCGGGAGTCGGGCAATGCTCCGCCGGACGGGCAGTCGCCCGCGCGTACGGCGATGGCGGTGGGGGCGGCGCCCGGGTTGAGGACGGCGACGGGGGTGGCGCCCGGGTTGAGGACCGCGACGGGGGCGGCGCCAGGGGTGAGTACGGCGTTGCCCGGACTCGGCGGGGCACGCACGCTGTCCACTCGGTCAGGTCCGGCCAGGGTGTCCGAGGAGCAACTGGACGGCCCGGCGGGCCACTCGGAGACAGCGGAACCTGTCGTGCCGGGCCTGCGGGAGCGGGCCGGGCTCGCTCTCCGGGAGCGGTTGCCAGTGTGGTTGCAGGTGCGGTGCGGGGTGGAGCGGCGGGGAGTGGTCGCGCTCGCTGTGGTGCTGCTGGTGGCCGCCGTGTTCGCCGTCCAGCACTTCTGGGCCGGCCGGACGCAGACCGTGAGCGCTCCCCAAGTGGTGCGCGCCGAGGCACCGTTCGCCAGGAGGGACGAGGACACCAAGTCCGGTGGCGCCGTGAGCGCCTCGGCGACGCCGGGCGGGGAGATCGTCGTGGACGTCAGCGGCAAGGTCCGCAGGCCCGGGATCCGGCGGTTGCCGGCGGGCTCGCGGGTGGCCGACGCGCTGCGGGCGGCGGGCGGGGTGCGGCCGGGTGCGAGTACCGAGGGGCTCAACCGGGCCCGCTTCCTGGTGGACGGCGAACAGGTCCTGGTCGGTGCGTCCGCGGGAGCGGCGGCCGCCCCGCCCGGACCCGGCAGCGGTGCGGGCCCAGGAGTGGCGGGGACGGGACCCACGGCCCCGGTCTCCCTCAACACGGCGACCGCGGACCAGCTCGACACCCTGCCCGGAGTCGGTCCCGTGCTGGCCCAGCACATCATCGACTACCGCACCCGACACGGCGGCTTCCGCTCGGTGGACGAGCTGCGCCAGGTCAACGGCATCGGCGACCGCCGCTTCGCCGACCTGCGGACCATGGTGCGGCCATGAGCGGCCCCGCCGAGCAGCAGCCACCGGCCCCGACCGACCTCCGCCTGGTGCCGTCGGCACTCGCGGCCTGGGCGACGGCTGCCCTGGTCCTCGATGCTCCGCCGGGCTGGAGTGCCGGCATCGCGCTCGCCTGTCTGCTCGCCGGAGTCGTCCTGCTGTCGGCCCGGAAGTGGGGGAGGCCTGGGCGGCCGTCCGTCCGGTTCGCCTGGGCCCGCGTCCCGGTCGCCGCCGTGCTCCTCTGCGTGGCCGCGGCCGCTGCCTCCGCCGGGTTGCACGGGGCGGATGTGCGGCGCGGGCCGGTGCCCGAGCTGGCGCGGCGGTTCGCGACCGTTACCGCCGAGGTCGAGCTGACCGGCGACCCCTGGCAGAGCAGGCCACGGGTACGGGGTGATCACGCGGCGCCCGTGGCGGTGCTGGCCAGGGCGGAGGTGCGGCGCGTGACGGAGGGCGACGGGGCAGGTGCACGGACACGAACTCCCGTGCTGCTGGTCGTCGACGCGGACACTCCGGCGCCGCGTGCACCTCCCAGCGGGGACGTGACCGGCACGTGGGGCATGCGCGGCGCGAGTCCGGGCTGGCTCGGGCTGCTGCCGTCCACCCGGCTGCGGGTGGACGGCCGGCTGGCGCCCGCCCTGACCGGCGGCGACCGGACGGCGGCCGTGCTGCGGGTGCGGAGCGAGCCCGTGCCGGAAGTCGTCGCGGGGCCGAGCGGGCCGCAGCGGCTGGCGGGCCGGCTCAGGGCCGGATTGCGGGAGGCGACCGAGGGACTGCCTACGGACGCCCGGGCGCTGCTTCCCGGGCTGGTCGTCGGCGACACCTCGCGGATCACATCCGAACTGGACGACGCTTTCAAGGAGACGGACCTGGCGCACACGCTCGCCGTCTCGGGCAGCAACCTCACGATCCTGCTCGCGTTGCTCATCGGACCGCCCGGCCTTGCTCAGCGTGTCGAGCGCCGCGGACTCGCTCCGCGCCTGGGGCTCTCGCTGCGGGCCACCGCCCTGTTCGCGGGAGCGCTCACGCTCGGCTTCGTGATCGTGTGCCGGCCCGACCCCAGCGTGCTGCGGGCCGCGGCCTGCGGCTCGGTCGCCCTGCTCGCCCTGGCGACAGGCCGCCGCAGATCCCTGCTCCCGGCGCTGGCCACGGCCGTCCTCCTGCTGGTGCTGTACGACCCCTGGCTGGCCCGCAGTTTCGGCTTCCTGCTCTCCGTGCTGGCCACCGGTGCGCTGCTCGTACTGGCGCCCGGTTGGAGCGAGGCGCTGCAGCGGCGCCGGGTGCCGGCCCGGCTCGCCGAGGGGCTGGCCGCGGCCGCGGCCGCGCAGGCCGTGTGCGCGCCGGTCGTGGCGGTGCTGTCGGCCCGGGTGAGCCTGGTGGCGGTGCCCTGCAACCTGCTGGCCGAGGTGGCCGTCGCTCCGGCCACGGTGCTGGGGTTCGCCGCTCTCGCCATGGCACCGGTGGCGATGCCGCCGGCCAAAGCGCTGGCGTGGTGCGCCGGTTGGCCCGCCGAATGGATCGCGTGGGTCGCCCGGACCGGGGCGGCGTTGCCCGGTGCGGGAGTGGACTGGCCGGGGAGCTGGCCCGGGGCGCTGCTGCTCGCGGCGGTCACCGTGGCCGTCGTCCTGACCGGCCGGCGGCTGCTGCGGCACCCCTGGTGGTGCGGTGCGCTCGGTGTGCTGCTCCTGCTGGTGGTGGTGCGGCCGGCGCCGCTGACCCGGGTGGTCACGGGCTGGCCGCCGCCGGACTGGCGGTACGCGATGTGTGATGTCGGGCAGGGCGACGCGACCGTGCTGGCGGCCGGCGAGGGAGCCGGGGTGGTCGTGGACACCGGACCCGACCCCGCACTGGTCGACCACTGCTTGCGGGAGCTGGGCATCACCCGCATCCCCCTGGTCGTCCTGACCCACTTCCACGCCGACCACGTCGCGGGACTGCCCGGTGTCCTGCGGGGCCGCTCGGTGGCCGCGATCGAGACGACGGACTTCGAAGAACCGGCGGACCAGGCCGAGTTCGTGAGAAGGGAGGCGGCGGAACGGCACATCCCGGTCACCCGGGCCGTGGCCGGGGAGGAGCGGCGCAGCGGACCACTGGCCTGGCGGGTGCTGTGGCCACCCGCCGCCCCAGCCCCGGGCCAGGCCGCGATACCGGAACCGGAGGGACCCAACGACGCCAGTGTCGCCCTGCTCGTCCGGTCCGGCGGACTACGGTTGCTGCTGCTCGGGGACCTCGAACCCCCCGCCCAGCAGGCCCTGTTGCACTCCCCGGCCGCGGCCCAGCTGGCGGGAGTGGACGTACTGAAGGTGGCCCACCACGGCTCGGCCTACCAGGACCCGGACCTGATACGGCTGGCGGCCCCGCGGGTGGCGCTCATCTCCTGCGGCGCCGACAACCCGTACGGCCACCCGGCACCGGCGACCGTCGCCGCGCTCAGGGCCGGAGGGGCGACGGTACTGCGCACGGACCGGGACGGGGCGCTCGCGGTCGGCGGAGGCGACGGGACGGGCGGGGAGGTGCGGGTCACGAGGGACTGAGGAGCACAGTTGATCAGAGGCTGGAGTACAGGTGATCAGAGATCGAGGAGCGGCTGTTCGCCCAGACTGGGGGCATGAAGCCAGCACAGGCAGACGCCTATCTCCGCCGCCTCGGGGTCACCCGACCGCAGCACCCCACCACCGAGGCCCTGCGCGAGCTGCACCTGCACCATCTGCGGACCGTGCCCTTCGAGAACCTGTCCATCCACCTGGGCGAGGAGATCGTGCTGGAGGAGAAGCGGCTGCTGGACAAGGTGGTCGAGGCTCGGCGGGGCGGCTTCTGCTACGAACTCAACGGCGGGTTCGGGGCGTTGCTCGCCGCTCTCGGTTACGAGGTCCAGCTGCTGGCGGCGCGGGTGTACGGGGACGAAGGGCGGCTCGGCATCCCGTACGACCATCTCGCGCTGCGGGTGCGGACGGCGGACGACGGGGACTGGCTCGTAGACGTCGGGTTCGGGGCGCACAGCCACTATCCGCTGGCGTTCGCGGAACGCGGGGAGCAGCCGGACCCCGGCGGGACGTTCCGGGTGACGGAGGCCGGTCCGGACCCCGCCGGAGTGTTCGGTGGCGGGGCCGGCTCGGCCGGGGTCCCGGATCTGGACGTCGTACGGAACGGCAGGCCGCAGTACCGGCTGGAGACACGGCCCCGCGCGCTCGGGGACTTCGCGGCCGGGGCCTGGTGGCACAGCACCTCGCCGCAGTCGCACTTCACCCGGTCCCTGGTGTGCTCACGGGTCACGGAGGACGGCGGGCGGATCACCCTCAGCGGCCGGGCGTTGACGACGACGGCCCCCGACGGACGGAAGGAGACGAGGGAACTGGGGACGGACGAGGAGGTGCTGGCGGTGTACCGGGAGCGGTTCGGGATCGGGTTGAGCCGTGTGCCGACGGTGCGAAGCCAGGACCGGGACGACTACTGAACTTGATCGGGCGATGTCGGGTGATTGCATGACAGGTGAGGGATGGGTCCGGTAGATGTGTGTGCGTGAATGACTCCACGCCCGAGGACGGTGAGCCCACCTCCTTCGCCGAGAAGACGAAGAACTGGTACGAGAGGCACAAGCCGAAGATCCGCATCGTCGGTGCCGTGACTCTGGCCGTGGGCTTGGCCGTGGTTGCCCATCTCGCCACGAGGCAGGACGGCGAGGGGTACGACGCCGAGGACATCGGGGATTCCGAGCCGGTCTCCGGCCGTGAAGCCACGGACGAGCCTCGTCGGTCCTCCCTTGACCCTGACCGCGACCCCTTCCTGCGGAGGCTCCCGGCCGGTCAGCAGGCCAGCGAGGCGGCCAAGGCGAGGTACAAGGAACTGACGGGCAACGACCTCCCTCCCGGTTACACCTTGGTTCGCCGGTGGTTCTACCTGAGCCCGGACGACGAGGACCCCGGCGAAGCCGCAGCCTGAGCGTCTGGGGGAAGGGCACCGCGGCCTGTCGCTCAGCCGAACGCCCCGACATCACCCAATCAAGTTCAGTAGCTCGGCTCGGTGCCGGCGCTTGTGCTGGATTCCCGCGATGCGGGGGTGCCGGAGAATGGGGCCGTGAGCGATGTGAGACACGTGCTGGTGCTGCCCGACCGCGATGCCGCCGAGGAGGCGGCCGAGGCGCTCGGGGAGCGCTTCGGCATCGACGAGGAGCCCCAGCTCGTCCGGGACGCCCTGGCCGGCGAGGACGACGCGGAGGACGCCCAGTGGCTGCTGGTCCTGCACGACGAGACCGGACGCCTGGACCCCGCCGAACTGGACGCCTTCGCGGAGGAGTGGGACGGCTGGCGCGAGGAGCCGTGACCCCGAGACGGACTCGGGGTTCGGTCCGGGACTGGTCGGGGTGCGCGGCCGGTTCGTTGTCAGTGCCGCGTGGGATGCTGTAGGCGATGGCCAGGAAGACTGCGAATGACGACCCTCTCGCCCCGGTGACTCTTGCCGTGGGCCAGGAGGACCTCCTGCTCGACCGTGCCGTGCAGGAGGTGGTGGCCGCTGCCAGGGCCGCCGACGCCGACACGGACGTACGGGACCTGACCCCGGACCAGTTGCAGCCCGGCACGCTCGCCGAGCTGACGAGTCCCTCGCTCTTCGCCGAGCGCAAGGTCGTGGTCGTACGCAACGCGCAGGATCTCTCGGCCGACACGATCAAGGACGTGAAGGCGTACCTGGGGGCGCCCGCGGAGGAGATCACCCTCGTGCTGCTGCATGCGGGCGGTGCGAAGGGCAAAGGGCTGCTGGACGCCGCGCGCAAGGCCGGGGCGCGGGAGGTGGCCTGTCCGAAGATGACCAAGCCGGCGGACCGGCTGGCGTTCGTGAGAGGGGAGTTCCGGGGGTTCGGGCGGTCGGCCACGCCCGAGGCGTGCCAGGCGCTGGTCGACGCGATCGGCAGCGACCTGCGCGAGCTGGCCTCGGCGGTGGCGCAGCTCGTCGCCGACGTCGAGGGGACGATCGACGAGGCCGTTGTCGGGCGGTACTACACCGGGCGGGCCGAGGCCTCCAGCTTCACGGTCGCCGACCGGGCGGTGGAGGGCCGTACGGCGGAGGCATTGGAGGCGCTGCGGTGGTCGCTGGCCACCGGGGTGGCTCCGGTGATGATCACCAGCGCGCTGGCCCAGGGGGTGCGGGCGATCGGGAAGCTGTCGTCGGCGCGCGGCGGCCGGCCCGCCGATCTGGCTCGCGAGCTGGGCATGCCACCGTGGAAGATCGACCGGGTGCGCCAGCAGATGCGGGGCTGGACGCCGGACGGGGTGGCCGTGGCGCTGCGGGCGGTGGCCGAGGCGGACGCGGGCGTGAAGGGCGGCGGCGACGACCCCGAGTACGCGCTGGAGAAGGCGGTCGTGACGATCGCCCGGGCCGCGCGGTCCAGGGGCCGGGGCTGATCCAGTCGCTCAAGGGCCCTTGGCGAGGAGAATCTCAGGTATCAGCCGTACATCGCCGACGCACTGGAAGGTGGCGATCACCATGGCTGAACACCCGCACGCAACCCTCGTCCGCAAGGGCTACGACGCCTTCCTCCGTGTCGACATGGACACCCTGCGCGGGTTGATGGCGGCGGACGTCACCCATCACGTGCCCGGCAGCCATCCGCTGTCCGGTGACTTCAAGGGCCAGGACACGGTCATCGGCATGTACCGCCGGCTCTTCCAGGAGACCGGCGGCAGCCTGCGCGTCGACCTGCGCAGCGTGTTCGTCGACGGTCGGGGCCACGCCGTGGCCCTGCACCACGTCACCGCGGAACGCGAGGGCAGGCGCTACCACGAGGACGGATGCCTGATCCTCCGGATCGTCGGGGACAAGATCACCGACATCGACGAGTGCGTACCGGACATGGACAAGGACAACGCCTTCTGGTCGTGACGCGAAGGTGTCGTGACGCGAAGGCCGGGGCGGCCATGCCGAAGGCCCCGCCGCCCACCCTGGGGAAGGGAGGGCACCGGGGCCTCGGGTTCAAGATCTCGGAATCACACCCGCGTGGCGAACGCAGGCCGCGTGTGACTCCTGGGGTGCCGGTCGGGAGCGGATGAGAGAGGGCCCGCTCTGGGTCCTTCCGGCGGTCAGATCAGAAGGGATTTTCAGCCCTTGAGGGACGTGACCTTGGAAGCAAGCGCCGACTTCTTGTTGGCGGCCTGGTTCTTGTGGATGACGCCCTTCGAGACGGCCTTGTCGAGCGCACGCGCGGCAGCGCGCTGCAGCTCGGTGGCCTTCTCGACGTCACCCGCGGCAGCGGCCTCGCGGGCCTTGCGGATCGCGGTCTTCAGGGAGGACTTGACGGCCTTGTTGCGCAGCCGAGCCTTCTCGTTGGTCTTGATCCGCTTGATCTGGGACTTGATGTTCGCCACGAAGGAGCCTTTTCAGGTTCTTGGTGCGGGGCCGCTCGGGTCCCGCACCGGTGATCCAAAAATTTTCTGTCGTGCCTCGCGCTGAGAGGGCATGAGGCACAGCCATCTACAGTACCAGTGGCCCTGCGACCGGCCCAAAACGGTCCTCGGTCCCTTCGCGTGGGACCATGGAGACTACGTATCGATCCGACCCGAGGCATAAGGCGCCTCAAGAGACAGGACCCTGCGTGCCCGCGACCCCTAACCATGTGCCCGAGCCGAGCCGTACCGACCCGGCGCTGATCCGCAATTTCTGCATCATCGCGCACATCGACCACGGCAAGTCCACGCTCGCCGACCGGATGCTCCAGCTGACCGGTGTGGTCGAGCAGCGGCAGATGCGTGCTCAGTACCTCGACCGGATGGACATCGAGCGCGAGCGCGGCATCACGATCAAGTCCCAGGCGGTGCGTCTGCCCTGGGCCCCGACCGAGGGCCCCGACCAGGGCACGACGCACATCCTCAACATGATCGACACCCCGGGGCACGTCGACTTCACCTACGAGGTCTCGCGGTCGCTGGCCGCCTGTGAGGGGACCGTCCTCCTCGTCGACGCCGCCCAGGGCATCGAGGCGCAGACCCTCGCCAACCTCTACCTGGCGATGGAGAACGACCTCGCGATCATCCCCGTGCTGAACAAGATCGACCTGCCGGCGGCGCAGCCGGAGAAGTTCGCCGAGGAGCTGGCGAACCTGGTCGGCTGCGACCCGTCGGATGTGCTCAAGGTCTCCGCCAAGACCGGCCTCGGCGTCGACGCGCTGCTCAACAAGGTCGTCAAGGAGATCCCGGCGCCGGTCGGGGTCGCCGACGCGCCGGCCCGCGCGATGATCTTCGACTCGGTCTACGACTCCTACCGCGGTGTCGTGACGTACGTCCGTGTCATCGACGGCCAGCTCAACAAGCGCGAGCGCATCAGGATGATGTCGACCGGCGCCACCCACGAGCTGCTGGAGATCGGGACCAACTCGCCCGAGATGCTCCCGGCCGACGGCCTCGGCGTGGGCGAGGTGGGCTACCTGATCACCGGCGTGAAGGACGTCCGCCAGTCCAAGGTCGGTGACACCGTCACCAGCCAGGTCAAGGGCGCCACCGAGGCGCTCGGCGGCTACAAGGACCCGAAGCCGATGGTCTTCTCGGGTCTGTATCCGCTCGACGGCTCCGACTACCCCGAGCTGCGCGAGGCCCTCGACAAGCTGCAGCTCAACGACGCCGCGCTGGTCTACGAGCCGGAGACCTCCGCCGCCCTCGGCTTCGGCTTCCGCGTCGGTTTCCTCGGCCTGCTGCACCTGGACGTGATCCGGGAGCGGCTGGAGCGCGAGTTCGGCCTCGACCTGATCGCCACCGCGCCCAACGTGGTCTACCGCGTGGTCATGGAGGACCGTAGCGAGCACATCGTCACCAACCCGAGCGAGTTCCCCGAGGGGAAGATCGGCGAGGTGTACGAGCCGGTCGTGCGCGCCACCATCCTGGCGCCCACCGAGTTCATCGGCTCGATCATGGAGCTGTGCCAGACCCGGCGCGGCACCCTGCTCGGCATGGACTACCTCTCCGAGGACCGGGTCGAGATCCGTTACACCCTCCCGCTCGCGGAGATCGTCTTCGACTTCTTCGACCAGCTGAAGTCCAAGACCCGCGGCTACGCGTCCCTCGACTACGAGCCCACCGGCGAGCAGACCTCCAGCCTGGTCAAGGTCGACATCCTGCTGCACGGCGACAAGGTGGACGCCTTCTCGGCGATCACCCACAAGGACGCCGCGTACGCGTACGGGGTGCGGCTCGTCGCCAAGCTGCGCGAACTCATCCCGCGGCAGGCCTTCGAGGTGCCGATCCAGGCCGCCATCGGCTCGCGGGTCATCGCCCGAGAGACCATCCGCGCCATCCGCAAGGACGTCCTCGCCAAGTGCTACGGCGGTGACATCTCCCGTAAGCGGAAGCTGCTGGAGAAGCAGAAGGAAGGCAAGAAGCGGATGAAGATGGTGGGTTCCGTGGAGGTTCCGCAGGAGGCCTTCATCGCGGTCCTGTCCAGCGATGACAGCGCGGGGTCGGCCAAGGGCAAGAAGTAACCATCGGTAACAGCGGGCTGTGTCCGCAAACCGGGCACAACAGGGGCTCGTCGTGCGAAAGCGTGGCGGGCCCCTACGCGTGCGTAGCGTCGCTCTGCGTGGAAAGTGACAGGCCGATGCCCCTTACGCAGCGGCCGGTCGCCCCTTACTCTGATCCCTGCTCGATAGTTACTCGCGAGTTAAACAACAAGCCCGAACCCCACCCGTGAGTTAACCCAGCCGCACTTGAGCCAGCCGCACTGTCGCGGGCCCCGGAGGATGTCGTGAGCGACACACAGACCCTGATCGAGAACCGTCCGCCGTCCGTGGCGGCCCTCTTCCTGGAGCGCGTGGCGGCCACACCGGACGCCGAGGCCTACCGCTACCCGGTCCCGCCCGCCTCCGGCCAGGGCCCCGACGACTGGAAGTCGCTGAGCTGGGGCCAGGCGGCCGAGCGGGTGTACGCGATCGCGGCCGGGCTCATCGAACTGGGTCTGCAGCCGGAGCAGCGGGTGGCGCTCGCCTCCTCGACCCGCGTCGAGTGGATCCTCGCCGACCTCGGCATCATGTGCGCGGGCGGCGCCACCACGACCGTCTACCCGCAGACCAACGCAGACGAGTCCGCGTTCATCCTCTCCGACTCCGAGAGCCGGGTGCTGATCGCCGAGGACGCGGCCCAGGTCGCCAAGGCGGTGGAGAAGCGCGGCGAGCTGCCCGCGCTGACCAAGGTCGTCGTCATCGACCCGGCCGGCGTCGAGACGAACGACTGGGTGACCACCCTCACCGAGCTGGAGCAGCGCGGCGCCGCCTACCTGGAGAAGCACCCCGAGCTGATCAAGGAGCGGGTCGGCGCGATCACCAGCGACCAGCTCGCCACCCTCATCTACACCTCCGGCACCACCGGCCGCCCCAAGGGCGTGCGCCTGCCGCACGACAACTGGGCGTACATGGCGAAGGCCATCGCGGCGACCGGCCTGATCAGCGGCGAGGACGTGCAGTACCTGTGGCTGCCCCTCGCCCACGTCTTCGGCAAGGTCCTCACCTCCGGCCAGATCGAGGTCGGCCACGTCACCGCCGTCGACGGCCGTGTCGACAAGATCATCGAGAACCTTCCGGTGGTGCAGCCGACGTACATGGCGGCCGTGCCGCGCATCTTCGAGAAGGTCTACAACGGTGTCGCGGCCAAGGCCCGCGAGGGTGGCGGGGCCAAGTACAAGATCTTCCAGTGGGCCGCCGAGGTCTCCCGCGAGTACGCCAAGGTCTCGCAGGACAACTTCCGCCGCACCGGCAGCCACGCCGTGCCGTTCGGCCTCGGCGCCAAGCACAAGGTCGCCGACGCCCTCGTCTACTCCAAGCTGCGGGAGGCCTTCGGAGGCCGGCTGCGCGCCTGCGTCTCGGGCGCCTCCGCGCTTTCCCCCGAGATCGGCTACTTCTTCGCCGGCGCCGGGATCCACATCCTGGAGGGCTACGGCCTCACCGAGACCTCCGCGGCCTCCTTCGTCAACCCTGGTGAGGCCTACCGCACCGGCACCGTCGGCAAGCCGCTGCCCGGCTGCGAGGTGCGCATCGCGGACGACGGCGAGATCCTGCTGCGCGGCCCCGGCATCATGGACGGCTACCACCAGCAGCCCGAGAAGACCGCCGAGGTGCTGGAGAGCGACGGCTGGTTCCACACCGGCGACATCGGCGAGCTGTCGCCCGACGGCTACCTGCGCATCACCGACCGCAAGAAGGACCTCATCAAGACCTCCGGCGGCAAGTACGTCGCCCCGGCCGAGGTCGAGGGCCAGTTCAAGGCGGTGTGCCCGTACGTCTCCAACATCCTGGTGCACGGCGCCGACCGGAACTACTGCACCGCCCTCATCGCGCTCGACGAGATCGCCATCCTGCAGTGGGCCAAGGAGAACGGGCTGGCGGGCAAGGCGTACGCCGAGATCGTCGCGGCCCCGCAGACGGTCGAGATGGTCGACGGCTACGTCAAGCAGCTCAACGAGGGCCTGCAGCGCTGGCAGACCATCAAGAAGTTCCGCCTGCTGCCGCGTGACCTCGATGTCGAGCACGGCGAGATCACGCCGAGCCTGAAGCTGAAGCGTCCGGTGGTCGAGCGGACGTACAAGGGCCTGATCGACGAGATGTACGCGGGCACGCGCGAAGGCTGAGACAACCCTCCGGCCCCGGAAGGCACTTCGCCTTCCGGGGCCGTCCCGTGCCCGGAACAGGCGGAAACGGCACGAGTGTCAGACCTGCCCCCTAGGATGCACACAATCCCTCCACATGTGGGTTCCGCCAGTTCAGCGAGGTGAGTGTGCCCGTGTCCGCCGCGACGCCCGACGACGTCGTCCGTCACGTCTTCCGCTATCTCGCGGAGGTCGGCGAAAGCCGCACCAGGCCGGTACGCACACACGACGACGCCCGGCACCAGATGTGGTTCGCCGATCTGCCCGAGCAGTTCGCCTGCTTCCTCACCGAAGCCGTCCCCGGTGACTCCCCGTTGTGGCTACGGGCCGACCGGCCCGTACGGCACGACCCGCCGGCCCCGCCCCTGCCGCTCGCCCACTGGCTGGACGGCCGGGAGATCCGCGACTCCGAGCGGGAAGAGCCGCCCGCGCCGCGCACCGAGGCGGACATCCCGGCCGACGAGGTGTCGGCGGGCGGCAGTTCACGCGCCGGGTACCGCACGGTCGCCCTCGCCGACGACCCCCACTGCGACGTCGTGCACGAGCAGTACGCCTCCTGGTCGCGCCAGTGGGAGAAGTGGGCGGCGCGCGACCGCGCCACGAAACCGGTCGTCCGCGCCTACGACCGCCTCTACCGCCTGTGCGTGGACGCCTCCGAACTCGGCGAGAGCTTCGAACTCGTCGTCGGCTTCGGCC
This sequence comes from Streptomyces diastatochromogenes, assembly GCF_002242805.1. Taxonomy (GTDB): domain Bacteria; phylum Actinomycetota; class Actinomycetes; order Streptomycetales; family Streptomycetaceae; genus Streptomyces; species Streptomyces diastatochromogenes. The sequence goes on along the minus strand of NZ_MCGQ01000041.1, from coordinate 46,317 downwards.
ATCTGACCTGGTCCGCCCAGAGCGAGCCGATCCGCCGGCACCTCGTCACCTGCCGGGCCGTCATCGCCATCGACCCCGACACCGGGGCCATCACCGTCGGACCCGACCCGGAGCACGGCAGCCCGGTCCTCGAGGAGTCCATGCTCGACGCCGGGCAGAAGGCCCGCGCCGAGATCCGCGCCCTGGTCCGCCAGGAGCTGGAAGCCGCCGGCGACACCACGGACGCGATGCTCGCCGACCCGCTGCACCGCGCGCTCACCACCTGGACCATCGCCGCCCACGAAGCGGGCCGCTACGACCCCTCAGCCGTCCGGCACCGCGCGACGGGAGACCCCGCCGTGCCGGTCGTCAGCTTCGCGCCCGTGCTGCTGCTCAGGGAGCGCACCCGGCGCAGCATGCTGGAAGCCCTGCGCGGGGTCGCCCTGCAGATCGAACAGGGCGCCGAACCCACCGCGCTGCTCCGCGCCGTCGCCGGGGCCGGCGGCGACCGGCCGCTGGGCGAGCCCGGCACCCCGGAGGCCCGCGGCGCCCAGCCCGAGCTGTACTTCGCCCTGCCCTCCAACGACGAGCAGCGCACCATCGCCGAGCGGCTGCGCGACCGCGACCTGGTCGTGGTGCAGGGCCCGCCCGGCACCGGCAAAACCCACACCATCGCCAACCTGGTCACCGACCTGCTCGCCCACGGCAACCGGGTCCTGATCACCAGCCACACGGCCCGTGCCCTGAAGGTCCTGCGGGACAAACTCCCCGCCAGCATCCGTGAACTGTGCGTCAGCCGTACCGACGACGGAGCCGGACAGCAGGAACTGGAGCAGTCGGTCAAGGCCATCCTGGACCGGCAGGGTGACTTCTCCGCGCGCGCCTACCGCCGGCGCATCCAGGATCACGAGGAGCGCCTCAGGTCCGCGCGCTCCGCGCAGGCACTCGCCCTCAAGTCCCTGCGGGCCCTGCGGGAACAGGAGACCTACCGCCACCCGGCCGAGATCGGCGACTACGAGGGCACCCTCACCCGCATCGCCGAGCGCCTCGCCGCCGAGCGCCCGCGGTACGGGTGGCTCGGCGCCGTCCCCGCGGAGACGCCCACGCTCGACCCCGCGGCCCTGGCGGTCCTGCGGCGCGCGGCCCTCGCCTTCACCGACCGGCACCGCGCCCTCGCGGCCACGGTGACCGCCGCGTTGCCCGATCCGGGGCGCCTGCCCAGCGGGCCCGCGTTCGCCGAGGCGGTCGAGACCGTCCGGGAGGCCGAGGCCGACCTCGCCGCGCTCCGTCAGGACGGCTCCGCCTCGCGTCTGGACGACGCCGTGTCCACCCTGACCGTCGCGCAGCAGGACCAGCTGGCCGCGGCCCTGGACCAGTTCACGGCGGCCTCCGCCGCGGCGGCCACCCTGCCCGCCGACTGGGCCGCCGCACTGCGCCGCGAGATCATCGCCGGGCAGGACCTCGTAACCCGCGACCGGCACGCCCGTACCGCGGCGGCCCTGACCGCGGTCGAGCAGGCGGCAGGGGCCCTCGGCTCCACCCTGGTCAGCGGCCTGGAGTCGTACGACGTGCCGACGGCGCTGGGGCTGGCCACCTCCCTGCGCGACGGCCTCGCCGCCGGCGAGAAACTGCGCGGCCCGCTCGGCCTGAAGACCCGGCTGCGCAAGGCGGTCGGCGACTTCCCCGAGACCGTGCGGGTCGACGGCCGCACCGTCGACACGGAGGCCGCCGCGTCCGCCGTGGCGCACCGCGTCACCCTGGAACGGCACCTGCAGGACGTCGAGCAGGAGTGGGGCGAGGGCGCCGAGGCCTGGCAGAGCGTCAACCGGCGTATGACCCGGCTGCGTCAGGACATCGCCACCCTCACCACCCTCACCACCCTCGCCGACCTGCGCCAGGACGTGACGCGCGCGGCGGCGCCCGCGCCGGGGCTCGCGGGCGTCGACCGGGGAGACGAGGAGCGGGTGCGCACCGTCCGCGCGGCGCTGCGCGCTCGAGCGGCCCGCCGCGCCGCCGACCCCGCCCGGGCGCTGCTCGACGACGCGATCGACGTGCTCCGGGCCGCCGCCCACCGGCGCGGTGCGACGGCGCCCGTGGAGCGGGCGCGCGCTGCCGCCGAGGCCCGCGACGCGGAGGCCTACGGCGCCGCGGTCGGCGAGCTGGACGACCTGCGCGAGGCACTGGACCGCAAAAAGACGTGCGACGACGCCTACCGGGTGGTCGCGGCCGAACTCCCCGACATCGCGGACGCGTTGGAGTCGGCACCGGACGACCCCGCCTGGGACACGCGCCTGACGGAATTCGAGGCCGCCTGGGCCTGGTCGGCCTGGCACGCCCGCATGACGGACCTGACCGACCCCGAGGCCGAGACGCGGCAACTGCGCCTGCTCGCCGAGGCGGACGCCGACATCCGCATCGGGCTGGAGCGGCTGGCGGCCGACAAGGCCTGGTTCAGCTGCCTGTCCCGGCTCACCGACGACCAGGCCGTGGCCCTCACCTCGTACCAGCAGAACGTCCGCAGGCTCGGCAAGGGCACCGGCAAGTACGCGGCCACCTATCGCAGGCAGGCGCGGGAGAGCCTCCAGGCCAGCCAGGAGGCCGTACCCGCCTGGATCATGCCGCTGCACCAGGTGACCGAGACCGTCCCCATGAACCGCGCCGGCCGCTTCGACGTCGTGATCATCGACGAGGCGAGCCAGTCCGGGCCCGAGGCGCTGCTGCTCGCCTGGCTCGGCGCGAAGGTCGTGGTCGTCGGTGACGACCAGCAGGTCAGCCCGGCCCAGGTCGGCGTCGACCACGACGAGCAGTTCGCCCTCCAGCGGCGGCTGCTCGCCGAACTGCCCGCCGCCCGCCGCAACCTGTTCACGCCGACCGCCAGCCTCTTCGACATCGCCTCCGGACTCGCCGGCGGCCGCGGCCGGCTGATGCTCCAGGAGCACTTCCGCTGCATGCCGGAGATCATCGGCTTCTCCAACGACCTCTGCTACGGCGGCCGGCTCCAGCCCCTGCGGCAGTACGGCGCCGACCGGCTGCCGCCGCTGCGCGCGGTCCACGTGGCCGACGGCTGGGTGGAGGGCAGCGGGCAGAAGCAGGTCAACCGGCCCGAGGCCGAGCGGCTGGTGGACACCGTCGCGCGCTGCATCGCCGACCCCGCCTACGCCGGCCGCAGCATGGGCGTGATCACCCTGCTCGGTGCCGGGCAGAAGTTCCTCATCGAGGATCTGCTGGCCGACCGGATCCCGCTCGACGAGCGGCAGCGGCGGCGGCTGCGCGTGGGCAACGCCGAGGAGTTCCAGGGGGACGAGCGCGATGTCGTCTTCATCGGCACGGTCGCCTCGCTCACCGGCCCGGACGGACCGCGCCGCATCGGCCCCTACAGCAGCGCCCTCAACCGGCAGCACCTCAACGTGGCCGCCTCCCGGGCCCGGGACCAGGTGTGGCTCTTCCACAGCGTGACGCTCACGGAATGGGGCGAGACCGACCTGCGGCGCGCCTACCTGGACTGGTTCTCCCGGCCGGCCGAGGACCAGGACGGCGCGGGGCTCGGCGAGGTCCGTCCGGACGTGCCGCACGAGGCGTTCGACAGCCTCTTCGAGCAGCGGGTGTACCTGGCCCTGCGGGCCCGGGGATACCGGGTACGGCCGCAGTATCCGGCCGGCCGCTACCGCATCGACCTCGTCGTCGAGGGCGGAACCAGGCGCCTGGCCGTGGAGTGCGACGGCGACGCCTTCCACAACGAGGAGAACGCGGACGCGGACGCGGCACGCCAGCGTGAACTGGAGCGGGTCGGCTGGACGTTCGTGCGCATCCGCGGCAGCCGCTTCTTCCTCGACCCGGAACGGGCCCTCGAACCCCTGTGGGCCGAGCTGGACCGGCTGGGCATCGAAGGGGCGACGGCCGGCGCGGGCCGGGAGCCGCGACCGGTCGACGCGGACCGGGAGATCCGAGTGGCTGACGCCGACAAGGAGACCCGACCGGTCGACCCAGCCGCGCCGGCTGCCGCTCCGGCCGAACCCCAGCCCCGCACCGCCGTACGGCAGCCCCGGGCGTCCGTGCCGCAGCCCCGACCCTCCCTTCCGCAGCCCCGTCCGTCCGTTCCGCGTCCCCGCCCGGCACAAGCGCCCACACCACCAACCCGGCCAACCGCCCCAGCCGCACCGCGAACCGGTCCCGCCGCCCCCGCCCTGGTCTCCGTGGCCCGTCTTCACCGGGACGAAGTCAACGCGGCCCAGCACGCGTTCAGTCTGCGCTCGACCGTGGCCGGTTCCGCTCGCTTTCTCAGTGCGGCGGGAGTGCCCGGTTTCCCGGGGGTCGATGCCGTGGAGGTCCTGCGCGGTGGACGGCCCGTCGCACGGCTGGCCCATGCCGAGGTGCAGGCGATGATTCGGGCCGCGATCGCGCGCGTGGACGTACCCGTCCTCGGGGACGACGGCCAGGTGGGCGTGGCCCGTTACCACGCGCCCGGCTCGCCCGAAGCCGCCGACGGCCGTACGACGGAGCTGCTCCGCGTGGACCGGCGGCCGACGGGAGCCGGAGGGGCGGACCGGCAGCAGCCTGTGGCCCGGAACGCGCCTGGCCGGACGGCCGCCCAGCCCACGCTGCCTGCCCTGCCGCGGCAGCCCGTGCGGACCAGTGGGACGGCCGCCCCCGCCCCCGAGCGACCGTTGCCGCGCCTGCGCGTCGACCGGATCAGTCTGCGCGCCCACCGGCGGGTGCAGCGGGAACTCGAGCGGGTGCAGGACGTGCTCGACCTGCCGTTGCCCGAGGTGGTGGCCGTCGACTCCTCCTCCCGGAAGGCCCAGCTGGCCGACCACGAGAAGCGGCGCGAGGCGCTGAAGGAACGGCGGAGCTTCCTGCGGGCCCTGCTCGACCAGGTCGTCCCCGACCCGTCCTACACCGGCGGAGCCGTCGTCGTACCGGGCTGTCTGGTCGGCGTCGAGGACCCGGACGAACCGGGGATCACGGTGTACGAAATAGCGTTGCTCGCCGGTGACGAGGCGGAGCGGCTGAGCCCCGACTCGGCCCTGGGCAGGGCACTGCTGTGGCGGGAGGTGGGGGACGAGGTGACCTGGCGGACCGAACGCGGCACGACGCTGCGCGTGCTCATCCGGTACATCGAGGACTGAGCGGACTGAGCGGACTGGCACGACTGCGAGGACTGAGACGCGCGGATGCTCGAATTCCGCACACTTTCCGACCGTGTTCGAGCACACCCGTAGCACAGTTCTCACGCGTGACTGTCCACTTCGGTAACTCAGCGCACAGGTGTGGGGTCTCTCTGTCACCCTGGCCGCATGGACATGGCGGCCATACCGGCGCAGCGGGAGAGCGAGACCTACGACTGTGGGGCACAGGGACACGCCACCCTGCCCGGCAGTCCCCTCGCCCCCGGCTCCGCCCGTGCGCTGGTGCGCGCCGCGTTCGCCCAGTGGTGCGACCGGGGGCTCACCGACCCGGAGGCGTCCGCACGGCAGGCCGACGACGCCATGGCCGTCGTCAGCGAACTCGTCACCAACGCCGTCGTACACGCGGGCACGGAGCTGGAGGTCGACTGGCGCCTGGAGGAGGGGGGCGCGTTCGTGGTGGAGGTGCGCGACCAGCACCCGGCGCGCGCGCCGCGCGACGCAGCGGGCGGCGAGGTGCCGTACGACGCCCCGGAGCAGGGGCGCGGCCTGCGGCTGGTCGCCACCCTGGCCGAGTCCTGGGGCGTCACCTACAGCACCGGCACCAAGACGGTGTGGGCGCGGCTTCCCGCCGGCGGGAAGGAGGAGCCGGACGGGCCCGCCCCGGACCACACCCTGGCGGCCGCCGAGGCCCTCGCTCCGCAGCCGCAGCGCCCCGGCGCCGACCGGGACTGGCTCGGCCGCGGCGCGCTGTCCTTCCTCGCCGAGGCCTCCGACCTGCTCGCGGGACAGCTGGACGAGACCCTGGTCACGGCCCTGACCGGCCAGCTGATCGTGCCCCGGCTCGCCGACTGGTGCGCGGTGTGGCTGGAGGACGAGGCGACCCTGCGCGGCGGCGACGGCGGGGCGCCCGCGCGCGTCTGGCACGCCAGCGAGAACAGCATCGAGGAGCTGACCCGCGCCCTGGAGAAGGACCCGCCGTGCCCGCGGGACGGGCTGCGGTCCGGCCCGGAGCCGTACCCCTGGCCGGGCGACGCGCTCGGTCCGCAGGGCGCCCACGGCACGGCGCTGGCGTACCGGCTGATCGCGGGCGGCCGCCCGCTGGGCACGCTGGTCATCGGCCGCTGCGGTCTGCAACGCTTCCCCGACGAGGTCACCGGGCTCGTCGAGGACCTCGGCCGCCGGGTCGCGCTGGCCATCGGCGCGGCCCGCCAGTACGCCCGGCAGGTCACCATCAGCGCCGTCCTGCAGCGCGGGCTGCTGCCCGGCGCGGTCGCCGAGATCCCCGGGGTGAGCAGCGCGCTCGTCTACGAGCCCTGCGACAAGGGCGGCCCCAGCGGCGACTTCTACGACCTGTTCCCGGCGGGCGACGGCCGCTGGTGCTTCGCCGTCGGTGACGTCCAGGGCAAGGGCCCCGAGGCGGCGGTCGTGATCGGACTCGCCCGCCCGTGGCTGCGCCTGCTCGCGCGCGAGGGCTACCGGGTCGCCGACGTCCTCGACCGCCTCAACCAGCTCCTCCTGGACGACGCCACCGAGGCCGCCGACGCGGCCGCCCGCGCGCTGGTCGCCGTCGACGGCCGGCCCCTGGTCCCCGGGGACGGCCCGCAGACCCGGTTCCTGTCCCTCCTCTACGGCGAGCTGACCCCGCACGACGGCGGTGTCCGCTGCACCCTCGCCTCCGCCGGCCACCCCCTGCCGCTGCTGCTGCGCCCCGACGGCGAGGTGCGCACCGCCGCCCGCCCGCAGACCCTGCTCGGCGTCGTGGAGGACGAGACCTACACCAGCGAGACCATCGAGCTGGGACCCGGCGACAGCCTGCTGTGCGTCACCGACGGGGTGACCGAGCGCCGCTCCGGCTCCCGCCAGTTCGACGACGGCGACGGGCTCGCGCAGGCCCTGTCCGGCTGTGCGGGCCTGAGCGCCGACCTGATCGCGGAAAGGATCCGCCGCCTGGTGCACGACTTCGGCGGCGGCCTGCCGGAGGACGACCTGGCCCTGCTGGTGCTCCAGGCGGAGTAACCGGCGCCGTACGGGACAATGGGGGACATGCCTTCCGCACTCCCCGACGGCGAGCCGGTCCCCGACGACGGCGCGCTGCCCGCCTCCGCGCTCGCCGGTGCCGCCGACCGACCCCTCGGGTTCTACCTTCACGTCCCGTACTGCGCGACCCGCTGCGGTTACTGCGACTTCAACACGTACACCGCGACCGAGCTGCGCGGCACCGGCGGAGTGCTCGCCTCCCGGGACAACTACGCCGACACCCTGACCGACGAGATCCGGCTGGCCCGCAAGGTGCTCGGCGACGACCCGCGCGAGGTCCGTACGGTGTTCGTCGGCGGCGGCACGCCCACGCTGCTGGCCGCCGACGACCTGGTGCGGATGCTGGGCGCGATCCGCGACGAGTTCGGTCTCGCGCCGGACGCGGAGATCACGACGGAGGCGAACCCGGAGTCGGTCGACCCGGCCTACCTCGCCACCCTCCGGCAGGGCGGCTTCAACCGGATCTCCTTCGGCATGCAGAGCGCGAAGCAGCACGTGCTGCGCGTGCTGGACCGTACCCACACCCCGGGCCGCCCGGAGGCGTGCGTGGCGGAGGCGAAGGCCGCGGGCTTCGAGCACGTCAACCTCGACCTGATCTACGGCACCCCCGGCGAGTCCGACGACGACTGGCGGGCCTCGCTGGACGCGGCGCTGGGCGCCGGGCCGGACCACATCAGCGCGTACGCCCTGATCGTCGAGGAGGGCACCCAGCTCGCCCGCCGGATCCGCCGCGGCGAGGTCCCGATGACGGACGACGACGTCCACGCCGACCGCTACCTGATCGCGGAGGAGCGGATGTCGGCGGCGGGCTTCGACTGGTACGAGGTCTCCAACTGGGCCACCTCGGAAGCGGCCCGCTGCCTGCACAACGAGCTGTACTGGCGGGGCGCGGACTGGTGGGGCGCGGGCCCCGGGGCGCACTCGCACGTCGGCGGGGTGCGCTGGTGGAACGTCAAGCACCCGGGCGCGTACGCGGCGGCGCTGGCGTCGGGGCGGTCGCCGGGTGCCGGGCGCGAGCTGCTGTCGGACGAGGACCGGCGGGTGGAGCGGATCCTGCTGGAGCTGCGGCTGCGGGAGGGCGTCCCGCTGTCCCTGCTGAAGGAGGAGGGCCTTGCGGCTTCCCGGCGGGCGCTGGCGGACGGACTCCTCCAGGAAGGCCCGTACGACGAGGGACAGGCTGTGCTGACCCTGCGCGGACGGCTGCTGGCGGACGCGGTGGTGCGGGACTTGGTGGACTGATCACTCCGGCGGGTGAATCGGCACGGAGTGGGGGTTCGGTCCCTAACCTGGTTCGTAGGCTGCCGCCGACAGTACGCGGCGGATGTGGAGGCCACGGAGATGACCGCTGTGGACGAACGGGACATGACCAGGTACTTCGAGGAGCTTGAGCCTCCCGAGGGCGTCAAGGTGGAGCTTCTCCGGGGGGTAATCGTGATGATGGCCAGCCCTGACATCGTGCACAACATGATCGTCGCCGATGTACAGGACCAGATTCCGCGATCGCGTTGGTCTCGCCTTCAAACTCAGGACGTCGACATCCTGAATGAAGCCAGTGAACCGGTACCAGACCTGGTGGTCGTCGCGCGAGACCTTCTGCCCGACTCGGGCCGTCTGCTGCCGTCCCAGCTGGTCACCATGGTTGTCGAGGTCGTCTCCAAGTCCAGCGTTCATCAGGACTACGTGGTCAAGAGGTCGATCTACGCGGCAGGCAAGGTGCCTGCGTATCTCATTCTCGACCCGATCATGGCGCAGTGCGTCCTGCTGACGAGGCCTGAGGGCCAGGACGAGGACGCGAACTATTTGACGCAACAGATCACCAAGTTCGGGGACCCGGTGCTGCTGGACGTTCTGGGACTCGAACTGGACACCAGCGAGTTCGGAACGTTCCCCAACGTCAGGCCTCACCGCTACCCGTGACGAAGTCGATCAGTTCCTCCACCCGCCCCAACAGTTCTGGCTCCAGGTCCTTGTAAGACCCCACCCGCGCCAGAATCGCCTGCCACACCGCCCCCGTGTTGTCCGACGGCCACCCCAGCGCCCGGCACACCCCCGTCTTCCAGTCCTGCCCGCGCGGCACCCGGGGCCAGCCGGGGATCCCCAGGGACGACGGCTTCACCGCCTCCCAGATGTCGATGTACGGGTGGCCGACGACCAGCGCGTGTTCGCTCGTCACCGACTCCGCGATGCGCCACTCCTTCGTGCCGGGGACGAGGTGGTCCACGAGCACGCCCAGCCGCGCGTCCGGCCCCGGTCCGAACTCCGCCACGATCGCCGGCAGGTCGTCCACGCCCTCCAGGTACTCCACGACCACGCCCTCGATGCGCAGGTCGTCGCCCCAGACCTTCTCGACCAGTTCGGCGTCGTGCCGGCCCTCGACGTAGATGCGGCCGGCGCGGGCCACGCGCGCGCGTGCGCCGGGGACGGCGACCGAGCCGGATGCCGTACGGATGGGGCGGACAGGGCCCGAGGACGGGCGCACCAGCGTCACCACCCTGCCCTCCAGCAGGAAGCCGCGTGGCTCCAGCGGGAACACCCGGTGCTTGCCGAAGCGGTCCTCCAGGGTCACCGTGCCCGCCTCGCAGCGGATCACCGCGCCGCAGAAGCCGGTGCCGGGCTCCTCGACCACCAGACCGGGCTCCGCCGGGACCTCCGGAACGGGCTTGGGCTTCTTCCAGGGCGGGGTCAGGTCCGGCGAGTACTGGCGCATTCGGATGACGATAGGAGAAGCCGCCGACCGGCACTCACGACACGCCGAAACGCGCTGCCAGCGCGTCGCGTTGGCGCCGTACGAACGCCGCGTCCACCACCGCTCCGTGACCGGGCACGTACAGCGCGTCCTCGCCGCCGAGGGCGAGCAGCCGGTCGAGGGCGTCGGGCCAGCGGGACGGTACGGCGTCCGGGCCCGCCTGGGGTTCGCCGGACTCCTCGACCAGGTCGCCGCAGAAGACGATCTCCGGGGTGCCGGGGACGAGCACCGCGAGATCGTGGGCCGTGTGGCCGGGGCCCACGTTGGCCAGCAGCGCCTGGCGGCCGTCGCCGAGATCCAGCGTCCACTCGCCGGAGACCAGGTGGCGGGGAGAGGGGAGGGCGGCGACGGCCTCGTCCGCGTCCGGGGCCGGCAGGCCGTTCCTGACCGCGTCCTGGCGCAGCTCCTCGCGTTCGTACGCGAACACCGCGTCGATGCCCACGGCCGCGTACGTCTCCGCCCCGGTGAAGGCGGCCGTGCCGAAGACGTGGTCGAAGTGGGGATGGGTGAGCGCGAGATGGGTCACATCGTGCCCCGCCAGCCGCTGCGCCGCCGCCCGCAGCCGCCCGCCCTCGGCCGGGCTCGATCCGGCGTCCACCATCAGCGCCGTACCCGCGCCGAGAACCAGGCCCACGGTGCAGTCCCAGCCGGGCAGCCGGCACCGGCCCACCCCGGGCGCCAGCCGCTCCCACCCCAGCTCTTCCCAAGTCACCGTCATACCGCGACGCTAGCGGTACAACCCGGTAGAGCAGGACCGACCTTGCCCAGTGAGTACCCCACGCCCGTACACTGGGCTGGGGAAGGCTGGCACTCGGACACACAGAGTGCCAGGCGGGCGACCGGAAGGGCCGAGGGGACGACATGCTGGAGGTGCGCGCGAATGCTGAGTGAACGCAGGCTTCAGGTGCTGCGCGCCATCGTCCAGGACTATGTGGGCACCGAGGAGCCGGTGGGCTCCAAGGCGCTCACCGAGCGGCACAACCTCGGTGTCTCCCCGGCGACCGTGCGCAACGACATGGCGGCCCTGGAGGACGAGGGGTTCATCGCCCAGCCGCACACCAGTGCCGGGCGTATCCCCACCGACAAGGGCTACCGGCTGTTCGTGGACAAGCTCGCGGGCGTCAAGCCGATGAGCGCGCCCGAGCGCCGGGCGATCCAGAACTTCCTGGAGGGCGCCGTCGACCTCGACGACGTCGTGGCCCGTACGGTCCGGCTGCTCGCGCAGCTGACCCGGCAGGTCGCCGTCGTGCAGTACCCGTCCCTGACCCGGTCCACCGTGCGGCACGTGGAGCTGCTCTCGCTCGCCCCCGCGCGCGTGATGCTCGTGCTGATCACGGACACCGGCCGGGTCGAGCAGCGGATGGTCGACTGCCCGGCTCCCTTCGGCGAGGCGTCCCTGGCGGACCTCAGGGCCCGGCTGAACAGCCGGGTCGCGGGCCGCAGGTTCACCGACGTGCCGCGGCTGGTCGAGGACCTGCCCGAGGCCTTCGACGTCGAGGACCGCGGTACGGTCTCCGCAGTGCTCTCCACTCTGCTGGAGACACTGGTCGAGGAGAACGAGGAGCGGCTGATGATCGGCGGCACCGCCAATCTCACCCGCTTCGGACATGACTTCCCCCTGGTGATCCGGCCCGTCCTGGAGGCCCTCGAGGAGCAGGTCGTGCTCCTCAAGCTCCTCGGCGAGGCGAAGGATCCGGGCATGACCGTGCGCATCGGGCACGAGAACGCCCATGAAGGACTCAACTCCACCTCCGTCGTGTCGGTCGGCTACGGTTCGGGCGGCGAGGCGGTTGCCAAGCTCGGCGTGGTCGGACCGACCCGCATGGACTACCCGGGAACGATGGGAGCGGTACGCGCAGTGGCACGGTACGTCGGACAGATCCTGGCGGAGTCGTAAGTGGCCACGGACTACTACGCCGTTCTCGGCGTGCGCCGCGACGCGTCGCAGGATGAGATCAAGAAGGCGTTCCGTCGGCTCGCGCGCGAGCTGCACCCGGACGTCAACCCCGATCCGAAGACCCAGGAGCGGTTCAAGGAGATCAACGCCGCTTACGAGGTGTTGTCGGACCCGCAGAAGAAGCAGGTCTACGACCTCGGCGGCGACCCGCTCTCCCAGTCGGGCGGCGCCGGTGCGGGCGGCTTCGGGGCCGGTGGCTTCGGCAACTTCTCCGACATCATGGACGCGTTCTTCGGTACGGCGTCGCAGCGCGGCCCGCGCTCGCGCACCCGGCGCGGCCAGGACGCGATGATCCGCATCGAGGTCGAGCTGGACGAGGCGGCCTTCGGGACGACCAAGGACATCCAGGTCGACACGGCGGTCGTCTGCAACACCTGTAACGGTGAAGGCGCGGCTCCCGGCACGTCCGCCCAGACGTGTGACATGTGCCGCGGCCGCGGTGAGGTCTCCCAGGTGACCCGGTCCTTCCTGGGCCAGGTCATGACCTCCCGCCCCTGCCCCCAGTGCCAGGGCTTCGGCACGGTCGTGCCGACCCCGTGCCCGGAGTGCGCGGGCGACGGTCGCGTACGGTCGCGTCGCACGCTCACGGTCAAGATCCCGGCCGGTGTCGACAACGGCACGCGGATCCAGCTGGCCGGCGAGGGCGAGGTCGGCCCCGGTGGCGGTCCGGCCGGTGACCTGTACGTCGAGATCCACGAGCTGCCGCACCAGACCTTCCAGCGGCGCGGTGACGACCTGCACTGCACGGTCACGATCCCGATGACGGCGGCGGCCCTCGGCACCAAGGTGCCGCTGGAGACCCTGGACGGCATGGAGGAGGTCGACATCCGGCCCGGCACCCAGTCCGGCCAGTCGATCCCGCTGCACGGCCGGGGCGTCACGCATCTGCGCGGCGGCGGCCGGGGTGACCTGATCGTCCACGTCGAGGTCACGACCCCGACCAAGCTCGACCCCGAGCAGGAGCGGCTGCTGCGAGAGCTGGCGAAGCTGCGGGGCGAGGAGCGGCCGCAGGGGCAGTTCCAGCCGGGGCAGCAGGGTCTGTTCTCGCGGTTGAAGGATGCGTTCAACGGGCGCTGAGCCGTCGTAAACGGGGTGCTTCGACACCCCGTATGCCGGTGGCCTATGCCGTGGGAAGCCCGGATTCGGACTTGTTCGGAGGACGTGACAACATGCCGTCATGTCCTCCGCACTGACCGATCTCTTCCCCCACCCGATCGTGCAGGCCCCCATGGCGGGCGGTGTCTCCGTCCCGCAGCTCGCCGCCGCCGTGTCCGAGGCGGGCGGTCTCGGGTTCCTCGCCGCCGGATACAAGACCGCCGACGGCATGTACCAGGAGATCAAGCAGCTGCGGGGGCTCACGAGCCGGCCCTTCGGCGTGAACCTCTTCATGCCCCAGCCCGAGTATCCCGGTGCGAGCACCGGCTCCACCGGAGCGGCCAACGCCGCGCCCCCTTCTGGCGCCGTCGAGGTCTACGCCCACCAGCTGGCCGGTGAGGCCGCCTGGTACGAGACCGAGCTGGGCGACCCCGACAGCGGCCGGGACGACGGCTACGACGCCAAGCTCGCCGTGCTCCTGGACAACCCGGTGGCGGTCGTCTCCTTCCACTTCGGTGTCCCGAGCCGGGATGTCCTCGACTCCCTCCGCCGTGCCGGAACCTTCACCCTGGTCACCGCCACCACCGCCGAGGAGGCCCTCGCGGTCGAGCGGGCCGGGGCGGACGCGGTGATCGCGCAGGGCGTGGAGGCCGGCGGCCACCAGGGCACCCACCGGGACATCCCGGAGAACGACGGCTCCGGCATCGGCCTGCTCGCGCTGATCGCCCAGATCCGGGAGGCCGTGAGCATCCCGGTCGTCGCCGCCGGCGGCGTCATGCGCGGCAGCCAGATCGCCGCCGTCCTCGCGGCGGGCGCGAGCGCGGCCCAGCTGGGCACCGCGTTCCTCGCCACCCCCGAGTCCGGCGCCAACGCCCTGCACAAGCAGGCGCTGACCAACCCCCTGTTCGCCCGCACCGAGCTGACCCGCGCCTTCTCCGGCCGCCCGGCGCGCGGACTGGTCAACCGCTTCCTGCGCGAGCACGGCCCGTACGCCCCCGCCGCCTACCCCGAGATCCACCACCTGACCTCGCCGCTGCGCAAGGCCGCGGCCAAGGCCGGGGACGCGCAGGGCATGGCGCTGTGGGCGGGCCAGGGGCACCGGATGGCCCGGGAGCTGCCGGCCGGGGAGCTGCTGGAGGTCCTCGTCGGCGAACTCGACGCGGCCAGGACAGCGTTGTCGGCCAAGGGCGACCTCCGATGACCGCGCCGGTGTTCGTCGTCGACTCCCTGGAGGGCGTGGGCCCCGGATCGATCATCGACGTGACGGGCCCCGAGGGGCGGCACGCGGTCTCCGTACGGCGGTTGCAGCCCGGCGAGGACGTGGTGGTCACCGACGGGAAGGGCCGGGGCGCGGCCGGGGTCGTCCTCAGCGCGTCGGGGAAGGACCACCTGGTCGTCGAGCCCTTCGCGTTCCCCGTGGAACCCGAGCCCAGCCCCCGTATCACCGTCGTCCAGGCCCTCCCCAAGGGCGACCGCGGCGAACTGGCCGTGGAGACGATGACCGAGACCGGCGTCGACGCGATCGTGCCCTGGTCGGCCGCCCGCTGCATCACCCAGTGGAAGGGCGACCGAGGCCTCAAGGCGCTCGCCAAGTGGCGGGCCACCGCGCGCGAGGCCGGCAAGCAGTCCCGCCGCCTGCGCTTCCCGGAGGTGGCGGACGCGGCGACGAGCAAACAGGTTGCCGCACTTCTCGCCAAAGCCGACTTCGCCGCCGTCCTGCACGAGGACCGCGACTACGGCAGTGAGCCGCTGGCGACCGCCGAACTCCCCGCCACCGGCGAGATCGTGCTGGTCGTCGGCCCCGAAGGCGGCGTCTCCCCCGAGGAGTTGTCGCTCTTCGAGGAGGCGGGCGCGAAGGCCTACCGGCTCGGGCGCAGCGTGCTGCGCACGTCGACCGCGGGCACCGCGGCCACCGCCCTCCTCCTCGGCCGCACCGGCCGCTGGTCCTGACACCTGGGGGAACGGATGGAACTCGCCCAGATACGGCTCCTCGTCACCGACTTCGCCGCCTGCTACCGCTTCTACGCCGAAGTCCTCGGCCTCAAGCCGCAGTCCGGCGCGACCGAGGGCCCGTACGAGAAGTTCAGCCCGCACGCCGGCTCCGCCGGGATCGCCCTGCAGGACCGCGCCATGATGGCCGAGCTCCTGGACGAGCTGGGCGGGACGGCCACCGGCCACCGCTCCCTGGTCGTCCTGCGCGTCGACGACCTCGACGCCTACTGCGAGCAGATCACCTCCCGCGGCGCCACCCTGCTCCACGGCCCGGCCCCCATGACCGACCGCATGCGCGTGGCCCACCTCAAGGACCCCGAGGGCAACCTGGTGGAACTCCAGGAGTGGCTCCTGCTGCGGGGCTGAGGTCAGCCGGCTGGTCCGCGCCCTACGGCTCCGGATCATCCGATGGTGGTGGCTCCGAACTGACGAGTGGCCGTATGCGACCTTCCGCCGCGCGCAGGCCGGTGGCACGCTGCCCTTCATGGGGGCATTGAGGCGGATTCGGCGTCGGTCGGGACCCGCGCGTGTGCTGGCCGGGGCCGGGCTCGCCGTGGTGGCCGTGGGTGCGGTGGTCGCGTGCCAGCCGGCGGATCTCGGCTCGGCCGCGGTGGCGTACACCACCGACAAGACCGCGACCGACGAGCTGAGACGGCAGCACGTGAACGTGAGTTGGCTGACCTGCACCGGGAACTACGGCAACAGCCGGACGCCCACGAGGTCTCCCTCGCCGACGCGGACCACCGTCGTCAACGTCGACTGCCAGGGGCAGACCGGGGACGGACGGAAGATCACCGTCGCCGGGATCGTGACCAGCGCCGTCGACGGTGCCTGTGTGCGCGGGGACCTGACGGCCAGGGTCGAGCGGAAGCAGGTGTTCCACGTCGGCGGGCTGGGCAACTGCAAGGCCACGCCGGGCCCGACGTTCGCCCCGCCCGTCACCTACCGGCCCAGCGGCGGGCAGCCGACCGTCACCGTCACCGTCACGCGGACGATCTGGTGCAAGGGCGACCCGACCTGCTGGCCCGCGCAGGGCAAGTGATCGAAACCGGGGGCGCGTTCGCCGGTCGCTGCGTAAAGTGACGGGGTGACTCAGGGCGCTTCGACGGGATCTTCCGGCTACCTCCGATTCCCCCATGTCCACGGCGACTTGGTGACCTTCACCGCCGAGGACGACGTATGGCTGGCACCCCTGGACGGCGGGCGGGCCTGGCGGGTCAGCGCCGACAACGTGCCGGTGACCCACCCCCGCATCTCGCCCGACGGTACGACCGTCGCCTGGACCTCCACCCGCAACGGCGCCCCCGAGGTGCACATCGCCCCGGTCGCCGGCGGGCCCGCCAAGCGGCTGACGTACTGGGGGAGTTCGAAGACCCAGGTGCGTGGCTGGACCCCGGACGGCGAGGTCCTCGCGGTCAGCACCCAGGGCCAGGCGAGCCTGCGCCGCAGCTGGGCGCGGGCGATCCCGCTGGACGGCGGACCCGCCGCCACCCTGCCGTACGGGCCGGTCGGCGACGTCGTGCACGGCCCGCACACCGTGCTGCTGTCCGCCCCGATGGGCCGCGAGGCCGCCTGGTGGAAGCGCTACCGGGGCGGTACGGCGGGCAAGTTGTGGATCGACCGCGATGGCGACGGCGAGTTCGTGCGGCTGCACGAGGAGCTGGACGGCAACCTCGAGTACCCGCTGTGGGCGGGGGACCGGATCGCGTTCCTGTCCGACCACGAGGGCACCGGGGCCCTGTACTCCTCCCTCGCCGACGGGACGGACCTGCGGCGCCACACCCCCCTCGACGGCTTCTACGCCCGGCACGCCGCCTCCGACGGCCGCCGGGTCGTCTACTCCAGCGCGGGCGAACTCTGGCTGCTCGACGACCTCGACGGCGCCGAACCGCGCCGCCTGGACGTCCGGCTCGGCGGCCCGCGCGTCGACCTGCAGCCCCGGCCGGTGAACGCCTCCCGCTGGTTCGGGCACGCCGCCCCCGACCACACCGCGCGCGGCAGCGCGGTCGCCGTGCGCGGCGCCGTCCACTGGGTCACCCACCGCTCCGGCCCGGCCCGCGCGCTGGCCGCACAGCCCGGTGTACGGGCCCGGCTGCCGCGCACCTTCCGCGCGGAGAGCGAGGAATGGGTGGTGTGGGTGACGGACGCCGAGGGCGAGGACGCCCTGGAGTTCGCGCCCGCCACCGGCGTCGCACCCGGCGCCGTCCCGCGCCGGATCGCCGCCGGACAGCTCGGCCGCGTCCTGGAGCTGGCCATGGCGCCCGACGGCAGCCGGGCCGCCGTCGCCGCGCACGACGGGCGGCTGCTGCTGGTGGAGCGCGAGAGCGGCGAGGTCCGTGAGGTGGACCGCAGCGAGGACGGGGACGTCAGCGGCCTCGCCTTCTCACCCGACTCCGGCTGGCTCGCCTGGTCCCACCCCGGCCCGCGGCCGCTCAGCCAGCTCCGCATCGCCCACACCACCGACCTGTCGGTCACCGAGGCGACCCCGCTGCGCTTCCAGGACCACGCGCCCGCCTTCACCCTGGACGGCAAGCACCTCGCCTTCCTCTCCAGCCGCTCCTTCGACCCGGTCTACGACGAGCACGTCTTCGACCTCGCCTTCGTCGAGGGCGTCCGCCCGTACCTGATCACCCTCGCCGCGACCACGCCGTCCCCGTTCGGACCGCAGCGGCACGGCCGGCCCTTCGGGACCCCCGACAAGGAGGAGACGCCCGACAGCGAGGGCGCCCCGGCGACCCGGATCGACCTCGACGGCCTCGCCGACCGCATCGTGCCCTTCCCGGTCGAGGCCGGCCGCTACGCCAACCTGCGCACCGCCAAGGACGGCGTGCTCTGGCTCCGCTACCCGGTGCGCGGCGTCCTCGGCTCCTCCCGGGCCACTCCCGACGACCCGGACCCCAAGACCGAGCTGGAGCGGTACGACCTCGCCCAGCAGCGCCTGGAGCACCTCGCCGCCGACGCCGACTACTTCGAGGTCAGCGGCGACGGCAAGCGGGTCCTGCTGTGGACCGACAGCCGGCTCAAGGTCGTACCCGCCGACCGGCGCGCCTCCGACGACGAGGACAGCGACTCGAACATCACCGTCGACCTGACCCGGATCCGGCAGACCGTCGACCCGGCCGTCGAATGGCGGCAGATGTACGACGAGACCGGCCGCATCATGCGGGACAACTTCTGGCGGCCGGACATGAGCGGCGTCGACTGGGACGGCGTCCTCGACCGCTACCGCCCCCTCCTGGACCGCCTCGCCACCCACGACGACCTGGTGGACCTCCTGTGGGAGGTGCAGGGCGAACTCGGCACCTCGCACGCCTACGTCATGCCGCGCGGCGGCCACGGCAACGGCGCCCGGCAGGGCCTGCTCGGCGCCGACATCTCCCGCCACGAGGACGGCAGTTGGCGCATCGACCGCATCCTCCCCGCGGAGACCTCCGACCCGGAGGCCCGGTCCCCGCTCGCCGCGCCCGGTGTCGCCGTGCGCCCCGGGGACGCGATCGTCGCGGTCGCCGGACAGCCGGTCGACCCGGTCACCGGCCCCGGCCCGCTGCTGATCGGTACGGCCGGGAAGCCGGTCGAGCTGACCATCTCGCCGGCCGGCGGGGGAGACCCCCGGCACGCGGTCGTGGTCCCCCTCGCGGACGAGGAGCCCCTGCGCTACCACGCCTGGGTCGCCGACCGCCGCGCCTACGTCCACGAGACGTCCGGCGGCCGCCTCGGCTACCTCCACGTGCCGGACATGCAGGCGCCCGGCTGGGCCCAGATCCACCGCGACCTGAGCGTCGAGGTGGCCCGCGAGGGCCTGGTCGTGGACGTCCGCGAGAACCGCGGCGGCCACACCTCCCAGCTCGTCGTGGAGAAGCTGGCCCGGCGGATCGTCGGCTGGGCGCTGCCCCGCGGCATGCGGCCGTACAGCTACCCGCAGGACGCGCCCCGCGGACCCGTCGTCGCCGTCGCCAACGAGTTCTCCGGCTCCGACGGCGACATCGTCAACGCGGCGATCAAGGCCCTCGGTATCGGCCCGGTCGTCGGCACCCGCACCTGGGGCGGAGTCATCGGCATCGACAGCCGCTACCACCTGGTCGACGACACCCTGATCACCCAGCCGAAGTACGCGTTCTGGCTGGAGGGCTACGAGTGGGGCGTCGAGAACCACGGCGTGGACCCCGACGTGGAGATCGTCCAGCGCCCCCAGGACTACGCGGCGGACAGGGACACCCAACTGGACAAGGCAATCAGCCTGGCGCTGGAGGCACTGGAGCAACGGCCGCCCAAAACTCCGCCAGGCCTGCCCACCTAAGGGGCGCGGGGCTGTGTCGATATGCGGCTCCGCCGCGTGGGCGCGACCAGCCCCCACCGAGCCGCACCCAACCGACTACGATGCCCCCGTAACTGATCACCGGCGAAAGCGAGCGCAGCGCTATGGCAGGAGAGCCGCAGGACGACTGCCTGTTCTGCAAGATCGTCGGGGGTCACATCCCGGCGACGATCGTCCGTGAGACGGAGACGACCGTCGCCTTCCGGGACATCAACCCCCAGGCGCCCACGCACGTCCTGGTGATCCCCAGGGTGCACTACAAGAACGCGGCCGAACTCGCCGCCGCGGAACCGGGCATCGCCGCCGACATACTGCGCGAGGCCCAGGTCGTCGCCGACGAGGACAAGCTGGAGAGCTACCGCATCGTCTTCAACACCGGCAGCGGCGCCGGCCAGACCGTGTGGCACGCCCACGCGCATGTGCTCGGCGGCCGTGGCATGGAATGGCCCCCCGGATAAGTCGCCATGTCCGTACGTGAATTGGTGGTCCTCGGCACCGCCAGCCAGGTCCCGACCCGGCATCGCAACCACAACGGCTACCTGCTGCGCTGGGACGGCGAGGGCATCCTGTTCGACCCCGGCGAGGGCACACAGCGGCAGATGCTGCGCGCCGGGGTCGCCGCCCACGACCTGAACCGGATCTGCGTCACGCACTTCCACGGGGACCACTCCCTGGGCCTGGCGGGAGTCATCCAGCGGATCAACCTGGACAAGGTGCCGCACCCGATCACCGCCCACTACCCGCGCTCCGGCCAGCGCTTCTTCAACCGGCTGCGGTACGCGACCGCGTACCGGGAGACCGTCCAGCTCACCGAGGCACCGGTCGACGCCGACGGCGACCTCGCCGTGACCGGGTCGTACACCCTGCAGGCCAGGAAGCTGTCCCACCCCGTCGAGTCGTACGGCTACCGGATCGTGGAGCCCGACGGGCGCCGCATGCTGCCCGAGCGGCTCGCCGCGCACGGGATCAAGGGGCCGGACGTCGGGCGGATCCAGCGCGAGGGCGTCCTCGGGGGCGTGCGGCTCGACGACGTCAGCGAGGTGCGGCGCGGGCAGCGGTTCGCGTTCGTCATGGACACGCGGCTGTGCGACGCGGTGCACGCGCTCGCCGAGGGCTGCGACATGCTCGTCATCGAGTCCACCTTCCTGGACGAGGACGAGGAACTCGCCGTCGATTTCGGGCACTTGACGGCCGGTCAGGCCGCTCGGGTCGCGCGGGACGCCGGCGTACGGCACCTCGTGCTCACCCACTTCAGCCAGCGCTACTCCGACCCCGAGGAGTTCGAGCGGCAGGCGCGGGACGCCGGGTTCGAGGGGGAGCTGACCGTGGCGCACGATCTGCTGCGAGTGCCGGTCCCGAAGCGCGGCTGAAGCACGATTACGATGCTTTGATGCCCCTCCCCAAAGCAGAACTGCACCTCCACATCGAAGGCACCCTGGAGCCCGAGCTGGCCTTCGAGCTGGCCGCCCGCAACGGTGTCGAGCTGCCCTACGCCGACACCGACGAGCTGCGCAAGGCGTACCAGTTCGAGGATCTCCAGTCCTTCCTGAACCTGTACTACGAGCTGATGGCCGTCCTGCGCACCGAGCAGGACTTCGCGGACCTGGCCGACGCCTACCTCGCCCGCGCCGCCGCGCAGGGCGTGCGGCACGCGGAGATCTTCTTCGACCCGCAGGCGCACATCGCCCGGGGCCTGACCATGGGCACGGTCGTGGAGGGGCTGTGGCGGGCGCTCGGCCGCAGCGAGGAGAACCACGGCGTCTCCACGAAGCTCATCCTGTGCTTCCTGCGCGACGAGTCCGCCGACTCGGCGCTGGAGACCCTGGAGGCGGCCAGGCCCTACCTGGACCGGATCACCGGCATCGGCCTGGACTCGGCCGAGGTCGGGCACCCGCCGGTGAAGTTCCGGGAGGTGTACGAGGCCGCGGCCGGGCTGGGGCTGCGCCGGGTGGCGCACGCCGGTGAGGAGGGGCCGCCCGCGTACATCACCGAGGCTCTGGACGTCCTCGGCGTCGAGCGCATCGACCACGGCCTGCGCTGCATGGAGGACCCGGAGCTGGTCGAGCGGCTGGTCCGGGAGCGCATCCCGCTGACCCTGTGCCCGCTGTCCAACGTCCGGCTGCGGGCGGTGGACGTCCTCGCGGACCATCCCCTTCCGGCCATGCTCGACGCCGGTCTGCTGTGCACGGTCAACTCCGACGACCCGGCCTACTTCGGCGGGTACGTCGCCGACAACTACCACGCCGTGCGCGACGCCCTCGGTCTGACGAGGGAGCAGATGCGCGAGCTCGCCCGCAACTCCTTCCGCGCCTCCTTCCTGGAGGACGACGAGGAGCGGCGGGCCCGTTACCTGGCCGAGGTCGAGGCGTACGAGTTCGGGTAGGCGGTGTCGTACGTGGGCTGGGCAGGCACGGCCGGGGTGTCCACCCGGATCTCCACCACGGAGACCGTTTGCCTGCCCGCCCGCAGCGCCACCACCGTCAACGGCACCGCCACCCCCAGCAGTCCCACCGCCAGCATCTCGCCCATGACCGGGAAGCCCGCCCACGCCGCCAGCGCGCTCCCGGTCAGCGGTCCCGCCGCCGTGCCCAGGGAGGACGCCGAGCCGACGAACACCGCCCAGCGGCCGCGCGGGTCGAGGGAGGCGGCGAGGCCGATGACGTACGACAGCACGACCGGATAGAGCACGTTCCAGGCGATCTCGCCCCCGGCGAAGGACGGCAGGTCCGTCGCCGACGCGCTGAGCGCGATACAGCCCGCGATGAGGGCCGTACCCAGGCCGATCGGCACCGCCCGGCCCAGCCGCGGCCCGAGCGCGCCCGCGCCCACGACCCCGACCAGCCCGGCGCCGAGCGCGACCGCGAACACCGCGCCGACGGTGACCTCGGTGAGGTGCGCCTGGTCGAGGCCGATGCGGCCGCTGACGCCCCACAGGGCGTTCTGCACGAGGGACCAGCAGGGCATGGCGGCGGCCAGCAGCAGACCGGCGCGGAGGTGGGGGAGCCGGCCGCGTCGGGTGTGGGTGTGGGTGCGGGCCGGGGCCGTACGGCCGGACAGGCGGCCGGTGAGCGGCCAGACCGCGAGGGCGGTCAGGGCGATGGCGGCGAGCGGCTGCCCGTGGCCGGGGCCCAGGTGCGGGATCGTCAGGTAGAGGGCGCCCGCGAGGGCGGAGACGCCGAGCAGGCCGAACGTGGTGACCCGGTGCGGGTCACGCTGTGCGGCGATGCCGCCGGCGGCGACCGCCGTGACCGTACCGGACCCGAACCCGCCGACCAGCGCGCCCGCGACGACGGCCGGTACGACCCCGGTGAGCGCGGCCCCGCCGTAGCCGAGGAAGGCGAGCGCGAGCCCTAGCCGGGCGAGGGTGCGGGCGCCGATCCGCTCGATCCGGGAGGCCAGCAGGAACCCCGCCGCCGCCGAACTCAGCAGCAGCGCACTGCCGATGGCCCCGGCCTGGGTGGCGGAGAGCGGAAGCCCGGTGTCGAGCCGGCCGACGGTGGTCGGCAGCAGGTAGGGGGCGAGATACCCGGCCGTGAAGAGGGCGACGAGGGGCCAGGGCATGGTGCGGGGGGCGGACACGGGCGTTCCCAGGGCGTGCGAAAGGAGCGGCTCAGCGAGCAAGTTGTATCAAGCACGTGGTGGGAGAAGAAGGTCGGTGGGGGTGATCCGGGTCACTGTTGCGTTTGGGGTCGGTAGGCGCGGGTAGAAGCGGGCCGCTAGGCTCTGTTCGCATATATAGACGGCATTCAGAAGGGGAGATGGTCAGGTGGACGGCGACCCGACTCCGCAGGACGTGACGCGGCGGCTGCGGGAGGGCATGGCGCACGGCGTGCTGTCCTTCCCGCTCACCGCCTTCCACGACGACGGCTCCCTCGACCCCGACGGCCTGCGCGCCCATGTCGCCGCGCGGCTCGCGGCCGGGCCCGGGGCCGTCTTCCCGGCCTGCGGCACCGGCGAGTTCTTCTCGCTGGACGAGGACGAGTACCGGCAGGTCGTCACCGTCGCCGTCGAGGAGGCGGCGGGCCGGGTGCCGGTGGTGGCCGGGACCGGGTACGGCTGGGCGCAGGCCGCCCGGTTCGCGCGGATCGCCGAGGAGGCCGGCGCCGACGCCCTGCTCGTGCTGCCGCACTACCTCGTCGCCGCCCCGCAGGAGGGCCTCGCCGCCCAGCTGGAGCAGCTCGCCGCCCGCACCCGGCTGCCGATCGTCGCCTACCAGCGCGGCCAGGTCGCCTATACGGTGGCCTCGTTGCGGCGCATCGCGCGCATCCCGAACGTCATCGGCCTCAAGGACGGCCACAGTGACCTCGACCGCCTCCAGCGCCTCACCCTCGCCGCTCCCGAGGACTTCCTGTTCTTCAACGGCGCCGCCACCGCCGAGATCCAGGCCCGCGCCTACGCCACCGTCGGCGTCCCCGCCTACTCCTCCGCCGTGCACGCCTTCGCGCCCGAGATCGCGGACGCCTTCTTCGCCGCCCTGCAGAGCGGCGACCACGGCACGACCGAGAAGCTGCTGCGGGACTTCTACGTCCCCTTCGTCGAACTCCGCGACCGCGCACCCGGATACGCGGTGTCCCTGGTGAAGGCGGCGGCCCGGCTGCGCGGTGAACGCGTCGGCCCCGTCCGCGCCCCGCTCACCGACCCCTCGCCCGCCGACCTCGCCGACCTGAAGGCCCTCCTCACCGCCGGACTCGACCTCGTAGGAGCCTCCCTGTGACCCGTGACCTGACCATCGCCGAGGTGCGGCTGACGCCGATCCTGGTCGCCGACGCGCCGCTGCTCAACACCCAGGGCGTGCACCAGCCGTACACGCCCCGGCTGATCGTGGAGGTCGTCACGGCCGACGGGATCACCGGGTTCGGCGAGACCTACGGCGACACCAAGTACCTGGAGCTGGCCCGCCCCCTCGCCGAGCGCCTCCCCGGACGCTCGGTCATGGATGTGAACGGGCTGTTCTCCCTGGACCTCGCCGTGGACGAGGACCGGATCAGGGGAGCCGTGGACGCCGGCGGTCTGCGGGGCGTGCAGAGCGCCGACAAACTGCGGCTGTCCGTGCTCTCCGCCTTCGAGGTGGCCTGCCTGGACGCCCAGGGCCGGGCGCTCGGGCTGCCCGTGCACGCACTGCTCGGCGGCCGGGTGCGGGACGTGGTCGAGTACAGCGCCTACCTGTTCTACAAGTGGGCCGGCCACCCCGAGGGCGTCCCCGCCGAGCCGGACGACTGGGGCGCCGCCCTGGACCCGGCCGGAGTCGTGGCCCAGGCACGGCAGTTCAAGGAGCGGTACGGGTTCACCTCCTTCAAGCTCAAGGGCGGCGTCTTCCCGCCCGAGGAGGAGATCGCGGCCGTACGCGCCCTCGCCGAGGCCTTCCCCGGACACCCGCTGCGGCTCGACCCCAACGGCGCCTGGTCCGTCGAGACCTCGCTGAAGGTGGCCAAGGAACTCGGGGACGTCCTGGAGTACCTGGAGGACCCGACGCTGGGCACCCCGGCGATGGCCGAGGTGTCGGCCGGGACGGACGTCCCGCTCGCCACCAACATGTGCGTGACCACGTTCGGCGAGATCAAGGAGGCGTTCACCGAGGACGCCGTCCAAGTGGTGCTCTCCGACCACCACTACTGGGGCGGACTGCGCAACACCCGGCACCTCGCCGCGATCTGCGACGTCTTCGGCGTCGGGGTGTCCATGCACTCCAACACCCACCTCGGCATCAGCCTCGCCGCCATGACCCAGGTGGCGTCCACGGTCCCCAACCTCCACCACGCCTGCGACTCCCACTACCCCTGGCAGTCCGAGGACGTCCTCACCGAACGGCTCGCCTTCACCGACGGCAGGGTCGCGGTGTCGGACGCGCCCGGCCTCGGCGTCGAACTGGACCGGGACGAGCTGGCCCGGCTGCACCGGCGGTGGGCCGAGGACGACGGCACGATGCGCGAGCGGGACGACGCGGCGGCGATGCGGGTGGCCGAGCCGGAATGGCGGACACCGGTGATGCCCCGCTGGTAGCCGCGCCCCAGGTGGGATCTGGTGCACACTGGCCAGATCCGCATCACCTCAGGGAGCGCACCGTGACCCCGTCCCACACGATCGCCGGAGAGGAACCGGAACACCTCACGCGGGCAGCGCCCTGCCGGGCCCAGATCGACCCGCTGGCCGCGCTGCGCGCACCGGACGATCCGCCCTGGGACGTCTACCTCACGGGCACGGTCTTCCTCGACATCATCTTCACCGGCCTGGACTCGGCGCCCGTGCGCGGCACCGAGTCCTGGGCCCGGGGGATGGGCTCCAGCCCGGGCGGGGTCGCCAACATGGCCGCCGCGCTCGCCCGCCTCGGTCTGAGGACGTCCCTCGCGGCGGCCTTCGGGGACGACCACTACGGGGAGTACTGCTGGGACGCGCTGGCCCAGGGCGAGGGCATCGACCTCACCCTCTCGCGGACGGTGCCCGGCTGGCACTCGCCGGTGACCGTCTCCATGGCCTACGAGGGCGAGCGGACCATGGTGTCCCACGGCCACGAGCCGCCGCCGGAGGAGCCGGCGCCGGACGTCCCGCCCCGCGCGCGTGCGGCCGTCGCCTCGCTCACCCCCGGCACGCGGGCCCCCTGGATCGCCCAGGCCGCCCGTGCGGGCACCCGGATCTTCGCGGACGTCGGCTGGGACGACACCGGGGCCTGGGACCTGGCGGGCCTCGCCGACCTCGCCCACTGCGAGGCGTTCCTGCCCAACGCGCAGGAGGCGATGCGGTACACCGGCTCGGACTGCCCGCGGGCGGCGGCGCACGCGCTGACCGAGCATGTGCCGGTGGCGGTGGTGACGCTCGGGGCGGAGGGGGCGTACGCGGTGGACCGGCGTACGGGGGAGACGGCCGAGGTGCCCGCGATCGCGGTGGAGGCGCTGGATCCGACCGGGGCGGGGGATGTGTTCGTGGCCGGGTTCGTGACCGGGACGCTGGCCGGGTGGTCGCTCGCCGACCGGCTCGCCTTCGCGGGGCTTACGGCGGCTCTGTCCGTGCAGGAGTTCGGGGGGTCGCTCTCAGCGCCCGGGTGGTCGGAGATCGGGGCCTGGTGGCGGAGGGTGCAGTCCCTTCCAGGGCAGGAGCCGATGGCGTTGCGGAGGTTCGCGTTCCTTGAGGGGCTGGTGCCGGAGGAACTGGACCGGCCGTGGCCCCTGCGGCGGGCGGTGCCGACCATTGGGTTCCGTCGGTTCAGCTGATGTACCAGGGGGCTCCGCCCCCTGGACCCCCGACCTATGCCCACCCTCCCCCACGCTCGGCTTCGCTCGCGCGGGGGGACCCCCATCCCGACTCGGTAGGCGGAAAAGTCGCCCTGTGAAAAGCCCTACGGTCTTGTCAGTCCACCGTCGTACCCTGGAATCGCGAGGCCGCCCTCAGCTATGCGGCCGTGACGAGGAGGAACCGCAGGCCTACAGCGCCGGCCCATGACTCAGACACCCACAGCTCACACCCCCGCGCAGGAGCAGGCACGAGCGCAGCTCACCGTCCCCGCCCAGCACCCCATGGTGACCGTGCTGGGTTCCGGTGACTCCCTTCTGCGCGTGATCGAGAAGGCCTTCCCGGCAGCCGACATACATGTCCGGGGCAATGAGATCAGCGCGGTCGGCGACCCTGCGGACGTCGCCCTTATTTCGCGCGTGTTCGACGAGATGATGCTGGTGCTCCGCACCGGGCAGCCGATGACGGAGGACGCAGTGGAACGCTCGATCGCCATGCTCAAGGCGAGCGAGAACGGGACGAGCGACGGACCGGAGACCCCGGCCCAGGTACTGACGCAGAACATCCTGTCCTCGCGTGGACGCACCATCCGCCCCAAGACCCTCAACCAGAAGCGGTACGTCGACGCGATCGACAAGCACACGATCGTCTTCGGCATCGGCCCCGCCGGTACCGGCAAGACCTATCTGGCCATGGCCAAGGCCGTACAGGCCCTGCAGTCCAAGCAGGTCAACCGGATCATCCTGACCCGTCCCGCGGTCGAGGCCGGCGAGCGCCTCGGCTTCCTGCCGGGCACGCTCTACGAGAAGATCGACCCCTACCTGCGCCCGCTGTACGACGCGCTGCACGACATGCTCGACCCGGACTCGATCCCGCGGCTGATGGCGGCGGGCACGATCGAGGTCGCGCCGCTCGCGTACATGCGCGGCCGCACGCTCAACGACGCCTTCATCATTCTCGACGAGGCCCAGAACACGAGCCCCGAACAGATGAAGATGTTCCTCACCCGCCTCGGCTTCGACTCGAAGATCGTGATCACCGGTGACGTGACGCAGGTCGACCTGCCGAACGGCACCAAGAGCGGTCTGCGGCAGGTGCAGGAGATCCTGGAGGGCGTCGAGGACGTCCACTTCTCCCGGTTGTCGTCCCACGATGTCGTACGGCACAAGCTGGTGGGCCGTATCGTCGACGCGTACGAGTTGTACGACAGCAAGCACGGCACCGAGAACGGCGCCCACAAGGGCGGCCATGGCAGGCCCGGTGCCAAGGGCTCCAAGGGGAAGTAGACCAGCACGACCATGTCGATCGACGTCAACAACGAGTCCGGCACCGAGGTAGACGAGCAGGCGATCCTCGACATCGCCCGCTACGCGCTCGCGCGGATGCGCATCCACCCGCTCTCCGAGCTCTCGGTGATCGTCGTGGACGCCGACGCCATGGAGCAGTTGCACATCCAGTGGATGGACCTGCCGGGTCCGACCGATGTCATGTCGTTCCCGATGGACGAGCTGCGGCCGCCGTCGAAGGACGACGAGGAGCCGCCGCAGGGCCTGCTCGGTGACATCGTGCTGTGCCCGGAGGTCGCCACCAAACAGGGTGCCGAAGCGCCGACGCAGCACTCCATGGACGAGGAGCTGCAGTTGCTCACCGTCCATGGAGTGCTGCACCTGCTCGGGTACGACCACGAGGAGCCCGACGAGAAGGCGGAGATGTTCGGGCTCCAGGCCGCCATCGTGGACGGGTGGCGGGCCGAGCGGGGGCTGACCGGCCCGTCGCCGGCGCCGACGGTGTCGTAAGCGCACCCCATGAGTCCTCAGATCGTCATCGGTGCCATCGCCCTCGTCGTGGTCGCCTGGCTCGCCGCCTGCGCGGAGGCGGGCATCGCGCGCGTCTCCAGCTTCCGCGCCGAGGAGGCCGTCCGCACCGGGCGGCGCGGCAGCGCCAAGCTGGCCCAGGTCGCCGCCGATCCCACCCGCTATCTGAACGTGGCCCTGCTGGTCCGCGTCGCCTGCGAGATGGCGGCCGCGGCCCTGGTGACGTACGCCTGCCTGCAGGAGTTCGCGGCCACCTGGCAGGCCCTGCTGGTCGCCATCGGCGTGATGGTCCTGGTGTCGTACGTCGCCGTCGGCGTCTCCCCGCGCACCATCGGCCGCCAGCACCCGATGAACACGGCGACGGCGGCGGCGTACGTGCTGCTGCCCCTCGCCCGGATCATGGGCCCGATCCCGTCGCTCCTGATCCTCATCGGCAACGCGCTCACCCCCGGAAAGGGCTTCCGCCGCGGCCCGTTCGCCTCCGAGGCGGAGCTGCGCGCGCTGGTCGACCTCGCCGAGAAGGAGTCGCTGATCGAGGACGAGGAGCGCCGCATGGTGCACTCGGTCTTCGAGCTGGGCGACACCCTCGTACGGGAGGTCATGGTCCCGCGCACCGACCTGGTGGTGATCGAGCGCTACAAGACCATCCGCCAGGCCCTCACCCTCGCCCTGCGCTCCGGCTTCTCGCGGATCCCGGTCACCGGGGAGAGCGAGGACGACATCGTCGGGATCGTGTATCTGAAGGACCTGGTCCGCAAGACGCACATCAGCCGCGACGCCGAGAACGACCTGGTGTCCACGGCCATGCGCCCGGCGGTCTTCGTCCCCGACACCAAGAACGCCGGCGACCTGCTGCGCGAGATGCAGAAGGACCGCAACCACGTCGCCGTCGTCATCGACGAGTACGGCGGCACCGCCGGGATCGTCACCATCGAGGACATCCTCGAGGAGATCGTCGGCGAGATCACCGACGAGTACGACCGCGAACTCCCGCCCGTCGAGGACCTCGGCGACGACCGCTACCGGGTCACCGCGCGCCTCGACATCACCGATCTCGGCGAGCTGTACGGCCTGGAGGAGTACGACGACGAGGACGTGGAGACGGTCGGCGGACTGCTCGCCAAGGCGCTCGGCCGCGTGCCCATCGCCGGTGCCTCGGCCCAGGTCGAACTGCCCGACGAGCGCAGGCTGCGGCTGACGGCGGAGGCGGCGGCCGGCCGCCGGAACAAGATCGTCACGGTCCTGGTGGAGCCGGCCGGCGGGCCGGACCGGGAGGAGAAGCCCGAGTGACCCCCAAGGAGCTGCGCGCCTTCTGCCTGTCCTTCAACGCGGCGGTGGAGGACTTCCCGTTCAGCCCGGAGATCTCGGTCTTCAAGGTGCTGGGCAAGATGTTCGCGCTGACCTGGCTGGACGCGCGGCCCCTGACGGTCAACCTCAAGTGCGACCCGGAGGACGCGGTCCGGCTGCGGAGTGAGCACGAGGGGCTGGTCATCCCCGGCTACCACATGAACAAGCGGCACTGGAACACGGTGACGGTGGACGGCGGCCTCCCGGACCGCCTGGTCAGAGAGCTGATCGAGGACTCCTACGACCTCGTCGTCGCGGGCCTGCCGAGGGCGGAGCGACTCCGGCTGGACCGGGCGTAAAACCCTTTGCCGGGGCCGGTTGACCCCGTGTCAGAATCCGGCATGTCTTCTGTGCGATATCCGCGCCCACTGCGCCCCGGCGACCGTATCGGTGTGACCTCCCCGTCCAGCGGGGTGGCCGAGAAGATGCGCGGGCGCCTCGACCTGGCGATACGCGACCTGGAGGCGCGCGGGTACGAGGTGGTCGTCGGCCGGTGCATGGACGGCACCGGACACATCAGCGCCCCGGCCGCCGAGCGCGCCGCCGAACTGACCGAGATGCTCACCGATCCGGAGATCCGGGCCGTGGTGCCGCCGTGGGGCGGGGAGACGGCGATCGACCTGCTGCCGCTGCTCGACTTCGAGAAGATCGGGCGGGCCGAGCCGACGTGGGTGGTCGGCTATTCCGACATGTCGACCCTGATCACGCCCCTGACCCTGCTCACCGGCGTCGCGACCGTGCACGGCAACAACCTCATGGACACGCCGTACCGGACGCCCGAGGGCCTGTTGTCCTGGCTCGACATCGTGGCGGCGCCGCAGGGCGAGCCGCTCTCCCAGACCCCGCCCGGCCGTCACCGGTCCGGCGGCTGGGACGACTACGTCCAGTACCCCGGGATCCGCGACCTCACCCTGGACGCCGAGGGCACCTGGACCCGGCTCGACGGCACCGGTGACGTGGACGTCGAAGGCCGGCTCATCGGCGGCTGCGTCGAGACCCTCGCCAACCTCGCCGGGACGCCGTACCTGGACACCTCGTCCTTGGCCGGCGACGAGGGGCTGCTGGTCTACGTCGAGGCCGTCGAGGACAACGCGTTCACCATCTGCCGCAACCTGCACGGCATGCGGCTCAACGGGTTCTTCGACCGGGCGGTCGCCGTCCTCGTGGGCCGCACCCACGCCCCCGACGGCGGCACCCTCACCCAGCACGAGGCCGTGCTCGACGCCCTCGGCTCCCTGGGCGTACCGATCGTCGCGGACGTCGAGTGCGGCCACGTGGCGCCCTACCTTCCCCTGGTGAACGGCGCCCGTGCCCGCGTGCTGCACTCGGCCGCCCGGAGCGAGATCGTTCAGACCCTGGACTGACCTCGGTGCAGGCCCGGCCCGGTCCGTATGCTCGGGGCATGACCGACAGCAACGCGCTCGACCCCGAGGACCGCAAGATCGTCACCCTGGCCCGTTCCGCCCGGGCCCGCAACGGTGTGCCCGAGGGGGCAGCCGTACGGGACGAGACCGGGCGTACGTACGTCGCCGGGTCGGTGCAGCTCGCGTCGCTGAAGCTGAGTGCCCTGCAGACCGCCGTCGCCATGGCCGTGGCCTCCGGGGCGACGTCGCTGGAGGCGGCGGCCGTGGTGAGCGAGGCGGAGGGCGTCGCCGCCGAGGACCGGGCCGCCGTGGCCGACCTGGGCGGTGCCGAGACGCCGGTGCTGCTCGCCGGGCCGGACGGGGCCGTGAAGCTGACGGTCCCGGCCGGCGCCGCGGAGTAGTCCGGATTTCATCCTTGCCGTCGCCTGCCTCTCGCGCATCAATGGAGCCGTAAGTTCCGACGATCCGTCAGATCCGCACCGCCGCCGCAGCGTGCCCGCATCCACCTGCTCAGGCCTGCCGTTCGTCGGCGCACCTTCCGACCATCCCCACATGGCATCCCCACAGGGAAGGGAAGCGGATCCCCATGAGAGGCAAGCGCACTTCAACTGGTGCGGCGCTGGTCGCCGGGGCCCTCGCGGTCACCGGACTCGCCTTCGCGCCCACCGCGGCCGCCGTCACTCCCCAGACGGCGACCATCAACGCGAGCTGCGGCATCTTCGGCGGTGGCGCGGCCACGCTCACCGCCACCCAGAGCGGCACCTCGGCCACCATCACGCTCACCTCCTCCGCGGTCAAGGCGCCGGTCGCGGTGGCGAAGGACTCCATCACCTCCAAGCTCACCCTGGTCAAGGCGAGCGGCGGCACCACCGTCTTCACCGGCACGAAGAACCCGGCCATGGCCGCCGGCGACCCGGTCACGGCCGGCCCGCTCACCGGCACCGTGGCCTCCGGCGACAGCCTGGAGGCGTACGGCGGCTCGCTGCAGATGACGATCTTCGGGGTCAACGTCACCTGTACGGCGACGGCCAAGCAGTCGCCGGGACCGTTCGTCTTCGACTGACGGAACTGAGCGATCTGTTCCGGTTCTCACCGGATCTCCCGGGGATGCCGCAGAAACTGATGATCCGTCAGATTTCTGCGGCATCTCCATTGACTTCTCACGCGGGCTCCACATCAATGCCCCCTGTCGGCGCAGATGAGCCGCTGCGCCCGCAACCCTCAGGAGGGGCCCCCATGGGTTCGACACCCCTAAGATCCCGACGGTGGCGCTGGGCGTCGCTGTTCGGGGCGACCGCTCTCGCGGTCACCGCGGGCGGCGCGCTGGCCGGTCCGGCCGGTGCCGCCGGTACGAACGTGGACTTCGCCACGCACTGCATCCCGCCCGCCGTCGCGGGCATTCCGCCGATCGACGGCACCACCACCGCGAGCGTGTCGGTGGACAACGCCAGCCCGAAGGTCGGCGACACGGTCACCGTGACCTACACCGTGGTCACGGCCGCCGCCAGCAACCCCACCGACCTGGCCCTGCCGGCCGACATCATGACCCCGACCGGCAAGGTCACCCTCGGCGGCGCCCAGACCGGTGACGTCACCGTCGCCGGACCGAAGAAGAACCCGCCGGTGCCGGGGAAGGCCGCGTTCCCGTCCTTCTCCATGACCGGGACGTTCACCGTGACCAAGGCCGGCCAGATCAGCCTCTCGCCGGGCGACTACAACATCCACACCAGCTACATCCTCGAGCTGGACACCCCGTGCACGGTCACCAACCCGCCTGCCCCGGTGTCGCAGACCGTCACCGCGACCGACGGGACCCCGGCCAACACCCGTGCCATCTCGCTGGGTTCGGCCTCCGGTGACCCGGGTGCCGGTGTCACGGTCAGCGGCAGCAACTTCACGCCGGGCGCCACCGTCACCCTGGCCGGGCGGGCCGGGGCCACCCAGACCGCGGACACCGCCACCGTGACCGCCAACGCCCAGGGCTCCTTCAGCGGTTCCCTCGTCGTCAACGACAAGACGACGACCGGGATCGTGGCCTACGAGGGCGGCTCCTGGAGCGCGGACAAGGGCGCGGGCCCCGCGGCCTACGTCGTCAACGACAACACGCCCGTCCCGGCCGGCAGCCAGAAGCTGACCACCACGGTCAAGGCGGGCACCCTGTCCATGTCCCAGGCCGGGGACGCCGTCGGGCTGTCGTCGGTCGACTTCGGCAAGGGCGGGGCCTCCACCGGAGCGCTGCAGACGGTGACCGTCAAGGACTTCCGCGGCGGGCCCGCGGGCTGGTCCCTGACCGGCAAGGTCACCGACTTCACCGGTCCCGGCGCCAAGATCGACGCGAGCAGGCTGAGCTGGACCCCCGCCTGTGTGACCAAGGCGGGCAGCCCCAGCACCTGCAAGGCCGGTTCCACGGGCGCGGTGGGCACCTCGGGAGCGACCCTCGCGTCCACCCCGGCCGCCACGCTCACCGGCGGTGAGTTCACCGTCGACGCCGGACTCTCCCTGGACGTACCGGCGTTCACGCCTCCGGGTTCGTACTCCGGCGTCCTGACCCTCACCCTCACCTGACCCGCACTCCGACACCGGTGGCCGGGCGCCCTGCCGCACCACGGGGCCGCACCCGCCCGACCGCCACGACCCGAGCCCATGGGGGGTCCGCACCCATGCGCAAGCCGTACGTCCTCCTCCTGAGCCTGATCGGCCTGTTCCTCGGGCTGACGGCCGTCCCCGCGCGGGCCGCCGACAACGGCAGCTGGTCCGTCTACCCGGTCGCCTCCAAGGTCGCCGCGCGCCCCTACTTCTACCTCTCGGCCGACCCCGGGCAGACCCTCACCGACAAGGTCGCCGTGGCCAACAAGACCGGCAAGCCGCTCACCTTCCGGCTCTATGCGGCCGACGCCTACAACACCGCCCGCGACGGCGGGTTCGCCGTACGGACCCTGAAGGAACGGATGCGCGGGGTGGGCGCGTGGGCCAGGCCCGCCAGGTCACGGGTCACCGTGCCCGGCCACAGGACCGTCACCGTGCCCTTCACCCTGCGCGTACCCCAGGGCGCCGAACCGGGAGACCACCCGGGCGCGATCGTCGCGCTCGACGAGCGGGTCGACCCCGGCAGCGGCAAGCTGGCGCTCGGTGTGCAGCGGGCCGTCGGCGCCCGTGTCTACCTCCGGGTCGGCGGGCCCACGCTGACCGGGATCTCCGTCGAGCAGGTGCATCTCAGCCAGCACCAGCCGCTCGTCCCCGGCTTCGGCGACAGCACGGCGACCATCGGCTACACCCTGCGCAACACCGGGAACGTCACCCTCGACCCCAAGGTGGAGCTGAAGGCGCGCGGGCTGTTCGGCCGTACGCTGCTCGACCGCGACCTGAAGGGGATCCCGTCCGAGCTGCTGCCGGGACAGAGCGTGCGGCTCACCGAGACCTGGCACGGCGCACCCCAGCTCGACTGGGGCGACATCACCCTGACCGCGAGCGCGCAGGACACCCGCCAGTCGGCGAGCGCCTCCTTCTTCGCGCTGCCGTGGCTGCTCGCCGGGCTGGTGTTCGTCGCGGGCGTGGTGACGGGTGTGCTGCTGGTCAGAGCGCGTCGGGGCCGCGCTCGCCGGTCCGCACCCGTGCGACGGTCTCCACGGGCAGCGCCCACACCTTCCCGTCCCCGATCTTCCCCGTCTGCGCGGCGCTGACGATCGCGTCGATCACGTCCTCGGAGATCGCGTCCTCGACGACGACCTCGATCCGGACCTTCGGTACCAGGTCGACCTGGTACTCGGCCCCCCGGTACACCTCGGTGTGGCCGCGCTGGCGGCCGTAGCCGCTCGCCTCGGTCACGGTCAGACCGTGCACGCCCAGCTCCTGCAGGGCGGTCTTGACCGCGTCCAGGCGGTACGGCTTGACGATCGCGGTGATGAGCTTCATGCCTGGCTCTTGACCTTCTGGGCGGTGGGGACGACGGAGGCGGAGACCGGGGCACCGTGCCCCAGGACCCCGTGATCGTAAGCCGTCTCGGCGTGCACCGTAAGGTCCAGGCCGGTGTGCTCCTGCTCCTCGCTCGCCCGCAGGCCCATCGCCCGGTCGATCAGCTTGCCGAGGCCGTACGTCACCGCGAAGGCGTACCCCGCGACGACCACGACGGCCAGCAGCTGCTTGCCGAGCGGGGCGAGCCCGCCGCCGTAGAACAGGCCCTCGACGCCGCCGGTCATCGCCTTCTCGGCGAACAGGCCGATGAGGAGGGTGCCGATGACGCCGCCGACCAGGTGGACGCCGACGACGTCCAGCGAGTCGTCGAAGTTCAGCCTGAACTTCCAGCTCACCGCGTAGGAGCAGACGACACCGGCGGCCAGGCCCACGACCAGCGCGCCGAGCAGGGAGACCGTGCCGCAGGAGGGCGTGATCGCGACCAGGCCGGCCACCGCGCCGGAGGCGGCGCCCAGCGTGGTCGGGTGGCCGTCGCGCCGCTGCTCGACGAAGAGCCAGCCGAGCAGGCCGGTGCAGCCGGCGGCCAGGGTGTTGAGGAAGGCGGCCGCGGCCAGGCCGTTCGCGCCGAGCGCGGAGCCCGCGTTGAAGCCGAACCAGCCGAACCAGAGCAGGCCGGCGCCGAGGACCACCATGGGCAGGTTGTGCGGACGCATCGCGTCCTTCTTGAAGCCGAGGCGCGGCCCGATGACCAGGCACAGGGCCAGCCCGGACGCACCCGAGGTGATCTCGACGGGCAGACCGCCCGCGAAGTCGAGGGCGCCGAGTTTGTCGAGGATCCAGCCACCGGGACCCCACACCCAGTGGGTGACCGGAACGTATACGAGGAGGGTCCACGCCGGGACGAAGACCAGCCACGCCGAGAACTTCGTACGGTCCGCGACCGCGCCGCTGATCAGGGCGGCCGTGATGATCGCGAAGGTGAGCTGGAAGGTGGCGAAGAGGAGGGTGGGGACCGAGCCGTGGACGCTGTCCGGGCCGAGGCCGCTCATGCCCGCGTGCTCCAGCCCGCCGATCAGCCCGCCGCCGATGTCGTCGCCGAAGGCCAGCGAGTAACCGACCGCCAGCCACACCACCGTCACCAGGGCGATCGACACGAAGCTCATCATCAGCATGTTGAGGACGCTCTTCGTGCGGACCATGCCGCCGTAGAACAGGGCCAGACCCGGGGTCATCAGCAGGACGAGGGCGGTGGCCGCGAGCAGCCAGGCGGTGTCGCCGGTGTTCACGTGAGCGGCGGCGAGGGTCACGGGCGTCTCCAACGGTGTGCGGGCTCGTCAGAGGGTCACCGGTGTGAGTTTCCGGTTGCGTACGGGTGTGTTTCCGTGACGTTTCGTTGCGTGGGGGTTTCCGAAAGCTCACGTGTGGACGGGGTATGCCCCACCGGTACGGGACGGCTTTGTGGATCAGGGACAATGGTCGCCATGAGCGTTCGTACCCCGTCATCCGAAGAGCCGGCCGAGACCGCCCACCGCGCCGGCTTCGCCTGCTTCGTGGGCCGTCCCAACGCGGGCAAGTCCACCCTCACGAACGCTCTGGTCGGGCAGAAGGTGGCGATCACCGCCAACCAGCCGCAGACCACGCGGCACACGGTACGCGGCATCGTGCACCGGCCCGACGCCCAGCTGATCCTGGTCGACACCCCGGGGCTCCACAAACCGCGCACCCTGCTCGGCGAGCGGCTCAACGACGTCGTACGGACGACGTGGGCCGAGGTCGACGTGATCGGCTTCTGCCTTCCGGCGAACGAGAAGCTCGGCCCGGGCGACCGGTTCATCGCCAAGGAGCTGGCCGGGATCCGGAAGACCCCGAAGGTCGCCATCGTCACCAAGACCGACCTGGTCGACTCCAAGGCCCTCGCCGAGCAGCTGATCGCGATCGACCAGCTGGGCAAGGAGCTGGGCTTCGAGTGGGCGGAGATCGTGCCGGTGTCGGCGGTCGGCGACAAGCAGGTGGGCCTGCTGGCCGACCTGATCGTCCCGCTGCTGCCCGAGGGCCCGGCCCTCTACCCCGAGGGTGACCTCACGGACGAGCCCGAGCAGGTCATGATCGCGGAGCTGATCCGTGAGGCGGCCCTGGAAGGCGTCCGCGACGAACTGCCGCACTCCATCGCGGTGGTCGTGGAGGAGATGCTCCCGCGCGAGGACCGCCCCGCGGACCGTCCCCTCCTGGACATCCACGCCAACGTCTACATCGAACGTCCCAGCCAGAAGGGCATCATCATCGGCCCCAAGGGCAAGCGCCTGAAGGAGGTCGGCATCAAGTCCCGCAAGCACATCGAGGCACTGCTCGGCACGCCGGTCTTCCTCGACCTCCACGTGAAGGTGGCGAAGGACTGGCAGCGGGACCCGAAGCAGCTGCGGCGGCTGGGCTTCTAGTCCGCGAGCGGTGTCGGGAAGCCCGCGGAGGAGTCTGTGCGGTCAGGGCCGGCTGGGTGACATGTCCTGCAGACCCACCACGCGGAGCAGCTGCAGGCGTTCGTAGGACTCCGTGCCCGGACGGGCCGTGTGGATGACCAGGTACTGGTGGTGGGCGTGGTCGAGGAGGATCTCGCAGTCCAGTTCCAGGAGGCCGACCACCGGGTGCCGGAAGCGTTTGGTGGCGCTCTGGCGGACGGCCACCTGGTGCTGCTCCCACAGCCGCGCGAACTCCTCGCTGGCTGCGCGTAGTTCGGCCACCAGGGCGGCCGGCTCCGGGTCCGCGGGGCGGGCCGCGGCCACCGCGCGGAGGCCCGCCACGTGGGCTGCGGCGTGTCCGGGAACGTCCTCCGGCGGGAACAGCTCGCGGACCGAGGGATCGAGGAAGAAGCGGCGGATCAGGTTGCGCTCGCGTGGCGGGCGGGCCGATGCGTCTCCCAGCAGGGCCCTCCACATCGGGTTCTCGGCCAATACCTCACCGCAGTCCGTGATCACCTGCGCGGGTGTGTCGTGGAGTCGGTCGAGGACCAGCAGCAGGCCCGGGCGGACGTGCGTCGAGGTGACCTCCCGGCGTGGCGGCTCCTCGCCCGCCAGATGGAAGAGATGGTCCCGTTCGTCGTCCGTCAGGCGCAGGGCCCGGGCGAGAGCGGTCAGCATCTGGCGGGAGGGGCGGGGGCCGCGGGACTGCTCCAGGCGCGTGTAGTAGTCCACCGACATGCCCGCCAGCGACGCCACCTCCTCCCGGCGCAGGCCCGGGGTACGGCGGCGGGCGCCCGCGGCGAGGCCGACGTCGGACGGGTCCAGGCGGCCCCGGCCGCGGCGCAGGAAGTCGGCGAGTTCGGGTCGGTTCACCCCTCCAGCGTGGGGGAGCGGGCCCCGCTTATCCAGGGACTGCCGATCCCCTGATCGGAAGGTCTCTCCCGGTCCGGTCGGCCGACGCCGAGGGTGGAGACGACCACCGAGAAGACCACCGAGAGGGACACATCATGTCGACCACACTCGTCACCGGCGTCACCGGCCAGGTCGGAACCGGCTTCCTGCCCCGGCTGCTGGCACAGCGGCGACCGGGGGAGCAGATCCGGGTCCTGGTGCGGGACCCCTCCCGCGCCGACCGGCTCGCGGACCTCGGCGCCGAACCCGTCCTCGGCGACCTCCGCGACACCGACGCCCTCGGCAAGGCCCTCGCCGGAGCCGACGCCGTCGTGAACATCGCGGCCGCCTTCCGGGGCGTACCGGACGAGGAGGCCACGGCCGTCAACCGGGACGCCGCCCTGGAGCTGGGGCGCGCCGCCCTCGCCTCAGGGGCACGGCGGTTCGTGCAGGTCAGCACCGTTCTCGTGTACGGCACCGGGCGCGGTCGCCCGCACGTCGAGGACGACCCCTGCGTGCCCGGCGGGCCGATGTGGACCGCGTACCCGCAGGCCAAGGCCGAGGCCGAGCGCGGACTGGCGGCGCTGGACGGGCTCGACCTGCGCATCGGCCGGCTCGGCTACGTCTACGGCGAGGGCGACCCGCACCTGGCCGCCGCCGTCCGCTGGACCGAGGGCTGGCCCGCCGCCAAGCGCTTCTTCCACCTCGTGCACACCGCCGACGTCGCCCAGGGCCTGCTGCGTCTGCTGTACGCCCCCGGCGCCGACGGCCGCGCCTACAACATCGCCGACGACGCCCCCGTCACCACCCTGGAACTCCGCCAACTCCTCGGTGCCGACCTCCCGGGCGACGGCGTCGACCCCGACCCCTGGTACTGCCTCGTCTCCACCGACCGGATCCGCCGCGAACTGGGCTACCGGCCCCAGTACCCGACCCTGTGGAGCGCCCGCGACGCCGGGGCCCTGTAGCTACTCCACCCCCCGTATCCGCCCCACCAGCACCGCCCCCGCCAGCCCGATCACCGCCGACACGAGGTACAGCACCCGGTAGCCGCCGAGGTACGTCACGACCGGTGCGGCCAGGGCGGGGGCCGCCACCTGGGGCAGGGCGTTGGCCACGTTGATCACGCCCAGGTCCTTGCCGCGGTTCAGCGCCTTCGGCAGGACGTCGGTCATCAGGGCGAAGTCGACCGAGGTGAACACGCCGAAGCCGATCCCCAGGACCGCCGACGCGACGATCGCGCCCGGCCAGGTCTGCCAGCCGGCCAGGGCCGCCGTGGCCACCGCCATCAGCACGCCCGACCAGACGACGAACGGTTTGCGCCGGCCCACCCGGT
The DNA here is from genome assembly GCF_002242805.1 of Streptomyces diastatochromogenes. Lineage (GTDB taxonomy): Bacteria > Actinomycetota > Actinomycetes > Streptomycetales > Streptomycetaceae > Streptomyces > Streptomyces diastatochromogenes. The sequence continues at coordinate 6,729 of NZ_MCGQ01000041.1, read as the reverse complement.
CCGACCACACCCCGCCCCACACGACCGTCGCCATCAGCGTCAGGCTGTTGACCGCCGTGAGGATGAGCACGCCCTGGTCGGGGTCGGAGTAGTGCAGCCGGTCGCGCAGGTAGTAGAGGAGATACAGCAGCACCAGCGAGTTGCTGAGGTTCATCAGGAAGCGGGTCAGCCAGGCCCAGCCCAGGTCGGGGTGGCGGCGCGGGCTGAGCCAGAAGGAGGCCAGGAAGCCGCGCCAGGACCAGGGCGGCCGCTCCTCCGGTGCCAGGCGCAGATCCTCGTAGCGCAGTATGTACGGCAGGACGCCCACCAGCGTGAACACCGCGCAGGCCGTGTACCCGGCGCCGATCCCGCCGGCCGCTGTCGCCAGGCCCGTCCCGCCCACCACGCCCAGGATCTGCGCCGCCCCCAACCAGCCGCCCACCGAGCCCCGTTGGAGCCGTGGCACCCGGTCCGGCACGGCCGCGGTCACCGCCGCGAAGGCCGCGTTCAGCGTGAGCTGCACCAGGCACCAGCCCAGCGTCATCGTCCAGAGCCCGCCCGCGCCCGCGAGCAGCAGCAACGACAGCGCACCGCCCGCCGTGCCCGCCACGATCCACGGGGTACGGCGGCCCCGGCGGGCGGTCGTGCGGTCGGACAGGGCGCCGAAGAAGGGGTTCGCGAGCAGCGAGACCACCGCGCCCGCCCCCGTCACCCACGCCAGCATCGTCTCCTTCGACATCCCGGAGCCGGGTGCGAAGTCCTTCGCCTGGGAGGCGAGCAGGATCTGCAGCGGGCCGAACCAGCCCACCCAGATCGCCCCGTTGGCCAGCGAGAGTGCCGCCGTCCAGCCGCGGCCGACCCGCTCCACGGGCTCGGCGAGGGCGGCCGAGGCGCGGGCGGTGGTCATCTCTGCGCCCGCAGCACGTCCCGGAACCAGTGGTACGACGCCTTCGGCGTGCGCTGCTGGGCTTCGAAGTCCACGTGGACCAGGCCGAAGCGGCGCGCGTACCCCTCCGCCCACTCGAAGTTGTCCATCAGGGACCAGACGAAGTAGCCGCGTACGTCCACTCCGGACTCCAGCGCCGTGTGCAGGGCGCGGACATGGCCGTCCAGGTAGGCGATCCGGTCCTGATCGTCGACGCCCTCGTAGGAGCAGCCGTTCTCGGTGATGACGATCGGCGGGAGCCGGTCGCCGTAGCGGTCGCGGAAGCCCGTGAGCAGCTCCGTCAGCCCCTCCGGGACGACGGGCCAGCCGAAGTCGGTCACCGGGCGGCCCTCGATCTCCCGGACGGAAAAGGGCAGTTCGGCCGGCATGGTCAGGCCGCCGAACTCGATCTCGGTGCCCTGCGGCGCGCCCACCCTGGTCGGCGCGTAGTAGTTGACCCCGTACCAGTCGACGGGCTCGGAGACGACCTTCAGGTCGGCGGACACGTCGCCGGGCATCAGGTCGCCGATGCCCTCCGGGTAGGCGCCCAGGATGACCGGCTCGGCGAACAGCCGGTTGAGCAGGGTGTCGTAGAAGCCCGCCGCCTCCAGGTCGGCCGGTTCGTCGGAGGCCGGCCAGGTGGGGCCGTGGGAGTTGGCGATGCCGATGTCCGTCGCGCCGGCCGCGCGCAGGGCCCGTACCGCGAGACCGTGGGCGAGGAGCTGGTGGTGGGCGACCGGGAGCGCGTCGAAGAGGAGCTGCCTGCCGGGCGCGTGGGCGCCGAGGGCGTGGCCCAGCAGGGTGTGCTCGGCGGGCTCGTTGAGGGTGATCCACCTAGGGACTCGGTCGCCGAGGCGTTCGGCCACCACGGACACGTACTCGGCGAACCGGTCCGCCGTGTCCCGTTCCAGCCAGTCCAGCGAGGCGGGCAGGTCCCAGTGGAAGAGGGTGGGCACGGGCCGTACGCCCGCCGCGCACAGCTCGTCCACCAGACGGTCGTAGAAGTCCAGGCCGCCGGGGGAGTTCACGCGGGGCCAGGAGATCGAGAAGCGGTACGCATCCACGCCGAGGCCGGCGAGGAGGGCCACGTCCTCCCGGTAGCGGTGGTAGTGGTCGCAGGCCACCGCCGCCGTCGTGCCGTCCTTCACCCGCCCCGGCTCGGCCGTGAACACGTCCCACACGGACGCCTCGCGCTCGTCGGCCGCACCCTCGATCTGGTGGGCGGAGGTCGAGACACCCCACAGGAAGCCGGCCGGGAAGCGGGGGATCGGATTGCGTGCGTCAGTCGCCATGGCCGGGATCATCCTTACCCCCGGTAAGGGAAGTCAACGCCCCGGCGTGAAACCGTGGTTACGCACCCTCCTTCAGCACCCGCGAGATCAACTCCCGCTGTTCCCCGGTCAGTCGGGGGTCGGCCGCGTACACCGTCCGGCCGTCCACGGTGATCTCGTAGCTGAAGCCGTCCGGGACCCCGGCCGGGCGCGTGCTCTGGCCGGACGCGAGGGCGCGTTCGGCCAGGGTGTGCCACTCATGGGCGTCGGGCCGGCCCGAGGTGTCCACCTCGGCCCGGCGCTCGATGCCCGCGAAGCCGCCCGTGCGCCGCACTTGGATACGCATGGGTCACTTCTAGTACAGGAACTACAGCGTCCGCACCCCCACCTGCTCCCACGCCTTCTGCACGGCCTGCAGCTCGTCGCCGGAGCCGTAGCGCTCGCGGGCGGCCTGGACGGTCAGCGTGGCGAAGTCGGTGAACTCGGCGTCCTGCTTCAGCTCGCCGCCGGTCAGGACGTCGTACCAGATCTGTCCGGCCCGCTCCCAGGCGTTGCCGCCGATGGCCGTGGCGACCAGGTAGAAGGCGTGGTTCGGGATGCCCGAGTTGATGTGCACGCCGCCGTTGTCGCGGCCGGTGCGGACGTAGTCCTCCATGGTCGCAGGCTGCGGGTCCTTGCCGAGGACGTCGTCGTCGTACGCCGTGCCCGGCGCCTTCATGGAGCGCAGGGCGGTGCCGGTGACGCGCGGGGCGAGCAGGCCCGCGCCGATCAGCCAGTCGGCCTCGGCGGCGCTCTGGCCGAGCGCGTACTGCTTGATCAGCGAGCCGAAGACGTCGGAGACCGACTCGTTGAGCGCGCCGGACTGGCCGAAGTAGGCCAGGTTCGCGGTGTGCTGGGTGACGCCGTGGGTCAGCTCGTGGCCGATGACGTCCACCGGGATGGTGAAGTCCAGGAAGATCTCGTTGTCGCCGTCGCCGAACACCATCTGCTCGCCGTTCCAGAAGGCGTTGTCGTAGCCCTCGCCGAAGTGCACGGTCGCGTCCAGCGGCAGGCCCTCGCCGTCGATGGAGTTGCGGCCGTACGCCTTCAGGTACAGCTCGAAGGTGGCGCCGAGGCCCGTGTAGGCGCGGTTGACCGTGGCGTCCGCACCGGGCTCGGCGCCCTCCTCGCGGACCTTCGTGCCGGGCAGGTCCTGCTGGTGGCCGGCGTCGTAGATGGTGCGGTGCGGCTGGTCGGCCACGGCCCCGGCGGGCGCGGCGACGGCGGGCGCGCCGATCACCGTGGTCAGGCGGCGGTGGGTGCGCTGGTAGGCGTCGTGCTCCAGGGACCGGCGGGCCGGCCGGGAAAGCGCGGGGTCCTCGTTGCGCGCGAGCTTGTCGAGGACGTGCGGCGGGACGATCGTGCAGAAGACGGGCTGGAAGCCCCCGTTGGTCGTCATGCCCGGCACCCTTGCACTGTGTGATCCAGGTGTCACTACTCGCAACCATGATTGGTGAAATACGGTGACATCGGGCTCACTCCCCGTAGTCGAAGTGGTATGGCGCACTTTTTGCCCGATTTGCACCCGCGGTCCCGCATACTGATACGAACCCTCGCGGCGAGGCGCGGCTCGGCTAGCATGCGGAGCATCATGCGTTTCGGGCTGCTCCTTCTTAGCTGCCGCGGCGAGGGCCTGTAGTCGAGGCCGACTCCCTCCCCGCGGAGCTTGGCGTTGCGTCGTCGGCCGTCCTTCCGGACACCTCCAAGGAGCCCCCGCATCATGGCCAACCGCCAGCAGCCCAGTTCCATGCCGATCCACAAGTACGGCCGCTACGAGCAGGTCGACATCCCGGACCGCACCTGGCCGGAGCAGCGCGTCACCGTCGCCCCCCGCTGGCTCTCCACCGACCTGCGCGATGGCAACCAGGCCCTGATCGACCCCATGTCGCCCGAGCGCAAGCGCCGGATGTTCGACCAGCTGGTCAAGATGGGCTACAAGGAGATCGAGGTCGGCTTCCCGGCCTCCGGCCAGACCGACTTCGACTTCGTGCGCTCGATCATCGAGGAAGAGGGCGCGATCCCCGAGGACGTCACCATCTCCGTGCTGACCCAGGCCCGTGAGGACCTGATCGAGCGGACCGTGGAGTCCCTGAAGGGCGCCCGCCGGGCCACCGTCCACCTGTACAACGCGACCGCGCCGGTCTTCCGCCGGGTCGTCTTCCGCGGCTCCAAGGACCAGATCAAGCAGATCGCCGTCGACGGCACCCGTCTGGTGATGGAGTACGCCGAGAAGCTGCTGGGCCCGGAGACCGAGTTCGGCTACCAGTACAGCCCGGAGATCTTCACCGACACCGAGCTGGACTTCGCGCTGGAGGTCTGCGAGGCGGTCATGGACGTCTACCAGCCGGGTCCGGGCCGCGAGATCATCCTCAACCTGCCCGCCACGGTGGAGCGTTCGACCCCGTCGACGCACGCGGACCGCTTCGAGTGGATGAGCCGCAACATCTCCCGCCGCGAGCACGTCTGCATCTCCGTCCACCCGCACAACGACCGCGGTACGGCCGTCGCCGCCGCCGAGCTGGCGCTGATGGCCGGCGCCGACCGCGTCGAGGGCTGTCTGTTCGGGCAGGGCGAGCGCACCGGCAACGTCGACCTGGTCACCCTGGGCATGAACCTGTTCTCCCAGGGCGTCGACCCGCAGATCGACTTCTCCGACATCGACGAGATCCGTCGTACGTGGGAGTACTGCAACCAGATGGAGGTCCACCCGCGCCACCCGTACGTGGGCGACCTGGTCTACACGTCCTTCTCCGGCTCCCACCAGGACGCCATCAAGAAGGGCTTCGACGCCATGGAGGCCGACGCGGCGGCTCGCGGTGTCACGGTCGACGACATCGAGTGGGCGGTGCCGTACCTGCCCATCGACCCGAAGGACGTCGGCCGCTCCTACGAGGCGGTCATCCGCGTCAACTCGCAGTCCGGCAAGGGCGGTATCGCGTACGTCCTGAAGAACGACCACAAGCTGGACCTGCCGCGCCGGATGCAGATCGAGTTCTCGAAGATCATCCAGGCGAAGACGGACGCCGAGGGCGGCGAGGTCACCGGCTCCGACATCTGGTCGGTCTTCCAGGACGAGTACCTGCCGAACCCGGAGAACCCGTGGGGCCGCATCCAGGTCCGCACCGGCCAGTCGACGACGGACACCGACGGCGTGGACACCCTCACCGTCGAGGCCACGGTCGACGGTGAGGACACCGTCCTGACCGGCTCCGGCAACGGACCGATCTCGGCCTTCTTCGACGCCCTGCAGTCCATCGGCATCGACGTACGCCTGCTGGACTACCAGGAGCACACGATGAGCGAGGGCGCCTCCGCGCAGGCCGCCTCGTACATCGAATGCGCGATCGACGACAAGGTTCTGTGGGGTATCGGCATCGACGCGAACACGACGCGTGCCTCGCTGAAGGCCGTCGTCTCCGCGGTGAACCGCGCGGCCCGCTGACCCGGGTTCAACCCGCGCTGACCGGCGCTTTTCGGGGCCCCGACCGCTGTATACGGCGGCCGGGGCCCCGTCGCTTATCGGCCATCGCACCCCTCAGGTCACGGACAGGTCTCGTACGAGGTACTGACTCAGCCTCCTGGATGTGGCTAACATCACGCCAGCGCGGCGATGTTGCCGCGTCGTTACGGAGGTGCGACGTGCTGCCAGTACGGGGACGAGACGACCGTGCCACCAAGGCCGTGCGCATTCTGGGCACCCGCACCGCGTGGACACCCGTGGGGGACGGCGAGTTCTACTGCCCCGGCTGCGGAGGCGACCGCAACTACCAGCGGCTCACCGGGCGCCGCCGCTTCACCCTCCTCGGGGTGCCCGTGCTGCCGCGCGGGGCGACCGGACCGGTCGTGGAGTGTGCGGCCTGCCGCCACCACTTCGGCACCGACGTTCTCGACCACCCCACCACCCGCCGCTTCTCCGCGATGCTCCGCGACGCCGTGCACACCGTCGCCCTCGCCGTCCTGGCCGCCGGCGGCACCGGTGCCCGTACGGCCCTGGAGACGGCCGCCGGCGCGGTCCGCGCCGCCGGCTTCGAGGACTGCACCGAGGACCAGCTGGCCGCCCTGGTCGAGGCCCTCGCCGCCGACACCGGCCGGGTCCTCGGCGGCCCGTGCGGCGCGAGCCTCGCCATAGAGCTGCACGAGGCCCTCGACCCCCTCGCCCCCCACCTCGCCCCGACCGGCCGCGAGTCCCTGCTCCTGCAGGCCGCCCGCATCGCCCTGGCCGACGGCCCCTACACACCCGCGGAACGCGACGCACTGGCCACGATCGGCGCGGCACTCACCATCTGCACCGACGACGTGACCCGCCTGCTGGCAGCGGCCCGAACCCCGTCCTGATCCGCACCGGTCGACTGGCGCTCACATCCGCCTCTGGCCGCCCCACGCCTCCGCCCCGCCGGCTCGCGCCCGCTTTCGACTGGCCCGCGCTTCCGTCCCCCTCCGGTCGGCTTGCGTCTGCCTCCGGCTGGCTCGCGCCTCGCCCCGCCGGCTCGCGTCTGCCTCCGGCTGGCTCGCGCC